>NZ_CP036426.1:7379292-8668938 GCF_007752535.1 Tautonia plasticadhaerens
AGGTCTTGCACAGCGGCATCTGGACGCTCCCGCCGCCGGCCAACGCGTCGAAGGCCCGATGGGCGTCCTCCTCGGTCGGGACGGCCAGCGCCAGCCGGAAGCCGTCGAACCGGGAGGCGTCGTCGCAGCCGTCGGACATCATGATCGGGATGCCCCGGACCCGGATCGACGCGTGCATGACCTTCTTCTCGAACCCCTCCTGGAGCATCCCGGGCGGCGGGGGATCGGGGCTCTCGTCGAACCTCATGAGCATCTCGACCTCGGCGCCGAGCGTCTCCGTGTAGAAGGCGATGGCCTCCTCGCAACGGCCGCCGAGGAACAGGTACGGGGTGATGGTCGTCCGGGACATGAGTTCCCCCTCGGGACGGGTTGGTGGTCGTCGAGGGGGGGCGGCCCGATCGGCCGCCTCCGCCCCTCCCCTTCATGGTCGATCGGCCCCGGGTCGGATCGACACCGGCTCAGGAAATCGGGGCGGCCCCGCGGAGGGCGGAGAGGTCGAAGATCGGCCGGACCTCGACCGAGCCGAACCGGGCGCCCGGGTGCCGGGAGGCGACCTGGACGGCCTCGTCCCGGGACCGGGCCATGATGACGTAGTAGCCGCCGAGCACCTCGTTCGTCTCGGCGAAGGGGCCGTCGGTGACCTGCCTCAGTCCGTCCCGGACCCGGACGCTCGTGGCCAGCTCCGTCGGGTGCAGCGGCGAGGCGCTCACGTAGCGGCCGGCCTCGCTCAGCTCCCGGGCCAGGGCCGACGCCTCCGCCATGGCCGCCCGATGGGCCTCCTCCCCGGCCGACGTCCATGCCCCCTCGTCGTCGTAGCAGAGGAGCATGAACGGCCGGCCCGAGCCCGCCTCGGCCGGCCCTCCCGGCAGGGGACGGGACGGGGGCAGGCCGTCCAGCTCGAGGACCGGGCGGATCTCCACGGTCCCCTTCTTCGCCGGGGGCAGCCTCGACGCGACGGCGATCGCCTCGTCCAGGTCCTCCAGCTCCAGGATGTAGAACCCGCCGAGCTGCTCCGTCGTCTCGGCGAAGGGGCCGTCGGTGACCATCGCCCGGCCGTCCCGGACCCGGACCGTCGCGGCGGTCGCCGCCGGCTCCAGGGGGGACGAGTCGAGGTACTTGCCCCGGGCGGACAGCTCGTCGCCGATCCCCATCGACTCGACCATGCAGGCCTCCCGCTCTTCCTCGGTCCAGGAATCCTCGGCCCCGTAGATCAGCAGCATGTATTTCATCGCGTCTCCCCGGCCTGGTCCGCCCCGAAGATTGAAAATGTCCTCATGGGCGATCGTCGCCCCGTCGTCTGTCACGCGGCCTCCTCCTCGCCGTCGGCGGCGGCCCGGAGCCTGGCGATGTCGAGCTTGATCATCGACATGACGGCCCCCATCACCCGGGCCGCCCGGGCGGGGTCGCCGCCCTTGAGGAGGTCCGGCAGGACCGAAGGCACCACCTGCCAGGACAGGCCGTACCGGTCCTTGAGCCAGCCGCACTGGGACTCCGAACCCCCCTCGCAGAGCGTCTCCCAGAGCACGTCGAGCTCCTCCTGGGAGTCGCAGTTGATCGAGAGCGACACCGCCTCGTTGAAGGTGAAGTGCGGCCCGCCGTTGAGCGCCGTGAAGGTCGTCTCCCCCAGCCGGAACTCCACGACCAGGGGTGAGCCGTCCGGGCCCGGCGTGACGCCGAGGATTTCGGCGTCCTCGAAGAGCGAGACGTAGAAGCGGGCGGCCTCCTCGGCCTTGCCGTCGAACCAGAGACAGGGGATGACCTTCGGTCGGGACATGGGAACGTCCTCGGCATCGGGAATCGTCCGGGGGACGGGGGACGATCTCCCGATCGCCCCCCACGCTCGCCCCCTGGTCGATCGGGCCGGGCTCGGATCGACACCCCCCCCGGGATTCCCTCCCGGGGCCTCGACCGGGGGCGGGGCGGGGGGCCCTCGGCCGTCAGAGCTGCCCGATCCGCTCCCTCAGGAATCGGCGTTCCGGGCCCTGCCGGGCCAGGTCCAGCGCCCTCCCGTAGGCCTCCCGGGCCTCGTCGGCCCGGCCCAGCCGGCGGAGCAGGTCGGCCCGGGCCGCGTGGGCCAAGTGGTAGCCGTCCAGGTCGCCCCGGTCGAGGATCGCGTCGATCAGCGAGAGCCCCGCATCGGGCCCGTCCCTCATCGCCACGGCCACCGCCCGATTCAGCTCCACGACCGGCGAGGGGTTGATCGCCCGGAGGGCGTCGTAGAGCCCGACCACCTGCCTCCAGTCCGTCTCGCCGGGGGTCGCCGCCCCCGCGTGGACGGCGGCGATGGCCGCCTGGATGCCGTAGGGGCCGAACCCCCGGGTCCGGAGGGCCCGATCGACCAGCGCCGTCCCCTCCTCGATCAGCCGACGGTCCCAGAGCGACCGGTCCTGGTCCTCCAGGAGGATGAGGTCCCCCTCGGGGGTCGACCTCGCCAGGCGTCGGGACTCCTGGAGCAGCATCAGGGCGAGCAGCCCGATCGCCTCCGGGTCGGGCAGCAGCTCGACGACGAGCCTCCCCAGCCGGATCGCCTCCCCCGAGAGGTCGGCCCTCGTCACCGAATCCCCGGCCGAGGCGGAATACCCCTCATTGAAGACGAGGTAGACGACCGCCAGGACGGAGCCCAGCCGGTCGGGCAGCTCCTCGGCGTCCGGGATGGCGAACGGGATCCCGGCGTCCCGGATCTTGGATTTCCCCCGGACCAGGCGCTGGGCCATCGTCGCCGGGGGGACCAGGAACGCCGAGGCGATCTCCTCGGTCGTCAGGCCGCAGACCTCCCGGAGCGTCAGCGGGACCTGCACCTTGCGGTCGATCGCCGGGTGGCAGCAGGCGAAGATCAGCCGGAGGCGGTCGTCCTCGATCTCCTCGCCCGCCCTCGACGCGTTGGCCGCCGCGACCTCGGCCAGCCGGCCCGCCAGCCCCGGCCGGAGTTCGGCCAGGTGACTCCGGCGTCGGATGGCGTCGATCGCCTTGAACCGCCCGGCCGACACCAGCCAGGCCCTCGGGTTGCCCGGCACCCCCTCCCGGGGCCAGCGCTCGACGGCCGCCGTGAAGGCCTCGTGCAAGGCCTCCTCGGCCAGGTCGAAGTCCCGGACCAGCCGGACCAGCGAGGCGAAGACCCGGCGCGACTCGGCCCGATAGAGCCCGTCGACCAGCCCCCGGATGTCGGTCGATTCCCCGGTCACGTTGCCCCTCCTTCCCCGATCGGAAGGCCTCGATCACAGCCGCTCCCTCGGCCGGATCGGCCGGGGACCGAGAACAGGCCCCCGGCGGCGGACCCCTCCGCATCGGGGGCTCGCTCCGCGTGTCCTCGGCCGCCCCGGCGGCCGGCCCACCAGGCGTCTCGAGCGGATCCCGCGAGAGGGCGGCCCGCCGCCGATCGGCGATCGATCGATGGGTCGTTGTGCCCTGATTCCGTTTCCCTCGCCCGGGCCCCCGACGGATCGCCGCCCCGTCCCCCCGACGTCGCCCTCAGAACATCACCAGCAGAAAGAAGATCGGAAGCGGCGACGAGAGGCACCAGAGCCCGCAGACGGCCAGCCCGAGGCGGTCGATCCAGCACCCCGGGCACGCCCGACGCCGGGGGAGGAAGGCCGAGGCGGTCGCCCAGCCGGCGACGATCGCGAAGGACGAGGCGGGGAGGCTGACCAGCAGGGCCATGCCCAGCAGCCCCGGCAGCTCCGCCAGGACGTCGACGGTGCGATTCAGCAGCGGCCCGGCCAGGGTCGACCACCCGAGCAGGAGGACGATCGCCGAGGCAAAGCCCAGGACGATCCAGGAGCATCCCTGGACCCCGGGGGACCGCAACGCCCGACGCAGCGAGGGCCGGGGCCTCCGGAGCCGGATCGCCACCGTCGCCGCCGAGAGTCCCAGGAGAATCGGGGACGCCAGGATCAGCCACAACTCCATGCACGCGACGATCGCGTCCGAGAGGTCCCCGCTCTGGAGCTCCCTCGCGAAGTAATCCCAGCGGATCTCGGGGAAGATGGCACGGATGACCCCCAGCCCGACCGAGACGGACCCGACCAGGATCATCACGTCGAGCACCCCGAAAGGCCGGCAGCGTCCCGGAGCCATCGCGACCCCCTCGTGCGTCCCTCATCGCGTCGCCCGATCCTATCTCCGCTGCAGCGGGCTGGGAAGATCCGCCGATCCTGGGGAGAATGAGGGGAGAGGGCCTTGCCCGTCCCCCCGAGTTCGGGCATAGTAGTGTACAAACCATACGGTCGCAAGCCGAATCCTCGAAACGATCGGGCGGGCGAAACTCGTGATTACGCAGATCCGGGGCGTCTTGAAGTCGGTGGCGGAGGAATCCTTGATCCTCGGGGTCGAGCCGTTCTTCGACCTGGAGGTGCTGATCCCGGAGTACGCCCGTCGGCAGCTCCAGGCGAAGCTCGACGAGCCGGTGGTCCTGCACACGGTCTTCGACATCGAGGGGAACCAGATGTCGGGCCGGATGAAGCCCCGGCTGATCGGCTTCCTCTCGCCGGTCGACCGGGAGTTCTTCGAGGTCTTCTGCTCGGTCGACGGCGTCGGCGTCCGCAAGGCGCTCCGGGCGATGGTCCGGCCGGTCCGGGAGCTGGCGAGGATGATCCAGGACTCCGACCTCCGGACCCTGGCCACCTTCCCCGGCATCGGCGAGGCCACGGCCGAGCGGATCGTCGCCAAGCTGCGCCGCAAGGTGAGCAAGTTCGCCCTGATGGTCGGCCCCGGCGCCGACGACCGCTCGGCCGTGGGGGCCTCGGAGGCCAATGGCGAGCCGTCGAACGCCGAGCCGGACGTGATCCGGGACGCCTACCACGCGCTGCTCTCCGTCGGGCATTCCGAGGCGCAGGCGCGGCACCTGCTCGACCAGGCCCTCTCCGGCAAGAAGAAGTACAAGACCGTCGACGCGATGTTGATGGCCATCTACCAGAACGAGACGCCCGGCAAGTGAGGCCCGAGCCATGCAGATCCAGGCGATCCGATCGATGCTCTCCCGGCGGCCGTTCGTCCCCTTCGCCCTGCACCTGGCCGACGGCCGGGTGATCCCGATCCGGCACCCCGACATGCTGGTCATCTCCCCCAACGGGGCGACGGCCGAGACGTTCGTGAACTACGAGACGAGGGAGGTCATCCCCCTGGACCGGGTGGCCTCCCTGGACACCCCCGGCGCGGGATCCCCGGGGGGCGGGCCCCGCCCCTGACCCGATCCCGGCCGCGAATCCACCGCACCACCCTTCAGGAGGGGACCCGATGAGCGCGAGGGAGCCGATCATCACCGGGGGCGGCCCCCCCGGGGACGGGCCGGGCCGTCGAGACGTCCACGACGACCGCCCCCAGCGGCCCGCCGACGCGATGGACGAGAAGCTCCGCCCCCAGCGGCTGGCCGAGGTGATCGGCCAGCGGGCCGTGGCCGAGCGGCTCTCGATCGCCCTGGAGGCCAGCCGCAAGCGAGGGGAGCCGCTGCCGCACATCCTCTTCGACGGCCCCCCCGGCCTGGGCAAGACGACCTTCGCCACCGTCCTGCACAACGAACTGGGCGTGGAGCTGGCCATGACCAGCGGCCCCGCGCTGGCCAAGAACGCCGACATCCTGCCCTACCTGACCAACGCCTCGGCCGGGTCGATCCTATTCATCGACGAGATCCACCGGCTCCCCCGGGTCGTCGAGGAGTTCATCTACCCCGTCATGGAGGACTTCCGAGTCGACATCGTCCTGGGCGAGGGGATGAACGCCCGGACGGTGAACCTCCCCCTCAAGAAGTTCACCATCATCGGCGCCACCACCCGCAGCGGCATGCTCTCCGGCCCCCTCCGGGACCGCTTCCAGCTGCACGAACACCTGGAGTTCTACGAGGTCGAGGAGCTGGCCCGGATCGTCGCCATCAACGCCGGCAAGCTCCGGACGACCGTCACCGGGGACGCCGCCCAGGAGCTGGCCCGGCGCAGCCGGGGCACCCCCCGGCTCGCCAACTCCCGCCTCCGGTGGGTCCGGGACTACGCCGTCGCCCGGGCCGACGGCCACATCACCCGCCCCATCGCCGTCGACGCCCTGGACATGCAGGAGGTCGACGTCGAGGGGCTCGACCGCCAGGACCGCCGCTACATCGAGACCCTCATCCGGGTCTTCCGGGGGGGGCCGACCGGCGTCGAGGCGATGGCCGCCACCATGAACGTCGCCGTCGACACCCTCACCGACGAGGTCGAGCCCTACCTCCTCCGCCGCGAGTTCATCGTCCGGACCCCCCGGGGCCGACGGGCCACCGAGGCCGCCTACCTCCACCTCGGCCTGGAGGCCCCCGAGCCCGATCCTCCCTTCGACCTCCTCGACCAGCCCCGGCTGTTCGAGTGACCCCCGGCGGGGCGGCCCCCGCTCGGCGCCGGACTTGCGTCGCCCCTCCTGGAAACGCCCCCCTGCCCGGGGGGAGTCGCAAGTCCAGGAGGGGTTCGACGTGTCATTCCCGCCGATCCGATTGCGGTCCGCCTTCAACCTGGGGGGGCTCTCGCCGGTGCAGCTCGCCCGCAGGACCTGGTGCCGGGTGTCCGAGAATTCGCTGATGAGCCGGGCGGCGGCCGTCGCCTTCTACGCGATGCTCGCCCTGGTGCCGTTCCTGGCGCTGGTGCTCACCCTGACGGTCAAGGCGCTGCCGGACCTCACCGAGGCCACCGTCGGCCAGGGGGCCGACCTGGGCAACCAGGCGGTCTCGGAATTCGAGCGGACCCTGGAGCAGTCCTTCCCCCAGGAGGCGGTCGGGCTGATCAAGGACCAGATCGCCCAGATCCAGGAGGGGGGCCGGCTCGACCTGCTCTCCTTCGGCCTGCTGGTGACGATCTGGCTGGCCTCGGCCCTGTTCCTGGAGATCATCGACTCCCTCAACGCCGTGCACGGCGTCTCCGAGTCCCGGCCGATCTGGAGGCTCCGGATCCAGGCGATCTTCCTGACCCTGGTCCAGGCCACCATCCTCATCTCCGCGCTGGTGTCGATCGTCGCCTGGCCCCAGATCATCAGCGCGATCGGCCTGGGGACCGGCCCGGCCTTCATCGCCTCGGCGGTCCGATGGCTCCTGATCTTCCTGATGCTGCTGTCCAGCTTCGCCCTCACCTACTACTTCGCCCCCGACGCCGACACCCGATGGGAGTGGATCACCCCGGGCAGCCTCATCGGCTCGGCGGTCTTCGTCGTGGCGACCCTCGGCTTCCGCGTCTACGTCCAGAACTTCGCCGACTACAACGAGACTTACGGCACGCTCGGCGGCGTCATGGTCCTGATGTTCTGGTTCTGGATCTCGGCCCTCGTGCTGCTCGTCTCGGCCCAGGTGAACCGGGTCATCGAGGATGCCTCCCCCATCGGCAAGAAGACCGGCCAGAAGTCCGACCCCACTGACGGCCCCGACCTGGAGCACATCGACCCCGAGCCCGCCGAGGACTCCGAGGAACGCCGGCGGGCCCACCGCTGAGCCCGACGAGGAGGACAGGGGAGGACGCTCAGAGGCCCAGGGCCTTCCCGGCGTGGTCGAGGCAGGCCCGGACGTTGGCCTCCTCCTCGGCGATCCTCGCCTCGGGGGCCAGCCCCTCGACCCTCGGCAGCGACCTTCCCCGGTCCTCCCCCCGGACCAGGGCCAGGGTCCGGGCCAGGTCCCGGCCCGGCACCCCGGGGAGCGTCTCCCAGTACGGGTCGGCCAGGCAGGGGATCCGGAGCGGGTCCCTCGTAATCATCTCCAGCATGAACCGGCACCCCGGCCGGGCCGACCGGATCGCCGCCACCAGGCCCGGGAGGTCGAGCACCCCCCGGCCGAGCGGCACCTCCGAGAGCAGGAAGCCGTCCTCGGCCTCGGCGACGGCCATGTCCTTGACGTGGCAGGTCATCGCCATCGGGGCCAGCGCCCGGATCGTCCCCGCCGGGTCCTCCAGCAGGGCGAGGTTGTTCCCCAGATCCACGCAGACGCCGATCAGTTCCGAGCCGATCTCCCGGAGCAGCTCGATCTGCTCGTCCGATCGGAAGTCCTTGTGGTTCTCGACCGCCAGCGCCACCCCTTGCCGCTCCAGCAGCGGCGCGGCCAGCCGGAGCGACCGGGCCGATCGGTCCCGGAACCGCTCGAACTGCTCCATCGAGTCGAACGTCTCGTACCTCCGGCCGCCGAGCATCACCGTCCGGACGACCGTCACCCCCGCCCGGGAGGCGGTCCGCAGCTCGGCCTCGAAGCGATCCCGGTCGGCCGGGTCGTCCGGGTCCGGCGTCCGTGTCGACCCCTCGAAGACCATCCCGGCCTCGTCGGCCATCGCCCGGAGGGCGTCGGCGTAGGCCTCGTCCCGCGATCCGATCGGCAATTGCACCCCGCCGGCACCGAGCCCCCGGCAGTGCGACAGGAACCGGATCGGGTCCCGGAACTCCGGCTCGATCCGGGTCCGATTCCCATACGAGCTGATGCCGATGCCCAGGCTCATCGGCCGGGGCGTCCCCCCCAGCAGGGGCAGGGCCACGGGGGAGGCGAGGAAGGCCCGTCTCGTCGCCGACATCGGAGTTGGTCTCCCGATCGCGTCCCGGGGAACGAACCGAGTGCGGGGAGGACGACACGTCGACCGACCCGGGATCAGGCGGGGGGGCTCCTCGCCCGTCCCCGGCCCGGGTCGAATCGACTCCCGGGCTCGACCATAGCACGGCGTCCCGCCCGCGTCGACGGGCCGCATCGCGGGCCCTCCGGCCTCGCCGATCGCCCTTGCCCCGGCCCGAGGCCGAGGTGTACAGTGACCCTGTCGGAATCGTCGTCGGACGCCCGCATCGCTCAACGGGCCGGGGCCTCCCCCGTGCCTCGTCGGTCGGCCGCTTGCCAAGGGAATCGAGGGGGAGCAGGACCGGACATGTCGACCGTTCTCTCCCCCCCCTTGGAGGTCTACCTGCTCGGCCTGGTCGACTTCGACGAGGCCCAGTCCCTCCAGCGGCGATTGGTGTACGACCTCGGGGAATCCCGGGCCGCGGGGGCCCTGGTGCTCTGCGAGCACCCGCCGACGATCAGCATCGGCCGGTCCGGCAGCCGGGCGCACGTCGCCGCCGACGACGTCGAGTTGCATCGGCACGGCATCGACGTCCGCTGGGTCAACCGGGGTGGGGGGACGCTGCTGCATCTGCCGGGGCAGCTCAACGCCTACCTCGCCCTGGACCTCTCCCGGGCCGGGCTCGACCTCCGGGGCTACCTCGACGGCCTGCACCGGGCCGCGGTCGCCGTGGTCAACGAGTTCGGCCTGAAGGGCGAGGCCCACCCGAAGGCCGCCGGCGTCTTCGCCGGCAATGCCCGGGTCGCCTCGATCGGCGTGGCCGTCAGGCGCTGGATCGCCTATCATGGACTGACGATCAACGTGGGCCCGTTCCTGGAGCCGTTCCAGCTGATCGACGAGCCCGGCCCCGACGGCTCCCGGCTCCGGCAGACCTCCCTGGAGGCCCAGCGACAGCGAGCCGCCCCGATGCCCAAGGTACGGGAGTCCCTGATCCGGCACCTGGAATCGACCTTCGGGCTGACCCGGCACCACGTCTTCACCGACCACCCGATGATCCGCCGCAAGGCCCGACTGCATGCCTACGCTCAGAGCCTCGGATAAGGACACCTCGGAGGAGGACGGTCGCGCGACCGCCCCCCCCTCCTTGCCCTCGTTGCCGATCGTCGGCCCCGACGGCCGGGACGTGCGGCAGGTCCCCCATCGCCGGCTCCCCTCGTGGCTCAAGCGCCCCCTGCCCGAGTCCGGGGGCATGGGCCCCACCGCGCGGCTGATCGAGGAACTCGGGCTGGAGACGATCTGCGAGTCCGGCAAGTGCCCGAACCGGTCGGAGTGCTGGACCCGCAAGACCGCCTCCTTCATGGTCCTCGGCGAAGTCTGCACCCGCCCCTGCGGCTTCTGCTCCGTCCCCCGGGGCAAGCCCGAGGCCCCCGCCCTCGACGAGCCCGACCGCCTGGCCGAGGCCTGCGCCCGGCTCGGCCTGAAGCACGTGGTCATCACCTCCGTCACCCGGGACGACCTGCCCGACGGCGGCGCCGACCACTTCCGCCGCTGCATCCTCGCCGTCCGGGCCCGCACCGGGGCCGTCGTCGAGGTCCTCACCCCCGACTTCGACGGCGACACCTCGGCCATCGACACCGTCCTCTCCGCCTCCCCCGAGGTCTTCAACCACAACATCGAGACGGTCGCCCGCCTCCAGCGGCACGTCCGCCGCAAGAGCCAGTACCCCGTCAGCCTCCGCGTGCTGGAGCACGCCAAGCGGGCCCGCCCCGACCTGCTCACCAAGAGCGGCCTGATGCTCGGCCTCGGCGAGACGACCGAGGAGGTGATCGAGACCCTCGCCGACCTCCGATCCGTCGGCTGCGACCTGATCACCATCGGCCAGTACCTCCGCCCCTCCCCGAAGCACCTGCCCGTCGAGCGCTACCTCCCCCCCGGGGAATTCGACGAGCTGGGGCGGGTCGCCCGATCGCTCGGCTTCGCCGACGTCGCCAGCGGCCCGTTCGTCCGCTCCAGCTACCACGCCGACCGCCTGGCCGCCGGGCACCACGACTGACCGGCCCTCGCCGGCCGCGCTCCCGGACGGGGTCGAATCGACGCGGGCCCACCTTCACGAAATCTCCGCGGTTTCCTGAAGAATTCTTCCCGGTCGCCGTGTAGACTGATCTTTCAATCCACGGATGTCGGCCCCGCCGAGGCCGGCCCCGGCGTCCGGTCACCGCCCCCGGTCGGGCCCTGCAACCATTTCCCCCCCACCGATTTGCCGACCGTCGAGAACGCGCCCATGTTACGGAAACTCCTGGCGACCTCGATGACCGCCGCGGTCGTCTGCGCGTCGCTCACCCTCTCCTCGGTCGTCCTGCCCGGCTGCGGCGGGGACGACAAGATCCGAGACCTGCCCGGCGGCGAGATGCCGGTGCCGACGGCCGAGGAGAAGGCCCAGTTGAAGGCCGACTACAGCCAGAAGTGACGCCCCGGCCGCCCGGGGCCGCCCCCGGGGGCCGTGCCGCCCGGATCCGAGTCCGAACCGCCCCGCCCACCGCCCCGCCCATACACCCTTCTTCCTCGCGAGGTCTCCATGAACCGAACCCATCGCGGCCGGGTCGCGCGACCCGGCTTCACCCTGATCGAGCTGCTCGTCGTCATCGCCATCATCGGGGTGCTCATCGCCCTCCTGTTGCCGGCCGTGCAGAGCGCCCGCGAGGCGGCCCGCCGCGCCCAGTGCACCAACAACCTCAAGCAGATCGCCCTGGCGAGCATGAACTACGAGTCGGCCTTCGGCTCGCTGCCCCCGGGCAACCTCAACGCCCCCGACCCCGAGGGCGGCCTCGCCTGGTACACCGGCGTCAACAGCTTCGCCTTCATCCTCGGCTTCATCGAGCAGGGCGCCATGCTCAGCGCCTACAACTACGACCTGAGCATGAGGGCCTCGGCCAACGTCACCGCCGCGGCCACCAACTTCAACGCCTACTGGTGCCCCAGCGACCCCGAGGCCGCCGAACTGATCCCGGTCAACGATTGGTACCACGGCCAGGCCCTCTTCCCCAACTTCACCCAGGCCGCCCGCAGCTACGTCGCCAATCGCGGTACCTTCTGGATGACCGACTTCCGCTACAACACCCTCGACCCCTGCTACAGCACGGTCACCCGGACGGCCACCGGCACCATCTACGACGGCAGCGCCACCAAGCTCTCGGAGATCCGGGACGGCACCAGCAACACCTTCCTCTACGGCGAGGCCGCCTTCGGCGAGCTCTGGCCCGCCTCCCGGAAGGCCTGGAACCGCTGGTGGCACTCCGGCTGGATGGAGGACGCCTTCTTCGACACCACCGTCCCGATTAACAAGGGCGGACCCGGCAAGACCCCGCACGACTGGCACAGCACGACGGCCGCCTCCAGCTACCACCCCGGCGGCGCCAACTTCGCCATGGCCGACGGCTCGGTCCGCTTCATCAAGGACACGATCAACACCTGGCCGCTCGGCGACGACGGCGAGCCGGTCGGCTATAGCCTCCGATACTGCGGCAGCTGGCCCATCTACGAGCAGGGCAACGCCGTCCCCGGCGTCTACCAGGCCCTCTCCACCCGCAAGGGCGGCGAGGTCGTCAGCGCCGACCAGTATTGAGCGAGGCCGCCCCGGCCTCCCGCCCCCCGGCTTCCCCAATCGCCGGGCCCGCCCCGAGGGGTCGGGCCCGGCGTTTTCGCGCGCCCGGTGCCGGTCCCGACCCGGCCCGGCTCGCCCCCCCGCACGAGGCCGACGGTCGACCCGCCCGACCGGATTGTGTGACTAAATTCGGCCCATCCCACGATGATCTAGGATGAGGGCCCGCTCGGCGGCCCCGCCGTCCCGACCTGCGCGGAAGCCTCCCCCGATGCCGGCCCCCTCGACGACCCTCGACCGATCCCCCCGACCCCGGCCCGGCCCTCCGGCCCGACCCGGGCCGCCGATCGTCGACCGTCCCGGCCTCCGCCCCGGCCTGCCCGCCGATCGGCCGGCGTCGGGACTCTCCCGCCCGACCCGCCGGGGATCGGCCTCCTGCCGGCGCGCACCGCGCGGAGCGAACCCATTTCCGATTCCGCAAGTCGATTTATTGGAGCAACTTGAGCGGAGAGCGTCCGGGCCGAAATCGGCGCACCGTCCGCGACCCGGCCGCGTCCACTCCGATCCGGGGCCCTCGGGACGGGAATGCAGGCCGGCCAACCGTTCCCCCGTCGGATCGGCCCCTCGCCGGTGCGCCCTCGCCGGTGCGCCGCGCGGAGCGAACCCATTTCGAGCCCCATCGAATCGCGCAATTGCAATTCCGAACGTGAGTTGCGGCGATCACCCGGCGTCGACTGGCGGCGCACCGTGCCCGATCCGGCCGGCCCCGGGCCGTCTCGCCGGGCGGCGCCCCGGTCGAACCCGGAGCGGCCCGACGGGGTCTGGGGGGCGAGGCCTCCACGGAGGCCGGGGCCGCCCGGGGCGACCGGACCGTCAGGGGCGCTGCGGTCTCCTGGTGCGTCCGCCCCCCCTCCCGGGTAGAATGAATGGCCCGCCGCCGGGGCCCGAGGCTCCCCCGAATTTCTTCCGAAGCCGTCCCGCACGATCGAGATCCGCCCGATGCCCGCGACGCTGTTCGAGAAGGTCTGGGACCGTCACGTCGTCCTCGCCACCGAGGACGCGACGCTGCTGTACATCGACCGCCACCTCGTCCACGAGGTCACCAGCCCCCAGGCCTTCGAGGGGCTCCGCCTCACCGGCCGGAAGGTCCGACGCCCCGGGCTGACCTTCGCCACCCCCGACCACAACATCCCCACCGACGACCAGCTCGACATCAAGGACGCCCTGTCGAGGCGCCAGGTCGAGGCCCTCCGCGCCAACTGCCGGGAATTCGGCATCCGGCTCTACGACGTCGGCAGCGGCCACCAGGGGATCGTCCACGTCGTCGGCCCGGAGCTGGGCATCACCCTGCCCGGCACCACCATCGTCTGCGGCGACAGCCACACCAGCACCCACGGCGCCTTCGGCGCGCTGGCCTTCGGCATCGGCACCAGCGAGGTCGAGCACGTCCTGGCCACCCAGACCCTCTGGCAGGGCCCCCGGCCGAAGTCGTACGGCATCGAGGTGACCGGCCGCCTCCCCGCCGGGCTGGAGCCGAAGGACATCATCCTGGCGATCATCCGGGCCATCGGCACCGGGGGCGGCACCGGCACCGTCTTCGAGTACTACGGCCCGGCGATCGAGGCCCTCTCGATGGAGGGCCGGATGACCATCTGCAACATGTCCATCGAGGCCGGGGCCCGGGCGGGCATGATCGGCCCGGACGACACGACCTTCGACTTCATCGCCCGGGAGGACCGCCCCTTCGCCCCCAAGGGCGCCGCCTTCGACGCCGCCGTGGCGGACTGGAAGTCCCTCCGCACCGACGACCCCGCCGCCTTCGACACGCACCTGACGATCGACGCCTCCTCGCTCGTCCCCCAGGTGACCTGGGGGACGAACCCGGGGATGACGGTCGACGTGACCGGCGTGATCCCCGACCCGGGCGAGGTCCCCTTCGCCTCCCGGGAGGACGCCGAGCGGGCGCTGGCCTACATGGGCCTGACGCCCGGCACCCCCATCCGCGAGATCCCGGTGGAGGTCGTCTTCATCGGCTCCTGCACCAACGGCCGGATCGAGGACCTCCGCACGGCCGCCGCCGTCTTCAAGGGCCGCAAGGTGGCCGAGGGGGTCCGGGCGATGGTGGTGCCCGGCAGCGAGGGGGTCCGGGCCCAGGCCGAGGCCGAGGGGCTCGGCCGGATCTTCCAGGAGGCCGGCGCCGAGTGGCGGATGTCCGGCTGCTCGATGTGCCTGGCGATGAACCCCGACAAGCTCACCCCCGGCCAGCGCTCCGCCAGCACCTCCAACCGCAACTTCGAGGGCCGCCAGGGCCCCGGCGGCCGCACCCACCTCGTCAGCCCCGCCATGGCCGCCGCCGCCGCCGTGACGGGCCGCTTCACCGACGTCCGCACGCTCCTGGCCGATTCGAACTCCCGGATCGGGGGGGCGGGCCTGTAACGATGGCAAGGCCCCGGTCAACGGCCCGATCCCGCTCGACAACGGGGGATTATCAGGTTTTTATCAGTCATGCAACTCCCGACAAGTGGATCGCCAAGGTCCTCTGCGAGAAGCTCGAAGGTGTCGGAGCCACGACCTTCCGGGACGATCGAGACGTCGACGGGGGCGACGACATCCCGGACGAGATTCGTCGACAGATCAAGCGATCGAAGGAACTCCTCGTACTACTGACGCCCAAGTCGGTCGGCCGCCCCTGGGTGTTGCTCGAGATCGGCGCGGCGTGGCTCTGGAGCGGGAAGACCCGGATCACCGTCGTCCTCTATCATGTCGAGGTGGATTCGGTCCCCGACATGCTGAAGTCGAAGAAAGCGATCGCGTTGAACGACCTCGACGAGTACCTTTCCGAGGTGGCAAAGCGTGTGAGGGCACTCGGGCGATGACGAAGAACGAGGTCACCTACGATGTGTTCCTCTCGGCGTCCACCTTGGATGTTGGGGTCGCAGAGGTCGTTCGACGATCGTTCGAATCTCGGGGATTGACGGTCTTCTCTGCCCTCGAGATGAAGGCGGGCGTGAGGTTCGAGGATGTGATCCGATCGGCGATGGCGGAGGCGCGAATCTTCGTCGCGATCCTGACCCGGGCTTCGATGAGCAGTGCGAACTTCGCGGTGGAGTTCGGGGCGGCGCTCGCGTGGGGGAAGTTCATCTATCTCCTGAATGCCGGGATCTCACCAAGAGACATGCCTGCTTGGCTTTCGCATTACCGACTCGCCCCGATTTCGGAACTCGATCAGGTTATTGATGCGATCTTAGGCGCGATCGAACCACTCAGCGAGGAGCAGGCGGTGGTGCTGGGCGAGGCGTATGGCGCCGTCGGGGTTGCCTCGGAGCAACTCTCCAGCCGGCCGAGTTCGCTGGACCAATTGACGCAACGTTTTAACCGCCGTGCCGGGACTTCGTTCTCGCCCGAACGGATCCTCCAGGAAGTGATTCGGCTTCGAAAACGTGGTGATCTCCCGAAACTGAGTCGAAAGACCCGCTGATCCACACAATCCTTCCGGGAGCCTCTTTTGGACGCCTTTACGACCCATCGCGGCAAGGTCGCCCTGCTCGACTGGAGCGACGTCAACACCGACCTGATCATCCCCGCCCGCTACCTGAAGCGGGTCGAGCGGACCGGGTACGGGCCCTTGCTGTTCGCCGACAAGCGCTACGCCCCCGGCGGCGCCCCCGAGCCGGATGCCCCCGAGCGGCACGGCCCCCTCGCCGGGGACTTCCCCCTGAACCGGCCCGAGGCGGAGGGTGCGACCATCCTCGTCGTCGGCCGCAACTTCGGCTGCGGCTCCAGCCGGGAGCACGCCGTCTGGGCCGTCCAGCAGGCCGGCTACCGTGCGCTGATCGCCCCCGGCAAGGGGGAGGGGTTCGCCGACATCTTCGAGGGCAACTCGTACAACAACGGCCTGCTGCCGATCGAGCTGCCCGAGGCCGACTGGCGGGCGATCGCCGAGGCCACCCGGGCCGACTCGTCCCTGGAGGCGACGATCGACCTGGAGGCCGGCACGATCGCCCTGCACCCCTCGCCCGGCGGCGTCGGGCCCGAATTCCGATTCCGGGTCTCCGAGGCCGACCGCCACCGGCTGCTCAACGGCCTCGACGCGATCGGCGAGACGCTCCAGCACGACCCGGTCATCGGCGACTACGAGAACAGGAGCCCGGCCTGGGCGTCGTCCCCCGGGGCATGACGGCGCTCCAGGTCGATCAGGAATTGCTTGCGCCAGAGACCGCCCCCGTAGCCGCAGAGGCGGCCCCCCGAGGCCACGACGCGGTGGCAGGGCACGACGATCGCCAGCCGGTTCCGGCCGTTCGCCGCGCCCACGGCCCGGACGGCCGCCGGCCGGCCGATCGCCCGGGCCTGCTCAGCGTAGGTCCGGGTCCGGCCGAAGGGGATGTCCCGGAGCGCCTGCCAGGCCATCACCTGGAACGGCGACCCGGCCAGCCGGAGGGGGACCGAGAACTCGGCCCTCGTCCCCTCGAAGTACTCGAACAGCTCCCCGGCGAGCCGGGCCAGCAGGGGGTGGTCCCCCTCCTCCGCCCGGCAGCCGATCGCCTTCCGGGCGGCGTCGAGCTGGGGCCCGAGTCGATCCGGCTCGGCGAACTCCAGCAACGCGAGCCCCTCGTCGGTCGCCCCCGCGACCATCGGGCCGAGGGGGGTCTCGATTCGACGGGTGATCAGGGCCTCGGCCGTCCGGTTCGGGGCCGCTCCGGTGGCGGGGGGCATGTCCATGGCGCCTGGGGCTCTCCCGGGGGATCGAGAGGGGCGGTCCGGGACTCGACCCAGTCATCCCGCACGCGTCCATCCCGGCCATTATGTCCCACGAGGACGCCCGGAGACGACCCAGGCCTTCGAACTCCGGCCGGCCCGCCGTGTCCATCGGATCTCCGGCCGGGGACGCGACTGATTTCGACCGCCGACCCTCGCGATGGAGACGGACATGAGGCGAAGTGAACTCGGCAGGGGTGGGTTCGAGGTCTCGGCGATCGGCCTGGGCTGCTGGGGGATGTCCGGCTCCTACGGCCCCGCCGACGAGGCCGAGTCGGTCGCCACCCTGCACCACGCCCTCGACCGGGGGGTCACCCTCATCGACACCGCCGACTCCTACGGCGACGACGGCCACAACGAACGCCTCCTCGGTCGGGCCCTGGACGGGCGACGCCACGAGGCGGTCCTGGCGACCAAGACCGGCTTCGTCCGCCGGACGGCGGCCGACGGCACGACGGCCGTCGAGGTCGACGGCCGCCCCGGGCGCATCCGATCGGCCTGCGAGGCGAGCCTGGCCCGCCTGCGGACGGAGGTGATCGACCTGTACTACCTCCACCGGGCCGACCCGGACGTGCCGATCGAGGAGTCGGTCGGGGCGATGGCCGAGCTGGTCGCCGCCGGCAAGGTCCGGGCCATCGGGCTGTCGGAGGTCTCCGAGGCCACGCTGCGGCGGGCGCACGCCGCCCACCCGATCGCCGCCCTCCAGTCGGAGTACTCGCCCTGGACGAGGGAGCCGGAGGCGGCGGTCATGCCGGCCTGCCGGGAGCTGGGGATCGCCTTCGTCCCCTTCAGCCCGCTGGGCCGGGGCTTCCTCACCGGCACGCTGACCGACCCGAGGCGCCTGGCCCGGGGCGACTGGCGGGCATCGAACGCCCGCTTCGCCGGGGGGAACCTCGCCCGCAACCTCGCCCTGCTGCGGCCCCTGGAGGAGGTCGCCCGGCCCCACGGGGCGAAGCCGGGCCAGGTCGCCCTGGCCTGGGTGCTCTCCCGTGGCGAGCGGGTCATCCCGATCCCCGGCATGAAGCGGCGGACTCACCTGGACGAGAACGCGGCGGCGGCGGACATCGGGCTGACGCCCGAGGAGATCGCCCGGCTGGACGCCGCCTTCCCGCCCGGAGCCGCCGCGGGCGACCGCTACGACCCCGGGCAGGCCCGCTGGCTGGGCCGTTAGCCCTCGCCCCGGGGCTGGTGCCCCCCGCGAACCCTTGACTCGCATTTAGTTGTCGCGTAAATTAAATTCGTGACGACCAAGTGGCGGGCGGGGGATGGGCCATCCCGGTGGGTCGATGGCAGGAGGAGCCGGAGGGGACGCGGACCTTCGACTCGCCGGCGCGGGAGGCCACGCTGGGCATCGCCCGCACCGCCGACCGCTCCGGCATCCGCGTCTCCCGGCTGTCCCGGGAGCACGGTCCGACCCCCTCGCAGCACGACGTCCTGCGATCCTCCGGGGCGAGGACAAACCGCTGCCGATCCTGGAGGTCGCCGACCGCCTGGTCGCCGTGCCGGGCATCACCGGCCTGATCGACCGGCCGGAGGCCATGGGGCTGATCGCCCGGGAGCGCTCGGCCGAGGATCGACGGGCCGTCTTCGTGGCGAGCACGCCGAAGGGCCGGACCTGCTCGGCAGGCTGGGCGAGCCGGTCGGGGCGCCGCACGAGGGGTTGGTCGGCCACCGCTCGCAGGCCGAGCTGAACGAACCGATCCGGCTGCCGGAGAAGGCACGGCAATCGCTTTCCGAGCCCGACCGAGCTTATTTCGGTCTTGATTTCCATGTCATCTATTGGCGAGAAAACCAGGGGGGAATCGATGATGACGATCCGCGGGGCGGGCGAGCGGGGCCACTTCGACCACGGCTGGCTCGACACCTACCACACCTTCTCGTTCGCCCGGTACGTCGACCGTCGCCACATGGGGTTCCGCGCCCTGCGGGTCATCAACGAGGACCGGGTGGCGCCGGGGCGGGGCTTCGGCACCCACCCGCACGGCGACATGGAGATCGTCACCTACGTCCTCTCCGGGGCGCTGGAGCACCGGGACAGCCTGGGCACCGGCAGCGTGATCCGCCCCGGCGAGCTGCAGCGGATGACCGCCGGCACGGGCATCACGCACAGCGAGTTCAACCCCTCGGAGTCCGAGCCGGTCCACCTCTACCAGATCTGGCTGCTGCCGGAGCGGGAGGGGCTGGAGCCGTCCTACGAGCAGAAGGCGTTCCCCGAGGACGAGCGGCGCAACCGGCTGCGGCTGGTCGCCTCGCCCGACGGGACCGGGGGCTCACTGACGATCCGGCAGGACGCCCGGCTCTACCTCGCCACGCTGGACGGCGGCCGGGAGGTCTCGCACGAACTGGCACCGGGCCGCCACGCCTGGCTCCAGGTCTTGCGAGGCGGCGTCACCCTGAACGGATCGGCCCTCTCCGCCGGAGATGGGGCCGCCCTCGGCGACGAGTCGGCCCTGGCGATCCGGGCCGACGAACCGTCGGAGGTCTTGCTGTTCGACCTGGCGTGAGGCTCTCTCAGGGAGCGGAGAGCCCGGGTCCGCCGTCATCGGTGACCGGCGGCCATCATCCCGAACCCCAGGCGCAGGAGCAATCGCCGTGAAGATCCAGGTGGTGTTCTACAGCATGCACGGCCACCTCTACCGCATGGCCGAGGCCGTCGCCGAGGGCGCCCGCCGGGTCGAGGGGGCGGACGTGGCCCTGTTTCAGGTGCCCGAGCTGGTGCCCGAGGAGGCGCTGGAGGAGAGCGGGGCGAAGGCCGCCCGGGCGGCCTTCGCCCACGTGCCGGTCATGGAGCCGGGCCGGCTGGCCGAGGCCGACGCCATCCTCTTCGGCACGCCGACCCGCTTCGGCAACATGTGCGCCCAGATGCGCAACTTCCTCGACCGCACGACGAGGCTCTGGCTCTCGGGCGCCCTGGTCGGCAAGGTGGGCAGCGTGTTCGCCTCCACGGCCAGCCAGCACGGCGGGCAGGAGACGACGATCACCAGCTTCCACACCACGCTGCTGCACCACGGCATGATCATCGTCGGCGTGCCGTACTCCGAGCAGCGGCTCGTGCAGATGGACGAGATCGGCGGCGGGACGCCCTACGGGGCGACCACGCTGGCCGGGGCCGACGGCAGTCGGCAGCCGAGCGCCATCGAGCTGGAGATCGCCCGCTTCCAGGGCCGACACGTCGCCGAGATCACCCGACGGCTGGTGTCCGCTCACTGACCGGCTGCCCGGTAATTCTTCCTGCGCTTTCCGGGACTTGAAGGGTGCCTCTCGGCTGGTCCGATCCGGTTTCAAGGGCCTGAGCATCCGATGGATCGAGCCGATCCGGATCATCGACTCGCTGGTCTCCGGGTGCCACTCTTCGTCTCGGCCGTGCCGTCGGTCTCGCCCCAGCCGGGCGAACGTCCGCTCTTCTCGCGTCCCGGGCGTGGCCGTATTCCTGCCCGAAGGGCGATGGTAGAGAGATTGGAGGCGACGCCCCGGCGCCGGCCCGAAGCCGGTGTGGGCAGGTCGCGGGGAGTGGCCTGGCGCGATTGAGCCGCGAAGGGCCATCCCGGGCAAGGTCAGCGTTCGAGCGGCCATCCCCGGGTCGGCGGCGGGGGGTGGGTCCTCCCGGGTCGAGGATCCGGCCTCCGGGAGTGGGGATCGGGGTGCCCCGCCCCGCCGGGGCCGCCTTCGGGGCTCGTCCGGGTACCCTCCGGTGGCGTACGATGAGGGCGTGCTCCCGACGTCCCGGCTCCGGGCCCCCCGGGGGCGACTCCACCCGAGGACGACGCAATGACGCCACCACGATCGACGATCGCCCTGACCGTGTTCGCCACGCTCGCCGCGATGGCGGGCCCCTCCGCCTCCCCCGCCGCCGACGAGGCGGCCGTCGAGGCCAACGGTCGGCTCGGCCGGGGGATCAACCTCGGCAACGCCCTGGAGGCCCCCCGAGGCCAGAGCTGGGGCATGGAGATCCGGGACGACTACTTCGAGCAGATCAAGCGGGCCGGGTTCGACTCCGTCCGGATCCCGATACGGTGGTCGGACTACGCCTCGGACCGGCCCCCCTACGCCATCGACCCTGGGTTCTTCGAGCAGGTGGACGGGGCGATCGACTCGGCCCTCTCCCGGGGGCTGACCGCCGTGATCAACTTCCACCACATCGAGCCGATCTACGAGGACCCGGCCGCCTTCCGGGACGCCTTCCTCGCCCTCTGGGGGCAGGTGGCCGAACGTTATCGGGACCGGCCCGAGACGCTCGTGTTCGAGATCCTCAACGAGCCCCACGCGAACCTCGACGCGGCCTCCTGGAACGACCTGATCCCCGAGGCCCTGGGGGTGATCCGGGAGTCGAACCCGGACCGGGTCGTGATCGTCGGCCCGGCCGGGTGGAACAACTTCCGGGAGCTGGACACGCTGGAGCTGCCCGACGACGACCGCCTGATCGTCACCTTCCACTACTACGAGCCCTTCCCGTTCACCCACCAGGGGGCCGAGTGGAACGACCCGGTCCCGCCGGTCGGCGTCGAGTGGACCGGCTCGGACGAGGAGCAGGCCGAGGTGACCCGGGCCTTCGACCGGGTCTCCTCCTGGGCCGAGGAGCACGGCCGGCCGATCTACCTCGGCGAGTTCGGCGCCTACAACAAGGCCGACATGGAATCCCGGGCCCGATGGACCGCCTTAGTCGCCCGGGAGGCCGAACGTCGGGGGTTCTCCTGGGCCTACTGGGAGTTCGGCTCCGGCTTCGGCGCGTTTGACCGCGAGTCCGGCCGTTGGCGGCCGGAGCTGCTCCGGGCGCTGGTCCCGGACTCCCCGACCCGGGGACGCTGATCGGGCCTCGACGACGGCCCCCACCCTGGCCATCGGCCGGGCGGGCGGGGGCCGGCCGACGCCGTCAGGTCGCGGAGCGGTCCATGGGGATACGGACCCAGCCGTCGGAGAGGAAGGACTCGGAGACCAGCGCGGCGTCGTGGTCGATCGGTTCCCAGTGGATCGCGAAGGTGGTGCTGCGTCCGAGCGCGACGCGAGCCGGGGGCGGCCCGGTCGTCGCGGCCGAGGCGGCGGCGAGCGCCTCGCCCAGGCCCACCTTGGCGTGGGTGATCGGGTCGGGGGCGTCGATGGCGCCGAACAGGGCGACCAGGCTGAGGAACTCGGGGGCCGAGACCTTGCGGGTCGTCTCGAGTCCCCTCGGGGCCATGGGACGATCGGCGCGACCCCCGAGGCGGAACCTTCTCAGGCAATCGTTCAACCACATTTTCGGTTTCCTCCCATCGCTGGATTCTCGAACCGACCCGCCCCGGACGCCGGGGCGGGTTGGGGCCGGTCGTTCGGCCCCGGGCCGGCGGGCGCGAGGGGCCGGGCCCGCGTCGGAATTCCGCGGGGAATCGGCCCGGGGCGCGGACGTCGAACCGGGCCGGCTCGCGACCTCCCCGGGTTGGAGGCGGCGAGGCGGCCAATCGGTCGGTCGGCCGGCCGGTCTCAGCAGCGGAGGGAGGCGGAGCGGTCGGGGTAGCGTCGGCGGGCGAGTGGGGGCCGTCGGGACGGCGAGCGGTCGTCGGTCGGGCGCCCGGGGTGTCGGTCTGCCCGGGTGCCGACGGCCCCGTCGAGGCCGTCCTCGGATCCCTCACCCTCCGAAAAGGCGGCGAGGGCCTCGGGCCGGAGGGTGTCGGGGGCGATGCCGAGCCGACTCGTGGTCGGATGGCATGAGGCGGCCGGCTCGGCGGCGGCGACCGGCGCCGAGACCTGGGGACGGTCAACGGCCTGACCGGGGCCGCCGAGCCAGAGGGTGAGGAGGAGCGGGAGGAGCGGCACGGCGCGATGCTCCCGATCGGTGCCGAGGGGCGGGGGACCCGGGGATGGATCCGGACTGTCGGGAACTATAAGGGGCGTCGACCTTGAAATCAAGGCGATCGGGAGGCCTCGAACGGTCGGCCGGGAGGGCCGGTGCCGGGTTCCCTCGGGCTCGATCGCGCGGGATTATTGGGGCGGTTCCCCCCCCCACTAGGAGCACCGCGACATGACCGACCCGATCTCCCGACGGAACTTCCTCGCCTCCTCGGCCCTGGCCGCCGGCTCCCTGGCCGCCGGGGCGTCCGCCGCCGCCGGGACGAGACCGCACCCGAGGCCGGGCCGCCCCGGGCCGAACGAGCAGATCGTGCTCGGCTTCATCGGCACCGGGGGGATGGGGCGTGGCCTGATCAACCGATTCAAGTCGTTCGACGACGTGAAGATCGGCGCCGTCTGCGACGTGTACGAGCCCCACGCGCTGGAGGCCGTCTCGGCCTCCGGGCAGAGCCCTGACGTCTACGGCGACTTCCGGCGGGTCCTGGACCGGGACGACCTGGACGCCGTGGTCGTGGCCACGCCGGACCACTGGCACGCGATCCCGACGATCATGGCCTGCCAGGCGGGGAAGGACGTCTACTGCGAGAAGCCGCTGGCCTGGTCGATCGGCGAGGGGGGCCGGGTGGCCAAGGCGTCGGAGAAGTACGGGCGGGTCACCCAGATGGGGAACCTGATCCACGCGACCGACAACTACCACCGGATCGCCGAGCTCGTGCAGTCGGGCGGCCTGGGCAAGGTCACCAAGGCACGGGTCTGGATGGCCCGCAGCGCCCAGGACGACATCGGCAGCCCCCCCAACGGCCAGCCCCCCTCGGGCTGCAACTACGACATGTGGCTCGGGCCCGCGCCGGAGCGGCCGTTCAACCCGAACCGGTTCACCTTCAACTGGCGGTTCTTCTGGGACTACGGCGGCGGCTTCCTCTCCGACTTCGTCTGCCACCTGGTCGACCCGGTCCTCTGGGGGATGAAGGCGACCGCCCCCGAGCTGGTCGTCGCCGGGGGCGGCCGCTACGTGCTGGACGACAACGGCGAGACGCCCGACACACTGGAAGTCATCTACAAGTTCCCCGAGAAGTGGGACCTCGTCTGGAGCCTCCAGTCCGACGCCCCCCACGGCTTCCACGGCCGGGGCGCCGGCGTCGAGTTCGTCGGCACCAAGGGGACCCTGCACGGGCACTACGACGACTACACGATCATCCCCAACCCCGGCGAGGAGGTGGTCGAGCCCGAGCCGTTCCTGCCCCGGTCCCAGGGGCACCACCGGGAGTGGCTGGACAAGATCAAGACCCGGGAGCTGTGCTCCTGCAACTTCCGCTATGGCCACCAGCTCAGCGCCATCGGCCACATGGGGAACATCGCCTTCCGCACCGAAAAGGCCCTGAAGTGGGACGCCGAGGCCGAGCGGTTCACCAACGCCGAGGAGGCGAACGCCTACCTGTTCCGGGAGCAGTACCGCAAGCCCTGGGCCCTGCCCGAGGTCTGATCGCCGAGGCCGGGAGTCCCCGACCGGTCCCCACGAGGCGACCGGCCGGGGAGCCTCCCGGCATCCGGAAGGATCCCCTCGACAGGCCCGGACTCGAAGGACTCGGGAGCTTGATCGGCCCTCGTGCGGATCAGGTGCCGAGCGGCCCGGGCCCTCCCAGGTGCTCCAATGCGAGGTCGAACAGCCCGGCCCAGCGTCCCGAGGGGATCGGTCGGGGCCGCCCCTCCGGGGCATCCGGGATCACGAAGGGGGCCGCCCGACGGGCCGCGGACCCGAGCCCCTCGGATCGGGAGGCGGCCTCCTCGACGCCGCCCTGCACGCGGAACAGGCCGGAGAACGGGGGCAGGGCGATTGTCCCGGGGCCGCCGAACGGTTCGGTCCGGGTCGGGGCGCCGATCGAGGGGATGATGCCGAACCGGCTGAAGCCGTTGTCGGGGCTGTAGCCGAAGACGGCCAGGTCCGTCACGCCGTCGCCGTCGTAATCCCCGCCGACGGGCACGTCGGCCGGGCCCCCGAACGGGAGCATCAGGGTCGGCCGGCCCGAGCTGTGGAGGACGCCGAACCGGGAGGAGCCGTCGATCGGGCTGTCGCCGAAGACGGCCAGGTCCGTCACGCCGTCGCCGTCGTAGTCGCCGGCGACGGGCACGTCGTCCGGGCCACCGAAGGGTTGCGTCAGGGTGGGACGGCCGCCGCTGAAGACCACGCCGAATCGGGAGAAGCCGTTGACCGGGCTGAAGCCGAAGACGGCCGGGTCGTCGGCGCCGTCGCCGTCGTAGTCGCCGACCACGGGGAAGTCCCGGATCCCGCCGAAGGGGAGGGTGAGGGAAGCCCTGCCCGAGCTGTAGACCACGGCGTAGCGGCTGAAGCCGTTGTCGGGGCTGTAGCCGAAGACGGCCAGGTCCGTCACGCCGTCGCCGTCGTAATCCCCGCCGATCGGGAAGTCGAAGGGCCCCCCGAA
This sequence comes from Tautonia plasticadhaerens, assembly GCF_007752535.1. Classification (GTDB taxonomy): domain Bacteria; phylum Planctomycetota; class Planctomycetia; order Isosphaerales; family Isosphaeraceae; genus Tautonia; species Tautonia plasticadhaerens. Next base: position 7,404,378 of record NZ_CP036426.1, read on the forward strand.
GGGGGAGGCGCGGTGCCCGCCGTCGCTCGACCGGATGTATTGCAGCACCGAGAAGCCGAGGTCGGGGCTGTAGCCGAAGACGGCGGGGTCGGTGGTGCCGTCGCCGTCGTAGTCGCCGTCGATGGGGAAGGAACCCGGGCCTCCCAGCTCGACCACCCGCACGGCGCCGTCGGAGGACCGCCGGATCTCGAATCGGCCGACGCCGTCGACGACGGCGAAGGTCGCCAGGTCGCTGATGAAGTCGCCGTCGTAATCGGCCGGGACTGCCCGGGGGCGGACCGAGAACCGCGCCGAGCCGGACCCGACGCCCGGGTTGCCGGCCGGGTCCCGGACCGCCGTCGCGTCGACGACCAGCTCATAGGCCCCCCGGCCCGAGGTCGCCCCCCCGAGCCCCTGGAGCCGATACGCCCCCGCCAGGCCCGGTTCCGGCTCGATCGTCGCCCCCGGTCCCAGCGGCACCACCTCCCCTCCCCGGGAGAGCCGGGCCGCGTCGAGGAGCAGGGACGGGTCGATCGGCTCGCTGAACTCCACCCGGAGCGACTCCACCCCCCGTCGCCTGCGACTGGGGTCGGGCTGCTCGACCGAGACCAGGCGGGGGGCGGTCCGGTCGACGACGAACCCGACCGAGATCCTCCCCGAGCCGACGTTGCCGAGCGGGTCCCGCACGCCCGAGGCCTCGGCCGTCAGCTCGTAGAGGCCGTCGATCCCGGTCGCGTCCCCCAGCCCGAGGATCCGGAACCGGGCCGGGGCCCCGGCGACGGGCTCGATCGTCACCCCTGGGCCCAGCGGCACCACCTCCCCCCCCCTCGACAGCGAGAGCGAGAGCGACCCGTCGAGGACGCTCTCGGGCGCGACCGCCTCGGAGAAGGCCACCTCCACCGACTCGACGGGCGTCGCCCTGGGAGACGGGTCGACCGGGCCGAGCCGGTCGAGGCGGGGGCCCGTCGCGTCGACCCGGAACGCGACGGTCAGGGTGCCGACGCCCGGGTTGCCGGCCGGGTCCCTCGCGGACGAGGCGTCGACCGTCAGCAGGTAGGAGCCGTCGAGCCCCGTCAGGGGCCCCAGGCCGAGGATCCGGTAGTCCCCCGGCCCCTCGGCGACGGGCTCGACCCCCACCCCGTCCCCCAGCGGCACCACCCCGCCGTCCCGGAGGAGGACCAGGCCGTCGAGCAGGCCGATCGGGTCGATGGGCCCGCTGAACCGGAGCGCGACGGTGTCGACGGGGACGTTCCGGGGGCTGGGGGCCACCGGGCCGAGCCGGAGGAAGACCGGCGGGCCCGATTCGGTCCGGAGCCGGGCGACGCCGACGACCGAGCCGCCGACCCCGTCGTCGACCCGGCCGGCGACGACCAGGCGGCCGGCCGGGTCGAGGACCGCACCCCGGGCCCGGTCGTTGTCCAGCGGCCGGGGGCCGAGGTCGAACCGGATGAGGGCCAGGCCGCCGTCGCCGAAGCCGACGTCGGGCCGGCCGGAGGGGTCGAGCCGGATCGCGCCGAAGTCCGAGTCGCCGTCCGAGTCCCGGGCCGTCCCGGCGACAAGGATCCGGCCGTCGGGCTGCAAGGCCAGGGCCGAGGCGAAGGCCAGGGCCCCGGCCCCGACCGGGTGGTCGACCCGCCCTGCGACGCCGAAGGAGACGTCGGGGGAGCCGTCGTCGAGCAGGCGGACGAGCCCAAATCGACTCCCCGCCCCGGCCACGTCGACCGTCCCGGCGACGAGGATCCGGCCGTCGGGCTGCGACGCCAGGGCGGCCGGCAGGTCGTCCCGGTCCATCGGCAGCTCCCCCAGGTCGAAGCCGATCACGACCCTCCCGTCGCCGGAGGGGCCGAAGGAGGGGACGGGGAGGCCCCGGGCGTCCAGCCGGGCGACGCCGAAGTCGGCATGGCCGTCGGCCGTCATGACCGGCCCCGCCACGAGGACCGAGCCGTCGGCCCGGATCGCCACCGCCGAGGCGTTGTCGTCCCGGGTGGGGGCGCCCGGCCCGAGGTCGAAGCCGACGACCGCCCGGCCGTCGTCGCCGAAGCCGGGATCGGGGCGGCCATCGGCGTCGAGCCGCAGGATCCCGAAGTCGTTCTCGTCCCCCACGTCGTCGACCTGGCCGACGACGACGATCGAGCCGTCGGCGTCGACCGCCAGGGCCGTCGCCACGTCGTCCCGCTCGGCGAGGACCGGGCCGAGGTCGAAGCCGACCACGACCCTCCCGTCGCCCCCCGGGCCGAAGGAGGGGTCGGGCCGGCCGTCGGCGTCGAGCCGGACGACGGCGAAGTCGAGCTGGCCGCCGGGGCGCTCGACCTGGCCGACGACGAGGATTTGGCCGTCGGGCCGGACCAGGACGGCCCGGGCCCGGTCGTCGACGTCGTCCCCGCCGCCGAGGTCGAAGCCGATCGTCGCCACCCCCCCGGAGCCGAAGGAGGGGTCGGGCCGGCCGTCGGCGTCGAGCCGGACGACGGCGAAGTCGTCGTTGCCGAGCCGGCCCACCGTGCCGGCCACGACGAGGCCGTCGTCGCCCAGGGCCGCCACCCCGGCCACCTCGGCCAGGCCGGCGACCTCGACCGTCGCCCGGCCGGGCAGGTCGACGCGGCCGAAGCCCGGGTCGAGCGAGCCGTCGAGCGGCAACCGGGCTTCCAGGCGCTCGACCGAGGCGACGAGCTCGGGGGCCCGATGCCGTCGCCGGCCGGGACGAGGGCCCTGGCGAAGGCCGGGGGGCGGGCCGATCGTCGAGGCATCCATCGGATCGTTCCCGAATCGGGGCAGAATGGGGGGACGCTCGGGCGGCCGGGGTGGCACGAGGCGACCGGGGTCGGCCTCCGGAGGGCGATCGGGCCTCGGGGGGAGGGCCCTCGCCTCCGGGACGCGCCGCTCGGCCCTGCGGGCGTGCCACTCACGCCGATCGGCCGGGCCCGGGTCGCTCCTACATCGAGCGATCGGCCATCGGGCCGACCGGATGGACGGCGACTCCGGACCCCGGGGATCCCTCCCCGGCCGATTCCCCCGCGATCCGGGGCGGGCGGCCGGGCGGTCCGCCGGGTGAGCCCCTGTATCCTAGCGACCTCGGCCGCCGGCTCATACCGGAATTTCTGGAAGCCACGGGTCGGACCCGGGCGCCCGTTCCGGGCCGGCTTCGCCGTCGGGGACGGCCCGAGGGCCGGGGGGATACCGGGGCTTCGGCCGGGGACGTTACCATGGTCCCGTCGCCGGCCCCGACCGCCGGGCGGGGCCCTCGGGGTCGCCCGGCGGGCCTCCCCGGCCTGTCCCCTTCGCGCTCCCCGTCGGGCACCCTCCCGTGATCGAACGCCTGCTGATCCCCTCCTGGAACGCCCCCCCCCGATCCGTCGACGACTGGTGCGAACGCCTGGGGGCCCTCGGGCACCCGCCGGGCCGCTCGAAGGGGGGGGCGGACGAGACCTGGCTCGTGATCGAGCCGCTCGGGCTCCGCCTGCTGGCCGTCCTCGAAGGCGGCACCCTCACCGCCCTCCACGCCGAGCTCGACGCCCCCGACCCCGGGCCCGCCCTCGCGCTGCTGGCCGAGGCCGCCCCCGGCCTGGACTGGGAAGTCCACGACGAGGACGACGACGAGGGCGAGGGCGGGCGGGGCTGATCGACCCGGCCCCGGGCCCGCCCAACGCTTCATCCGACCCGAACGCCCCCGGCCGGGGGCCGGGTCGGGCCGGGTCCCTTCCCTTGGCGGCCCCGGATCAGCCCCGACGCCTTGACGCCCGGAGCGTCGAGAGCGGCCCGAGCGGGATGCCCGAGCCCGACGACCGGGCGGCCGAGCCGGTGCCGCCCCCCTGCCCCGAGTCGACCGTGGCCATCCCCGAGGCGATCAGGACGCGGTCGATCGCCGCGGCCCGGGCGAACAGCGGGGCGATCTCGCCGCCTCGGTACGCCTGGCCCCCCGTCCGGACGACCAGCCGGATCGGGCCCGGGGAGGCCGGGGTGTCGGGCGAGGCAGACTCCCGGAGCACCTCGGCCCGGTCGAGGTAGACGCCCCGGCCGAACCGGGCGACGAAGGCACCGCCGGCGACCCCGTCGCCGTCGCCGTCCAGCGCGAGCCCGCCCTCGCCGACCAGGCCCGACTCGCCCCCGGAGCGGACCTCCAGCCGGGCGAACGCCAGGTAGGGCAGGCGGAACCGGGGCTCCAGGGTGACGGCCCGGGAGTCCTCGTCGTAGGTCGCGGCGGCGATCGGCACGACCAGGTCGTCCCCGGTCCCCATGCGATCGTCGCCGCCGGGCAGGACGAGGCGGTAGGCGTCCGGGGCCTCGGCGGTCTCCGGGTCGACCGGGCCGTCGAAGGTCAGTACGATCCGGGTCGGGTCGGGCCCGACGCCGAACCGTTCCAGGTCGACGACCCGGGGGGGGTGGTGGGGGCGGGGGCCTCGGTGACGGTCGTCGTGTCGCTCGCCGAGACGGCGGCGATCCCCTGGGCCGACACCCGGGCGAGGGTCGAATACGTGCCGGCGGCCGTCGGCCGCGCCACGACGGTCACCGTCCGGCTCTCACCGGCGGCGATCGTGCCGACGGGGATCGTCACCTGGCCGGCGGCCTGGGCGGTGGGGGCGATCGTCGACGAGACGAAGGTCGAGCCCGCCGGCAGGGTCTGGAGCAGGGTCACGCCCTGGAGCGGTGTGGTCCCGGAGTTCCGGATGACGACCGAGTAGGCCACGTCCCTCCCCAGGGCCACCGCCCCGGGGGTGCCGACCACGCTCACCAGCAGCGGGGAGGACTGGGCCCCCACGACGGTCACGGTCGTCAAGGTGCTGGTGGTGGCGTCGTCCGGTCCGGTGACCGAGATCACCATGGGGAAGTTACCGTCCGAGCCGTAGGTGTGGGTGCCACGCACCTCGAACCCGCCGCCCTCGCGGCCGACGACCGTCCCGCCCGTGGTCGTCCCGTCCCCCCAGTCGATCGTCGCCGAGTAGTCGGAGGCCACGCCCCCGGCCGTCGCCGGGATCCGGGCCACGGGGACGTCCCGGAGCGCGACGCCTTCCGTGCCGGAGACCGGCACCCCCTCGATCGGCAGCGAGGACGGGGCCACCGAGACGGTGATCTCCTGCGAGTCGTACGGGTTGGGGGTCGACCCCCGGCCCGTCGCCCCCTGCTGCCGGACGCCGACCCGGAGCGTCAGGTCCCCGGTGAACCCGGCCTGGGGGGTGACGGTCACCCGGTTGCCCGAGACGGCGACCGAGGCCCGGTCGGCGTTGGTCACGAGGGTGGCCTGGTACTCGACCGGATCCCCCTCCAGGTCGGTCGACGAGAGGTCGAAGCCCAGCGGGACGCCGGAGACGGCCTGCTGGTCGGCGACCGGGCCGAGGATCGGCGGGTCGTCGGTGGCGTCGGCGACGACGTCGACGGCGATCGCCTCGGAGTCCGTCTCCCCGGTGCCGTCGCGGGCGGTGACGGTGACGACGGCCGCGTCGGCCCCCTCGTCGGCCCGGATCAGCAGGACGGAATCGGTGACGTTGGACACGATCCGGGCGTCGGAGATGACCACCGGGGTGGTCGGGCGGTCGTTCGAGCCGGTCGGCACGTCGGCGATGGCCTCGGCGACGTCCTGACCCCGGACGAGCTGGCCGAGGATCGTGTGGTTGAAGTCCAGCGACCGTTGCGGGCCGAGCGTGACGAAGAGCTGGGAGCCGTTGGTGTCCTTGCCCGAATTGGCCATCGCCAGCTGGCCGCTCCCGCTGAAGATCGCCGAGGGGGCGAACTCGTCGTCGAACCGGAAGCCGGGGCCCCCGGAGCCGTCCCCCTCGGGGTCGCCCCCCTGGAGGACGAAGCCGGGGATCACCCGGTGGAAGGTCAGGCCGTCGTAGAAGCCGTCGTCGACCAGGTCGGTGATCTGCCGGACCGTCTCCGGCGCGAGGTCGCCGAAGAGCTGGAACTCCAGGTCGCCGAAGCCCTCGACCGAGAGCCTCAGGAAGGTCCCCCCCGCGCGGACCTCCGCCCGCACCCCCGAGGAGTCGCTGGCCACGGCGTACGTAATCGGGTCGCCGTCGGCGTCGCTGCCCCGGAGCGGCACGAACAGCGTCTTGCCCCCCGGCACGCTCACCGCCGGGATCGGCTCGATCACCGGGGCCGCCAGGAGCTGCCTCCCCTCCAGCGCCTCCACCGCCAAGCCCCGCCCCGTCCTTCGGCCGCCGGTCCGCCTCGCCATCGTCGCACCCTCCTCGATGAGCCGCCGCGCCCGGGCCGCGATCACCTCGATCACGCGTACAGCATGCAACCAATCATAATCACCGACGACGACGGTTCAAGGGGCTGGGCCGGTCGGGCCGGTCGGGTCGGTCGGGCCGGTCGACGATGCCCCGGTGCGGCAGGGCGGCGGGCCCGATATGATCGGGCGATCGGATACGCACCCGGGAGGAGAGGAGACGCCATGAGCGCGAGGACGTTCTCGATGTTGTGCCGATCGGCCCTGGCCCTGCTCCTCGGGGCGGGGATGGCCCGGGCCGACGGCGAGTCGGGCTGGACGAAGCATGCGATCAACGACCGCAGCCCCTTCGAGGCCGCCGGGGCCCTGGACGTGGACGGCGACGGCGTGCTCGACGTCGTCTGCGGCGAGACCTGGTACGAGGGCCCCGGGTTCTCCGAGTCCTTCAAGGTCCGGGACGTGGCGCAACAGGGCACCTACTTCAACTGCTTCGCCACCCTGCCGGTCGACGTGAACGCCGACGGCCGGATGGACTACGTCACCTGCTCCTACTTCGGCCGGGACGTCGGCTGGGTGGAGAACCCCGGCGAGGCGGGCGCCCCCTGGACCTATCACGCCATCGACCAGCCCGGCCCGAGCGAGGCCGCCTGGCTCGTCGACCTGACCGGGGACGGCGTGCCCGAGGTCCTGCCGAACGCGGTGAACGTCGCCGTCTTCTACGAGCTGAAGGACCCCGGCCCGGCTGCCTCCTGGAAGAAGTACGAGCTGGGCTCCCAGGAGGCCGGGCACGGCGTCGGCACCGGCGACGTGAACGGCGACGGCCGGACCGACCTGCTCACCCCAAAGGGCTGGTTCGAGGCCCCGCCCGACCCCTCGGGGGAGTCCTGGGCCTTCCACCCCGAGTGGTCCACCGTCGGCGGCGAACAGGGGAAGAATACCGCCGCCGGCATCCAGATCCTCGCCCGGGACGTGGACGGCGACGGCCTCTCCGATGTCGTCTTCGGCATGGGCCACGACTACGGGCTCTACTGGCTCACGCAGCAGCAGGACGACGACGGCAACCGGACCTGGTCGGAGCCGAAGTTCATCGACGACACGATCCACCAGGCCCACACCCTGATGTGGGCCGACCTCGACGGCGACGAGGCCGACGAGCTGGTCACCGGCACCCGCATCTACGGCCACGAGGTCGAGCCCGGCGACACCGACGCGCCGATCATCGCCTCGTATCGCTTCGACCGCGACTCCGGCGACTGGGAGCGGACCATCCTCTACCGGGGAGAGGCCGCGACAAATGCCCCCCCCCGGGACCGGGCCGCCGAGCGGGACGCCCTCAAGGACTTCCCCCGCGGGACCGCCGGCACCGGCCTCCAGATGATGGCCGTCGACCTCGACGCCGACGGCGACGCCGACCTGCTCTGCCCCGGCAAGAGCGGCCTCTACTGGCTGGAAAACCCGGGGGCGTGAGGGCCGTCGAGTCGGCCGAGGGCGGAGGCGTGACGGCCGCGTCGACCCGCCCTCCCCCGGCCCCCGTCAGCCTCTCCCCAACAGCCGCGCCGGGAACCTCCCCGGCGCGGGCCGGGGCCGGTAGGAGAAGAAGCCGTTCGAGGCGATCGAGGCCTCGAAATCCCCCCCGGGGACGCCGTCCCCGGAGGGGAGCGTGCGGCCGAACTCGCCGTCGAGCGGCCGGCCGGCCAGGTCCCGGACGCCCCCGGACCGGATCAGGAGCCGGTAGTTCCCCCGGGGCAAGGGCGCCCCGAAGTCGTAGGAGACCCCGACGACCGGCGTGCCCGTCGGCCCCCCGGGGTTGACCGGCTCGTACACGGTCGGCAGGACCTGGGGCTCGCCGATCAGGGTGACCTCGCCGGGCACCACCAGGGGGGAATGCCTCCGGACGAGCCGCACGTTGCCGGGCAGCGAGGCCGGGTCGACCCCTCCCCCCTCGGCCCCCCGGAATTGCACCAGCAGCCGACCCGCCCGGGCGTTCAGCACGGCGGACTCGACCCGGAAGGTCGGGGCGAGCGGCGGCTGAAACCGGCCGACCTGGAGGAACCGCCTGGCCTCGGCCACGTCGTGCGCCATCAGGAACAGCGACCGGGCGGTCACGCCGCCGGACAGGAAGCTCCGAGGCTCCAGGCCCTCGACCGGGCCGGCCCGCCAGGCTCGTCGGCCCGGGCTCGGTCGACGGCTCGAACGCCACAGGCTCCGCGACATCGCCCCTCCCCCCACCGGTCGCCCGGCGTCGGCCGACGCCCCGGCCCGGGGCCCCGATGAGCCCCGACCCGGGGTCGGTGTCCCTCGGGAGTTCTCATCGCCCGATCGACGGCCCGGGTCCAGCGATTCGGGCGGCCGGTCATCCCCCTCGCCCTCAGATCCGGCGCGTCCGCCCGTCGCCCTCGGTCCCGACTTACGCTATCGTGGGAAATGACGCGGAGCGGCTCCGGCCCCGTCCTTGCAGGCTCGGGAGGGGCGAGACCCGACGCGAGGCCCATCGAACTCGAACCCGGGAGAGACCGACCATGGCGACCGCCGCCGCCACCCCGCTGACGAAGCTCCAGGCCCTGAAGCAGAGCGTCTGGATGGACTTCATGAGCCGACAGTTCGTCCGGCAGGGGGAGCTCGCCCGGCTGATCGAGGACGACGGGCTCCAGGGGGCCACCTCCAACCCCACGATCTTCGAGAAGGCCATCGGCCACAGCGCCGACTACGACGACGACACCCGGGCCCTCGTCGCCGAGGGTGCCGACGTCGACCACATCTACGAGGCCCTGGTCGTCGAGGACATCCGGGGCGCCCTCGACCTGTTCCGCCCGGTCTACGACCGCACCGACGGGCTGGACGGCTACGTCAGCCTGGAGGTCTCCCCCCTGCTCGCCCTCGAGCGGGAGAAGACCGCGACCGAGGCCAAGCACTACTGGGGCAAGCTCGACCGCCCCAACGCCATGATCAAGATCCCGGGCACCGAGCAGTGCGTCCCGGCGATCGAGGACTCCCTGGCCGACGGCCTGAACATCAACGTCACCCTGCTCTTCAGCGTCGAGGCGTACGAGGCCGTCGCACACGCCTACATCCGGGCCCTGAGGCGGAGGGTCGAGGCCGGCCGGCCGATCGACCACGTCGCCTCGGTCGCCAGCTTCTTCGTCTCCCGGATCGACGCCGAGGTCGACGGCCGGCTCGACGCGATCATCGCCAAGGAATCCGACGCCGGCCGCAAGGCGAAGCTCGAAGCCCTCAAGGGCAAGGCGGCGATCGCCAACGCCAAGATCGCCTACGAGTCGTTCGGGAAGATCTTCTCCGGCCCCGAGTGGCAGGCCCTCGCCGCCAAGGGGGCGAAGCCCCAGCGGCTGCTCTGGGCGTCGGTCGGCACCAAGAACCCGAGCTACCCCGACACCCTCTACATCGACGAGCTGATCGGCCCCGACACCGTCAGCACCATGCCCCCCGAGACCTACCAGGCCTTCCGGGACCACGGCAGGGTCGTCGACTCCCCACCCCTCACCGCCGACACGGCCGCCGCCCACGAGGTCATGGCCGACCTCGCCGGGGCGGGCGTCGACTTCAAGGACGTCACCGACCACCTGCTCAAGGACGGCGTCCAGAAGTTCGCCAAGTCCTTCGACGACCTCCTCGGCGCCGTCCGAGGCAAGCGGGAGCAGCTCGCCAAGTAAGACTGGAGAGGATACGGGACTCACGCAGCGAAGCGGGGAAGCGGAAGGCCGGGAGAAAGAATCTCCCCGCGCGCGGTCTTCCCCGCGACGCCGCGTGTGATCCCCGCACTCCGAACACGAAACGGCCGGCGGCCCGCCCCGGGTGGGGGCGGGCCGCCGGCCGTCGTGATTCGATTCACATCAGGCGATCGGGCCGGGGCGGAGGTCCGATCAGGGACCGAGGCCGCCGTGGGTCCGGAAGGGCGTCATGTGGGACGGCTGGTCGAGGAACCAGAACCGTTCCCATTCGTCGCCGATCTGCCTCAGGTTCTCCGAGTCGACGAGCAGTTCTTCGACCCGCCTGGGCGGATATGCCGCGTAGCGCGGCAGGGGCACCGGCGCGCAGCCCTCGCTCGACACGAGGATGATCGCCAGCAAACCCAGCAAGAGCAAGGGTTTTCGCATGAGAAGTACCTCCCGCCTCCGTTCGGGATCGACCGGACCGGGGTGATCCTCCTGAACCCGAACGCCCCCCGAGGGGGACGACCGGGCCGGTCCGGTGGGGGCGATCCGATCTCGGGACGCGACCGGGCCGTCTCCGGCCGATCCCGCCCCCCGCGACGCACGCCCACCGCCCGATGGGCGTCCCGTCCGCTGCGACCCGAACCTGGGGGGACTGACTCGGCGGAAGGCGGGGCGATCGCTCGCTCAGCGCTTCGCGTCGGCCCCGGCCGGCGAATGCAGCCGGGGTCCCTCCGGGCCCGGGTCCACGGACCCGTCACTGTCAAAATCGGAATCCCCGTCGTCTTTCTCCAGCGGAAGTTTCGACGGGTCCATCTTCCGGACCAGTTCCTCCATCTCCTTGCCCGGCTTGAACGTCACCACGTTCTTGGCCGGCACCGAGACCTTGTCGCCGGTCCGGGGGTTCCTCGCCTTGCGAGGGGCCCGCCGCTTGACCTCGAAGACTCCGAAGTTCCGCAGCTCGATCCGACCCTCCTCGACCAGCGTCTTGATGATCTCGTCCAGCGTGCGCTGCACGATGTCCTTGGTCTTGAGCTGGGTCAGCCCGATCTCCTCGGAGATCTTCTTCACGATCTCTTTCTTCGTCACGATGGCGGTCTCCAGCGGGAGCAGCTCGGCCCGGCCCCAGGGGACGATCGGCTCAAGGTTATTGGCCACTTGGACTAATGTCAAGCGATTCCCGGCCGGAAACCGCGGCAACCCGCTCGACCGCGCCCCGGCACGGGTCGTCGCCCGGCCCGGCCGTGAGCAGGCCCGCCTCAATGGCCGCCCTCACGTGTCGATGCATCCTCGCATAGCCCCAGGGCAGGCCCAGCGACTCGACCAGCCTCCTGAGCCTGCCGAGGAACTCCTCGGTGATCGGCCCGGCCTCCCCCTCGTAGTTCGGATCGCAGAAATAGACCCGACAGCCCAGGGGACGGGCGTCCCGGGCGGTGCAACGCCCGAGCCGGTCCTGCCAGGGGCAGGTCGCGCCGTCATCCGGGGTACGGGCAGGAGGAGGCGCGTCGGCCACCAGCAGCGCCGCCTCGGCCGCCGAGAGGAAGAGCGTATGCCCGTACTCCTCGAACCGGCAGCAGCGGCCGCTGACGACGCAGGTCGGCCCGTGCTCGGCGACCCGGGCGTCGAGCTCCCGGTAGAGCGTCCGCAACGGCCCCCGGACCCGCTCGGGGTCGATCGCCGAGACCGGATCGACACCGTCGATGCCCCCGGTCACGAGGCCGTCCGCGCCGCCGCGGCCTCGACCTCCTCGACGCTGTGCCAACGGCCCCGGTCCACCCCGGGGCAGCCCCGGCCGACCAGCTCCCAGTCGGCCCTCGATTCGATGTTCTCCTCCCAGAACGGCCAGGTCCTGCACTGGGTCGGCCTCGCCTCATAGACGGTGCAGCCGACCGCCTTGTCCCAGAAGATGCACTCGCCGTTGGGACGCTCGATCAGGCTGTACCGCCGTCCCACCCGGCGGACGAACCGCAGGCCGAACTCCTCGACCGACAGGCCGACCGAATCGGCCAGCGCGGCGATCTCGTCGGCGTCGACCCACACATAGCCCGGCGCCCCGGTGCAGCAGTTGCCGCACTGCGTGCAGGAGAACCGCAGGCCGTCTCGGTACCAGGGGGCGGGCGACTCGGCGTTCATGATGGGGCCGGGCGGTGGTCGATCGGGGAGGCGCGTCGGGCGGCAGGGGCAACGACCTGAGCATATCAATCCCCCCGCCCCCGCTCAAGCCCGATCACCACAAGTCGCCGTTTCGGATCGGGTTGCGTGCCGAATCCCGGCGGCCTCGCCGTCGATCAGCCCCCGATCGAGTGCATCAGCCGCTCCGGCTTGATGAAGTTCGCCGCGTTGATCTGGTGCCCTTCCCACTTCGCCGCCACGCTCTCCCGGAGGGCCTCGGCCAGCTCGGAATCGGGGGCGCCTCCCCGGATCAGGGCCCGGATGTCCGTCTCGTCCAGGGCGAACAGGCAATTGCGCAACTTGCCGTCGGCGGTCAGCCGGACCCGGTTGCAGCTCCCGCAGAAGGGGCGGCTGACCGAGGCGATCAGCCCGACCCGGCCGCCGCCGTCGTCGTAGTCGTAGTCGACGGCCGGGGCCCTGGGGTCCTGGTCCGGCGCCGGGGACAGTGGGCCGATCCCTCGCGAGAGCAGGTCGAGGATCTCGGAGGCGTACAGGACCTTGTCGCGTTCCCAGGCGTTGCCGGCGTCGAGCGGCATGTACTCGATGAACCGAAGCTCCAGGCCGTGCTCCCGGGCGAACCGGCCGAGGGGGACGACGTCCTCGTCGGTCTCCCCCTTGATCGCCACCGCGTTGACCTTCACCGGATCGAACCCGGCCTCCTTCGCCGCCAGGATCCCCTCGATGACCTTCTCGAAGCCCGGCCTCCGGGTGAGTCTCTCGAAGCGGGCGGGATCCATCGTGTCGAGGCTGACGTTGATCCGCCTCAGGCCGGCGTCGAACAGCGCTCGGGCCGCCGGCGCCAGCAGCATGCCGTTGGTTGTCAGCCCGACGTCGACGATGCCGGGCACGTTCGCCAGCTTCCCGACCAGCACCGGCAGATCCCGGCGCACGAGCGGTTCCCCGCCGGTGAGGCGGATTTTATCGATGCCGAGCGCGGTCGACACCCGGACGAACCGCTCGATCTCCTCGAACGTGAGTAATTCCTGCCGGGGGAGGAACTGGACCAGCTCGGGCATGCAGTAGGTGCACCGGATGTTGCAGCGGTCGGTGACGCTGATCCGGAGGTTGTTGTGCACCCGGCCGAAGCGGTCGACGAGGCGGTCGGTGGGCATGGCGATTCGCTCGGGTTCGTCGCTCATCCTTCCAGCCTACCCGATCGCCGGCCCGACGCCACTCCCCCGGCGGGCCGGGCCGTCGGGCGATCAACCCGGGGGGGATCGGGGGTCGGGTCGAGCCCGGGGTGGACCCATTCCTCGGAGCCGTCGGCCCAGGTCTCCTTCTTCCAGATCGGGACGACCTCCTTGATCGTGTCCATCAGCCACTGGCAGGCCTCGAACGCCTGTTTGCGGTGTGGGGCGCTGACGGCCACCACCACGCTGATCTCCCCCAGCTCGACCCGGCCGACCCGATGCTCGATCGCCACGTCGACGAGCGCCCAGCGTTCCCGGGCCTCCGCCTCCAGATCCCCGAGCGTCTTCTCGGCCATCCCGGCGTAGGCCTCGTAGTCGAGGTGGTCGGTCCTCCGGTCCCCGGTCACCTCCCGGGTCGTCCCCAGGAACGTGCAGACGGCCCCCGCCCGGGTCGATCGGACCCGGTCGGTCAGTCGGGCGTGGTCGATGGGCTGGTCAGTGATGGCGATCATGGACGTCGTCCCAAACTGACTGCGAAATCCCGGTCGGGATTCACCGATTCCCGGCGGCTCGCCGGTCGTGCACCGCTCCCCCGCTGACCGGGGGGATCAACGCGACCTCCTGGCCCGCCCGAATCTCCCGGTCCTCGGCCGCGTATTCCCCCTCGACCGCCACCATCATCCCCGGCATCAGGGCGGCCAGGGCCGGATGCTGCTCGGCGACTGCGGTCCTCAGCGTCGCCACGGTCGCCGGCTCGGGCAGCTCGACGCCGACCTCGGGCGATCCCAACCGCTGCCGGGCGACCGCGAACAGGCGAATCTTAACGAGCAACGGACGTCCCCTCCCCGGTCGATCCCTCGGGCCTCGCCCGTTCCGAGCGCAGCGCGATCCGACTCGCGATCAGGCCGCCGAGCAGCGCGACGAGCACTGCGACGAGCGAATGGCCGGCATCCTCGAAGCTCTCGGCTCGAACCTTCGACGTCGACCCGAGCGCGATCAGGCTCATCGTCTCGAGGACCAGCGTCGGGGCGAGCCGAGGCCGAATCGACGACTCCAGGCCGGGGGCGAAGGCCATCGCCAGGTATCCCCAGCCGAAGGATGAGGCCCCGGCCCAGAACACCCGGGCCCGTCCCCGGAGATAGGCCACATGCAGGGACGCGACCCCGAGGAAGGCCACCGCCCCGGTGAATGCGACGCTCGACCACCAGTCCGACGGATCCCGGACCGCGACGAAGAAGACCGCCGCCAGGGCCACGACGGCCATCAGGCCACCCAGAGAGAATCGGGGAATCGTCATCTCGACTCCGATGCGCCTCCGGTCGGCGGTCACGCCCGCCCCGGGCGTTCCCTTGCCGCCCGGCGCCAGGGAGTAGTAGTGTGAACAGTTTCGGGGCGGGGTTCAATCGAGGATCGGGGGTCGTCGGCCCATGAGCGATCGGAACGGCGGGCCGGGGGGGGCGTCCATCCGGGTCCGGGGGGCCCGGGTGCACAACCTGAGGGACGTGGACGTCGACCTGCCCCGGGACCGCCTCGTCGTGCTGACCGGCGTCAGCGGCTCGGGCAAGAGTTCGCTCGCGTTCGACACGATCTACGCCGAGGGCCAGCGGCGCTACATCGAGGGGCTCTCGGCCTACGCCCGGCAGTTCCTCGACCAGCTCGAACCGCCCGACGTGGACCTGATCGAGGGGCTGCCGCCCACGGTCGCCATCGACCAGAAGTCGGGCGCCGCCGGCCCCCGGAGCACGGTCGCCACCGTCACCGAGATCCACGACTACCTGCGCCTGCTCTACGCCAGGGCCGGCGTGCCCCACTGCCCCGGCTGCGGCGAGCCGATCCGGTCGCAGACCGCCGAGCAGATGATCGGCTCGGTGCTCGGCCTGGGGGAGGGCCGCAAGGTCATCATCCTGGCGCCGATCGTCCGGGGCCGCAAGGGCCAGCACCTCGACGCCTTCCGGGCGATCCGGCGGGCCGGCCTGATCCGAACCAGAGTCGACGGCGAGACGATCGAGCTGGCCGACGAGCCCCCGAAGCTGGCCAAGACCAAGGTCCACGACATCGAGGCCGTCGTCGACCGGCTGGTGGTCCGGGAGGGGATCCGGTCCCGGCTGGCCGACAGCGTGGACCTCGCCCTGAAGCTCGGCGACGGCGCCCTCGTCCTCTCGATCCAGCAGGAGGGGGGCTCCTGGCTCGACCGTTCCCTGAGCACGAAGCTCTCCTGCCCGCGTTGCGGGCTCGGCGTGCCGGAGATCGAGCCCCGGACCTTCAGCTTCAACAGCCCCTACGGCGCCTGCCCGGGCTGCGACGGCCTGGGCGTCGTCTCCGCCTTCGACCCGGAGCTGGTCGCCCCCGACCGCTCGAAGTCGATCGCCGGGGGGGCCGTCGCCGCCTGGGCGGCCCTGCCCCCGAAGTCCCGCACGGAGGTCCAGGGGGATGATCGCCTGATCGCACTCCTGGATCGGCACAAGATCACGAGTGAGACCCCCCTCTCCTCCTGGCCCGCCAAGGCCCTCCGGGAGTTCTTCGAGGGCGGCCCGACCGGCAAGGGGAAGCCCCCCTACAACGGCGTGATCGTCGAGCTCCGGGCCGTCCACGACGCGCTCCCCGAGCGCCGCCGGGAGGCGCTCGACGCCTTCCGTTCCGACCTCCCCTGCCCCTCCTGCCTGGGCGCCCGGCTCCGGCCCGAGGCCCGGGCCGTCACCCTCGACGGCACCCCGATCCACGCCCTCACCGCGATGACGGCCGACCGAGCCCGGGGCGTCCTGGGGTCGCTCCGCTTCGAGCCCCCGCTCGACCGGGTCGGCCCCCCGCTCGTCGCCGAGGTGGCCGAGCGACTTTCCTTCCTGGAGCGGGTCGGCCTGGGCTACCTGACGCTCGACCGCCCGGCCGACACGCTCTCCGGCGGGGAGTTGCAGCGGGTCCGGCTCGCCACCCAGATCGGCTCTGGCCTGGTCGGCGTCTGCTACGTCCTCGACGAGCCGACGGCCGGCCTGCACCCCCGGGACACCGAGCGGCTGCTGGCCAGTCTGGCCGACCTGCGAGCCCGGGGCAACAGCGTCCTCGTCGTTGAGCACGACGAGACGACCATCCGGGCCGCCGACTGGCTCGTCGACCTCGGACCCGGGGCGGGCCCCGACGGGGGGCGGGTCGTCGCCCTCGGCCCCCCCGGGGCGATGGACGAGACCGAGCCCGGCGCCTCGGTCACGCTCCGATACCTCCGGGGAGGGGAGCGGCGGGAGGGGCCCCTCCCGGCGCTCATCCCCCCCGGCGAGGCCCGACTCGCCCGGAGCCCCGGGCGAATCGCGATCTCCGGGGCGTCGGAGCACAACCTCAAGTCGATCGACGTCGAGATCCCGATCGGGGCCCTGACGGGCGTCTCGGGGGTCAGCGGATCGGGCAAGAGTTCCCTCGTCCTCGACATCCTCGCCCGCGCCGCCCGGCGGGCCCTGGAAGGGACCGGCCCCCGGCCCGGTGCCCACACGTCCATCTCCGGCCTGGACCAGATCGACAAGCAGATCCTCATCGACCAGTCCCCCATCGGCCGCACCCCCCGCTCGACCCCCGCCACCTACACCGGGGTCTTCGACGACATCCGGCGCCTCTATGCCACCACCCGGGAGGCCAAGGTCCGGGGCTACGGCCCCGGCCGCTTCAGCTTCAACACGAAGGGGGGCCGGTGCGAGTCGTGCGAGGGCCAGGGGGTCCGCCGGATCGAGATGACCTTCCTGCCCGACCTGGACATCCCCTGCGAGACGTGCCGGGGCCTGCGGTTCGACCGCGCCACCCTGGAGTGCCGCTTCCGGGGCAAATCCATCGGCGACGTCCTGCTCATGCGCGTCGACGAGGCCCGGCCCCTGTTCGAGAACGTCCCGAAGGTCGCTCGGGGGCTGGAGGCCCTGCACGAGGCCGGGCTCGGCTACGTCACCCTCGGCCAGTCGAGCACCACGCTCTCCGGGGGGGAGGCCCAGCGGGTGAAGCTCGCCGCCGAGCTGGGCCGGGTCGCCACCGGCCGGACGCTCTACGTCCTGGACGAGCCGACGACCGGGCTGCACTTCGCCGACGTCGACAACCTGCTCCGCATCCTGCTCCGCCTGGCCGACCTGGGGAACACCGTGGTCGTCATCGAGCACAACCCCGACGTCCTCCGGGCCGCCGACTGGCTCATCGACCTCGGCCCCGATGCCGGAGATGCCGGCGGCTCCCTCGTGGCGATGGGCCCCCCGGCCGAGGTCGCCGCATCGGGCAAGGGCCACACGAGCCGCTACCTCTGACCGCCCCCGATCGGGATCGGCCCCCCCTCCAGCGGCACGATCCAGGGGGCCGGGCCGATCGCCCGGGGCTGTGCCGCCAGGTCCACCCGATCGTCCACCAGCTTCTGGGGCGGCCTGCCGTTGAGCGAGGCGACGGCCAGCGCCCGCACCTCCACGCCGGGGACGCCGGCCTCCCCGTAGAAGTCGGCCAGGTAGTGGGCGAACTGGCGGATCATGTGCGGCCGGATCGCCATCTTCGCCTCCTGGCGGGGGGAGAGGAAGTCGGCCGGGTTCACCACCGCCGACCGGCCGGTGCCCGGGTCCGTCACCACGAACCGGATGTCTCCGCTCTTGTCCCGCAACTTCATGTGCCAGGAGAAGCGGTGGCCCTCCTCGGTCCAGTTCACGTCACCCGGATAGAGGTGATGGCGCAGCGGGATGAGCACCTGCAAACCCAGGTAGAGGCCGATCAGGGCCGCCATCACCCGCCTCGACCGGCGGGAGGGCACGTCGGGCAGTTCGTCAGGGGCCGGTTCCCGACGGCCGCCGAAGAGCGGGCGGAGCGACGTCGAGGGGAAGAAGATCGGCGTGGCGAGGATCATGAACCAGGGGAAGATGCCGATCTCGAAGAGCGCGGCGTTCGTCAGGTGGAAGGCCAGCAGGACGAGCGCCGCGAACGCCCGGGTCCGCCCCCAGAGCAGCATCGGCGCGGCGAGCAGGTCCAGCAGCAGGCCGCCGTAGGAGAACCCGAGCACCACCCAGCGCTCCGAGAGCCAGGGGCCGACGACCGGGGCCCCGGCATGGATCGCCAGCCAGCTCCGCATCGGCTCTCCCCGGAGCCAGTCCCCGTTGAGCTTCGCCACGCCGCCGAAAAAGTAGACCAGGCCGAGCTGGGCCCTCAGGATCCCGAGCGTCCAGGCCGGGACCCACCGCCTCCGGATCCAGGGCAGCATCCGGACGTCGGCCGAGAAGTCCCGGTTCGCCGGCAGCAGCGGCATGAGCCCCGAGAGCAGGACGATCAAATAGAAGTGGTTCTGATACAGGCATTGATCCAGCAGGAAGACATACGAGAACCCCAGGAAGAACAGCACCGACGCCAGCCGGTAGTACAACCCGGCCGCGATCATCGCCGCCGCCAGCCCCATCCCGTAGAAATGGAGGTGCATCCACTTCTCGGGCCAGGGGCGGACCCAGCCGAATCCCGGATAGGTGAACAGGTAGATCGGGTCCAGGAACAGTTGCCGGACCCAGCCGAACCGGAGGAATCCGGCCACCTCCCAGAGCATCACCAGGCCGAAGACGACCCGGAAATAGACCAGCGCCGCCACGTCGACCGGCCCGAACAGCAGCCGCCCGGCCTTGGCCGTCGCCGTCCTCGTTGTTCGGGATCCCGTCGAGGGCGACCGCTCGGCGACGGCCCCGGGCGACGGCCGATCATCCACGTCGCGGTGCGTTTCCATGCAATCGAGGCTAACGGCCCGCCGTCGGGACGGCAACCGAGCGGGCCACCGCATCCCCCCCCTCCAGGTGCTCCCGGAAGAAGCGGTCGACCCGGTCGACGTAGCGCGACCGGTGGTCCCGATACGCCCCGACGTGCTCCACGCCCGGCAGCGCGACCAGCTCGCACGACTCCCCGACGGCCCGGGCGATCGCCCGGCCGTGGGAGACGGGGACGATGGAGTCGTCCTCGCCGTGGATCACCAGCATCGGCCGCTCCCCCCATCCGGAGGCCAGCCGGGCCGGCTTCAGGTCGTCGGTCCGGACGCCGTAGACGAGGTGCGCCGCCAGCAGAATGCCGGGGTTGAACTGCGGGGGCAGGCCGCTGTGCGCGCTGAGCTGCGTGTCCAGCAGTTCGGGCAGGTCGCCGAAGGGGCTGTCGAGCACGGCGGCGCCGATCTCGGGGTTCTCCAGCCCTTCGAGCAGGATCGTCGACGCCCCCAGCGACCAGCCGAGCCAGCCGACCCGATCGGGCGGGAACCCCTCCTCCCCGGCCCATCGGAGCGCGGCCCGGAGGTCGGCCCGCTCGTCCCGGCCCATCGAGAGCCGCGCGGGGTCGCTCCGGCCGTGGCCCCGGAGGTCGAACAGCAGCACGTCGAACCCCCGGGCGTGCAGGTCCCGGCCGACCCCGGCCAGCTCCTCCCAGTTCATGAGCATGCCGTGGACGCCCACCACCAGCCGCCGCCGTTCCTCGGTCGGGAAGTACCAGCCCCTCAGGGTCAGGCCGTCCTCGGTGGTCGCCTCCCACCGCTCGGCAGGGCCGACGAGCCTGGGGTCGAGCCGGGCGGGCCGGTTGCTCGGCCTCGTCAGGTAGTGGGCCGAGACGATCGCCACGCCGAGGTAGCCGAACGGCATCGCCGCGACCGCGACGATCGACGCCACGGCGACGATCCGGAACGGGGGCCGACGGCGTCGAGCGGGGACGTCCATGAAGCCGACCTCCGGTGTCGAGACGGGCCGGGCGGTTCGAAGGGCACCCTCACCTCTAATCGAACCGCCCCCGGGTGGCAACGCGAATCCCCCGGCCCTCGCCCCGCCCGGCCCCGTCGACTAGACTCGCCTCGATCGCCCCGACCCGATCACCCGGCCCCCTTCGCGCGGAGGAATCCATCATGCTGCTGCCGATCGCCCTCGCCGCCCTGCTCTCCCCGACGGCCCAGGAGACTCCCGGCGCCCTGGAGCAGGACCCCTCCGGCTGGATCGACCTCATCGAGGCGTCGGGCGCCGACCTGGAGGGTTGGACCCGGGTCCCGATCCCCCCCGACGGCGCGTTGAATCCCGACTCGCAGTGGTCCGTCGACCCCGAGACGGGTTCGATCGTCTGCTCCGGCGACAAGGGGCACGAGTGGCTCCGCTGGGATGCCCCCCAGCGGGACGGCATCTACCACGTCGAGTGGCGCTTCGTCCCCGTCGCCGAGGGCCCTCGGCGGTACAACTCCGGCATCTACGTCCGGAACTCCGAGGACGGAACCGTCTGGCATCAGGCCCAGACCGGCGACGCCTCCGGCGGCTTCCTCTTCGGCGACACCCTGATCGACGGCGAGCTCGAACGCATCAGCACCCGAGACCGGGTGCCCGACCCCCGGGTCAAGCCCGCCGGCGAGTGGAACACGTATGAGGTGACCTTCGCCGGGGAACGCGTGACCCTCTGGGTCAACGGCGCCGTCACCGTCGACTGGGAGACCTGCCAGGTCCCGTCCGGCCACGTCGGGCTGGAGGCCGAAGGCTACCGGATCGAGTTCCGACGCGTCCTGCTCAAGCCACTCTGAATCGGGCGTCGGGCGTCGGGCGTCCCCGCCCCGGTGCTCGGTCGTCCCCCGCACCCGCCGCGCGCACGACGACCCCCCGAGCCGATCCAGGGCAATCGGCCGGGGGAGCGTCGCGTTCGATCGGTCTCGGGAGGGGCGGGGTGCTAGCAACAGCCACCCCTCGGGTTCGAATGGGCCGGGGTGCTAGCAACAACCGGCCCACGGTAAGGGGACCGAAATCGGCATCCGACCGCGACACGAAACCCGAAAAAAGAAATCGGGGCGGGGATCCGGCCGGGGATCGCGGGGGACCGCGCAGGGGAGACGCCCGGCCCGGGGCCCGCCAGGGGCCCCGAGGCGGGCGTCCGCGTCATTCCCGGATTTCGATGCGATGCCCGACGTCGATCAGCGCCGGTCGTCCGAACGGATCGACGCCGGCCTCGGCGCGGGGGACGCGGCCGTCCCGGTCCCTTCGGGGGCGGCCCCGGGGGCGAGGGACTCGGAGGCGAGCTTGCCGAGCATGACCTGCTCGAAGCCCCTCAGGTCGGTCCAGAAGGTGCCTGGTCCGGCGTAGAAGACGCCCAGGCGGAGGTCCTCCGGCAGGTTCTCGGCGAAGAGGTAGCGGTTGTACGAATCCGGCCCGCCGAGGGTCTGGACGTACCGCTGATAGCGCTCGGCCTCGGCGGCGTTGGTCAGCTCGACCTTCTTCGCCTCGGCCTCGCCGATCGTGGTCGTGATGTCGGCCTGGATGGCGGCGGTCCGGGCGTCAAGCTCCGCCTCCAGCTTCTCCGTGGTCGCCTCGATCTCCCTGGCCTGTTTCTCGCCCTGGGCGATCGCCTCGGCGAACAGCTTGTCCGTCTCGGCGGCCACCCGGCGCTCCTCCAGCGTGACCTTGGCCTTGGCCTCCATCAGGTCGCCCTCGGCCTCGGCGGTGAGCTGCTTCTGGTCGTTGGTCAGCTTCACCTCCATGGCGATCTTCGACCGCTGGATCGGCTCCCGGACCTCCGCCGGCACGTAGATGTGCCTCGTCAGGCCGAACAGTAGCGTCAGGTTCTTCTCGTTGAGCCGGGACTCCAGGTCCTCGGAGGTGTCCGTCTGGAACGCCTCCCGGCTGTCGCCGATCAGCAGGTCGACGGCGCCGTGGCGGGAGCCGTTGATCCGGGCGATCGAGCCGATGTCCGGCAGGACCACCTGCTCCTCCACCACCTCCAGGACGTTCTGCTGCTGCTCCCCGGCCTTGCCGAAGCGTCGGATGACGTCGGGGGCCTGGTCGGGCAGGATGCCCCAGATGGTGGTGAAGTCGAGGAAGATGTCGAAGCCGTCCCGGGAGAGGAACCAGATCCCCTTCTCCTTGTCGTAGACCGGGTCCCTCGACAGCGGGGCCAGCTCGCCGACGCCGACCGCCTCGACCTCCTGGTAGAGCATGCTGCCGTCGGGGCCGACCTCGGGCGCGACCTGCAGGGTCGTCTCGTTGTAGCCCACGCTCAGGATGTCGACCTGGGTGGCGAAGGGGTTCAGGTAGTAGATGCCCGGCTGCAGGACGTCGTCCTGCGTGCCCCGGCGGGCGCCGGTGCGGAGGTCCTCGGAGCGATTGGTGACCACGCCGACGTAGCCGGCCGGGATCAGCAGCGCCTCCCCCGGCTCGTGCTGCACGCCGCCGTTGGTCTTCACGCAGGAGGTGACGGGCAGGACCTCGACGTCATAGGCGTACGAGTTGATCCGGTACCGGCCGGGCGTGAGCACCTTGCGCTGGATGCCGCGCTGGCCCTCCCGGTCGGCCAGGTACTGCCCCTGCGGGAGTTGCTCGCCGAACTTGGCGGTCAGCACGGCGATCTCGCCGGGCTTGATCAGCGTGTCCCGGATCCGCTCGTACTTGTATTCCAGGGGGTTGATGAAATGCCTCCCCGGGCCGGGCATCTCCTGGAGGATGCCCACCTGCTTCGGCCGGCCTCGGCCGTCCGTCTCGACCAGAGTCCCGGTCGGGGCCGTCGGCACGGAGCGGAGCGGCGGGAAGGGCCCCCGGTAGGTCAGCAGCAGGCTCTCGCCGGGGGGGACCTCCACCCGGCAGACCACCCACTTCCAGGCGAGCAGATACCCGAAGACGTACAGGGCCACCAGCGCCACGGCGGCCCCGATCAGCGGTCGGATCAATCGGGGGTTCATCGGTTGGCCTCCGCGGTGCGGAACGGGTTGGAGGGGATCGTCCCCGGGTCGGTCGACTCGTCGCCGGCCAGGGGGCCCGGCGGGGCCGCCGGCGGGGTCGAGGCGGGTCCCGGGGACGCCGCGTCGGTGGCGAACTGGCTGAACAGCTCCATCAGCGGGCCGTCGGAGTTGGTCAGGATCGACCGGAACGCCGGGGCCACCTTGCCGATCATCACGTTGCGGGCGAGCGCCCCGCCGTCCCCGCCGAAGGCGGACACCCGGAGGGCCAGGCCGGCCAGGTCGGCCTCGTTCTCGAACCGGATCACGTCGGCCGACGCCCGGGCCTCCGAGCCCAGCGCCTCCGCCTTGCTCCGGGCGGCCTCCAGGCGGGTCTGCGCGACGGCCAGCCGCTGCTCGGCGGTGGTGACGGCCACCTCCTGGTCCTGCATCGCCCGGGTCTTCTGCTCGACCACCTCCTGCTCGGCCTCGATCAGCCGGGCCTTCTGCTCGGCCAGCAGGTTCTTCACCCGCAGCTCGGCCTGGGATTCCTGCTGGATCTTCTCCTGGAGGAACTGGTCGAGCTGCTGCTTGGCCACCTCCCGGGCCCGCACCGGCGCCCGGATCTCCTCCGGGGCCGAGGCCGAGGTGACGGCCACCTGCACGATGTCCACCCCCTGCTCCTCGCAGCGGTCGGAGAGGGTGCGCTGGAGGTTCTGCTGGAAGATCTCCCGGTCGTCCCCCGAGATGAACTGCACGGCGTTGAGCTTCGAGCCGTTCACCCGGCAGATCGACCGGGCATAGGGGGTGATGATCTTGTTGATGATTTCCTCGTCGATCGCGTCCCCGTTGCGGTCCTCGTTGTAGAGGACGAAGACCTCGGCGGCGCGGGCCTCGTCGATCCGGAAGTTCACCTTGCCGTCGAGCGAGATGTTGAAGCCGTCGGCCGAGAGGAAGGTGATGTCGGCGTCGTCATTGAGGCCGAAGGTCCGGCTCCGGCAGTCGACCACGTTGATCCGCTGCTCGAAGGGGTTGATGAAGTACTTGCCCGGCGGCAGGGTCTCCTGCTGCACGCCACGCTCCCCGGCGTCGACCAGGACCACGTTGGGGTCCTTCGGCTCCCGGCCGGCCAGCAGCGTGACCACGCCCCGGCCGCCGGTCGGCACGTCGATCGGCTCGACCACCAGGAACTCGGTGGCGTAGGGGTTGTAGGCGACCCGGGCCCCGGCCTCGATCACGCCGGGCTCGATCCCCTTCTGGCCCGGCTCGGCCAGCACCCTCCCCTCGGGCAACTCCTCGCCGACGAGGCTGACCCGCACGGCGCACTTCCCCTCGGGGACCTCGAACTGGTCGGAGAGCTCCCAGTCCCAGAAGAACGGGTTGTAGAAATACCGGCCCTCGGTCAGGACCTCCGGCTGCACTCCCTTGGTGTAGCCGACCTCCTCCGACCGGGCCCGGGCGATTTCCATGCCCGCCTCCAGGTCCCGGCCGACCTTGCGGATCAGGACCGCCTGCTTCCCCTTGCCCACCTCGACGCGGCAGGCCCCGTAGAGCAGCCAGCCGCCCACCGCGACCAGGGCGAGCAGGCCGACGATCAGGCCGCCCCCGAGTCGGGGCGGACCCCCGGCGCCGCGACCCGTCGGGTCGCGTCGATCGATCGATGCCATGGGTGAATTCCTCGGTCAGACCCCGGCCGGCCCTGGCCCGCCATACGACGTCGCGGGGAAGCGGCTCGGCCCTCGGCGCGAAGTACTTCGCCGCAGGGTCCACCCTATTCATACCATGTCGATGAATCCCCCGGGATCGCCGGCCGACGACCCGGGGCCGGGCATCCGGCGCCCGGCACCACGCGACTCGCCCCGACCGCCATCGTCGGGGCGTCTTGGACACGATCTGCAAGGCGTCCCGAAACGGACGGGGCCGGGCCGAGCCGACTCGGAGGATTCCGGACCGAGGGGGGCCGTCCCGACCGGCCTTACTTCTTGCGGTGTCGGATCTTGCTGCGCATGCGGCGCTTCTTCCGACCGACCTTCCGACGGCCCTTCCCTCGACGGCGGCTAGCCATGAGCCCTCCCCTGGGTTGTTCGGGTGTTTCGAGCGAGAATGCGAGAATGCGGACGGATCCCCCGCGGGGGAAGATCTTCACTGTACCACGTCGGGCCCGATCGGCTCAAGCACAAGCCCGGTCGACTCACTCGGGGGCGTCGGTGCCGAACGGGTCATCGGCCTTGGGGCCCAGCTCGGCGGCGATCTCGTCGAGCCGCTCCCGGACCTCCTGCATGCCAGACGGCCGGCGGTCGGGTTTCGGTGCGATGCAGTCCATGATCAGGTCGCTGAGCGACTTCGGCAGGTCGGGCACCATTGAGGCGGGCGACTTCATCCGGGCCCGGTTGGCCCGGCCGTTGTCCAGCCCGGGGATGCCGAGATTGGCATACTCCCCGGTGAACATCCGATACATGGTGGCGCCGAAGTTGTACACGTCCGTCTTCTCGTCCACCACCTTGCGCTGGGCCTGCTCGGGGGCCATGTAATAGGGGGTCCCCTGGACCCGGCCCTTGTCCTCTCCCCGGATCCAGGCGGTGCCGAAGTCGATCACCTTGACCTGGCCGTCCCGGGTGATCATCAGGTTGCCCGGCTTCAGGTCGCCGTGGTAGACCCCCCGGCGGTGCATGTGGGCCATCGCGTCGGCGACCCGGCGGAAGAAGGCGACCAGCCTGGGGACGGGGAGTTTCGCCAGCAGGTCGTCCAGCATCACCCCGTCGACGTACTCCAGCAGCAGCTCGACGCCGGTGGTCTTGAACCACGACTTCTTCACCCGGAAGTCGAGCACCCTGACGATGTTGGGGTGGTTGAGCATCCGGGCCACGTCCCACTCGACCATCGCCTGGTTGACGTAGATGTCGTCGTCGGGACCCTGCCGGCGGACGACCTTCAGCGCATACTTGCGGCCGGTCGCCTTGTCCCGGACCAGGAGGATCGTGCTGCCCGCCCCCGTGCCGAGGCTGCGGACCACCTCGTAGTCCATCTTCGCCAGCTTGGGCGCGGCGGTCGTGCTCGCCATGCGGTCTTCACTCTCCCGGGCTCGTTCGGGTCGTCCCCGGCCGGTCGCCGGGAGACGCCGGCGATCGGCCGATCCGATCGGCCTGGTCCGGTGACCAGGCACCGCAGTCTACCAGAATAAGCCGGCCCGATCGACAGGGCGATTGCTCGCATGGGACGAAGGGCTCCGGCCGGTTCAGGGCAGCAGGCCCCCCGGCCTGATCCTCCCCCAGAGGGGGGCGGGCCGGAACGCCTCCGCGAAGCGGGCCCCGCACTGGAACCCCCGGAGCCGGGACTGGACCTCCATCAGCTCGGCCAGGGCGTGGATGCCGCCGTCCTCCCGGGAGGTCTGGCTGGCGTGGCAGGCGAGCATCCGGCGCTTGCGGTCGATCGCCGACGAGATGTCGACGTAATGGGCCGGCTCGAAGCCGACCGCGGCGATCGTGTCCATGTAGACCAGGACCGGGGGCCTCCCCAGCGGGGGCCGGTCGCCGACGACCCACCCCCCCGAGGCCGAGAGCCAGCAGGCCATCCCCGCCAGTTCCCCCACCCGGGCGTGATCGGCGTGATAGTCCTCCGGCGGGTGAGTGATCACCAGGTCCGGCCTCGACTCCCGCAGCAACGACACGAACCGGGCCCTCGATTCCGGGGAATCGTAGACGTCGGAGTCGCCGAACCCGAGGAAGCGGATCGGCGCCCCGAGGGCGCCCGCGGCGGCCTCGGCCTCGGCCCTCCTCCGGTCGGCCAGGGCCGGGTCCGGCCCGCCCGATCCCCCCCGGTCCCCCCGGCAGGCGACGGCCAGCTCGACGGCCGAGCCGAGGTCGAGGAACCTCGCCAGGGTCCCCGAGCAGAGCAATTCCAGGTCGTCCGGGTGGGCCCCGATCGCCAGCACCCGGCCCGGCAGGTCCGGCCCGGCCCCGGTCCCGATCATCGCAGGGCGACCTCCGTCGGCTCGGCCACGAAGTCGCTCGCGACGATCTCGGCGTCCGGGTGCATCTGCATCAGCGAGGCCGGGCAGCTCGCCGACGCCGGGCCGTGCACCGCCATCCGCACCACCCCGCGCTGCCAGGGCCGGTTCGCGTAGAGCCGGATCATCCGGGCGCCGAGGATCTCCGCCATGCCCACCGTCACCGCCGCGCCCGGGATCAGCTCCAGGGCGCAGCTCAGGTTCACCGCCATGTGCGCCCGGGATTCCGGGGCCACGGCGACGACCCTCGTCCCCCTGGTGGCGAACTCCGGCACGGTCGCCCCGGGTTCCGGCTCGTTGAAGGCGACGTGCCCGTTCAGGCCGATCCCGCCGAAGCAGGCGTCCACGCCCCCGCGGGCCCGGATCCCCTCTCCCACGAGTTCCGGCGCCTCGGGGTCGGGCACGATGCGGTTTCCCGGCCTCGGGGCCCGGTCGCCCGGCAGGAGGTCGAAGAAGGCCCGTTCGACGAACCCCCGGAAGCTCAGGGGGTCGGACGCCTCGATCCACCGCCCCGGCCCGGCGAGGAACTCGTCCATCAGGATGAACGTCGTCGCCGAGAGGTCCAGCCCCTCGTCCCGGACCATCCTGACCAGGTGCTCGTACTGCCCGACCGGCCCCACCGGGACGATCAGGCAGGCCGCCTTGCCGGCCTTCGCCCGATCCGAGACGACCCCCGCCATCGCCCTCGCCATGTCGACGGCCAGCGCCTCGGCGTCCCCGACGACCCGCACCCGGACGTTCGACCCCTCGCCGAGCCGCCCGCGGGGGATCGCCATCAGTGCCCGGAGATCCACGGCGATCCTCCCGCGATGCCCGACCGCCAATCAATCGAAGTAGCCGCATTTCCTCAGGTGTTCGACGCTCCGCTTGACCCGGTCGTGCCGGCCGTCGAGGCCCGGCTCGGGCTCGCCGGCGATCCCCTCGATCTCGATGGTATAGGGGCCGGCGAAGCCGACGGCGTCGAGCTGCTGGCGGATCCGGGCGAAGTCGATCGCGCCGCCGTCGCCGACGGCGGGGAAGTACCAGTCGTCGGGCTTGCCGCGCGAGTCCTTCAGGTGGACGTTGCGGACGTACTCCTTGACGCGGTCGAGCTGCTCGTGGAGGTCGGCGCCGGGGTTGTAATAGAGGATGTTCCCGGTGTCGTAGTTCAGCCGCACCGCGGGGTGGTGCACCTCGAACATCAGGGTGAGCATCTCGTCGGCGTTCTGGGTCGGGCCCTTGTGCGTCTCCAGGGCGATGACCACGCCGAGGATCTGGGCCACGTCGCCGACCTTGCGGAGGTTCTCGACCACCGCCCGGCGCTCCTCGGGGGTCGCGGGCTGGCTGGCGCCGGAGACGACCACGTCGACGTCGAACCACTTCTTCGCGAACCGGATGCGGCGGGCGGTCAGCTCGGTCCCCTCGTCGGTGCGCATGTCGCCGCCGCCGACGTTGCAGCCGCTCACCTCCACGCCGAGCCTCGCCAGCTCGTCGCGGAAGGCGCCGGCGGTGGCGTCGTCGGCCTTCTCGGTGACGACGGCCTCCTCGGGGATGACCAGGCCGCCGAAGTCGTGGCCGCGGAGGGCCAGCTCCAGGTGGTCGATGCCGGCGTCCCGGATCTTCGAGGCGGCGGCGCGGACGCCGGAGGCCCCGTAGCAATTGGAGAAGCAGCTGATGATGCGATTCATGGCGATCCGTCGGGCGGGTTCGATGGCGATGGCGATGGCGAGTCGGATTCGTCGGGGGGGTGGGGGGCGACCGGCTCCAGCGCCACGGGCACCTCCGAGCCGAGGTCGTCGATCCGCAGGGCGAGCCGGCCGGAGAGCACGTCCAGCAGGGCCCGGCCGCATACCTCGGCCCGCCAGCCCTTCAGGATCTCCGGGGTGCGGTCCCCCGGCTGGCCGTCGAGGTGCCAGCGGACCAGCTCCTTCAGGTCGCCGGTCGAGCCCACCAGCCCGGTCGAGATCTGGTGACGGGCCGCGCAGTGGGCCATCGTGGCGTTGAGCAGCGAGGTGAGCATCGACATCCCCGGCAGGTCGTCGACGCGCTCGCCCGGCTCCGGCAGCCGGTCCTCGGGCACCGCGAGGGCCTCGGCGATCACGTCGAGGATCTCCCGGGACCGGGCGATCAGGGCCGGGCGGTTGAAGTCCCGGAGAGCTTCCAGGTCGCGCTTGTTCCGGGGCTGTCGGCGGGCGAGGCCGACCATCAGGTCGTCCCGCATCACCTGGCGGATCGGCCGGTTGGAGGCCCGGGCCTCCTCGACGCGCCACTCGTAGAGCCTCCGGGCGACTTCCAGCGACCTCCGGCCCAGCGTCCCGGCCCCGGGGAGCCGTCGCCAACGGTCCTCCTCGACCCGGCGTCGGACCGACTCGATGAAGTCCGAGAACTCGTGCTCGGCCCATTCGACCCGCCCCCGGCGCTCCAGGCGGTCCCTCAGGTGGTCGGCCACGTCGAGCAGGTGGGCCACGTCGTCCAGGGCGTATTCGACCTGGGCGTCGCTCAGGGGCCGTCGCCTCCAGTCGGTCCTCGTCTCGCTGCCGGCCAGGCTCACGCCGACGGTCTGGCCGACGAGATTGACCAGCGACATCGGGTAGCCGTACCCGGCCAGCCCGGCGGCGACCTGGGTGTCGAACACCCGATCGGGCAGCCGGCCGGTCCGCAATCGGCAGATGCGCAGATCCTCCCCCGAGGCGTGCATGACCACCTCGACGCCCGGGTCGAGCACCACCTCCCAGAGCGGATCCAGATCCAGCCCCCGGGCCAGCGGGTCGACGGCCACCATGCGGTCCCGGGTGGCGACCTGCACCAGGCAGAGGACCGGCTCGAAGGTGTCCTCGGAGACGAATTCCGTGTCGAAGGCGAAACGGCCGACCCGGCGGAGGTGCTCCACCAGCTCGGCCAGCTCGGCGTCGGCGGCGATCAGGGGGTCGACGTGGCGTCCCGGCATCGTTCGGGTCGGTCCCGAGTCCCTGGAGGTTGGGGAGGCGCGGGTTCGTCCCACGCCGAGGGCCCGACCCTTATCGCACGCCGGGGCCCTCGATGCAAGGGTCGGACCCCGGTCGAGATGCGGCGCCGACGGACCGGTCGAAGCCCGACCGCGGGCAGAGGGCCAGCCCGCCGCCGCCCCCGGGGCCGGGCAGGTCGACCGGCCGGAGGGTGGGGGCCGGCCGCTCATCGCCCCGATCCGCCCGGCTCGTACAGGACGTACCCGGCCCAGTGGACCGGATCCGAGGTCGAGGGCCGCTCGGCGACCGACCGCCGGGCGAGCTCGAGCGCCCCGGCCGCCGACAGGCCCCGGGCGAGGCCCCGGTGCAGCCCGGCGGCGAAGGCGGGGGCCGAGTCGGCCGGCGGGTCCCAGAGCGACACGATCACCGCGTCGGCCCCGGCGGCGAGCCAGCCCGAGGCCAGGTCCCTCCAGGCGGTCGGCGTCGCCACCGGGGGCATCGGCCGGTGCTCCAGCTGGAGCACCACCAGGGCGCCGTCCAGCTCCAGGCCGAGCACGTCCGACTCCGAGAGCCTCGGCGTCCCCGGGTCGATCCCCCCCGAGCCCTCCGGCCCGAGCAGCAGCTCCGGCCCCCCCGAGCCCGACTCGGCCGGGTCGAGCACGGCGACGGTCGAGAGCTGGAGCACCCCCCGCGGCCCCCCGGGGCCGATCAGCCGCGCCGGCAAGGACGCCAGATCCCCCGGCACCTCGACGGCCGGACCCCCCTCCCCGTAGGCCGACCGCACCGCCAGGGCCCCGACCACGTCCCCCGCCGACATCACCAGCACCGACCCCCGCCGATCCCCCCGCCCCCGGCCCGACGCCCGGGCCCTCCGGATCATCGAGAGCGACGGGGCATACGCGATCGAGGGCAGGCCCGGCCCCCCCTCTCCGGCCGCCAACGCCCCCAGCGGCACCGCCGAGTCGGCGTCCCCCGGCACGACGACCAGCCGATCGACCCCCGCCAGCCCCCCCCGGAACGGGCCGAGGACCGACTCGACGATCAGGCGACCCGGCGGCAGGCCGTCGGGCGGCGTCTCCCCGGGCGGGAGGTCCGGCTCGGGGGCGATCGAGAGCAACCCCCCGGGCCCCGGCGTCTCGTCCAGCTCGCACGACCGACCCCCGTCCCCCAGCGAGGCCCGCCAGAGCCGGGCGGCCCTCCCCAGGGCCGGTCGACCGATCGGCAGCCGCCTCGCCAGCACCGGCCCGCCGGGGCGGATCAGGAACCCCGACAGCGACTCCGGCCCCGTCGGCGAGACGACCAGCACCGCCTCACCGGCCCCCAGGCGGAGCGAGGAGGGGTCGAACGGCCGGGTCGGGTCGGCCAGCGAGAGTTCCTGGTGCTCGGCGGCGCGCCGGGCCTCCAGGCCCCGGACCCGGGCCCGGGACCCCGAGTCCGCCCCCCCCAGGCCGATCGGCGCGAAGGCCGACCGCCTCGCCTCCCGGAGCGCCCCCTCCGTCGTCCCCCCCGGCGGGGCGATCCCCCGGGACGACCGCACCAGGGCCTCCCCCGACCGCTCGAACCAGCCGACCAGCGCCTCCTGGTCGATCGCACCCAGGGCGTGCCCCGGCATCCCCCCGGCGAGCTGGCACCGGGCCAGGCCCCGGTGCGCCCGGCCCGCCGCGAAGGCGATCGGCCGGGCCGCCCCCCGGGTCCGGGGCCGGTCCCCCTCGGGGGCGAGGGTCCGGGCCACCCGGGCGTACAGCGCGATCGCCTCCCCCGGCCTCCCGAGCCGCTCCAGCGCCTCGGCCCGCTCCAGGTCGGCCTCGATCGCCAGGTCCGACCGCCCCGCCTCCCGGTGCGCCTCGCCCGCGAGGGCGAGCAGCCCGGCCCCCGACGCCAGCGACCCCTCCGAGGCGACGGCCACCCGGCCCCGGACGTGGGCGATCGCCGCCGCCTCCGGCAAGTCGGACGGGCCCCCGGGCGGCCCGTCGGGGACGGGCCCGACGTCGATCCCCGCCCGACGCCGGACGGTGGCCCGGCGCAGGGCCCATTCCGGATCCGAGGGCCGATCCTCGGCGAGCACCCGGGCCGCCTCGGCCCATCTCCCCAGCGCGGCGAGGTCGCCGACCCGCTCCAGGGCCGCCTCCCTCGCCAGGTCCTCCCGGCCGGCCGGCGGCGGGGTCAGCCGGCGGAGCAGGCGGTCGCTGGCGAGGTCGGCCGCCTCCCAGTCCCCCCGGGAGGCGGCCAGGGCGGCGGCGATCCGGTCGAACTCCGGCGCCTGCCGGATCACCGGGTCGGCCTCGGCGAACCGGGCGACCGGCCCGAAAACCGAGTGGGCCTCGGCCGGCCTCCCCAGGGTGAGCAGGCCCCAGGAGGCCATCGCCTCGGCGATCCTGGCCTGGCGCTCCAGCCCCGGGTCGGCACTTCGGTACAGGGCAGCGGCCTCCCGGAGCTCCGCCAGCGCCTCCTCGATCCGGACCGGGTCGGCCGGGGCCCCCCGGCCGTCGAAGCCCGGCAGCAGCAGGCTGCCGGCCCAGAGTCGCAGGTCCGCCTCCCGGGCCGACCACCCCCGCTGCTCGAACGTCGACCGCGCCGAATCGATCGGCGGCCGGATGCTCGACGTCGGCCAGCCGGTCGCCTGCCGGACCGCCGCCGTCAGGGCCGCCACCTCGGCCGAGGCGTCCCGGTCCAGCGCCGGGTCGGCCTCCAGGTCCCTCACGGTCGCCAGCAACCCGTCCAGCTCCCCCCGGTCGAGCCGCCGCCTCGCCTCGGCGATCCGCCCGGCCAGCCGCTCCGAGGTCGTCGAGGCCCGGCCCTCCCCGGGCCTCGGATGATAGGCCCGGCGATGCGGCCGGAAGGCCAGGTCCGGCGCCCCGTCCAGGGAGATCGGGCCGGCCGACCTCGCCAGGTCCTCGGCGTCGTAGACGAGCAGGCGGCCGGCCGAGTCCGCCACCGCCAGCCGACGGCCGGCCGGGTCGAGCGGGTCGCTCGCCACCCGGCCCTCCCCCTCGGCCGGGAGCCCCCGCACCTCCGAGGGCCTCGGCGGCCCTCCTCCCTCGCCCCGGACGAGCAGGATCCTCCCCTCGCAGGCGACCACCAGCCCCTCCCCCCGGAGCACCCCCGCCAGCTCGACCCCCTCGGCCGGCAGGGGGAACCGCCAGCGGGGGACGCCGTCCCGGTCGGACCGGACCAGCGCCGGGCCGTCGTCCGCCGGGCCGACCAGCCGGACGAGCCCCCCGCCCGCCCCCTCCGCCGCCGAGCGGGCCGGGCCGATCGGCTCGGCCGGGCCGTCGAGCGACCGGCCCCGCCGCTCCGAGCCGCCGTCGGCCCGGAAGACGAGGACCGACCGGCCGCCGTCGGCGAACCCCAGGCCCGTCACCCCCGAGGCCCGGCCGCTCGACCTCGCCTCGGCCCTCGGCGGGCCGATCGCGTCCCGGCCGGGCCGGAACCGGAGCAGCCGGCCGTCCCCCAGCCCCGCGAGCAGGTCCCCGGGGCCGATCGGCTCGACGGCCAGCGCCCCGATGGCGCCGCAGTCCAGCCGGTCGATCGGCCGGGCGATCGCCCCGGAGGTGTCCCAGAGCAGCAGGCCCCGGCCGTCCCCGGTCACGGCCCGGTCGGCCGAGCAGAGCGCCAGGCTCGACAGGTCGCCCCGGCCCGGGGGCACCAGGCCGACCGACACCGGGCCCGGCCCCGCCGGGGGCCGGTAGGCGGCGAACCGGCCGTCGTCGAAGCGGACCCCGAGCCTCCGGTCGGCCGCCGGCCCCCCCCAGCAGAGCCCCTCGACCCCCGCCGCCTTGCCGCCGGGGGGGGCGAGCGACCGGGCGTCGTCGGCCACCGACGCCTCGGCCTGGTCCCGGGAGGAGGCGCCCCCCGGGGCGCAGCCGATCCCGAGCGACGCCAGCAGCAGGGCCAGCATCGCCGTCGGGGCCGGGGGCGGCATCCGGGCCGCCGGGTGGGTCCGGCCATCCTGGCCGGGCCGGTCCTGGGTCATCTCGGGTCAGCCCAGGCGGCCGAGGAAGGAGCGGATCGCCGCGTCGGTCGCCCCGGGGGCCTCCATCGGCGAGAGGTGGCCGACCCCGGGGATCACGATCAGCTCCCCGTCCGACGCCGCCTCGGCCATCGCCCGGGAGTCCTCCTCGGGCACGATCGCGTCCTCTTCCCCGGCGATCACCAGCACCGGCACCCGGAGCGACCGGATCACCCCCAGCCGGTCCGGCCGGGTCGCCATCCCTCGCAGGGCCCCGGCGGCCCCCCCGGGGGCGGTCCTCCGGATCACCCCCGAAATCTGGTCGACCAGCTCCGGCCTGCCGTGCAGGGTCGACGGCGCGAACAGCTTCTCGACCATCCCCGACAGGGACTCGGTCGAGCCCTCGTGCTCGATCGTCCTCGCCGAGTCCTCCCGCCTGGCGGCCGCCTCCGGCGAGTCGGCGCCGGCCCGGGTGTTCAGGAGTATCAGCCCCCGGATCCGGTCCGGGAGTCGTTCCGCCATCGCCAGCGCGACGTATCCCCCCATCGACAGCCCGCCGACGACGTAGGGCGGCTCGATCCCGGCGGCGTCGAGCGTCTCGACCACGTCGGCGGCCAGCTCCTCCATCGGGTACGGCCCCGGGGGGGTGGGGGACTCGCCGTGGCCCCTCAGGTCGGGCGTGACCACCCGATGGTGGCCGGACAGCACGCCGATTTGGCCCGACCACATCGTCCGGTCGAGCGGGAAGCCGTGCAGCAGCACGACCGCGGGCCCGCTGCCCTGTTCGTCGAAGGCCAGCCTCATCGGTGGGGCTCCTCCCCTGGGGTCGCTCGGTCGGCTCGGCTCGTTGCGGACGCTTGGCGACTCGAGGCGCGGGATCACCTCCGTTCGGATCGGTCGCCGATTCTAAAGCGGATCATGGGCGCGGTCAAACCCGACCCGACCGCCGGCCCATCGGCCCGGGTTCCTCGGATTTCTCATGTCGACGCCGTCGCGCCCAATTATGCTGAGGCCCAGTCGGGCCACCTCCCCTTTTCGGCCCGCCGACGTCGGCCGGAGGACTGGGTACCGGCGGGGAGCATCGCCATGACCGTCTCGAACCGATGCCCGACCTGCAACGCCGAGCTCCCCCCGGGCTCCCCGCCGGGCCGATGCCCCCGATGCCCGACGAGCGACGCCGGCCATCACTCCCCGAGCCCGACCCTCGACGCCACCGCGACGATCACCCCGGCCCGCCTCCCCGGCGCCGACCCGACCCTGGACCACCCCGCCCGGCCCATCGCCGACGCGACCCCGACCTCGACCCTCGACGCTTCCCCGCCAACCGCCCCGCCCCCCTCCCCGGCCCTGCCCAGCCCCTTCGGCCCCTTCGAGCTGCAACGGATGCTCGGCCGGGGCGGCATGGGCGTGGTCTACCGGGCGATCCACAGCGGCTTGAACCGCCCGGTGGCCCTGAAGATGATCCGGGCCGGGCTGCTCGCCGACGCCGACGACCTGCGACGCTTCCGCAATGAGGCCCGGGCCGTTGCCCTGCTGGACCACCCCGGCATCGTCCCGGTCTTCGAGGTCGGCGAGCACGACGGCCGGCACTACTTCAGCATGAAGCTCGTCGAGGGCGGCACCCTGGCCGACCTCATCGCCGAGGGCCGGTCCCTCCCCCGAGGCTCGGCCCTGCTGGTGGCCGAGGCCGCCCGGGCGGTCCACCACGCCCACATCCGGGGCATCCTCCACCGAGACCTGAAGCCGGCCAACATCCTCCTCGACGTCGAGGGCTCTCCCCTCGTCTCCGACTTCGGCCTCGCCAAGCGGATCGGGCCCGACGCCGACGCCGACACCGAGCAGACCGCCGACGGTGCCATCCTCGGCACGCCCGCCTACATGAGCCCCGAGCAGGCCGGCGGCCCGGCCGGCTCGATCACCACGGCGGCCGACGTCTACGGCCTCGGCGCCATCCTCTATGCCCTGCTCGCCGGCCGGGCCCCGTTCCAGGGCGAGAGCACCGCCGCCGTCCTCGATGCCGTCCGCAATCGCCCCCCCGCCCGCCCCTCGGCCCTCAACCCGGACGTCCCCAGGGACCTGGAGACCATCTGCCTGAAGTGCCTGGAGAAGGACCCCGCCCGGCGGTACGGCTCGGCCCTGGCCCTCGCCGACGACCTGCTCGCCTGGCTCGACGGCCGGCCGATCGCCGCCCGACGGGCCGGGCCGGTCGAGCGCGCCCGGCTCTGGTGCCGGAGGAGGCCGGCGGTCGCCGCCCTGGCCGCGGCGGTCGTGCTCGCGGTAGTCGTCGGGGTGGCCTCGACGATCGTCCTCCAGGCCCGGGCCAACGCCCGCCTGGAGGCCCAGTACCAGGCCACCCTCAAGGCCGAGGCCCTGGCCGACGACCGCCTCGACCGCGCCATGCAGGCCATCGAGGACTACTACACCGGCGTCTCCGCCGACGCGATCCTCGGCCAGCAGGTCCCCGAGGCCGTCCGGGAACGCCTCCTCTCCCGCCCGATCCGGTTCTACGAGGAGCTGACCCGGGAGCTGGACGCGAAGGCCGACCCCAGCCCCCGGGAGCGCCTGCTCCTGGCCGAGGGCCGCTCCGGCCTCGGACAGATCCTCCTGATCCTCGGCCGGCCGACCGAGGCGGCGGGCCAGTGCCGGGCGGCGATCGCCGTGCTCGATCGCCTGGCGGCCGACCGGCCCGACGACCCCGAGGCCCGGGCCGCCCTCGCCTCGTCGGAAATCGACCTGGGAAAGATCCTCCACGCCTCCGGCGAGATCCGACTGGCCATCGACGCCTTCGGCCGGGCCGCCTCCCGCCTCGAGGCCCTCCACGCCGAAGCCCCAGGGGAGGGCTCCTACCGCGACCTGCTCGCCGACGCCTGCAAGAACCTCGGCCAGATGCACCTGCTCTCCGGCGACTCCCGCTCCGCCCGGACGATCGTCGGCCGGGCCGTCTCGCTCCGGGAGGCCCAAGCAGCCGAGCACCCCGACGACCCCGAGGCCCGCGCCGGCCTGGCCGACAGCCGCCTCGCCCTCGGGACCGCCCTCTACCTGGGCGGCCAGCTCGACGCGGCGAAGGCCCCCTACAGCCGGGCGATCGAGGGCTACGAGGCCCTCGCCGCCGAGTCCCCCGACGTGACCTCCTACCGGTCCGGCCTGGCCCTGGCCTGCAACAACCTCAGCGGCGCCCTCGCCCAGCTCGGCGAGTACGAGCCGGCCCGGGCCCTGCTGGAGCGGGCCATCGCCCTCCGGGAGGCCCTGGTGGCCGAGCGCCCCGGCGTCCCCAAGTATCGCGACGACCTGGCGATGAGCCTCTACAACCTCGGCAGCGACGACTGGGGGGACGGGCGGCTCGAACCCGCCCGAGAGGCGTTCCAGCGATCGATCGACCATTACCTCGCGCTGACGGCCGAGCACCCCGACGTGCCCGAGTACCGCGCCGGCCTGGGGGACAGCTACACCGGGCTCGGCCGGGCCCTGTCCGGCCTCGGCGAGTCCGGCCCCGCCCGGGACTCCTACGAGCGGGCCGTCTCCTGCTTCGAGGCCGTCTCGGCGGCCCGGCCCGACGAGGGGGACTTCCTCCTCCGACTGGCCGGGGGCTACGCCGACCTCGCCTCGGCCTGCCAGGAGGCAGGCGAGCTCGACCGCGCCGAGGAGCTCCTCGACCGGGCCGTCCCCCTCCTGGAAGCCCTCTTCGAGGCCCACCCCGAGGTGATCGAGTACCGGGCCGGCCTGGCCGACGCCTGCCTGAACCTCGGCAACCTGCTCAACGGGCTCGGCCCGGAGGGCTCGGCCCGGGCCGTCGGGGCGTATGAGCGGGCGATCGCCCACTCCAAGGCCCTGACCGCCGCCCGGCCCGGCCTGGCGGTCGACCGCCTGGCGACCGCCTGGGGATATGGCGGCCTCGGCCTGGCGCTCCGAAGATCCGGCGACCCGACCCGCGCCCGGGACGCCTACATCGAGGCGATCTCCCGCCTCGACGCCCTCGCCGACGACCACCTCGACGTCCCCCTCTACCGGACCGAGGCGGCCAAGACGCGCAAGAACCTCGGCATCCTGCTCGGCTCCCAGGGCGACGACGCCGGCTCCCTCGACCAGTTCCGAGCCGCCCTCGCCCTCGCCGAGCCCGGCAGCCCCCTCGCCGCCGACCTCGCCGACCTGCTCGCCGTCGCCGAGGCCGCCGTCGCCATCGGCGACCGGATGGGGCCCCTCCTCCGAGGCGACGCCCTCCCCCGGGATGCCGACGAGGCCCGAGCCGTCGCCAACCTCGCGTATGACCGCGGCCTGTATGCCGCCTCGGCCCGGCTCTGGGCCGACGCCCTGGCGGCCGACCCCTCGCTGGTCGACGATCCGCACGTCCCCCACCGCTACTTCGCCGCCTGCTCCGCCGCCCTCGCCGGCACCGGCCAAGGCGAGGACGACCCTCCCCCCGACGACGCCTCGAAGGCCCTCCTCCGCTCCCAGGCCCTCTCCTGGATCCGAGCCGAACTGGACCGCCACGCCCCGCTACTCGACGACCCCGAGGCCCGATCGGCCGTCTCCTCGACCCTCTCCTCCTGGCGATCCGACCCCGACTTCTCCGGCCTCCGCGACCCCTCGG
Source organism: Tautonia plasticadhaerens (assembly GCF_007752535.1). GTDB lineage: Bacteria > Planctomycetota > Planctomycetia > Isosphaerales > Isosphaeraceae > Tautonia > Tautonia plasticadhaerens. The sequence continues at coordinate 7,442,591 of NZ_CP036426.1, forward strand.
CGATCGACGCCCTCCCCGAGGGCGAGCGCGGCTCGTGGCGCACCTTCTGGCTCGACCTCGACCGCCTCGCCGAGCGTGCCCTCTCCGGCCCGACCCCCTGATCCCGGGCCGCGTCGAATCGCATCACTCGAACCCTCGGCGGGCTCGTAGGCGGCGGCCACGCCCGCCGATCCGCGATCGTGACGAATCGACGCAATCCGGCATGACCCGATCCCAAGGCCCCCTCGGCCTCGATCTCCCCGAGCCGGGCCCCGGCCGCGTCCCCCTGCCCTCCTGCGCGATCTCCGCCCCGAAACGTGACTGCCGGGCCGATTCTCCACGATGATAACGGAAGGGGATCGTCCCCCGCACTCTCCGGCCGCTCTCCCCGGCCGGTCCCAGGGCTCGGCGACTCGGCAACCCGATGAGAATGGGCGTTCGACCGACGGACGATAGGGGCATGCCGCTCCGCTTTCCTGATGAGGGATCAGCCTTGCCCCCGTCCCCCGTCCCCCATCCCCAAGGGCCCCCCGACCCGGCAGGTCGCCCGGCGCGAAACGAACCCGATGGCCTGGTGCGCCCGAGCGGAACGAACCCAGCCCGCTTGCCGCAACACCATTCCCTGAAAGGAATGTCGCCCGATTTTGCCCCCGCCACCGAGGCGCACCGCCCGCGTCCCGGCAGGCCGACCGCCCGACGCCGCCCGGCCGGCCTCCCACGCATCCCCCACCGGGACGGGTACGGACATGGGCCGCTCAGGAATCCCTCGACGCCTCCCCTCGCTGCCGGCGCAAAACGAAGCCAATCCCCGGGGAGTGCCTCGCCGAACGAACCCAACCCGGTTTCCGCAACCCGTTCCGGGAGAACACCAATCGACCAATTCCGCCCGGCGCGCCGCGGCGCACCGGAGCCGATCCGGTCAGCGTCCCGAGGGCATGGCGTCGTCCAGCCCCGCCCGCTCGGGGCGGGAGAAGTAGCGTCGGATCAGGGCCTCGGGCGGCCTGGGGCCGACGAGGCTGCCGAGGATCCCCAGTCCGAAGGAGGCGACCAGCCCCCAGAGCAGCGGGTGCAGGCCGAAGAGGTTGATCTCCTCGGTCCGCCAGGACACCCCGATCGCCGCCAGGGGCCGGCCGAGCATCACCGGGGCGAACAGGACGACGGTGGCCAGGAAGCCGCCGAGCATCGCCAACCAGGCGCCGAGCCGGGTCATCCGCTTCCAGTAGATCCCCAGGGCGATCGGCGCCAGGAAGGTCGCGGCGAAGCCGGCCCCGGTCATCACGATGAAGTCCTGCAGGAACCTCGGCGGGTTCAGGGCCATCAGGGTCACCAGCACGCCGCTGACGGCGGTGGTGGTGTAGCTGATGACCTTCACCGACTTCTCGGACAGGTCGGGGTTGATGCTCCGCTGGACGATGTCCCGCACCACGGCCGAGCTGATGAGCAGCAAGAAGGAGTCGACGGTGGACATCACCGCCGCGAAGGGGGCGGCGATCAGGATCCCGGCCAGCCACCAGGGGGCGACCCGACTGGCGAGTTGGGGCATGATCTGGTCGGACCCGGCGGTCAGCTCGGCGGGGTGGATCACCTGCTGGGCGGCCGTGAACAGGAAGATGATCGGCAGGTAGATGCAGCCGAAGTAGATGGTGACGGTGAACAGGGCGTACCGGAGCGTCTTGCTGTCCTTGAAGGCCATCAGGCGGACCATCGTCCCGGGCTGTCCCGCCCCCGAGATCGCCCACATGAAGAAGAAGGAGATGGCCATGCCGATGGGGTGGAACGGGTCCCCCGCCCCCCTGCCCCGTTGCTTCAGGCCGGGCCCGAAGACCAGGTCGCTGCCGGGCCTCAGGTGGTTGGGATCCTCGGTCAAGGGTGCGGTGCCCGCGCCGGCCAGGCCGGGGTAGCTCTCCAGGATCGGGACCTCGGCGACGACCCATCGCGAGGCTTCGGGAGAGGCCCCGACCGCCTCGACGACCTGCCGGGCGGTCGCCCCCGGCTCGTCCCCCCGGCCTCGGGGCAGCGTGACCGACACCCGGACCCGGCCCTGGTCGTCCTCGGCCACGTCGACCGCCGGGGCGTCGATCTCGGGCCCCTCGGCCGGGGCGAGCCGGTGCTCGACCATCACGTCGGCCGGGGTCAGGCCCCGGTACTCGATGGCGTTGTCCCGGGCCGCGAGGCCGACGACCAGCCGGGGGGGCCGCTCGGCGATCTCCCGGGTCGCCGTCCCCAGCCCGCCGACCGCCGCCATGGTGAACGGGATCAGCAGCAGCACGCCGACCCCCATGACGATCCCCTGCATCACGTCGGTCCAGACCACCGCCCGGAAGCCGCCGTAGGCCGTGTAGACCACCACCGTGAACGAGAACAGGAGCAGGCCGATGACGTACCCCGTGTCGGTCCCCGAGATCGCCAGCAGCGGGGAGAGCATCCCCGTGCCCTCGACCCAGGGGACGATCGAGTCCCGGTACCCGGGCGTGCCTTCGAGCAGCACGTTCAGGATGATCCCGCCGGCCTTGAACTGGGCGATCAGGTTCGTGAGCGTGAAGAAGACGATCACCCCCGAGGCCAGCAGCCCCAGGCCCGGCGAGGCGAACCGCTCCCGGATCACGTCGGGGATGGTGATGGCCCCTGCCCGCCGGGCGACCTGGTTGAGCCGCTTGCCCAGCAGGCCCATCGTCACCGGGGGCACGATCATGTAGCTGGCGATCCAGAGGGCCACGACCCATCCATAGGTGTAGACCAGGGACGGATACCCCGTGAAGCTCCCCCCGCTGGCGCTGGTGGCCGCGAAGGTGAAGGCCAGGGCCCAGACCCCCAGCCCCCGGCTGCCCAGGAAGTACTCCGCCAGGAACGACTTCGACTGCAACAGCCGGTTGGAGAGGATCGCCAGTCCGAAGACGCCGACCATGTAGCCGAGGAAGACCAGCCCGGTCGCGATCTCGTGGTTCATCGTCTCGTCAGGCTCCCCGGGCCGGGTCGACCATGTGCTCGTCCTCGCCGCGGTCCATCGGCTCGGGGTCGTCCTTCATGTACGCGAAGCAGAGCCAGGCGCTGAAGCCGACGCAGGCGACCCAGGGCACGACGATCCCCCACAGGGCCCAGTCCGGGATCCCCAGGCCGAAGGGGGTGCCCAGCGAGTCGGGCGTCCGGTCGAACCGCCCCAGGTCCGGCACCAGCGCCGAGACCTCCCCGGCCACCCGGTCGTGGCGGGTATAGCCGTTCACATAGCAATACGAGACCGTCCAGATCATGCAGGCGAGCCAGGCCAGCAGGATGACCAGGGCCTCCCGGCGGGAGTCGAGGTAGACGGGGTCGTCGTCGGGGTCGGCCATCGTGGGCGCCGCTCGTTCGGGGGTCGGGTCGGGGGGTGGGGCTCGGTGCCGGCCGGGGGAGCGGCCGGCGATGGTCACCCCTTTTCGCACAGGCCGGGGCCCGACGCAATGCCCCGCCGCGGGCCGCCCCGGCGGCGATCGGCCCGGCTCGATTCGCCGATCGGGCGATCGTGGCCTATGGTCGGGATGGTCGGCCCGGAGACGCCGACCCGGGCCGGCCCGGCCCCACCCTCAACGCCGGCGGGGACCCATGGCGGACTTCTTCACCAGGCTGCTGGACACCTCCGACTTCCCCGGCCGCTGGAGGTGCGGCAACTGGACCCCGGGGCTGGGCTGGCTGCACGTCGGCTCGGACCTGGGGATCTTCGGCGCCTACCTGTCGATCCCGCTGGTGCTGGCCTACTTCCTGATCCGACGCCGGGACGTGCCGTTCCCCCGGATCGGCTGGCTCTTCGGGGCGTTCATCCTCTCCTGCGGGATCGGGCACCTCATCGAGGCGGTCATCTTCTGGCACCCGGTGTATCGGCTGGCGGGGCTGGTCAAGGCGGCCACGGCGGTCGTCTCGTGGTTCACCGTAGTGGCGCTGATCCGGGTCATCCCCGACGCCCTGAAGCTGCCGGACATCGCCCGGCTCAACGAGCGGCTTTGCCGGGAGGTGGTCGAACGGGAGCAGGTCGAGCAGGCCCTCCGCGCCCGGGAGGCCGAGGCCCGCAAGCTCGCCCTGGTCGCCAGCCGGACCGACAACGCCGTGATCATCACCGACGCGGACGGGGTCATCGAGTGGGTCAACGACGGCTTCACCCGGATCACCGAGTACCCGGCCGAAGAGGCGATCGGCCGCCGCCCCGGCTCGTTCCTCCAGGGCCCCGAGACCGACCCGGGGGTGGTCGCCTCGATGCGGGACCACCGGCTCCGGGGCGAGGGCTTCCGCGCCGAGGTGGTGAACTACTCCAGGTCCGGGAGGCCCTATTGGCTGAGCCTGGAGGTGCAGCCGGTCCGGGACGATTCCGGCGCCCTGACCCACTTCATGGCCATCGAGAGCGACATCACCGCCCGGAAGCTGGCCGAGCGGGAGATGGGGGAGCGGGCCCGGCTGGCGGCCCTCTCGGCGGACATCGGCCTGGCCCTGACCCGGGGCGACGCGCTCTCCGAACGCCTCGACGCCTGCTGCGAGGCGATGGTCCGCCACCTCGACGCCGCCTTCGCCCGGATCTGGACGCTGGAACCCGGCGACGACAGCCTGGTCCTGCGGGCCAGCGCCGGGCTCTATACCCACCTCGACGGGGCCCACGCCCGGGTCCCGCTGGGTGCCCTGAAGATCGGTCGGATCGCCCGGACGGGCCGCCCCCTGCTCACCAACGACGTCCCCAACGACCCGAACGTCGGCGACCCCTCCTGGGCCCGGGAGACGGGCATGGTCGCCTTCGCCGGCGTCCCGCTGCTGGTCGAGGGGCGGGCGGTCGGGGTGATGGCCCTGTTCTCCCGGTCCCCGATCGACCAGGCGACGATCGACGCGCTGGGGCCGATCTCCAACGCCGTGGCCCTCGGCATCGTCCGGGAGTCCGCCGCCCGGGCGCTCTTCTCGAGCGAGGGCCGCAAGGCGGCGATCCTCCGCATGGCCCTGGACGCGATCATCACGGTCGACGACCGCGGCCGGGTCCTGGAATTCAACCCCGCCGCCGAGGCGATCTTCGGCTACGAGGCCGGCGAGGCCGCCGGCCGATCGCTCTCGGAGCTGATCATCCCCCCCGACCTCCGGGAGGCCCACGAGCGGGGGATGGCCCGCTTCCGGGAGAACGGCGACGGGGCCGTCGTGGGCCGCTGGATCGAGCTGAGGGCCGTCCGCCGGAGCGGCGAGGAATTCCCGGCCGAGCTGGCGATCACCCCCATCACCTCCGGGGACCGCCCGGTCTTCACCGGCTACCTCCGCGACATCACCGACCGCCGCCTGCACGAGCAGTCGCTCCGCGCCGCCAAGGAGGCCGCCGAGGAGGCCAACCGCGCCAAGAGCCGATTCCTGGCCAACATGAGCCACGAGATCCGCACCCCGCTGACCGCGATCCTCGGCTATGCGGAGGTGCTGATGGGGGACGAGGTCTCCCGGGAGGACCGCGTCGAGTACCTGGTGACGATCCTCTCCAGCGGCCGGCACCTCCGCACCCTGATCGACGACATCCTCGACCTGGCCAAGATCGAGAACGAGAAGCTCGACTTCGAGCTCGTCCCCTGCTCGCCGCACCGGATCCTCTCCGAGGTCCTCTCGGTGCTCCGGGTGGCCGCCTCGGAGAAGGGCCTGCGGCTGGGATGCCGCTGGGAGAGCCGGGTCCCGGAGGAGATCCGGACCGACCCGTCCCGATTCCGACAGTTGCTGGTCAACCTCGTGGGCAACGCCATCAAGTTCACCGACCTCGGCGGCGTCCGGCTGGTCGCCCTGCTGGAGCCGGGGGAGCGGGGGCCGATGTTCACCGTCGAGGTGCACGACACCGGCGCCGGGATCGCCCCCGAGGACCTCTCCCGCATCTTCGACCCCTTCGAGCAGGCCGACGGCTCGGTCACCCGGCGCAACGGGGGCACGGGGCTGGGCCTGGCCATCAGCCGGCACATCGCCCGGGGGTTGGGGGGGGACCTGACGGTGGTCAGCCAGCTCGGCGTCGGCAGCATCTTCCGGGCCTCCGTCGCCGCCGGGCCGGCGGAGGGGCTCCGGCTGCTGGACGCCCCGCCGGCCGAGGCCGTGGAGACGCCCCGGGCCGACGCCGCCCCCACCTCCCGCCTCTCCGGCAAGCAGCTGCTGGTCGTCGACGACGGCGAGGAGAACCGCCGGCTCGTCCAGCTGATCCTCTCCCGGGCCGGCGCCTCGGTCGCCTGCGTGGCCAACGGCGAGGAGTGCCTGGAGGCCGTCGCCCGGGTCGACTTCGACCTGATCGTGCTGGACATGCAGATGCCGGTGCTCGACGGGTACCGGACGGCCTCCCTGCTGCGGGAGCGCGGGTTCGGCGGGCCGATCATCGCCCTGACCGCCCATGCCATGCGAGGGGACGACCGCCGTTGCCTCGAGGCCGGTTGCTCCGGATACCTGACCAAGCCCATCGAGATTGACCGGCTGCTGTCGACCGTCTCCCGGGCGATGGACGGCCCCGCCGTCGCCTCCCCAGCTCCCCGACCCCAGTCCCCGGGCGGGGGCGGGGGCGGCCCGATCGTCTCGACCCTGCCGATGGACGACCCCGAGATCCGGGGGCTGGTCGCCTCCTATGTCGATCGGCTCGGCGCGAAGGTCGACGAGATGGGAGAGGCCCTGCGGCGAGGCGACCGCAAGGCGCTGTCCGAGCTTGCGCACTGGCTCAAGGGCTCCGGCGGCACGGCCGGCTTCCACGAGCTGACCGAGCCGGCCACCCGGCTCGAACGCCTGGCCCCGCTCGGCCAGGAGAGCGACCTGAGGGAGGCCTACGGGCTCGTCCGCTCGACCGCCGCCCGGGTCACCGCCCCCGAACCGATCCTCGCATAGGAAGGCCCGCATGTCCGTCGATCCCGCGACCGCGACCGCGACCGCGACCGCGACCGCGACCGAGGCGACCGTCGCACCCCGGCCGATGCCCTTGGCGGCCGAGGCCCCGGCCCGGGGGGCCGGCCCGAGGCCCCGGGCGACCGGGGACCTGGCCGGGGCCCGGATCCTCGTCGTCGACGACGAGCCGATCGTCTCCCGGATCGTCTGCCGCCACCTCCGGGAGGCCGGCCACCTCGGGCCCAGGCCGCTGGACGACCCCGGCCGGGCCCTCGACGTGATCCTCGGCGGCGAGGCCGACCTCGTCCTGCTGGACCTGATCATGCCCGGGGTCGGCGGCCTGGACATCCTCTCGGAGATGCAGGCCTCGGGTCGGGGGGAGGGGCTGCCCCCGGTGGTCGTCCTCAGCGGCGCCGTCGAGCAGCCCACCCGGCTCCGGGCCCTGGAGCTGGGGGCGGCCGACTTCCTCGCCAAGCCGGTCGACCCCAGCGAGCTGACCGTCCGGGTCCGCAACGTCCTGCTCGCCAAGGCGCACCGGGACTCGCTGCTGGAGCAGACCGCCAGCCTCGAGGCCGCCGTCCGGGAGCGGACCGAGGAGCTGGAGGCCTCCAGCCGGGACGTGATCCGCTGCCTCGCCCGGGCCGCCGAGTTCCGGGACGACGAGACCGGGAGGCACGTCCTCCGGGTCGGCCGATACACCGGGATCATCGCCTCCCACCTCGGCCTCCCCCCGGAGGTCTCGACCCTGCTGGAGGACGCCTCCCAGCTGCACGACGTGGGCAAGATCGGCATCCCGGACGCGATCCTCCGCAAGCCCGGCGCCCTCACCGCCGACGAGTTCGAGCTGATGCGCCGGCACGTCCAGTTCGGCCACGGGATCCTCCAGAGCGCGGCCCCCGACCGCCCGGACCCCGAGGATCTGATGAGCGTCCGCCGGCACACCGAGATCGGCGCCCAAATCCTGGACCGGGGCCACTCCACCCTGCTGAGGCTGGCCTCCCGGATCGCCCTGTCGCACCACGAGCGCTGGGACGGCAGCGGCTACCCCCTGGGCCTCCGCGGCGAGGACATCCCGATGGAGGGCCGCATCACCGCCGTGGCCGACGTCTTCGACGCCCTGAGCACCCGCCGCCCCTACAAGTCCGCCCTGCCGATCGACCGATGCTTCGAGATCCTCTCGGCGGGCCGGGGGTCGCACTTCGACCCCCTCGTCCTGGACGCCTTCTTCCTCGCCCGGGAGGACATCCTCTCGGTCTACCGGGACCTGTCCGACGCCCCATGACCCGCCCCGGCCAAGCCCCCGGTCGGCGGCGGCCCCGGGAGGGGGATCGCCCGCGACTTGCCGCCCTCATCCCCCTCCCGGCCCCAGGTGGAGCTCGAAGAACCGGGCGGCCCGGTCGAGGATCGCCCGGCGGTTCTCCACCCTCCGGGTCGAGTGCCGCTCGTCGGGGATCGGCAGCACCTCGAACGGCTTGCCGGCCCGGATCAGGGCGGCGACGAGCCGGGCGGAATGCCGGAAGTGGACGTTCTCGTCGAGCAGTCCGTGGACGATCAGCAGCGCCCCTTCGAGCCGCCCGGCCTTGTCCAGCACCGACGAGTCGGCATAACCCCCGGGGTTGTCGGCGGGAGTGCCCATGTAGCGTTCGGTGTAGCCGGTGTCGTAGCCGTCCCAGTCGGTCACCGGGGCGATCGCCACCCCGGCGTCGAACACCTCGGGGGCCAGCAGCAGCGCCCGGAGGGTCAGGTAGCCGCCGTAGCTGCCGCCGGTGATGCCCACCCGGTCGGCGTCGGCCTCGGGGTACGAGGCGGCGGCGAACCGGACGCCGTCGACCTGGTCGCGCACCTCGACCGTCCCCATCCTCCGGGCCAGGGCCGACTCGAACGCCAGCCCCCGGCGGGACGACCCCCGATTGTCGCACTTCCAGACGGCGAACCCCCGGGAGGCGAGCAACTGCGCCGTCATGTCGGCCGTCAGGCCCCACGACTCGGTCACCCGCTGGACGTGGGGCCCCCCGTAGGCGAGCACCACCATCGGCGCCTTCCCCCCCGGACCGGCCCCGACCGGCGGATAGTAGGCCCCGAACAGCGTCTCGCCGTCCCGGTTCTCGAACTCGGTGAGCCGGGGGGCGACGAGGTCGAGCCCGTCGAGCCTCGGGTCCGTCCCGGCGTCGGACAGCGTGACGAGGGCGTCCCCGGTGCGGTCGATCAGGGTCGTCACCGGGGGATGCTCGCTCGTCGAGGAGGTGATGACGGCCCGATCCCCGTCCGGGGAGACGACCGCGGCGGAGACGTAGCCGAGCCCCCCCGTGACCCGCTCGACGTCGCCGCCGTCGAGCGGGACGCGGTAGAGGTCGCGGCGCGTCGGGGACTCCCGGCCGGCGAGGAACCAGACCTCCCTCCTCCTCGCGTCCAGGTGGACCGTGGCGTCGACCGGCCAGTCGCCCGAGGTCAGCGTCCGGATGGGACGGCCGTTGCGGTCCAGGAGCATCAGGTGTTTGAATCCCGATCGCTCGGTCGCCCAGAGGATCTCCTTCGTCCCCGGCACCACGGCGAGGTCGTCGTGCAGGTTGACCCAGGAGCCGGACGACTCCTCGATCAGCGTCGTCCGCTCGTTCGATTCCACGTCGATCCTGACCAGGCGGAGGGTCGCCTGGTCCCTCGGCAAGACCTGGACGAGCAGGTGCCGGGCATCCTCCCAGGTGGCCCGCGCGAGGTAGACATCCTCCCCCTCCTCGGCGAAGTCGAGCCAGGTCGTAGGGCCCCCGGAGCTGGGGACCACGCCGAGGCGGACCCTCGCGTTGGCGGCCCCGGCGAAGGGGTATCGGTGCGACTCGGACCCGACCCGGTCCTCGCCCTGGCGGACGATCACGTACTCGGGGATGTGCCGCTCGTCGGCTTCCTGGTAGGCGATTCGCTCCCCGTCGGGCGACCACCAGTAGCCGGTCGATCGGCCCAGTTCCTCCTGGGCGATGAACTCGGCCAGGCCGCGGGTCAGGCCGTCGGCCGCGCCCTCGGTGAGCCGGGTCTCCACCCCGGATTCGAGGTCGACGGTGAACAGGTCGCCGTCCCGGACGAAGGCGACCCGGCCGCCGTCGGGCGAGAACTTCGGGTCGATCTCGGGCGACTCGGTCTCGGTCAGCCTCCGAAGCGGGCCGGTCCCCCGGAGCAGGTAGAGGTCTCCCTGGAGGGGGAGGACGCTCAGGTCGTCGCCCGATGCGCGGACGACCTGGGTGATCCCCGAGTCCCTCAGCCGCATCCGCTCCCGACGGAGGGCCTCCTCCCGGGAGACGTTCTCGTCGGTGTTCCCCTCGTCGGGGGGGCGGGCGATGACCCCCGGCTCGGCCCCCTCGGCTGCGCCGGCCCGCCAAAGCACCCGGGCGGGCGCCCTCCCTTCCGGCAGGAGGTAGGAGACGGCCGTCCCGTCCGGGGTGAAGGCGATCGACGTCGGGGTGACGGTCCCGGGCGCGGGGTGCTCGGCGGCGAGGTCGAGGTCGACCGTCCTCCTCGGCCGGGTCGGTCCGGCCGCCATCGCGATCGAGGCGGAGACCACGAGGAGGACCAGGGCGATCGGGGTGAGCATGGGCGTCATCGTTCGTTCAAGCGTCGAGGGTGTGGGGGCATCGGGACCCGGACCGCCTCAGACTTCCGCCGTCTCCATCGAGATCCGGAGGCTCTCCTGCTGGCCGGGCCTCAGGAGCCGGAGCCCGGCGTCGACGCCGCGCTGCTGGAGGTTGATGGCGTCGGTCGTCTGGGTGTAGGGCTCGACGGCGATCACGTCGTCGGCATACGGCGGGGTGAAGACGACGACCTCCCGGAACGGGGCCGCGTCGAAACCGATCCGGAACTCGGCCCCGAGCGATTCATCCACCAGCCGGCAGACGACGAAGCCCTCGGCGTCGTGCTCAAGGCCGGTGAGGACGGCGTCGACCCTCAGGCCGCCCATCGGCCTGCCCGATCGGAAGTCGAGGGGGTCGTCGACGGGGAGCGTCTCGCCCGTCGGGATCGACTCGTCGAGCGGCCAGTATCGCGAGGCGGGGATGATCACCTTCGTCCGGGACAGGTCCCCCCCCGGGCCGAAGGGGAGCCGGAAGTAGGGATGGAAGCCGAGGCCGTAGGGGAGGTCCCCCTCCGATTCGTTCGCCACCGTGGCGTCGAGCGTCAGGGACCGGCCGTGCAGGGCATACCGGATGTCGAGGGAGCCGTCGCTCGGCCAGCGGGGGGAGCCGTCGGGGAAGGCCCGGGGCAGGCGATATCGGCCGGTGAGGAAGGCGCCGTCGGGCCCCCCGCCGTGGTCGATGACCTCCCAGTCGGCGTCGAGCGCGAACCCGTGGATCGCGTGCGGCGGCTTGGTGAGCGGCAGCTCATAGGAGGTCCCCCCCCAGGAGAACCGGCCGCCCTTGATCCGGTTCGGGAACGGGAAGAGGACCGGGAAGCCGTGCCGGGCGGGCTTCTCGGGGTGGGCCTCCCAGCCGGGATCGGCCACGACCAGCGACCGGACGTCCCCGGCCGCCGGCAGCCTCAGGTCGAAGAGGTTGAATCCGTAGGACGGCAGGATCGACGCCGAGGCGCCCGACTCGTCGTCGCTGAGGGTGTAGATCGTGCGGTCGCGCCGCGATTCGGTGCGGACGTGGCAGGCCATCGGGAGATCCTCCGCTGCGGAGAGGTCAGGGTTCGTTGGGTCCGCCTCGCCCCCGATTCCAACCGCCCCGGGGGGCGTCGGCAAGGGCATCGGGCAGGCGACCGGGGGCTCAGGACGGCTCACCGATCGGGCCCCGGGGATCGGAGGCGAAGCGACCGCGCCAGTCGTTGAGCAGGTCGACCAGCGTGACGGCGTCGAGGCCGTAGGTGTCCGACAGGTTCACGACCCGAGGCCGGGCCCCGCGGACCCAGGCGGGGATCCGGGGGCCGTCCGGCTCGGCCAGCCGGTAGACGACCCAGACCCGGCGTCGGGGGAGCGGGAGCAGGTCGAACTCGTCGACCTCGGACCAGCGCACCAGCCGGGCCCGGAGCGGGGAGCGCTCGACGAACCCCTCCGGCCCGAGCTCGATGTGGCATCGGGAGCGGTCGAGCGACTGGAGGCAGTTGATCGCCCCGAGCAGGAAGAAGGCCGCCCCCAGGAGCGTCGCCAGCGAGGGGCCGGCGTCGATCGCCTTCAGCAAACAGCTCAGGCCGACCGCCAGGCAGGCGAGGGCCACGGAGACGAACTTCCCCCGCTCGGGGAAGAGGCGGACCACGTCGAGGCAACGATCCATGACGACGACCCTGTCGATGGGAGATCATCCTGCCGGTGGGGGGGCGTGCCCGCCTCGACCGTCGCGGCGGGCCCCGGGTCGGCTCAGGAGCCCTGGCCGGCCGGGCGGGGTGATGGCGACGGAGACGGTGCGGGGCTGGAGGGCTCGGAGGAGGCCGAGGTCGGGGCGACGGGGCCGCCGTCGAGCACGGAGCGGTAGTAGGAGCGGAGGGCGTCGGTCGCGGCGGACCAGCTCCAGCGCTCGGCCTCCAGCCGGGCGTTGCGGTGCAGCGACGCGCGGAGGTCGGCCGAGTCGAGCAACCGCCGGGTGGCCGAGGTCAGGCCCTCGGGGTCGTTGGGGTCGAACAGGCGGCCGTTGACGCCGTCGGTCACGATGTCGGTGATCCCTCCGGCCCGGGCGGCGATCACCGGGCAGCCGGCGGCCATCGCCTCCAGCAGGACGAGCCCGAGCGTCTCCGTGCTGGAGGGGAAGACCAGTGCGTCGGCCGAGGCGAACGCGGAGGCGAGGCGTTCGCCCCTCAAGTAGCCGACGAACCGGGCCCGGGTCCCCTCGAAGTGCTTCTGGAGCTTCTCCCGGGCGGGGCCGTCGCCGACGAGGGCGAGCGTGGCGTCCGGGATCGCCCGCAACACGGGGCGGATGCGGTCGATCTCCTTCTCCGCCGCCAGGCGGCCGACGTACAGTAAGAGCGGTGCCTTCGGCCGGCCCCCCGAGAGTTCATCCCGCATCTCGTCCGACTTCAGGCCCGGCCGGAACAGCTCGGTGTCGACCGCCCGGGGCCAGAGGGCGAGGTTGTGGAACCCCCGGGCGTTCAGCTCGTCGATCATCGCCGTCGAGGTGCACAGGTTCAGCCTCGCCTTGTTGTGCATCGACCGGATGGCCTTCCAGCACAGCCCCTCCAACGCCCCCAGCTTGTAGTGCTTCAAATATTTCGGGACGTGCGTGTGGTACGACGCCACCAGCGGCCGGTCCCGCTTCACCGCGTGCGCCACCCCGCAGGCGCCAAGCACCGCCGGGTTGACGACGTGGATGATGTCCGGCTCGAACTTCACCAGCCGCTTGCCGACCTTCTTGCCCGCGATCGCCAGCTTCAGTTCCGGATACAGGGCGAATGGCACTGCCGGCACGCCGATCACCCGGGCCCCCTCGAACCGCTTCGGCGCCCCCGCCGGGGCGATCACCAGCACCTCATCCCCCGCCCTCCGGAGGTGGGTGATCGTGTGCGTCAGGCGCGTGACGATGCCGTCGATCTTGGGCAGGAACGTCTCGGTGAAGAGGGCGATTCGCATGGGAGTGGGCGGGTTCGAAGGGATCGGCCGTCGTCGTGTTCACGATCCTACCGCGCCGCCGGGACGAATTGCCTCGCCCAGGCGTCATCTTCCGGGGAGAGGGCCGGCTCGGGGGGGCCGTCGTAGGCGTAGAACTCGTAACCAGCCTCGTCGTAGACCCGGTGAAGCAGAGCCTGGAGGTCGAGCGTCGCGTCGGGGTGGGGGGCCTTGAGGGGGATGGGGATCACTGGCAATGGGTCGCGGAGGCCGATCGGCCAGAATCCCGCATCGAGTCGTTCTTCCGCCCTGCCGACCGTGATCGAATAGCAGCACGCGGGGCGGTCCTCGCCGGGCATCGGGGCGCCGACGCGGAGCAGGTCGATCTCGACCAGGTGCGCCGGGCTCGCGAGGATCTGCCCCCGCTTGGCGAGGTATTGATCGCGATCAGGCCCATTCCGCTTGTTCGACGGGCTCAACAGCTCGATGACGGTGACAACCTCCATCGAGGCCCGGTCCCGGATCTCCAGGAACGCCTCCCGCGCCACGTCCACCGCCGTCATCCGGATGCGTGCCGGCGGCTCGATCAAGGCGACTCCCTCGGCGCGTGCCCCCCGGGCCGGGGTCGACATGATCCCGAGGTCGGCCCGACCGGCGAATCGCCGGGGCTCCTCGGGGACTTCCCGGACGTAGAGGTGCTCGTCGACCTTGACGATGAAATTCGGCCGGACCTGGGCCCCGACGATCCCCGCCCCGAGGATGAGGAACCGCTCGTGGAAGTCGTGCCAGACGGTGGCCCGCTCCAGGTACGGATTCATGCCGGGGAAGGGTGAGGGCATCGGATTCACCTCACTTTCGGGGGCGAATACCGCCCGGGTGGCGACCTGTGCCGCTCGCGTCGAGCGGCACCGGCGAATCGTCTACCAGTGCTGATAGTGAGATAATCCGAGCACTGATGGGCAAGCCACCATTGCCATCCGGCCGTCGGTCATGGGCAGGAACGTCTCGCTGACGAGGGCGATTCGCATGGGTGTGGGCAGCAGATGGGGGAATCGGCCGTCGCCGTCACGATCCTACCGCGCGGCCGGGAGGTAATCCCGGGCCCAGGCGTCGGCTTCCGGCAAGAGGGCGGGCTCGGGGGCTCCGTCGTACAGATAGCCGTCATACCCCGGGCCATCGTACGTCCGGTGGAGGACCTCCTGGAGGTCGACCGTCGCGTCGCCGTCGGGCGCCTTCAACGGGATCGGGATCACCGGCAACCGCTCTCGGAGCCGGATCGGCCAGAGCCCGGCCGCCCGTCGGCGTTCGGAGCGGCTGACCAGGACCGAGTAGTCGCACTCGGGCCGATCCTCCATCGGCATCGGACGGCCGCCTCGAAGGAGATCGATCTCGACCAGGTGGGCGGGGCTCCGCAATCGTTCCCGACGCTTGGCCAGATACGATCCCCGGTCGTCCCCTCCCCGCTTATTCGAGGGGCTGAGCAGCTCGACGACCGTGACCAGTTCTCGGCTCCGACGGTCCCGGACCTCCAGGTATCGCTGACGTTCGACCTCCTGGTCGGGGAGCGTCACGGTCGCCGGCGCCTCGATCACGGCCGCCACCCTTCCCGCCCCATGGCCGGGAGACTCGGCGACGGCCAGGTCGGCCCGGCCGACCAGTGCCCGACCCCCCTCCGCGAGGTCGTGAATGTGGATATGTTCCTCAATCTGGACGATGTAACCCGGAGAAACCCCAGGGACGAGCAACCTGCGGAGCGTCGACAGGAATTCCGTGTGGAAATCCTGCCAGAGGCCCGGCCGCTCGAAGTACGGATTCATGCCCGGGAACGGTGAGGGCATGGGTCCTGCCTGATTGAGGGTGACTCCGAACGCTCGAGGCCGCTTCCCTCGGGTGACGGCGGGCCCCGGTCGATCGGCCCCTGCCGTGGCCTGGCCCTCAGCCGACCTTGACGCCCGCGGCCTCCTCAACGGCCCCCTTCTTCCAGGTCACCCGGGGGAGAATCTCCTTCATGTCGACCCGGTCGCGGTACTTGACGGCGACGTTCAGGAGCGAGTCGAGCAGCGAGTCGGACAGGTAGTGCGGCTGGAGGCCGAGATCCAGGAGCTTGGTGTTCTTGGCGTTGTAGTAGTGCTCCTCGCGCTCGACCCGGGGGTTGTCGACGTGCTCGATCGTCACGTCGAGGCCCATCTTAGAGCCGGCTTCCTTGACCTTCTCGGCGAGCTGGGAGACGGAGAACTGCTCGGTGAACTGGTTGTAGACGCGGAACTCGCCGGAGTCGGCCGGGTTGTTGCAGGCGATCTCGATGCAGCGGACGGTGTCCCGGATGTCGAGGAAGCCGCGGGTCTGGCCGCCCTTGCCGTAGACGGTCAGCGGGTGGCCGACGGCCGCCTGGATGCAGAAGCGGTTCAGGGCGGTGCCGAAGACGCCGTCGTAGTCGAGCCGGTTGATGAGCAGCTCGTCCATCTCGGTCTCTTCGGTGATCACGCCGTAGACGACGCCCTGGTTCAGGTCGGTCGCCCTCAGGCCCCAGATCCGGCAGGCGAAGTGGATGTTGTGGGTATCGTGGACCTTGCTCAGGTGGTAGAACGAGCCCGGCTGCTTGGGATACGGGAGGGTGTCCTTGCGGCCGTTGTGCTCGATGGTGATGTAGCCCTCCTCGATGTCGATGTTCGGCGTGCCGTACTCGCCCATCGTGCCGAGCTTCACGAGGTGGCAATCCGGCACGAGGTCGCGCATCGCGAAGAGGATGTTCAGGTTGCCGACGACGTTGTTGACCTGGGTCTCGACGGCCCGCTCCCGGCTGATCATCGAGAAGGGGGCCGAGCGCTGCTCGCCGAAGTGGACGATCGCCTCGGGATGGAAGCGGCGGATCGATTCGGAGAGGAACGGGTAGTCGCAGCAATCGCCGACCATCAGCTCGATGGGCTTGCCGGTGAGCTGTTCCCAGCGCTCCAGGCGGCGCTGGATGGGGGCGATGGGCGTCAGGGTCTCGATGCGGAGCTGGTTGTCCCAGCTGCGGCGGACGAGGTTGTCGAGGATGGCGACGTCGTGGCCTCGGTTGGCCAGGTGCAGCGCCGTGGCCCAGCCGCAGTAGCCGTCTCCGCCGGTGACGATGACGCGCATGAATCTCGCTCGCTCTCGATGGACGGCCCCCGCGTCGCCGTGACGCTTCGATCGGGACGGATCGCCCGAGGACGGGGAGGGGGCGGGTCGTGGTGTCGGGAACAGGTCCGGATGAGTGCGGTGCGGCGGGAAGGCGTCCCCGCCCGGGGTGCCCGATCCCGGGCCCGCGACCATTGGCGGGCCGGGGGCGGCGACCGATCGAGCCGAACCACGCCGGCGGCCCGGGGTCGTCCGGCTCGCCGCCGTATGGCCCGATATCGTAAGGGCCTGGGTCGAGCCTTTGCAAGGGGATGAGTGGGGGGCGGGGGGTCGGACGGCCGGTCGGGGCGGTCGCGCAAGGGCGTCGGGCGTGGCCCCGAGGCCCGGCCTCAGGCCTTGGATTGGGCCTGACCGCCCCCCTGGAGGACCGCGTCGACGGCTCGGAGCAGCTTCTCCATCGCGAAGGGCTTCCGGATGTAGTCCTTCACGCCCAGGAACTCGGCGTAGGCGCGGTGGCGGCTGCCCTCGTTGCCGGTGATCATGATGGTGGGGATCAGCCCCTCGGGGCGGGTCCGGAGCTTCTCCAGCACGAGGAAGCCGCTCTTGCGCGGCATCATCATGTCGAGGATGATCAGGTCGGGTTCCTCGCGCTCGGCTGCGGCGAGACCGGCGTTGCCGTCCCGGGCGACGAGCACCCGGTAGCCCTTGCCCTCGAGGACCGTCCGCATCGAGTCGATGATCTCGGGGTCGTCGTCCACCAGGAGGATGGTCTTGTGGGCGGTGGCGGGCATCGTCGATCGGGCTCCGTCGGGGGGGCGGTCGGCCCGCCGGGTGGGGGGGAGTGGGCGGGCGAGCATTGGCCCCCATGATAGACGGTCCGGTCGGCGGTGGGCAAGGTCGACGGGGGGGTGGGATCGGCCCGGGCGGCCCGATACAATCGTCCCATCCAGCCGCCCTCCCCTCCCGTATCGGTTCGGCGAGGGTCCCCGGGGAGGATCGTGCCGGCCCGACTCGGCGGCCGACCGGGGGCCGAGCCGAGCCAGCGAGGCGAACCATCCCATGCACCGAGCCCCGACCCCGTCCCGGGCCCCGTCCCTCGGCCTGTGGCTCCTCGGCCTCCTCGCCCTGATCGGCCCCCGGGCGTCGGCCCTCGCCGCCGACCCCGATGCCGATGCCGACCCCGATCGGTTCGAGCCGCAGATCTCCCCCGCCTCCGACGAGCCGAGTCAAGCGATCGCCGGCTTCCGGATCCCCGACGGGTTCTCGGTCCGCCCCTGGGCCGCCGAGCCGATGCTGGCCAACCCCGTCGCCTTCGCGGTCGACGACCGCGGCCGAGTGTATGTCGCCGAGACCTTCCGCCACGGCCAGGGGGTGACCGACACCCGCGGTCATATGTACTGGCTCGACGACGACCTGGCCTCGACCTCGGTCGAGGACCGCGTCGCCATGTATCGGAAGCACTTCGACGACCCCACCTTCCGGGACTACGGCGTCGCCCCCGACCGCCTCCGACTGCTGGTCGACGCCGACGGCGACGGGACCGCCGACGAGGCCACCGTCTTCGCCTCAGGGTTCGACGACGTGGCCGCCGGCATCGGCGCGGGGGTGCTCGCCCGTGGGGAGGACGTCTGGTACGCCTGCATCCCCGACCTCTGGCTGCTCAGGGACACCGACGGCGACCGGGTGGCCGACGAGAGGCGGGCGCTGCACTCCGGCTACGGCGTCCACGTCGGCTTCCTCGGCCACGACCTGCACGGCCTGATCTTCGGCCCCGACGGCAAGCTCTACTTCTCGATCGGCGACCGCGGGTTCAACGTCGAGACGACGGAGGGCGACCGGCTGGCGATCCCGCACACCGGCTCCGTGCTCCGGTGCGACCCCGACGGCTCGAACCTGGAGGTCTTCGCCTCCGGACTCCGCAACCCCCAGGAACTCGCGTTCGACCGCTTCGGCAACCTGTTCACCGTCGACAACAACAGCGACGGCGGCGACCGCGCGCGGCTGATCGACCTCGTCGAGGGGGGCGACTCCGGCTGGCACATGGGCTGGCAGTACCTCACCGAGCCCGTCGCCCGGGGGGCATGGAACGCCGAGAACCTCTGGAAGCCCGAGTCCGAGGGGAACGACGCCGCCTACCTGCTCCCCCCGCTGGCCAACCTCAGCGACGGCCCCTCCGGCCTCTCCTACAACCCCGGCGGAGCGGCGATGCCGGGTCGCTACGACGACCATTTCTTCCTCGCAGACTTCCGCGGGACCGCCGGCAACAGCGGCATCCGGTCGTTCGCCGTCGAGCCGGACGGCGCCAGCTTCCGGCCGGTCGACGAGCACCAGTTCTTCTGGTCGATCCTCGCCACCGACGTCGACTTCCCCCCCTCCGGCGGGCTGTTCGTCAGCGATTGGGTCGAGGGCTGGGACAAGCCGACCAAGGGGCGCATCTATCACCTGACCCCGAGCGAGTCGGACGACCCGACGGTCGCCGAGGTCGCCCGACTGCTGGGAGGGGGGTTCGACCAGCGTCCGATCGACGAACTGGTCGGGCTGCTCGGGCACGCCGATCAGCGGATCCGGCAGCGGTCGCAGTTCGCGCTGGCCGACCGGGGGGCCCGGTCGCTCGGGTCGCTGATCTCGGCGAGTGAGTCGGACAATGAGATGGCCCGCCTGCATGCCGTCTGGGCGCTCGGGCAAATCGGCCGGGGGATGCCGCAGGCGCTGTCGAGCGTCGTCGACCGGCTGAAGGATCCCTCGGAGCACGTCAGGGGCCAGGCCGCCCGGGTCCTCGGCGACGGCCGGGCGGACTTCGCCGTCGACGCCCTGATCGGCCGGCTCGACGACCCGGCCCCTCGGGTCCGGATGTACGCCGCGATCGCCCTGGGGAAGCTCGGCGACGGGAAGGCCATCGGGCCGGTCGCCGAAATGATCCGACGAAACGCCGACGCCGACCCCTACCTCCGCCACGCCGGGGTGATGGGCCTGCTCGGGGCCGCGAGCAACGGGGACCTGGATCGGCTGGCCGGGGACGACTCGGAGGCGGTCCGGCTGGCGACCCTGCTCGCCTACCGCCGCAACAAGGACCCGGAGGTCGCCCGGTTCCTGGACGACCCGGAGCCGAGGCTCGTCCTCGAAGCGGCCCGGGCGATCAATGACGCGGAGATCGGCGGGGCGACCGCCAAGCTCGCCACGCTCGACGTGGCCGCCGGGATGCCCGCCCCCCTGATCCGCCGGGTCTTGAACGCGAACCTCAGGGTCGGCGGGCCGGAGGCGGCCGGGGCGGTGGCCCGGGTCGCGGCGGCCGAGGGGATGCCGGAGGAGATCCGGGCCGAGGCACTGGCCATCCTGGCCGATTGGGCCGAGCCGAGCGGCCGGGACCGGATCGTCGGCCTCTGGCGGCCGGTGCCGAGCCGGCCGGCCGACGCGGCGGCCGAGGCCCTCCGGCCGGTCGTCGCCGACCTGCTGTCGGAGGCGCCGGATCGGGTCCGGCTGGCGGCGGCCAGGGCGGTCGGCGCGCTGAAGCTGGAGGACGCCGGCCCCGCCCTGTTCGAGCTGTCCTCCGACGGCGGGCTCGGGGCCGAGGCCCGGGTCGCGGCGATCCGGGCCCTGGAGGCGATCGGGGACGCCCGGCTGGCCGAGGTCGCCCGGCGGTCGACGACCGACCCCGAGGCGATGGTCCGCACCGAGGGGCTCCGGCTGCTCTCGAACCTCGACCCGGAGGAGGCGTTGCCGATCCTCGACGCCGTGCTCCGGGGCGGGACGACCCCGGAGCGCCAGGGTGCGCTATCGACCCTGGGCGGGATGGAATCGGATCAGGCCGACCGCGTCCTCGCCGCGCAGCTCGACGCGCTCCTCGCCGGCGAGGTCCCGATGGAGATCCGGCTGGACCTGATCGAGGCCGCGGGCGAGCGATCGGCGGCCGAGGTCCGGCAGAAGCTCGCCCGGTACGAGGCCTCCCGGCCCCCGGGCGACCCCCTGGCCGCCTACCTGGAGGCCCTCGAAGGCGGGGACGTCCGGAGGGGACGCCGGATCTTCTTCGAGCGGACCGAGGCCCAGTGCCAGCGCTGCCACCAGGTCGACGGCCAGGGGGGCGAGGTCGGCCCAGCGCTCTCCGAAATCGGGAAGACGAGGGACCGGTCCTACCTGCTGCGGTCGATCGTGGCGCCGGACGCCGAGATCGCCGAGGGGTTCGAGACCCTGGTGGTCGCCACCGGAGACGGCCAGGTGCTCACCGGGATCGTCAAGGAGGACACGGGGGACGCCCTCGCCCTGATGGACGCCGAGGGGAAGGTGACCACGGTCGCCAAGTCCGACATCGAGGAATCTCGACGGGGGGTCTCGGCCATGCCCGCCGACCTGATCACGCACCTGTCCAGGCGTGACCTGCGCGACCTGGTGGAGTACCTCGCCACACGCAAGGGCGAGTCCCGTCGGGGCGGCCACGGCCGGTAACGGCCCGGAGGTCGCGGTCCAGGCGTCGAAGAGTCGGTCGATGGGGCGGGGAGGGGGCGAGGCCCTCCCCGTCCGGGGCGATCGGGCCGATGACGGGGGCCGGACCGGCAGGATCGCCCGAGACGGAGTACCCGATGACCCGGCCATGCGTCGCCCCTCGTCTGATGCGGGGTGAGCAGGACCTGCACGGCCGGGTCTCCCGCCCCGAATCGGGGACGTGTCGGCTCACGACCCGGAGGCCGCCCGCGTCGTCGAGGTCAGGGGGGCATACCTGCCCTCGATCCGCCCGGCCCGCAGCATCGGCACGACGCCGGGCTGATCGGACGCGGTGGCATGGCCGGTCCGATCCGGTTGCCCGGACGGCGATCGGGGACTAGAGTTTGACGATTCGGGCCCAGGGCGACCGGCGGACTGGGGACCGTGCCGATGCTGCCGACTCGGCCCCGATCGGGAATGGGAGTGTGAGCGGCGTCTCCGTCGCCCTCGGCGAGCTCCCCTCGACATTGCGGACCCATCCCGACCCCATGCGAGGACGACCCATGCTGCCGAAGACGCGGCGACGCTGCCTTTCCGTCGAGTCGCTGGAGGACCGCGTCGTGATGAGCGCGCCCCGGCCGCTCCCGGGCACCCCGCTGGAGCTGCCGCAGGGGGGGGCCTGGAGGAACACGACGTTCATCGGTTCTCCCGTGCTCGCCGACCTGGACGGCGACGGGACGGAGGAGATCCTCACCGCCGCGGCCGGGGGACGGCTGGTGGCCTATTCGGCCGGGGCCGACGGGCAACTCCGGGAGTTCCGGCGGTACGAGACGGGGGCCGAAGCCAACTTCAAATCGACGCCGGTGGTGGTGCGGCGGCCCGACGGGTCGAAGATGATCGTCGCCGGGCTCGGCCGGGACGAGTTCGCCTCCCCCGCCCCGTTGGAGGACGGCCGGGTCTTCGCCTGGGACGCCGTCAGCGGCCAGGTGCTACCGGGCTGGCCCCGGGGGACCGGCGTCGGCGGCGTGGTCGGCCCGCTCGCCGCGGGAGACCTGACCGGCGACGGCATCGACGAGATCGTCGTCACCTCGTTCAACGGCTCGGTCCACGCCTTCCGGCAGGACGGCTCGGTCCTCTGGCTGTACGAGAATGACGACTCGGTCCAGTCCGGCGCCGCGATCGGCGACATCGACCGCGACGGCTCCCCCGAGGTCGTCTTCGGCGCCGACTCCAGCGAGAGCATCTACTTCCACGCCGGGGGCTTCGTCACGATCCTCAACGCCAACGGGGCGACCAAGTCCCGGATCCCGACCGGCGAGGTGATCTGGTCCTCCCCGGTGCTGGCGGACCTCACCGGCGACGGGTTCCTCGAGATGGTGGTGGGCACGGGCCTGAACTTCTCGCTCACCGACCCGACCGCATCCCCCGAGCGTCGGGCGGAGGCCCGGCTGGCGGCGAACCAGATCCTCGCCTACGACCACCAGGGCCAGGTCGTGCCCGGCTGGCCCTACCGGACGACCGCCGACCCCTCGGCCAACCGGCAGGTCTACAGCTCCCCCGCCGTGGCCGACCTGGACGGCGACGGCATGCTGGAGGTGGCGGCCATGGACCTGGCCGGGTACCTCCACGTGGTCCGCGGCGACGGCCGGCCGATGCCCGGGTTCGACGGCGGCCGGCAACTGCTGCCGCCGATCGCGGGGACCAACGACACCTACACCTCGCCGATCATCGCCGACGCCGACGGCGACGGCTCGCCCGACCTGATCGTCTCGGCCCGACAGACGCTGTTCGCCCTGGATGCCTCGGGCGACGAGCTCTGGAGGCTCCCGGCGCCGACGGCCCCGGGCGGCACGCCCGACGGCTTCGTCAACGCCGCGGCGGTCGGCCAGGTCGACGGCTCGGGCGGCCTGGAGCTGGTCATCGCCACCAACGCCCTGGGCGTGCCCAACCCGCCCCGGGGGGTGGGGGCCTACGAGCTGCCGGAGAGCCCGCTGACGCCCCCCTGGCCGATGCACCGCAGGACGGCCGATTCGACGCCGGTCACTCAGAGCCCGGCGTTCCTCGCCAAGTACGTCCGGGCCTCCTTCCGGGCCTTGCTGGGACGGGAGGCGACCGACAACGACATCCGCGTCTTCTCCGGCATGATGATGGCCAACGAGTGGTCGCCGAAGGTCTTCGCCGAGACCGTCGCCCTGACCCCCGAGGCGAGGACGGTGGTCATCCGCCAGCTCTACCAGAGCTACCTCCAGCGCCCCCCGACCGAGGCCGAGGTCGCCGCCGGCCAGCAGCAGCTCGAGGCGGGCCGGGCCGTGGATCTGGCCCGGCAACTGGTGCTATCCGACGAGTCCCTGGCCAGGACCGACGGCACGATCCCGGGCGTGCTGGGACGGTTCTACGAGACGATCCTCCGCCGGCCGATCACGGCCGGCGAGGTGGCGATCCTGGAGCCGGTGATCCGGTCGGGGATCGTGCCGATGCCGGAGATCGCCCGCTTGCTGCTGCTCTCCGAGGAATTCGTGCTGCTGGACATCGCGGCGCCGACCGTCATCGCCTACCGGACCGAGTTCCCGGACGCCCCCTTCGACGACGCCGCCATCGCCTCCGTGGTGCTGGACCGCAACGGGGCGATCAAGGAGGAGCGGATGAAGGCCACGCTCATCGCCACCGGGGGGCGGTACGAGCGGGCGACGCCGATCGCCGGGGTGGTCCGGTCGGTCCTCAGCGACCTGGAGCAGCGAGTACCGTCGCCCTCGGAGGTCGGCTTCTGGATCCGGGAGTTCACCTACGGCCGGACCTCGCCGACGGCCTTCTTCCCGACGGTCATCGACGGCGCGGGGGCCCGGGCCCAGTTCGTCCGGGAGCAGGTCCGGTCCCTGCTCGGGCGGGAGGCCGACCCGGCGACCGTCGCCTCGCTCTCCAACTACGCGAGCCGGGAGGAGCTGATCATCTCCCTGGCGTCCTCCCCCGAGTATTTCGCCCGGGCCGGGGGGGACAACCCGGGGTTCGTCCGGCTCGCCTTCCTCGACCTGTACGGGGTCGACCCGCTGCCCGCATCGGTCCTGAACGAGCAGGTCGCCGCGCTCAACGGCGGCCGACTGACCCGGGAGGGCATGATCCGGAACCTGGTCTTCAGCGCCCCGTTCTACGAGAAGGACGTCGTCGAGCTGCTCTTCCGCTTCCTGCCCGAGGAGGGCAAGGGGGTGCTCCGGATCCCGATCGACGCGCCGCCCGGCACCGCCGCCAACAATCCGGATCCGGCGCTGATCCGGTCGCTCGTCTCCGCCCGGCAGTCGGGCGCGACGATGGCCGACACCCTGGCCACGATCCTCGGCTCTCCGACGTATTTCTACCGCTCGTCGTACGTCCGGGGCCTCTATCGGAGCACGGGCGTCCGAAACTGACGAGCACCCGTCGCCGGACGGCGGGCGAGGGACGGTGGAGGAGGGTCGGGGTCCCGCGCCCGGCATCGGCCCACCATCACCCGCCCCCCGCCGCCGACGGGTGCCTGGGCGCGCTCGACGGGCCGGGGGGACGGTCGTCCCCCCGGCCCGTCGAGCGCGGAGCGGTGGCTCAGGTTGCCGGGATCACTGCCCCTGGTCGAGGGAGAAGCCCGGCTCGCCGTCGAAGTTGCAGAGGTGCTCGGTCTTGATGAAGTCGAGGCCGGCGGCCTCGATCCGGCCGAGCAGGTCGACCACCTGTCGGTGGGTGATGGGGGCGCCCCCCTCGGCGTCCTGGAAGCGGCAACGCCAGTGGTCGGAGCAGAAGGTCTCGGGCAGGCCGTCCGGCCAGACCTTCAGTCCGCGGTTGCTGATCATCTTCAGCGTGAGGTCCGGGCCCGCCAGCGGGGCGAGCGCCGAGCCGAGGTCGTCGGGGGAGCCGGACGACCAGTCGAAGAACACGTCGACGCCCACGAGTTCCTTCTTCGACTTCCTGGCGGCGGTCGCCGCCCCGGCCCCTTTCGCCGTCGCCCGGCCGGCCTCGGGGACGTCGCCGGAATAGGAGACGGCCTTCAGCTGCTCGGGCTTCTGGCCGAGCCGGGCGATCACGGCCTGGGCGAACTCCCGGGTACCGACCTTCTGCTTGCTGACCTTCTCGTCGAAGATGTCGTACGTGTGGATGCCGTCCTCGAGGGTCTTCAGCCAGGCGTTGTGGGCCCGCTCGGCGGCCTCGACCTCGCCGATGTGGACGAGCATCAGGACGCTGCCGAGGAACAGGCCCGACGGGTTGGCGAGGTTCTGGCCGGCGCGGCGGGGGGCGGAGCCGTGGATCGCCTCGAACATGGCGCAGTGGTCGCCGATGTTCGCCGAGCCGGCCAGGCCGACCGAGCCGGCGATCTGGGCGGCCACGTCGGAGAGCACGTCGCCGTAGAGGTTCGGCATGACGATCACGTCGAAGGCGCCGGGCGTGTCGGCCATCTTGGCGGCGCCGATGTCGATGATCCAGTGCTCGTTCTCGATGGACGGATATTCCGCCGCGATCTCGTCGAAGACCTTGTGGAACAGCCCGTCGGTCAGCTTCATGATGTTGTCTTTGGTGAAGCAGGTGACCTTCTTCCGGTTGTTCTTCACCGCGTAATCGAACGCGTAGCGGACGATCTTCTCGCAGCCGGGTCGGCTGATGAGCTTGAGGCACTGCATCACCTGGTCGGTCTGGCGATGCTCGATCCCGGCGTAGAGATCCTCCTCATTCTCCCGGACGATGACCACGTCCATCCCCGGGTGCTTGGTCCGCACGTACGGCGCGTAGGCGACGCAGGGGCGGATGTTGGCGTACAGGCCCAGGGTCTTGCGGACGGTGACGTTGAGGCTCTTGAAGCCGCCGCCCTGGGGGGTGGTGATGGGGGCCTTGAGGAAGACCTTGGTGCGCCGGAGGGAATCCCAGGCGTCGGGGGTGATGCCGGACGTGTGGCCGGACTTGTAGACCGCCTCGCCGATCTGGATCGTCTCGATCTCCAGCCGGGCGCCGGCCTCCTGCAGGATCGCCAGCGTCGCCTCCATGATCTCGGGCCCGATCCCGTCTCCGTGGGCCACGGTGATCGGCGTCGCTCCTGCCCCGGTGGTCGCCATCTCGTCCATCCTCCCGATCGATCGCGCTCGATCCAGACGTCCGCCGCCCCCGGCCCCCGCCCTCACGGGGGCGTCGCCGGCCGGACGGCCTCGAATTCGAGTCACTTCTATCGGAAAAATCCCACCCCGGTCAAGCGGCCCACCCGGCCGGCCCGCGTCGATCGGCCCCGCCGGTCCGATGCGACCCGTGGGTGCCGGTCGCGGGATGGGCCGGCCTCCCGGCCGCGGTCCCGGTCGAAATCGGGCCGGATCGGGCTCCCCCATCCGGGCGTCGCGGGTAAGATGGGGCCGAGGCCGCCGGGGATGGGGGGACCTCGCCGGGCTCCGATCGACGACCAGGGGAGGGGGCGACATGCGACGCAAGGTCGGGGCGTGCGGGTCCTGCATCGGCTGGCTCCTGGCGGCGTCGATCCCGGCCTGGGCGGGGGACGACGGGTCGTCGGGACCGATCGCCGACCGGGTCGCGGAGATCATCGCGACCCCCGGCTTCGAGGCCGGGCACTGGGGCGTCCTCGTCGTCGATCGGAGTTCGGGCGAGGTCCTCTTCGAGCACGAGGCCGATCGCCTGTTCATCCCCGCCGAGGTCGCCCAGCTCTTCCCCGCCGCCTCGGCCCTGGAGGCATTGGGGGTCGACCACCGATTCCAGACCCCCGTCCACCGCCGGGGGGAGGTGGGGCCGGGCGGCACCCTCGACGGCGACCTCATCCTGGTCGCCGTCGGGGACCCCAGCCTCGGCGGCCGGACCAGCCCCAAGGACGGCTCGCTGCTCTACCGGGACGTCGACCACACCCGGGCCGGCTCGACCCAGGGGGCCGCACTCGTCGAGGCCGACCCGCTGGCCGGCCTGGACCACCTGGCCCGCGAGGTCAAGGCCGCCGGCATCTCGGCCGTCTCCGGCGAGGTGATCGTCGACGACCGACTCTTCGAGCCGACGCCGGTCGAGGGGGCCGTGCCCTCCCGGATCGTGCCGATCGCGGTGAACGACAACCTCGTCGACGTGGTCGTCACCCCCGCCGCCGAGCCGGGCAAGCCGGCCGGGGTGGTCACCGTGCCGCCCTCGGACTTCTACGCCGCCGAGTCACGGGTCGAGACCGTGCCCGAGGGGCAGCCGCCCCGGATCGAGGTGGTCCGTGAGGGGACCCGGCGGTTCTCGGTCCGGGGACAGATCCCGGTGGGCCACCCGCCGGTGGTCCGGGTCTACGAGGTCGAGCAGCCGGGGGACTTCGCCCGGGCCCTGTTCGTCGAGCAACTCCGGGCCCGGGGGGTCCGGGTCGACGCCTCCCCGCTGGGGGAGAACCCCGGGGATCGCCTGCCGTCCTCCCCGGTGGTGGCCCAGTTGCCGAGGGTGGCGCAATACACCTCCCCCCCGCTCCGGGAGTACGTCCGGATGATCCTCAAGGTCGGCCACCACCTGCACGCGGGGTCGCTCCCCCTGCTGCTGGCCGCCGCCGAGGGGCAGCGATCCCTGGCCGAAGGGCTCCGACGCCAGGGGGCGATCCACGAGCGGCTCGGCTTGCCCGCCGGCGGGATCAGCCTGGCCGACGGCGCCGGGACGCACCGGTCCGACCTCGTCTCCCCCCGGGCCGTCGTCGCCCTGCTCCGCGCCATGGACACCCGCCCCGGGGGCCCGGCCTTCGAGGCCGCCTTGCCCGTGATCGGCCGGGAGGGGACGACGCTCGACGTGGTCGCCGCCGACAGCCCCGCCCGGGGTCACGCCCGGGCCCACTCCGGCACGTCCTGGTCGGTGGACGCGACGACCGGCAGGCCGGTGCTGCTCTGCAAGTCGCTGGCCGGCTACATGGAGACGGCCTCGGGCCGCGACCTCGCCTTCGCCTACTTCGTCAACCTCGTCCCCAGCACCGGCGCCGCCGACCGGGGCGTCACCGGCCTGTCGTCGGCCCGGCTCCTGGGGGCACTCTGCGAGGCCTTCTACGCCGACCAATCCCCGGGTTCCCCCTCCGCCTCCGTCCCGCCCGTCCCCCCCGCCCCCGCCCCCCAGGTGCCTCCCCCGGCGGGCCCGAACGCGACCGATGAGTGATTGCGCGAAAAATTGGGTCGAGGCCGCCGTCTTGACCGGGTATGAGAACCCCCTATCATTTTGAGTGATCGGGCACCCCGCTGAGGGGCCCCGGCCATCTTCTGGTGGATCGACCCTGTCCTGACGATAACAAGGCCCGTGTCCGATCCGGGGGGCGTCCGATCGAGCGGGCGTCCGAACCGGTCGGCGTCCCCGGTGCGCATGCACGATGAGTCCACCCACGGCTCGGCTGGCCCTGGCAATCCCCGGTTCCGGACCGGACCCGGCCCCCGTGGGGATCGCCTTGCTCGCCGCGATGGCCGAGAAGGGGGTGCGGGTCCAGCACTTCCGGTCCTGGGCCTGCCCGATCGGCACCCGGGCGATCGGTGGCCTGACCGGCCTGCCGGGCCGGCATTTGGACGCCTGGCTGATGACGCCGGAGGTGTGCCGGTCGGTCTTCGATCGGGGCGCCCGGTCGGCGGACCTGGCGGTCGTCGAGGGGGCCATCGAGGAGATCCCGGCCCCGGCCGGCGGGCCGAGCTACGAGGATCTCTGCGTCTCCACCTGCGGTCGGCCCGGGGCGTTGCTGCCGCTGGCCGACGCGATCGACGCGCCGATCATCGCGGCCGTCCCCTGCGACCGGCTCGACGCGTTCCACCTGCCTCACCTGGTCCGGGGGGTGGACGGGATCGTGCTGGACGGCCTGGAGGACCGCCGCGAGTTCGCCTCGATGCGGAGGATGGTCGAGCTGGTGCTCGATCGCCCGGTGCTCGGCGCCCTGGAGGCCCTGCCTTCGGCCCGGGAGGCGCTGCGGGTGGCCCGTCGGGACCAGGCACTCGACCCCCGGCTGGCCTCGGCCCTCGCGAGGAGCCTCGGCCGCTTCTCCGACCTCGACGCGATGCTCGAGCTGGCGTCCAGCCGTCCCATGCCGCCGTCGGACCCGGCCGCACTGCCGCCCATCGGCCTGCCGTTCAAGGTCGCCTACGCCCACGACGACGCCTTCGGCGACTACTTCCCCGATACGCTGGAGCTGCTCGAGACGCTCGGCGCCGAGTTGGTCGAGTTCTCTCCCCTGTCCGACGGCGACCTGCCGCCGGGGGTCGACCTGGTCATGATCGGCTGCGGCTTCCCCGATCGCTTCGCCGAGGAACTGTCGGCCAACGCCTGCCTGATCGCCGCGCTGCGGTCCTGGGTCTGCCGGGGGAAGCCGCTCTACGCCGAGGGGGGCGGCTGTGCCTATCTCGGCCGCTTCATGAAGCTGGGAGACCGGGACGTGCCCGGCGTCGGCCTCTTCCCGTTCGACGCGGCGCTCCGGCCCGACCCCGAGCCGCCGGCACCCGTCTACCGGACCCTCTGTCGGTCGGGGCTCCTCGGGCCCGGGGGCACGGTGGTCCGAGGCTACCACTCCAACCGTTGGCACCTGCGGCCCGCCCCCGAACCCGGGGACTGCCCGGCCCAGTCCGGCTACCTGACCGCCGAGCGGGACGTGGCCTACCGTCGCAATGCCGTCGGCAGCCTGATCCACCTGCACTTGGCCGCCCTGCCCCAGGTCGTCTCCTCCCTCGCCGGCCTCGGCCGCCGCGGGTTCGCCTCGCCGACGATCGGCGGACGCTGACGGCCCCGATCCGACTCGCCCGAGTCGTCGATCGCCCTGCCGATCCCGGGCCGGGCGATCAGGACGGCGATTCGCCCAGCCGGTTGAGGATCCAGAGCAGGATCAAGGGCGGCAGGATCATGTGGCCGTACAGGTAGTAGAACCAGACAGCCGGGTCGTCGTTGACCGTCATCAGCCAGGCGTTGAAGTACGTCGAGGCCCACCAGGCCTGGGCCCAGGGCAGGTGGGCGTGGTATCGGAAGTAGTCGTAGCCGGTACGGATCACCAGCGCGACGACGGCCATCACCAGCGCGGTGGCGATCGCGCCTCCATTGAGTTGCGCCGCGCCGAGGATGCCGATGGCCGGGCCGGTGAACTCCTCATCCCGGCGGAATTCCGAGCCGGCGATCCAGGCGGCGGTCCACCGTTCCCGGCCGAAGAGGGGCTTCTCGTTCCAGATCACCCGGGGGATGTAGGTCGAGACGACGCGGATGTAGCTCGACCCGTAGTCGTGGGGCGACTTGTGCGGGACGGTGTCGAGCATCAGCAGGTAGCCGCCGTATTCGGTCGTCTCCCGGGTCAGCATCTCTCGGGTCTGGGCGTGCTTGCGCTGCTCGTCGTCCTCGACGCTCAGGCTGACGAGGATCTCGGTCGGGTCGAATCCCGAGGCGAAGGCGATGAAGGAGTCGACCGAGGCGTCATTCCCCCGGTTCTTGTGGATCCGCCAGCTGATTGACAGGGCCACCACCAGGCAGCCGACGAACGCCGCCACGGCCAGCGTCGCCAGCGACGGGCGCTTGAACCGGGGCACGTACCAGGCGCAGAGGGCGGTCAGCACGCCGAAGAGGGAGTGCGACCGCTTGCCCAGGTACATCCAGACGAGCGTGTAGAGCAGCGTCAGCGCCAGGCCGGCCGCCGTGATGGCCGGGCGGGGGCGGTGCGGCTGACGGCCGGTGACGATCAGCAGGACGCCGGCGACCAACTGCATCGTCGGGAATTGCAGCATCAATCGGGTCCAGGCGCCGACCTCGGTGGGGTCCGCCCCGCCGAATCGCTGGAGGACCAGGGCCATGCTGGCCAGGCCCCAGGCCACCATGATCGGCGTGATCAGCACCAGCGGCGCGTCGGCCCAGGTCCTCGGCGGGCGGGGGATCGACCGGGCGATCGTCCGGCCGACGCCGCTGTAGTAGACGGCCAGGAACAGCAGCAGCGCCCAGAAGGCCCGGGCGTTGGCCGCCGTCACCACGTCGATGCCCCGGACCGAGAGCGCCCAGTCCCGGAAGCTCAGCGCCTGGAGGATGTAGACGTGGGCGAAGCCGGTCAGGAACAGCCAGATCGGCGCGAACGGGTCGAAATCCCGGCGGAAGATCCGGGCGGCGGCCAGCGTCACGATCACGGCGGCCGAGGCGAAGACGTAGGACCGATCCATCGGTGCGCATCCTTGCGAGCGAGGTCCGGGCCGGGGGTCGAGCCCGGGGTCCGGGGTCGACCCGACCCCGCCCGCCCCGGCGTCCTGCCCGGGTGCGATCGGCGACTGTCCGGCCCCTCGGGCGGTCCGTCCCTGGTGCGACCCCAGCTTATACCGGGTCGCCGGCCGGCGGTCTACCCCGGCCCGCCCTCGGGTCGGGGGTCAGAAGGGGCTGCCGCAGAGGACCCGGACGCTGGCGTAGGGGGTGAACTCGCCGGTCCGGATGATCCCCTTGGCGTCGAGCCCCTTCTCCTTGAACTCGTGCAGCGGCTCCTCGTCGACGTCGATGTCGCTGCCCAGCAGGTCGATGACCTTCTGGTACATCTCGGGGCTGTAGTCGTGGATCTCGGCGGGTACCGTCACCGCCTCGATCACCAGCTCCTCGGCGATCGCCTTCAGGACGTCGAGGAATCGGGGGATGCCGGGCGTCAGGGTCAGGTCGATGACGTGACCGTCCGGCGGCAGCGGGTATCCGGCGTCGACGATGAGCAGCTCGTCCAGGTGGCCCAGCTCGGCCAGCAGCGAGCAGATCGCCGGATTGAGGATGCCGCGCTTCTTCATCGATCTCGGTACCTCGCCTGTCGCACGACGGTGGGGGGGGAGTCTCGCGTTGAACCCTTCCAGTGTAACGGTTCCGCCGGTCGGCCACTATGGCGATCGGGCGAGGGTCGCCCCCGGACCGCCGATCGCTCATGATGGGAGGGGAGGAAGAATCGCCCGGCCGAGGTATGATTCCCCCGGGTCGCCCGATCGACGCCGCGATGCCGAGGCCCCGACCGGCCCCCTCGGAGGAGTCTGATGCCCATCGACCGATGCAACCGGAAGGCTCGGGCGTTGCTGGCGGCCCTGCTGCTCGCCCTGCTCGTCGGCCCGGCGCCGGGGACTCAGGACCGGGGGGCATACCTCCCGGCCCGATCGCTGGAGGACGCCCGGCTCAGGAGGCTCCGGGAGGCCTCGGCCAGCTGGGAGCTGCGTACGGGCCCCCGGAGGGAGGTCGTCGACGTCGCCTGCCTCGTCCCGGATGCCGCCACCTTCTACCGGGCAATCGCCACCTGGGACGAATCCCACTGGTTCCCGGTCCTGATCGAGGACGTCGAATACACCTCGAAGTTCCTCCGGGCCTTCCGGCCCTCCCGGGTCGTCCGGTTCCCGGACCGGGGACGGCCGTCACAGGGGGACGGACTCTGGTCGGCCGCGATCACCGCCGTCGGCCGCTCCTGGACTGCGACCGACGATTCGGGCCCCGCCGGCGACCGCTTCCCGAGGGAACTCGGGCGGACGCCTCCGGGCGTGGTAGTGTCCAACCCGGCCTCCCCGTCGCTTCCCGGCGCCGTGGCGCTGGCGGCCGGCCGGTTCCAGCCGCTGATCCGATGGGAGCCGGGTCGGAAATTCGACGAGCTGTTGAGCGACGCCGACGCCCAGAAGCTCGCCCGCCAGCTCCGTGCGACCCTCTCCTCGACGGCGCCGAACCACGACTTGCTGGGAGACGACTGCGACTTCATCACCCTGGCGCTCGACTACCCCTACCGCTACCAGGGCGAGGGGCTGCCGCGGGAGGGGACCGACCTCCCCCCGGTCGCCGGGCCCGGCCCGGCGGCCTTCGACGACCTGATCGGCCGGCACCTGGACCTCCCCCGGCCCGACTCGGTCCGGATCCGATGGGCCTTCGCCGGCCGGCTGACGGGGGACGAGGTGCGGTCGGCCTACGCGGCGATGTGCAGCCTGTTCCTGAGGCCCGAGCGTGCGACCCTGATCAACGCCTACGGGGACGGCGCCGGCCCCCCGTTCGGGGACTATCGGCAGTCCCCGGCCGCCGATCGGCTGGATGGCCTGATGGAGGTCTCCCGGCGGGACCGGGGCCAGTCCGACCTCTCGGGATGGCACTCCGGATTCGACCCCGTCAACCGGGCCGGGTTGGTGCTGATCAACTCATCGGGGAACGCCTCCGACTTCAACCTCGGCGGCCCGACCCCGGGGAGGACCTGGGACGTGCCGATCACCGAGCCGGCGGCCGTGTACAAGGTGCACAGCCACTCGGCCGCCGACCCCGGGGACGCCGGGACCATCGCCGGCCGATGGCTCGCCAACGGGGCCTACCTCTATTTCGGGTCGGTCCACGAGCCGTTCCTGTCGGCGTTCCGGACCCCCGAGCTGGTGGTCAACCTGCTTCTCAGGGGGATCCCGTTCGGGGCCGCGGCCCGAATGCTGCCCGAGGAGCTGACCGCGTTCGGCAACAGTTGGCGGCTCGCCTACCTCGGCGATCCCCTGTTCCGCCTCGACCCGGACCCTCCCGGTCGGCGGCTCCCCCGCTGGGAACCCCTGGCCGACTGGCCCGTCTACGACGCCCCCGGGGCCCCCGCAGACCCCAAGGACCCGTTCGCCGTGCTGAGCTGGGCCCTCCGGGTGTCCATCGACGCCTCGCGTCGCGGCGAACCGGCCCCCGACGCGGTGATCGACGCCCTCCGGGCGGTCGACCCGGCCTCGATGGACGGCCCGATCCGGGCGTATCGCGACCTGCTGCTCGCCGACGCTTTGTTCCTCCGAGACCGGCTGGACGACCTCCGGGCCGACTTCGGCCGACGCCCCCCCGACTCCCTCTCCCCCGCCGCCCGACGCTGGCTGGAGACCGCCCGGGTCGTCTCGCTCCAGCGGGCCCTCGACGCCGGCGAATGGGAGCAAGCCGCCTCGATCTGGTCCGAGGTCGCCGGGTCGTCCCCGCCGGCTGCGATGCTCCGATCGCTCGCCGATCGCGTCCGCCCTGCCAAGGACCAGACCGATCGGCGTGCCTCCTGGCGGCGTCGACTGACCTCAGCCCGGGGGCAGATCGCCGACGATCGGCTCATCGAGGTCATCGACGAGGAACTGGCCCGGCCCTGACCGACGCCCCCGGCGATCGGTCAGCCGGCCTCGACCGCCGGCACCTCGACCCCGAGTTCGTTGGCCAGTTCGACGAGCTTGCCCCAATGCCCCTCGGAGAGCGGGATGCCTCCCCGGGATCGGGCGTCGAGCGCCTTGCGTTCGGGGTCGCCGGGCAGGGTGATCGCCTCTACCCCCTCGGCCGTCGGCGTCTGCCGGACGAACCGGACGACGCCGGTCGACTCCCGGAGCATGGCCGCGCTGCCGGAGAACCGGACGGGGTCGAGCAGCAGGAACAGCAGGTTGTTGCCCCGGGCCGGCGGGGCCCCCTCGTGGCAGGCCCGGCCCCCGGAGAGCCCGCCGGCGAGCATGTCCAGCACCAGCGCTAGGCCGAACCCCTTGTACGCCTGCGCGCCACCCATCGGGAGGATCGACCCCGAAGGCTTAGAATAGAGGACGCCCGGGTCGGTCGTCGGCCTGCCCTCGTGGTCGAGCAGCCAGCCCTCGGGCACGGGCTGATTGTTGATGTGGTAGACCCGGACCTTCCCCTCGGCGGCGACGCTCGTGCCGAAGTCGAGCACGACGGGGCCGTCGTCGGTCGGCACGGCGGCGCAGAGGGGATTGGTCCCCAGCCTCGGGGCGACCCCTCCCGGGGGCGCCACGCGCTGTCCGGCGCCGTTATTGTTCACCGTCGCCAGCAGGACCATGCCCAGCTCGGCCGCCCGCTCGGCGTACTCCCCGAGGCGGCCGACGTGGCCGCAGTCCCGGGCGGCCCCGGCGGCGATCCCCATCGACTGGGCCTTGGGGATCAGGTGGTCGAGCATGCGATGCGCCTGCACCTGGCCGAAGCCCCACTGGCCGTCGGCGACGATCATCGCCGGCCCTTCCACCTCGATCCGCAGCGGGACGCCCGGCTTGTAGATGCCGTCCTTGACGAAGCCGACGTACTGCGGCACCCGCATCACCCCGTGCGAATCGTGCCCCCGGAGATTGGCGCCGACGAGCCCATCGGCCACCACCCTCGACTCCCCCGTCGGCACCCCGGCGGCCTCGAAGATCCGGACGGTGAACTCGGTCAGGGCGTCGGCTGGGATCGTCGGCACGGCACGGCTCCGGTGGTGGGCCCGCGGGGGAGGGTCGGGGCCTTCGATGATACGAGGCACCCCCGGGATTGCAACCGCACGAACCGGCCGGGCCGAGGGGCCCTCGACGGTCAGGCGAGCTCACCCCGCAGGACGGTCACGGCCGACCCCGCCAGCTCGACCCGGTCGCCGAGCACCCGGACCCGGACCGTCCCCCGACGGGCGGAGACCTGCTCGCCGGTCATGGTGCCGAGGCCGAGGCGTTCGCTCCAGAATGGGGCGAGGGCGCAGTGGGCGGAGCCCGTGACCGGATCCTCATCGACCCCGGCGGCGGGGGCGAAGAACCGGGAGACGAAGTCGACGCCGGGGCGGTCGGACCGGGCGGTGACGATCACCCCTCGGGTCGGGATCGCTCGGAGCCGGCCGAAATCGGGGGAGAGGCCGAGGACCTCCTCCTCGGTGTCGACCTGGACCAGCACGTCCATCCGGTTCCCGCCGACGAACCGGGGGACCAGGCCGATCGCCTCGACCAGCCCCCGGGGGGGCTCCCGCTCGGCGACCGGCTCCGA
The DNA here is from genome assembly GCF_007752535.1 of Tautonia plasticadhaerens. Taxonomy (GTDB): domain Bacteria; phylum Planctomycetota; class Planctomycetia; order Isosphaerales; family Isosphaeraceae; genus Tautonia; species Tautonia plasticadhaerens. The sequence goes on from NZ_CP036426.1 coordinate 7,478,082, forward strand.
GGGGAAGTCCAGCGCGATGAGGCCCCCCGGGCGCCGTGCCCGGAGCCTCCCCGATCGGGTCGAGAAGGTGATCGGCTCCCCCTCGGGCCGGTGGCCGTCCTCCCAGAGGACGTGGGCGGCGGCCAGGGTGGCATGGCCGCAGAGGTCGACCTCGACGGTCGGCGTGAACCACCGGAGCCGGTAGGAGTCCGGCTCATCGGGCCGGGGCTCGGGATGCAGGAACGCCGTCTCCGAGAGGTTCATCTCCCGGGCGACCGCCCGCATCCAACCCTCGTCCGCCGGGGACCGGAGCACGCAGACGGCCGCCGGGTTGCCGGAGAAGGGTCGATCGGCGAAGGCGTCGACTTGGACTATTCGCTGTCCCATCGCGGAGTTCCTCGGGATGAATCGGGGGTCGCCCGGACCGATCGGGTGGGGCGCGGGAGCCCGTCGTCTGGATTCCGGAGGATTCCGGGCCGGGCCGGGTTCGCCGGAAGGCCGATCGACTCGGCCGGCCTCAGCGGGTTCCCGTCGAACCGGGGGCGTCCGCCAGGAGGTCGGCGATCTCCCTCATGGTGATCGCCCTGCGGTCGGGCTCCGGCTCGAGTGCCCCGCGGATGATCGGGGAGAAGGGGGCCGGCACCTGCTCGGCCGGCGCCCTGGGCCGGGTGTTCCGGATCTGCTCGAAGACCTGGAGGACGTTGCCGGCGCCGATGGCGCGATGGCCGGTGAGCAGCTCGAAGAGGATCGACCCCATCGCGAAGACGTCGGAGGCGGGCGAGGACGGCTCCCCGCGGGTCTGCTCGGGGGCCATGTACCCGGGGGTGCCGGTGATGCCGGCCGAGGAGAGATCCCGGCTGTCGATCGTCTCGAAGGGGTCGTCGGGGGCGCCGACCCGGTGGGCGAGGCCGAAGTCGACGATCTTGGCGAGGTCGCCGACGTCGACCAGGATGTTCTGCGGCTTCAAGTCGCCGTGGACCACCCCCGCCTCGTGGGCCGCCGCCATCCCCGAGGCGACCTGCCGGGCGATCCCGACCGACCGTCCGACCGTCAGGCCCCCCGAGGCGATCAGGTGGTCCAGGCGGGGGCCGGCCACGTACTCCATGGCGATGATCGGCAGCCCCTCGCTGTCATCCACCGCGTAGACGGTGCAGATGTTCGGGTGGTTCAGGGCCGCCGCGGCCCGGGCCTCGTCGAGCAGGGCCCGGGGCCGGGCGCCGGGCCTCGGGCGCAGCACCTTCAGGGCGACCGGGCGCTTGAGGGTCTCGTCCCGGGCCAGGAAGACGGCCGCGAAGGTCCCCGATCCCAGCTTGCGATCGATCCGGTAGTGGGCCACCACCCGGCCGGGGCCGAGGATCTTGGTCGGGTCGATCGTCGCGTCCCCCGGCCCCCAGCCCGAGGCGCACATCCCGCCGCTGGTCAGCGCCCCGAGGACCCGGAGCACCTCGTCCGCCCTCCGGCCGACCCCCATGCTGTGCACCACCTGGTACTGCACGAGCCCCGCCGGGTCGATCAGGAACAGCCCCCTCAGGGAGACCCCCGGGGGATCCTGGTAGACCCCGAAGGCCCGGCTCACCCGACCGTCCTCGTCGCTGGCCAGCGGGAAGGGGAGCCGTCCCAGTCCCCCCTCCGTCGGATCGACCCGCATCCACTGGCGGTGCGAGTCCAGCGGGTCGCAGCTGACGCCGAGCACGCCGCAGCCGATGGCCTCGAACTCGTCGATCCGATCGGCCAGCGCCGTCAGCTCGGTCGGGCAGACCAGCGAGAAGTCCCTCGGGTAGAAGACCAGCGCCAGCCACCTCCCCCGGAAGTCGACCGACCGGGACCGCCCCTCCCCCCGATCGGCCGACACGCTCGCCAGGTCGAACTCCGGGGCCGGGCGGCCGATCATCGGCTCGGGCACGAGCGTCGCTCCGCGGGACTCTCAAGGGCCAGTCGGCGGAGTCTCGTCCCCTGCCCCTCCCCCGACCCTCATCATCTTATCATAGCCGTCGACCCCCAGCCCGCCCGGCCGACATACCCGCCAGGACCGGCTTCTGCGGGGCGAGCCACTTGACCGGACGAACCCGATTACGATATCATGCACCATTGCACTCGTCGTCGGGGGCCCGGGGTTGGACTTCGCCCGACCGGATGACGATAGAGAGGGTATGATGGTCCTGGTTCGAGGCCGCCGGCCCGGCGGAGCCCCTGTGGCCAGGGCGTGTTGATCGCAAACCGTACGCTCCCCGGAGAGGACCATGAGCAGCCTCCCCCTTGGCCGTCGCCGCGCGGGGCTCCGGCCCCGAGTTTCAAAGAGTCGTCCTTCGGTCGAGGCGCTGGAGCAGAAGCAGCTGCTGGCGACCTTCACCGTCACGAGCAACGCCAGCTCGGGGACGGGGACGCTCCGGCAGGCGATCGTCGACGCCAACGCCGCCGCCGGCGCCGACCTGATCGATTTCAACCTCCCGACCGGCCAGCGGACGATCGTCCTGGATCAGGCCGACGGGCAACTGCCGGAGATCGTCGACCCGGTGACGATCTCCGGGTCGGTGGCCGTGGGCACCGGCCTGCCGAGCATCGAACTCAGCGGCCAGAACGTCAGCGGGGACGGCCTGAGGCTCTCGGCGGGCAGTTCCGTCGTCCGGGGGCTGGCGATCAACCGCTTCAGCGGCGCCGGCATCCGGATCAGCTCCCGGGGCGGCAACCTCGTCGAGTCGGTCCACCTGGGGACCGACGTCGCGGGCAACAACGACCTGGGCAACACGGGCCCGGGGCTGTTCATCGGCTCGGCCAACAACACCATCGGCGGCGTCGGCAACTCGGGCCGGGTGCTCAGCTCCGGCAACAGCGGCGACGGCATCCAGTTCCTGGGGGTCGACGCCTCCGGGAACGTCGTCACGAACACTTACATCGGCATGGACCGGGCCGGTGGCCGGGCCATCCCCAATGAGGGACAGGGGCTGCTGCTCAGCGGCGCCTCGGCGAATACGATCGGCGGCACGACCACGGCCACGAGGAATGTGATCTCGGGCAACTCCCTCAGCGGCGTGGCGATGATCCCCGGATCGAACAACAACGTGATCCAGGGCAACCTGATCGGCGTCGCCGCCGACGGGACCTCCGACCTGGGTAATCTCAATCACGGCGTCTTCATCGACGGGGCGAACGATAACACCATCGGCGGCAACTTCGCCGGCGCCGGCAACCTCATCGCCAACAACGGCGGCACGGACTCCCAGTTCAACGGCGTCACGGTCGAGGCGGGCACGGGCAACACGATCCTCACCAACCGGATCGTCGACAACGCCGGGCTGGGGATCGACCTGGGGGGCGACGGCCAGACTCCGAATGACGATTTCGACGCCGACACCGGGCCGAACGGCCTCCAGAACTACCCCGTCCTCTTCGGCGCATTCTCCAACAGCACCGAGACGAACATCCAGGGGCTCTTGCAGAGCACCCCGAACACCGTCTTCACCCTCCAGTTCTTCGAGAATATCGCCGCGGACGTCAGCGGCTTCGGCGAGGGCCGTCGGCTCCTAGGCGAGACGACCATCACGACCGATGCCAACGGGCTGTTCCTGTACAGCCTCGACTTCAACCCGCCGGCCTCGGTGGGGAGCTTCATCACCGCGACCGCCACCTCTCCGACGGGCGACACCTCCGAGTTCTCGGCCGCCGTCGAGGTCCAGGATGGGTTCTTCCGGTTCGTCGATGTCGCCCTGAGCGTGAATGACACCCCGGATCCGCTGCGAACGGGCGAGGTGCTGACGTACGACATCACGCTCGACAACCGGTTCTTCGCGGCCTCGAACGTGATCCTGTCGATCTCGCTGCCCGACTCGGTCCAATTCGACGACACCGACCTCTCGATCCCGCCGGTCGCCAACGCCCAGGTCATCCGATCGGGCAATGACCTGACGATCATCATCCCCCAACTGGGGGACTTCTCAAGCCTCTCGATCACCCTGGACGTGGTGCCGAGCCTTCCGGAACTGCTGGTCTCCCAGTTCAGCGTGGCCAACGCCGACGACACCCAGCCCGGCAACAACTCGGCCACGACCATCACCCAGGTCACGCTGAGCCCCGACACCTCGGTCCTCAACTTCCGGACCCGCAATTACTCCATCTCCGAGTCCGGCGACCTCGCCACGATCGAGGTGGTCCGCTCCAACAATGCGGCCGGCACTGTCAGCGTCGATTACCAGACCTTCGACGACACGGCCACCGCCGGCGACGACTACGTCGCCTCCTCCGGCACCCTCACCTTCGGCCCCAACGAGCTGACGAAGACCTTCACCATCCCGATCCTCAACAACGAGGTCGTCGACGCCAACCGGACCGTCCGCCTCGGCCTGAGCAATGCCACCGGCACGGGGATCGTCGGCGTCCCGTCCCTGGCCACGCTGACGATCTTCGACGACGACCCGGTGCCCGCCCAGCCCCAGTTCCTGCAGTTCTCCCAGGCGAGCTCGACCGTCCAGGAGAACGGCGGCGAGGCCAAGATCGTCGTCCGGCGGACCGGGGGCATCGACGGGGTCGTCTCGATCCCCTACTCCACCGCCCCCGGCTCCGCCGTCCCCGGGGAGGACTTCACCCCCGTCAGCGGCATGCTGACCTTCCTGAGCGGGGAGACGGAGAAGACGATCGTCGTCCCGGTGATCGACAATGCCGAGGTCGACGGCAACCGCGACTTCCTCGTCAGCCTCGGTCAGGGGACCGGCGCCGCGGCCGGGACGCCGAGCCAGGCCCGCATCACGATCGTCGATGACGAGTCGCCGCCCGCCGGCTCCTTCGAGTTCTCCATGGCCGGCTACACCGTCTCCGAGGCCGACGGCCGGGCGACGATCACCGTGACCCGGAGCGGCGGATCGGGCCCGGCCTCCGTCTCCTATGCCACCGTCCCCGGCACCGCCCGGCCGGGCGAGCGCTACCAGCCGGCCTCCGGCACCCTGGAGTTCGGCCCCGGGGAGACGGTGAAGACCTTCACCGTCGACCTGATCGACACGCCGGGCTTCGTCGGCCCCCAGACCGTGATCCTCGAGCTGACCCCCGGGGACGGCGCCTCCCTCGGGGCCATCGGCCGGGCGATCCTGACGATCACCGACGACGAGGCCGCCCCCCAGGGAGTCTTCCAGTTCGACACCTCGTCGATCGTCGTCGACGAGGCGGCCGGGGTGGCCCGCCTGACCGTCATCCGGGCGGGCGGCGCCTTCGACGCGGCGAGCATCGGCGTGGCCACGGCCGTCGGCAACGCCGTCGCGGGGACCGATTACGAATCGATCGCCGTCCGGCTGACCTTCGCCCCCGGCGAGACCTCGAAGACCGTCGAGATCCCGATCCTCGACAACGATGACTTCGACGGCGACCGCGCCTTCGGCGTCTTCCTCGGCTACCCCGAGGGGAACGCGGCGATCGGCGACCCCGGCTCGGCGGTCGTGCTCATCCGGGACAACGACCCCGACCCGATCGTGCCTTTCGTGACCGACGTCCGATCGATCGGCTTCGGCGGGTCGATCTCGACCGTGGCCATCTTCTTCAACAAGGCGATGGCCCCGGAGTCGGCCCTCTCCCCGGGCAACTACGTCGCGGTCGCCCACGGACGGGACGGGGTGCTCGGCACCGCCGACGACCGCTCGATCCCGATCGCCGGGGTGGGCCGGTCGGACGACGGGCTGGCCGTGGCCCTCTCGCTCGCCTCGGCGGTCCCCCAGGGGGAGTTCCTCACCGTGGCCGTCAACGGCCTTGCCGGCGGACTCACCGACGCCTCGGGCAGCCTGCTCGACGGCGACGGGGACGGCGTGGCCGGGGGCAACTTCTCGACGTCCCTGGTCCGGGCCTCCGGCCGCTTCAGCTACCGGGACACCGACGGCGACCTGATCACCTACGCCGCCACCGGCGGCGGCGTGGTCGAGGTCACCCGGGGTGCCCCCGGCACCGGCGACGTCGTCCGGGTCCTCGACGCCGTCCCCGGCCGGACGGTCCTCCGGGGCCAGGTCGTCCGCCAGCGGGGCGGAGACGGGCTGGCGCTGATCCGCCGGCTCGAGGGAATCGACCCCTTCGGTCGGGTCCGATCCGCCCTCCGCACCCCTCCCTTCGTCGACCTCAGCCAGATCGCCCCGGCCGCGGTCGACGCGATCCTCGCCTCCCAGGCCCGCCGCACTCGGCGCTGATCTCCTCTCCCCGCCCACCCGCTCCCCCGTCTTCGGGAGGGCGGATGGGCGGGGCCCGGGTGAGGGAGCCTCGGACGACACGAAGGGCCCCGCACCCCACGCCCGCCCCCATCTGCGGCGGAGTGGGTCGCCGGGGCCGGGTGAGGGGGACTGCTACTGCTGCACTCACCCCGATCCCTCCGTCGCCCCATGTGCTGCCCGGACGGCCGACCGATCCCGCCCGCTTGACGCCTCGCCCTGCGCGGTCCCATGATCGATCTCGACTCCGAGACGCGATCGACGGGAGAGCCACGCATGACCTCCGGCGCGATAGGCCGGGCGATGATCGGCCTCTTGGCCCTCGCCATGGCGACCTCGACGGCGACGGCAGGAGTCGGCGATCCCCAGGTGTCGACCGACCACCCGTGGTACCCGGGTGAACTCGCCTGCTCGACGTTCGACCGGCTTTTCGCCTCGCAAGCCGTCGCATTCGAGCGCCTGATGGGTCGTCCGCCCGGCTCGGACGAGGATCGTTCGCTCGCCTCCTGGCTGTGGCGGTCCACGCACTACTGGCACGGCCAGCCTGCGGACCTCGACCTCTGGGGCTTCGGCTTCGGCACCGGCCCGGACCCGACGATCCGGGAATACTGGACCGGCCTGTTCGCCTTCGGCTTCGGCCTCTGCGGCACGACTCACGCCCAGTGGTGCGCCGAGATCGAGGAGCTGCTCGGCCACGCCCGGGGGCGGGTCGTCGGCGTCCGGGGCCACAATAGCTTCGAAGCCTGGTTGACGGGCGGCCCTTACGGGGGAGGCCGCTGGGCCCTGCTCGACCACGACATCTGCACCGTCGTCTTCGACCCCGAAGGCCGCCGCCTGCTGTCGATCCCCGAGATCCGGGCCGACCTCGACACCCTGGCCGACCCGTCCCACCTCCCCGACCGCCAGCGGGGCTGGCCCCTGGGGGGCCTGCACCCCGACGACCCGGAGGCCTACGACCGCTACACCACGGCCGAGTACCTCGCCGGCTACGCCTCGGCGCCGCCGATGGTCCACCTCCGACGCGGCGAGGTCCTGCGCCGCTACCCCGAGCCCGGCCTCGACGACGGCCGGACCTTCGCCTTCTGGGGCCTCAACGACCGGAACGGCGACCTCCCCGGGCCGGAGCGCAGCCGGACGTTCGTCAACCAGCCCGACCGCGTCTTCCGGAACCCCGAGGGCTCCGGCTACCGACCCGGCCAGGCCCGGTTCGCCAACGCCGTCTACCGCTACGCCCCCGACTTCGGCTCCGGGGACTACCGAGAGGGGGTCGTCGCCGAGGACGAGTCCTCCGTCACCTTCTCCTTCTCCACCCCCTATGTCATCGCCGCCTCGCCGCCCGACGACGAGCCCTGGGGCGTCCTCGACGACGGCTGCCGCAACGGGCTGGTCGTCCGAGGGTGGGTCGATTGCCCCGTCTCCGTCTCGATCGACGACGGCCGGACCTGGCTCGACGCCGGGCGGCTCGACGCCGGGGCCCTCGACCTGACGGACCTCGTCAAGGGGCGTCAGCACTACCTGATCCGGTTCGGGGCGGGGGCCGAGGCCCTCGCCGACGCGGGGCTCTCCTGGATGACCGTCTGCCAGGCGAACTCCTCCGTCCTCCCCCGGCTCACCGACGACGGGAGCGCGGTGACCTTCCTCGCCTCGGGCCGCGCCGTCACCTCCGCCGGGCCGGTGGTCGAGCATGCCCGGACGCACCTGGTCTCGGGGAGCTTCGACTCCCCCCGGGCCACCCTCTCCCTCTCCACCCCGAGTGGTGAGAAGGCCGTCGCCGTGCACGCCTCGGCCCACGTCCGTTCGGGCAACCCTCCCGACCCGGAGGTCACCTACGCGATCGACTGTTCTACCGACGGCGGCATCTCCTGGCGCCCGCTCGCCTCCGACTGGGCCATCCCGCGACGCGGCGAGGAGCCCGACGATTTCTGGTCGCAGAGCTTCTGCTGGGGATCGGCCCCGATCGGGGCCGACGACGCCTCCTCCGTGCTCGTCCGCTTCTCCAACACCGGCGGCAAGCCCTACGCGCGATGCGAGGCCCAGCTCGTTTACCAGATCCCTTCGCCCGACTGGACCCGGGTCACCTTCGCCTGGTCCGACGACTCCGGCGACCGCTCGCATGCCGAGGTCGTCCCGGGTGGCGAGCAGGCGACCTGGGTCGTTCCCACCGGCTCCGGCGTCCAAACGCGCTGGGTCGAGTTCGAGCCCGTCGCCGGGACGCGGGAATAGACGCGGCGGATCACGTGGATCGCCGACGCACAGGCCCCCAGGATCAGGCCGGCCCCGAATCCGAGGGAGATGCCGAACAGCCCGCCCAGCCAGATCAACGCGACGAGGCCGTCGAGCCGGACGGGCCCCCCTCCCTGGAACACGACGGAGGCCGCCAACGGGGCGGCCACGCCGACGACCCCTCCGGCGGTGACGCTCCCGAAGACGCCACTCCCGCCCCGCCTCCGCCCCCGGATGAACCCGAAGCCGATCGCGCCGAAATACATCGACACCGTCACGACCACCTCGAGGGGGGCCCCTCGGAGCCGAATCATCCCGGCCATCACCACGCCCAGCACCGCGACGCCGATCATGAGCCGACCAATCGTCCACCGCCGTCGGCCCGGGTGTTGCTCGGCGGCCGATCGCATCGCATGATCCTCCAGAGAATCCCCCGACCGATCGTGCCGAGGCCAGTCGACCGATGTCCAACGATACCCGAGGCGAGGTCGCATCGCTCTGGACCTTCCTCCCCTATGCGTCCCCGATGCTGGCGTACGTGCTGCTCACCCAGGCCGAGGCGTACATCCCGGAAGGCCGCCAGGAGGCGTGGTATCCGATCGCCTATGCGATCAAGGTGGCGATCGTCCTGGTGATCATGCTGCTCGGACGGTCGGCGTTCCGGGACCTGAGGCCGGTGCCGGGGCCGGGGGGGTGGGCCCTGGCGGTGGGCATCGGGCTGGGGGTGACGGCCCTCTGGGTGGGGCTCGACGGGATTTACCCCCCCCTGCCCTTCCTGGGGGGGACTCGGGAGGGGTACGACCCGAGCGTGCTCTCCCCGGCGGCGCGATGGGCCTTCATCGCGGTCCGGATGGTCGGCCTGGTCGCGCTGGTGCCGGTCTTCGAGGAGCTATTCTGGCGGTCGTTCCTGATGCGGGTGGTGATCGATACCGACGACTTCCGACGCGTGCCGATCGGCACGGTCACGCCGCTGGCCGCGGCGATCACGTCGGTCGGCTTCATGCTCGTGCACCCGGAATGGCTGCCCGCCCTGCTGACCGGCCTGGCCTGGGCCTGGCTGTTGCACCGGACCAGGAGCGTCTCGGCCTGCGTCGTCAGCCACCTCGTCGCGAACCTGGCGCTGGGCGTCTATGTGCTGGCGACCGGGGCCTATCGCTTCTGGTAACGGAGAGGAAGAGGGCGGGGCACGTCGCCCGAAGGCGTTTCCCCCCCGGCACGACGGGCGATCCGACCCTTCCCGCAAGACCATGCAATCGGCATAATGGATCGATCGGGCGAGCACGCGACCGATCGGGACCGGGCCCTCCTTCGGCCTCGTCCCTCGACGGCTCCCGATCTCCCTTCCCCCCTTCCCGAGCCGGAGGACGAACACCGATGAGACGCACCATCGCGACGCGAGGCGGGCTGCCGGCCGTCGCCCTTTCCGTGCTGATGGCCGGCTGCGGAGGGGGCTCCGGTGGCGGCGACGAGACTCCGGTCGTCGACATGAGGGATCCCTCCTTCTCCGGCCCCGGCGGCGGCGCCCCGGCCCCGGCGGCCGCCCCACCGGCCCAGGCCGCCCCCGTCCCGGGTGCCCCGGCCGGCTTCGCACCGGCCGGCCCCGCGGGAGGGATGGTCGCGGAGAACGCCCCGCGGGGCGGCACTCCGATCGGCGGGCCGGCCGCCGCGGTGGCCGGATCGGGGGGGCCGGTCGCCGGGGGCGCCTCGGCGCCGGTCGCCCCCACGCCGACCGGCGGCGGGGCCGCCGCCGGCGACCTCGCGTTGAACGAGATGCTCTCGGCGGCGAACGCCGCCAACGACCCCGGGGCCGCCCGAGGTCAATCGGACTCCTCGGGGGCTCCCTCGCAGGGCTCCGGCCCCCCTGGCAGGCCCGGTGACCCCGGCTCGTCGGGCATGATGGCCATGATGGCCGGCCAGGGGGGCATGATGGGCCCCAACTCCTCCGGCTCGGCGATCCCCGGGATGGCACCGGGGATGGCACCCGGGCCCGGCCGGGGGGGCAGCGAGTACGGGGAATACGGCATGCAAGGCCCCTCGGCCGGCCAGGCCGGGCAATTCGGGCCCGGCGGGCAGGGCGGCTTCGAGGGCGGGTTCGGCGGCCAGCCCGGCATGCTCGGCCCGGGAGCCGGAGGCGCGGCCGAGCCCGCCGACTTCGAGTCCCCCCAGGGGGCCGTCGAGGCGTTCCTCGCCGCGATCGAGGCCAAGGATATCCAGCGCCTCCAGGAGGCCACCGCCCTGCGGGCCCCCCAGCAGGCCGAGACCGCCGCCCGCCGCAAGGCCTTCCAGGCGATCCGGGAGATGAGCCTCACCCCCGAGGAGTTCGACACCATCGCCGAGAACATGGACGGCTTCGAGATCGCCCGGATGGGCCGGGCGACCGAGGTCGGGATGCTCAGCTTCATCCTCCAGAAGGAGGGGGAATTCGGCAGCACGCTCCTGCGCACCATCGACGTCCGCAAGGAACGGAGCGGCTGGAAGGTCCTCGACGTGTCCGGCATCTCCGAGATCAAGGCGCTCGGCGGCCGGGCGAGGGAGCAGGCCAAGAATAAGAACCAGGGCGGCTCCGGCAACAATTGAGCGAGCCTCGACGGCCAGGCAACGCGGGAAGGCGGCGGCACCCCGGCGAAGTTTCCCGGTCACGCCGTTTGAAACAATGACGCGATCGCCTTGAGCGAATTGCCCCCCGGCCTCCGGGAAAAACCGAGGGTCGGGGGCATTTTTCCTCAAGTTCTCGCCTTGAACCGCGAGCGAATCCGCCGAATCTGGCAGTTGGCACCAGGGCTGCAAGAGGCCCGGCCATCACCTCTTGCCATTCCGACGCAGGATGCGATGGAATCGGTTCTCGGAGCCCGGCCGGGCATGCCCCGGGCCGACGTTCCCCGGCGCCCCAAGGAAGGAGTGGTCATGGACTGGACCTCGTCCCGCCCCGGCATCGTCTTCGATCTACTGGTCATCCTGTTCCAGGTCTTCGGCGTCCTGGCCCTGGTGCTCTCCCGGCTCTTCGCCACCCCCCGATGGTCCGAGCGCGGGCAGTGGGCCTTCATGGTGGCGGTGGTGGGCCTCGGCGTGGCCGGGGCCCTGAGCGGCAACCAGGATTCGGAGTTCGGGCTCTTCGCCGGGCTGACGATGACGACCCTGCTCATCGGCATGACCGTCGGCGGCGGCCGTGACGCCGCCGACACCCCGGCCGTCTGGGCGGCGCCGGAGGGTCAACCCGGCTCGTGATCGGGCCGGATCCGGGCCGACCTGCCCGACAGGTTTGACTGACCGATCCCATCCTCATCGGGGCCGCCAGGCCCCGGCGTTTTTCCCGCCGACGCGGTCCTCCGCGACCCGATTCAAGGCACCAGCGTTCGCTCGTCGGCCCGGAGCCGACCCGCCAGGGAGAGACCCCGGACCATCCGGCCCGGGGGGACTTCCCGGTCGCGGGTCTCCTCGGGGCCCGAAGCCCGGCTCGGGGCCGGGACCCGGCCATCCGGGACGGCGGGCGGAACGGACCGGGCGTCGCCCCCGCAAGGTGCCCGGTCTGGTGTTCGATCGGCCATCGGCGGGAAAGGATGGACAGGACATGATCGCGATGCAGAAACGGATTTCGATCGCATCGGGCGTGCTGGCCGCGATCGTCGCCGCGGCGTCCCCGGCCCTGGCCGGGGATCGGGCCTCCAACCAGCAGACCGCCGACGCCGTGGCCGCGGCCCTGCGCTCCGTCCCGGCGCTCTGGGGCCAGCAGGTCTCGATCGAGGCCAAGGACAGCGTCGTCACGCTCTCCGGCACCGTCGCCGATGCCGGCCAGCGCGACGCGGCCATCGAGCGGGCCCGCTACCTCCCCGGCGTCTCGGCCATCGTCGACGCGATCCGCGTCGGCAACGACGCCAACGCCCAGCCCACCCAGTACCAGGTCGCCATGGGCGGCCACGGCCACGGCGGGATGGGCGGCACCGTCTACGACGGCGGCGCGACGATCGGCGGCGCCCCGATGATGGGCGGCACCGTGGTCGGCGACGCCGGCATGTCCGGCCCGCTGCCCGAGGGCCCGGCCGGGTTCGGCGGCGCCACCCAGGCGTCGTCCCCCGGCTACCCCAACTACGCGTGGCCCAGCTACGCCCCGCACCCCAACTTTTCGGCCGTCGGCTACCCGACGGCCTATCCCTGGCAGGCGTGGCCGAACATCGGCCCGTTCTACCCGTACCCGGAGGTCCCCCTCGACTGGCGCGCGGTGACGCTGCGGTGGGATGACGGCATCTGGTTCCTCGACTTCAAGAAGCACTACACCCGGCCGTTCTTCACGCCCTACCCGTTCGGCTTGTTCGCGTACTGAGATCGGACCACCGGTCCCCGACCCGGGTCGGGTGCGGCTCGCCGAGGGGCGTTTTCCCGACGCCCCCGGCGGCCCCCGCCCCCGGGGACCGGCCCGATCTGCCGACCGGGGCCCCGTGCAATGGCGGGGGGAGGCACTTCCGAACGCCCGGGGCCGGGTTGTCGCTTCGGCGGCATCCCGGCCCCGGGTCGTTTCAATTGATCGGGGACGACGGGCCGATCCGGCGCCCGAGGCCCCGTCTCCCGTCCCGCGAGCGGGCTGCGTCCCTGAGACGCGGAGGCCCCCGCCCGATCAGGCCCGACGCCCGGTCCCCGGGCGGTCGGACGAGTCGGCTCAGTTCGCCGGCGGCTCGATCTCCAACTCGGTCGATTCCTCCTCCATGATGGGGGCTTCGGCCGCGTCGTCGATCTCGGCGGCGTCGACCGGCGGGCCTTCCATCCCGCCGCCGACCGGGGCCTCGTCGACGGGGGGGACGGCCTCGTCGCCGCCGCAGCCGGGGAAAATGACCAGGGCGCCGAGCAGCGCGACGAGCGAGATGGTCGAGATGAGCGTCTTCACGGGGTGTCCCTCTCAAGCGGTGCCGATGCGGGGAAAGGCCGCCGTTCTCGACCGGCCGGCCCGCCCCCCGCGGGGCTTGTAGCTTGGCGACCGGCCGGGGCTTCCGCAAGGAGGGAGCCCGAGGTTTTTCGGATCGCCGACGAGGCCGACGTCAGAGGACCCCGGCGGTCATCTCAGTCAAGGCCCGGAGCAGCGTCTCGATCTCCTCGGCCGAGTTGAACGGGCCGGGGCTGAGCCGGAGGGTGCCGTCGGGGAAGGTGCCCAGCGCCTGGTGGATGTACGGGGCGCAGTGCAGCCCGGCACGGACGGCGATGCCGTGCGACGAGTCCAGCGCCATCGCCAGGTCCTGCGAGGGGAAGGCCTCCGGGTCCGGAGGGATGAGCGACAGGGCCCCGACGTGGGTCGCCGGGTCCCAACGGCCCGCCACGCGCCAGCCGTCGCCGTTCCCCTCGACCCAGTCGATCACCTTCTGGAGCAGGCCCACCTCATGGGCCCGGTTCGCCTCCGGGCCCCGATCGGCCACCCAGCGGACCCCCTCGGCCAGCCCGGCGACCCCCAGCACGTTGGGCGTCCCCCCCTCGAGGCGATACGGCAGTTCCTCGGGCTGGACCGGGTGCTTCGAGTCGCCCCCGGTCCCTCCCTCTCGCCAGACCCGGAGGTCGGCCCGGGGCCCGACATACAGGGCCCCGGTGCCGGTCGGGCCGTAGAGGGCCTTGTGCCCGGGGAAGGCGAGCAGGTCGATCGGCGTGGCCCTCAGGTCGATCGGCACGACGCCGGCCGACTGGGCCGCGTCGACCAGCAGCAGCGCCCCGGCCTCCCGGACGATCGGGGCGATCGCCTCGATCGGTTGCACGGTCCCCAGCACGTTGGCCGCGTGCGTCAGGGCGACGAGCCGGGTCTTCGGCGAGAGCGCCGCCCGCAGCTCGTCCGGGTCGAGGTAGCCGTCATGCGAGGCCAGCCGGGTCAGGGAGATCATCCCCCCCAGCTCCATCGCCACCAGCGGCCGGCTGATCGAGTTGTGCTCCAGGTCAGAGGTGATCACGTGGTCGCCGGGGTTGATCGCCCCCTTCATGGCGATGTTCAGCGCGTCGGTGCCATTGAGCGTGAAGACCCAGCGCTCGGGGGCTTCCCCGTTGAAGAACCGATTGAGCGTGTGCCGGGCCTGGTCGAGCGTCCGCTCGGCCTCGGTCGCCATCCGGTGCCCCGAACGGCCCGGGTTGGCCAGGTGCGATCGGGCGAAGCGGTCGAGCGCCTGGTAGACCGGCTCGGGCTTGGGGAAGCTGGTGGCGGCGTTGTCGAGGTAGATCATCGGATGGGTCCAGGGGGAGGGTCCGGGCGAGGGCGGGGCTGGCCCGGAAGGGGCCGGGCGTCGATCAATTGCCCACGAACTGGGCGTACAGGGTCCTCGCCTTCGACACGTCGTTGGTCCCCTTGATGATCGCCCTGCCGTCGGGGAAGACGGTGAATTCGTGCCCCTCCGCGGCGAACCGGAGCATGTAGCTGTTGTGGCGCACCTGCCCCAGCGGGGCGAGCCTCCCGGCCAGCTCGGCGAAGTCCAGCGGCTGGTCGCGTCGGGCGGCCACCTGCACGGCGTTGCGGCCGCAGAGGGCGGTGGTGTGCGACCCCATCCGGCCGTCGAGCCACTCGAAGTCGCGTCGGCCGCAGCAGGGGCAATCCACCTTCCCCTTCAGCGAGGCGATCTTCAGGCGGCGGAAGGACCAGTCCCAGAGGTCCACCATGATCAGCTCCCGGTTGAGCGAATCGCGCCTGCCGCCGAGGATCTTGATGGCCTCGACCGCCTCGAACGAGGCGACCACCGCCACCGCCGGACCGAGCACGCCGGCCGTCTCGCAGGTGGGGGTCATGCCGGGCGGCGGGCTGGTCTCGATGACGCACCGGATGCAGGGCGTCTCACCCGGCAGGATCGTCATCGTCTGCCCCTCGCTGCCGATCACGCCGCCGAAGATCCAGGGCTTGCCCAGCTTCACGGCCGCGTCGTTGATCAGGTAGCGGGTCTCGAAGTTGTCGGTGCCGTCGAGGATCAGGTCGGCGTCGCCGACGAGGTCGAGGATGTTCGTGTGGTCGATGTCCGTGACGACCGGCTCGACCGTCACCTGGCTGTTGATCGCCCTCAGCTTCCTGGCGGCGGCCTCGGCCTTGGGCAGGTTGTCGGCGACGTCCGTCTCGTCGAAGAGGATCTGGCGCTGGAGGTTGTGCGTCTCGATGAAGTCGCGGTCGACGACCCGGACGAATCCGACCCCGGCCCGGACCAAGTGGTTCGCCAGCACCGTGCCCAGGGCGCCGCAGCCGCAGATGGTCACGCGGCTGTCCATGAGTTTGCGCTGGCCGTCCTCCCCCAGGTTCTGGAAGCGGATCTGGCGGCTGTAGCGGTCCAGCTCGGCGGGGACGTCGGCGAAGGGGACGGAACCGATAGCCATGATTGATTCTCGATGGGCGACGCCCCCCGGGTCCGTCCCGGCCCGGGGCGGTCGGCGGGGGGGCGGGGGGCACGGTCAGGACATCGGCCGCCCCGGCGACGTCCGGGGCGACCTGGGGGCGAGGGCGTGCGCGGCCAGCGCGATCAGGCCCGCGGCCGAGGCCGCGGCGATCGTCAGCACGAGGTGCCCGGTGGCGAAGAACGAGACGACCTCGTCGAGGAATCCGGCGACCTCTCCCGGGGCCAAGGTCGGCGGCGAGCCGACGAACCGGTCGTACGCGACGACGAGCCATCGGGTGGTCGGCAGGTCGGTCGGGCGGGCCCTCCACGCGCCGTAGTAGGCCCAGCCGGCCGAGGCGAATCCCAGGGCGAAGGCCCGCGACCGGCCCCGAAGGGCGATCCCCGACGCCGTGGCCACGGCCAGGATCGCCAGGGTCATCCCCGACAGCGCCCTCGCCTGGAGTTCGGCCGCCAGCGCGACGAACGCGCAGCCGATCGCCGACGCGGCCACGGCCGCGAGCAACCTCCGGAGGGAATAGCGGGGTGCGGTCATCGGGCGATCGGCCCTCGGGCGAGGCGAGCGGGGAATCGGCCTCAGCCGCCGGCGATGGCGGGGATGATGCCGACCTCGTCGGTCTCCTTCACGGGGGTCTTCAGCTCGTCCATGAACCGGATGTCCTCGTCGTTCAGGTAAACGTTCACGTACTGATGCAATTGCCCCTCGCCCGCGAACAGCCGCTTCTGGAGGTCCGGGTGCAGCCGGACGAGGTCGGCGAGGACCTCGCCGACGGTGGAGCCGGCGGCCTCGACCGTCGCCTGGCCCCCGGTGTTCGGGCGTAACGGGGTGGGGATGCTGACCTTGGCCATGATCGGGCGTCGCCTCGCTGCGAAGGGGGGGGATCGGGGAGGATGCCGGGGCGGGGGTCGGCCTCGGGGGGCGGGCGTCGGATGCCGGACCGAGCCGGGCCCGACCGGCACCCGCCATCCCGAGACCGGCGCCCCGGACCGGACCGGCTCAGGCGCCGGCGGGGGCCAGCTCGGCCTCGGCCGGGGCGGAGGTGCCGATGAGCGTCTCGAACTCGGCGAGCGTGGGATTGATCACCGGGGGGCGGGCGATGCGGTCGATCACCGCCTCCTGGGTCTTCAGGCCGTTGCCGGTGATGCAGACGACGGTGGTGCCGTCCCGGTCGATCTTGCCCTGCTCGATGAGCTTCTTCGTGACGGCCAGGGTGACGCCGCCGGCGGTCTCGGCCCAGATCCCCTCGGTCTCGGCCAGCAGCTTCATGGCGTCGACGATCGCCTCGTCGTCCACGTCCTCGCCCCAGCCGCCGGTCTCCTTCATCAGCTTCGAGGCGAAGAAGCCGTCGGCCGGGTCGCCGATGGCCAGGCTCTTGGCGATCGTCCGAGGGTCCCGGACCGGCTTCACCCGCGGGGCGTCGGTCTTGATCGTGTTGGTGATCGGGTTGCAGCCGGTGGCCTGGGCGCCGAACATCCGGGTCCGGACCGGGTCGATCCAGCCCAGGCCCTCCAGCTCTTTGAACGCCTTGTAGAGCTTGCCGATCAGGCTGCCACCGGCCATCGGCGCGACGACGTGGTCGGGGGCCCGCCAGCCGAGGTCCTCGGCGATCTCGAAGCCCATCGACTTCGACCCCTCGGCGTAGAACGGCCGGAGGTTGACGTTCACGAAGCCCCAGCCGAAGCGGAAGGCGATCTGCGAGCAGAGGCGGTTGACCTTGTCGTAATTCCCGCTGATCGCCACCACCTTCGCGCCGTAGATGGTGGCGCCGAGCACCTTGCCCTGCTCCAGGTCGTCCGGGATCAGGACGTACGCCTCCAGGCCCGCCGCCGCGGCGTTGGCGGCCACCGACCCGGCGAGGTTGCCCGTCGAGGCGCACCCGACGGTGTCGAAGCCCAGCTCCACGGCCTTCGACAGCGCCACCGCGACCACCCGGTCCTTGAACGAGAGGGTCGGGTAGTTCACCGCGTCGTTCTTGATGTACAGCTCGCGGACGCCCAGTGCCTCGGCCAGGCGGGTCGCCTTCACCAGCGGGGTGCAGCCGACCTGCAGCCCGACGGTCGGCTCGCCGTCGATCGGCAGCAGCTCCTTGTAGCGCCACATCGTCCGGTGGCGACGCTCGACCGCCTCGCGGCTCAGGGACCGGCCGATCGCCTCGTAGTCGTAATCGACCTCAAGCGGGCCGAAGTCCTCGGTGCAGAAATTCAGGGCTTCCTTGGGATAGAGCTTCCCGCAGAGTCGACACTTCAGGCCGCGGACGAATTCGGAGCTCACCGATGGTCCTCCCGGGTCGGCTCGGCCGCCTGCCCGATCGAGCTGGCCCCCGACCTCGTGTCGGGGGGGCGGATCGCGGCGTCGGGCCGGCAAGGGTCGGGCGCCTGGCTCGTCCCCCGGGAACGTCCCCGAGGGCGACACCGGGCGCCGTGGTCCGGTCCGATCCGGCGGCATGCTTATCGCCGAGTGGGGCGAGGGGGGAGGCGAAGAGGAGGGAAGATGCGAGGGGGCCGGCCGATTCGCCCGTCGGGGCGAACCGAGCGGTCGAGAGGCCATCTCATCTCCCCCAATAATCAGCCGATGCATCGGCGGTTCATGTCGACCGCGTCGCAATCGGTTGGGCGGGAATTAGCACCAGCATCCGCCCCGTTGGCGGATCGGTTGCTGTGGCGTCACAGGGCCCGTCCCTCAGCCACTCTGGATAAGATGCGCGCCGGATTGAGAATGTTGGAGAAGGATAACCCGGCGCGAGGCCCCGAGTCAAGGGCTCGGGACGCCGACGACCCGCCCCGGATGCCTCCGGGCCCCCGCCGAGGCGGCCCGATCGGCCCCGTCCCCCTCCGGCTTCGGCCAGGCGAACAGGTAGCGGAACCCGACCGCCTCGCAGGCCGCCACCAGCACCAGGGGGAGCACCAGGCCGGCCACGGTCCCCAGGGCGATGTGGGTCCCCAACGCCGAGATCCCGAGCACCTTGTGCAGGGCGATCCGGGTCGCCACCGACCCGTGCCCGCCGGCCACGTAGATCTGCAGCGAGTTCCTGCCGAAGTACCGCAGGGCCTCCACCCCGGGCAGGCGGTCGATCAGCATCGCCACGCCGAACATCCCGGCCGTCCCCAGCAGCGCCGGGACCAGGTCGAGGGCCGGCACCTCGTCCAGCCCCAGGGCCACCGCCCCCTTCATCAACGCGAAGCTCGACGGCACGACCAGCAGCAGGAGCCGGGGGGTCAGCCGATTTCCGATGGCCCTCACGTGCTCCGCCAGCACCAGTCCCATGCCGAAATAGACGGCGAAGAGGGCGACCTGCACCAGCATCGACGGCGCCGCCTCCCAGAACGGCACCACCCCATGCAGCAACGCCCCGGCCGCCAGGAACCCCCGGGCACTCCCGCCCATTGCGGCCCAGAGCCCGTAGCCGGCCATCACCACGAACAGGACGTACAGGAACCAGACCCCCTGCATCGGGTCGACCAGCATCTTCAGGGGGGTAAGGGGGTCGGCCTGATTGTTGGCCAGGCCCGAGGCGGCCGAGAGGCCGACCCAGCCGATCAGCGACCAGACCAGGTAGGGATAGGCCAGCGTCCGGGTCTTGTCGCCCAGGAACCGGGGCAACCCCCTCCGGAGCGACCGGGCCGCGAACAGGCCCGAGGCCAGGAACATGGCCGGCATCCGGAAGGTGTAGAGCAGGTCGTACGCCGCCCAGAGCCACTGCTTGCCCGACTCGGAGACGAACGAAGCGAACGCCAGGCCCCCCAGGACATGCCCGAGCACGACCAGCGCGATCGAGAGCCCCCGGAAGGTGTCCAGCCAGGTGACCCGATCCGCCCGGGTGGCGGGCTCGGGCGGTGCGGGGACGGGCGCCGAGGCGGTGCTCATCGGGGTGACCTCCGTGTCGGTCGATCGGGCGAGGCGAGGTCCGACTGTCCTCCGTCCCGGTGTCGGGTCGGAGGCGGCCGGGCGAGCGTCGGGGTTTGAGGGTCCGGGGGTCCGGACGCCGCCGGGCGGACGGTTATCGCGACGATGCCCGGATCCGTCAAGGCCATTGGCGTCCCGATCTCCCCCGGGCGTCTTCCCGATCCCCCGGCCCCGCTCGGTCGTACAATAGGGCGAGGCACGCCCATTCGATCACGGGAGACGCGGGCATGGCGACGACCGAGAGGATGCAGGCCGCCCCGGGGCCCCGGGCCGTCGAGGAGCGGACCCGGGAGATCGGCCGGGAGTTGTTCCGCCGCATCGGCGGGGGGGCGTCCCCGCTCGATCGGGCCTGGTGGGACGACCAGCTCATGGGCCTGACCATGGACGACCCCGAGGTCAAGGTCCAGCTCTTCCGGTTCATCGACGCCCTGCCGACGCTGGTCGAGCCCGCCTCGGTGCGCCGGCACCTCAACGAGTACCTCGCCGAGGCGGGGGTCCGGGTGCCGGCCCTGCTCTCGATGCCCCTGGCGATGGCCCCCCCCGGGCCCGTCGGCGACCGGATGCTCGCCGGGATGGCCCGCGCCGCCGCGACGAGGATGGCCCGCCGGTTCATCACCGGGAGCACCCCCCAGGAAGCCTTCCGGACCGTCCTGGGGCTCCGCCGCAAGCGGGTCGCCTTCACCGCCGACCTGCTCGGCGAGGCGGTCATCACCGAGGCCGAGGCCGACGCCTACCGGCACACCTGCATCGAGCTGATCCGGGGGCTGGCCGGGCCGCTCGCCGAGGAGCCCGAGATCCGGCTGATCGACCGCGACGAGCACGGCCCGATCCCCCGGGCCAACCTCTCGCTCAAGCTCACCAGCCTCACCGCCCGGTTCGACCCGACCGCCGCCGAGGCCACCGCCGACCGGGTCCTGGACCGCCTCCGCCCGATCCTCCGGGAGGCGATCGCCCGGTGGGCGTTCGTCAACGTCGACATGGAGCAATACGCGTACAAGGACCTCACCTACGCCATCTTCCGCCGCGTCCTGGACGAGGCCGAGTTCCGCGCCTACCCCCACTTCGGGATCGTCTGCCAGGCCTACCTGCGGGACGCCGAGGCCGACCTGCGGATGCTCCTCGGATGGGCCGAGGGCCGGGGGACCCCCGTCACGGTCCGGCTGGTCAAGGGGGCGTACTGGGACTACGAGGTCCTGCACGCCCGGCAGGTCGGCTGGCCGATCCCGGTCTGGGCCCGGAAGTGGGAGACGGACGCCTGCTACGAACGCTGCTCCGACTTCCTGCTCGACCACCGCCGGTGGCTCCGGCCCGCCTTCGGCTCGCACAACCTCCGGAGCCTCGCCCACGCCATGGCCGGGGCCGAGGTCCGGGGGATCCCGACCGACTCCTACGAGGTCCAGATCCTCCACGGCATGGGGGACCCCATCCGGCGCGCCCTGGTCGGCCGGGGGCACCGGGTCCGCGTCTATTCCCCCTACGGCGCGATGCTGCCCGGCATGGCGTACCTCGTCCGCCGACTGCTGGAGAACACCTCGAACGAGTCCTTCCTCAAGGCCAGCGCCCAGGGCGACGCCCCGATCGGCGAACTCCTCAAGAGCCCCCAGGAGGTCGGCACCATGCGAGCCCTCGCGACCCGAGCCCGTCCCGAGGCCGAACCCGGCGTCCTCCCCCCGTTCGCCAACCAGCCCCCCGTCGACTTCTCCCGGGCGGAGAACCGGGACCGGATGCGTGCCGCCCTGGAGGAGGTCCGCTCCCGGCTCGGGAGGGAGTACCCCCTGCTGATCGGCCCGGACGAGGTCCGCACCGGGGATTCCCTCGTCTCCGAGAGCCCCAGCGATGCCTCCCTCATCGTCGGCCGATCGGCCAAGGCCACCCGCGACCATGCCGACAGGGCCTTGAGCGGCGCCGAGGCCGCCTACCCGTCCTGGTCGGGCCGGCCCGACCGGGAGCGGGCCGACGTGCTGTTGAAGGCCGCCGCCATCATGCGGGCCCGCCTCTTCGAGCTGGCCGCCTGGGAGGTCTTCGAGTGTGCCAAGCCCTGGCAGGAGGCCACGGCCGACGTCGACGAGGCGATCGACTTCTGCGAGTTCTACGCCCGACGGATGATCGACCTGGCCGACCCCCGTCGCCGGGACGTCGCCGGGGAGACCAACCGCCTCTCCTACTTCGGCCGGGGCCCCGCCGTCGTCATCCCGCCCTGGAACTTCCCCCTGGCGATCCCCTGCGGCATGACCGCGGCCGCGCTGGTCGCCGGCTGCCCGGTCGTGCTCAAGCCCGCCGAGCAGTCGCCGGTCATGGCCTGGCACCTGGTCTCGATCCTCCGGGAGGCCGGGGCGCCGCCGGAGGTCGTCCAGTACCTCCCCGGGGTCGGCGAGGAGGTCGGCGCCGCCCTGGTCGAGGACCCCAGGGCCGCCGTCGTCGCCTTCACCGGCTCCAGGGCCGTCGGCCTGTCGATCAACCGCTCCGCCGCCGAGACCAGGCCCGGCCAGCGGCACGTCAAGCGGGTGATCGCCGAGATGGGGGGCAAGAACGCCATCATCGTCGACGACGACGCCGACCTGGACGAGGCCGTCGTCGGCGTCCTCGCCAGCGCCCTCGGCTACGCCGGCCAGAAGTGCTCGGCCTGCTCCCGGGCGATCGTCCTCGACGGGGTCTATGACGCCTTCGTCTCCCGGCTGGCCGAGGCCGTCCCCTCCTGGACCGTCGGCCCCGCCGACGACCCCGACTCGGCCGTGCCCCCGGTCATCGACGCCGAGGCCCGGGACCGGATCGAGCGGGCCAAGGCCGACGCCCGATCCGAGGGCCGGGTCGTGGCCGACGTCGACGTCGACCCCCTCCGGGACCGGGGCCACTACGTCGGCCCGCTCATCGTCGCCGATGTCGACCCGAAGGCCCGGGTCGCCCGGGAGGAGATCTTCGGCCCCGTGCTCGCAGTCATCCGGGCGAACGACCTCGACGACGCGCTGCGGATCGCCAACGGCGTCGAGTACGCCCTGACCGGCGGCCTCTACTCCCGGAGCCCGGCGCACATCGAGCGGGTCCGGGGTTCCTTCCTCGTCGGCAACCTCTACATCAACCGCCCCTGCACCGGGGCCCTGGTCGACCGCCAGCCCTTCGGCGGCTTCCGGATGTCCGGCATCGGCACCAAGGCCGGCGGCCCCGACTACCTGCTCGAATTCCTCCTGGCCCGATGCGTCACCGAGAACACCATGAGGCGGGGCTTCGCCCCCGACGTCGACGAACTGGCCGAGGTCGAGGTCCGGGGCGACGTCGGCATCTGAACAGATGGGGCGGGCCGGGGGGTGGTGCTCCCCCGGCCCCCTCGGTCCCGATCAGCCGGCCCGGCGGCCCATGGGCCGCACCCGACGGGGGGCGATCGGCCGGGCGAACCGGGCCCGCAGTGGGGACTCGATCGCCTCGAAGTCCCGGTAGCGGAGCCTCAGGTCCTCGTGCCTCAGGTTGGCCTCGACCACGATCTCGGCCCAGGCCGCCAGGCTGGCGTCCACCACCGTCTCCAGGCCGTAGAGGCGGCCGAACGGGGGGATGGCCCCCCGCTCGCAATCGACGAAGATGCCGGCCAGCTCGTCCTCGGTCGCCAGGCGGACCCAACCCGCCCCCAGCACCCCCCCCAGGCGCTCCAGGTCGACCCGGTGCGTGCTCGGCAGCACCGCCAGCACGAACCGGCCGTCCGCCCGGACCAGGACCGACTTGGCCACCTGGTCCCCCGGGACGTGGACGCTATGCGCCCGCCGAGAGGCCGTCGACTCGGGCCGGTGGAGCATCGCCTCGTACCGCACCCGATTCTCTTGCAGGTAACCCCGGATGCACATCGCACGACCCTCCCAATCGTTGTGATTGCCTTCAGCAGTATAGCTGATCTGGGGAGTCTGGGTAACATTTTTCGTGCCAGGATGTCGGATCAGGCCGCCGCGAGCATGGTCGGAGGATCGGGTCGAGGAGATGATGCCGAGCGGGGGGATCCGGGACGGCCGGGGAGCTTCGGTGGCGATGGGGGGCAGATTCCCCTTGCTCGGACCCGTAGAATGAGGGCGTGGTTCGTGGCGGGCGGATGACCGCCCCGGGGCCCGCGTCCGAGCGATCGGGCGTCGGGAGCATCCCGGGGAGGAAAGTCCGGACTCCGAAGGGCGCGATGGTGGGTAACGCCCACCGCCCGGCCTGGTGACGGGACGGGTAGGGAAAGTGCAACAGAGAGTAAACCGCCTCCCCGGCCTTCGGGCCGGGGCGGTAAGGGTGAAACGGTGAGGTAAGAGCTCACCAGCAGGCCGGGCGACCGGCCTGGCTCGGCAAACCCCATCGGGAGCAAGACCAAATAAGGGGGCAGCGGACCGGTCGGGCAACCGCCCGGTCCCGCGGGTCGGCCCGGCCCGCCACCGACCCCCGGGTAGGTCGCTCGAGGCGTCGGGCAACCGGCGTCCCAGAGAAATGGTCATCCGGGCGCCTTCGGGCGCCCGACAGAATCCGGCTTATCGCCCGTCACGAATCCCACCCCCGCCATCCCGACCCGCGGGCCGAACCCGCTCCCGGCCCGCCCGACGACTCCGGTCCGCGCGATCGACGGACGGACCGTCCGCCCCCCGTGAAATCCGATGAATCCTGTCTTGCCGTACGGCGGCCGGCGCACTATGATGGATGCATCAGGGATCGATGATCCTGGACCAACGATCGGTCCTCCCCCGATCCGTCCCGATCAGCAAGGAGCGAGGCGGATGAGTGCCGCAGCCCCGAGCGCCGTCGATCGCATCGCCCGCCCGGCCGCGGACGCGCCGGCCGAGGCTCCCGAGTTGTTTCTGCTCGGGTCGATCGTTGACTCCTGGGTCGAGCCCGCCGGATCCTGCGACTGGGATTCCAGGCTGGTCCTCCAGGTCGTCCCTCGGGGCAGGCCCCGGGAACTGCTGACGGTGGAGGCCGATGCGGTCCTCGTCCCGGACCTCGGCTGGCTGGCCGACCTGGGGGAGAACCTCTGCCACGGCAGCCCCGTGCGGGTCAAGGCCCGCCGATCCCGGTCGGGCGACCTCGAGGTCACCGAGTTGGATCTGGATCGCTGAGCGGCCCCCTCCGCCTCGGGGCGCCCCTTCCCGGCCGATCGGCCTTCGACCCCGGCTCCCCCTCGGCCCCCGCCTCGGTCGTCCCCAGGGGATCCCTCGCCGATCGGCCGGGGGATTCAAGGCCGCCGTCGGGCCCCCCCGGCGGCCGGGACGACCAACCGTCCCGTCGCGCCGGCCGGACCGACCGAACCGGAGAGGACGCTTGACGCCCGATCCGAGGGACCTACAACGAGCGGTGGGCCGGGCCGGCCCCCCGCCCCCCGGCCCGCCGCCGACGAGCAATGGCAATCGCGCCCCCGTCGGTTTATGATGACGAGGGATGTCGTCCCCCGTCCCGGCCGACCCCGCCCGCCTCGCTCCCGGGCCGACGACGGTCCCGAGCACTCCCCTCCCCGGACGACCGCCCCGGCCCTCGGGCCGCCCGGCGGCCGGCGACGGGGCTTCCTCCTCACTGGGATCCTGGAATGCTCCGCTCATCGATCGCCAAGAAGGCCGTGGTGGCCGTCACCGGCCTGCTGATGTTCGGCTTCGTCATCGGCCACATGGTCGGCAACCTGCAGATCTTCCTCGGCCGGGAGACGATCAACAAGTACGCCGAGTTCCTGCATTCGATGCCCGAACTGCTCTGGGTCGTCCGATTCTCCCTGCTGGCGGCCGTCGCGCTGCACATCGGCTTCACCGTCTGGCTCTACCGCGAGAACCGCGCCTCCAGGCCCCAACGCTACGTGATGGAGCGGACGACCCGGGCCTCCACGGCCTCGCGGTCGATGATCCTCTCCGGCCTGCTCGTGCTGTCGTTCCTCGTCTACCACCTACTCCACTTCACCGTCCAGGTGACCAACCCGGACTACCAGCAGTACTACGAGCACGAGGGCCGACCGGTCACGCTGGTCCGCTACGAGCCCCCCGCCCAGATCGGCCCCGGCCAGGCCGAGGCGGACGCCGTCGCCGCCTCCGAGGCCGCCGCCGACACCCCGGCCGAGGACGGGATCGCGACCGAGGCCGCCGCCGCCATCCGGGAGATCCCGGCCGACTCCGTCGGCGCCGAGGCGAGGCGCGAGTACCGCCGGGACGTCTACCGCATGGTCATCCTCGGCTTCCGCTCCCCGCTGATCTCGCTGGCCTACATCGTCTCCATGGTCCTGCTCGGCCTGCACCTGAGCCACGGCGCCGGCGCCATGTTCCAGACCCTCGGCCTGACCTCGCCGAAATATCGCAAGGCGATGTTCCTGCTCGGCCCGGTCGCCGCGACGGTGATCGTCATCGGCAACGTCTCGATCCCGCTGGTCATCCTGCTCGACCACTGGACCGGCATCGGCCTCTTCGACATCTGAGCCGACCCGATTCGCCCGATCGCGAACGCCCCCCCGCACACCCGACCGTCCGACCGTCCAGGAAAGGCACGCGCATGAAGGTCCTCGAAGAGAGGCTCGACGCCCGGATCCCCGACGGCCCGCTCGACCAGAAGTGGACCCGACACCAGGGCGAGATGAAGCTCGTCTCGCCGAACAACAAGCGCAAGTACACGGTCATCGTCGTCGGCACCGGCCTGGCCGGCGGCTCCGCCGCCGCCACGCTCGCCGAGCTGGGCTACAACGTCCTGTCCTTCTGCTACCAGGACAGCGCCCGACGCGCCCACTCCATCGCCGCCCAGGGCGGCATCAACGCCTGCAAGAACTATCAGAACGACGGCGACTCGGTCCGGCGCTTCTTCCACGACACCATCAAGGGCGGCGACTTCCGCAGCCGGGAGGCGAACGTCTACCGCCTCACCGAGCTGTCCACCGACATCATCGACCAGTGCGTCGCCCAGGGCGTCCCCTTCGCCCGGGAGTACGGCGGCACCCTCGCCAACCGCTCCTTCGGCGGCGCCCAGGTCTCCCGGACCTTCTACGCCCGGGGCCAGACCGGCCAGCAGCTGCTGCTCGGCTGCTACCAGGCGATGATGCGCCAGGTCAACGCCGGCAAGATCACGCTGTTCCCGCGCACCGAGATGCTGGACCTGGTCGTCGCCAACGGCCGGGCCATCGGCATCATCACGCGCGACATGGTCACCGGCAAGGTCGAGAAGCACTGCGCCGACGCCGTCGTCCTGGCCACCGGCGGCTACGGCAATGTCTTCTACCTCTCCACCAACGCCAAGGGCTGCAACGTCACCGCCGGCTTCCGTGCCTACCGCCAGGGGGCCTACTTCTCCAACCCCTGCTACACGCAGATCCACCCGACCTGCATCCCCCCGCACGGGGAGCACCAGTCGAAGCTCACCCTGATGAGCGAGTCGCTCCGCAACGACGGCCGCGTCTGGGTGTCGAAGACGCCCGGCGATAAGCGGGCCCCCGACCAGATCCCCGACGAGGACCGCGACTACTACCTGGAGCGCATCTACCCCTCCTTCGGCAACCTCGCCCCCCGGGACATTGCCAGCCGGGCCGCCAAGCGGGTCGTCGACGAGGGCCGGGGGGTCGGCCCGACCGGCGTCGGCGTCTACCTCGACTTCCGCGACGCGATCGGCCGCCTCGGCGCCCAGAACATCGCCGCTAAGTACGGCAACCTGTTCGACATGTATCAGCGCATCACCGACGAGGACCCCTACAAGGTCCCGATGCGCATCTACCCGGCCAGCCACTACACCATGGGGGGGCTCTGGGTCGACTACAACCTGATGAGCAACCTCCCCGGCCTATTCGTCATCGGCGAGGCGAATTTCTCCGACCACGGCGCCAACCGCCTCGGCGCCAGCGCGCTGCTCCAGGGGTTGGTCGACGGCTACTTCGTGCTGCCCTACACCATCGGCGACTACTTCGCCCGCTTCAAGAAGCTGGACGCCTCCGCCGACCACCCCGAGTTCGACCAGGCCGAGGCCCGCGTCAAGGACCGAATCCGCACCTTCCTGTCGATCAACGGCCGGCGCACGCCCGACTCCTTCCACCGCCAGCTCGGCCAGCTCGTCTGGGACAAGTGCGGCATGTCCCGCAACGCCGAGGGCCTGAAGGAGGCCATCGCCAGGATCCCCGAGATCCGCCAGGAATTCTGGGAGGACGTCAAGGTCGTCGGCTCGGGCGAAGACCTGAACATCTCGCTGGAACAGGCCGGCCGCACCGCCGACTTCATCGACCTGGCCGAGCTGATGTGCCGGGACGCCCTGGCACGGGAGGAGTCCTGCGGCGGCCACTTCCGCGAGGAGCACCAGACCGACGAGGGGGAGGCCCTCCGGGACGACGAGCGTTTCTGCCACGTCTCCTGCTGGAAGTCCAATGGCACCGACCCCGACCCCGACCTGATCCTCGAGCCCCTGGTGTTCGAGAACGTCCAGCTTGCGACCCGGAGCTACAAGTAATCCCATGAATCTCACGCTTCACGTCTGGCGCCAGAAGGGCCCCGCCGCCGCCGGCCGCATGGTCACCTATCAGGCCAGGGGGGTCAGCCCCGACCAGTCCTTCCTCGAGATGCTCGACGGCCTCAACGAGGAGCTGATCACCAAGGGGGAGGAGCCCGTCGCCTTCGACCACGACTGCCGGGAGGGGATCTGCGGCTCCTGCGGCATGGTCATCAACGGCGTCGCCCACGGCCCCGAGCAGACCACCACCTGCCAGCTCCACATGAGGAGCTTCGAGGACGGCGACGAGATCTACATCGAGCCCTGGCGCGCCGAGCCCTTCCCCGTCGTCCGGGACCTGATGGTCGACCGCTCCGCCTTCGACCGGATCATCTCCGCCGGCGGATACGTCTCCATCAACACCGGCTCCGCACCCGAGGCCAACGCCACCGCCATCCGCAAGGAGGACGCGGACATGGCCTTCGACGCCGCGACCTGCATCGGCTGCGGCGCCTGCGTCGCCGCCTGCAAGAACGCGTCGGCCATGCTCTTCACCTCGGCCAAGGTCTCCCAACTCGCCAAGCTCCCCCAGGGCCAGGTCGAGCGCAAGCGACGCGTCCTGAACATGGTCGAGCGGATGGACCAGGAGGGCTTCGGCAACTGCTCCAACTACCAGGAGTGCGAGGCCGTCTGCCCGAAGGGGATCAGCACCCAGAACATCAGCGTCATGAACCGGGAGTACCTCCGCGCCACCCTCACCGGCGCCTGATCCCGCAGGGCGACCGATCCGATTCGCCCGGCGATGCCCGCCGGCCAACACTCGATCAACGGGCCGGCACCGGTTCCCCGGGCCGGCCCGAAACCTTGCGCGGCGAGAGGCCGCACGGACCGTTTCTCCCCCCGAGTCATCCGCCCCTGGCCTCAGGCGGAGAACCGCACGCAGTAGACCGGCGGGAGGTGCTCGGAGACCGCGAGCCAGGAATCTCCCGAATCTTCCGAGACCCACAGCGAGCCGGTCGTCGAACCGAAGGCGAGCACCTCCCCCCGGTCGTCCACGTCCATCGCGTGGCGATAGACGAGGTCGTAGGCGTTGCGCTGCGGCAACCCGGCCGTGATCACGTCGAACGACCGTCCGCCGTCCCGGGTGCGGGTCACCACGACCTTGCCGCCGACCGGGATCCGCTTCTCGTCCTTCTGGGCCGGGACGAACCAGGCGGTGTCCGGATCTTCGGGGTGGACCGCCACGGCGAAGCCGAAGGTGGAGGGCACCCGGTCCGACGCGACCTCGTGCCAGGAACTCGCCCCGTCGGTCGTCCGGAAGATGCCGTTGTGGTGCTGGGCCCAGAGGCAATCGGGCTCATCCCGGCAGCGGACGACCCGGTGGGGGTCCTGGATGTTCGGGTCGTCCTTGTGCTCGGGGGGCATGTAGGCGGCGAACATCCCCGAGGCCCGGCAGTCCCAGGAGGCCCCGCCGTCGTCCGTCGCCCAGACTCCGCCGCAGGAGACGCCGAGCATCAATCGCCCCGGGTCCCTCGGGTCGAGGCAGATCGAGTGGATCCCCGGCCGGTCCGCCCCCCCGCCGAACCAGGCCTTCCGCGAGGGATGCCGCCAGAGCGTCTCCACCAGCGCCCACGACCGGCCCCCGTCCCCCGACCGGAACAGGCCGCCGGGGATCGTCCCGCACCAGAGCACCCCGGCCTCCTCGGGCCCCCCCGGCTCCAGGGCCCAGACCTTGTCCAGCGCCCAGGGCTGGGGCTGGCCCGTGAACGGATGCGTCTCGACATCCTCCGGCCCCTGTTCCGGGAAGACCGGCACCGCGACCTCCTCCCAGGTCGACCCGCCGTCCCCCGATCGGTGGAACTTCGAGCCGAAATGGCCGTGGTCGAGCGCCGCGTAGAGCGCCCCGTCCCTCGGGTCGGCCAGCGTCATCGGGACGTTGTCCCCCTCGAACGCGACCCCGACCACCTCCCATCCCGCCCCCGACCCCGACCGCTCGATCGTGAACAGCCCCTTGCGCGTGGCCACCAGGAGTCGCCGTCCCATCGCGGACCTCCGTGAGCTTCGGAGCGCGGTCAGCCGCCCGAGAGCGCCTGGAAGACATACACCTCCGCCCCCTCCGGCACCGGGTCGGACAGGCCGACCCGGTCGGCGATCCGATCGCCGTCGACGAAGACGGACATGTGCTTCCTCAGCGCCCCCCGGTCGTCCAGCACGTAGCCCCGGGCCCTCGGGTTGGCCTCGAAGACGGCGTCGAGCACCGCTCGGACGCTCGAGCCCGCCACCTCCGACGCCGGGCATGCCACGTGACGCTGGATGTTCTGCGTGAAGACGACGCGGGCCATGACGAACGACCGCCTCCGGGACCGGAACAGTTATACACCGGACCAATCCATACGGCTTCGACCGCAATCCGTCAACCCATCCGGGCGGAGGAAATCGGCCGAGTTCCCAGAAGTGGTTATCCGGCCGATGGTTCCGGCCCCTTCGGTTGGTCCCTCGTCAGGCAATGCAGCGTGCCCAATCCCCAGACCAGCTCCACCGCGTGGATCCCCACCACCACCCGGCCCGGGAACAGGTCGGCCAGGATCCCCAGCGCGACCCGGTCCTTCGGGTCGTTGAAGGTCGGGACGAGGACGACGGAGTTCGCGACGTAGAAGTTCGCATAACTGGCCGGGATGCGCTGGCCGTCGAAGACGACCGGTGCGGGCATCGGCAGCTCCACCACCCGGAGCGGGCGGTGGTCCTGGTCGGTCGCCTCCCGGAGCCGCTCCAGGTTCTCCCGGAGCGGCCCGTGGTTCGGGTCCCCCTCGTTTTCCTCGACGCAGGCCACCACCGTCGTCTCGTCGACGAACCGGGCGATGTCGTCGACGTGCCCGTGCGTGTCGTCCCCCACGATCCCCCGGCCGAGCCAGATGACCTTCGAAGCCCCCAGGTAATCGCGCAAGAGCTGTTCATATCCCGCCCGGTCGAGGCCCGGGTTGCGCTCCTGCTCGTGCGAGAGCAGGCATTCCTCGGTCGTGATCAGCGTCCCCAGGCCGTTCACGTCGACCGCCCCGCCTTCGAGCACCACCCGCCTCGACTCCTGCTCGATCGTCGTCCGGGGGGCCCATCGCGTCATCCCCAGCCGGTCGGCCACGAACCGGGGCAGGCGGTTGTCCCGCGTCCAGTTGTCGTACTTGGCCCAGGCGTTGAACTTCCAGTCGACCAGCGCCACCGGGGGCGGCTCCCCCTCGGCGCCGTGCGACCGGTCCCGGACCACGAACATCGGCCCCGAGTCGCGCAGCCAGCCGCGATCGGTCCGATGGCGGACGAACTCGACCCGATCGGGGTCGACCCCGGATTTCTCCAGGGCGTCGGCCGCCCTCCGCTCCGCCTTCCCCGAGCCGACGAGGATCCGGACCCGCTCCGACCGGCTCAGGTATCGGACGATCTCGGCGTACACCCACCGGATCGGCCCGAACTTGCCGGGCCAGTCCTCCTTGTTCCGCGGCCAGGCGATCCAGGTCGCCTCGTGGGGCTCCCACTCGGCCGGGAGCCGGTAGCCGAGCGACGAGGGCAGTTCGGCCGGGGACGGGGTCGGTTCGTCGGTCGATGACATCGTTCGGGCCGCTCGGGGGGGCAACGAGGCAGGGTCGATCCGGCCGACCCCGGGACGCCACATCCTAAGCCGCACCAGTGGAATGGGGAACAGATCTCGCGCAGGACCGCAGTGACGCCGAGAAGACGGGGCAATCATCCCCTCTCCTCTTCTTCCCCGCGCCTCTGCGTGAGGTCTTCCCGCATCCCCTTCTCCCCTTGTCTCGATCCGCCGTCGGGCTAGACTATCCCCCGAGGACCGGGGCCTTGCCCCAGCAATCGAGCGGCACGGAGGCTGCCCCCATGGACGACCTGCTCACCCCCGCCCAGCGCTCCTGGTTCGACGCCGCCGTCACCTTCGCGAAGTCGGAGCTGGTCGACGACGTCGCCTCCCGCGACCTCGAAGGCACCTTCTACCGGGACGGCTATCGTCGGTGCGGCTCCCTCGGCCTGCTCGGCCTGCCCGTCCCCCGGGAATACGGCGGCCAGGGGGACGACCTCCTCTCGGCGGTCGCCGCCGTCGAGGGCCTCGGCTACGGCTGCCCGGATACCGGCCTCGTCTTCGCCCTCGGCGCCTCGCTCTGGACGGTCACCATGCCGATCCTCGCCTTCGGCACCGAGGAGCAGAGGCGCCGATGGCTGCCCGGCCTCTGCGACGGCACCCTCTTCGGCGCCAACGCCGCCAGCGAGCCCGAGGCCGGCTCCGACATCTTCAGCATGAGCACGAAGGCCGAGAAGCGGGGAGACCGCTGGGTCCTCAACGGTCGCAAGATCTGGATCACCGGCGGTGCCATCGCCGACGTGCTGGTCGTCTTCGCCACCGTCGACCCCGGCAAGGGGGCCCTCGGCCTCACCTCCTTCATCGTGCCGAAGGACACCCCCGGCCTCCGGATCGTCCGGGAGATCCCCAAGCTCGGCATGCGGACCGCCCCGATGGCCGAGTTGGCCTTCGAGGACTGCGAGCTGCCCCTCGACGCCATCCTCGAACGGGAAGGACGGGGCGCCCGGGTCTTCAACGCCGCGCTGGAATGGGAGCGCGGCGCGATCCTCGCCGGCACCCTTGGCACGATGCGACGCCAGCTCGAACGCTGCGTCGAGCACGCCCGCAAGCGCAAGCAATTCGGCCAGGCCATCTCCAAGTTCCAGGCCGTCTCCCACCGCATCGTCGACATGAAACTCCGCCTCGAAACGTGCCGTCCGCTGGTCTACGGCTTCGCCCGCACCAAGGCCCGGGGCGAGGACGCCACCCTCGAAGCCGCGATGGCCAAGCTCCACGTCTCCGAGTGCTTCGTCGCCAACAGCCTCGACGCCGTCCGCCTCTTCGGCGCCGCCGGCTACGTCTGCGAGAACGGCATCGAGCGCGACCTCAGGGACAGCGTCGGCGGCGTCATCTTCTCCGGCACGAATGACATCCAGCGCAACATCATCGCGGCCCGCTTGCGGCTCTGAGCTGCAAGGATGCCCGAGCACCCGGGAATCCTCGACGGCGTCCCCTACCCTCGCCCCGTGCCCCAGATTAGCATCCGGGACGGGACGATGTGCCATGCGTCGGATGGCCCCCGGGTGCAAGCGGAGCGACATCGGGTCCAGGTGCAGCATGAGTCGAGCAGTCGCGGTGGTCCTCTGCGTGCTGGGATGCGTCCCCCGGGAAGCCCCCCGGGCGATCGCCGGGGCGCAGCCCGATCCGGTGGCCGTCGAGTCGCCGGACGGCCGGATCCGGGCCGAGGTCTTCCTCAAGGCGGCTGCCGATGAGGGTCCTGTGCCCCACTATCGGGTGAGCGTCGACGGCCGACCCGTGGTCCTGGACTCTCCGATCGGGATCGCGCTGGGAGACGGGACGATCCTCGGTGCCGATTCGGCGATCGAGGGCGTCGAATCGGCCGAGATCGACGAGCGATACCGCCAGCACCCGGGCAAGCGGCGCGAGGTCGTCAACCGGGCCGACGAGGTGACGATCTGGTTCCTCGAAGCGGGCCGATCGCAGCGGCGCTGGCAACTCGTCGTCCGGGCCGCCGACGACGGGGTCGCCTACCGCTATCGCTTCCCCGAGCAACCGGGGTGGGATTCGCTGGTCGTCGCCGAGGAGCGATCGACCTTCACGCTGCCGGAGGGGACCCGGGCCGTGGCCCTCCCCCTGGACGGGTTCGAGAGCGCCTACGAGGACCGCTATCGCCGCCTCCCCGTCTCGGAGGTGCCGGCCGATTGGCTGATCGGCCTCCCCCTGCTCCTCGAACTCCCCGGCGGGGGACTCGCGGCGATCACCGAGGCCGACCTGACCGACTACGCCGGCATGTACCTGGTCCGGGGAGACGGCCCCGATCCCCGGCTCGTCTCCCGCCTCTCCCCCCTCCCCGACGAGCCCGAGGTCGCCGTCCGGGCCGACCTCCCCCACGAGACCCCCTGGCGGGCGATCCTCGTCTCCCCCGACCTGGCCGGGCTCGTCGAGTCGGACTTCGTGCTCAACCTGAACGACCCGTGCGCGATCGGCGACGTCTCCTGGATCGAGCCCGGGATGACGACCTTCCCGTGGTGGAACGGCTTCTTCGAGGAGGGCGTGCCCTTCGAGCCCGGCCTCAACACCGAAACCGCGAAGTATTACATCGACTTCTGCGCCGAGGCCGGGATCCCCTACCATTCCCTCGACGGGATCGACAACCTCGCCTGGTACGGCGGCCCGATCCGCCCCTACGAGGGGGCCGGCATCACCGAGGGAGGCGAGGGCCTCGACTTCCAGGAGATCCTCCGCCACGCCGAATCCAGAGGGGTCCGGATCCGCCTCTGGATGCACTGGGAGGCCGCCCGGGCCCACATGGAGCACGCCTTCCCGCTCTACCGCGAGTGGGGCGTCGAGGGTGTCATGCTCGACTTCATGAACCGGGACGACCAGGAGATGGTCAACGTCCTCCGGGACGTACTGGAACTGGCGGCGGCCAACCACCTCACCGTCACCCTGCACGGCGCCTCCAAGCCGACGGGCCTGGAGCGGACGTATCCGAACCTCCTCTCCAGCGAGGCCGTGCTGAACCTCGAATACGACAAGTGGGACCCGATGGGCGTGCCCCCCGAGCACGAGCTGACCATCCCCTTCACCCGGATGCTCGCCGGCCCGCTCGACTTCCACCAGGGCTCGTTCCGCACCGTCCCCGTCCCCGAGTTCGAGCCGAGATACGTGGCCCCGCTCATCATGGGGACGCCCTGCCGGACGCTGGCCTCCTACGTCGTCTTCCAGAACCACCTGCCGATGGTCGCCGACTACCCCTCCGCCTACCGGGGCCACCCCGCCCTGCCGGTCCTCGCCTCGATCCCGAGCACCTGGGACGAGACCAAGCTCCTGTCCGGCTCGATCGGCGAGTCGGTCGTCATCGCCCGACGCCACGGGGAGGACTGGTGGGTCGGCGCCATGACCGATCGAGCGGCCCGAACCCTGTCCATCCCCCTCACCTTCCTCGGCCCCGGCCGCTTCAAGGCGGACCTCGACCACGATGACCTGGCGGCCCCGTCCCGGCTCTCCCACTCCTCCCGGGAAGTCTCCGCGACGGATCTCCTCGACGCGGAGCTCGCCCCCTCGGGCGGCGCGATCATCCGGATTTCCCCGTTGGCCTCCGACCGGGAAGGCGCCCGGACTCATTGACCGCCGGACGCTTGAGTCCGACCCTCTCCCCCGTCCGCGGGGGAGAGGGTGGTCGGAGGCCGGGTGAGGGGGGACCGGACGACGATCAAGGCCCGGCGAATCCTCGATGACCCCTCACCCCGGCCCTCTCCCCGCGAGCGGGGAGAGGGGGTCCGTCCCCGACCCTCTCCCCCGTCCTCGGGGGAGAGGGTGGGCGAAGCCCGGGTGAGGGGGGACCGGACGACTCGTTAGGCGCTGAAGTCGATCGACGGCCCCTCACCCCGACCCTCTCCCCACTGGTGGGGAGAGGGAGCCGGAACCGATCTTCCGAGGAACATGGCGAGTGGAACCCTCAGGAGAGGAACCGCTCCACGATCGGCGTGTAGGCGTCGATCCGACGGTCCCTCAGGAACGGCCAGTGGCGTCGGGTCGTCTCCATGAGCTTCGGGTCGCACTCGACGACGAGGATCTCCTCGGTGTCGGGCCCAGCCTTGGCGAGGATCCGGCCGAAGGGGTCGGCGAGGAAGGTGCCGCCCCAGAACTCAATGCCGCCGGCAGGGTCCCCCTCGTGGCCGATCCGGTTCACCCCGGCGACGTAGACGCCGTTGGCGATCGCGTGGGCCCGCTGCATGGTCATCCAGGCGTCGGCCTGGGCCTCGCCGTACTCGGCCTTCTCGGCGGGGTGCCAGCCGATCGCGGTGGGGTAGAAGAGGATGTCGGCGCCCCGCAGCGCGGTCAGCCGGGCGGCCTCGGGGTACCACTGGTCCCAGCAGACGAGCGTCCCGACGTTCGCCCGGCTCGTCTCGAACGACAGGAACCCGAGGTCCCCGGGGGTGAAGTAGAACTTCTCGTAATAGAGCGGGTCGTCGGGGATGTGCATCTTCCGATATCGGCCCCGGATCGAGCCGTCCGCATCCAGCACCACCGCCGTGTTGTGGTAGATCCCCGCCGCCCGGCGCTCGAACAGCGAGGCGACAATCACCATGCCTGTCTCCCTCGCCACGGCCGAGATCGCCTCGGTCGAGGGGCCCGGGATCGGCTCGGCGAGGTCGAAGTTGGCGTGGTCCTCGACCTGGCAGAAGTACTGCGAGCGGAACAGCTCCGGCAGGCACGCCACCTGGGCCCCCTTCGCCGACGCCTCCCGGAGGAACTCGCAGGCGCGTCGGAGGTTCTCGTCCGGGTCGGTCGAGCAGCGCATCTGCACGAGTCCGACGGTGAACGGCCGGGACGATCGGCTCATCAGGGGGGCTCCGTCTGAGGATGGGTCGATTCGATTTCGCCCATCGTAACACGATCCAGGCGGCCCCGAGCAGGGGTCCCGGCCTCCCCCCCCTCCCTCAGCCGACCACCGCGGCGGCCAGCGAGACGAGGTCGGGGAACACGCCCGGCCTCGGCCCCACCCGGCCGGATCGGTCGATCAACGCCGCGGAGAGCCCGGCGCGTCGGGCCCCGGCGTCGTCGTTCTCGGGGTCGTCGCCGACCGAGAGGACGACAGGGGGGGGCAACTCCAGGCGGTCGCAGGCGGCCCGGTAGAACGACGGGTGCGGCTTCCGGTAGCCGACCTCCGAGGAGATGACGACCGAATCGGCCAGCGGCTCCAGCCCGGGCAGCCCCCGGAGCACCTGGCGGAGCCGGCCGTCGAAGTTCGAACCCACCCGGACCGCCAGGCCCGCCTCCCGGAGCAACCCCACCGCCGGGATCACGTCGTCGAAGCACCGCCATGCGTCGGGGCGGCCGAAGTGCTCCCAGAGTTCCAGGAACGCCCGATCCGGCTCGGCGAGGCCCGGCAAGACCCCCCCGACGATCCGCCGCCAGCGGCGATACTCGATCGACTCGTCCGTGACCATCGGCCCCCGCAGGTCGTCCAGCTCGTCGCGGCGGAAGTGTTCCTTGAACCGGCGGCGGACCTCCCCCGTCTCGACCTCCAACCCCTGCCGCCTCGCCGCCCCCGCGTACACCTCGGCCACCGAGGGTGCCGGGTCGATCAACGTCCCCACGGCATCCAGGATGACCGCCCGGACCCCCTCGTAGCCGGTCCCCGACCGCTCCATGCCGAACCCTCGCACCGGGCCACCACCCGACAAAATCCCCCCAATCCAACCATTTTGGACGGTCAACCCCGGATCGGGAAGGGCACCGCCGCGGCCCGATGCGGCCAGAATTGGCGGTGTGCCCGAGCCTTCAGCCTCGGGACGGGCGGACGAGGCCGGCGGTGACGTCGACGTCGAGGTCGGCGACCTGGCCGGCGGCGAGCTTGGGGAACGCGACGCCGAGCATGGCGGCGTTGTCGGTGCAGAGGGACATCGGAGGGACGAACAGGGCCACGCCCTCCTCGGCGGCCATCGCCGAGATCCGGTCCCGGAACCGGCCGTTCGCCGCCACCCCGCCGCCGATCCCGAGCCGGGCCAGGCCCGTCTGTTTCAACGCCTGGCGACACTTGGCGACGAGCACGTCGACCACCGCCTCCTGGAAGCTCGCCGCCAAGTCGGCCACGACCTCGGGGGCGGGGATGCCGGGGTCGGACCCGGCCCGGCCCCGGGAGTCCTGCCCCCTGATCGCGTAGAGCACCGCCGTCTTCAGCCCGGAGAAGCTGAAGGCGATCCGATCGTCCCGCAGGAAGGCCCTCGGGAATTCATATGCCTTCGGGTTTCCCGACCGGGCGGCCCGCTCCACGCCCGGGCCGCCGGGGTAGCCCAGGCCGAGCAGGCCGGCGACCTTGTCGAACGCCTCACCGGCCGCGTCGTCGATCGTCCCGCCGCGCAAACCCGCCTCGATCGGCCCCCGGCATTCGAACAGGCTGGTGTGGCCGCCGGAGACGACCAGGCCGACGCAGGGGTAGACCTCCCGATCCGGCTCGGCGAGCTGACAGGCGTAGAGGTGCGCCTCCAGGTGGTCGACCGCCACCAGCGGCACGCCCAGCGCCAGGGCCAGGGTCTTCGCCGCCGTCAGGCCGACCACGAGCGACCCGACCAGCCCCGGCCTCGTCGCCACCGCCACCGCCCCGATCTCCCCGAGGGTCACCCCCGCCCTCCGCAACGCCTCGTCCACGATCGGCAGGAGCTGCCGGACGTGCTCCCTCGACGCGATCTCCGGCACCACGCCGCCGAACCGGTCGTGCAGGTCCACCTGGGACGCCACCACGCTCGACCGCACCCTCGGCACCCCGACCGCCGGGGGCCTCGGCCCTTCCAGCACGGCGGCGCCGGTCTCGTCGCAGGTGGTCTCGATGGCGAGCAGCAGGAGGGGGTCGGTCACGGTGGCGTCCGGTCAGGGAGTCGAGGGGCCGGGCATCGGGGAAGGGATGGGCCGGAGCCGATAGTGGAGCCTCAGGAAGGTCAGGCCCCGGAACCTGAGCACGTGATCGGCCCGCACCGCGTCGTCCTCGCCCGGGTAGACGTGAATCCGCTCCCGCATCGAGGCGACGTATCGGGCCCGGAGGAGGCCCGGCCCGTCGTCGACGGTGAAGTAGAAGCCGGGATCGCCGAATCGCTCCCCCTCGGAGACGACCGAGAAGGAGCCGTCCGGGTGCGCCTCGGGCCGCATCAGCACGATCGCATTCCCGTTCGGCAGCGGGAAGACGACCTTCACGCAAGGGCCCCGGCGTCCGGGGACGTGTCCCAGCGAATAGCTGCCCGCGTAGAGCACGTCGCCGCTGGCCACCAGCCGGCGGACCCAGGCCGTGTGCCGGACCTCCCCCGAGGCCGGGTCGACCAGCTGGAGCACCTCGCTGGTCACCCCCCGGCTCGTGTCCAGGCCGCCGAGCGGGACGTTGAGCTGCTGGAGCCTCCGGCTGAAGAGCGTGGCGAGCATCCCGCCGAACGGGCGGAACCAGCCGCTCCACTGGGCCCAGGAGTCCAGTTCGTACGCCCCGGCCCGCTCGTAGAAGTCGGCCACGGCCGGGGAGACGGCCGCCGGGTCGAAGTCGGGAGCGGCCAGGGCGTCGAAGTCGGGCAGGAGCCCGAGGTCGGCCCCCCGGCGGATCTCCAGGCCTTCGCGCCCGGCCAGCTCCTCGAAGAAGCCGGCCCCGATCCCCCGGGTCCGGCCGATCGGCCCGGCCAGCCACGGTGCGTCGGCCAGCGCGATCCTACGGCCGGTCGCCCAGACCCAGCATTGCGTGAGCCAGTCGACCAGGTTTCCTCGCCTGTCGCCGAGCCAGGGCATGAGTCGGACAGCCGGTGGGGGAGGGTTCGGGAGCCGTGGTTCTCCTCGTCGACCTCGGTCCGGGCTCAGGCGGCGGCGTCTTTCCGCTCGCCGTCGACCTCGTCCTCGGCGTCCTCCCCCTGTGCCTGGTCGTCCAACTCGGAGTGCAGGACTTCCAACGCCTTGTCCAGCTGGCGGTCGGGCGGCGGGTCGGCGTCGTCGTTCTCGTCGCCTTCGATGCGACGGGCGATCCGGGAGGTGACGTCCTTGCGGCGCCGGGCCAGCTCCCAGCGGGCGTATTCCTCGGGGGAGAGCTCGACGGCGAGGCCTTCGCTCGGGGAGACGCCCCACTCGTCCTCCTCCGTCGCGTCGGGGAACTTGTGGATGTTCCCGCCCGAGGGGCGGAAGTAGCTCTCGACGGTCAGCTTCAGGAAGCTGGTGCCCCCCTCCAGGGGGATGATGTTCTGCACCGAGCCCTTGCCGAAGGAACGCTCCCCCACCACCTTCGCCCGGCCGGCGTCCTGCAGGCAGGCCGAGACGATCTCGGCGGCCGAGGCCGAGTGCTGGTTGACCATCACCACCATCGGGAAGCCGGTGGAGGTGCCGTCGGCGTTGGCCAGGAACCGGCGCTCCCGGGTGTTGCGGCCCCTGGTGCTGACGATCACCCCGCCGTCGACGAACAGGTCGGACACCTCGACCGCCGCCGAGAGCAGGCCGCCGGGGTTGGTCCGCAGGTCGAGGATCAGCCCCCGCATCCCCTCGCCCTTGAGCTGGGTCAGGGCCGCCCGGACGTCCTCGGCGGTCGTCTGGTAGAAGCTACTGATGCGGATGTAGCCGACCTTGGCCTCGGGGTCGATGAAGTACTCCCACGAGTCGTCCGGCCGACGCTCGACGCCCAGCACGCTCTCCGAGGCGATCACCTCCCGGGTCACCTCCAGCGTCTCGGCCTTCTCGCTGCCGGGGTGCAGCACGTTGAGCGTCACCGCGGTGCCGGGGCGCCCCTGCAGCAGTTCCACGGCCTTGTCCTGGGTGATCCCCTCGGTCGACTCGCCGTCGACCTCCAGGATCAGGTCGCCGGCCAGCACGCCCGCCTCGTACGCCGGCGTGCCGATCAGCGGGGCGAGCACCTTGAGCCGCTTGCTCCTGGCGTCGACCTCCACCTGGATGCCGATCCCGGTGAAGCTGCCCTCGAAGGTGCGCTGGAACTGCTTCCACTCGGCCTCGCTGTAATACGTCGAGTGCGGGTCGAGGCTCTGGAGCATCCCCTGGAGCGCCGCCTCCAGCAGCTCCCGGCGGGGGACCTCCCGGACGTAGTTCGACTCGACCTGCTCGACGGCGTCGACGAAGATGCCGTAGAGCTCCAGCATCTCGTCCTTCGAGTCGCCCCGGCTGCTCTGCCAGCAGACGACCGAGGCGAGGCCGACGGCCGCGATGGCCACCAGGTTGCGGTGCGGCATGGGCCGGGATCCTCCGTGCGAGGCGGGGGTCGGGCGGGCCTCGGCGGCGCCGGGCCGGGCGGCCCGGGCGCCGATTCGGCGGCGGGGGTGGTCCACAATCGGGACCGGACTCGTTAATATCGTAGTCTCAGTCCATCGGGTCGGGCAAGCGGTCGGGTCGAGGGAGGTCGGTCGTCATGGAGGAGGATCGGACGAGCCGGGCGATCCCCGAGGTGGGCTCGCTCGGCGAGGCGGAGGTCGATCGGCTCCGACGCGCGATCAACGGCTCGACCGAGGGGCTCTGGGAGTGGGACGTGCCCACCGGCATGGTCTGGCTCTCCCCCCGGTCCGCCGCCCTGCTGGCCGACGGCTCGGCCCCCCCCCGCCGACCTGGGACGCCGTGCTCGACCGGCTGCACCCGGACGACTCTCCCGCGTTCCGGGAGGCGTTGGGCGTGGCGGCCGACCGCGGCGAGCTCGACGTCTCGTTCCGCCTCCAACGATCGGCCGGCGACCGCTGGTTCCGGGTCCGGGGCGCGTCCCCCGGCGGCGACGGCCCGGTCCTCACCCTCGCCGGCTCGATCCTGGACATCGACGAGCTCCGCCGCATCCAGGACCGCAACGCCTACCACGCCGCCATCGTCGAGTCGGCCGACGACGCCATCATCGGCCTCGACCGCGACGCCGCCATCGTCGCCTGGAACGGCGGCGCCACCCGGCTCTTCGGTCGGGAGCCCGCCGAGGTCCTCGGCCAGCCCGTCTCGGCGCTGGCCCCCTGGGTCCGGCTCGACCTCATGCCCGATTTGATCCCCCGGGCCCTCCGGGGAGAGTCCGTCTCCCACCAGATCGTCGAGCACCGCCGGGAGGGGGGCGACCGCCAGGAGTTCGCCCTGACCCTCGGCCCCGTGCGGGACGCCGGGGGGGAGCTGGTCGGCGCCTCCCTCATCGCCCGGGACGTGACCGGCCGGCGCGCCATGGAACGCCGGCTCGTCGCCGCCGGCCGGGACCTCCGGCGCCGGAGCGACGAGCTGGAGCAGTTCGTCTACACCGTCTCCCACGACCTGAAGAGCCCGCTGGTCACCTGCACCGGCTACGTCGGCCTGCTGGAGGAGGACCTCCAGGCCGGCGACTCCGAGGCGGCCGTCGACTCGGCCCGTCGCGTCCGCAACGCCGTCACCCGGATGAGCCGGCTGATCGACGACCTGCTGGAGCTGAGCCGGATCGGCCGCGCCGAGGGCCCTCCGAAGCGGCTCGACCTGCCCCGCCTCGCCGCCGAGCTGGCCGAGATGATGGGTCCCCGCTTCGAGGAACTCCGGGCCCGGCTGGAGGTCGCCCCCGGGCTGCCCGAGGCCGTCTTCGCCGACGAGCGGGACCTCTCCCGGGCCCTGGAGAACCTGCTGGAGAACGCGTTGAAGTACGCCTGCGACGGCCCCGGCTCGGTCGTCACCCTCGGCGGCCGGTCCGAGGACGGCCAGACCCTGCTCTACGTCCGGGACTCGGGCCCGGGCATCTCCCCCGACTACCACCAGAAGATTTTCGGCCTGTTCCAGCGGCTCGACGTCTCGAAGCCCGGCACGGGGGTCGGCCTCGCCTCGGTGGCCAAGGTCGCCTCGGTGCTCGGCGGCCGGGCCTGGGTCGACTCCGAGCCGGGCCGGGGCGCCACCTTCTGGCTCTCCCTGCCCGAGCCGACGGCCGGGGACCGCGAGTGACCCCCCGGTCGCAGCCGGCCCCCCCGGACGGCCCACCTCCGTCCCGTCCCCCTCCCACCGCCCCGGACGCCCGGCCACCGCCGTCGCCCCGACGCCCCGACGCCCCGACGCCCCCGGCCCGGGATCATGCATCTGGAATTCCCTCCCCCAGATCGAACATCATACGTCCACCCTCGTAGGACTGATCCCGACGACGCCACCGAGGACCGATCGACGATGAGCCGCATGGTCAAGTTCCTACTCGTGGAAGACGACGACGACCACGCCAACCTGGTCAAGCGGAACCTCAGCCGGGCCCGGGTGGCCAACTGCGTCACCCACGTCCCCGACGGCGCCGAGGCCCTCGCCTACCTGAGGAAGCAGGGCCCCCACGCCGACGCCGAGCGCCCGGACGTCGTCCTGCTCGACCTGAAGCTGCCCAAGGTCGACGGCCTGGAGGTCCTGGAGGCGATCCGGGCCGACGCGGACCTGCGGGACCTGCCGGTGGTCGTCCTCACCACCTCCGACGCCGAGGCCGACCGCGAGCGGGCCTACCAGCACCACGTCAACAGCTACCTCGTCAAGCCGGTCGACTTCGAGAAGTTCCGCCAGATGGTCAACGACCTGAGCCTCTACTGGGGCGTCTGGAACGTCCTGCCCCCCTCGGCCAAGGGCGAGTGAGTCCGTGAGCACGTGAGAGGGCCCTTCCATGGCCTCGCCCCCGCTTCGTGTGCTGCTCGTCGAGGACGACCCCGACCACGCCGAGCTGATCCGTCGCCACCTCGGTCGCGCCCGGCCCAAGGGCCGCACCGTGCTGATGGAGCACGTCGGCTGCCTCGCCGACGCCCGACGCCGCCTGGCCGAGCCAGGCGGCGGCGGGCAGGGCGACATCGACGCGCTGCTCCTCGACCTCGTCCTGCCCGACAGCGGGCTCGACACCACGCTCGAATCCGTCCTCGACGCCCGCCCCGAGCTGCCGGTGGTGGTCCTCACCTCGCTGGACGACCTCGACTTCGCCGCCGACGCCGTCCAGAGGGGGGCCCAGGACTACCTGGTGAAGTCCGAGATCACCGGCGAGATCCTCCTGCGCTCCCTCCGGCACGCCATCGAGCGCAAGTCCGCCCAGCGCCAGCTCCGGGACTACGCCGCCCAGCTCGAACGCCGCAACGAGGAGCTCCGGCGCTTCGCCCACCTGATGGCCCACGAGGTCCGGAACCCGCTGAACATCGTCTCCCTGAACCTCATGCTCGCCCGACGCTCCACCGGGGATCCCGAGATGCTGGCCGAGGCCCTCGGCCAGGCCGAGGGCTCCGTCCGGGGCCTCGGCCAGCTGGTCGCCGAGCTGCTCCGCTTCGCCGACGCCGAGATCGACCCCGGGGGCGGCGAGGCCGTCCCGATGGAGGCCGTCCTCGACGACGCCCTCCGGGTCCTCCGGGAGACGATCCGGGAGGGCCGGGCCGCCGTCTCCCGCGGCCCCCTGCCCCCCGTCCTCGGCCAGAAGACGCAGCTCGACCACCTGATGCAGAACCTCGTCGGCAACGCCGTCAAGTACCGCGGCGAGGACCCTCCCGCCATCCGGGTCGAGGCCGAGCCCTCCGGCGACGGCTGGGCCACCTTCCGGGTCGTCGACAACGGCCGGGGTATCCCCCCCGACGACCGCGACCGCGTCTTCGAGATGTTCTGCCGCCTCCACGAGCCGAAACGCATCCCCGGCACCGGCATCGGCCTGGCCTTCTGCAAGCGCGTCGTCGAGGCCCACGGCGGCCGCATCTGGGTCGAATCCGCCCCCCTCGGACCCGGCAGCGCCGTCTGCTTCACCCTCCCCACCGCCGAACCCCACACCCCCCCCGGCGACCCGGCAGCGGCCCCCCCGGCCTGAGATTCCCATACAAAATGCCATCACCGCGATAGAATCTCCCCCGATCGCCCGTCGGACCGGCCGACGTCCGGCGATCGAACCCGAGGGGGATGCCCGATGCGAGACGACTTCGACGCCCTGTTCTCCTACAACCGATGGGCCGACCGCCTGGTCCTCGACGCCTGCCGGGCCCTCTCCGACGAGCAGTATCGCGCCGAGCCGAGCCCCGGCTGGTCCGCCGTCCGGTCGACGGTCGTGCATCTCGTCCGGGTCACCGAGGGCTGGCTCCGCCTCCTGGCCGGCGAGGAGGTCGCCGCCTTCCTGACCGAAGCGGATCTCCCCACCCTCGACGCCGCTTCCGACCGCCTCGGCCGCTCCTACGAGATTTATGATGCCCTCCGGCCCCGGCTTTCCCCCGAATTCCTCGACGCCCCGATGACGATGCGGGGCGGCGGCCGGACGATCATCCTCCCCCCCTGGGTCGTCCTCCGCCACGTGGTCAACCACGCGTCCTACCACCGCGGCCAGGTCGCCTCGAAGCTGGCCCGGCTCGGCGTCGCCCCGCCCGACACCGACCTCGACACCTGGGCCCTCGAA
The DNA here is from genome assembly GCF_007752535.1 of Tautonia plasticadhaerens. Classification (GTDB taxonomy): domain Bacteria; phylum Planctomycetota; class Planctomycetia; order Isosphaerales; family Isosphaeraceae; genus Tautonia; species Tautonia plasticadhaerens. Next base: position 7,522,978 of record NZ_CP036426.1, read on the forward strand.
TGGATGCCCCCCGACGCCTGAGGGGGCGGCCCCGACTCACCCCGGATTGCCCGGGAGACCGACCTCGTTCGTGCGTTGCCCCGGCCACGCCGGATGACGAGTGACCCAGGCAAACTCGTCTCAGCCCCTCCCGGGGCGGGCCTCCAGGTATCCCGGCGGCACCCGGGCGGTCAGCCAGACCCCGTTGTCCGACCGGAAGAAGGGGAATCCGTCCTCGACCATCCGGCCCGAGGCGACTTCCAGGACGACCGGGCGGCCGTGGCGTCGACCGACCGCCTCGGCCGTCGGCACGTCCCCCGAGAGGTGGACGTGCTGCCTTCCCGACGGCCGGAGCCCGTCCCGGAGGATCGAGTCGAGGAACCGGGTCGCCGTCCCGTGGTCGAGCACCCCCGGCGGCTCGACCGGCTCCAGCCCCAGCTCCACCGAGATCGAGTGCCCCTGGCTCGCCCGGATCCGACTCCCGTACTCGCTGAGCCGGAACCGCTGCGTGTCGTTCGACGCCACGACCTCGGCGATCAACTCCCGGGAGAGCCTCGTCCCGTGCCTCCCGGCGCGGGCGATCAAGTCCTCGACCGACGCCCAGCCTCCCTCGTCCAGCGTCAGGCCGATCGACTCGGGCCGGTGTCGCAGCACGAGGCTGAGGAACTTGCTCACCCTCACGATCGACTTCGGCTGCGACATGGGCGGAACCCTTTCCCGATCGGGACACGAGGCGCCCCGCCCCGGTTCGCCCCTCGGGGTCAGGATCCCCCGGATCCCGACCCGCCGAGCGCCTCGTCGAGCCCCTCGGCGAGGACGGGCTCCCGGCACGAGAACCCTTCGCAAACGTAGATCGTCGTCCTCCCCTCCCGCGTCGGCCGGTCTTGCAACAGGGGCACCATCCGCTCCGCCTCCTCCCGGTCTTCCTCCGAGGCGGGGGTCGGCGCGACGACCGCGTGCGGCAGGAACCTCGACCGGATCCGGCGCAGGACGTCGACCCGTTCCGCGTCGTCTTCCCCGCCGACCACGGCGATCTCCCGGACCTCCCCTAGCAGGAAGTCCAGGGCGATCAGGCTCTGCCCCGCCGCCGTCGGCGCCTTCTCCAGCACGAGCCGGACGGACTGCACGGCCCGCCGGGCATGGTGATCGAGTTCCGAGAGCCCGATCAGGCCGGCCAGCCGGGCCAGGGCGGTGGCGGCCATCGCGTTGCCGGAGGGGGTGGCGTTGTCGTAGGCGTCCTTGGTCCGGGCGATCAGCGCCTCGTGGTCGGCGCTGGTGTAGTAGAAGCCGCCCCCCTCGGCGTCGGAGAACTGGCCGATCATCACCTCGGCCATCCGCATCGCGGCCTCGATCCACCTCGGCCGGCCGGTCGCCTCGTACAGGCGGGTCAGCCCGTCGGCGAGGTTCGCGTAGTCATCGAGGTAGGCGTTGAACCGGGCCCGGCCGTCCTTGAAGCTGTGCAGGAGCCGGCCGTCTTCGGCCCGCATCCGGTCGAGGATGAACCCCGCGGCCTTCTCGGCGGCGTCGAGGTAGCGGTCGTCCGCCAGCGCGTGGGCCCCGTCGGCCAGGGCGGCGATCATCAGCCCGTTCCAGGAGGCCAGGATCTTCGTGTCCTTCCCCGGCGGCACCCGACGGCCCCGGGCCTCCAGCAACTCCGCCCGTTCCTCGTCCAGCTCCCGGCGGAGGTCCCCCGGGTCCCGGCCGAGCGACGCCGCCGCCTCCTCCAGGGGCCGGGGCAGGTTCAGGATCGTCTTCCCCTCCCAGTTCCCCCGCTCGGTCACGTCGTAAGCCTGGGCGAAGGTGTCAGCCCGGTCGGGGCCGAGCACCTCCCGGATCTCGTCCAGGGTCCAGACGTAGTACTTCCCCTCCTCCCCCTCGCTGTCGGCGTCCTCGGTGGAGTAGAACCCGCCCTCGGGGTCGGTCATCCGGCCGAGGACGTAGTCGAAGATCTCCCGGGCCACCCGGGCGTACTCGGGATCCCCGGTGAGCTGGTACGCCTCGACGTAGGTCGAGGCGAGCAGCGCATTGTCATAGAGCATCTTCTCGAAGTGCGGCACGAGCCACTCGTCGTCGGTCGAATACCGGGCGAAGCCGCCGCCGAGGTGGTCATAAATGCCACCCCGGGCCATCTTGCCCAGGGTGTGCCGGACCATGTGCAAGGCGTGGGCGTCCCCGGTCCGGGCGTGCTCGCGGAGCAGGACGCGGAGGTCCATCGGGTGCGGGAACTTCGGCGCCGAGCCGAACCCGCCGTGACGGGGCTCGAAGGCCCGGGCCAGCTGCCTGGCCGCGTTGTCGAGCAGCTCGGCGGACAGCTCCCCCTCGGACTCGGGGACCCGGCCCATCGAATCCAGTTGATTCGTCAACTCCCCGGCCGAGGCCATGATCGAGTCCCGGCGGTTGGTCCAGGCCTCGTGGATGCTCGTCAACACCCGGGGGAAGCCGGGCATCCCCCGGGAGTCCTTCGGGGGGAAGTAGGTCCCCCCCCAGAAGGGCCGGGCGTCGGGCGTGAGGAAGACCGACATCGGCCAGCCGCCGTGCCCGCTCAGGGCCTGGACCGCCGACATGTAGATCTGGTCGACGTCCGGGCGCTCCTCCCGGTCGACCTTCACGTTGACGAAGTATTCGTTCATCAGCCGGGCGATGGCCTCGTCCTCGAAGCTCTCGCGCTCCATGACGTGGCACCAGTGGCAGGCCGAGTAGCCGACCGAGAGGAAGACCGGCTTCCCCTCGGCCCGGGCCTTCTCGAACGCCTCCTCGCCCCAGGGGTACCAGTCGACGGGGTTGTGGCGGTGCTGGAGCAGGTACGGGCTCGTCTCGGCGGCGAGGCGGTTGGTCGGTCGGTTCTCGTCGTGGGACATCGGGTCGCCTCGGTTCTGGCGTCGGATCCGGCCAGGTCGGGGGATTCTCCCCGATTCGCCGAACCGGTCTCGGGGGAATGCTGGACGGGACACCTTCCCGGCCGATTATAATCGCGGGCCCGGCGCCTGACGCGGCCCCCGGCCCCGCGATTGCGGGCCAATCCCCCCGCCCGGGGAACGCTCGCAGACGCCGTTCCCATTCGCGTCTGCCCTCCCTCGCGAGCGGGGAGGGAAGGACAGCGTCCCCCCTCCCCCGACGACCGGGGGCCCTTCGGGGCGGGCGCCTTCGACCTGGTCCCCCTCCCGACCGTGATCGGTCCGAGCGTGTCACCATGTCCTTCCGAGGTGTCTTCATCGCCGTCTTCCTGGGCACGGCCATGATCGTGGCCGCCTTCATGGTCAACGCCCGGCGGCCCCTGCCCGAGGGCCGCCGGATGACCCCCGCCCTGGTCAAGGCCACCGGCCGGTGCGCCCAGTGCCACGAGCACGAGACCGGCGCCGTCGTCCACGAGTTCGAGCTGAGCGAGCACGCCGCCGCCGGGCTCACCTGCCTGGACTGCCACAGGCCGCTCGAAGGCCAGGAGGTCCTGCCACACCAGGGCTTCGAGATCGCCAAGAGCGTCACCTCGCTCAACTGCGCCGGCTGCCACAAGCCCGAGTACGACCAGTACCTCCGCAGCCGGCACGCCGCCCCCTCCTGGGCCGCCGTCACCGGCCCGAAGGACTTCACCGCCGAGCAGGTCGCCTTCGCCGAGCGGCACCACCCCGGCTGGGTCGACCGCCCGGCCAACGCCCTGGCGATGCTGGAGGGCCCGGCGGCGATCACCAAGGGCTGCCAGAAGTGCCACGACGTCGGCAAGCCGAACGCCGACGGCTCGATCGGCACCTGCACCTCCTGCCACGCCCGGCACGTCTCCTCGGTCGAGCTGGCCCGCTCCCCCCAGACCTGCGGCCAGTGCCACATGGGGCCGGATCACTCCCAGATCGAGATCTACAACGAGTCCAAGCACGGCGTCCTCTTCCACGCCCAGCGGCACCTGATGGACCTCAAGGCCGACCCCAAGACCCTCTCGGCCGAGGACATGCCCGTGCCCACCTGCTCCACCTGCCACATGAGCGGCATCGGCGACCGCCTGGAGCCCACCCACGACCCCGGCGAACGCCTCTCCTACTTCCTCTTCGCCGACGTCTCCGACCGCCGGGAGGGCTATCGCCAGGCCCAGGTCAACATGAAGGCCAGCTGCCTGGAGTGCCACACGAACAACAGCATCGGCGAGTTCTACCGCGAGGCCGAGTCGGTCGTGAAGTCGACCAACTCCCTGGTCAAGCAGGCCCGGGACGTGATCGACGGACTCCGCGAGGACGGCCTGCTCACCCCCGAGCCCTTCGACGAGCCGATCGAATTCACCTACTTCGACCTCTGGCACTACTTCGGCCGGACCGCCAAGCACGGCGCCTTCATGGGGGGGGCCGACTTCGTCCAGTGGCACGGCTTCTATGAGCTGGTGAACAAGCTCGCCGAGATCAAGCACCAGGCCGCCGAACTCCGCGGGGAGGGCACCGAGGATGAATCCCCATCCGACGCCGACGCCGACGCCGAATGATCGGTCCGAGGCCCGCTGGTGGGCCCTCCCTTCGAGCTGGGTCGAGCTGTTCGCGGCCGGGAACCTCGGGTTCCTGGCCCTGGACATCTACGTCGCCCACTCCATGAACAACTTCGCCCGGGCGACCGAGTGGATCCCCCTCGCCTACTCGATCGCCGCCCCGCCGCTGCTGGCGCTGTGCTGGCTGATCCAGGGGCGCGTCCGCCCTCGACCGGCCGATGACCGCCCCCCCGACCTCCCCCCCTGGCGGCCCGTCCTCGCCCGGAGGCTCGGCCTGCTCGTCGGCCTGGCCGGGGTGGTCGTCGGCGTGGCGGGAGTGGTCTTCCACCTGCAAAGCCACTTCTTCCGGGAGCAGACGCTGCACAACCTCGTCTACACCGCCCCCTTCGCCGCGCCGCTCTCGTATGCGGGGCTGGGGCTGATCCTGGTCCTCAACCGCCTCGAACGCGGCTCGACCCTGGAATACGCCCGGTGGGTCGTCCTGCTGGCGATGGGGGGCTTCCTCGGCAACTTCGTGCTCAGCCTGTCCGACCACGCCCAGAACGGCTTCTTCCACCCGGCCGAGTGGATCCCGGTCGTCTCCGCCGCCTATGCCGTCGGCGCGCTGGTGGCGGTCGCCTCCTTCCCCGGGAGCCGATCCACCTGGTTCCTCGCCGCGGCGGTGATGCTCCTCCAGGTGGTCGTCGGCCTGATGGGGTTCGTCTACCACCTGGTCCCCAACGTCCGGGGCCCCATGCCGACCTACTGGGAATCCTTCGTCTACGGCGCCCCGATTTTCGCCCCGATGCTGTTCGCGGATCTCGCCCTGCTCGCCGGCCTCGGCCTCTGGGCCGTCGCGCTGGCGCGCCCCGAGATCCTCCGCCGTCGTGCCCCCGAGCCGGGCGTCGCCCCCGCCCCCTGACCCCCGACGTCACGTCCCCCCCGGGGGGCCCCGGTCCGAGTGGCACCGCACAATCCCCCCAATTCATCCAGAAATCCGCAATTCCACGCATCGCGCATCTTGACCAGGCCACATGTCCCCATCAGACTGGGCCTGAGACGGCCCTCCCGTGGTGGGGGGGCCGGTCCCGGACGACCCGGGCCCGCCGGATGACGTCGGGCAGACCGGGTCGATCCCGTCAAGGCTGCCCCCAACCCGACCGATCGTCGCCCTCGGGCTTGGGATTCCCCGGTCCACCGGAGGCCGATCATGCCCACCGCCCGAGCGTCCCGCGCCCCCCGACGCCTCCCCCGAGCCTCCCGCCCCCGGCTGGAGGGCCTGGAGCCCCGCAGCCTGCTGGCGACCTTCACCGTCACCGGCCTGGACGACGCCGGCCCCGGCTCCCTCCGCGAGGCGATCGAGCGGGCCAACCTCGACCCGGACCGGGACACGATCGCCTTCGAGCCGGGGCTCTCGGGGACGATCGAGCTGGCCTCGGCCCTGCCCGAGCTGGCGACCGCGGTGATCGTGGCCGGGCCGGGGGCCGACGTGCTCTCGGTGTCGAGGTCCCGGGCCGAGGGCATCCCCGCCTTCCGCATCCTCACGGTCCCGGAGGCGGCCGATGTCGAGGTCGAGGTCACTGGCCTGACCCTCTCCGGCGGCGTGGCCGACGCCGGCGGCGGCGTCCTCAATGCCGGGACGCTGACGCTCTCCGGCGTGACCGTCCGGGACAACCGGGCCGGGGCCGACGCCGGGGCCTTCGACGCCTCCGGGGGCGGGATCGCCAACTCCGGGACGCTGACGATCGCCGACTCCTCGATCGTCGGCAACTCGGCCCAGGGGGGCGAGGGCTCCGCCGCCCGGGGCTCCGCCTCCGGGGGGGGGATCAGCAATTCGGGGATCCTCAGAATCACCGGCTCGAGCCTGACCGACAACGAGGCAACCCCCGGCGTTCAGACCATCGGCGCCTCGGCCCCGGCCGCCGCCCGGGGGGGCGGGATCGAGAACTCCGGGACGCTGACGATCGCCGACTCCACCCTCGAACGCAACTCCGCCGTCCCCTCGGGCCCGAGCACCACCGGCGTGGGGGGGGGGATCGCCAACGTCGGCACCGCGACGGCCTCCCGCGTGACGTTCCGGGAGAACCGGGCCGACACGAGGGGGGGCGGCCTCGCCAATGACGGCGAGGCCGTCGTCGAGGGCGCCACCTTCCGGGCCAACCGCGCCGGCGAGGGCGGCGGCATCGCCAACCTCGGCAGCGTGATGATGTCTGACACCCTGCTGGCCGACAACCTGGCCGAGAAGGCATTCCCGCCCAACTTCGCCGATCTGGCGGGCAGCTCCGGGGGTGCCGTCTACAGCTCCGGCACGCTGCGGGTCTTCGGGTCGACCTTCCTCGGCAACGCGGCGATCTCCACCCCCTCGAGTGGGGGCCTGTTTACCTCGGCCTCCGGGGGGGCCGTGGCGAACCTCGGCGCCGCGTCGATCAGCGGCTCGACCTTCGAGGGGAACTCGGCCGACGCCGAGATCTCCGGCGGGCCCTCGACCGGGGCCTCCGCCCGGGGAGGCGCAGTGAACAACGAGGGCAGCCTGATCGTCTCCGACTCCGCCTTCTCCGGCAACCGCGTCGACGCCTCCGGGGGCACCGGCAACGATGCGACCGGGGGCGCCCTGAACAGCGCCGGCTCCCTGACGCTCTCCCGATCCCTCTTCCGGGACAACCGGGCGTCCTCCGGCGGCATCCGATCCGCGCTCGCCGCCGGCGGGGCCCTCGCCGTCCGGGTCGACGCGGGCGGCATCGTGACCGTCTCCGAGTCGACCTTCGCCGGCAACGAGGCGGCGGGCGGGTCCGGCTTCGGCCCGGCCGGCCGCGGTGGCGCGATCGCGATCCTCGGCGGGGGGGCGGCCACCGTCGTCAACTCCACCCTCAGCGGCAATCGGGCCACCTCAGGCGGCGCGATCTCCACCGACGGCGACCTGACCCTCGCGTTCTCCACCCTCGCCGACAACACCGGGGGCACCGTCGTCATCACCACGATCCCCCCCCTGCCCCAGAAACGCCTGACGATCGCCTCCAATGTGTTCGGGTTCGGGGCCGATGGGGGCGGCTCGATCGTCAACCAGGGCTCGGAGGTCGCCTCCCAGGGCGGCAACCTCTTCGCCGACGCCCCCGAGATCCCCCTCGCCCCCTCCGACCTCGTCTCGGTCGACCCCCGCCTCGGCCCCCTCGCCGACAACGGGGGCCCCACCCCCACCCGGGCCCTGCTCCCCGGCAGCCCGGCCATCGACGTCGCCCTGCCCGTCGCCGGCGTCACCACCGACCAGCGGGGCGTCCCCCGCCCCCAGTCCACCGCCCCCGACGCCGGCGCCTTCGAGGCGGAGCTGTCGACCGCGCTGGTGGCCTCCCCGGGCTCGACCTCGCCCACCGTCGGCCAGGACGTGGAGATCCTCATCACGCTGACCGGCCCCGACGGCGCCCCGCTGGGCGGCGTCCCGGCCGCCGCGCGGGTCGTCTCCGGGCCCAACGCCGGGGCCGAAATCCCGGCCACCCCCACCGGGCCCGACGGCCGGATCCGCTTCGTCTATACCGGCATCGGCGGGCCCGGGACCGACACGATCGTCGCCTCGGCCGCGCCGACGGGCGTCGCCTCCACCGTCGTCTCCCCCGCCTCGACCGTCACCTGGGCCCTCCGGCCGCCGACGGTCCTCGGCCTGCGGCGCCTCGGCTACCACGCCCGGCCCACCCGGCTGGTCCTCGCCTTCAGCACGGCGATGGATCCCGCCCGCGCCGAGGATCTGGCCAACTACCGGCTCGTCCTCGACGGCCCCGACCGCCTCCTTCGCATCACCTCCGCCTCCTACGACGAGGCGACCCGGACCGTCACCCTCTCCCCGAGCCGACGACTCCCCCTGCCCTTCACCTACCGGCTGACCGTCGTCGGCACCCCTCCCGGCGGCCTCACCTCCTCCTCCGGCGTCCCCCTCGACGGCGACGGCTCCGGCCAGCCCGGTTCCGACTTCACCGCCACCTTCGGCCGGGAGGCCCTCGACCGCCCCACCCCCCTCGACCCGGCCTCCCGGCTCGACGCCCTCCGCCTCCTGCTCCGGCAGCGGAGGGACGCCCGGCGATCGGGCATCTGACCCGCCCCCCTCCCGGCCGGTCGACCCCCGCCCGGCCGGGAGGACACGCCGTCGCCCGATCCCCGGCGAGGCCGGATCAGAACAGCCCCGCCACCGCGACCCGGAAGCCGGGCAGGTGGGGCTCGGCGGCCAGTTCCTGGGTCTCGTTGAATTGCTCCGGGGAGCCGTTCGAGGGCCGGGGCTGTGGATCCTCGCGATCTCCCCCGATCCTACCGCGCCGGGGCCCTCGGGAATCGGGCAGGAGGTATGTACGGCGGCCCCGACACGGCCGACGTTCCAGGCAACCGGGGCCGCCCGGGCCTCCTACCCGGTGGAAGGGAGATCGAATTCACTCGGCGATGTCTCCTCGGCGGGAGGCTCGACGGCCGGGGGCGCCTCGGGACGGTCAGGATCGGGCTCCCCGAACGGATCGATCGAGGGTCCTTCCGACCTCGGCGGGTATGTTCGGATCACCAGTTGGTCGCCGGGCTGGATGAGGACGTCCTCCTCGCCTCGCCCGAGCGATCCCCGTATGGTGGAGAACTTGCGGATCGGCGCTCCCCGGCGGAGCAGGAAGACAGTCCCCGGCACATCCTCGGTCCCCCCCGTCAATTCCAGGGCGTCGGTGATCCTCAGCTCGCCCGGGATCAGGAATCGTCCGGGAGTCTGCACCCCTCCCGTCACGGTGAAGGTCCCCGGCTCCTCCCCGACCGCCACGGCGTCGAGCCGCTCCACCAGCTCGCGGAGGGACTGCACCAGCTCCGGCTCGATCGCCGTGGCGTCCTCGTCCTCCCCCGAGAATCGGTAGAGCGTCGGGCCGTCCTCCTGGACCTCGTCGACGGGAGGGGGCCCCCCGAGCGTCCGATCGGGGTCGTCGAGCCCCTCGCCGACCACCCGGGCCCGGAGCCCCGGCGAGCGCTCTTCCCAGAGATCCGAGTAGCGACCCATCAGCTTCTTCCGCTCGATCTCGAACGCGATGAGGCCCGGATCGCTCGGGGCCTGGGCCACGCGCCGGAGCTGCTCGATCTTCCGGTCCTGGTAGGCGATCTGGGCCCGGAGATCCTGGACCTCCGGGAGTGCCAGGAACGCCTGCTCCACCAGGATCCGCAGGTCCCGGGGCACGACGAGCCGGTCGCCGGGCAAGAGCTGGTAGTTCGTGCTCGCGTCCCCCCGCTCGACGATCGCCTCTAGGTCGATCGGCAGGACCTCGGCCGGGTCCCCCGTCCCCGACGGCCGGACGAGCCGGATCCGCTCCCGGTCGGCCGTCGGCAGCAGGCCCCCGGCATAGTTGATCGCGTCAAGGACCGTCTCATTCCCGGTCACGTTCAGCCGGCCCGGCTGGATCACGTCCCCCTGGACGTAGTAGACCTTGCTGTTGTACGAGACGACGTCGACGAAGACGCGGTCCGAATCCCCCGGCCGCTTCATGGCGTAGTCGAGCGTCTCGGGGTCGAGCTGGATCAGCCCCAGGGACTCGTCGTCCAGGAACTCGCGGAGGTGGAGGATCACCTTCTCCTTGATCTCCGAGGGGGTCAGCCCCGCGACATAGAGATCCCCGTAGAAGTCCAGCGAGATCGTGCCGTCGGGCCTCACCAGCCGCTCCCCGGCGATCGGCCGCCCGGGCAACGCCTCCAGCACCTCGATCCGGATCAGGTCCGGCGGCTCGACGACGTACTCCGGCAGCGTCGCCTTCTCCGACTCCCTCGGCACGCCGGGTCCATGGTCGGGCTCCTCGACCAGCTCCGGGTCCCACTCCGGGACGGCCCGCTCCTCGGGGAGATTCGGACCCGGCTCGACCGGCTCCTCCTCGACCCGGAACGGCCCCGAGGCCCCCTCCTCCGGCCGGACCGGCCGCACCCGATCCGGGAATTCCATGCGGGGCGGCTCCGGAGGCAGGTCGTCCGGGCCCCCGCCGCCCGAGGGCTCCGAGGCGGGCGGCCTCGGCCCCCCGGCGTCCCGATGCCGTTCCGCCTCGGACGGGCCACGGCCCGGGTGGTCGAACGGCGAGCGATCCGCCTCGGACGGGCTACGGCCCGGGTGGTCGAACGGCGAGCGATCCGCCTCGGACGGGCTACGGCCCGGGTGGTCGAACGGCGAGCGATCCGGCGGCAGCGAATCCGGTTCGATCGCGGAAGCGTTCGGCGGATCGAGCGGATCCGGCGGCATATTGCTGTCGTTCGACGGCAACGGAGCCCCTGACGATTCCTCGTCCGTGTCCGCCTCGGTCGGGCCCCCCGAACGAAGCCGACGCGAGACCTCATCGATCCGAACCTGGATTTCCTTAAGCTCCTTGCGGAGGGCCCGCACGTCGGGATCGGCCAGGAACTCCTGCTCGATTCGGCGCTCGACCCAGACCCGGGGATCGACCTTGCCGGCCTCCTGCCGGGCAACCTCAAGCCCGGCCCGGGCCTCGATCTCCTCGTATTCCAGCTCCAGCATCTCCTGGTTCAGCTTCCGGAGTTCATCCTGGTAGACGGACACGTCGAGGTCCGGTTCCGCAGCCTCCGCCTCATGTTTGAGCTGGTCCACTCGCGCCAGCTTCTCCCCCATCAGCCCCCGCTTCTGGCCGATGGCGGACAACTTCGCTTCGGCCCGCCGGAGCGCCTGCGTCGGGTTCTCCTCATCGGCGGCCAGGCGTGCCCGCAGGGCCGGCTCCAGGTCGGCCCAGAGTTGGTTGTACCGCTCCAGGAGCCGCTGCTGCTGGATCTTCAGCCGGGCCAGGGCGGGGTCCATCGGGGGCGAATTCACCCGGGGCCTGACCGACTCCGGCCGGTCGGCCTCATGCAAGGGCTCCCCCGGCAGGGGTTCGAGGTTCAACATCGATTCCGGGGCGACGATCTCGACCACCCTCTCGATTTCGTCGATCGGGCGAGATCGGACGCCATCCGGATCCTCGACCTGGATCATGATTCGTTGCCCTCCTTCGCCTTCGGCCAGGACGTTCAGCAGGAACGGCCCGGAGCGACGGCCGGGCTCCAGCTCGTCGATCGAGAGTTCGAAGCGACGGACCTCGGTGGGCTTGCCATGATCGTCGAAGCCAACGAGGCCGCCACTGAGCGTGGCGACGAGGGTTGTCCTCCCGGTCCGGCTGCGGCCTTCGTTTCGGACCGTGACCTGGTACCCGAGCGTCGAGCCCCGGATCACCTTCCCCTCGGGACCGGCCACCTCGACCGTGACCTCCGGCCGGGCCATCGCCTCCAGTTCCCGCAAGGCCCCGGCGAGCCGGACCATCTTCAGCCGCAGTGCGGCCAGATTCGACTGGAGTTCCTGCTCGGCCTCGACGATCACGCCGGGCACGTCCCGTCCCATCGAGATCCGCTCACGACGCTCCTCCAGCGCCCCGACCAGTTCCCGGGCCTCTCGGATTTGCGTCTGGACCGACCGGATCTCGTCGGCGACTCGTTGGCTCCTTGCCACCGGGACCCGAGTGGGCTCCTCGCCGTGCTCCGCCGTCGATGAGAGGAATCTCGGAGTCTCCGCCTCGGCGTCCGCTCCCACCCCCGAGGCTGCGCCCGGCGTCAGCCCGACGGGCAGCGCTTCCTTCGGCGTCCCATCCTGTCGCCCTCCCAGCCCCCCGACGGCCGCCGCCGTCACGCCCACCGACAGGAGTGCCACGCCCGCCGCCTGCACCTTCACCCATCCCGTCATCGCGATCACTCCTTCGGCCAGGTGGGCCACCGAGCCCGAGACGACCGCCCCGGCGATCCCCGCCGGGGCCGATCGGAACGCGTCCCGGACGGCCAGGGTCACGGTGCGGCGGAGCAACGGGCCCGGGACGACCGGGAGCACCCCGAGGCCGAGCCCCCTCCGGGAGAGGCGGGCCCGGAGCATCGCCCGGGCCCGGGAAAGCCGGGCCTTGACCGTGCCGACGGGGCGGCCGAGCCGGGAGGCGGCCTCGTCCAGGCTCCGGCCCTCGAAGTGGCAGAGCACCACCGCCTCCCGGTAGCGGGCGGGCAGGCGGTCGACCTCGTCCCGGAGCAGCGCCGCCCGCTCCCGGGTCAGCGCGAGGTCGAGCGGCCCGGGGTCGGGCGAGGCTGCCTCGGGGGCCGCCGGCACGCCCACCTCCCGACGGCCGACCGACCGCTTCCGGGCCCGGGTCGCCACCCTCCGGGCCACCCCGTACAGCCATCGGCCGGCCGAGTCGTCCACCCGGACCGAGCCCGCCTTCCTCGCCAGCACGAGGAAGGTGGCCTGGAAGGCGTCCTCGGCGTCGATCGGGTCGGGGACGACCCGGCGGCAGACCCCCAGCACCATCGGCCCGTGCCGCGCCACGATGGCCTCGAAGGCGGCCTCGGCGGCCTCCTCGTCGGCCCGATCGGCGAACCGCTCCAGCAGCTCCCCGTCGGTCAGGGCGGCGACCGATCCCCCCCGGAAGATCGCCCCCACCTGCTTCAAAACCGCCCCGGTCCCCCTGGCCGCCATCGGATGCCCTCCCCGGTCGCCCTCCCCCGATCGCCCCGGCCTCGCCGCCGACACCCTATCCCATGCACCGGCTCGCCCCGGGGTTGCATCCCCCCGCCGCAAAATCGTCCCATTTCGGACGACCAAACTCACGATAATAAGGATGACCCCGAATTCCTGCCCCGGACCGACCCGATCCACCCCGAGCATCCCCGACCCCAGACGAAGCACCGAGGACGGCCCTGACGTGACTGCCCGAGCCGACGCCACGCCCGATCACCCGCGAGGCCGCCTCGCCCCGGACGCGCCGCCCCGCGCGACGGGCCGCCCCGGCACGCTCGCCGGGCATTGCGCGGCCGGGGACCGACGTGGAGTTGCCCGTCCCCACCTCCAGGGCACGGCCCCCGCCCCCCCAGAGGGAACGCCGTCGCCTCGCGGTGCGCCGTGCGGAGCGAACCCATTTCGGGCCCGAACAATCTCCGTTAAGCTATTTCCAATAAATGACTTGTGCCAATTACCTCCGGCGAGCCGGTGGGCGCACCGACCCCCGCCCCCCCCGGCGCCACCCCGCCCCGGGCGGGCGATCCCGCTCCCCCGCCGGCTCGGGCGGTGCGCCGCGCGGAGCGAACCCATTTTCGGGCGGGCATTATCTCCCCAATTCCATTCTCAAAAACTGGTTACGACGAACGCTCTCCCGACCGGCTTGGGCGCACCGGCCGCCTCCCCTCCCGCCCACGACCCCCGAGCCGGGGCAGCCCCCGGCGTGCCCGATCCGGGGACGAGCCCCCCGCGGGCCAGGCCCCGGCCGGGTCGGGTCTTCCCCGGCGGAACGAACCCATTTCCGAGGCAGCCAATCCGCCCCAAATCCTTCCGGGAAAACCGTTTGAGGCGGAAGCAACTCGGCGCGCCGCCGGCGCACCGGCCGCCCCCCTGCCCGGCCCGAGCCTCCAGCCCCACTCCCGGGCCCGGGGGACGCCGGATCGTCCCGGTGCGCCGCGCGGAGCGAACCCATTTCCGGGGCACTCAACCGGACTCAACTTCCGCAATCAGAATGATTTGGGACGAAGGGATGCAGACTCCATTACGGCGCACCGCCCACCTCCCGGGGCCGCATCAGGGCGTCCCGGGAGACCCGACCGGCAGCTCGATCTGGAACCGGGCGCCGGGTCCCCCGGAGGGGGGGAGCGGCCGGAGGGTGCCCCCCTGGGCCCGGATCGAGTCCCGGGCGATGGTCAGGCCGCGGCCCCGGCCGGGCCCCTTGGTGGAGAAGCCGGGCTCGAAGACCCGGGAGGCGGCCGACCCGGGCAGGCCGGGGCCGTTGTCGCGGACCTCGATCCGCACCACCGGCCCCTCCCCCTCGACCGAGATGCCGATCCGGGGTCGGTCGCCGGTCGAGCCCCGGGCGGTCGCCTCCAGCGCGTTCTTGAGCAGGTTGACCAGCGCGTGCACCAGCAGCCGGCGATCGGCCAGGACGAGCCGGTCCATCCCCCCGTCCGGGGGCCGGTCCACCCCGGCCGAGGCCGACTCGATCCGGGGGCCGAGCAGCGTCAGGGCCTCGTCGATCGCGTCCCCGACCCGGATCGGGGCCGGCTCGACCGGCAGGGAGGACTGCTTGAGGTACCCGTCCAGCTCCCGGACCGTCAGGGCGATGTACTGCGAGCAGACGCTGATCTGCCGGGCCACGTCCCGGGCGATCGCCGAGCCGGTCCTCAGCTCCACCTCCGGGTCGAGCCCCTCGTCGGCCAGGCGGCGGTCGAGGGCGCGTCGGGCCCGGGCCGCCTTGCCGGGCTCGACCCCGGCGTCGGCCAGGGCGTCGGCCAGGGCGTCGGGGAGGCGGTCGAGCAGCCGGTCGAACTGGTCGAGGTACTCGACCAGGTTCCTCCGCTCGTTGGCGAGCACGAAGACGACGTTCCCCAGCTCGTGGCAGGTCCGGTCCGCCAGGTCCAGGGTCGCCCGCTGGGCCGACTCCCGGGCGGCCCGGTCGCTCAGGGTACGGGCCTGCACCACCATCGCCCCCAGGCAGAGCAGCGAGTACCCCGACAACCCCAGGACCGCCAGCAGCAGGCGGCGGTAGGAGGTCTCCAGCCCCGTCAGCGCCTCCTCGATCAGCACCCCCGGCCGGTAGCCGACGACCACCCCCAGCGCCGGTCCCCCCGCCGACCGGCCGAGCAGCCCGAACCGGTGTTCGGCCTCCGGCAGGCCCGGCGTCGGCGGCGAGGGGCTGAACCAGGAGGCCGCCGGGGGCCCCCCGCGGGGGGCCAGCTCGATCCGGTCGATCGCCACGACGGCGAACCGGGCGTCCCCCTGCTCGGCCTCGGCCCCCAGCCGGGCCAGGGCGCCCCGGAGCCGGGCCAGGCGGGTCGGGTCGTCGGGGCCCGATCGCCAGGAGTCGGCGTAGTCGGCCAGGCCCTTGCCCAGCTCGTCGACCGCCGTGGACCGCGCCCAGTCCTCGATCGCCCGCTCCGAGACCTCCCGGCCCGCCCTCCGGAGCCGGTCATATTCCCGGGCCTGCACGATCAGGCTGAAGATCAGTGCCGCCACCGACACCACCCCCACCACCAGCCCCGGCACCCCCAGGATCTCCATCGGCCGGGCGGCGGCACCGGCCAGGCGTCGGGCGAGGCTCATCGGGGGCGTCCTGCTCGGGAAGGGCGGGGAGGGCAGAAGGCAGAAAGCAGAAGGTA
The DNA here is from genome assembly GCF_007752535.1 of Tautonia plasticadhaerens. GTDB lineage: Bacteria > Planctomycetota > Planctomycetia > Isosphaerales > Isosphaeraceae > Tautonia > Tautonia plasticadhaerens. Next base: position 7,538,543 of record NZ_CP036426.1, read on the forward strand.
GCTATTTGAGCGCGTCTCCCATGATGTTGCAACCCGATGGGCGGATCGCGAACGCCCGGCCCCGGATCGTCGATCGAGGTCGCCGGGCGTCGGTGGGCGGAGGCCGGGGCGATCGGGGGACGAGCGACACTCCCCCCGCCCCGTCCGCCGACCTCCGCCGTCCGGCCTCGCGCCTCCCGCTCGCCGCCCGGCCCCTCCCGGCCCGCCCCGGCCCCTGTCCCGATTCGATTCAGTGCCGGGCGAGGGCGGCCTCGCCCCCCTGGGGGCCGGGCCGATCGCCGAGGTCGTCGGGGGAGACCGGCCCGAAGGCGAGCACCTCGGACCGGCCGGGGAGGATCGCCAGCACGTGGCCGAGGTCGCCGGCCAGCCGCTCCCCGGATTCGTCGAACCCGAGCGACCGGCCGAAGGCGGCCCGGGCGTCGGCGGGCAGGTCCAGCGAGGCGAGCCCGACGGCCAGATCCGGCACCCCCTCTCCGGGCCGGTCCAGCAGCAGGGCCAGGGCCGAGACGATCTCGGACGGGATCTGGGACGAGCCCGGATCCCCCGGCCCGGGCAACGTGCCGGACGAGACGCACCAGACCGGCAGGGTGCAGCGCCCGGCCAGGTCTCCCAACGTGTCCCGGCCGATGCCGTCCCCGCAGAGCACCTGCAACCGATCCAGGACCCGGGGGCCGATCGGCCCCGAGCGGTCCACCAGCGCCCGGATCATCCGCCGGGTCGGGCTCCCTTGCAACGGCAAGACCGCCCAGACGGGCCCGTCGCCGGGGGACTCGGCGACGAACCGCCAGACGTGTTCGGCCTCGGCCAGCTCGGTCGGCCCGGGGCGGTCGTCGAGCCCCCCCGAGCCGGGGCCCGACAGGTCGAGGCGGCGGATCACCGCCCTCGCCCCCGGCGCGACCACCTCCAGGGCCCGCTCGAACCCCTCGGCCAGGTCCCGGGAATACGGGTCGTTGCCGTCGACCACGATCATCGCCCCGCCGGGCTCCCCCACCCGGTCGGACGCGACCCGGGCCACCAGCTCCGCCTCCTGCCGGTTGTTGGGGCAGAACCGGAAGGTCCGGCCCCGGTACAGCCCCAGCAGCGGCACCGAGGCCGCCCCCGGCCGGTCCACCCGGACCGAGGTCGCCCAGGGGACCAGCAGGACCGGCCCCTCGTCCCGGCCCGGCCTCCGCTCGGCCGCCTCGGCCAGCGCCTCGGCCAGGGCGGCGGTGAGCACCGTGTTGTTGGACCCGACGAACGCCGCGGGGGGCCCCGGCCGGTCCACCAGCCGGGCCACCCGCTCCCGGGTCGAGACCACGCCCCCCCCCTCGACCCAGTCCAGGCGGACCGCCCGCTTCTGCCCCGGCGTCCGGAACTCGATCGAGCCCGGCCCCTCCACCACGTCCTCGACCAGCCCCCGGGCCCGGCAGGCGGCCACCCCCTCCCGGATGTCGAGCCAGTCCTCCCGACCGGGCAGGAAGACCGCCACCTCGACCACCGGGCCCGCCCCACCGCCTCTCCCGGGAGAGGCGCCCCCGTAGGTCAGGGCGTAGCCCATCCAGGCGACCAGCGCCAGGCCGCCGATCACCAGCAAGAGCGTCCCGGCTCGACTCCGAAGTGGCATGGCTCGCTCCTTGACGGCGGAAGGCGACTCGACGGCGGAAGGCGACTCGACGGCCCGCCGGTCGCCTCGTCGCGACGGCCGGAATTCCCGATGCTCCGACGGCCCTCCGACGGGGCACGAGACGTGCCACCCCCGTCGGGACCGGGCCGGGCCGGGCGGCCCCCCGGTCGCAGGGTCGCCCCCTCGAACGAGATGGGCGTCCCGACGGGATCATAACTCCCGGATTGCCCCGCGGGGTCGGATCGGCGCCCGTGAGATTCCTGGCGTCGGCACCCGATTGCTCACGCCCGGGGAGTCCGCCCTAGGGGACGATCGGCTTGCCGCCCCGGGCCGCGGTTCCTTAGAGTTTGGAGAGCCGGGGCGGCCGAGGGGATCGGCCGGGGCGGATGGCACGGGCGGGGCAGCGATGGGCACTCGGATCGCCAGCATCTCGGGGCTTCGGGGGATCGTGGGGGACGGCCTCGACCCGGTCGACGTGACCGCCTTCGCGGCGAGCTACGCGGCGGAGGTCGTCTCCCGATCGGGCAAGGATGCGCCGACGGTCCTCGTCGGCCACGACGCCCGACGCTCGGCCGAGATGATGCTCGGGGCCGTGCTCTCCGGCCTCTCCGCCTCGGGATGCCACGCCGCCTCCCTCGGGCCGACCGCGACGCCGACCATCGGCTTCCTCATCCGGGACCGCGAGGCCGCCGGCGGCATCCAGATCTCCGCCTCGCACAACCCCGCCGAGTACAACGGGTTGAAGTTCTTCCGGGCCTCCGGCTCGGTGCTCGGCCCCGACGAGGGCCGGGCCGTCCTCGACCGCTTCGAGCGGAGGGCCTTCCGCTGGGTCCCCACTGAACGGCTCGGCACCATCGACCGGGAGGATCGGGACTCGACGCCCGACGTGGCCCACGCCGCCCGGGTCCTCGGGCTGGTCGACGCCCCGACGATCATGGCCAGGCGGTTCCGGGTCGTGCTCGACGCCAACCACGGCGCGGGGGGCGGCCTGGCATCCTGGTTGCTTCGTCAACTGAATTGCGACCTCCGCCTGCTCGGCGGCGAGCCCGACGGCCGATACGACCACCCCCCCGAGCCGACCGAGGAGAACCTGGAGGAACTGACCGCCATCGTCCCCGCCATCGGCGCCGACATCGGCTTCGCCCAGGACCCCGATGCCGACCGCCTCGCCATCGTCGACGAGGCCGGCCGGTACATCGGCGAGGAACTGACCCTGGCCCTGGCCGTCCGCCACCGGCTCGGCCGGCGGGAGGGGCCGGTGGTCATGAACCTCTCGACCTCCCGGGTCGCCGAGGAGATCGCCCGGGGGCTCGGCTGCGAGGTGATCCGCACCCCGGTCGGCGAGATCCACGTCGTCGAGGCGATGCAGGCCGCCGACGCCGTCATCGGCGGCGAGGGGAACGGCGGGGTCATCGACCCCCGGGTCGGCTGGGTCCGGGACAGCCTCGTCGGCATGGCCCTGGTGCTCGACCTGATGGCCTCGACCGGCAGACGCCTCTCGGCACTGGTCGACGAGCTGCCGAAGTACGCGATGGTGAAGACGAAGTTCCCGGTCGGCCCGGAGCCGATCGCCGAGATCCTGGGGCGGATCGCCTCGGCGCACCCCGAGGCGTCGGCCGACCGCCGGGACGGCCTGCGGCTCGACTGGCCGGACGCCTGGGCGCACGTCCGGGCCAGCAACACCGAGCCGATCGTCCGGGTGATCGCCGAGGCCGGGGACCCCGAGCGGGCCCGGGCCCTGGCCGGGTCGCTCGGCCGCCTCGCCGGCGGGGGAGGCCCCTCGTGAACTGGCCGACCTTCGACGAGCCCCCCTCGGTCGCCTTCCTCGACGTCGACGGCACCCTGCTGGCGGAGACGACCTCGTACCTCTACGGCAAGCTCCTCCGGCGCCGGGGGATGATCGACAAGTCGCTGCTCCTGCGGGCCGCCCTGCACGGGTTCCGCCACCGGTTCGGGCGGCTCGACTACGGCCGCCTGCTCCAGTACGGCTTCCGGATGATCGAGAACATCCCCCTGGTGGAGCTGGAGAGGGCCGCCTACGAGAACTTCAAGGACCAGGTCAAGCCGAGGCTCTACGAGGGGGTGGTCGACCACCTCAACCAGCTCCGGTTCGCCGGCACGCCGCTGGTGCTAGTCTCCTCGTCGCCGGCGGCGGTCATCTCCCCGCTGGGGATCTATCTTGGCTGTACCGACACGCTGACCACGCCGATCCGGGTCGAGGACGGCCGGATCGCCGGCCAGGGGCCCGGACCCGCGTGTTATGGCGAAGGCAAGCTCTACTGGGCGAGCCGGTGGGCCGAGGAGCGGGGGATCCCGATGGACTCGGCGGTGGCCTATGCGGATAATTGGAGCGACCGCGCCCTGCTGGAGCGGGTCGGTCGAGCGGTGGTCGTGCGGCCCGGGCGCAGGCTGCGTAAGCTGGCGATGATCCGGGGGTGGACGATCGTCAACCCCCGGCGTCCCCGGGTCGATCGCGGGGCCCCCCCGGGGGCCGAATGAACCTTGACCGGAGTCGGATCGAGCTGTCAAAAAATCACCGACCGGGCCAGAATCGTCCGCCGGGTTGTCCGATAACACGCGGACGACCCGGGACCGTACGGGTCGCACGAGGCGGCCCCGGCCGTATCGAGGCGGAGTCCAGGACCCCATGACCGAAGAATCCAACACCCCGACGCCCCCGACGCCGCCCCCCTCGAGGGCGACTCCCCCCCAGGGACGCTCCTTCCGGGCCCCGGCCCCGGCGGTCACCGCGCTGGTCATCGGCCTGGCCGCCATGACGGCCTCGGCCCGGGAATCAGACCTGGTCCGCGACATCCAGCGGTACTGCACCGTCTGCTGGAAGAATGCGCATCTGGACCCGAGCCTCTGGGACGACTGCACCCAGGAGGTCTGCTGCCGGTTGCTGACCAAGGCCCGGGCCGGCGAGTTGGAGCTGGACCTGGTGCTGGCCGAGGACACCCCCGAACGCCGGGAGCTGGTCCGGGCGATCGACATGGTCCGCAAGCGCGTCCAGCGCTCCAAGAAGTACCAGCCGCTGGACGAGACCTCACCCTCCTTCGCCCTGGGGGACGACCGCAACCGCCTGGAGCTGGGCGAGATCCTCGAGGCCGCCCGACGCGCCGTGCTCTCCCCCCGACAGGATCGGATCGTCGAACTCTGGACCCGGGGCTGGACCGTCCCCGAGATCGCCGACGCCCTTGGCCTGAACCCCGCCCGGGTCAGCGACGAGAAGTACAAGGCCCTCCGCAAGCTGGAGCGGCACCTCGCCGGCCGTCGGGACGAGCTGGACCTCCCCACCGCCCCGGATTCCGAGGACGAGGAGATCCGCCGCGTCGGCTGATCAGCACCGGGGAGGCCACGCCGGACGCCCCCCCGTCCCCTCCGGGGCGAGGGGGCCGGTCATCCCCCGCCCGGGGGACTTGGGATCGCCTCCGAATGCGAGTCTCGGCGTCCTCGACCCTTCCCCCCGGGACGACCGTGCGGCCCCCCCGATCGCGACGGTCCCCCGCCCGATTCCCATCGACATCCGCCTCTCCCCGCACGTCTCCTGCCGGGCGACCGAGGCGAGGGAGTCCTCTCCATCCGGGGTGACCGGCAACCCTGACGGCAGTGCCGGCCCGTCCGGTACGCCCCGGGGCTCGCCCTTCGGGCAGCCGGGGCGTCGCGAAGGACACCCGAGGGGGGACGGTGTCCCCGCAAGGCAGGCCGGGCGGCAGCCTCAGCACCACCGGCCGTGTCCCCGCCTCGGCTCCCGTCCGGGCCGGGCACCCGCCGGGGAGTCCCGCAACTCCGACCGGCGGTGTGGCCCTCCCCGATCGCCCGGGGCCCCGCCTCTCGGCGATGGCCGGCCCCGGACCGGGCGGTCGGGCCGGCCCCGCCCCGGGACGGCCGGCCGGGAGCCCCGAACCGCCCCGGTCGTCCCCCCTCCATCGGCCCCGGGCGCGTCGCAGCCTTGAAGGGGCCTCGAAGGGCGTCGACGCGGCAGGACGGCGAGGGGCTCGCATCAACGTTGACGAACAGCATGATGCCGTTCGGCATCAGGGATGCCGCACAATGTCATCATGCATGTTGACAATCTTCAATCATGCGATGTGGCCCGAATCCATAGCCTAGCGTTCTGAGGCAAGCGGGAACCCGGACGAATCGACCGGGCCGCAGGCCGAGGGAGCCGGGCGGCAGCCTGCGACGGGCATCGGGCTCGTCGACCGGGACGAGGGCCCTCGGCCCCGCCGGTCGGATCGGGCCCCCCCGCCGCACTCCGACCCTCGGGGGATCGCAATGCCGGGCCTCGGGCGGCCGGGATCGTCCCGGCGCGCAAGCCGTCGATCGGGGTCGCCGGGGTCCGTGACCGGGGGACGGGCACGGGCCGATCGAGTCCCGCTCTCATCCCGCTCGCCGACCCCGGCGTCGGCGCCGGCGCCGAGACGCCGGGGTCGGGCCGCGCGTCGGCCAAGGCCCGGGTGACCTCATCGTCCACTTTCCGGAGCAGCGCATGTGGAACGTCCCTGATCGGATTCGAGATCGCCGAAGTGGTCGGGAGAGGCGATCGACCCGCCGGGGCCCGGACAGGCGATCGGTGCGCCCGGGCCTCGAGCCGGAGGGGCTCGAGACCCGGGTGCTCATGTATTCGGCGACGGGCAACGCGTGGATGAACCCGGCGGTCGTCACGATCAACTTCATGCCCGACGGCACCGACCTGGGCGGCGTCCAGAGCAACATGAACGCCGCCTTCGACAACAAGCCGAGCCTGGCCGGCAAGTGGCGGGACGAGATCCTCAGGGCCGCCCAGGTCTGGGCACAGCAGACGAACATCAACTTCGTCGTCGTCCCCGACGACGGCGCCCCGGTCGGCGAGGGGGGCTACCAGCAGGGGAGCCCGGACCACGGCGACATCCGCATCGGCGGCTTCAACTTCGGGACCTCGACCCTCGCCTCGGCGACCATGCCCCCCGCGGCGAACAATTACTCGATCGCCGGCGACGTCGTCTTCAACACCGGCATGGGCTTCAACGTCGGCACGACCTTCGACCTGTTCACCGTCGCCTCCCACGAGATCGGCCACTCGCTGGGCCTGGGCGAGTCGAGCACCTACAGCTCCGCGATGATGTGGCCGACCTACGTCGGGCGGAAGATCGCGCTGTCGCCCGACGACGTGGCCGGGATCCGCAGCATCTACTCCGGGGGCCAGGTGCGGTCGGCCGACGCCCACGGCAACCTGAACAACTCCCTCCACGCGGCCGCCAACGTCACCGGCTCGATCAACCCGGCGACCCGCACGGGGCTGGTCACCAGCCAGGACCTCACCGTCGCGGGGCAGGCGGACCACTTCTCCTTCGCGGCCCCGTCGGGCTCGGGGGGGCAAATGACGGTCTCGGTCCAGAGCGAGGGCCTGAGCCTGCTCTCGCCGAGGGTGACGGTCTATGCCGCCGACAAGGCCACGGTCCTCGGCACGGCCGTCGGGGCGAAGCAGTACGGGACGACGGTCTCGGTCTCCCTCGGCGGGGTCGTCGACGGGGCGACGTATTACGTCCGGGTCAAGGGGGCCGAGCCCTCGGCCCTGGGTACCGGGCGCTATGCCCTGGGCCTGGGCTTCGACGGCGCGGCGGTGCCCCGGCAGGCGTCGAGCATGATCGGCGTCGCGGAGGGCTCCCCCCGGGTCTCGGGAGGCGGGACGGCCAACCAGTCCGACGATCATTTCGCCTCGGCCATCCCGGTCATCCTCGGCATCGGCCCCGACACCGGGGCCAGCTCCGCCGACGGCGTCACGAGCTCGGACCGGGTCACCGTCCGGGGGACGGCCATGCCGGGCCACCTGGTCTCGGTCTACGACGACGGCGTGCTCCTCGGCGGGACCATGGCCGACGCGGCCGGGGGCTGGGTGTTCGACGCCCGGCTGCACGCCTTCGACCCCGGCCAGCACCTCCTGACGGCCAAGTCGACCTACGTCGAGGGCGACCCCTACGCCGCGGTCGCGACCAGCGGCATCGTGAACATGTCCGACTTCGTCCCCTCCGCGGACTGGACCTCGCTCGTCTACGTCGGCCAGCAGGCGATCGACGCGTCGGCGACCCTGCCCGGCACGAGCTCCTCCGAGCTCTCGGGCACCTACACGCTGGTGGTGGACCCCTCGAAGCCGGCGGCCCCGACGGTCGGCGGGGTCACCTCCTACTCGGGGGTGAGCTGGAACGGCACCTACTCCGTGCAGTCGTCGGACCAGGTCTACTATGGCAACGCCGAGGCCGGCAGCCTGGTGACCGTGACGGCCAACGGCTCGACCCTCGGCGAGACGGTGGCCGATCGCAACGGGCACTGGAACCTCGCCGTCGGCGACGGGCTGTCCCAGTGGCAGACCCACGCCATCAAGGCCCAGTCCACCGACCTCGCGGGGAACGCGGGCCCCTGGTCGTCGGCCCTCCCCGTCCGCCAGCAGGGCCACGGCGCCGGGTCGGTGATGTCGAATCTGTCCGTCTCCCACGTCGGCATCCTGGGCAGCGTCCTCTCGGGACTCGGCGACCTGCTCTCGGTCGGCGAGGCCCCGACCATCGTCGGCAGGGCGAAGGCGTTCGGCCGGGTGGCGGTCATGGTGGACAGCGTCGTCATCGGGATGGCGAATGTCGACCTGCTGGGGAACTGGTCGTTCCACGGACCGACGCTCTCGTCCGGAACCCACCGGCTCTCCTTCCGGGTCTATGAGGCGGACGGCGACCACGGCGCGGAGAGCGGACCGCTCTCCATCCTCGTCTGAAAGGGACCCGGCCGCCCGCCTGGCGAGGGCGGCCGCCCTCGGGGCCCGCGGCCCGCCGAGGGGCGGTGAGCCCTCGGCGGGTCGCGGCAGACGCATCCAACCACGAGCATGGGACCATTCCCGATGACCGTCGTCGAGCAGATGCCGGGGGTCGGCACCCATTCCGAGCCGCCCCGAAGGGGAGACGGCCGCGGCGGACCGCGACGCGGCTGCGGGTCGAGGGGCTCGAGCCCCGCCGATTGATGACCGTCCTGGGGTCGCAGGGCCAGGCCGACGACCCGGTCCGAGCCACGATCGACCGGGCCGCCGACCTGGGCCCGCTCGACGAGTCGGCGGGGGCCTCCGCCCGGGGCACGATCGGGGACGGCCCGGCCGACGCCGCGGAGGTGGAGTGGTACCGCTTCACCCTGGATCGGCCGGCCCTGCTCTCGGCGACGCTCGACGGGGTGCGGGAGGACCCGGCGTTCCGGGGCGTCCTGAGCCTGTTCCATGTCGACACCGACTTTGTCGACCCGACCAATCCGCTCGGCCCCCGCCTGCTCGATCAGGTCGAGGCGGAGGACGACGGACCGGCCACGCTCGGCCGGCTGCTCGGCCCGGGCACCTACTCCCTGGCCGTCAGCGGCGCCGGCAACCTCCACTTCCACCCCCTGATCGCCGGCAGCGGCATGCCGGGCGCCGAGGGGGACTACGAGCTGACGCTGGGCATCGCCGAGTTCGAGGCCGCCCCCGGGCCCGGGGACGGGCCCGTGGTGCTGACCTCCGAACCGGCGCCGGGGGCGGTTCTCGACGGATCCCCCCTGGTGATCCGGATCGGCCTGAGCGGGCCGGTCGACCCGTTCTCGCTCTTCCCGGAGTTCTCGGTCTTCCTGACCTCCAGCCCCGACCCGACCTTCGACGACGGCAACGACCAGCCGGTCATGCTCCTGGGCGCGACGGCGTCGGCCTCCGTCAACGAGGTCCAGCTCATCCCGGCGTCGGCGCTGGGCCCGGGGCACTACAGGGTGACCCTGGTCGGCGACGCCAGTGAGACGTTCTTCGGCGTCACGACCCCCGAACTCGTCCCCCTCGGGATGGACGCCGATCACCCCGCCGGCCGGGACCACGCGTTCACGTTCGAGGTCGCCGGGATCGAGGGGTTCCCCGGGCCCGACCCCGGGGTCGACGACACGGCGGAGACGTCCCGGGACCTGGGGGCGCTGACCCCGGGGGGCCTCGTCCAGGTCGTCGGGGCGATCGGCGACGACCCCACCTTCGACCCGTTCACCCACCCGGGCAACGACGTCGACCTGTACCGGTTCCGGATCGACGTGCCGGGGCGCTACGCCTTCCGAGCCGAGGCGTTCGCCGGCCGGATCGGCTCGGCGCTCGACGCCGGGCTGAGCCTGTTCCGCCTCGACCCGGACGACGGGATCCTCCGCCTGATCCGGGGCAACAACAACACCTCGAACCCGACCCGGACGGCCGTCGGCGACAGCCCCCTGTTCACCGATCCCGCCCTGGACGCCCCCCTGGACGCGGGCGAGTACTACCTCGCGATCTCCTCGGGAACGAACACGCCGTCGCCGCTGGAGGGGACGCCGGAGGGCTCGTTCGGCCTGTTCGACCCGAACCGCTCCCACAGCGGACAGGCCGGCTTCAGCACCGGGCCCTACGTCCTGAACCTGGCCGTCGAAGAACTCTCCGACCCCCCTCGGGTGGTCTCGGCGAATCTCGAGGAAGGTCAGGTGCTGGACCGCCCCCCGGCCCGCCTGGTGGTCGAGTTCGACCAGCCCGTGAACCTGTCGCTGCTGGCCTTCCAGGCGCACCAGGTTTCCGGCGATCGGGCGCTCTCGGCCGTCACCGTCGTCGACGACGCCGGCACGACCTACCATCCCCGCTTCGAGTCGTACGACCACCGCACCAACCTCGCCACCTTCCTGATGCTCGAGGGGCTCGCGGACGGCGACTACGAATTGCACCTCTCCGGGGCGGAGGGGCTGCTCGACCTCGCGGGCAACCCGCTGCTCGGGAACGACCCCGGCGGGGATCACGTCGTCCGGTTCTCGGTCTCCGGCCCGGCGAGGGGGATCGACGGCGACCCGAGATCGTGGGCCAACGAGTCCTCGTTCGACGACCTCGATCACCCGCAGGAGATCGGCGTCCTCTTCCCCCGGGAGTTGGAGGCGGGCGTCTCGTTCACCCGGGAGGCCGCGACGGGGCCCGACGCCCTCCCGGACGCGGCCGACGTGTACCGATTCGAGGTGCTCTCGGAGCTGAATCGCTACACCTTCTCGATCGACGGGGACGATCTGCCCGGGGGCGTCCGGCTCGAGCTGCGGGACGACTCCGGCTCGCTCGTGCCGATCACCTCGTCGAACGGGGGCCGGGACCTCGTCGGGTTCCTCAGGCCCGGCGTGTACCTCCTCTCGGCGACCGGCTGGGACGAGGAACAGGCCGATGGCCTCTCGTACCGGATCGGACTGACCTTCACCCAGTCGCAGAACAATGCACCGCCGCTCTACTCCGCACCGGGGCCGGCGATCGCCATCCGCCTGGCCGGCGCCGTGACGCCCCCGGTCACCCCGCCTCCGGTGATCCCTCCCCCCGTGGTCATTCCCCCCGTGGTCACTCCGACGACGCCCAACCCGATACCGACACCGACACCGACTCCGGCGCCGACGCCGACGCCGACCATTCCGACACCGACACCGACCACGCCCACGACGCCCATTCCGACACCGACACCGACACCGACCACGCCGACACCGACCACGCCGACGCCGAGCCCCGTTCCGACGCCGACGCCCACCACGCCGACACCGACTCCCGTTCCGACACCGACACCGACACCGACCACGCCCACGCCGACCACGCCGAAGCCGACCACTCCGATCTTCACGCCTGCTCCCTCGAATGGGGGAGGAGCCCCGACGCCGGGCAGCGAGGGCACACCGGGGGGTGGGCCTGCGACGGCGCCACTCCCCCCGGGCTTCTCGATCGACGTCCCATCTCCGCCGCCTGCTCCCGATCACCCGGGAGGTCAAGGGAGGGGGGAGCAGGCCTCGACGGACCTGTCCGCGCTGGCCTATCAGCCGATCGGGTCCAGGGACCCGTCGTCGAGGGCAACCCCGGAGACCCGGATCGCAGCGGGGGAGACCCAGGCACCGGACGCGCATCCGGCCGGGCCGGGCCTGGGCGAGGTGGTCGTCGCGGGTCAGCATCCCCGGAGTGTCGACCGGGACGCTCCGGCGGACCGGCTCGGCCACGAACTCGATCGGGTCCGCATCGCGGGCGAACTGGCCCCGTTGCTCCAGCTGGGCCTGGGCGAGGCGGAGTCGGATGCGGTCGAAGTCGCCGAGGAAGGGGACTCCCCGGTCGAGGCGGGAGCAGACAAGGCCGCGTCGGGGGACACGCCCGAGTCGGGAGCGGAGGCGCCGGACACGTCCCCGGTCCCGGGGGGACCTGATGCCGATGCGGGGGGAGGGCCCGGGGCCCGGGGGACCGGCCCGGCCTCGCCCCCGATCGACGGGTCCCCGCCGGAAGGGGAGCCGGACGAGGAGGGGGACGCGGGCGTTGAGGCCCGCGTCGACGAGCCGATCATCCCCGAGTCGTGGCGCCGTCCCCTGTCGATCGCGTCGGTCGTCGCCGGGGTGCTGGGATTGACGCTGGTCCGCCGGAACGACCGCGTCCGGCGGGCCTCCCGGGGGCAGGGCATCCCGGGAGGCTCGGCCGGGCCGGAGGGCGGTCGCGACGGCGGGCCTCGGGGCGGCGGGCCCCGGGGCGCATCCGCCCCGGGGCCGGCCAGCGTCCCCACCCGAGGCCCGGCCGGATCCGAGGCGACCCGGCCGCGGGAGATGACGACCTCGATCCGGCCGGGAGGACGCGGCGACTCCTCCATGATCACGACGGCGGTCCGGCCGATCGCGCCCGGGCGGCCCGGGGGACACTCCCGATGAGCGGCCTCGACGAATCGGAGACCGACGAGGCGACGATCCGCGTCCGCAAGGACACGCCCGACCCGTCCCGGGGCCGAGAGCGGAAGCGGGACCTCCTCGCCGAGCAGCGGGAGGACCTGGAGGCGGGCCGGCCCCGGCCGACGGAGGCCTACCTGTCCCGCTGGCCGACCGACCCGAAGGACGACGCCGATGCGGCCAACGTGCTCGTCGCCGACTACTTCTGGCGGCGCGACCGGGGCGAGGGGCCGAGCATCGCCGAGTACGACCGGCGCCACCCCGAACACCGCCGATCCTTCGCCGAGCTGGTCCGGCGCCAGTGCCTCATCCGGTCGCTCGGCGGCGGGGGGCGCCGGCACGACCGGATGCCCCGCCTCCCCGGCGAGGGGGACGAGCTGTTCGGCTTCCGCCTCCGACGGCCGCTCGGCACCGGGGCCTTCGCGAGCGTGTTCGCCGCGGAGCAGGCCGACCTCGCCGGCCGGCCGGTGGTGCTGAAGATCTCCGCCATCGAAGGGCTCGAGCCCCAGACCCTCGCCCGGCTGCAACACACCAACATCGTGCCGATCTATTCCGTCCACGAGGACCCGGCGGCCGGCCTCCGCGCCGTCTGCATGCCGTACTTCGGGGGGGCGAACCTCGCCTCGGTGCTGGCCCGCGCCTGGGAGGGGTCGGCCCGGCCGATGCACGGCTCGCAGCTGGTCAAGGCGTTGGAGGAGGTCGGCACCCCCCCCCCGGAGGCCCTGGCGGTGTCGTGGCGGTCCGGCGACCGGGGCCCGTCCTCCGACCCGCCGGCCGCGGCCCCCGACCAGACGCCGGCGGCCCTGCTGGGCGGGATGAGCTACATCCGGGCCGTCGCCTGGATCGTGGCCCGGCTGGCCGACGGGCTCCACCACGCCCACCAGCGCGGGGTCCTCCACCGGGACATCAAGCCGTCGAACATCCTCCTCAGCTCCGAGGGCGAGCCCCTCCTGCTGGACTTCAACGTCTCGCAGGACGCGGCCGAGGACTCCGTGCACGCGGTCCTCGGCGGGACGGTGACCTACGCGGCCCCCGAGCACATCCGGGCGATGCTCGACCGGACGCCGGACACGATGCTCCGCGTCGACCGCCGGTCGGACTGCTATTCCCTCGGCCTGGTCCTCACCGAGATGCTGGCGGGCCGGAGCCTCTTCGGCCGGACCAACGGCGACTCGATCCTGCCGACCCAGCTCCAGGCGATGGTCGAGGAGCGGGCCCGGGGGGTCCCCCGGATCCGGGAGGGCCGCCCCGACGTCCCCTGGGGCCTGGAGAGCATCGCCCGGATGTGCCTGGACCCCGACCCCGAACGCCGATATCGGCAGGCCGGCCACCTCGCCGAGGATCTCCGGCGCTTCCTGGAGGATCGGCCCCTGAAGTATGCCCCGGAGCTGAGCCGGGTCGAGCGGGCCCGCAAGTTCCACCGGCGCCACCCCCGACTGGTGACCAACCTCTTCTTCTGCGTGGGGGGCCTGGGGGTCCTGCTGGGGGTCGGCTCGGCCCTCTCGGGGGCCAGCAAGCACCTCATCGAGGCCCGGGCCGAACTCGGCTCGGCCCGGGCCCTCGACCGGAAGCGGGCGCACGACGAGGGGGCCCTGCGTGCCCTGTGCCTGATCAACACGACCCTGGGCAATGAAGACCACCTCCGCGAGGGGGTCGGCGTCTGCGAGCGGACGCTGGCCCTCTACGACCCGGGCGACGGGCGACCCTGCGAGGAGCACCCGGACTGGGCGGCCCTCGGCCCGGAGGGGCGGCACCGGCTCGCCGAGGACCGTCGAGAGCTGCTCATCCTCCTGGCCGGGGCGCGCGTCCGGCTCTCCCCCGGCGACCCCCAGGCCCTCCGGGGCGCGCTCGACCTGCTGGGGGAGGCGGAGGCCATCCGGGGGCTCGGACCATCCCGGGCCCTCTGGCTGGACCGGGCGAGTTACCTCGCCCGGCTCGGCGACGCCGAGGCGGCGGCCGAGTGCCTGGGGAGGGCCGATGGGATCCCGGCGGCCACCCCCCGGGACCACTACCTCCTGGCGATCTCCCACGCCCGTCGCGGGGGGGCCGACGGATACCGGCGGGCGATCGCCGAGCTGGACGAGGCCCTACGGATCAACCCGAAGCACTACTGGTTGATGATGCAGCGGGGGATCTGCCGCATGGAGTTGGGCGAATCGATGCTGGCGGTCGGGGACTTCGGCGCCTGCACCGGCCTGTGGCCCGAGCACCCCTGGGGCTACTTCAACCGGGCCTACATGCTCGACCGCGACGGGATGAAGGCCGAGGCGATCGACGACTACTCCGCCGCCCTGGAACGGGACCCCGCCTTCTCCTCGGCCCGGATCAACCGAGGCCTGGCCCTCCTGGAGATCCGGGAGTTCGGGGGGGCGCTGGCCGACTTCGACGAGGCGATCGCCCGGGGGTCGGGCGAGCCCACCGTCCTCGCCGGCCGGGGCATGGCCCTGGAGGCCCTCGGCCGGCACGTCGAGGCCGACACCGCCTTCGACGAGGCCTTTCGGGGGGCCGTGGAGGTCCCCGTCCCCGCCCGCATCCGCCTGCTCTGGGCGTACGGGTTCTCGGTCGCCGACCGGCTCCCGGGGCGGGCGGCCGACGCCTTCGAGGAGGTGCTCCGCCAGGACCGCCGCCACCCGCAGGCCCTCTACGGCCTCGCCATGCTGGCGATGGGGCGGGGGGATCTCGACGGGGCCCGGGAGTTCTTCGACCGGGCCCTCGAATCGAGCCCGGAGTTCCTCGAGGCGCTTCGGTCTCGCGCCGTGGTGGCCGCCCGTCGGGGGGACTGGGAGGCGGCGAACCGCGACATCAACCGGTGCCTCTCCCGCGAGCCGGGTTCCGGGGAGGCCCTGTATGCGGCCTCCTGCGTCGCGTCCCTGGCGGCGTCGGCCTCGGGGGACCGGGAACTCCGGGACCAGGCGCTCGACCTGCTCCGCCGGGCCCTCGCCCTCGGGGCGGGGCGGGAGGCGGCCGACGATCCGGATCTGGCCGGGCTCGGGGAGGAGCCCGAGTTCTGGCGGATGATCTCGCGAGGGTCGCCGGGGGGCGAGGTCTCGGGCGACGGGCCCGCCGCCGGCCTCGACGTCCCGACCGTGACCCAGGAGCTTGCCCCGTCCGGGGAGGGGGGAACCCGTCATGACCGCGTTCATTGATGTCGACGCCTCGTCCCGGCGCCGGATGCAGGCCGGGGGGATCGAGTCGGTCTCGGCGGCCCTCCGCCGCGAGTTCGACACGCCCTTCCGCTTCTACGACGGGTCGTCGGGGGAGCCGATCCGGCGGGAGGGACCCGGGGGGCGCCCCGCATCGATCCGGCCCGAGCCGGCGAGGGCGATCCGGGCGATCGCCGCCGGGGGCCGGCCCCGGGTCGACCCGTCGGGCCCCGCCCGATCTCGGATCGCGCTGCCGTTGCGGCACGGCGACGGGCCTCCCCTCGTCGCGGTCGGGCACATCGCCGCCCTCGCCCGACCCGGCAGGCAGGCCCGGGCGGAGCTGGCTCGCCTCTGGAAATGGGCCGACGCCGTCCAGCTCCGACTCCCCCCCGCCGGCGCGGCGGGGCCGAGGCACCCCGGGCCGAGGGCCATCGCCCCCGTCACCCGGCCGCGTTGAGGCGTCGGGGCGGAGCCCCGGGGGGATCGGGCGAGTCGATCGATCAGATCCTCGGCCGGGCGGCGGCGGTCGTCTCGGCCGAGACGATCGCCTGGCTCCCCTCCCACTCCGAAGGGCGGTGCGTGATCTGGGGCCGTCACGACCGATTGACGCCCGACCGGTCGACGCTGGCCCTCTGGCTGTCCGACGACCACCGGGGGGGAGGCAGCTCGACCTGCATCCTCAATCAGGTCCGCGCGAGCCCGCTGGCCAGATGGCTCCCCGGGGCCGAGACCCTGATGGCGCTGTCGGCCGGCGGCCCGAGCCCGCGCGGCTGGCTCATCGCGATCAACAAGCGAGGCCCCGGCCACCCGAGTCGTCCCGGCCCTCGCACCCGGGGCGCCCGGCCCGTCGGGCCGGGCCCGGGGCGTCCGGCGGCGGGGGCGGGGGCGGTCGTCCCGTTTCTGCGGCCCGACGCCGCCCTGCTGATGCCCTTCGCCGCCCTGCTCGACCTCCGATCGGGGGCCGATCGACGAGGCGCCTGGGCCCGGGAGATCTCCATCGGCGTGACCCGTTCCCTGACCGTGGCGATCGACGCCAAGGACTCGTACACCTACGGCCACAGCGAGCGCGTGGCCCGCATCGCCGTCGAGCTCGGCCGCGGCCTCGGCCTCCGGGCGGAGGCGATCGACGACCTCTACCTGGGGGGCTGCTGCACGACATCGGGAAGATCGGGGTCCGGGACTCGGTCCTCAGCAAGGCGGGCCCGCTGTCCCCCGAGGAGCACGCGGAGATCCGGGAGCACGTGCTCATCGGGGCCAGGATCCTCGCGGATTGCCGGGCGGCGTCCCACCTGCTGCCCATGGTGCTCTACCACCACGAGCGGTTCGACGGCGCGGGCTATCCCCTGGGGCTGAGGGGGGAGGCCATCCCGCTGTCGGCCCGGATCCTCGCGGTCGCCGACAGTTACGACGCCATGCGGACCTCCCGGGTCTACCGATCCGCGCTGCCTCCCCGGCAGATCGAGCAGATCCTCGACCGGGGCAGGGACGGCCAGTGGGACGGCGGGGTGATCGACGCCTTCTTCCGGGCCAGGGATCGGATCGCCGCGATCTACGACCAGGGCGAGGAGTCCACCTCCTGCTGGTCGTTCGAGGGCGTCCTCCGGAGGGTCGGGGTCGGGGGCGGGGCGGACGCGGGACCTCCCGACCCGGGAGTGGCGGCCGACCCGGCCTCCCTGATCGGCCCCCTGCCGATCAGCCCGTCGCTCTCGACGACCTAGACTACTCCCGGAGCCGGATCGACGACCGGAGGATTCGACGGATCGAGGGGTGACTCGGACTGCGGCGCAACCCGCGAGAGGTCTCCGATGGACATGCTTCCCGTGACGGTGCAGGTCGACTCGAAACGCCCCCTCTCGCGGACGTGCAAGGACGCCTGCCTGGTCCACATCTACCCGGCCGGCCCATGCATGGGGATGCGGCACGTCCTCGAGAAGCCCCGGATCGTGCTCGGGCGCGAGGAGGGCTGCGACATCAGCATCGCCGACAGCTCGGTCTCCCGCCGGCATTCGCTGATCGAGATGGGGATCGACGGCTTCGCCGCCACCGACCTGGACAGCACCAACGGGACGTACGTCAACAACACGCCCGCGAACGCGACCCCGATGAGCGACGGCGACTACCTCCGGGTCGGCAACTGCCTGTTCCGGTTCCTCGCGGGCGGGAACGTCGAGGCCGACTATCACGAGGAGCTCTACCGGCTGGCGATCATCGACGCCCTGACCGAGCTCCCCAACACGCGACACCTGATGGACTGCCTCGAACGCGAGCTCGCCCGGGCGATCCGATACGGCCGGCCGCTCTCGCTGATCCTCTTCGACATCGACCATTTCAAGGAGATCAACGACACGTTGGGCCACCTGGCCGGGGACCTGACCCTCCGGGAACTCGCCGGCCGCCTCCGGGGGGAAGTCTGCGAGGACGGGCTCCTGGCCCGTTACGGCGGGGAGGAATTCGCCGTGGTCCTGATCGAGACGGGGCTGGAGAGGGCGGTCGAGGTCGCCGAGCGGCTCCGGCGGGCGGTGGCCGAGCACGAGTTTCGCTTCGAGGGCACCCCCTACGCGGTCCGGGTCAGCCTCGGCGTGGCCACGCTCCGGTCGGGCGAGCCCCTGACCCCCAAGGAATTCATCCAGCAGGCCGACGAATGCCTCTACAGGGCGAAGCGCCGGGGCCGGGACTGCGTGGTTTCCCCCTGAGGTCGATTCGGACGGCTCCGCATCCTCGGGGAGGCCGCCGCGCGGGTCCCCGTCCCCGGGCTGGGCGGGGGCGGTCGGCCCGCCTCTCCCCCTCGCTTCGGATCCGGGCGATCCGGGATGGGGCGCCGGTCGCCACCCCCGCCATCGCCCTGAGGAGGCCGGGCGGTCGCCGCCGCCCCTCGGGGCGGGGCGTCCCGACGACGTCCCGAAGCCCGGGGGACAGACCGATCCGATCCGTCAGGCCAGCGACGCGAACGGATCGGGGAGGAGCCCGATGCGTCGCTCGGGCGGGCCGATGAGGTTCAACAGCGCCTCGAAATCCACGGGCTTGACCAGGAGGTGGTCGAACCCCGGGGGCACGCCCTGGACCCCGTACCCCGACACGGCGATGATCTGGGCCCCCGCCGTGTCCCCCCCGTTCCGCAACGCCTCCGCGACCTCCTGGCCGGTCATCCCCGGCATCGTGAGGTCGAGCAACACGACGTCCGGCCGGAAGTCCCGGGCGGCCGCCAGGGCCTCGGCCCCGTCGGTGGCCGCGAGCACCTGGAAGCCCTCCCCCTTGAGGAGGACCCTCATCATCCGGGTCGTGTCGACGCTATCGTCGACGATCAGCACGCGTCTCGCGGGGGCGGGCCCGTCTAGATCGTTCATCCTGGGCTCATCCTTGGGCTCGAGAATCCCGGGGGGTCCCCGTCCTCCCGGCGAGGCTCGCGACGACCGCCACCAGCTCGGCCGGGTCGACCGGCTTGGCGACGTGCGTCTGGAAGCCGGCGAGCAGCGCCTGCTTCCGGTCCTCGGGTCGGGCGAAGGCCGTCAACGCCGCGGCGGGCAGATCCCTGAAATTCCGCTTCTCGCGGACCTGCCGCATGAAATCATACCCGTCCTGGTCGGGCATGCCAATGTCGCTGACGATGACGTCGGGGCGGAATCCCTCGACGAGTTCGAGGGCCTCGGCCGCCGAGGAGGCCAGGGCGACCTCGGCCTCGCACTCGGAGAGGACCCTGCGGATGATCTGGCGGGCGTCCGGCTCGTCATCCAGGACGAGCACCCTCACCCCCGCCAGGGAGCCTCCCTCGCACACCTCCTCGGCCGGCTCCGCCCGCTTCGGCCGGGCCTTCCCCGACGCCGGGTGCTCCGGGTGGACGACGGTGATCGGGAGCATCACGACGAAGGTCGAGCCCTGCCCCTCCCCGGGGCTCTTGGCCCTCACGGCCCCCCCGTGCAGCTCCACCAGCTGCTTGACGATCGCCAGCCCGAGGCCGAGCCCGCCGTGGCGCCTCGTGGTGGACGAGTCGGCCTGTCGGAAGCGGTCGAAGACGTGGGGCAGGAACTCGGGCCGGATGCCCATGCCGGTGTCGACGACGCTGATCTCGACGTGCGAGTTGACCCGCTCCAGCAGGACCTGCACCTTGCCGCCCTTGGGCGTGAACTTCACGGCGTTGGACAGCAGGTTCCAGACGACCTGCTGCAGCCGGGCCGGGTCGCCGGTGACCGGGCCGGCGATCGAGTCGAGGAGCCGGTGGACCCGGATGTCCTTGGCCGTCGCGGCGGGCAGCACGGCGGCCAGCGCCGCCTCGATGATCTCCTGGATGTTGACCCGCTGCACCTCCAGCTTGAAGTTCCCCGAGACGATCCGGGAGACGTCCAGCAGGTCCTCGATGATCTGGGCCTGCGCGGTCGAATTCCGCTCGATCGCCGCGACCCCCTCCTCCAGGTCCTCCGGGTCGACGGCGCCGGACCGGAGGATGCGGGCCCAGCCGAGGATGGCGTTGAGCGGCGTGCGCAGCTCGTGGCTGAGGGTGGCCAGGAACTCGTCCTTCATCCGATTGGCGGCCTGCGCCTCGTCCCGGGCCGCGGCGGCGGCGGCCTCGGCGCGCTTGTGGTCGTCGATGTCGGTGTTGGTGCCGTACCAGCGGACGATCCGGCCGTCCTCATCCCGGATCGGCAGGGCCCGGGCCAGGTGCCAGCGGAAGTCCCCGTCGGCCCCCCGGAGCCGGTACTCGATCTCGTAGGGCTGGCCCGTGCGCCACGCCTCGGCCCAGACGGACTTGATCCGCTCCAGGCTGCCCGGCTCGTGCACGGCCTCCCAGCTCTCGTCCCCGGTGCGCCCGTTGTCGGCGAAGCCGGTGTACTCGTACCACTTGCGGTTGAAGTAGTCGACGTGGCCGTCCGGCCGGGCCGCGAAGACGATCTGCGGCATGGCGTCGGCGAGCTGCCGGAGGCTGGCCTCGCTCGAGGCCACCGCCTCCCGGGCCCGGACCATGTCCGTGACGTCCACGCCGTGGACGAAGATGCCCTCGACGGTGCCGTCCGACGCCTTCATGGGCTGGTACACGAAGTTGACGAACCGCCGCTCGAGTCCGCCGCCCTCCGCGCGCCGGATGAGGACCGGGACCTCGTCGCCGGTATAAGTCTCCCTCGTGCGATAGACCCGGTCGAGCAGCGCGACGAAGCCCTGCTCGACGACCTCCGGCAGGGCCTCGGCCACGGGCTTGCCGACGATGCCCGGTCGCCCCACGAGCTCGAGGTAGCGATCGTTGACCAGTTCGAAGACGTGGGAGGGCCCCCGGAGGGTGCAGATGAACGCCGGGGCCCGGTCGACGATGGCCGAGAGCCTCGACTTCTCGTGCGCCAGCGACGAGAGGAGCCGCTCCCGCTGCACCTCGGCGTCCTTGCGGTCGGTCACGTCGAGGTAGGTGCCCAGGCACCGGGCGGCCCGGCGTCCTCCCCGCTCCCCCTCGAAGATCGCCCTGCCTCGGACCCGGATCCAGCGGACGGCGCCATCGGTGCGGACGATCCGCTGCTCCACCTCGAAGCCGCCGGGCCCGGCCGGGTCGAGCGCCTCGGCGACGCGCCGCATCACCTCGTCCCGGTCCTCCGGGTGGAACTGGTCCCGGACCCGGGAGAACGTGGTCCGTAGGCCGTCCCACCCGTAAATCTCCCGGCCCGCCTCGTTGACCGTCACCGCGTCGGTGGCCAGGTCGATCTCGAAGGTGCCCATCTGGGCGATCTCGACGGCGAGCTGCAGGCGACGCTCGCTCTCGCGCAGGCCCGCCTCGGCGACCACCCGCTCGGTGATCTGGTCGTGGGCCACGACGACCCGGGGCGGGCCCGAGCCGCCGAATCGGTTGACCCGCATCACGAACCATCGCCGCTCGGTCGGCGAGTGGCAAGGATACTCGCAGGAGAAGCCGGGCGTGCGGCCCTCGATGACCGACCGGATGCCGTCGCCGATCACCTCGTCCTCGATGCAGCCGGCGTCGGTCGGGATGCAGGCGTCGAGGTAATTCCGGCCGATCGAGTACGCATCGTCGCGCAGGCCGTTCTCCTCGGCGAACCGCCGCCAGGCGGCGTTGACCTGGAGGATGACGCCCGACTCGTCGAGCACGGCGATGTGGCTGGGCAGGGCGTCGAGCGTCTCGGCCAGGAAGCGGTTCGCCTCGACCAGCCGGTCCCGGCTCTCGCCGAGCTGCCGCTCCGAACGCCTGCGTCCGGTGATGTCCTCGATGGCCAGCAAAATCTTCCCGCCGCCCTGCTCGATCCGCCTCGCGTTCAGCAGCATCGCCTTGCGGCCGATCCGCTCGAAGTCGTGCTCCACCAGGAAGTCGTCGAACTCGGCGTCGCGGGGCAGGATCTCCTCCAGCAGCCGGCGAAGCGCGGGGATGTCCCATTGCCCGTTGCCCAGCGCGTAGATCGACCGGCCCTCGGTCTCCTCCCGACGGACCTCGAACGTCTCGTAGAAGGCGCGATTGGCCTCTTCGATGCGGAAGGATCCGTCGAGGACGACGAGCGGCTCGCGGACGGTGGCGATGATGCTGCGTGCGAACGCGAGCGCCTCTCGACTCGAGAGGACGCCCGGCCGGAGTTCGGGATTGCTCACTCAAGGTCCCCAATCCGTGTGGGACACGCCTGCCCCCCGGGATGCAATGGACGGATCGATCGTCCGGCCCCTATACGCAATTCTTAGGCCTCAGGCAAGGGCGTGGCCGGGGACGGCCCGAGGGCCTCGTCGGCGGATCAGCAGAGCCCGAGGGCGTCAGGCCTCGGGGAACCCCGTGCGGAGGCCGATCGGGCCCCCCCAGGGGCCGGCGACGGTCGGGAACGCCCCGACGGTGCCCGTCGGCCCTGGATTCGCCCCGGGCGGGTCCGTGCCCGACGGCCGGGGAAGGCGGTCGCGATTCCGAGGCCGGCCCGGTGT
This sequence comes from Tautonia plasticadhaerens, assembly GCF_007752535.1. Classification (GTDB taxonomy): domain Bacteria; phylum Planctomycetota; class Planctomycetia; order Isosphaerales; family Isosphaeraceae; genus Tautonia; species Tautonia plasticadhaerens. The sequence goes on from NZ_CP036426.1 coordinate 7,560,878, forward strand.
GCCGCCGGCCTCGAGGCGGTAAGCTGGCCGCTCCGATCCCCCTCTCCCCCCGTCGTGCACGCCCCCGCCAGTCATCCCCCCGGCATCGGCCGGGGCCGGCGAGGGATGATCTCCTCGGATGGGCTCGTGCCGGACGTCGCGGAAGGTCGAGTCATGAAGACGGATGCGATCCTCGCGGTCGGCGAAGTGCTCTGGGACATCCTGCCGGCGGGCAAGCAGCTCGGCGGGGCCCCCTCGAATTTCACGTTCCATTGCCGATCGCTCGGGGCCGACGCGCGCCTGGTCTCCCGGGTGGGGGGCGACGAGCTGGGCCGGGAGGTCCTGGAGCGATTCCGGCTCCTGGATCTGCCGACCGACCTGATCCAGGTCGACCCGGAGGCGCCGACGGGGACGGTGGGCGTCTCCCTGGGGGCCGACGGCCAGCCGCGGTATGAGATCCGGGAGGGCGTCGCCTGGGATCGGATCGAGGCCGAAGCGGCGGCCCTCGAGGCCGCCCGTCGGGCCGATGCCCTTTGCTTCGGGAGCCTCGCGCAGCGGGGAGCGGCGTCCCGGGGAGCGATCCGGGCGATCGTCGGCGCGGCCCGGGCCGACGCGATCCGCATCCTGGACGTGAACCTCCGGCACCCCCGCGTCGACCGCGACGTTGTCGCCGGGTCGCTCGAACGGGCCAATGCGTTGAAGCTGAACGACCAGGAACTCCCCGAACTGGCGGGGATGTTCGGCCTCTCCCGGGGTGCTCGCGAGGCGATCGAGGGCCTGGCCCGGCGGTTCGGGCTGGTGCTGGTCGCCCTCACCAGGGGCGCCGGGGGGAGCCTCCTCTGGGCGGAGGGCGACTGGTCCGACCATCCCGGATGCCCCGCCGAGGTCGTCGACACGGTCGGCGCGGGCGACGCCTTCACCGCGGCCCTGGTCGTCGGGCGTCTGGGGGGCCGGCCCCTCGACGCGATCAACCGCCACGCCAACGAGGTCGCCGCCTTCGTCTGCTCCCGGCCGGGGGGTACGCCCGCCCTGCCCGAAGGGCTGAGGCGGGTCGGCCCCTCCTCGACGGAGGACCGCCCGTGAACGCCGGGGAATCCAGCCGGCCGGCCCCCGCCGGCCCGAGCGACGCGGGGCGGGCGTCCCCCCCCGCCTCCCTGATCGGCAGCGCGGTCATCGCGGCCCTCGGGGGGCTGCTCTTCGGGTTCGACACGGCGGTGATCTCCGGGACCACCGCCTCGCTGCGGGCCGTGTTCCGGCTGGGCGACTTCGGGCTCGGGTTCGCCGTCGCCGGTGCCCTGATCGGGACGATCCTCGGCGCCCTGGCGGCGGGATGGCCGGCGGACCGGTTCGGGCGCCGCCCGGTGCTCGTCGCCATCGCCGTGCTCTATGCCGTCTCGGCGCTCGGCAGCGCCCTGGCCTGGGACCTGGCCTCGTTCCTCGCCTTCCGCTTCCTCGGCGGGATCGGCGTGGGGGCGGCCTCGGTCGTGTCGCCGCTGTACATCGCGGAGATCGCCCCGGCCCGGCTGCGGGGGAGGCTGGTGGCCGTCACCCAGTTCAACGTCGTCCTCGGCATCCTGCTGGCGTTCTTCTCCAACTACGCCATCGCCGCCATCGACCCCGGCGCGGACGCCTGGCGATGGATGTTCGGCGTCGAGGCCGCCCCGGCCGCCCTGTTCTTCGGCCTGCTGTTCCTGACCCCCGAGAGCCCTCGATGGCTGGTGGCCCGGGGCCGCCTCGACGAGGCCGGGGCGGTGCTGGCGAGGCTCGGCACCGACCGCGGCAGCGTCGAGGGCGAGGTCGAGGAGATCCGGGCCTCGTTCCACGCCGAGCGACGGGCCCTGCGGGAGCCGTTCCTCCGCCGGAAGTACCGAGTGCCGATCCTGCTGGCCGTGGCCATCGCCGCCTTCAACCAGCTCTCCGGCATCAACGCCCTGATGTATTATGCCCCCGACATCTTCCGCATGGCCGGGGCGGGAGAGGGATCGGCGCTGCTGCAGGCGGTCGCCGTCGGCGGCGTGAACCTGCTATTCACGACGGCGGCGATGGCGATCATCGACCGCTTCGGCCGCCGCCGGCTGATGCTCGTCGGCTCGATCGGCTACCTGCTGAGCCTCGGGACGACCGCCTGGGCGTTCTACCGCTACGGCGACGCGTTCACGCCACTCGGCGGCGCCGTGGTGCTCGCGAGCCTGCTGGTCTTCATCGCGTCGCACGCCTTCGGCCAGGGCGCGGTGATCTGGGTCTTCATCAGCGAGATCTTCCCCAATCCCGTCCGGGCCCGGGGCCAGGCGCTGGGCAGCTTCACGCACTGGGTCATGGCCGCACTGATCTCCTGGACGTTCCCGGTGATCGCCGCCGCGTCGGGGGGCCACGCGTTCGCCTTCTACGCCGCGATGATGACCCTTCAACTGCTCTGGGTGCTGTTCATCATGCCCGAGACCAAGGGCATCCCCCTGGAGGAGATCCAGGAGCGCCTGGGGGCCGGGGGGCCGGGGGATCAGCCTCCCGCCCGCCCCAGGTAGGCGCCGCAGGATTCGCGGACGACGAGGGAGGGGGAGAGGGTCAGGCCACGAGGCGGGAGGGTCGGGTCGGCGATCCGATCCAGCATGGCCCGCAGGGCCACGACCGCGATCTCCCGGCAGGGCTGTCGCATGGTCGTCAGCGGCACCGACAGCAGGGAGGCGAACCGGACGTCGTCGAAGCCGACCACCCGCACGCCGGCCGGGGCGAGGACGCCCAGCCGGTCGATCGTGCGCAGCAGCACGGCCGCGACGTCGTCGTTGGCGCAGAGGATCGCGTCGGTCCGGCCCCCGTCCAGCAGGCCCCGGGCGAATTCGGGGGCGTCGGGCTCGCCGACGTGGACGAACCCGGGAGGGACGGGCAGCCCCCGGGCGAGGATCGCCTCGCGGGCCCCCGCGATCCGGGCGTTGGCCGTCGGCGCCATCATCGGCCTGATGGCGAACGCCAGCGATCGGCAGCCGAGCTTCAGCAGGTGCTCGGCCAGCAGGTAGCCGCCGGCGAAGTTGTCGACGCCGACCAGGTCGAGGTCGCTGCGCGTGGGGAAGGGGCCGAGGTCGCGGTCGAGGAGCACGAGGGCGATCCCGGCCCTCCTCAGCTTCTCGGCCAGGCCGAGATTGAGCTCCTCGCTGCGGGCGTTGCGCTCGAAGGGGGCGAAGAAGACCCCGGCGACCCGGGCGGCGATGAACTGCTCGCACAGGGCCTCGGCGTCCTCGGCACCCAGATCCGCCGGGGGTCGGGGGCCGGTGCCCCCCCAGAGCAGGCCATAGCCGTGGACGCGGGCCAGCCCGGCCAGCTCGCCGCAGATCGCCTCGAAGATCTCCGTCGTCCCCAGGCCCGGGATCAGCAGCCCGAGCTGGCGGACCGAGTCCCCGGGCCCGGCCGTCGGGCGCCGGCTGAGGTAGCTGCCGGAGCCGACTCGACGCTCGATGAGCCCCTGCTCCTGGAGGTCGTGCAACGCGCGGGCGACGGTCGGCCTCGAGACGCCGAACCGGGCGACGAGCTGGGCCTCGCTCGGCAGACGGCCTGAGGGGGAGTACTTGCCCGAGGCGATTTCCGCCAGCAGCTCGACGACGATCCGTCGGTATTTCGGCTCCGCGGGCATGGCCCCTTCTCCCTGACAAGCAGGCGAAATGCCATGACAGGTATTTTGCCGGTCTTCATCAACCTGTCAACTCAGCCGACCCCCTCCTGCCTATACTGATCGCGGGGAGACGACACCCCCGGGCCGACGGACGCTCGATGCCCGGGCTGTCCCACCGAACGGAAGGAAGACCTTGATGCGACTCCTACCCACGCCGACCGCGACCCCGCCCGGCGGGGACTCGGACCGACGGATCGACGCCGAGCGGCTCCCGGACCATTCGAGGCATTGCCTGGTGGCCAGCGACTTCGACCAGACGCTCAGCTTCAACGACAGCGGGGAGGTGCTCAGCGAGCTGCTCGGCCGGCCGGGCTTCGCCGACAAGGTCCGCGGGCTCGCCGGCGCCCACCTCGTGCAGCAGGGCGGCGAGCTGGCCTACCTGCTGCTGCACGACCCGGAGTACCGCTGCGTCCGCCGGGAGCACCTCGCCGAGGTCGGCCGGCGGATCCGGCTGAAGCGGAACATCGACGCCCTGATCGAGATCCTCGAGGGGGGCATCAACGGGCACCGCTTCTCCTTCTTCGTCATCTCGGCGGCCCCCGAGGAGGTGGTCCGCTCGGCGCTGGAGGGGATCGTGCCGCCCCAGAACATCCACGGGACCCGCTTCTCCTACGACGAGGACTCGGGCGAGATCCGGTCGGTGGAGCGGCTGACGGCCGGCTACGGCAAGGTGGCCGTCCTGGACGAGTTGCAGGCCCGGCTCCAGGTCCCCGCCGACCGGATCATCTACGTGGGCGACGGCAGCTCGGACATCCACGTGATGCTCCACGTCAACCGGCGCAACGGCTTCACGATCGCCGTCTCGGAGAACAAGCACATCGCGCCGATCGCCCGGCGGACCGTGCTGAGCGACAACGCCCTGAGCGTGCTCGTGCCCATCCTGGAGGACGTCGTCGACCTGGCCACCCCGGCGCAGGTCCGGGGCTTCTTCGAGGCCCGGGGGCTGGCGGTCCAGGAGTGGGACAAGATGCAGGTCGACGTGGTGACCTTCCGGGATGGGGACCTGGCCCGCGGCTCGTCCCTCCACGACGCCCCGGCCTCCGCCCGGTTCGGATGACCTGACCGCACCCCTCGCGGGCGATCCGGGCGCCGACACGTCGCCGGGGCGCCCTCCCGCCCGCCGAACAGTCCCACCGCCCCCGGGCGGCTCCCATCGGCCGCCTCGCCCCGAAGCGAGGCGGCTTCGGGGTCCGTCCCCAGATCCCTCCCCACCCCCTTGACCGGGACCGATGATGCCCCAGGACATGCGTTCGATTGCCGAGATCTCCGATGAAGGTCGCGTCCGGGCCGAGCTGGCGATGGCCATCGGCGGGTTCGGGATCGGCACCGGAGAGTTCGTCATCATGGGCCTGCTGCCCGACATCGCCGATTCGGCCGGGGTCTCGGTCCCGGGCGCGGGGTACGCGATCAGCTCCTACGCCCTGGGCGTCGTGGTCGGCGCCCCGGTCATCGCGGTCCTCTCGGCCCGATGCCGCCGGCACGTGCTCCTGGCGGCGTTGATGGCCTGGTTCGCGGTCGGCAACCTGGCGAGCGCCCTGACGTCGGGGCTGCCGTCGCTGGTCGCCGCCCGATTCCTGGCCGGCCTGCCGCACGGCGCCTACTTCGGGGTCGCGTCGCTCGTGGCGGCCTCGCTGGTCCCCCCCGAGCGTCGGGCACAGGCCGTCGGGCGGATGATGCTGGGCCTCACCGGGGCCACGGTCCTCGGCGTGCCGCTGGCCACCGGGCTGGGCCAGTGGTTGGGCTGGCGGGCGGCCTTCGCGCTCGTGGCGATCATCGGGGCGGTCTCCTGCGCATCGATCCTGGCGTTCGTGCCCCGCCGCCCCGCCGACCTGCGGGCGAGCCCGCTGCGAGAGCTGGGGGCGTTGCGCCGGGGGCAGGTGATGCTGACGCTGGGGATCGGCTCGGTCGGGCTCGGCGGGCTGTTCTGCGTCTTCAGCTACATCACGCCGACGATGACGCAGGTCGCGGGGCTCCCGGGGCGGCTGATGCCCGCCGTCCTGGCGGTCTTCGGCGTCGGCATGGTCTCGGGCAATCTCCTCGGCGCCCGGCTGGCCGACCGCGCCCTCATGCCGACCATCGGCGGGGTGCTGGCCTGGAACGTGGCGACCATGGGGACGTTCAGCTTCGCCGCGACCGATCCGTGGCTGGCGATGGCGAGCGTCCTGCTCATCGGCCACGGGGTGGCGCTGGTGCCGGCGTTGCAGGTCCGGCTGATGGACGTGGCCGAGGACGCCCAGACCCTGGCGGCGTCGCTGAATCACTCGGCGTTCAACGTCGCCAACGCGCTGGGGGCCTGGCTCGGCGGGGTGGCGATCCAGGCCGGCCTGGGATGGACCTCGACGGGCTGGGTGGGGGCGTCGCTGGCGGTCGTGGGCCTGGCGATCTTCTTCGCGTCCGCGGCCGGGGCCCGGGTCCGTCGCCGCACCCTGAGGGGCCCGGTCCCGAGGAGGGGTGGGGGATGCCCCGCCAGGGCCTCCCCGCAGTCCCGGGAGCGGTCCGGGACCTCCCCGGCCTCGCCGACCCGCCTCCTCGGGGCGGAGCACCCGGCGTGACCCGAGGACCGGCGGCGACGTCCCCCCGGCCGGGGGACTCCTCAGGGATCCGGCCGCCGATCATCGGAGCGACTCGAGATAGGCGAGCAGGTCGGCCGCCTGCTGGGCGGTCAGGTCGGCCAGCTGGCCGTCGGGCATCAACGAGACCAGCGAGGGGCGGAGTTCCTCCACCTCGTCGGCCGGGAGGACGACCTGCTTGCCCTGGCCGTCCCTCAGGACGACGGCGTGTTCGTCGCGATCGACCAGCAGGCCGGTCACGAAGCGGCCGTCCGTCGTGGCCGCCGCATAGGAGGCGAATTTCGGCTCGATCCGGCGCGACGGCTCCAGGAGGCTGTCCAGCAGGTCCTCCCGAGAACGAATCGCCCCGATGTTCGACAGGTCCGGCCCGACCGGGGTGCCCCGGTCCCCGATGCGGTGGCACGTGCCGCACTGGACCGGCTGCGACCAGAACAGCTCCTCCCCCCGGGCCGGGTCGCCGTCGAGCGACAGTACGGCTCGGGGCCGGGCGACGGAGCCGAGCGTCCTGCCGGCCCCGCCCTTCGACGGCAGATAACCCTCGAACAGCTCCCGGATCGGGCCGGCGGGGAGCCCCGCCGCCTCGGACATCACCGCGTCCCGATCGGGGGGGGCCAGCTCTCCCCGGCCGACCTCCCGGGCCAGTCGCATCGCGTCCGAGGGGCGTGCGAGATCCCGACCCGGCGCGTCGCCGCCCGGGCTCCCGCCCTCCCCTCCCTCACTCGAGCCCAGCTGGGTGATCCAACGGGCGACGAGGTCCAGGCCCTGCTCGTGGGGCCGCTCGGAGCCGATGTGCGGCATCCGGTCGCGGCCGAACTTGGCCATCCGGAAGTACAGGGTGCTCGCGTACGGGTCGCCGGGCGCGATGATCCGGGCGTCCGGCAGGCCGAAGTCGCCCCGGGTGGGAGGGATGCCGACGGCGTTCATCCCGTCGACCGGGGTGGGTGACTTCAGGCGGAGCGGGACCGCCCCGCCGCCGTGTTCGGAATGGCAGTGGCCGCAGTTGGCGTGCAGGTAGGAGAGGGCCCTCGCCTCGATCGGCTGGCCCTCGTCCGTCGGGTCGGCGAGCCTCGGCTCGGACGCGGCCGACTCGTCGTCGAACGGCGGCAGCGTGCCGTCCTCGTCGTCTGCCCGCCGGATGAGCCCCGCCTCGGTGAGCGCCACGAGCTGATTCCGCCCATCGTGCCCCGGCCGATTCAACTGCTCGGGGAGGAACGCGAGCGCGTAGTCCGACTGGTTGCTGTGGCACGACATGCACTGGCTTCGACTCGGGAACTGCCACACGCGACCGGGCCCCTCGCCGGGCAATTCCAGCTCGCCCCCCTCGGAGGGCACCAGGTCGGCGTCGGACTGGTCCGATCGCCACGCGAAGGTGTAGGCCCGCCAGTCCACGCCGTCATAGTGCAGAAGCTGCGTCTCCAGCCGCCTCCCCCCCAGCGAGAGGGTCCGCACCAGCACCGCGTCCTTCGGGAAGTGCATGCGGAAGGAGTGCCAGGAGACCAGGCCGGGGATCGGCTTGCCGTCCTCGTAGAACGTCGCGGAGGAATCGCCGGGGAAGGCGACCCAGCGCTCCGCCGTCGCCCCGTCCAGCCACTGGGGGCTGTTCACGTCGTAGGGGACCACCCCCTCGGCCGGCTCGTGGTCCTCGACCGAGGCGAAGAGCCCGGTCTCCGAGAGCGTCGTCGGGAAGTCGGCGGCCCCGGCGGCGCCCTCGTCCCGTTCCAGGGTGTGGACGGTGCCCTCCTCCTGGTCGAGGAAGTAGAGCTCCCCCTCCCGGTCCTCGCAGAAGGCGACGAACCGCACCGACGGGCGGGCGATCTCGGTCATCTCGGTCGTGCGGTCCCCGTCGAAGCGGGCGGCCCAGAGCCGCCGCGTCTCCCAGTCGCCGAAGACGTACGCCCCGCGCAGCTCCGGGAACCGCCCGCCCCGGTAGACCAGGCCGCCGGTGACGCTGCAGGCGATCGAGTGCGGCAGCTCGATCAGGGGCGGGTGGATCGGCGTCGGCCCGACCTGCCCCGACTTGATCGGCTGGGGCCCCTCCATCGCCGACCAGCCGTAGTTGCCGCCCTTCTCGACCCGATGGACCGACTCCCAGAGCTCCCAGCCCACGTCCCCGACGAACAGCTCGCCGGTCTCTCGGTCGAAGCTCATCCGCCAGGGGTTCCGCAGGCCGTACGCCCAGACCTCCGGCCGCGCCCCCTCGACGGCGACGAACGGATTGTCCGCGGGGATGGCGTAGTTCTTCCCCTCGGCCGTCCGGTCCACGTCGATCCGCAGGATGGACGAGAGCAGGTCGGAGATGTCCTGGCCCGTGTTGAACGGGTCCGGGGGGTTCGGGCTCGCCGCGTCTCCCGAGGAGATGTAGAGCATGCCGTCCGGGCCGAACCGGAGATCCCCGCCGTTGTGGCCCCCCTGGAGGAAGGAGAGGATGATCACCTCGGTGGAGGGGTCGATCCGGGGGGGATCGGTCCGGGTGACCTCGAACCGGGACACGCGGGTCCCGTCCGGGAGGTTCGGCCGCCGGGGGTCGGAGCCCCTCAGGGTATAGCTGACGAAGCAGTGCCGGTTCCGCTCGAAGTCCGGGTGGAAGGCCAACCCGTAGACCGCCTCGACCCCCTCCGCCCCGTCGAGGAGGTGGACCGTCTCGAGTTCCCCGGGGAGGTCCGCGAAGGGCTCGGCCCTGGCGTCCGGCCCGTCGGCGAACGAATGCAGGACGCCGGATTGCTCCCCGACGACGAACCGGTCGCTCCCGGGGACCCGGGCGATGAGCAACGGGTGCTCGAATTTCAGGCCCGGGAACGCGCGCACGACGGCGAATGGCGGCGGCGGGTCGGGCGAACCCGAGACCCGGGAGGTCGTCCAGGGCGTCCGGCCCGGGCTCCCCTCCCCTTCGGCACCGGGGCCGGCCCCTTTGCCCTCGGCCGATCCTCGCCACGCGATGTGCCCCGCCGCGAGCAGCAGGGGCGCGATGGTCGTGAGGCGGAGCATGATCCGGAACGACGATGGCGGCATCATTTCCACTCCGAGCGCGGACCCCGTCGGGGACGGTCACGAGCGGGGAGCATTGTATCCGCTCGCGCCCCGATGGCGAATCATGCGGCCTCCCGTCGCAATCCCAACCGAAATGCGTGAGGACATGATGCCCCCTCCGTGTCGGGACGGGGCGTCCGTCGCGGGACTGAGTCCGGAGTCGCGCAGCCCGAGGCCGGCGGGCTCGAAGTTCGTGCGGGATCGGGGACGAGCTTACATCGCCGGTCCCGGCGCGTAATAATCGGGGGCACGACGCATCACCCGCTCCCCGAGCCAGGGAGGATCGATCATGTCCTTTCCACTGGATCGACGTCGGTTCCTGCGATCGGCCGCGACGGGAGGCGCCCTGGCGGGACTGGGCGACCTGGCCTTCCTCTCCCGCCTCCGGCCGGTCTCGGCCGAGGAGGCCCGCCTCGACCCGGACGTCGTCCGCCTCCGACCCGAGATCGAGCCGCTGGTCCGACTCATCGAGCAGGCCCCTCGCGATCGGTTGCTGGAGGAGGTCGCCGGCCGGCTCCGGCAGGGGACCGGCTACCGCGAGGTCCTGGCGGCGCTGCTGCTGGCCGGCGTGCGCAACGTCGAGCCGAGGCCGAGCGTCGGCCACAAGTTCCACGCGGTGCTGGTGGTCAATTCGGCCCACCTGGCCAGCCTCGGCTCCCCGGACTCCGACCGCTGGCTGCCGATCTTCTGGGCGCTGGACTACTTCAAGTCGTCGCAGGCCGAGGACGATCGGGAACGAGGCTGGACGATGGCCCCGGTCGACGAGTCGGCCGTCCCCCCGGCGCGCAAGGCCCGGGAGGCGTTCCTCGGGGCGATGGGGCGCTGGGACGAGCCGGCCGCCGACGCCGCCGTCGCATCGCTGGCCCGCACGGCGGGCTTGAACGAGACCTACGAGCTGTTCTTCCGCCTTGGCGCCCGCGACTTCCGCTCGATCGGCCACAAGGCGATCTTCGTGGCCAACAGCTACCGCACCCTGCAGTGCATCGGCTACCAGCACGCCGAGCCGGTTCTGCGATCGCTCGCGTACGCCCTGCTGATGCACGAGGACGGCAACCCCGCCGAGCGAGACGCCCCGGCCGACCGCCCCTGGCGGCAGAACCAGGAGCGGGCGGGGCGGATCCGTGAGGACTGGCGCGGCGGCGACCCGGACCCCGGGGCGACGGCCGAACTGCTGGACGTGCTGCGGTCCGGCACCGAGGAGGATGCCCCCGAGGCGGTCGTGGATCTCCTGAACCGCGGGGTGGCGCCGCAGTCGATCTGGGACGCGCTGCTCGGCGGCGCCGGGGAGCTGATCATGCGGCAGCCCGGGATCGCCTCGCTGCACGCCGCCACCTCGACGAACGCGCTGCACTTCGCCTACCAGGCCAGCCACGACGACGAAACGCGGCGGCTCCTGATGCTCCAGAATGCCGCGTTCCTGCCGATGTTCCACGAGGAGATGACGCGAAGGGGCGAGGTCCGCGACCTCCGGATCGACATCCTGGAGCCGGAGTCGACCGCCGAGGGCGGGGCCGGGGCGATCGAGGAGATCTTCGCCGAGGCCGGCCGCGATCGGACGGCGGCCGCCCGCAAGGCGCTGGCCTACCTCCAGGCGGGCCAGGACCCCCGGGATCTCATCGACGCGGCCCGGCGACTGGTGTTCCTCAAGGGGAACGACTCGCATGACTACAAGTACAGCTCGGCGGCGTTGGAGGACTACGACCACGCCTCGCCGGCCTGGCGCGACCGCTACCTGGCCAGCAGCCTGTTCCTCCTGCCGGCGTCCGGGGACGAGGACAACGGCCTGGTCGAGCGGACCCGGGCGGCCCTCCGCGCGTGAAGGCCGAATACCCAGGGGGTGACCGGCCCTTATGCCTTGATCTTCGCCGGGAGGGGATGGGGGTGGGGGATGGGCCGAATCACCCCCATCGCCCCTCGCGCGGCGACGCGATGACATCCTCACGGCCACCGGCCGATCCGCGGGGAGCAGCGGCCCCCGGGGCCGGTGCTGGATCGCGAACGCGCCTCGGAGGACCCGCCCAACACCTCGGCATCGGCCGCGCCCACACCGCACAGCCCCGGCAATCGGCGACGATGCGGGCCCGTCGACTCGCCCGGGGAGGGGCGTGCGATGACCCCGGGCTCGACGATGATCCGTCCCGACTCGGGCCGACGCCCGCGACCGGACGGACGCCGGAGGGCGATCGATCCCCGCTCGGCCCGCCCCCGGGGGCCATTCCTCGCCTCCGTCCCTGGGCGACCGGCCGGGCATCCCCCTCCCCCCGTCCGGCGGTCGACGAACCGGGCCCAGGCCGGCCGCCTCGCCCGGCAGGTCCCCACGGGCATCCGGGGCGTGGATGCCTCCCGGTCAGCGAAATTGTCGAGGGGATTCGCCCGAATCCCGCTTTGTTATTTTCTTTCGACAGCTTACAATAGCAACCGCCGTGCATGCCGTCCCCAGGGATCGGGGGCCGGGCACTCCGGCAGGTCCTCCGGGCGCAAGGTCGCGCCGACACGATCGCGAGTCCAGCCCGAGGCGTCGACGCCTCCTCGTAGCGCTTGAGCCCCTCTGCGTCGCCTTCGCCGAGATCGAAGCGGCCCGCCGAGAGGGACGTTCCCACGGTCCGTCACCCACTCCCCGCCCCCCGGTGGTCGCGCCCACGGCCCCCGGCCCCATCACTCCCGCCCCTGGAGACTCCACCGATGAGCCGATCGAAGCAGGGATTGGCCGTCCTCTCCCGCGTCCTCATCCCGGCCGCGACGTTGCTGACGATCGCGGCACTCCCCGCGGCCGAGGCCGGGGAACTCCCCCGGGCCACCGAGAAGGTCAAGGTCCTCGTCCCGGCTTACTTCTACCCCACCTGGTGGGTGGGGTCCCCCTGGGACGACCTCAATCAGGCGGCCTCGCAGATCCCGATCGAGGCCATCATGAACCCGGCCAGTGGCCCCGGCAACGCGCCAAACCCCGACTACCTCCAGGCCGTCGCCGACCTCCAGGCGGCGGGGGGGAAGGTCATCGGCTACGTCCCCACGGGCTACGGCTCCCGGCCGATCGGGGACGTGATGTTCGAGATCCAGGCCTATCTCATCTGGTATGACGTCGACGGCATCTTCCTCGACGAGATGGGCGATCAACTCGGCACCCTGGACTACGAGTCCGTCTACTGCCTCATCAAATTGTACCAATTTGCCGTTGGACACAAGCTCCGCGTCGTCGGGAATGTGGGGGTGCCGTTCCCGGAGGCCGAGGCCTACCTGGATGCGACCGACACGCTGGTCATCTTCGAGGGGCCGCTGTCCAATCCGGAAGTCGTGATCGATTTCGAGGAACTCCCGATCCCGCCGGGCGGGGCCTTCGCCCCGGGCCTCTATCAGGATCCGGGCCAGGAGTTCCAGGTGTCCGCGGTGGCCCCGAACGGCTTCCTCTCGACCTACTACGCCCGGGAGGCGGGCTCGGGGGGGTTCTACGCGGGCTCGAACGCCATCGGCGCGAGTACCGAGGCGACGATCACGCTCAACCGCCTCGACTTGCAGCCGTTCTCGCTGAGGTCGATCGACGTGGCCCGCTACTTCATCTGGAACGAGGGCAACGACCCCGTCACGCTGACCTTCACCGGGCAGCGGGCCGGCGGCGGGACGGTCCAGCAGGCCTTCACCGTCCAGGCCCCCATCGGCACGCAGGCGTTCGACACCTTCTCCTTCTCGGGCTTCACGAACCTGACCTCGGTCACCTGGCAGCAGGAATCCGGCCCGGCCGGGGTCGAACACCAGTTCGACAACATCAGGCTCGAGCGCATGGGGGCCAACTTCGACGCCTATCCGACCGAGGCGCCGTACGACGGCCTGGACCCCTGGTTCCTGCAATACCGGCCCAGGCGGTTCGCGAATTTGGTCTACGACGTGCCGACCGCCGACGACATGGAGGACGCGCTCGACAAGGCGATCGAGGACAATGCCGGCTACATCTTCCTGACCGATGACATCCTCTCCAACCCCTGGGACACCCTGCCGGCGTATTGGGACGAGGAGGTCGAGGCCATCCGGGAGTTCAACTCCTCGGAGTGACGCGAACGCCCCGCGTGTAGTGCCATGCTGGGCCGTCCGAGCCGGGTCGCCCCCGGCGGGTCGCTCCACCTCGCGTGTCGGGCGTCGAGGCCTCGTCGCCCTCGGCACGCGCGCGGCGTCTCCCCCGGGGGGTGGTCGAGGGTCGTGGCCCTCCTCGCCCCGATCACGCCCCTCCCCCTCACCCCGGATGACCGTCGAGCCACGCCGACGCCCCCCTTGCAGGCCGTGGGGCGTCGGCTGTCTCGACCCCGAGGCCGCGTCCGGTCCGGGGGCCGCCCCGGTCCGGCCGACTCGCGGGACGTTCTCGACTCCATCGGATATCATGTGCCGACGGGCGGCGGGCCGGGTCGCCACTCGGCGGCAGGCCTTCGGGGGGACATGCGATGCTATCGATGACCTGCTCCTGCAAGGGAGAATTCTGGGTCAGGGATCGACTCGCGGGGAACTCGACCCCCTGCCCATCGTGCGGCCTCTCCCTGGACGTCCCGCCATTCGAGACGGTCCGGGCGGACATGACCCCCGCGACGTGCAGTTGCGGGGAGATCTTCTGGTCCTCCGCCTGGCAACCCGGGAAGCTCTCCAGGTGCCCGATCTGCGGCGACGTGGTGGGCCCCTCGGAGTCGGCCGGCGAGACCACGGTGATCCTCCCTCCCCAGTCGATGCACACGCCCGGCCCGGCCCTCAAGGCGCAGGGCGGGCCAGCACAGCCGATCCACGCTCGGGAGCAGCCCGACGCCCGGGGGACCGCGGGGCAGACGACGGCCGCGAGCACGACGGAAACCCCTCCCGCCGACAAGCCGGAGGAGCGGGGTCGGCGGCTCGCATCGGCCGGGGCCGCGGTCCTCCTGTTGGCGGCCGGCGTCCTCCTCGGGTCTCGATGGGCCGGTCCCCTCGAGAATGACGACCCCGGCTCCCCCCCCGTCGCCCCGAGGGAGGGTGGAGAGGGGCGCCGGGAGGTGGACGCCTGGCCCCCCCCCAGCCCGATCGATCAGGGGCCCCAGGCCCCCTTGAAAATCCTGGTCCCCGCCTATTTCTTCCCCGCCGCCTCAGGGCTGGACGACTGGAAACGCCTGCTCACCTCGGCGAGGCGGGTCCCGATCGTCGCGGTCGTCAACCCCGCGAGCGGGCCCGGTGAGTTGCCCAACCGGGACTACGCCGACATCGTGCGCGGGGGCACCGCCACCGCCGGGCTCACGATGATCGGGTACGTGAACACCGCGTTCGCGACCCGCCCCCGCCCGGAGATCGAGGCCGACATCGATCGTTGGGTCCGATTCTATCCCGAGATCCAGGGCATTTTCCTGGATGCACAATCCAGCGAAGGCCAGAATGAGGACTTCTACGCCGACCTGAGCGATTACGTGAGGCGGTCGATCGACGGCGCGATCGTCGTCACGAATCCCGGGACGGCCTGCGCCGAAGGCTACTTCGAGTCCGGGGCCGCCGACATCGCCATCGTGTTCGAGAACTCCCACGGTTTCGACGAATTCGAACTCCCCCTCTGGAGGTTTCGCTACCCCCCCGGGCGGTTCGCGGCCGTGCCGTATGCCGTGAAGACGGCGGAGGCGATGGAAGACGCCATCCGGCAGGCCGGCGAGAAGGGGATCGGGTACCTCTTCGTCACCGACGGCGTCATGCCCAACCCGTGGAGGAGCCTGCCACCTTACTGGGCCGAGTTGGTGGACGCCGTCGAGGCGGTCAACGCCGGACCTCCGCGGGAGGGCCTGTGAACGGGGAGGGAATCGGCCATAATTGGAGGCTGGCCTCGGTTGGGTGCGGGTGACCCTCGCGCCGCCCCCGGGGGCCGGTTGGGGCCGGATGCCGTCGGCCACCCCGGATGACGGGGCGATCCCCCCACTCGTATCCCGTTTCGGGCAAGATGCGCCCCATGGTGGTCAATCCGGAGCTTTCGAAGTTCTGGCAGGCGGCGATCCGCAGCGGGATGCTGGACGCCGACGGGCTCGCGTACTGCCTCGAGGGGATCGCCCCGGAGCGCCTGACCCCCAGGGGGCTGGATCGCCGCCTCGCCCGCCAGGCGGTCGCGATCGGGAGGATCACGCCCTGGCAGGCCCAGCAGCTCCTACTCGGTCGCTGGAAGGTCCTGAGGATCGGCAAATACGAATTGCTCAGGCCGATCGGCAGCGGGGGGATGGGGGACGTCTACCTGGCCCGCGACACCACGCTGGATCGCAAGGTCGCGATGAAGGTCCTCTCCGGCGAGCAGGGCAGGAACCCCCGGGCGATGGCCCGCTTCGACCGGGAGGCGAGGATCGCCGGCCAGCTCCAGGACGAGCACCTGATCCGGGTCTTCGACTTCGGGGACGCGGCCGGGGCCCGCTTCCTCGTCATGGAGTACGTCGACGGCGAGAGCGTGTCCCGGCTCATCGAAGGGCACGGGGCACTCCCCCCGGGGGCCGCGGCGGAGGTTGGCCTGCAAGTGGCCCTCGGCCTGGAGTACCTGAACCTCAAGGGGACGCTGCACCGGGACGTGACCCCCTCGAACATGCTCGTCGACCGGGGAGGCACCGTCAAGCTGGCGGACCTCGGCCTGGCGATCGACTTGGACGACGCGGAACGCCTCACCCGCGAGGGCTCGACGATCGGCACGTTCGACTACCTGTCGCCCGAGCAGGCCAGCAATTCGCGGGGGATCGGCATCCAGAGCGACCTCTACTCGCTGGGGTGCAGCCTCTATCACATGATCGCCGGGCAGGTCCCGTTCCCCGCCCCCACGCTGCCCGAAAAGCTGGTCGCCCATCGACTCACCGAGCCCGCCCCGCTCTCGGACCTGGCGCCCTCCTGCTCGCCGGCGCTCGACGCGGTCATCCGCCGGATGATGCACAAGGCGCCCGAGGCCCGGTACGCCCGGCCCGCCGACGTCGCCTCGGCCCTCGAGCCGTTCGCCTCGGGATCGGCCACCCTCGGTCGGATGGTCTCGATGGGGGGGGCCAGGACGTCGGCGTCGTCCCCCGAGACCGTCGAGGCCTTCATCGTCCAGTGGCTCGAATCCGATCCCGAGCCGGAGCTCGACGAAAAACCGAGTGCCCCCGTGGCCCATCCGGCCACCCCGGAGGTCTTCCCCGTGATCTACGTCGAGGCGGGGACCGCCACGGCGGGGGGCTCGCCGGGCGGCCCCCCCCCGATCGGCCCGGGAGGACGGATCGGGGCCCGTCGGGCCGAGGCGAAGGCGCAGCGTCCCCTCGCGATGATCCCGGGATCCCTCTCCCGATTCGTCCGGCGGTTCGCCGCGGGGCTGGGTCGGCGGATCGGCGGACGGCGATAGGTGCCGTGACGCGGTCCCCAGGGCCCGACGCCCCGGGGACCGCCGTCAGGCCGGCCCCGTCCGGCCGTCCGGTCGGGCGACCCGCCGGATCGCCTCTTCCAGGGTCCGGAGGTCCACGGGCTTGGTCAGGTGCTCGGCGAAGCCCGCGGCCCGGCTTTGCTGCACGTCCTCGTCGGAGCCGTAGCCGCTCATGGCGAGGCCCGCCGTGGTGCCGGCCGCGATCGCCTCACGCATCAGCTCCAGGCCGGTGCCGTCGGGGAGTTCGATGTCGCTCAGCAGCAGGTCGAACCGCGATCGGGCCAGAGCGGCCCTCGCCTCCGCCAGGCTGCCCGCCTCCACCACGTCGAAATCCCTCCTCCTCAGGGCCATCGAGAGGAATCGGAGGGTGTCCCCGTTGTCCTCCACGAGGAGGAGCCTCATCCCCACCCCCCCGGGTCCGGGCCGAGGTGCCGTCGACGTACTTCCCTCGGCCCGACCCGGGAACGGGACCGGGGAAAGTTCGATGCGGAATGTCGTGCCCTGCCCGCGACCCCCGCTCTGGGCCGTGAGGCGACCCCCGTGGGCCTCGACGATCGCCCGGCTGATGGCCAGCCCGAGCCCCATCCCGGCGGCCCGCCCACGCAGCCCCGGGCTCCCCTGCTCGAAGGGCTCGAAGATGCGCCGAAGCAAGGCCGGCTCGATCCCGGGCCCCGTGTCACGGAACTCGACGACGAGGGTCACGGGGGGCCGCCCCGCCTCGGCCGGCGGCCCGTCGCTCGAGCGGATCGTCAGCGTCCCGCCGGGGGGGGTGAACTTGGTCGCGTTGCAGACCAGGTTCCAGGCCACCTGGAGCAGCCGGGCGGGGTCGGCCCGCACGTGGTGCGAGGCGGCGGCCAGCTCGAACTCGACGGCCAGGCCCGACGCGGAGACCTCCTCCCGGCAGATCTCCGCCGCCCTCCCCAGCACATCGTGGACGTCGACGACCTCCATCTTGAGATCCAGCTCGCCCCGGCCGATGCGGACGACGTCCAGCAGGTCGTCGATGAGCCGCACCTCCAGCGCCACGTTCCGCCGGATCATCTCCAGCGTCGACCGCGTCGGGGCCTCGTCCTCCTCCAGCATCGCCGAGGCGGCCAGCAGGATCGGCGTAAGTGGAGTGCGCAGCTCGTGCGAGAGGACCGCGAGGAATCGGTCCTTCGCCCGGCTGGCCGCCTCGGCCTCCTGGTACAGCCGGGCGTTGTCGACCGCCAGCGCCACCCTCCGGGACATCAGCTCCGCCGCGAGCCGGTCGTCCGGGCCGAGGGGGTGGCGCCCCTCCCCGACGACGAACGACACGACGCCGAGGGTCCTCCCCCGGGCCACCAGGGGGACGCACACCCACGAACCGATCCCCATCCCGAGGGGGGACGACCGACCCCCGCCGCCCGGCCTCGACGCCCCTGCCCCCCCGGCATCGGCCAGCCCGCCGCTTTCCACCCGGCCACTGCGGAGGGCGACCGCCACGGGGTCCGCGCCGGCCTGGTCGGGCGGGTCGCGGCGCAGGAGCTCGGCCGCCATGGAATGCTTCGCCGGATCGGCGTGCACCGCCGCCACCCTCCGGATCGCGCCGTCTCGATCGAGCAGGTCGACCAGGCAGAGGTCGGCCAGGCGGGGCACCGAGAGCTCGGCCACGCCCCGGAGCATCTCCTCGACGTCGAGCGAGGCCCCCAGGCGATCCCCCACCTCGGCCAGGAAGACGAGCCGTCGGTGCTCCTCGTGCAACCGCTCGAGCAGGCGGGCGTTGTTCACCGCCAGCGTGACCTGGCCCGCGACCGCCACCAGCAGGTCGAGGTCGTCGCCGGTGAAGCGGGCGTGCGGGTCGCTCGTGTCGAGTTGCAGGATGCCGACCGGGCGACGCTCGGAGTCGCGGAGGGGGGCGCACATCAGTGTCCGGATCCGTGCCTCCGCCGCGCTCTTGCTGTCGACGAACCGGTCGTCCGTCGTCACGTCCACGCTGAGGATCGCCCTGCCCTTGGACAGCACGTACTCCATGATCGTCCGGCTCACGGCCGGCGCGACCTGCGCGCCATCCCGGAGCTTGAAGGCCGTCGGGGCGATCCCCCCTCCCCCGCCCCCCTCCAGCAGGACGAGGCCACGCTCGGCGGCCGGGAACACGGAGAAGAGGGCGTCCAGGGCCTTCTCCAGCACGTCCCCCAGGTCGAGGGCACCCGCGAGGCCCCGAGAAATCTCCAGGATCGCCGCCAGCTTCTGCTCGGCCTGCACGCCGATGAGGGCCATCTCGCCGGTCTCGGTCGTCTCCCGCTCGCTCAGGATGGCCGGGGTGCCCGGGATCCAGGGATTCGGCACGACCTGAGGGCCCGAGAACGAGAGGAGGAAGCCGCCGACGCCGATCCGGTCGCCGTCCCGCAACGGGGAAGGGCCGAGGATCGCCTCGCCGTTGAGGAGGGTGCCGCCGGTGCTGCCCAGGTCCTCCAGGACGAAGCCGTCATCCCGGCGGCTGATGCGGGCATGACGGCGCGACACGGAGGCGAACGGCAGGACGACGTCACACCTGGGATCCCTCCCCACGACGGCGGAGGGGCGCCGAAGCCCGTAGGAGAGCCCGGCCATCGGCCCTTCGACCATCGTCAACGAAGGCCCAGCCTGGAGGAGTTGAGACATGGCGATTCGACCTCACCCGCGGATGCGAGGCCAGCGACGATCGGGGACTCCGGTGACGATCGACCCGCCGAGACACGTTTCAGCCCGAGTCGTCGGGCCGTCGGACCGACCCCCACGAATCATTGCATGAATCAAGGCCGAGGGCTAGCGAGTAACCGATCCCGACACGGTCCATATTAGCAACTCTTCGACATTGTTTCCCTCTCCCGGAGAATCCCCCGAGGCCGGGCTTCCCCTCGGGCGGGCGGGCTGCCTCGCGATGACGGCGGGAGCCCGCAGGGTGCCTCACTCCCCCGGGGGCGTCGGCGAGAATCAGACGGCCACCGACGCCACCCGGCCCGGCCCGTCGCTCAGAGGGACGCCAGGGCCTCCAGCACCTCGGCGACATGGCCGGCCACCTTGACCCTGGGGAAGACCCGTCGGACGACGCCGTCCGCATCGATCAGGACGGTGGTCCGCTCCACCCCCATCGACTTCTTCCCGTACATCGTTTTCTCCTTCCAGACCCCGTACGCCTGGAGGACCTCCCTGTCCGGGTCGGCGAGCAGTGGGAACGTCAGGCCATGCGTGTCGGCGAACCTGCGGTGCGATGCGACGCCGTCGGGGCTGAGACCGAGGACCGTCGCACCGGCCGCCTCGCAGGCGGGGCGGGCGTCCCGGAAGTCGCACGCCTCGGTCGTGCAACCCGGGGTCGCATCCCTCGGATAGAAGTAGAGGATCACGGGCTTGCCCAGGAGGCCCGAGAGGGACACGGCGTTGCCGTCCTGGTCGGGCAAGGTGAAGTCGGGGGCGATCTGACCTTCCGAGACCATGAACCACGGCTCCTTTCAGATCGGACGGGGTCGGACGGTCGAGGGGGTCCTCCTCGGGCCGGACGAGCCGCGTCCACGAGTGTCATCCCGCCGGCGGGGCATCAATGGCTCTCGCGGCTGCCGGACAGCCCGGCGGGACGGCAACGATCCGCCCGGCGTCGGGCCGCCTCGGATCCGGAGGCCGCGACCCTGCCGCCCCCGCCCCCGCGAGTCGGACCCCAATCGAAACGCCAGAGTTGATCACATGTCAGATCAAATAGCAATACCTATCCCGGGCGTGGCGCCTGCCTCGTCGAATCCCCAGCCGGGTTGACGGCCCCACACACTCGGGTGATCGCCGGCGAAGCAGTGATCTCTTGTCCAGAAAACGGATTAAAGCCAGAATGGTCTGATGGCCACAGCGAGGGAGCGGACGATCAGGGCCCTGGCGGCCGCCGGGCGGCCCTCCTGCGTGGGGATCGACCTGGCGGGCGTGGAGCGCCGAGAGACCGGGGTGGCGGTGCTCGTCGACGGCCGACTCGAGCTGCTGACCTCGGCCGGTCCCGACGCCGAGATCCTCGCGCTGGCGACGCTCGCCGGGCCCGGCGGCACGGTGGCGATCAACTCGCCGCTCACCCGGCCGCTGGGCCGCTGCTGCCTCGAAGACGACTGCCCCTGCCGCGACGACCCGGGCACACGGAGCCGACAGCTCGAGCGCGAGCTGGCCCGGATGCGCGTCCCCGCCCTCGCGACCGCCTTGCTGAAGGTCCTCGCCCGGCGCGGCGAGCGGATCGCGACGGCGATGCGGGGCGCGGGCATCGAGCCGATCGAGGTCTATCCGTATGCGACCCTCCGTCTTCTCGGCCTGCCGACCGCCGGCAAGAAGACCGCCGACGGCCGCCGTCGAATCCGGCGCGCATTGAAGCCTCTGGTGCCGGGGCTCGACCGCCAGCACGCGTCCGAGCACCGCCTCGACGCCATCGTCTGCGCCTACACCGCCCAGCTCTGGCGCGAGGGCCGGGCTCGGGCCGTCGGCGTGCCCGAGGAGGGGCTGATGATCATCCCGGCCGCGACGGACCTCGTGCCGGAGTCGAAACGCCGGGGGTGACCGCCTCCGTCACCGGCCGCCCGGCGGGCGGGTACCGGGGGCGATCCCGGAGGGAGCTGCCCGCTCGACGACCGACCTCCCCCTCCCCCCGGGAGTCCCCGCCCGATCGGCGATCGCCGGGGATCCTGGGCCCGACGTCCCGCTCGCCCCCCGGCTCGAACTCGGCCGTCCGCGGCGGTGTCGACCGGAGGGGTCGACGGGCGATCGGTCGTCGTTCGGAGACGGGGCCGCGGGCCATCGGCCGGGGAGGAGCCGTCCGCGGGCTCGGCCCGTTCGGGCATTACGAGGGTCCCGAATCGGATCGGGGGGACGGTGGTCGAACTCCCGCCTCCCCCTCGGAGCGGACGCTCGCGGGGTGCCGGCCGAGTCCGGTATAGTCATCGGGGGGCGGCGGCGAGATCGGCCGCCGGGGGGGCGAATGGGACCGACCGGAGGCCGATCCATGGACATGCGCTGGCGACGATTGGCCGCATCGCCGGCCCTCTTCGTGCTCCTCGTCGCGCCCACGCTCGGCCGGCAGGAGCCGCTCCCGCCGGCCGAGGCACTCGTCCTCGACGACTTCGAGGAACCGGGCCTCGGGGGCCGCTGGGAGGCATTCGGGGAGCTGAAGGCCTCCCGGGTGCCGGTCCCCGAGGGGTCGGGCGGGGTCGAGGGGGTCTCCGGCACGGCCCTGCTCGTCGACGGCGGGCCGGGGGCGAGCCTCCGCACCCGGCCGATCCCCGACGGGCCCGACCTCTCCCGGTTCGACCGGGCCGTCGTGCGGGTCAACGCCCGGGGGGCCAGCGCCGAGGACCCCGTCGTCTTCGAGGTCCATTTCTACGCGGCCGGCCGCCGGGCCTGGCGGTGGCGTAAGGTCAGCCTCGACCGCGACGGGTGGCAGGAACTCCGCCTGCCGCTGGCCTACTTCCGGCCCGGGGGCGGGACCAGCCCCTCCTGGGACGAGGTCGACCGCCTCGGCTTCCACCTCAGGACCGACGCCGAACTGGTGCTCGACGGCCTCGAACTGGTGCCGGGCGATTCGGAGGACGCCGCCGAGCTGTCGGTCGATCAGCTCCTCCGGGACGCCTTCGGCCCGGAGGCCGAAACCCGAGTCCACCGCCGCGGGCCGTTCGTCGTCCTGACCGACTCCCCGGACGTCCCCGAAGCTCCCCTCCTCGACGCCCTGGAGGCGATGGGCCGGCGGACCCGGGAGGAGTTCCCCAACCTCCCCGAGCCGACCGGGCCGGTCTGGCTGCTGATCTTCGCCGAGGACGACGACTACCGGGCCTTCTGGCCCCGATTCGCCCGGCGGTTCGCCGGGGAGATGGGCCCGCCGGGCTCGGGGGGATTCACGGCGCTGGGGATCGCCTCCGCCTCCTGCCTGCCGGACGACCCGGAGGCGGTCCGGCCGGTCTTCGTGCACGAGGCGTCCCACGCGCTGATGGACCGGATGCTCGGCGTCGCCTCGGAGGGGAACTGGCTGTTCGAGGCGCTGGGCACCCGGTATCAGCTCGACGTCTCGGGCCAGGACCTCGGGCCGATCGTCCGGCAGGGGCTGGCCGATCCCAAGGCCCGGTCACCGCTCGAGGAGCTGCTCGACGGCGAGCCGGTGCCCGAGACGCGCTACTGGCAGGTCGCCACCGTCGTCGACTGGCTGCTGGACGACCCGGGGCGGAGGGCGGCCTTCCACCTCGCCGTCGACGCGATGCGATCCCGGGGTTCGACCGACCTGCGTCCCCTCGCCCCCGAATTCCTCGGCGGCGACCTCGACGAGCTCGAGCCGGAGTGGCTCGACTGGCTGCGGCGGTCCTACGGCGACGACACCCCCTGAGCCCCGTCGGAGCAACCCATGGGCACGGTCGAGCACTTCGAGCACACCGCCGACGTCGGCTTCCGGGTCCGGGCGGCCGACCTGGCCGATTTGTTCCGATCGGCGGCCGAGGGGCTGTTCGACTACATCGTCGTCAACCGGGGCGAGGTCCGGGAGGCCGACTCCGAACCGGTGGCCCTCCACGCCGGTTCGACCGAAGACCTGCTCGTCGACTGGCTCAACGAGCTGATCTTCCGCAGCGAGACGACCCACCGGCTCTACACCCGCTTCGACCTCCGCCTCGCCGACGACGGCCTCGGCCTGGAGGCGACCATCGCCGGGGAGCCGATCGACCGCGACCGGCACGTGCTCGATCACGAGGTCAAGGCGGTCACCTATCACGAGGCGTCCCTCCGCCGAGACGGCGAGGGATGGGTGGCGGAGCTGATCCTCGACATCTGATCCGGGGGACCGGACCTCCCCCGCCCCCGCTCCGCGACCCGGCGAATCCGCGTGCTACCCCTCCCTCAGATCCGCCGGACCGGCAGGTCGTACTCGGCGATGAACCGGTCGGCCTCGGGCCGGGAGAAGATGCCGGCGGTGGTGCCGACGGCCCGGACGCAGCTCGCGCCCAGGGCACTGGCCAGCTTCAGGCATCCCGGCTCGTCGAGGCCGGAGATCAGCCCAGCGATGTAGCCGGCGTCGAAGGCGTCTCCGCTGCCGGTGCCGTCGACGTAGTCGACCGGATAGACGCCCAGCCTCAGGCGGTTGCACTCGGACAGCGAGACCGAGCCGTGCTCCCCCCGGGTGATGACGACCCGGGAGGCGCCGAGGGCTCGGAACGCCTCGGCCTGGGCCATCGCGTCGTCCTCCCCGCCGAGGATCAGGGCGGCCTCGTCGCTGTTGGGCAGGAAGACGTCGGTGTGCGGCAGGACCGGCTCCAGTTGCGCCAGGTAGTCGGCCGGGCCGGGGCAGGCGACGTCGAGCACGGTGGTGATGCCCTGCTCCCGGGCCCTGGCGAAGCGGCCGGCGAGGGAGTCGGGGGTGAGGCCTGGCAGGATGAGGTAGCCGCCGACGTAGAGGACGCGGGCCCCTGGGGTGATCGCCGCGTCGAGGTCGGCGGCCGAGAGCGCCGCGTTCGCCCCGAAGCTGTGGATGAACCGGCGGTCCTGGCCCTTCACGTTGACGATCAGGGTCTGGCTCGTCGCCCGGTCGGGGTCCACGACCAGGCCCGAGGTGTCGACGCCCTCCCGCTCCAGCGACTCGGCCACGAACCGGCCGAAGGCGTCGCCGCCCACCCGGCAGCTGATCCTCACGCCGACGCCCAGCCTCGAGAGGACCACGGCTACGTTCGCCGCCAGGCCGCCGATGTTCAGGACGAGGTCGTCGACCTTGACCAGCTCCCCGGGCCCGGGGAATCGGTCGATCGGCGGGGTCAGGTGATCGGCGACGATCACCCCGGCGCAGATCACAGGGGCGCCGTTCTTGGCGTTCGCGGACATCGTGGATCGGGCCTCGCACGCTGCGGTTCGGGCTGGGAGCAAGCAAGAATGCCCCAGGCTACCGCGCGGCGGGAGGGCCGGGAAGCGGCTCGACCGGGAGAATCAAACCGCAGGATTGGCCCTCCGCCTCCATCCTCTCCGCGAAGCGAGCCGGGGTACAGGGGTCGGGAACGGTCGCCGGAGGGGTGGTGAGACCGCAGGCTTCCCGATCAATCAGGAGTGGCCACGATGATGACCCGGGCGTGCTCCGGCAGCTTCACGGCGGGGTCGAGGGGACGGACGAGGCCGTCTTCCACGACCCCGGCCACGGCAATCGGGCGGCGAAGGGCGGCGAGGTGGGACTCGACCGGCACCGGCGCAGCGTCGAGGGGCAAGTCTGGCGGGGCGAGAGGAGGCTCGGCGGCGACTTGCTCGTCGAGGGCGTGTCGTCTCGTTGAGCGGTACTCGGGGGACGGTGAGGTCATGAGGATTCCCCTCCGTCGGCCGTGATGACGAAGTCTGCCGGGTCCTCCAGATCCCCGAAGCTGTCCGGGATCGGTTCGTCCTCCCGGTCGTACCACCAGATCATCCAGATGCGATGGCCGGAGGGCACCTCGGCGAACATCTGGAAGGATCCGTCCCGCCGCTCTCGGAGGAGGAAGGCCCGGTCAACTGAGGCTTCGACTTCATCGGCCGAGAGGGCATGGGCGGCGATCTTCTCAAGATTCCAGTCGATCCACTTGAGAAGCCCTGACAAAACCGGGTGAATCACATCACATCCTGGTGGAGGATACGGAAGCAGATGACACAGGCCGCCAGGGTCGTCCAGGCGTCCCGGATCACCCCCAGCCGGTCATACCGCACCCGCATCCGCCGCAGGCCCTTGATCCAGCCGATCGTCCGCTCCACCACCCAGAGGACCTTGCCCAGCCCGCTGCCGTGCGGTGTCCGACGCTTGGCGATGTGCGGCTCGATGCCCATCCAACGCAGTAACGCCCTCGTCCCCTCGCTGTCGTAGCCCCGGTCGGCATACAGGTCATCCGGCAACTGCTTCGGCCTGCCCGGTTTGCCGGCGACGCTCGGGAAGTCGAGCACCAGCGGGATGATCTGGCGGTGGTCGCTCTCGTTGGCCCCGGCGGTGCGGATCGCCAGCGGCACTCCGGTGCGACTGACCATCACCGTGTGCTTCGTGCCCTTCCTGCTGCGGTCGACGGGGCTCGGGCCGGTCGCCTCGCCGCCGCCGAAGGCCCGCACCGTCACGCCGTCGACGACCACCGTGTCGGTCTCCAGCTTGCCAGCCTTGCGGAGCAGCCTCAGCAGGTCGGCATGGAGGCGGTCCCAGATGCCGGCCT
Organism: Tautonia plasticadhaerens; assembly: GCF_007752535.1. Taxonomy (GTDB): domain Bacteria; phylum Planctomycetota; class Planctomycetia; order Isosphaerales; family Isosphaeraceae; genus Tautonia; species Tautonia plasticadhaerens. Next base: position 7,586,603 of record NZ_CP036426.1, read on the forward strand.
CCTCCCAGGCCCGCAGCCGGCGATGGGCGGTGCGACCTGAGCAGCCGAGTTCCTGCGGGACATCCTCCCAGCGATTGCCGGTGGCCAGGACGAACCAGATGACACGCAGGGCGACCCGGTGCCCGATCGGCGGACGCCCGCCGTAGGGGCCGATGGCCGGTTCCGGCGGCAGGTGGTGGGCAACCAGATCGAAGAACTCGTCCGGCATGTGGGCGCTCGCCATGGTGGTGTCTCCTTCGGTTCGGAGGAAAACAGCACCAGGGCGCAAACTCCATGCCACACGGTTTTGTCAGGGCTTCTAAACGTCCGCATGACACAATCCGCCGACCGATCGGGCCCGCCCCGAAAGGCCGAGTTGGGCGGTTGCGACCGGTCAGCCCGCCCAGCCGTCCTCGTCGGCGGTGCGGCGGGAGAGATCCTCGGGGCGGGGTTCGGAGGTGGTGATGATCACCTCCTCGGGCCGATGGTCCTCAGGGGGGATGGCCCGCTTGCCGAGCATCTCCACCAGGTCGACGTCGGAGATGACCTCGCGCTCGATCAGGGCGTCGGCCATGCGGTCGAGGTGCTCGCGCTGCTCCTCCAGGAGGCGGTAGGCGCGGCCGTCGGCCTCGCGGAGGATGCGGGAGACCTCCTCGTCGATGACCTGCTGGGTGTGCTCGGAGTGGTCCCGGGGCTCAGTCATCTCGCGGCCGAGGAAGGGGTGCTCCTCGGATCCCTGGACGAAGACGGGGCCGACCCGGGGGCTCATGCCCCACTGGGTGACCATCATCCGGGCCAGGCGGGTGGCCTGCTTCAGGTCCTCGGCGGCCCCGGTGGAGAGGTCGTCATAAATGAGTTTCTCGGCCGCTCGGCCGCCGAGCAGGACGTCGAGCCGGGCGCGGATCTGGCTCTCGGAGTAGCCGAGCCGATCCTCCTCGGGGAGGAACTGGGTGACGCCGAGCGACCGCCCCCGGGGGATGATGGTGACCTTGTGGACGGGGTCGGTCTTGGGGGTCATCCAGGCGACCAGGGCGTGTCCGGCCTCGTGGTAGGCGGTGGCCCGCTTGTCCTTCTGGGTGATGTACTCCTCGCGCTTGGCCCCCATGATGACCTTGTCGCGGGCGGCGTCGAAGTCCTTCATGTCGACCTTGTCCTTGTTCTCGCGGGTGGCGATCAAGGCCGACTCGTTGACGAGGTTGGCGAGGTCCGCGCCGGACATGCCGACGGTGCTGCGGGCGATCGAGTCGAGGTCCACGTCGTCGGCCAGCGGGACGTGGCGGGAGTGGACCTTGAGGATCTCCAGGCGGCCCTTGCGGGTGGGGCGGTCGACGGTGACGTGGCGGTCGAAGCGGCCGGGGCGGAGCAGGGCCGGATCCAGGACGTCGGGCCGGTTGGTGGCGGCCAGGACGATGACAGTCTCGCTCGGGGTGAAGCCGTCCATCTCGGTGAGGATCTGGTTGAGCGTCTGCTCCCGCTCGTCATGGCCGCCGCCGAGGCCGGCGCCCCGGACCCGGCCCACCGCGTCGATCTCGTCGATGAAGAGGATGCAGGGGCTGTTCTCCTTGGCCGTCTTGAACATGTCGCGGACCCGGCTGGCGCCGACGCCGACGAACATCTGGATGAACTCCGACCCGGAGATGGAGAAGAACGGGGCCCCGGCCTCCCCCGCCACGGCCCGGGCCAGCAGGGTCTTGCCCGAGCCGGGGGGGCCGATCAGCAGCACGCCCTTGGGGATCCGGCCGCCGAGGCGCTGGAACTTCTCGGGGGTCTTGAGGAACTCGACGATCTCCTGCAGCTCGGCCTTGGCGTTCTCCAGGCCGGCGACCTCGTCGAAGGTGGTGCGTTGCTTGGACTTGTCGTGCCGCTTGGCCTGACTCTTGGTGAAGTTGCCGAGGATGCCGCCGTCGAACTGGTCCCGGGCCCGCCGCATCATGAAGAAGATCAGGCCGCCGATGAGGACCATCGGCAGCAGGAAGCTGACCCAGAGCAGGGTGGTCGGCGTGGACGGCTCCAGGACCTCGATGCGGACGGGGACTTCCCGGGGCGTGGGCGGGTCGGAGCCGGGGACGGGGACGGTCGGGCTCTTGAGCAGGGCGATGAGCGTGTCGAGCTCCCCCTCGGTCGGGGGGACGTTGGTGACGAAGTGGGTGACGGTCTGGGCCTTGGCGTTCTCGGTCGGCTTGTAGTCCTCGTCGGGCGTGCGGAGCTTGCCCCGGGCCTCGCTGCCCTGGATGGTGATGGTCTCGATGTTGTCGCTGTTGACCTGGTCGAGGAACCAGGGGAAGTAGCTGACCCGGACCTCGGCCCGGAAGGGGTTCCACATCAGGAACAGCAGGACCATCGCGGCGATCAAGAACAGCAGGGTCCAGGGCGGCGTGGGGGTGGCGGACGACCCTCCGCCGCCGCCCCCCCCGCTGCCGGACTTGCGGCGCTCGGGGGGCCGTCGGTCGGTGTCACCGTCACGGGGCGATCGCTGATTCTCCATCGGCTCGTCATTCCGTCCTTAAGGGCAGCCCGACGGGGACACTCCCGGTGCTCGGCCGCACGACGCGGGCCGGCCGGTCCTGCATGGGTGTCGCGGAGTCGCGGGGTCGGATCGGGTCAGTGTGCGTGCGCGGTGCGGGTGTGTTCCAGCCACTTCTCGCAGTCCATCGCCGCGGCGCAGCCGGTGCCGGCGGCGGTGATGGCCTGCCGGTAGTGGGTGTCGACCACGTCGCCGCAGGCGAAGACCCCCTCGACGTCGGTGGAGGTGGCGTAGTTGGGCATCTTCCCGCGGAGGCCTGCGGGGGCCTCGACCTCGTCCCAGGCCAGGGCCGACCGGGTGAGCAGGTAGCCCTCCGGGGTCATGGCGAGCTGGCCCTCGAAGATCTGGGTGTTCGGCACGTGGCCGATGGCCAGGAACAGGCCGGAGACCTTCAGGTCCTTCACCGTCTCGTCCGTCCCGGTCGAGCGGAGCTTGATCCCCGCCAGCTTGGGGCGGGGGTCGGTCTCGCCGTAGACCTCGTCGACGACGGTGTTCCAGGCGTACTCGATCTTCGGGTTGGCCTTGAGCTTGTCCTGCATGATCTTGGAGGCGCGGAGCGCGTCCCGCCGGTGGATCAGGGTCACCTTGGTGGCGAACCGGGTGAGGAAGGTGGCCTCCTCGACGGCCGAGTCGCCGCCGCCGACGACGGCGATCTCCTTGCCCTTGTAGAAGTGGCCGTCGCAGGTGGCGCAGGTGCTCACGCCGGCCCCCTTGAAGGGCCCCTCGTTGCCGAGCCACCGGGCGGCGGCGCCGGTGGCGACGATCAGGGCGTCGGCGGTGTACTCCCGGATCGTCCCCGACTCGGGGTCGCCGGAGGGGTCGTCGGTGGTCTTGAGGCGGAAGGGGCGCCCCGAGAGGTCGACGGAGACGGCGGTCTCCCACCGGGTGTCGGCGCCGAAGCGCCGGGCCTGCTCGCGCATCCGGTCCATCAGGTCGGGGCCGTTGATGGCCTCAGGGAAGCCGGGGAAGTTCTCGACGTCGGTCGTCCAGGTGAGCTGGCCGCCGGGTTCCTTGCCCTCGAAGACCAGGGGCTCGAGGTTGGCCCGGGCGGCGTAGATCGCGGCGGTCAGGCCCGCGGAGCCCGAGCCGATGATGATCACGGCGGAATGCTGGGGCATCGTTTCCTCACCAGGGTCGGTCGGTCGGCGTCCCGGCCGGGTCGGGCCCCGGCCTGATGGGCGGCGGGACCGGAACCGGGACCGGGCCCCCGGGCGGCTCGGACCGGCGACGACGCCGGCCGGGGGCGGTGGCCTCTGCACCGATTATACGAAATCCGCCCGGCCCCCGCCCAGGGACGCCCTCCCCCCGCCCGCCGACGGACCGGATGCCCCGGATCGGGGAGCCGTGACCTACGCTACCCCTGGAGACACACAGGACGGCCCCCTCGGGGCCCGATCCTCCGTCCCGGCGCCCGGGGGGGCCCCAGGGCCGGGGACGAGGACCAGGAGCACGCGACGATGCTCGTGCTGACCCGGAAGCGGATGGAGAAGCTGTACATCGGGGGTGACATCTGCGTCACCGTCGTGCGGCTGGAGGGCGGCCAGGTCCGCCTGGGGATCGAGGCCCCCCGGGACGTCCCCGTGGTCCGGGCCGAGCTGCGGGAGCGGGACCGGGCCGCCGCCGCGGCCGCCCTCGCCCGGGAGGCGCCGGCGGCCCTCGAGCCCGCCGAGGCCGACTGGCCGATGCGGGTCGCCCCGCCGGCCGACCGCCCCCGGCTCGGCCGGGATCATCAACCCTGCGTCACCAGGTCCGCCTCCCTGAACCGGTAGCCCACGCCCCGGACCGTCTCGACCAGCTCGGAGCCGGGGCCGAGCTTCTTGCGGAGGCTCTTGACGTGCACGTCGATGGTCCGCTCCAGGACCATCGCGTCCTCGCCGATCGCCGCGTCCATCAGCTCGTGCCGGGTGAAGGCCCGGCCGGCCTGCCGGAGCAGGACCTCCAGCAGCCGGAACTCGGTCGGCGTCAGCGGCAGCTCCGACCCCAGGTACAGCGCCCGGTGCCGGTGCTTGTCCACGGTCACGCCCCGGACCTCGATCACCGAGGCGGCGCCCGCGTCGGCCTTCGACGCCCGGCGGCGGAGCACGTTCTTGATCCGCTGGATCAGCACCTTCAGGCTGTACGGCTTGGTCACGTAGTCGTCGGCCCCCACGGCCAGGCCGATCAGCTCGTCGCTCTCCTCGGCCTTGGCCGTGACCATCAGGATCGGGATGTCCCGGGTCCGGAGGCCGGATCGCAGCTCCTTGCAGACCTCCAGCCCCGGCTTGACCGGCAGCATCAGATCCAGCACGATCAGCTCCGGCAGCCGGAGCTGCGCCTGCCTCAGGCCGTCCTGGCCGTCGTAGGAGACGAGGACCTCGTACCCCTCCCGGCGCAGGTTCATCGCCAGCGTGTCCGCCAGGTGGCGCTCGTCCTCGACGATCAGGATCTGGGTCTTGGCCATGACTCGGTCGCCGCGGGAGGAAGGTGCGTCTCGACGCGTCCGATCCCACTCTACCCGCGCCATCCCGGGTTCCTCGTGAAGGAATTGCGGGGAATTCATGAAGCCGGCCCCGCCCCCGGTCCCGGCCCCGCCGGCCGGCGGTCGAGCATCCGGCGGACGACCTCGACCGGGTCGCCGGTCTGCTCGAAGATGGCCACCTGGCGCTCGGAGCCGGTGGGCTGCTCGGCCAGGTCCAGCACCATCTCGAGCTCCCGGAGGCAGCCCAGCTCCTCGGGCACCCCCCGGCGGCGGAGCGTCTCGACCAGGTCGCTGACGACCCTCCGGGCGGGGCGGGGCTCGGCGGTGAAGGGGTCGACCAGCTCGGCGGAGAGGCCGTAGCGGCAGGCCCGCCACTTGTTCTGGCGGTTCATGAACGGGTGGCCGTCGGGCAGGTAGGTGCCCTCGTCGATCTGGCGGGAGAGGTCGCGGACCAGGCACTGCACCAGCGCCGCGATGGCGACCACCGACGGCAGGTCCGGCGGCATGTCGCAGATGCGGACCTCCACCGTGCCGAAGTTGTGGTGCGGGCGGACGTCCCACCAGATCTCCCGGAGCGAGCGGATGAAGTTCGTCTCGACCAGGTGGTTGAGCAGCCAGACGTACTCGCTCCAGTTCCGCATCACCGGGGGCATGCCGGCGGTGGGCAGGTCCTCCATCACCTTGCTGCGCTGGGAGTGCAGGCCGGTGTTGCGGCCCCCCCAGAACGGGCTGTTCGCCGAGAGGGCGAGCAGGGTCGGCAGGTGCCGGAGCATCCGGTCGCAGATCATGATGGCCTTGTCGCCGGTGTCGACGCCGACGTGGACGTGCAGGCCGAAGGTGACGAGCCGCCGGGCGGTGTCCTGGAGCAGGTCCACCAGGCCGTAGTAGCGGTCGTCGGGGGTGACCCGCTGCTCGTACCACTTGGAGAACGGGTGGGTGCCGGCCCAGAAGAGCCGGAGCCCGTGCGAGGCGACGATCCCCTCGACGACCCGGAGCTTCTCGGCCAGATCCGCGCCCACGTCGGCGGCGGTCCGGCAGATCTCGGTGTTGATCTCCAGGTAGGACTGCATGATCTCCGGCTTCACCCGCTCGGAGAGCGAGGCCGGGACCTCGGGCAGGACGTCGTTGATGGCGTTACGCAGGGCCATCGACTCGGCGTCGACCAGTTGCAGCTCGATTTCGACGCCCAGGCTCGGCCAGTTGTTGCGGACGAATTCGAGACGCTCACGCATCGCCGGGGCCTCCCTCGGAGAGCAGGACGACGGACCGGGCCAGGATCCTGGCCCCGAGGACGAGTGCCCGCTCGTCGATGTCGAAGCGGGGGGAATGCAGGCTCGGCCAGCCCGAGGCGCCGGCCACCCCCAGCCGCATCATGGCGCCGGGGGCCAGGCGGAGGTAGGCGGCGAAGTCCTCGCCGCCGAGGCTGGGGTGCGGGATCGAACCGACCCGGTCGGGGCCGACCACGTCGAAGGCGGCCTGGGCCATCGCGGCGTTGACCACCGGGTCGTTGATGACCGGGTCGACCCCCTGGAGGAACTCCACCTGGATCTCGGCCCCGGTCGCGGCCGAGACGCCCCGGGCGGTCGCCTGGATGGCCGCGCAGGCCCGCTCCCGGGCGGCCTGGCCGAGGGACCGGAGCGTCCCCTCCATCACCGCCTGGTCGGGGATCACGTTGTTCGCCTCCCCGGCGTGGATCGAGGAGATCGACACCACGACCGGCTCCCTCACGTCGACCGACCGGGGCACCACCTGGTAGATACCCGAGACGAACTGGACGGCCGCCGCCACCGGGTCGATCGCCTGGTGGGGCCTCGCCGCGTGGCCCCCCCGGCCCCGGACGACGATCCGCAGGTCCCGGCAGTCAGCGGTGAGCACCCCGGCCCGCTGGGCGACCCGGCCGACCTCCAGCTCGGGGTCGACGTGCAGGGCCACGATCGCCGAGACCCCCTCCATCGCCCCGGCCCGGATCATCTCGATCGCGCCGTCCCCGGTCTCCTCGGCCGGCTGGAAGATCGCCCGCCAGGGGATCGGCCCCGGCAGATGGTCGCGGCAGCGGTGCAGGGCCAGCGTGGCCCCCAGGGCCATCGTCGCGTGCGCGTCGTGGCCGCAGGCGTGCATGACCCCGTCCCGGACCGACCGGTAGGGGACGGCGAGCTTGGCGTCCTGCATCCGGAGCGCGTCGATGTCGGCCCGCAGCGCGACCCGGGGGAGGCCGTCGAGGCCCCGGTCCGGCCCGGCCACGATCCCCCGGCCCGAGGGGACGACCCGGAACGGCACCCCGGCGTCGGCCAGGTGGCCGGCGAGGTCCTGGGTGGTCCGGAACTCCTCCAGGCTGGGCTCCGGGTTGGCGTGCAGATGCCGCCGGACCGAGCGGAGGAACTCGGCCATCTCGTCGATGCAGGCGTCGAGCGCCTCGGTGAACGTCTTGACCATCATTCCATCTTATCCCGAGGTGGAGCGAGTTCGATAGCGCCCGGGGCGGCGTCGGCCCGGGCCGAATCGGGGGGGATCGGGCTGCCCGGGGCGCCGTGCCGGGGCGGGGGTCATCCGGCGGGCCCGGACGCGGGCGGTGCGCCGGCGACGCGGCCGAACCCGTTCAGTGCAACTTCCAATCCCGATTTGCCTTGCGTCCGAAAATCCGGGTGGAAAATGGGTTCGCTCCGTCGCGGTGCGCGCCGATCGGGCGCCGGGGGACTCCCCCCGCCCCGGGCCGCACCCGACCCGCCCGGGCACCCGGGGTCCCGAGGCCCCTCCCGTCCCGGCCCGGGAGGCGCGAGGCAGGCCCTTCGGGAGGGCCCGGGACGCGGCCGGTGCGCCGGGAAGGCGTCCGAAGTGCACCGACGCAAATCCATGCGAAAAATGAATTTGCGATGGAAACCCCGGGTCGAAAATGGGTTCGCTCCGTCGCGGTGCGTACCGGGCGGGCGATCGAGGGAGTCGGATTGATCGGGGAGGGACGCGGGGCGCCCCGGCGTCTCGGCCTCGGCGACGGGGCCACGCCGAGTCCCGGCCTTCTCACCCGGTCGGGATGCGGCCGGGATTCGGCCGGTGCGCCCAAGTCTCCCCGGGCCCGATCGACCCAATCGGCGAAAGGAGAAGGGATTGCGGCGTTCCCCCGGCCGCGAAATGGGTTCGCTCCGTCGCGGCGCGCGCGGATCTCCCGGCCGTCGCGTCGCGTCGCCGTCCCGGGCGGGGAGTGGGCGGGGCGAGGTCGGCCCGACCGGCGAGGTGGGGGGCTCGGGCGGGACGGCCTCGGGAGGCGGGGCGACCGTCGGGTGGGCCGGCATCGAGAGGGGCTCCGCGCAGCGAGGGACGGCCGGACCGATCGATCGGCCCGTCTCCATAAAGATCGTGTCGGGGGCCGATTCCAGTCACAAAATCGCCGGACGACCGGCCGGGGGCCGTTGCGACCGGGCGGCCGGGGCGGGCGGTGCCGGATCGCGGGGAGCACGGCCGCCGGGGGCCCGGGACCGGCGCGACCGCCTCGACGGTTGTCCTCGGACCGTCGGCGGGCGATCATCGGGGAGGCGGTTGGACGCAGGGCGTCTCGCCGGCCGATCCGATCTCGGCGGGCCGCCGCCCCCGGGCCTCGGGCCCGGGGGCCCGGCTCCCCGATCGACCGATCGATCGATCCGCCGGCCAGTGGACACCCGGGACGCGACGATGACCGAGACGACTTATTTCGAGGAAGTGCGCTGCGAGTTGTCCCCCGGGTTGAGGGACGACCACCTGACGGCCGGGGTGGTGGACGAGGAAGGGAGGACGCAGTACCTCGACGTGACGCCGGGGCTGATCAACCGGCACGACGGGGTGCCGTTCCTGCCGGTCGGGTTCGTGCAGATCGACCGGGATCGGCGCCGGGTGCTGGTGGAGTTCCCCTGCGAGGCGTACTCGGGGGCGAACCGGGCCTGGATCCCGTTCGAGGCCCTGAGGCACGAGGACAGGCCCGTCCCATGATCCTCTCCGACCGGGAGATCGGTGCCGCGATCCGGACCGGGGCGCTGGTGATCGCCCCGGTGCCGCCGGAGCACCTGTGGAGCTCGATGGCGGTCGACCTGACGCTCGACCGGACGCTCGTGCGCTGGAAGGGCGGGGGCCGGGTGGTCCGCCCGGGGGCCCCGGGATTCAACGTCCGCCGGCTGCTCGAAGATCCGGAACTCGCCGAGACGGTGCCGATCCCCGAGGGCGGCTTCCCGCTGGGGCCGGGCCGGTTCGTGCTCGGGTACACGCAGCAGGCGATCCACCTGCCGAGGGCGTCTCGCCTGGCGGCCCGGGTGGAGGGCAAGAGCAGCCTGGCGCGGCTGGGGGTGGGCGTCCACGTGACCGCGCCGACGATCCACGCCGGGTTCGGCGACAACCCGGAACGCCAGGACGAACCGGGCTTGCCGATCCAGCTGGAGATCTTCAACCTCGGCGACCTGACGGTCGCGCTGGACGAGGGGATGTCGATCTGCCAGCTGATCGTGGAGGCGATCGGCGAGGAGCCGTCGAAGGGGTACGCCGGTCAGTTCGCCGGCCAGCGGAGCTTCACCGAATTGCGGCCTTGAATGGGATGTGAGGGCCGCCGAGATGGTGATCGAGGTGTCCTGATGCGTTTCCGTTTCTCGATCGGCGGGATGATGGCGCTGGTCGCCTATTGCGCCGCCCTGTTCGGCGCGGCCGCGTTCCTGAGTGGCGTGGATCCGGTGATGATGACCCTCGCGGGGGGGCTGATGAGCCTCGAACTCGCCCTGCTCTGCTCGGCGCTGCTGGGGGTCGCGTATTGTCGGGGGGCGCGCCGGGGATTCTGGGCCGGCTTCGCGGTGTTCGGCTGGGCGCTCGCCCTGTTCGGCATCGTCGCGTTCCGGGGAGAGCTGGGCGCCCTGGCCGTCTTCGGTGTCTTGCCGTTCTCCTACATCGGCGGCCTGGTGGGGAGGGGGTTCGCCGAGCGGGCGGCCAAGGCCGATCACGCCGGGGGATGAGGGCTTTCTCGACCTGTACCGCCACCTCAAGGGAGCGAATCGATGCCGGCCTTCCGATTCCGACTCGGCGAACTGGTCCTGGTGATCGTCTACCTCAGCCTGATCTTCTCTGCCGTCAGGGCGGTCGCACCAACGACAACCATGTCGCCGGAGTTCTGGGCGAAACTGGGCGGCTTCGCGATGACGGCAGTGATCCTGGGGATGCTGTGCTCGTCGATCCCGGCGATCTGCACCCGGAGGGGCTCGGCCCGGGGCTTCTGGATCGGGTTCGCGTCGTTCGGGTGGGCGTTCTTCCTGATCGGCTTCGCGCAATTCTTGGTCGGGCAACTCGCGACTCAATCGACGTTCATGGTCCGGGTGGGACGGGGACTCCTCGTCTTCCATGGGGAGGAATCGCTCTGGTTCACCCTGCTCTGCACGCCGCTGTTCGCCCACGTCGGGGGCAGGATCGGCCAGTGGATGGCAGGGGATCGGGACGAGCAGGGAGATGGGCTCAGCCGATCCGGCCGGTGATGTAGGCCTCGGTCCTCGGGTCCTTGGGGGTGGTGAAGAGGACGTCGGTGGGGCTGAACTCGGCGAGGACGCCGGGGCGGTGGCCGGAGCCCCGGGGGTCGTCGAGCATGAGGCAGGCGGTCATGTCGCTGGTGCGTCGGGCCTGCTGCATGTTGTGGGTGACGATGACGATGGTGTAGTCGTCCTTGAGGTCTTCCATCAGGTCCTCGACCCGGGCGGTCGAGATGGGGTCGAGCGCCGAGCAGGGCTCGTCCATGAGGATGACCTCGGGCTCGACGGCCAGCGTCCGGGCGATGCAGAGCCGCTGCTGCTGGCCGCCGGAGAGGTCCAGGCCGGAGCGGTGCAGCTTGCCCTTGACCTCGTCCCAGAGGGCGGCCCGGCGGAGGGAACGCTCGACCAGCTCGTCCATGTCGCCGGTGTAGCCGTTGATCCGGGCGCCCCAGGAGACGTTGTGGTAGACGGTCTTCGGGAAGGGGTTGGGCTTCTGGAAGACCATGCCGACCCGGCGCCGGAGGGTGACGGGGTCGACCTCGGCGCCGGAGATCCCCTCGGCGTCGAACTCCAGGCCGCCCTCCATGCGGAAGGAGGGGATCAGGTCGTTCATCCGGTTGAAGCAGCGCAGGAGCGTGCTCTTGCCGCAGCCGGAAGGGCCGATCAGGGCGGTGATCCGGTGCCGGGGGATCTCGATCGAGATGTCGCGCAGGGCCCGGGTCGACCCGTACCAGACGGAGAGGCCCCGGGCGGCCAGGACCGAGTCCCCGGCGGGGGCCGGGGCGGCGGGGGCCGGGGCGGACGCGTCGAGGGCGGGGCGCTGCTGCTGCTCGATGCTCATCGCGGCTCGGCTCCCCTGGCTTGGTTCTCGGGCGAGGCGTCGGATGCGGGGCCGCCCCCGGCGGGGTCGAGGGCCGGGGAGGGGCGGCGGCCCGAGGGCCGGACCGCGCGGCCGGCCGTCCAGCCGATCCGGCCGAGTTGGGCGATCGCCCGCCCCGCCAGCACCCGGCCGGTCGGGGTGCGGAGGGAGATCGCCACTGCGTTCATCGACATCAGGATCGCCAGCAGGATCAGGATGCCCCCGGCGGCGACGGAGCGGAACTCCTCGCGCGGCAGGGTGGCGAAATTGTAGATCTCGACCGGCAGGGCCGTGTAGTAGTCGGACGGGCCGGCGGGCGGGTAGAGGATGGAGTTGGCGGCGCCGACCATGAGCAGCGGGGCCGTCTCGCCGATGGCCCGGGAGAGGGCGAGGATCGTCCCCGTGAGGATGCCCGGCAGGGCCGAGGGGAGGACGTGGTCCCGGATCACCTGCCAACGGGTCGCCCCCAGGGCCAGGGCCGCCTGGCGGAGGGAGGAGGGGACGGCCCGGAGGGCCTCCTGCGTGGTGATCACGACGATCGGCAGGACGAGCAGGCTGAGGGTGAGGGCCCCGGCCCAGAGCATCTTGCCCAGGGCGACGGCCTCGAAGCCGAAGGCCCGGCTGAAGGCGACCAGGCCGAGGATGCCGTAGACGATCGACGGCACGCCGGCGAGGTTGGCGATGTTCGTCTGGATCGTCCGGCGCAGCCGACCCGGGGGGGCGTATTCTTCCAGGTAGAGCCCGGCCCCGACGCCGACCGGGATGGCGATCATCGCCACCAGCAGCAGGAGCCAGAGGCTGCCGACGATCCCGGCCTTGAAGCCGGCGAGGTCGGGGTTCGGCGAGTTGGTCGCGGTGGCGATCCGGCCCAGGAAGGAGGAGAGTTCCCGGGCCTGCTCGCCGAGGGCGTACCAGGGGGGGTTGGGCTCCAGGGCCAGGGCCTTGGCCAGCACCGAGCCGAGCAGCACGACGAGCACGACCACGCCGCTGAGCGTCGCCGCCAGGCAGAGCCCGGCGAAGAGGGCGCCGAAGGCGCGGCGTCGCGCCCGGCGGGGCCGGTACATGGCGTCGCTCGGGCGGCTCAATCGTATTCCTCCCGGAAGTGCTTCAGGATGATCCCGGAGATGATGTTCATGACCAGGGTGATCACGAAGAGGGCCATGCCCACGGCGTAGAGCGACAGGTGCTCGGCCGACCCCACCGCGGCCTCCCCCTTCATCACGTTGACGATGTAGGCGGTCATCGTCTCCATCGACCGCAGCGGGTTGAGCGTGATCTGGGGCTTCACCCCCACCGCCAGCAGCACCGCCATGGTCTCGCCGACCGCCCGGCTGATCGCCAGGATGAAGGAGGCGATCACCCCCGAGAGCCCCGCCGGCAGCACCACCCGGGTGGCGACCTCGAACTTCGTCGCCCCCAGCCCGTAGGCGGCCTCCCGCAAGCCCCGGGGGACGGCCGAGAGCACGTCCTCGGAGAGCGAGGAGACCATCGGGATGATCATGATGCCGACGACGACGCAGCCGCTCAGGGCGTTGTAGAACTCGACCCGGATGGCCGGCTCCAGGACCGCCTTGAGCACCGGGGTCACCAGCAGTAGCGCGAGGTAGCCGTAGACGATCGTCGGGATGCCGGCCAGCAATTCCAACGTCGGCTTGAGGACGCTGCGGAGCCCCCGGGGGGCGTACTCGCTGAGGAAGATCGCGCTGAGCAGGCCGACCGGCAGGGCGATCAGGGACGAGCCGAAGGCGATCACGAACGTCCCCCAGAACAGCGGCAGGATGCCGTACCGGGGCGGGTCGGCCTTGGGGTTGAGCGAGGGGCCGGCGAGGAACTCGACGAGCCCGACGCCGGAGGCCCGGAAGAACCGGACCGTCTCGACCCCCAGCACGGCGATGATGCCCAGGGTCGTCAGCACCGTGACGCAGGCGCAGAGGAAGATCAAGGGGGGGACGGCCACCTCCTGCACCCCCTGGAACCAGGATCGCCCGGCCCAGGACCGCCTCGGGGGGAGCTTGGGGGAGACGGGGGTGGTCTGCGGCAACTGGGTCACGGTCGGCCTGCGAACGGTGGGAGGGGGCGGGGGCGGGGGAGAGGGGGGTCGGCACGCCCCCGCCGGATCGGGGAGGCGGCGGGGCTCACTCGGCGGCGGCCGGGGCGGGCGTGCCGCCCTTCGCCCGGGAGAGCCCGTCGAGGTTCTCGGCCCGCTCGTCCTCGGTGGGGGAGACGTACCCGGCTTCTTCGGCAAGGTCGGCCACGTTCTCCAGGTAATACGCCACGAAGTCGGCCACCTCGGGGCGGCCCATCGCGGCGTCCTTGACGTAGATGAACAGGGGGCGGGAGAGCGGGGCGTAGGAGCCGTCGTAGATCGTCTCGACGGAGGGGGAGACGGGCTCGGCGTCGGCGTCGGCCTTGATCGGCACGGCCCGGAGCTTGTCCCGGTTGGCGGCGTAGTAGGCGAAGCCGAAGTAGCCGATGGCCCCGGCGTCCCCGGCGATCCCGCTGACCAGGACGTTGTCGTCGGCGCTGGGCTGGACGTCCTCGCGCTGGCCGTCCATCCCCAGGGCGTCCTTGACGAAGAACTCGTAGGTGCCGGAGTCGTCGTCGGGGGTGTAGAGGGAGATCGGCTCGTCGGGCCAGGAGGGGTCCAGGTCGTCCCAGCTGTCGACGGCGCTGCCGGGCTCAAAGAGGGATCGGAGCTGGCCGACGGTCAGCGCGTCGACGAAGGCGTTCTCCGGGTTGACGGCGACGGTGATGCCGTCGTGGGCGACGACGTATCGCGTCCATTCGAAGCCGGAGGCCCTGGCCTTCTCCTCCTCCTCGGGCTTGGCGGGCCGGGAGGCGTCGACGATGTCGACCTCCCCCTCGGCGTAGCGGCCGAATCCGCCGCCGGTGCCGTGGTAGTCGACGATGATCCGGGGCGTGCCCTCGACTGAGTTGGTGTAGGCCTCCTGGGCGGCCAGGCTGATCGGGTAGACGGTGCTCGACCCGTCGACGACCACCGGCTTCGAGGCAGATCCCCCGCACCCCCCGCAACCGAGGACGGCGACGGAGGCGGCCAGGGTCGACACGCAGAGGACGAAGGGGCGGAGCATGGGAGGGGTCGCATCCAGGGGTTGGCGGCCGCCCGGGGCTCGGGGGCCGGGGACCCGATCGGGGGAGGGAGGCGGGAGTCTCCCCGGAGGGCCGGCCCTCGCCGCCGGGGCCCGATCCGAGGTCGACGTGCCGCTTCCATCGTACGGGACGAGCTTAACGGAAAATGGTGAATATCGTGTGAAGGCCCCGCGCCCCGGGGCCGGTTTCTCGGCCGTCGGCCGGTCGATCGGGGGCCCGGGTTGTCAAGCTCGGCCGGTCGGGGATAATCGGAGGCGATCGCCGGGGGGTGTCCGGCGGAGGAGGAGGGGCTCGCCGGGGCGGGGGATCGGGCCGATCGGCCCGGCCCCGTCGGTGTCGAACAGGGAGGGAACCTCGTGCGCGATCGACCCCAGTCGCCCGGCCGGCTTCACGCCTCGGTCACGCCGTTCGTTGTTCTACTTCTGGGCTTGGGGACGGTCTTCGTCCCGGAGGCGGGCGGGCAGGCGTCGGGGACGGGGGTCGATGCGGGGGCGGTGCCGGAGGCGTTGAACTTCGCCAACGGCCTGTTCCGGGCTCGGCGATTCGACCTGGCCGTGCGGGAGTATCGGCGGTTCCTGGAGTCGGGACCGGGGGGGACGCACCGGGCGGACGCCCTCTACGGGCTGGCCAATGCCCACCAGTTCCTCCAGGAATACGACCGGGCGCGGTCGGCCTTCGAGGAGTTCCTCCGGGTGGCCCCGGCCGGGCACCCGAACGCGGCGACCGCCCTGTTCCGGGTCGGCGAGCTGGCCTACGTGCTCGGCGACCTGCCGGCGGCGAGGAGGGCGCTGGAGTCGTACACGGCGGGGCCCCCGGCCCACCGCTACCAGGAGCTGGCCTGGCCCTACCTGGGGGACGTCCGGTTCCGGGAGGGGGACCTCGACGGCGCCCGGGAGGCCTACGAGCACGCCTTATCCGCCTTCCCCGACGGCCGGCTCGCCGACCGCTCCCGGCTCTACCTCGGCCGGGCCCTGGCGAAGCAGGGGGATCGGGAGGGGGCACTGGCCCGGTTCCGAGAGCTGATCGACCGGCCCGACGCCGCCCAGCGGGACGAGGCGTATTATCAGGTCGGCCGCCTGGAGCTGGAGGCCGGGGCGTTCGACCGGGCCGTCGAGGCGTTCGAGGCCCTGGAGCGCGAGGTTCCGCAGAGCGCCTTCGCCCCCCGGGCCCGGCTCGGGAGGGCCGAGGCGCTGACCTCGCTCGAGCGGTTCGAGGAGGCCGCGGAGGCCATCGAGCCGCTCCGGGACGATCCCTCCCCCGAGATCTCGGCGAGGGCGGCGTACCTGCTCGGGCTGGGGCAGTTGGAGCAAGGGAAGGCCGCCGAGGCGCTGGCGACCTTCGACGAGGCCCTGGCCCGGTCCTCGGAGTCGAGCACCGCCCCCGCTCTGCTCTTCCGGTCGGCCGAGGCGTCGGCGAGCCTCGGGGATCCGCTCGACGCGCTCTCCCGGTTCGAGCGGCTGGCCGACTCCTACCCGGCCGACTCCTGGGCCGACGACGCCCTGCTCCAGGCCTCCTCGATCGCCCTGAAGGCGGGGGAGCCCGACCGGGCCACCGAGCTAGCCCGACGGGCCCGGGGGCCCTCCGGCGACGGCCCGCTGGCGGCCCCCGCCCTGCTGGTCGAGGGCCGGGCGGCGCTGGAGTCGGGGGAGGTCGACGAGGCGATCGGGCTACTCGAGACGCTGCTGGATCAGCATCAACCGGACCCCGAGACGGCCCAGGCCGCCCGGTATTCCCTCGGCCTCGCATACAAGGGGGCGGGGAAGGACGCGGAGGCGATCGAGCAGCTCGACCTGCTGGCGGGGACGCCCGGGGCGAGCCTCTCGGCCGATGCGCTGTACCTCGTCGGCCAGGCCCACTTCGACGAGGGCCGGTACGCCGAGGCGGCCGAGGCGCTCGGCCGGTTCATCGAGGCCCGGCCCGACGGGGAGGCCGTCGACCACGCCCTGGCCCGGATCGCCCTGGCCCGCTCCGAGCTGGGGGAGGACGACCAGGCCCTCGACGCGCTCGACCGGCTCGCCGCGCGATTCCCCGAGAGCCCGGTGCTGGGGCCGACCCGCCTGAGGCTGGCCGAGGCCGCCCTGGACGGCGAGCACTGGGGGCGGGCCGAAGGGCTCTTCCGGGCCGTGGCCGAGGCCGAGGGCGTCGACCCGGCGTCCCGGGCCCGGGCCCTCTCCGGGATGGGCTGGGCGCTGACGGGGGCCGGCGCCCCCGAGGAGGCGGCCGAGGCGTTCGGGACGCTGGTCGGGGAGTCACCCGAGGACCCGCTGGCGGCGGAAGCCTCGTACGTCCGGGGGACGGCGCTCCGGGAGCTGGGGAGGCCGGAGGAGGCGATCGAGGCCCTGGCCTGGGTCGTCGAGCACCACCCCGACTCCGACCAGGCCCCGAAGGCCGACCTGGCGAAGGCCCGACTGCTGGCGGAGCTGGGCCGCCCCGGAGAGGCGGCGCCGCTGCTGCGGGCCCTGGTCGACCGGGGGGAGGACGAGGAGGCCGTCGGGGAGCCGGTCGACCGGCTGCTCGCCGAGCTGGGCTGGGCCCTGATCGACGCCGGGGACCCCGACGGGGCCGACCTCGCCTTCTCCCGGCTGCTCGACGAGTCCCCCAACTCCCCCCTCGCCGGGGACGCCCGGCTGAACCTGGCCGAGTCGGCCTTCCAGGCGGGGGAGTACGACGAGGTGCTCGACCGGCTCGGGCCGATGGTCGCCGAGGGGGCGGACGTCGCGCCGAGGCTCCGGCAGGCCGCCCTGTACCGGGAAGGCCGGACGAGGGTCGAGCGGCAGGAATGGGACGAGGCGATCGGGGCCTTCGACCGGCTGGTCGCCGAGTTTCCCGAGGGCCGTTACGCCCGGGAGGCCGCCTTCTGGGCCGCCGAGGTCGCCTTCCGACGCGGGGACGCCGAGGGGGCCGAGTCGAGGTTCTCGGCGCTGGTCGATGCGACCCCGGAGGACCGGGAGCCCGAATCCTGGCTGGCGACGGCCCGATTGCGGCGGATCCAGGCGCTCGTGCAGCTCGGTCGCTGGGCCGACGTGCTGGATCGGGCCGACGCGATGAAGGCCGAGTTCCCCGAGTTCCCCCAGATCGCCGAGCTGGAATACGCCCGGGGCCGGGCGTTGCAGGGCCAGGCGCCGCCGAGGTTCGAGGACGCCCGGGCGGCCTACCAGGCGGTGATCGACGCCCGCAAGGGCGGGGAACTCGCGGCGATGTCCCAGTTCATGAGGGGGGAGACGTACTTCCACGAGAAGGACTACGAGGAGGCGCTCCGGGAATTCCTGAAGGTGGACGTGCTCCCCTCCTACGACGACGCCCCGAAGTGGCAGGCCCTCGCCCTGCTGGAGGCGGGGAAAGTGTATGAGCAACTGGACCGGTGGGCCGACGCCGCCGATCTCTATGAACGGCTCCGTGCGCGATTCCCCGACGAGCCGGCCTCGCTGGAGGCCGACCGGCGGCTGACCATCGCCCGGAGCCGGGCCTCGGGAGGATCGGGGCCCAGGACGGGCCGACGGGGCTGACCGACCCGAGTCCATCCCGGTCGGTCGGGCCCCGCCGGCATTCCCCAAGCGAAGAGGAGCTTCGCCATGCGTCGATGTCTCGCCGATTGCCGCCCGGGGTCGAGCCGACGGCTCGTCGGCCCGGCGCTGGCGGTGCTGCTGGTGGTCCTGGCGGGGGGGGCCGACCGCCCCTCGAACTTCGAGCGGGCGACGGCCGTCGCGGCCGACCAGGCGGGTCGGTTCTCCCGGATGGCCCGGGACTGGTACCGCCGCACCCCCCCGGCCGACCGGATGACCTGGGGGGGCCTGGCCGCCTGCGGCGTGCTCGGCCTGAGCGTGATGGCGGAGCGGCACCTCCGGCTCCGGCGCGCCCGGGTGTTGCCGACGCGGTTCGTCGACCGCTTCCTGGACCGGGTCCGGGACGGCCAGCTCGACCGGGACAAGGGGACGGACCTCTGCGAGCTGAACCCGAGCCCCGCCTCCCGGATCGCCCTGGCCGCGCTGAGGCGATGGGGACGCCCCACGCCCGAGGTCGAGCGCTCCGTGGCGATGGCGAGGCAGGTGGAGGCCGATCGCCTGAAGCGGAACGTGGGGACGTTGCGGCGGATCGCCGCCCTGGCGCCGCTGGTCGGCCTGCTGGGGACGCTCGTCTCGGCGGGCCGGGCCCTCTCGGCGCTGGGGGAGGCGGCGGGCCCGACCGCCTGGGGACCGGCGCTGGCCGGGGCGCTGGCGCCGTTGACGGCGGGCGTGGCGCTGGCCATCCTGGCACTGGTGGCCTACGACGGCCTGATGGGCAAGGTCGAGTCCCTCTCGGGGGCCCTCGACCGCCTCGGGGCGGAGACGGTCGACGCCGTCGCCGTGCTGGCCGCCGCCCGGGCGAGCCGGTCGCAGGCGGCGGCCCCGGCCTCGCCGAATCGCCCGGCGGCGCACGGCCCCCATTTCGGGATGGGGACGCCGGGCGAGGGGGTCGCAGCCGATCCGGGTGGAGATCCCGGAGTCGATGCGGGAGTATTGAGTGGTCCATCCGCCCTGTTCGTCACGGATTGAATCCGTCCCCCGCTCCCCTCTCGCGGGGAGCGGCCCGGGGTGAGGGGCCCCGGCGTTCGACCCGAGGCCTCGCGGGTCGTCCGATCCCCCCTCACCCGTCCCCCGGCCACCCCCTCCCCCGAGGTCGGGGAGAGGGTCGGGGGTCGGAGACGACCGCTCTTGTCAGGGATCTCCCGGAGACCTCGCCCTCGCCTGCCCGGGCCCAACCTTCGAGCCTCCGACACGACGCCAGAGACCTCGCCTCCGCCCCCGATCCAACGCGAAGCCTCACCGGACGAATCACCACCTGACGACGCCCGGCGGGCCGGCCTGCCGGGCCGACCCGCCGGCCCCCCGGACGATCGGGGCCCGAGCCGAGGACCGGAGGAGCGATGACCGGCCTGAACCTGGAACCTTTCCTCCGACTGCTCCGGGCCGACGTGGGGGCCTGGGCGAGCCTGGGGGTGGTCGCCCTGCTCGTGGGCCTGATCGCCTGGACGGGATGGGGGTCGAGGCGGATCCTCCGGAAGTGCCTGGTGCTCTCGGTGCTGGCCCACGTGGGGCTGGCGTTCTTCGGGGGGGACGAGCTGTCCCGGCTGATCGCGCCGGGGATGCCCGACGGGACGATGGCCGACGAGCCGGGGATCCGGGAGATCCGGGTCCGATCGCCCCTGGGGGATTCCGGGGTTGAGGAGTCCTCGGGGCGTCCCGGGTCGGACGGCCGGGGGGGCGCCCTCGCGACCGACGCGGACCTGGCCGCGTTCGCGTTCGCCCTGCCGACGCCGGAGGATCCGGGCCCGGGGGCGATCCGGCCGGGGCCGGTCGAGCCCGAGGCCCCCCTCCCCCTGGCCTTCGACGAGGCCGAGGCCCCGAGGCTCGACGGGGCGGCGCCGAGGGCGGATCTGGTCGTCCGGGGGACGATGGAGGAGCGGCCGATGGGGCTCGACCCGGGGCCGGAACCGGCCTCGGAGATCGTCCCGAGCGCGGTCGACCCGGCGGAGGTCGCCGAGGTAGTCCGCCCGGACCGCCCCGCCCCGGACCGGGCGCCTCCCCCCCTGCCCGACCTTGGGAGGCTCGCGGCCCGCCCGGAGGGGCCCCGGGGGGGGGCCGAGGTCCGGCCCCCGGCCCGGCCCGGGGGGATGGCCCCCCTGCCCGACCTGGAATTGCCCGACATGCCGACCGACCCCGGTCCGGTCGCCGGCGATCGGGATCCGGCGCCGGGGGCCGCCGCCCCGGCCGGGCCGATGTCGGGAGCCGAGGGCGGGCTCGAGCCCGCCTCTGCCGACCCGGACGCCGTGGCGGCGCCGATCCGCCTCCCCGAGGACCGCCCGTCGGGGCCGACCTTGCCCGAGGCCGACCTGAGGGACGCCTCCCGGCCGAGGGCCGAGGGGGGGGAGGCCGCGGGCGGCCTGGCCGGGCGATTGGCCTCCCGGGAGGGGCCGGACCTGGGCCGGTTCGAGCCGGGGGCCCTGCTTGACCTGCCCGACCTGCCGGGGATCGGCGGGGCGCCGGGGGGCCGCCCGCTGCTCGACGTGCCGGCGGTCTACCGCCCCCGGCTGGATCCGAACCGATCGGCCCTCGCCCGGAGGGCCGGGGCCAGCGCCGCCAGCGAGGAGGCGGTGGAGCGGGCGCTCGACTGGCTCTCCCGGCACCAGGACGCCGACGGGAGATGGGACGCCGGCACCGCCCGGTTCCGGGACGGCTCGGCCCCGAAGGGGGAGGACAGCTTCACCGCCCACTGCCCGCCGGCCGACCTCTGCTCGGGGGAGTGCTACTACTGGGAGGCCGACACGGCGGTCACGGGCCTGGCCTTGCTCGCGTTCCTGGGGTCCGGCTACTCGCACACCGAGGGGAAGTACGAGACGGTCGTCGGCCGGGGGGTCGACTTCCTGCTGGCCTCCCAGGGGCCCGACGGGGACCTCCGGGGGCCGAGCCGGGCCGTGGGGATGTACTGCCACGCGATGGCGACGCTGGCGCTCTCGGAGGCCTACGCCCTGAGCGGCGACCCGAAGCTGAAAGGGCCCGTCGTGCGGGCCGTCGGGTTCCTCGCCGAGGCGACCTACCCCGGCCTGATGGGCTGGCGATACGCGCCGAACGGCGAGATCCGGCGGAGCCCCTCCGAGGACGGGCGGGGGTGGGACTACGACCCGCACCCGCCGATCGGCGACACGAGCGTCCTGGGGTGGGTGGTGATGGTGCTCAAGTCGGCCTCGGAGGTCGGTGTGGCGGTGCCGCCGGGGGCGGTGCAGTCGGCCCGGAACTGGCTGACCCGGGTCGAGGACGGCGACGCCTCGGGGCTGGCCCGGTATCAGCCCTCCCGGCCGGCGGACCCGGTGATGACGGCCGAGGCCTGGGTCTGCCGCCAGTTCCTCGGCATCGGCGGCCCCGGCGCGGCCAGCGACGAGGCGGCCGGCTTCCTGCTCCAGAACCTGCCGACGGCCGACGCCTTCAATGCCTACTACTGGTACTACGCCACGCTGGCCATGTACCAGGCGGGGGGCCGGTCCTGGGACCGCTGGAATGCCTCGGTTCGGGATTCGCTGGTCGGCCTGCAGCGGCGGGACGGCCACAAGGCCGGGAGCTGGGACCCCGACCCCACCCGGTACGGCACCCACGGCGGCCGGGTCTACGCGACCGCCCTGGCGACCCTCAGCCTGGAGGTCTACTACCGCTACCTCCGGCTCTATACCCCCGAGGCCGCCGCCGGGATGGGGCCGGGGCTCTCCCCCTCCCCTGGCCCCCCCGGGGACGGGCCGGTGCGACGGGCCGGCGGGGGCGCGGTCCGCTGACCGGGGGCGGTCGGGTCGATCGTCCCGGCCGCCCCCCGTGCCGGGGGCGTCCGGGTCCGCTACAATTGTCGTCGCCCCCCGTCGAGCCGCCCCGATCGGGCCGCGAGGACGGCCGCCGGGGGGATGACGACCGATCGGGGGAGGACGCCTTGGATCGCCTGCTGATGCCGATGCCGCCGCTGCTCTGGGCCCAGAACGCCCCGGGCGAGTACGAGATGCCGCTGCTGGCGCTGCGGCGGTGGTTCTGGGGCCAGACGCTGGCGTCCCCCCGGGCCGCGCCGGGGAGCGAGGCGCTGGGGACCTGGGTGCTGGGGCTGCTCGCCCTGCTGCTGGTGGTGATCGTGGCCCAGGGGCCGGGCAGGGCACTGAAGCAGTTGTTCGACCTGCCGGGGCACGTCCGGTTGATCGGGGAGGCGGCGGGGAGGCTCCGGGTGTCGGTCCGGCTGGTGATGATCGCGCTGGGGGCGTCGGTGCTCTCGTGGACGACGGCGCTGCTGTTCCGCTACAACCGGCCGGCGGGGCTGGCGGACCTGGCGGTGCTGACGAGGAGCAAGTCGGTCCCCGAGGTGGCGATCGAGCAGGGCATCCTCGCGGCCCTGACGCCGATGCGGGACCTGTTCAGCCTGGCGGACCTGCTGGTGCTGCTGGGGATCGGCGGGTTCGTGGCGTTCAAGTACTCGGCCGAGCGTTGGGGGGATCCCGAGGCGGAGGTCTCGGGCCGGTCGCTGCCGGCGAGGGCGACGCTGGCGTGGGCCTCGGCGGCCCTGTACGGGCTGTACCGGGTGGCCACGATGCTGGCGACCCCCGGGGACTTCCCGATGGGGGGGTGCCTGTTCGTCGAGCCGATCGTGGTGCCGCTGGTGATGCTCTCGGCCGACGGGGTGCTGGCGGCCTGGGTGCTGGTGGAGCTCCGGCGGTCGGAGCGGTCGAGCGACGTGGAGCCGGTGCCGGTCGGCCCCGCGCTGGTGGTGCTGCCGGCGGCCGTGCTGGCCTGCCTGCTGGTGATGCCGGCCCGCTACGCGGCGACCTCGGCGTACCTGGCCCTGCCCTACGTGCCGGACGGCGTGGCCCGGACGGCCCTGGCGCCGATGCTCGGCTGGGGCCCGGTCTTCCTGCAGGGGGCGGCGGTGGCGTTCTCGGGGCTGGCCGGGGCGGTGCCGTGGTGTCGGGGCGGGGTCGGGGCGGCCCTGGGGGGCTACGGCCGGCTGCTCCGGGCCGAGGGCGGACACCTGGTGGCGGCGCTGGCGATCGGGGGGATCGCCGCGGGGATCCCGGCCGGGGGGTCGTACCTGCTGATGCTCTCGCTGCCGTCGCAGCCCTGGGTGTTGCCCGCGGCCGACAGCTACGCGCATTACGCCACGCTCGTGGTCGGGCTTGGGGTGCTGGCGGCGCTCGTCGAGCTGGGCGGCCGATCCGCGTCGGGGGCCGTCCCGGCCGCGGCCGACCCGGGTGAGGGAGGGGCTGAGGCGGCGGCCTGAGCCCCCCGGCCGGGGCTTCGACGCGATGCACCTCCGCTTGACATTGACTCGGCCCGGTGTGAGGATTGTAATAGTCGATCAGGCCCGGCCAGCGCCCGAGGCGGCGGCAGGAGGAGACCGCCGCCGCGGCTGAAACGCCCGCCATCGCGGCCAGCCCCCAGCGTCATCATTCGCGCAGATCACCGATCGCGTCCCGGGCCGGGCCCTCCCCACGACACGTTGACAATTCGGCATCGCCTCTTTCCGAGGTTCATCGCCCCCTGCGCAGGCGCCGGTCGGCATCAGGGGGAGCGGGCTCGCCGTCCCTCCCCGTCGTCGCCGCGCGCCATCGCGCCCATGCCCGTCGCGCCACCCGTCGCGTCCGGAAGCACCGAGCAGTCAGGAGGGACACCGCATGACGGCCGGATCGGACCTGATCGCCAAGATCGCCCGCCGCCAGGACCTGGCGGAGTACCAGAAGAAGCACTGGACCGGGACGTTCGCCGAGTATCTCGACTTCGTCGCCCGGGACCCCAAGGTCACGCGGAACGCGTACCAGCGGGTCTACGACATGATCCTCAGCTTCGGCACCGATGAGATCGTCATCCACAAGGAGAAGTACGTCCGCTACAAGTTCTTCGACGATCCGATCGACGACGGGCACGACGCGATCTTCGGCCTCGAGAAGCCGTTGATGAACCTGGTCAACGTGCTCAAGAGCGCCGCCCTGGGCTACGGCACCGAGCGCCGGGTGCTGCTGCTGCACGGGCCGGTCGGCAGCTCCAAGAGCACCATCGCCCGGCTGCTGAAGAAGGGGATGGAGTACTACTCCCAGACCGACGAGGGGGCCCTCTACACCTTCGACTGGAGGGAGGAAGGCCCCGACGGGGAGACGCACTGGATCCCCTGCCCGATGCACGAGGAGCCGCTGCGGCTGGTCCCCCTGGAGCATCGGGCCGCCCTGCTGGGCGAGCTGAACGAGGGCCGGAGCCCGGACGACTTCCAGGTCCGGATCGTCGGCGACCTCGACCCGTACTGCCGGCAGATGTTCAAGGAGCGGCTGGCGAGCTACAGCGGCGACTGGACCCGGGTGCTGGACGACATCCGGGTCCGCCGCGTCATCCTCTCCGAGCAGGACCGCATCGGCATCGGCACCTTCCAGCCCAAGGACGAGAAGAATCAGGACGCCACCGAGCTGACCGGCGACATCAATTATCGCAAGATCGCCGAATACGGGTCGGACTCCGACCCCCGCGCCTTCAATTTCGACGGCGAGTTCAACATCGCCAACCGCGGCATCATCGAATTCATCGAGGTGCTCAAGCTGGACGTGGCCTTCCTGTACGACCTGCTCGGGGCCAGCCAGGAGCACAAGATCAAGCCGAAGAAGTTCGCGCAGACGGACATCGACGAGGTGATCGTCGGCCACACCAACGAGCCGGAGTACCGCAAGCTCCAGTCCAACGAGTTCATGGAGGCGCTGCGGGACCGGACGGTGAAGATCGACGTGCCCTACGTCACCAAGCTGTCCGACGAGGTGAAGATCTACGAGAAGGACTACAACAGCCGGCGGGTCACGGGCAAGCGGATCGCGCCGCACACCCTGGAGGTGGCCGCGATGTGGGCCGTCCTCACCCGGCTGGAGGAGCCCAAGAACGCCGGCCTGACGCTGATGCAGAAGCTGAAGCTCTACAACGGCAAGACCCTGCCCGGCTTCACCGAAGACAACATCAAGGAGCTGAAGGAGGAGGCCGAGCGCGAGGGGATGCACGGCATCAGCCCGCGATACGTCCAGGACAAGATCTCCAACGCCCTGGTCGCCCACGCCGACGAGCGTTCGGTCAACCCGTTCATGGTCCTCAACGAGCTGGAGACGGGCCTGCGGCACCACTCCCTGATCAACAACGAGGAGGTCCGCAAGCACTACAAGCACCTGCTCGCCGTGGTGAAGGAGGAGTACGAGGACGTCGTCAAGAACGAGGTCCAGCGCGCCATCGCCGCCGACGAGGAGGCGCTGACCCGGCTCTGCGGCAATTACATCGACAACGTCAAGGCGTATACCCAGCGCGAGAAGGTCAAGAACAAGTACACCGGCCAGCCCGAGGAGCCGGACGAGCGGCTGATGCGGTCGATCGAGGAGAAGATCGACATCCCCGAGAGCCGCAAGGACGACTTCCGCCGCGAGATCATGAACTACATCGGCGCCCTGTCGCTCGACGGCAAGTCGTTCGACTACAAGACCAACGAGCGGCTCCAGAAGGCCCTGGAGCTGAAACTCTTCCAGGACCAGAAGGACACGATCAAGCTGACGAGCCTTGTCTCCAGCGTCGTCGACAAGGACACCCAGGAGAAGATCGACATCGTCAAGGGCCGGCTGATCCGGGACTACGGCTACGACGAGGACTCGGCCTCCGACGTGCTGAACTACGTGGCCAGCATCTTCGCCCGGGGCGACGTGAAGCGCGGCGGCGGGTGATCGGGACGCCGCCCCGCCGGCGCCCCGACCGGGGCGGCGGCGGGGCGTCTGTGGGGGAAACGCGGATGCGACGAACCTATCCCCGATTCCGAATCTGGATGGCCATGGCGGCGATCGCCCTGCTGGCGGCCCCATTGGCCAACACCATGCGCCTCCGGCGGGAACGCAGCCCGGCCTCCCAGCAACGGATGATGATCCGGGCGCTGGAGGAATTCAAGGCTCGTCACGGGGATCGCTCGCCGACTCGGATCGTCTGGGGCGACGGCACCCTCGTGGTGCCGCCGCCCCGCCCCTGACCCCGCGTCGCCGTCGAGTGTCCTCCCCCGCGTCGAGCCCGATTTGATCCGGATACCAGGCCGACCTCGGTCCCCAACGGTGAGGGTGATTGTCCGTGGTACGCAAAATCGAGCGGGACCAGAGCCGGTTCCGGCAGATCGTCCGCGGGAAGATCAAGGCGGACCTGAAGAAGTACATCACCCACGGGGAGATGATCGGCAAGACCGGGGGCGAGCTCGTCTCGATCCCGATGCCGTCGATCGACCTGCCGGAGTTCCGCTACGGCTCCAAGGGCTCCGGCGGCGTCGGCCAGGGGCCCGGCGACGTCGGCCAGCCGATCGGCCGCTCCGGCGAGGGCGAGGAGGGGGCCGGCGAGGCCGGCGACCGCCCCGGCCAGCACATCCTCGAGGTCGAGCTCACCATGGACGAGCTGGCCCAGATCCTCGGCGAGGAGCTGGAGCTGCCCCGGATCCAGCCCAAGGGCCAGGCCAACATCATCGAGGAGAAGGACAAGTACACCGGCATCCGCCAGGCCGGCCCCGAGAGCCTCCGCCACTTCAAGCGGACCTACAAGAAGGCCCTCCGCCGCCAGATCGCCTCGAACACCTACAATCCCGACGACCCGATCGTCATCCCCGTCCGCGAGGACAAGCTCTACCGCTCCTGGAACCCGATCTACCTGCCGCAGACCAACGCCGTCGTCTTCTACCTGATGGACGTCTCCGGCAGCATGACCGACGACCAGAAGGAGATCGTCCGGATCGAGGCCTTCTGGATCGACACCTGGCTCCGCAGCCAGTACGACGGCGTCACGACCCGCTACATCATCCACGACGCGGCGGCCAGGGAGGTGGACGAGCACACCTTCTACCACACCCGGGAGTCCGGGGGGACGAGGATCAGCTCCGCCTACCGGCTGGCCCACAAGATCATCGAGGCCGAGCACCCCCCGGCCGACTGGAACATCTACGTCCTGCACTTCTCCGACGGCGACAACTGGGGCGAGGACAACCGCCACTGCGTCGAGCTGCTCCGCAACGGCATCCTCCCCAAGTGCAACCTCTTCGGCTACGGCCAGGTCGAGAGCCCGTACGGCTCCGGCGAGTTCATCCGCGAGCTGGAAGACGCCTTCGAGGACGAGCCGAACCTGGCCCTGTCCGAGATCCGCGATAAAGAGGGGATTTACGAGTCGATCAAGGAGTTCCTCGGCCGGGGTCGTTGAGGCCGCCAGCCCGCTCCGAGGGGAGGACCGATGTCGACCCAGACCGCCCAGCCGCCTGGCCCGCGAGCGACCGTCCGGCCGTACCGGCTGACCGTCCGCCAGTTCCTCAAGGCGGTCGAGGCAGGGGTGTTCCCGCACGACGTGCGACTGGAATTGCTGGGGGGCATCCCCGTCCGGAAGATGACGACCTATCCGCCGCACAATAGCACGGTCTACAGGCTGGCGTCCGCGCTCCGTGCCCTGGTGCCCCCCGAATGGATCATCTTCGAGGAGAAGCCGATCGTCGCCGGCCGGCGGTGGCGTCCGATGCCCGACATCTCCATCGTCCGGGGACCGATCGACCGCCTCATTCACGACGACCCGAGGGCGGAGGGTGTCGCGATCGTGATCGAGGTCTCCGACTCCACCTACGCCGATGATCGTGGGCTCAAGTGGCGACGTTATGCCGCCTCCCGACTCGCGTCCTACTGGATCGTCGACCTGAAGGCCGGCCACGTCGAAGCCCACTCCGACCCGACAGGTCGGGGAGATTCCGCCCGCTACCGGGCGACGAGCAACTTCAAGAAGGGCGAATCGGTCCCGGTCATCATCGGGGGCGTCGAGGTCGGCCGGGTCGCCGTGAACGATTTCATGCCCTGAACGGTCGAATCGTTGCAGGGCCGATCGGGCGTCGGCCCGCCGGGAAGTCGAAGCCTCGCGGAGCACGAACATCATGACCTTCGTCAGCACCCAGCACGACTTGCCGGCCGACCTCCGGGCCCTGCAGGCGGAGATTGAGGCGCACGCGCGCTCCTACGGGCTGGACTTCTACGACACGATCTTCGAGGTGCTCGACTACGACGAGCTGTCCGAGATCGCCGCCCTGGGGGGGTTCCCCACCCGGTACCCGCACTGGCGGTTCGGCATGGAGTACGAGCAGCTCTCCAAGGGGTACCGCTACGGGCTGCAGAAGATCTACGAGATGGTGATCAACACCGACCCCTGCTACGCGTACCTGCTGCGCTGCAACATGCCGGTCGACCAGAAGCTGGTGATGGCCCACGTCTACGGCCACAACGACTTCTTCAAGAACAACGTCTGCTTCGCGCCGACCAACCGCAAGATGATGGACGAGATGGCCAACCACGGCAGCCGGATCCGGTCCTACATGGAGCGGTTCGGCGAAGAGGCGGTCGAGGACTTCATCGACAGCTGCCTGTGCCTGGACAACCTGATCGACATCCACTCGCCGTTCATCAAGCGCCGGGACGAGGCCAACCGCTACGACTTCTCCGCGAACGACGAGGGCGAGGCCCCCTCGGACAAGTTCCGCAGCAAGGGCTACATGGACAGCTTCGTCAACCCCCCCGAGGTGCTCAAGGAGGCGGCCCGCCGCCGCGAGGCCGAGAAGGCCCAGGCCCGCCGCTTCCCCGAGAACCCGGAGCGGGACGTGCTGCTGTTCCTGCTGGAGCACGCCCCGCTCAACGCCTGGCAGCTCGACGTCCTGGCGATCGTCAGGGAGGAGGCCTACTACTTCGCCCCGCAGGGGCAGACCAAGATCATGAACGAGGGCTGGGCGTCGTACTGGCACTCGACCATGATGACCACCCGGCTGCTCGACGGCTCGGAGTTGGTCGACTACGCCGACCACCACTCCGGCACGATGGCCACCCAGCCGGGGAGGCTCAACCCCTACAAGCTCGGCATCGAGCTGTTCCGGGACATCGAGGAGCGCTGGGACAAGGGGCAATTCGGCCCCGAGTACGAGTCCTGCGACGACTTCGAGCGGCGCCGGAATTGGGACACCTCGGCCGGACTCGGCCGGCGGAAGATCTTCGAGGTCCGCCGGATCCACAGCGACGTGACCTTCATCGACACCTTCCTCACCCCCGATTTCTGCCGCCGGCACCAGATGTTCAGCTACCGGCATAACGACCAGTCGGAGCTGTACGAGATCGAGAGCCGCGAGTTCAAGAAGATCAAGGATCGCCTGCTCTTCGGCCTGACGAACTTCGGCCGGCCGATCATCCGGGTGAAGGACGGCAACTACCGGAACCGGGGCGAGATGTACCTGGAGCAAGAATACTTCGGGGTCGACCTGAAGCTCGACTACGCCCAGGACACGCTCCGGCACTTGCATCGCCTCTGGACGCGACCGATCCACCTGGAGACCTGCGTCGAGGGGCGCCCCACGCTCCTCTCGTTCGACGGCTCCGACCACACGATCCGCCCCCTGGGAGGGCAGCCCCATGAGCCTGAGCACCGCGATCGCCGCCGAGCTTGACGCCCGGCCCGACCAGACCGGAATCGTCTCGGCCCAGGAGGGGCCGGACCGCCTGGAGCTCGACGTCTCCGCCAACGCCCCCGTCGGCGTGATGCTCGAGCACCTGGACTTCGCCGTCATCGACCCCAACCGCCCGGGGTGGACCATCGACGAGCTGCAGGCCTGGGGGGACCGCCTGGCGAAGAAGGTCAATTACCTGATGGAGCCCCTGGTGGTGCTGGAGGTCGACGCCCAGGGGGGCGAGGTCGAGCTCCGCAGCCAGTCCCCCACGCCCAGGGGGCAATTGAAGTCGTACTACGAGGTCCGATTGAACAAGTCGGGCACGCTCCGGCTGGACCGGATGACCTTCGACTCGGCCGACCGACGCCGGCGGCCGTCGCAATTCCAGCTCAGCCGCGAAGTCCTCGAACGCCTGGCCGACGACCTGGCCGACACCGCCCACGGCCGATGACCGGCCGGTCGGGGTGCGTCGGGGGGACGCCGGGGCCGTGCCTCGGGGCATCATCGCGGGGCGTCGGGGCCGGTCTTCTGGTATGATGGGCCGACCAGGTCGGGCCGAGGGGCCCGATCGAGCGGTCCGCGATCCCCGAGGCCCCCGCCCCGATGCTCCACCCCTGGCACGACGTGACCCCGGGCGAAGACCTGCCCATGGTCTTCAACGCCATCGTCGAGATCCCGACGGGGGCGAACATCAAGTACGAACTGGACAAGCGCACCGGGCTGCTCCGGATGGACCGGGTGCTTTATTCAGCCGTCTACTATCCGGCCAACTACGGCTTCATCCCCCAGACCTACGCCGAGGACGACGACCCGCTCGATGTGCTCGTGCTCTGCCAGGAGGCCCTGGCGCCGATGACCCTGGTCACCGCCCGGGCCATCGGCCTGATGACGATGATCGACTCGGGCAAGAAGGACCACAAGGTCCTCGCCGTCGCCTGCGGCGACCCGGAATTCAATTCCTTCCGGGAGGCCGACGAGCTGCCCCCCCACCGGCTCCAGATGCTCCGGCGCTTCTTCCAGGACTACAAGTACCTGGAGGGCAAGGCGGTCGAGGTGGACGAATTCCAGCCGTCGACCACCGCCCTGCCGGTCATCGAGGACTCGTTGCAGCGATACAGCTTCCTGAGGCGCAAGGGGTTCCGCTCCTGATGAAGGCCATCGTCATCGGCGGCTCGGGGCAGATCGGCGGCTGGCTCCTGCGGCACCTGGCCGACCGGGGCCACGAGGCCGCCGGCACCTTCGCCACCGTCCCCTACCCGGGCCTGCACCCGCTGGATGCCTCGGACCGGGAGGGGGCGGCGCGTTGGGTCCGGGAGCAGCGACCCGACGTCGTCTTCTACCCCGCCGGGTTCACCTACGTGGACGGCTGCGAGGCGGATCCGGCCAGGGCGAGGGCCTCGAACCGGGAGGAGCCGCTCAACCTGGCGAGGGTAACGGCCGACCTCGGCGCCCGGTTCGTCTACTTCTCCACCGACTACGTCTTCCCCGGCCGGGACGGACCCGACGCCGAGGACGATGCCCCCGATCCCCCCAACGCCTACGGCGAGGCGAAGTTGGAGGCCGAGCGGGCGATCGCCGAGGCGCTGGGGGATCGCCTGCTGATCGCCCGGACGAGCTGGGTCTACGGCCCCGAGCGGCAGGGGAAGAACTTCGCCTATCAGGTGGTCCGGAGGCTGGTCGGCGGCGAGCCGGTGATGGTGCCCTCGGACCAGCATTCCAGCCCCAGCTACGGCCCCGACGTGGCGCTGGCGACCCTCCGGCTGGTGGAGGAGGGGCACTCCGGCCTCTTCCACGTCGCCGGGCCGGAGGTGGTCGGCCGGCCGGCGTTCGCGAGGGCGATCGCCGAGGGGTTCGGGCTCGACCCCTCCCCGATCGGCTCGAAGCCGACCGCCGAGCTGGGCCAGGGCGCCCGACGCCCCTTGCGAGGGGGCCTGGCGACCCCCCGGCTCGACGCGGCCCTGCCCGGGGTGATGCGGCCGATGTCGGAGTCGATCCGGGACTTCCTCCGGAGGCTCGACGCGGGGGAGGGGTGGGGCGACCCGAGGGCCAGGCCGGCGTCTTGAGGGCGGGACGGGGCCCCGCTCGGGGCCTCGGATGCGCGGACGGGCCCGGCGGGACTGTCACCCTCCCCCGGCCCACACGCCCGCGTCCCCGCCCGGGAGCCGGGGCCCCCTCCCCGGAAGCTCGGGTTCCTCCGGAGGGGCGGGCAGGCTAGGATGTCGGGCGGTCGGACGGAGTCGATCGGAACCTTGAGGCACGGAGGTCGGGATGACGCCCTACGACGTGGCGATGGCGGCGGTGATCGTCGCCGGGATGATCTGGGGGGCCTGGCGGGGCATCACCTGGCAGCTGGCGAGCATCCTCTCGCTGGTGCTCGGCTACGCGGTGGCGGTGCCGACCTCCTCCCAGGTGGCCCCGCATTTCCCGGGGCAGCCGATCGTGGCGCGGAGCCTGGCGATGCTCGCCCTGTACATCGGCACCTCGGCGGCGGTCTTCGGCGTGGCCTGGTCGATCCGGGCGACCCTGAGGCGGTGGAAGTTCGAGGCGTACGACCGCCACCTCGGCATGATGCTCGGCGGGCTGGAGGGGGCGATCCTGGGGGTGGTGGCGACGGTCTTCGTCGTCGGCCTGGCCCCCCAGAGCCGGACGCCGATCCTGACGAGCCCCTCGGGCAAGGCGGTCGACCGGGCGTTGAAGCTGGCCCAGCCGGCGTTGCCGGCCGAGGTCTCGAGGATGCTGGAGCCGTTCTGGAGGGCGCTGGAGACGGGCCGGGAGCCGCAGGTCGGGCCGATCGGGGAGATCGCCACCGGGACGGCCGACGACCGATCCGCCGGGATCGAGCCGAGGGCCGATCCGGACCTGATCCGGAGCGTCCTGGAGCGGGGCGGTGCGGAGGCCGGGAGGGCCTTCGCGGAGCAATTGCAGGGCGGCCTGGGCGGCCAACTGGGGCGGGACGATGAGCGAGACACTCCCCGTCGGTGACCGGCCGATCAACCTGACGCAGGTGCTCAAGCTCGCCGGCTGGGCCGACAACGGCGGCCAGGCCAAGGCGATGATCGCCGACGGCCTGGTCCTCGTGAACGGCGAGGTCGAGACGCGCAAGCGTCGGCAGATGGCGGCCGGGGACACGGTCCGGCTCGACCTGGAAGACGCCCCCCCGCCCCTCCGGCTCTCCTGATTTGCTATAATCGCCGACGCCGGACGAACCCCTCGAATTCGCGCCGGCGCGTCGGCCCGCGGGTCCCCTCCCGCCGCCGGGTCGGTCCGCGCCCCGTCGCAGAACCGCCCCGGGACACGCATCAATGAAGCGCATCGGCATCCTGACCGCCGGAGGCGACACGCCCGCCCTCAACGCCACGATCGCCGGGGCGGTGGAGCGCGCCAACCAGCTCCGGATCGAGGTCTTCGGGCTGATCAAGGGGTTCAGCGGGCTGCTCAACCCCGAGGTGCCCCACGTCCACCTGAATCCCCTGTTCCAGGTGATCCCGGAGCTGGACGCCGCGCGGGGGGGGACGATCCTCGGGGCCTCGCGCGACTACGTCGCCAGCGACGACCGGGAGACGATCGAGCGGGTCGTCGAGCGGCTGAACCGGCTCGGGGTGGAGGGCCTGATCTGCGTCGGCGGCGACGGGACGCTCAACGGCATGCAGGCGCTCTGCGACTACCTGCCCGCCGTGCTGGCCCCCAAGACGATCGACAACGACCTCGGCCTGAATTACCCCGACGAGTCCACCGAATTCGTCCGGGAGCCCGACGAGTCCTCGACGAAGGGCTTCCGCGACGCGAAGCGCCCGGAGCGGCCCTTCGAGCTGGAGGAGATGGTCAACTTCGCCACCCCCGGCTTCGCCACCTCGGTCTTCGTCTCCGCCCAGAACGTGCAGCGGATCCGGACCACCGCCGAGAGCCACCGGCGGGTCGCCATCATCGAGGTCATGGGCCGGGACTGCGGCATGATCGCCCTGGGCACCGCCTTCGGCCAGCCGGACATGATCCTCGTGCCCGAGGTGCCCGTCATCCCCGAGGCGGTGGTGACCCGGGTCCTGGAGATCCTCGACCGCCAGAAGCACGCGGTGCTGGTCGTCTCGGAGGGGATCAAGGACGCCCAGGGCAACAACTTCGGCGCCGTCCGGCAGACCAAGGACCCGGCGGGGAACCTGCAATACTCCGGGGCGGCCGAGGCGGTCAAGCAGATCCTCGTCGAGCACATCGGCGACGCCTTCTTCACGAGGAAGCGGCGCAACGAGAGCGCCGACGCGGCGATCTTCTGCCGGAAGATCGGCCACACCCAGCGCGGGGGCCGGCCGATCCGGTTCGACCGCTACCAGGCCTCGCAGCTCGGCGGGGAGTCGGTGGACCTGCTCGTCGAGGGGAGGCACAACCACATGGCCACCCTGCAATATCGCCAGGGCGGCTTCGTGCACGAGGGGATCGACGCCTCCCGGCTCCGGGACCGCTGGGGGGTGATCCACGCCCGGCCGCTCTCCCGGAGCTTCTACGACGAGAAGCGATTCGGCCCGTCGAGCAAGGGGGTGGCCTACCTCCAGGCGATCTTCTCCGACGCCCTGGGCTCCGAGGACCTGGAGTCCCAGCGCCCGCTGTTCGACACCGGGAACCTCGTCCGCCCCTACGATTCGGTGAACTTTCACGTCAACAAGCGAATCCGGAGGCTCCCGCCCCAGGGGGAATGATCCCCCCGCGGCGGGGGGGTTGCCGGCGGCCCGTCATTTGCCTAGAGTCCGGGGGCGATCTCCCGCCAAGGACAGGGGCCGTTCTCGATCCGCGACGAGCCGCCGCGACCCGGACGGAGCCGGTCGCGAGCGATTCGACGTCCGACCATCCCGAGGTTTCTCTTGCCGATCACACGCACGAGCCAGACGCGCGACCGCCTCTCGATCCTCCGACCCGAGGCAGGCGCGGGCGGCGACCCCGAGTCCGGGGCCGAGACCCTCGCCTCGGCCGTCCGTCGCGGCCTGACTCACGAGCCGAAGTGGCTGCCCTGCCGATTCCTCTACGACGCGACCGGCTCCGAGCTCTTCGAGCAGATCTGCGAGCAGCCCGAGTACTACCCGACCCGGACCGAGGACGCGATCCTCCGCGACCAGGCCGGGGAGATGGTCGCCGGCTGGGACGAGGCCCCGGTGATGATCGAGCTGGGCAGCGGCAGCTCGACCAAGACGCGGAGGCTCATCGAGGCGGCCCTGGACGCGTATGACCGCCTCCATTACGTCCCGGTCGACGTCTCGGAGACCATCCTCGAGGAATCGGCCCGGTCGCTGGTCGACGACTATCCGGCGTTGAACGTCACCGGGATCGTCTCCGACTACCACACGGCCCTGCGGGCGGTCCGACGCCGATTCCCGGGCCCCAAGCTGGTCGTCTTCCTCGGGTCGAGCCTGGGGAACTTCGACGACGAGGACGCCGTCGCGCTGCTCCGCCACCTCTCCGAGGCCCTCGGCCCCGAGGACCGGCTGCTGATCGGCCTCGACCAGGTCAAGGACGCGGCGACCCTGGAAGCCGCCTACGACGACGCCGCGGGAGTGACCGCCCGGTTCAGCAAGAACATCCTCACGCGGATCAACCGGGAGCTGGACGCCGACTTCGACCCCGACCGCTTCGCCTACCAGGCCCGGTTCGTCCCCGAGCGGCACCGGGTCGAGATGCGGCTGATCAGCGACCGTGAGCAGGACGTGGCCATCCCGGGGGCGGGCCTGCGGGTCCGCTTCGCCGCGGGGGAGTCGATCCACGTCGAGAACTCGCACAAATACACGCCGGGACTGCTCCGGGACCTGGCGAGCCGATCCGGCTTCGTCGAGGAAGGGTCCTGGTCGGACCCGGACCGCTACTTCCGGGTCCAGCGCTGGCGGCCTCGGGTCTGACCCGGCCTCCCGAGACCCGATCGGTTCGAGCACGGCCCGCCGCCGGGGAATTCCCGGCGTCGGGCCGTGTCCGTGCCGGGTTTCGCGGCGGGGAGGCCCGGCCTCCCCGCCCCTCCCCGATTCGCGCTCAGCCGACCTGGGCGAGGCGGACGCCGGAGAACTGCCATCGGGCGTCGGGGTAGAAGAAGTTCCGGTAGGTGGGCCGGATGTGGGACCTCGGGGTCGCGCAGGAGCCGCCCCGCAGGACGTGCTGGTTGCACATGAACTTGCCGTTGTACTCGCCGACGGCCCCCTTCGCGGGCCGGAACCCGGGATAGGGGAGGTAGGCGCTGGCGGTCCACTCCCAGACGTCGCCGAAGACCTGGGCCGGCTCGTTCTCGGGGCCGCCGGCCGGGGGTGCGGGGTGGAACCGCTCGTCGTCCGCGAAGTTGCCCGAGACGGCCACGTCGGCGGCGGTCTCCCACTCGGCCTCGGTCAGCAGGCGGCAGCCGGACCAACGGGCGAAGGCGTCGGCCTCGTAGTAGCTGACGTGGCAGGCCGGCTCGGCCGGGTCGACCGGCCGCATGCCGGCCAGGGTGAAGGTCGACCAGCCGTCGTCGCCGCGCTCCCAGTACAGCGGGGCCCGCCAGCCGTGTTGCTGGACGGCCGCCCAGCCGTCGGAGAGCCAGTGGTCGGGGCGGTCGTAGCCGCCGTCGGCGATGAACTCCAGGAACTCGCCGCTGGTCGCCGGCCGGGAGGCGACCCGGAAGGCCTCGACGAACTGCCGGTGGCGGGGCCCTTCGTTGTCGAAGGCGAACCCGTCGCCGCCGTGGCCGATCCAGCGGACCCCCTCCGGGTAGGAGATCCAGCGCCGCGGTGCGGCGTCGACGGCGGGCCCGGCGGGCCGGTCCCGGAAGGCGGGGCGGAGCGGGTTGTGCCAGAGGGCGTGCTTCAGGTCGGTCAGCAGCAGTTCCTGGTGCTGCTGCTCGTGGTTCAGGCCGAGGACGACGAGCGGGGCGAACCGCTCGACCTGGGACGGGTCGGCCGACCGGAGCAAGACGACCATCCGCTCGTCGATCGACTCGCGATAGGCGAGGGCCTCCCGGACGGTCGGCCGGGAGAGCAGACCGCGCCGGGGCCGGGGGATCCGCTCGCCGACGGCGTTGTAGTAGGAGTTGAAGAGGAACGAGAACCGGGGGTGGAAGGTCCGGTAGCCCGGGTCGACCGCCGAGAGGATGAATTCCTCGAAGAACCAGGTCGTGTGCGCCAGGTGCCATTTGGCCGGGCTGGCGTCGGGCATCGACTGGAGGACGAAGTCCTCGGGCTCCAGGGTCGAACAGAGCCCGGTCGAGGCCCGACGCACCCGGAGGAAGTCCCGGATGAGCGAGTCGACCGGATCGGATGGGGATGGGGGCACACCGGGAGGGCCGGGATCCTGATCCTGGACCGGGGTGCGGGTCGGTCGCGACATCGCGAGTCTCCGGGGATCCGCGCTTCGGGGAGGGGGCAATCCCTTGTTCTAGGGGCGCCCGGGGGGGTCGTCAAGCGTCCGGATGGCGGGGCGAATGGTGGGCCGATCCCCGGCAATCCCGGAAGAATCCGAGAAAAAGGCAATTAAGATCCGGCGATCCCACGATGATCTTAAGCAGAGCGGGGCGTCATCCCCGACGCGGAGGGGCGACGAAGGCCCCGAGGCGAGGGGCCGGCCGCACCCGAGAGCACGCCCCATGCGATGAAACGCCGCGACGATGAGTGTCGCGGGTCCGAGGCCCGGCGGGCCGTCCGACGCCGAGAGTCCGATTTTATGAACACCCCGACGAGGGCGAGCGAGGCGGCCGAGCCGCGCCGCGTCCCCCCCCTGCCCCCCGAGGCGAGCCCCGGGAGGCGCTGGCGGTTCCGCCGCAATCTGGTCATCTACCTGGCCCACCGCCGCAACGGCCTGTCCCAGCGCTTCCTGGCCGACGTCTTCGACCTGCCGCGGTCCCGGATCGCGGAGATCATCAAGGAATTCGCCGCGTACGACACCCTGGACGACCACGCAAGCCCGGCCGACTCCGCGGCCTGACCCCGAGGGCCCGCCGGCCGTCCCCCCCGGGAGGCGGCCGGCCGGTTGAAGGTCCGACCATGACGAAACGACGACGAGAGACGACCCCCGAGCCCGTCCCGAGCCTGGGATCGAGGCCCGACTCCGAGCGGAGCCTGCGACGGTGGGTCCGGGAGTACGCCGGCCTGAGGATCCCCCATCGGGCCGTCTGCCGGGGGCACCAGTCCCCCTGGCGGTTCTTCGCCGACGCCTTCCTGCTGCGGCCCCCGGTCGCCCTGGTGCTGGGCCCCCGGGGGGGCGGCAAGTCCTACCTGTCGGCCCTGGAGACGCACCTGACCAGCCGCTTCGACCCCGGCCACGGCACCCGGCTGCTGGGGGGGAGCCTGGCGCAATCGCAGCAGGCCCACCAGGCGCTGGCGGAGCTGGCCCGAGACGACCCGGCCCTGGCGAAGCTCACCGAGTCGAAGGCCCTCTACGCCAACGGCTCCGAGGTCCGGGTGCTCGCCGCCTCGCCGACGAGCGTCCGGGGGCCCCACGTGCCGAGCCTGAAGCTGGACGAGGTCGACGAGATCGACCCGGAATGCCGTGACGCGGCGCTGGGCATGTGCATGAACCGGGGCGAGACGCCCGCCTCGGTGCTGATGACCTCGACCTGGCACCGGGTCGATGGCCCGATGTCGAGGCTGATCGAGCGCGCCCACGCCGGCGAGTTCCCGTTCTACTCCTTCTGCGTCTTCGAGGTCCTCGAACGCTGCCCCGATCGCCGGAGCGGCCGGGACCTGGAGAAGTGCCCGGAGTGCCCGCTGGTCTCCTGGTGCCACGAGGACCGGGACGCCGACCCCCTGGGGAGACCCAAGGCGAAGCGGGCGACGGGGCACTACGGGATCGACGCCTTGATCCAGAAGGCGCGGGTCGTCAGCGGCCGGACCTTCGAGGCGGATTACCTCTGCCGGGGGCCCAAGGCCGACGGGCTCTGGTTCGCCGAGTTCGACCCGGTGGTGAACGTCTCCGAGGCGGCCGAGTACGACCCGACGGCGCCGGTGCACCTGGCGATCGACTCGGGCGTGCACACCGGCGCGGTCTACTTCCAGGTCGTCGCCCGGGCGACGCCGTCGGGGATGGCGGACGAGGTCCACGTCTTCGCCGAGTACCTGGAGGAGGGCAAGACGGCCGAGCACAACGCCCGGGAGATCCTGGAGCTGTCACGGGCCCGGTGCAACGGCCGGATCGACGTGGCCTCGACCGACCCGGCGGGCAACGCCCGGACGGCCGTCGGCCCGACGGTGCTCGGCGAATACGAGCGGACCGGCCTGAGGAACCTGAGCTTCTGGCCGAGCGGGGCGTCGGTGACCGACGGCCTGGCCCTGGTCGAGTCGTTCCTGAGGCCGGCCGACGGGGGGACCCGGCTGCTCGTGCACCCGAGGTGCGAGCACACGGTCCGGGCCTTCCGGAACTACCGACGGGAGAAGCGAGCCGGCCAGTGGACCGACCGGCCCGAGGACCCGCAGCACCCGCACGAGGATCTGCTCGACGCCCTGCGGGGCGGCCTCCGGAACCGATATCCCGAGGGACGCCGCCCGCCGCCGCCGATGGGCCGGGTGCCCGCGCGGAGCGTCTTCTGACGCGGGGAGGGGCCGGACGGATCGGCCGGGAACGGGAGGGAGCCGTCGCAGGAGGAATGAGGACATTTTCACCCCGAATCTCACCCAGAAACCACCATGACGACCGATCGTGAGACGCTCGACCTGCTCGGCCGCCGGCATCCGGAGTGGCAGGAGCATTGCCAGCGATGGCGCTGGCTGCTCGACTCGCTCGAGGGCGGCGAGCGCTACCGCCAGGCGGTCTACGGCTTCGACCGCCGGGGCCTGCCGGTCCGCAACCTGGTCCGCCACAAGCGCGAATACCCCGACCCCCGGGAGGCGGCCGGCGCCTCCCCGATGCCCGGGTCCGACCCGTTCGCCCCGGCCCTCCCCTTCGGGGCCGACCCGGCCGCCTTCGCCACCGACGACGACTACGAGCTCCGACGCGCCCGGACCCCCGTGCCGACTTTCCTGGCCGAGGCGGTCGAGACGCACCTGGCCCGGGTCTACTCCCGGGAGATCCGCCGCCTCGGCCCCGACGCGCTGACGGGCTGGTGGCAGGACGTCGACGGGTGCGGCACGACGATCGACCAGTGGATGGCCGAGACCGTCGCCCCGCTGCTGCTGACCCTCGGCCAGCTCGACCTCTGCTTCGACCACCCCCCCGCCCCCCCCGGCGAGGAGGTCGAGACCAGGGCCGACCAGGCGAGGCTGGGCCTCGACTCCTGCGTCGCCTCCTGCATCCTGCCGGAGAACATGCTCTGGTGGCGGCTCGACGAGTCCGGGCGGCGCTACGAAGAGTGCCTGGTCCTGGAGCGACACGACTCCGGGGACGGGCCCCGGACCCGTTACCGGCACTGGACCGCCGAGGGCTCGACCCTGTACGACGAGGACGGGGAGGCCCTGGCGGTGACGCCCCACCCGTTCGGCCGCGTGCCGATCGTCCGCGTCTTCGACCGCCGCAAGCCGCGCTGCCGGAACATCGGCCAGTCGCGATATGAAGGCATCGCCGAGCGCCAGCGCGAGTACTACAACCGGGACTCGGAGCTGATCCTCTCCGACACCACCCAGGCCCACCCGCTGTTGCAGGGGCCGGAGGACTACGTCCAGCCCGACGGCTCGGTGCCGATCGGGCCCGGCTGGCTGCTGCCCAAGAAGAAGAACTCGGGGGGCGGGGGCGCGACCTACGAGGGGTTCGACATCGTCGAATTCCCCAAGGACGGGGCCGAGTCGATCCGCAAGAACAAGGCCGACATCCGGGACGACGTCGACCGGGACGCCTCGCTCGTCCGCACCCCGGCGCGGGAGGCGGTCGCCCAGTCGGGCCTGGCGAAGATGCTCGACCAGGCCGACGGCAACAACCGCCTGGCCAAGATCGCCCGGGTGCTGGCCCAGGCGGAGCGGCTGGCCGCCGAGTTGGCGCTGACGGTGCTCGGCGACGGCGAGGCCGGGCCGTCGACCCCGGGGGCGATCGAGGTCGTCTACCCGGCCGAGTTCGACCTCTACACCACCGAGGCCGTGGCCCGGGCCTCGGCCGACTTCCAGGCCATCGCCGCCCGGGCCGGGGCCCTGCCCCGGTGCGAGGCCCTGATGCTGGCCCGGCTGCTCCGGCTCTGCCTGCCGGGGCTCAGCGACCCGCATTACGCCGAGTGCGAGCGGGAGATCGATCGGTACCTGGAGGGGCGATCCGCGGGCGGCGACCCGCCCTCGGCGGTCCCCTATGACGAGATCGCCCGGCGTGACGTCTTCCAGGACATCAACGTCATCTGACCGTCCTCGCGGGGGCGACGACGCCCCCGGAGGCCACCTGTATTTTCCACAAACACTCACAATAGAACAACTTCAAACGTCTAGCGGGCCGATTATCCGAGCGGCCCGCGCAGAGAAGGGTGGCCGGGGCGGGCGAGCGTCGACGTGGACGCGAGGGCGAGCCGGCCACCCGGAGGCAAGTCACCGAGATGAATCCCGATGTGGTTACCAAGATCGTCTCCGCCATCTCCGTCGGGCTGTTCTTCCTGACGGTGGTGGTGACCCTGATC
The DNA here is from genome assembly GCF_007752535.1 of Tautonia plasticadhaerens. Taxonomy (GTDB): domain Bacteria; phylum Planctomycetota; class Planctomycetia; order Isosphaerales; family Isosphaeraceae; genus Tautonia; species Tautonia plasticadhaerens. Next base: position 7,627,511 of record NZ_CP036426.1, read on the forward strand.
CTCCCCATGGCATACGGCCTCATCGGCCGTCGCCCCTGACCGCAACCGAGCGCCGAGGACGGACCATGACCCTGTACCGCATCCTGCTGAACCCCGACCAAGGCGAGGGGGGCGAGCCGGCCGGAGACGAGATGGTCAGCATCTCCGCCTCGGAGCTGGAGGCCCTCCGGCTCGCCTCGGGCGGGGCGGCCCGGCCGTCCGACGCGGCGGCCGAGGCCGAGGATCGCCTCCGGGAGGCCGAACGCCGGCACGACGAGGAGCTGTCCCGGCTGGCGAAGAAGGCCGAGCGCTGGGAAGGCGCCTTCAAGGCGGCCCTCAAGGAGAAGGAGCTGGCGGCGGCCCTGGCCGGTCGGCCGCTGGTCCCGGGGGCGGCCGCCCAGTTGATCAAGCTCTGGCGCGAGGAGCTGAGCGTCGTGGACGAGGCCGACGGCCCACGGGTCGCCGCCCGGGACGGGCGGCCGGTGGCCGAGGCGGTGGCGTCGTGGCTCTCCGGCCCCGAGTACGCCCACTTCAGCCGGGCCGGCTCCCGGGGCGGGACCGCCCCGCCGGGAGACTCCCGGTCGTCCGCGACCGGCCCGCAGCCGTCCCCCCCGAGGACCCTGGGCGAGGCGGTGCTGGACCGATGGCGGGAGGCCGCCCAGGCCGCCCGACGCGACCCGGCCGCCCCCATCGGCCTGGGCCGGAGACGACCCTGAGGACGAGCCGAAGCCCCGAACCGACTCGAATTGACCCTTCCAGACACCCGAAAACAAACACACCCATGTCGATCAACTTCCTTCAGGGCATCCAGCGCGCCTCGGACCACCAGTCCCAGATCCGCAACGACGTCCACGTGGTCGCGACCAACTGGTTCGTCAACCGCTGCCCGCTCGCCACCCGGCTGCCCAGGCTCCCGGTCGGCTCGACCACCTTCACGCTGGTCAACCGCGCCTTCCGGCGGCGGACGACCGCGGTGGCCGCGGCCGTGGCCGCGGGAGACGCCCAGATCACGCTGGAGAACGCCAGCTCCTTCATGGTCGGCGACGTGCTCGAGCTGCCCTCGGGCGAACGCGTCGAGGTCCTGGCCGACCCGAACGTGTCGACCCACGTCGTCCAGGTCCGCCGCGGGGCCGAGGGCACGACGGCGGCGGCCGCCGCCATCGGCGGCACCGTCCGGCTGATCGGCAACAGCCGCACCGGCGGCGAGGTCAACCAGAGCGCCGTGGCCCTCCAGCCCACCGGCACCATCCAGTACTGCCAGACCTTCCAGCACCCGGTCCAGGTCGCCGGGTCGCTCCAGTCGAGCCTCGGCTACCAGACGTCGCCCGGCATCCAGACGCCGTTCGACCAGCACAAGATGGACGCGCTGCAGAACCTGCTGGACGACATGGAGGTTTCCGCCTACTACGGCCTCGGCGAGTCCCCGACCGTCGCCGGCCGGCCGAAGCAGCGGGGCCTGCGGTCCCTGCTGTCGAGCAACAAGGTCACGGCGCCGACCAATGCGGGCGCGTACAAGCCCAGCGACCTGATCCGGGACACGCTGGAGCGCTGCCGGGCCAACGGCGGCTCGCCGGACGTCCTGCTCGTCTCGTCGAACTTCATGACCGGCCTGGCCGTCTGGGGCCACGCGGCCCAGCGGATCGACGCGGGCATGAACGTCTTCGGCGTGCCGATCGACGTCTTCGAGGCCCCCTTCCTGGGCGGGCTGTCGATCATCGAGGCCCCGCTGCTCCGGCCCTTCACCGCGGTGGCCCTGACGAGCACCGAGGTCCGCCTGCGGATGAAGCGGAACGAGTACTGGAACCCCCGGGGCAGCCGGGGCGACGCCCTGGAGGGCGACTGGATCGCCGAGGGCGCCCTCGAGGTCGAGAACGAGTCGCACCACGCCTGGCTCGAGGGGATCACCGCGTTCTCGGCGACCTGATCGCCCGGACGCCGATCGCTCCGGGATGACCGGCCGGGGGCCCTCCCCATGGGAGGGCCCCCGGTGTCGCATCATCCCCGCCGACCCCCTTCCCCGGAGGACGCGACCATGAGCCCAGACAGATACCACTTCCGAGGCTTCCCCGAGTACGTCGACGCCGCGGCCGGGCGGGTCGGCCGCCCGGATCTCGCCGGCCCGGCCCGGCGGGTCGAGGCGCTGGCGGCCCTGTCCAACCTCTGCTCCCAGGCGATCGAAGCCGACCCCGAGCGGGTCGCCTCGATCCTCGACCGCGCGGCCGAGATCCGGGACCACCTCCGCATCGCCTCCGAGGCGGCCGACGGCATGCTCTCGGACGTGTTCGGTGCCCGAGACGCCGGGCCGCCGGCCGGCCCACCGAAGCGGGCCCGCTCCGATCGCCGGTCGAAGGCCCAGGGCCCGGGACCCATCGAGGCACCATGAGCACCACGACCACCCACTGCTACGCGACCGACGAGGACCTCGCCCTCATCGCCACGGGCGACGTCGGGGCGGTCTTCCCCGCCGACCAGGTGATCGCCTCCGGGGTCGACGGCTCCTTCGACCCCTCGGATCGCTGGACGCTCCGGTCCGAGTCCGTGAATTTCCCCGACGCCGGGCTGGCCCCCGGCCACGTCGTCCGGCTGGTCGGCCCCCCGGAGCGGTTCCGACCCCCGGGGCTCCTGCTGGGCGTCTCGGCGGTCTCGTCGAACGTGGTGACGCTGCGGCGGATCGGCATGGGTCCGGGCTCGGGGACGCCGGCGTCCCCCGCCGAGGGGATCTCCGGCGTCGAGTTCGTCGCCACGACCCTGGGGCCGCAGCTGGCCGGGGCGAGCCGGGAGCTCGACCGCCTGCTCGGCCTCGACTCCATTCCCCTCGACCCGGCCGGTGCCCTGAGGGACGCGGTCGCCCGGCTGGTCCTCGCCCGCCGCTACGCGATGATCGCCGGGGGCGTCGACGACGCCTACCTCGGCCGCTCCGCCCTCCTCAGGGCGGAATTCGACGCGATGGCGAGGAGGCTTGCCCTGGGCGGCAATCCCCTCGGCCCGTCGCCGGCCCCCCGGCGCGGGACGAGGCTCGTCCGCTGATCCGACCCCGCCCGCCCGATCGGCGTCCCCCTCCCACGCCGACGGGCGGCCCCCAAACCGATCGCGCCCGCCCGAAGCCGTGCGGACGCGTTGATCCTTTAGAGGGCAGCCCATGTGCGTCTCCGATCGAGAAGTCTACGACACGATCGTCTCTGCCCTGGCGGCGACCCGGTCCTTCGGCGCCGTGCTGATCGACGAGCCGGGCCGGGGGCCGGGCGGCCCCTCCGCGTCTCCCCGGGCCGTCGTCTCCCCGGGCCCCTGGACCGACGACCTCACCGACGACCCGGAGATCGCGCTGCGTCGCGTCTCCTACCGCGTGACGATCTCGGTCCGGGGGGACGACCCTCGGGCGCGGTCCTGCCAGGCCGACCGGCTCTCCCGGGCGGTTTCCGCCCTCCTCGAGGGGGCCGACTTCGGCGGGGGATGCATCCCCGCCCTGTCCCGGATTTACCGGGGCGAGAGCCAGGCGTCGGCCGGGGGTGGGAAGGCGACCTGCGAGCTCGTCGGGTCATTCTCCTATTTCCTCCCGGAGTCGTCCGGCTTCGCCTCGGACCTGCCGGGCGTGCCGCCCATCGAGGAACCGGCCTTCGTCGATGAATCGAACGTCTCCAACCGTCGGCGGTCGATCCCGGCCGCGGGCGACGGCCCGGCCCCGGAGGTCCGAGGTGTGCCCGGCACGAGGGCCCGCCTGACCTCGAACCGGGGACCGGGCGGGTCGACCACGGTCGGGATCCTCGGCGGCGGGGCATTCCGCCCGCCGACGATCGCCGACCCGGCCGCGGCGGACGACTCGATCTACTTCAGCAGCACGTCGGGCAGGCTTGTCTACAAGGATGGCGCCGGCTCGGTCCATCCCCTGTACTGATCCGGGGGGATCGGCCGGTGCCATCGACGACGATCGCCCCCCGGATCCGGAGCGACATCCCATGAACCTGGTACGGTTCGGCTCGATCTACGTGAATTTCGACCGCATCTCGACGATCCGAGACCTGACGCCCGACCCGGGCGACGGGCCCCGGCTGGTCCGGATCGAGTTCGGGCAAGGCCACTCGATCGACGTCACCGCCAACGCCCAGCGGTTGCTCGACTGGGCCGACTCCCGGGTGCTCGACGCGTCGAACCCGGCGACCCCCGCCCTCTAGCGGGGACCGCGCCGGGGGGCGTCCCCCACCTCAGGACGCGTCGACCTTCGCGTCGCCCGCCCCGACGCATTCCAGGTCGGAGAGGGAGTGACAGCCCTCGGGCAGTTCGGCCTCCTCGACGAGCATGTTCGGAATGTCGTCCTGGATGGCGAACCGGAGCCCGCAACGGGTGCAGACGAGGCGATGCTCGTCGAGCCTCAGGGGCGCCTTGCCCATCGGGCAGACGAGTAGCGACAGGAGTTCCTCGCTGATCATCGGCTCCTCGATCCTCCGTGCTCGGCGACCGCTCCCGGCGGTCGTGGGTTCCCGCGGGCGGCGTCCGGCCGTCATTATGGGAGACTCGGCCGGCCGGCGGAAGCCGAATCCGGCCGCCCGGGGATCCGGCCCTGCCCGATCCCCCATCCGGACACCGCCCAGGGCAGGGATCGAGCGAGGACCGATGCGCTACGTGCCGATCCGGCGAGTGGTCGTGACCGGGATGGGGGCCCTGAGCCCCAACGGTCACGACCTCCCCTCCTACCGAGACGCCCTCCGGGAGGGCCGCAGCGGCGTGACCGCCGTCGAGGAGTTCGACGCCTCGGACCTCGGCAGCCGGATCGCCGGCGCCGTCCGGGGAGTCGACCTCCGCCGGGCGATGGAGCCGAAACAGCTCAAGGTCGTCCCCCGGACCGCCCCGCTGGCGATCCTCGCCGGCCGGGAGGCGATGGAGGACGCCGGGCTCCCCCCCGCCGACCTCGACCTGGAGACGAGGCGGCAGGTCGGCCTGACGCTCGGCACCGGGGGCGGCGGCATCGCCTTCGTCGAGGAGTTGTACGGGTACTACTACCGGGGCCAGCTCGAGAAGGCGACCGCCTTGGCCGTGCCGGCCGGGACGCCGGGGAACATCGCCTCGGAGCTGTCGATCCAGCTCGGGCTGAGGGGCCCTTCGCACGTCGTCTCGACCGGCTGCACGTCGAGCACCGACGCCATCGGCCACGCCTTCCGGCGCATCCAGCACGGCGAGACCCCCCTGATGCTCGCCGGAGGGGCTGACGCGCCGATCGCCCCGGCGATCATGCTCGGCTTCGACGTGATGGGGATCATCTCCCGGAACTGGAACGACCAGCCCCGGCGGGCCTGCCGCCCCTTCAGCCGGGACCGAGACGGCTTCGTCCTGGCCGAGGGGGCCTGGATGCTCGTCCTCGAAGAACGCGAACACGCCCTCGCGCGGGGGGCCCGCATTTACGGCGAGTTGCTCGGCTACGCGAGCACCTGCGACGCCTGGCACCGCGTCTCCATGTCGAGCGACCTAGAGGAGCCGGTCCGGGCCGTCCGGCTCGCACTGGAGGATGCCGAGCTGACTCCGGAGGACGTGGAGTACGCCAACCTCCACGGCACCGGCACCCCGCTGAACGACCGGGTCGAGACGGCGGCCATCAAGCGGGCGCTCGGGCCGAGGGCGTCGAGCGTGCCGATGTCGAGCACCAAGAGCATGATCGGCCACCCCCAGGGTGCCTGCGGCGCCGCCGGGCTGGTCGCCACCCTGCTCGGGCTCGACGCCGGGTTCCTGCCCCCGACGATCAACTGCGACGAGCCCGACCCCGAGTGCGACCTCGACTACATCCCCCACCAGTCCCGCCCCGCCGACGGGGCCCGGATCGCCCTCTGCAACTGCATGGGATTCGGCTCGAAGAATTCGGCCCTGGTCGTCCGTCAGGGGGACGAGCCCTGATCGGGGCCATCCCCCCTCTCTGGGGCTGATCTTCGGCATCCCTCGCCGCGAGAGACGACCCGATCCCAGCACTGCCGCCACCTGCGACGGTTCGAGGACGGCCGTCGGCAGGTCGGGCAGGCCTCCTGCCCGACGGCCGGGGCGGATCGGTCTCGGGAGACCGGGCACGGGGATGCCCTCGGGCGAGGTCGGCGCCTTCCACCTATGGGGGTTGTCGGCAACCCGCCGCGATCGCCTCCCCGACTGCACGGGGCCGGGGGATTCTGCTACAATCGCCCGGGTCGTCGGGATGTCGCCGAGGCCCTTCTCCGTTGGGGGAAGCCGATCATGAGCCTTCGAGAGGCGCTGGCCGCCGCGGTCACCCGCGACGCCCGCTACACGATCGAGGCCTACGAGTTCGTCTTCGCGTCGCTCGACCTCGCCAAGGTCCGCAAGCGCAAGGCCCGTCGGGCGAAGGGCCGGGCCCGGAAGGGCCGGGGTAAGGCCGCCGTCTCGAAGCACGTCTCCGGCCAGGAGCTCTCCGAGGCGGCCCGGGACCTGGCGCTCGACCTCTACGGCCTGATGGCCCTGCCGATCCTCCAGGCCTGGGGGATCCGGGCGACCTCCGACCTCGGCGAGATCGTCTACAACCTGATCGAATCCGGGGATTTGGAACGCTCCCCCGACGACAGCCGGGCCGACTTCGACGACGTCTTCGACTTCGAGGCCGCCCTGGGCACCGAGTACGTCATCCCGATCGAGGACCCGGAGGAGCAATGAGCACCGCCCCCCCCGAAGCCCCGCCACCTTCCCCCGATCGGCCGATCGGCACCCCCTCCCGACGCCGTCGGTTCGCCCTCGCCCTGTCCGTCTTCGGCCTCTGGGTCGCCTGCCTCGCCTTCCTCGCCTTCCGGGCCGAGCCCCCCGACCCCCTCCCCGGCGCCAACCCGGGTGACGAACTCCCCGCCCCTGTCCCCGACGACTCCGACGCCGACCCGGGCCCATGACGGCCGACGCCCGGCGCCGGTGGCTCGTCCCCCCCCGGCGGTCTGACCCGGAGCTGATGGACGCCCCCGGCCTCCCCGAGCGCGAGGTGGCCGACGCCTACGCCGTGCTCCGCCGCGTCAATCGCCACCTCGGCAACAACCTCGTCATCGACCGGGAGGTCTCCCGGTTCCTGAACGAGGACCGCCCCGGCCCGGGGGCGACCACGCTCGACGTCGGCTCCGGCTCCGGGGACATCCCCCGCCGGATTTCCCGGCTGATGGCGAGGAGGGGCATCGAACGCCCCCTCATCCTCGCCCTTGACCGGGATCCGACCGCGACCTCCCTGGCGGGTTCGGGCCCGAGAGCCCCGGTCGTCGTCCGGGGAGACGCCCTGAGGCTCCCCCTGCCCGACCGATCGATCGACCTCGTCTCGGCCGTCAAGTTCGCCCACCACTTCGAGGGCCCGGGGCTCTCCCTGCTGATCGCCGAGATGGCCCGGGTCGCCCGACGCCGGGTGATCGTCCTCGACATCCGACGCCACTGGCTCGCCTACTGGGGCTTCGTCGCCTGGAGCCGGACCTTCACCCGCAACCGACTCGTCCGATACGACGGCCCCCTTTCGGTCCTCCGAGGCTTCACCGACGAGGAACTCGCCGAGGTCGCCGCCCCGATTCCCGACTTCCAGTGGACCGTCCGCCGCGATCCGGGCTACCAGATCGCCCTGATCGGCCGTCGGGGCGCGGATCGGGCCTGACCGGGGCCGGGCTCTCGGATCGGACGAGTCGATGGACGGCGGCGATCAGAGGTTCTCCTCCCGTTCCCGGGCCGGGACGAATGGCCCCGGGCCAGGACTGCACGTTCGAGGACCCGCCGCCCGCCGACCCCCCTCAGAACAAGGCCGGTGGCGTCTGTGGAGATGAGCCCGAGTCCAGCGGTGGTCATCACGCCGATCAGTCCCGAGACTCTCCTCGCACGCGCACGAGGATGTCGTCCCGCCCCGGACCGACCTCGGCCTCGACGACCGAGTCTGACGTGCCATTCCGGGCAATCGTAATCCTGAGCAAGCCGGGAGGGAGCCCGCCGAGGATGGAAATGCCCTGTCGGTCGGTCGTGGTCTCCACCAGGAGATCAGGCTCATCGTAGTAGACACGGAATCCGACGCACGGACGGTCGTCCTCGTCCACCGCCCGGCCGGTCAGCGACCGCTCTTCCCCGGGGGGAGGGGCGTCCAGGTCGGCCTCGTAGCGGTATTGGGCGATTTCGACCGGCTTCTGACCGGCCCAGGGGAATTCACCGACTTCGAGACGAACTGGCCCGGGTTCTTCCTCATCCGGGACGATCAGCTCCTGACTGTTCTGGCCTTTCATGCCGACGTTCCCCGTCGGATCGAACCGGCCCTCATCGCCAGGATCAGGAAGGTGGCCTGATAGACATCTCCGGCGTCGTGCTCGTCCCCGAGGACCGACCGGCAGACCCTCAGGACCATCGGCCCGTGCCTCTGGACGAGGGCCTCGAACGCCGACTCGTCCCCCCGGTCGACGAACCGCTCCAGCAGGGCCCCGTCCGACAGCCCCCCGAACGTCCCCGACCGGAAGAGGTCCCGCAACGGCTTCGCGGCCGATCCCGAAACCTGGCCCGCACGGCAAGCCCTCCCGATCGCCCCGGCCTCCCTCCTTCGACTCGTCCAGGAGTGCCGTCCCGCCCCCCGGGGCGCTCAACATTTCTCCGGGGGTCGAGGCCCTGTCCCCTCCGGCGGCGTCGAGCAGCCGAGGCCCGGATCGGTCTGACGCCTGGAATCCCCTTCGAGTCGATCAGCACGACAGCCGGGCCGGATCCCTCGTGCAGGAGAAGCCGAGCGAGAGCAGGTCGTCTCCCCATCGGCCGAGCAGCGAGGCGAGGTCGACCAGCGACGGCCGGACGAGGGCATGATGGAACGCCCGGCAGAGGAGGACCCGGCGATCGAACCGGGAGTGCCAGGCGCGGATCGCCTCCCGGACCAGCCCGGGATCGGCCCCCTCCCGGGCGATCGCCCGGAGCACGAAGGGGGCGAGCACCTCAGAGCCGAGCAGGGCCATGGTCAGGCCCTGGCCGCCGAGCGGGTCGACCGTCCCCCGGGCGTCCCCCGCGTAGAAGATGCCGGGGAGCCGGGGGGACGCAACCTCGACCCGGACGCCGGCCACCGTCTTCCAGGGCCCGAGCGGCTCGGAGGCGCGCCAGAGGGCCGAGAGGGTCGGATTGCCGGGGAAGACGGCCCCGGCCAAGGCGTCGAGGTCGCCTCGATGGCGGCGGGAGAGGCGTTCGGGGAGCAGGCCGCAGAGGTTCGTCCTCCCGCCCTCGACCCGGCAGGCACCGACGTAGCCGCCGGGCAGGAGGTGCAGGCCGACGGTCGAGGCGGGCTCGTCGGCCGAGTCGTCCGGGACGATCAGGTGTCGCTTCAGGCCGAAGAGCCGGGGGCGGAGGCCGGGGACGCTCCGAGGCCGGGAGGTGCCGGTGCGGCGGGTCAGGCTGGAGTTCCGGCCGTCGGCCGCGACGACCACCGTCGACCGGATCGAGACGGGGGCACCGCCCTCGCCCCGGCCCGAGATGCCGACGACCCGGCCGGCCGCGACGATCGGCCCCGAGATCCGGGTCCCCTCGAAGGCGAGGACGCCCCGGGCCCGGGCGGCGTCGAGCAGGATGGCGTCGAGCGCCGACCGGCTCAGCCCGAGGCCGGTGCGGCCGTCGGGGCCGGCGACCTCGGCCTCCAGGGACCTGCCCCTCGGGGTCGTGAGCCGGACGAGGCGGATCGGCCTCCCCCCCGAGCGGGCGACCTCGGCCCCGAGCCCGAGCCGCCCCAGGGCCTCGACCCCTTCCGGGCTGAGGTACTCGCCGCAGAGCTTGTCCCGGGGGAACCGGCCGGCGTCGATCAGCGCCACCCGGGCCCCGGCCGAGGCCAGCCGGATCGCCAGCGCCGAGCCGGACGGCCCGGCGCCGACGACGGCGGCGTCGAACGGGCGGTCGTCGTGGTCGAGGTCGGGGGGATCGGGGGTCATCGGCGTCGCTCCGGTTCGAGGGTCGGTGTAGCCGCCCGGCCGCCTTGCCGCAAGGGGAGGGCCCGAGGGGCGCCGAAATTGCAGCCGATCGGTCTCGCCGGCCGTCCTCCCGACGGGCCTCGCATGCCCCGGCCGGAGTCGAGACGCCAAGGCGGTCGCATCGCCCCGCGATCGGGCCGCCCCCGCCACCCGAACCACCAGGAGATGATCGCATGTTCTACCGGGTCAAGGAGCTGCAGTACAACGCCAAGCCGGAGAAGCCCGACGCCCTGTTCGCCCGCAAGCTGCAGGAGGTCCTCGGCGGCCAGTGGGGGGAGATGTCGGTGGCGATGGGGTACCTGTTCCAGGGCTGGAACTGCAAGGCCCCGGGCAAGTATCGCGACATGATCATGGACATCGGCACCGAGGAGCTGGCGCATGTGGAGATGCTGGCCACGATGATCGCCCGTCTCCTGGAGAACGCGCCGCTGAGCATGCAGGAGGCGGCCGTCGAGCAACACCCGGCGATCGCGGCGGTGATGGGGGGGATGAACCCGCAGCACGCCATCGTCACCGGCCTGGGCGCGGCCCCCCAGAACAGCGTCGGCATGCCGTGGACGGCCGCCTACATCACCGCCAGCGGCAACCTGCTGGCCGACTTCCGCTTCAACGTCACCGCCGAGAGCATGGGCCGGCTCCAGGTCAGCCGCCTCTACAACCTGACCGACGACCCGGGCGTCCGGGACATGCTCTCCTTCTTGATCGCCCGGGACACGATGCACCAGAACCAGTGGCTCGCGGCCATCGAGGAGCTGGAGGCCGACGGCCTGGAGGAGACCCCCTGCCCGTCCGGGTTCCCGATGGACCTGGAGAAGCAGGAGGTGTCCTACCAGTTCTGGTCCTGCTCCGAGGGCAGCCAGGCCAAGGAAGGGCGTTGGGCCCAGGGCGAGGCGCCCGACGGCAAGGGCCGCTTCTCCTTCCTCGACTACCCGGCCAAGCCGATGGGGCCGGAGATCCAGGTCCCGCCGCCGAAGCCCGACGGCCGCGTCTTCAACACCGGGGAGGGCAAGGTCCTCTGAGGGACCCCAACCGGGGCCGGGGGCGTCCCCGGCCCCCGACCGATCAAGCGGTGTCCCTCGGGATGATCACCTCCCGGATCCGCTGGCTGACCCCCAGGCCCAGGCCCTTGAGCGCCTGCCGGAGGCGGTTGAAGGCGTCGTAGCTCTCCTGGGCCGACGGGTAGCTCAGCCAGCCCCGGAAGGCGGACGGCCCGTCGTCCTGCGCACTGCTCGTGGGCCGGGTCTGCTTGAGCGCGAGGCCGAAGGCCTCCACCACCCGGGGGAGGACGCCGGCGGGGTCCGGGCCCGGGGGGGCGTCGGCGGCGACGGCCGGCGGCCAGCTCACGTTCAGGGTGCAGCTCAGGTTGCGCTTCGAGGCCGGGATCGCGATCACCTCGTAGGGGTTCTCCAGCTCGACCCGGAGCAGCAGCAGCTCCACGTCGACCAGCAGGATCGGGTGGTCGACCCGGTCCCGGACCCCCGACCGGACCGACGCCCCCTCGTCCTCCGGGGTCTTCGGCACCACCGGGTTGACCGGGGCGGCGGGGTGCTCGCCCGACTCGACCGCGAACCGGCCGGCGACCCGGGCCCGGCTGAGCAGTTCGTACGACCGGGCGACCACCCGGAAGGCCCATTCGTCGCCGCCGACGTCGGGGTGGTACTTCTTGCTCCGGGACCGGTAGGCGTCCCGGATCTGCTCCAGGGTGGCGTCCCGGGGCACGCCGAGCACCTGGGACGGGTCGATCTCGACGGTGTAGTTCATGGGGGTCTTCGGCGGGCCGGGGGTCGGGGCGGGCGGGCGGCCGCCCTCGTCAGCGTTCCAGTCTAGGGCAGGTCGGGCCGATCGGGGAGCCCGGACCGGCCGCCCTCCCCCGGGGCGTGACGGGAATCAACACGGCCGAGGGGCGGGAAGTCATATCGACTAAATAACACATGATCGATCACCCACGACACCCTCCCCCCCGGCCGGCGCCTCCGGCGGGGGCAGCCCGAGTGCCCGCTCCACCTGCTCGACGGCCAGGGCCAGCCGGCCGATCAGGCGGCAGTGCAGGGTCAGGATCCGGTCGATCGCCTCCCCGGAGGCCTCGTAGAGCGGCACCACCTCGTCCCTGCCGGGGATCGAGGCCGGCAGGGCGAACCTCGAGAGGCCGACGGTGCCGTCGCCGTGGTGGAACGGGTAGGGGATCGCGTCCCCGAGGCGGCCCCGCAGCTCGACGAGCCGGTCGTGCAGGCGGGCGGCGAGCCGGAGCACGCCGTTGACGTAGGCCTGGTTCTCGTCGTTCCCCTTGAGTAGGCCGAGGGCCCGCTCCAGCGCCCCCCGGGCCGAGATCACCGCGACCAGCGCCGGCAGGACCCGGCCGGCGACGTGCGCCCCCGCCGGGTAGAGCCCCCGGGCCTCTCGCCTCCAGGAGTCGGCATCGGGGACCCTCGCCGACATCGCCCCCGACTCCAGGAGGGACAGCCCGGCCATCAGCCGGCAGGCGACCTGCTCCTCGAACGGCTCGAAGTGGGGGGAGAGGCGCAGCAGGTACGAGTCCAGCTCCTGGCGGGCCGCCTCGGCCTCCTCCAGCCTCGCCTTGCCGAGGCCGAAGTCGGCGGCCTTGACCCCCTTGAACCCGGCCTTGAGGAGGTCGGCGGCGGCCTCGACGCCGACGAGGCGGGCGAGCGCCTCGCGTCGCCTCGTCAGGGCCTCGGCGTACCGGGCCCTCGACGCGACCAGGGCCTTGCGGGCCCGGGCCAGCTCCTTCGCGGCGAGATTCGGGTCGTTCGGGGCGGTCGGCGGCACGGCGGGCAGCGGCAGGGGCCGGGAGGGTTCGAAGGCGGCGAGGTAGAATCGGTCGAGCCCGAGGTGCCCCTCGGCCACCGCCTCCTGGTCCCGGACGATCTCCGAGACGGGGGTCAGGGCCTCGGGCCGGACGGCCTGGCCGAGCGCCTGGCGGTAGTAGTTCAGGGTGGCGGCCCGGGAGAGGCCGTCGAAGTCCCGGAAGAGGTCGGTGGCCGGGCCGTCAAGGCCGAAGAGCCCGTCGGGGCCTTCGAGCCGGGCGTTGGCGATGCGATCGGTGTCGCTGGGGTGGGTGTCGAAGAGGCCGGTGCGGCGCGAGTCGACGGCCCCCATCAGGGCGGTCCGGACCTCGTCGGGGATCTGGGCGACGTTGGCGAGGACCAGCCGGGTCAGGTCGTCGGCCAGCCGATTCTCGGTCCAGCAGGTGGCGAGATCCGCGTGGGCCCCCCGGGAGGCGAGGCCCAGGACGGCCAGTCGTCGGCAGGTGGACTCGAACACGTCGGACCCGACCATCCGGGCCTCGTAGCGATCGGCGTCGTACTCCATCTGCCGCATCATGAAGCAGCTGATCCCGTGGCCGACCATCATCAGGGCCCAGAGGAGCTTGCGGACCAGCCAGATGGCCAGCTTCACCAGCAGGCCGACGGCCGTCAGGGCGTTGCCGGCGCGGACGAGGCCGTCGAGGTTGGCGTCCCAGTCGTCGCGCTCGTATACCAGGCGGGCGAACCAGGCGTTGATGGCCCGGATGACGTTGGTGAGCCTCATCCCGGCCCCCTGGGAGAAGTGGCCGAACTCGTGGGCGAGCACCCCGGCGAACTGCCTCAGGTCCAGCCCGGCGACCAGCGGCAGGCCGATCGTCAGCGTCAGCTCCGAGTTCCAGACCGAGAGCGGCCCCTTCACGAAGCCGGCCGAGGCGTTCACGTCGCAATCCACCACCACCCGAGACGGCGTCGGCGCCCCGACCGACCGGCAGATGCCGTCGATGAAGGCGAAGACCAGGGGCTCCGCCTGGGGGTTCAGCGCCCGGGTCTTCCCCCGCCTCGCCGGCCGGGCGAACAGGGGCTTGAGCAGGAACAGCACCAGCGTCCCCCCGGCGGCGATCGGCGCCAAATAGAGGAACACGGCCACCTTCATGCTGCCGCTCGACCCGCCTGCTTTTTGGAGCGGCACATGACCATGCGTGGCGTAGTAGAACGTGGCGAAGGCGGCCAGGGCGATGGTCGCCAGGTAGATCATCGGCAGCGTCAACATGGCCGCGGCGACCACCAGCAGCCCGAGCCGGTAGACCAGGGTGGGCCGGACCGGCTCGATCTCGCCCCGGAAGGCGGCCAGGATCTGGGCGGGGGTGCGAGACGGCCTCGTCCGGGCGCCGGCCCGTTCGGCGACCTCGGCCAGCGACGGCCTCCCCGCGACGGACGGGGCGACCGTCGCGGCGGCCCGGCGCCCGACGGCCCGGGCGGGGGCGTATCGGGGGGCCACCTCCTCGGCCAGGGCGTACCCACCCACTTCATCCTCGGCCTCGGCCTCGGCCCCGGCGGCCGGGCCCGGCCGCCGGGGGTCCCCGGCCTCGGGCTCGTCGTCCTCCACCAGGAGGATCTCGACGTCGTCCTCCGTGATCGGGGGAAAGGACCCGGCCGGGGGGAGCGGGGCGTATCGGGCCGTCGGCCGGTCCGCCCCCCTCGGGACGACGGCCGGGGGTGGGGACGGGGGGACGGGGCCGGCGCGAGGGGCCGGGGGCCGGGCCATCGGCCGGGTGCCCGCCCCCCGGGCGATGGCCCCGTGGCCCGGGCCCGCGTCCGGGGCCGATGGGGGGGCGGGCGACGCCACCGGGAGGGGGACCGCGAGGCCCGCCTTGCACTTCGGGCACTCGACGACCTTGCCGCCGAGGTGGTCCTTCACGCGGGCGGCGAAGCCGCAGTCGACGCACGAGATCGCGATCGGCATGGCGGACACCCTTCGGGGCGGAGCCGGTCCGTCTTGCTGGCGACGTGACCACGCCAGGAAACCCGATCGCGCCGCCGATTGCAAGGGTGTTTGATCGGCCCTGGTGATCGGGGGAAACGGCTGGTCGCGGCGCCCCCGCCCCTGGTACGATGTTCCCCTTGCCCGCCCCGTCGGGGCCGCCCCCGATCCGCCCCGGATCGGCCGGCCTCGCCCGGGGCGTCGCCCATCGACCCGAGACCCACCACCCCGAGCACGCCCCGGCCGCCATCGAGCCGGACGAGGAGGCCCCCGCGATGGAGACGTTCGACCCGAAGATCCTCCGCAAGCTGTTCCGCCATTCCCCCCGGGTCAACACCCTGTTCGACCAGACCCGGGCCGCGCTCCGGGCCGAACGCGTCGCCAACCCCCCCGGCCCCGGCAACCTCCGCGACCTGAAGGCCCAGGCCGACAAGGACGCGATGCACCAGACCTACCAGACGGTCTCCTCCGACTCGGCCTACGCCAGGGACGCCGCGCAGTACAACGTGCTCTTCAAGAAGGACCACGGCGACGTCGCCGTCCGCCCCTGACTCGATCCCGGGCCCCTGCTCCGCTCCGGTCCCGGTCCCTCCCCATCCTGCCCGGTCGTCCGGGGATCGCCCCCCGATCCCCGGACGGCCATCTAGGCCCCGGAATCCGCCGCCAACCGGCCCGAAATGGGTTCGTTCCGCGCACCGGCCCGGGGGAATCGGCTTCGATTCGCGCGAACGATTCCGGGGCGATCGGCCCCGCCTCGATCGACGAACCTGGGTTCGTTTCTCTCCGGGGAAGGCCCGCCCGGGGCGAGCATCCCGGGGGCGGTGCGCCTCGGCGATCCGGGCCGGTGCGCCCCGACGTTCCGGGCATACCCGGACCTTTTTGCCTATCTGACAATGGGTTGCGCCGATCGAAATGGGTTCGTTCCGCGCGACGCCCCACGGTGAAATGGCTTCGTTCCGCGCGGTGCGTCCCGGGCGGTTGGGTTCGTTTTCGCGCCGCGGTTGGGTTCGTTTTCGCGCCCCCCGGTTGGACCCGACGGGCGATCCCCGGGGCTGGACCGTGCCTCGGGATCGGGGGCGGTGCGCGTCCGGTGCGCCGGACGCTCGACCTGCTCGGATTGCCAAAGAGGATCGGCCGGAGGATGCCCGGCCCGCTCGAAAGGTCGTGGGGCGTCGGCCCGGGGGCAACGCACCGTCATCCTTTACTATCGTGGGAAGTCGTCCCGGCAGTCACTCGAAATGGGGACGTCCCGTCGACCACCCCGGGCCGGTCGACGGGCAAGGCCCCGAGTCGCCGGGACTCCCGACGATAGGGGCCTGGGTGCTCGGGCTGGCGTCGAGACGACTCCAACCGCCGCGGCCGAGCCCGGCACGTCCCCCGGCGAACACGTCGCCGGTCGCGCGTTCCCCCCTCGGTCACGTCTGCCGGGACCGCACTGGAGAGGACACCAGTCGTACCCGCCGAAGGCGTAGGCAGGTCGCCCAGCCGCGTTGCGTACCGGCCTATCGCCAGTTGACCAGTGTGAGGGGGTAGCCCAGCTGCGGGATCCGATGGAAGTGGGCCGTGTTGCCCGTGACCAGCTCCAGGCCGTGGTGCAGGGCGATGGCCGCGATCACGGGATCGGCCGGGCTGATGGGGCGGCCGGCCAGCTCCAGCTCGCCTGCGATGCGGCCGGCCAGCTCACCCTCGGCCGGACTGAACGGAAGCACCTCTTCCGACGCGATCGCGGCGAGGAAGGATTGAAGTTGTCGGGTCGCCTGCCTCCGCCGATAACCCCCGGACCATCTCCATCACGGTGACGACGGAGATGGTGTCTCGGGAGAAGGTCTGGCGGTAGGAGTGGGCATTCGCGACGACCGTGGGATCGACCGCCCTGGTCATCTCCGAGATGATGTCGGTGTCGATGAGGGCCCTGTTCAACGGTCCGGTTCCCGCCACGTCGCGTCTTGCCGCTGGCGGTAGGTGTCGGCCACGATCTCGTCCATGAGTCCGGGGTCCTGACGCATCAGGCCCAGGATCGGATCGGGAGGGGACGGGTTCGCACGAGGTGTCGGTGCGGGCTTATGCTCCTGACCCAGCCCTCGGAGGAGCAGGCGCGCAGCCTCGGCGATCGCCTCATCGACGGAAGAGAACTGGCCTCGCTGCACGGCGGCCTGGATTTCATTTTCCAGGTCCCTGGGCAACTGAACCGTGATCATGGTGTGTCTCCTTCGTCCACAGTTCTTCCATGCACCTCCATTGTGTCAGGTTTCGTTCACTGCTGTGAACCGGCTTGCCAGCCGGCTGTCAGCGCGGAGGCTTCCGAGAATGCCCGCGAAGACTTGGGCTGGGTACTCGGCCGAACGAGGCTGGTAGGATGGCCCGGCCCGTCCGTCTAGCCTCTCGTCGCTGCGCGACCCCGGTTGCTTGCAACCGGGGCCACCCGGGGGGCGTCGGCCCGGGGGCAACGCGCCATCATCCTTTATCATCGTGGAAACTCGATTCGGCAGTCACTCGAAATGAGGAGGGGGCCGTCGACCGATCCGGGACCGGTCGACGGGCAACGCGCCGGCTCGCGGGGGGCCCCCAATACCGGGTGCCGGGGCCTGGGTGATTGGACTGGGGTCGAGACGACTCTAGCCACCCCGTCAGTCCTGCTGAACCTCAGCATCGTCCACCTCGGGCCCGTCCGTGAAAACCGTGAAGAGGGTCATCCCTTCCCGGATGGGGGCGCCCTCGGTGATGCCTTCGAGGATGCCGGCTTCGTAGCGGACCACCCCGCCGGCCGGGGCCTCGACCCGGCACTTCTCGATCATTCGGCGGAGCCTCTCCTCGGCCTCCTTCTCCCGCTTGAACCGAGACTGCTTCGCGAGTTCATCGGCCTTGGCGTTCTCGACCATCGCTTCGAGGGACTTGATCTGCCGTTCAGAGGAGTATTCCGTGAGCAGTTCGAGCGCCCGCTCCGCCTTCCTCAGGGCGATCTCTGCTCGAAGCACACCGACGCGCGCTTCTTTGAGTTCTTCCTCGCTCACGACATCCCTGACACGTGAGCGGTTCCGTTCGATCCTCGTCAACCGATCTTGCGCCAGTTCGAGTTCCGCTTTCTTGAGGTCGATCTCGTCCTGGAGCGTCGCCTCCTCCCGTGGATAGATGCCGTCTTCGTACTCCATCACGTGTAACTCGGCGACCTCTCGGGTCCTGGTCGCGTTCATATGGTCGGCCTGGGCTTGCTCGGTGACGACCTGCCGGATGGAAAGCTGCTCCCAGAGGTCCGACGCGTCGAGTTCGAGGACGACCTGGCCTTTCTCCACGACCGCCCCCTCCTGGGCGACCAGCTTGAGGACGCGGGTCGGCCCCTCAACCGCGGAGGCAGCGAGAAGGCCGTTGGAGCCGGTCTCCCGGATGGAGTCGATCGGAGGTCGCTCCCCGGCCTCGGCCTCACCACCGGAGGGCGGTTCGGCCTGTTTCTGCGAGGGCGGCACGGTGGAAACGAGGGCGGCGGGGGGGGCGTCGGTCGGAGCGGCCGGGCCGGGGCCCGGGGCGGCGGAGAGCGCGGCGATCCCGGCGCCGAGGCCGAGCAACGAGGCGCCGCCGAAGGCGATCGATCGGGTCAGGGCGATCATGGTCATGCTCCTGAGGGTGGAAACGGCCAGGGGGGCGGAGAGCATCGCGAGTGGGAGGCCCCGGGCGGCGAGGGCGAGGCGGGAGGCGGCGGCGACCCAGCCGGTGGGGAGCGGGGCGAGGGCCGAGGGGGAGACGGCGGAGGTGAGGAGGGCCGAGGACGGGTTCGTCGGCGAGAGGCCCCGGCGGGCGAGTCGGGAGCGGAGGCGGGCCTTGGCCCGGGCGAGGCGGGTCCGGAGGGTGCCGGTGGGGCAGCCGAGCCGGGAGGCGGCCTGGTCGTACGAGAACCCTTCGAGGTAGCAGAGGACCAGGGGGTCCCGGTAGCGCGGGGGGAGGCGGTCGAGTTCCTGGTAGAGCGTGGCCCAGTCCTCGGGGAGGTGGGCCTCGGGTTCGGCGGGGGCGAGGTGAGCGGCGTCCTGCTCGGCCTTCGAACGCTCGGCCCGGCGGCGGCGGGCGGCGGCGGATCGGGCCTTGAGCGAGACGCGTCGGGAGACGCCGTAGAGCCAGGGGCCGACGGACTCGGCGTCTCGGATCGAGGGGGCGCGGCGGGCGAGGACGAGGAAGGCGGCCTGGAAGGCGTCTCCGGCGTCGTCGTGATTGTCGAGCACGGCGAGGCAGGCGTGGCGGACCATCGGGCCGTGGCGCTCGACGAGGGCGGAGAAGGCGAGTTCGGCCTCCTCGGCCCGGCCGTCGAGGTAGCGGCCGAGCAGCTCGCCGTCGGACAGGGTCCCCGTCGCGCCCAGGGTGAAGAGCGTCCGCAAGGGCGAGGAGACGGCGGCGGATCGATCGTTCATGAGACGGCCCCCCTGGTCACGGTCCGTCCATAGTGCCGTGGCGGGGGGTCGGGCGCGTCACCTTTTTTCGGGGGCCCACCGGGCGGGTTCGGTGCTCCCGCCAGCCGGCATGAAACTCCGCCCACCGGAATGCCGGCGGCCGGGATCTCCCCAGTCGGTTGCTTGCGCGTCCAGTTGAGCCATGAGGGACGCCGAAGCCCGACTCCCCGACGCCCGGGCCACCTGCCACGAGCCGATCCGCCGGCAGGCCGAAACCATCCTGGAGGCCCCTCGGCGGATCGAGCGTGGTTCGCGGCCCATCCGGACACACGACGCGAGGTCGACGCGAGGTCGCTTCCCGACGGGCCGACCCGGGCGGGCCGCGTCCGGGCGCGGCACAGGTCTGGCGATGACCTGCAAGTCGGGTGGCCGGCAGCCGCCTGCAACCGGCGCGATCGGCGTCCGCAAGGCGGTCACCTCAAGGATGCCGAGCGGGCCGGGCGTTACGATCGTGTGCGGGAGGCGCCGGCCGGACGCTCGGCCCGTCGTTTCTCAGACGGACACGCCCGTCACCTCCCCGAGCCGACGGTGGAGATGGAGCCCTCGATGAGGATCTCCGCCCCGTCGTCCCGGCGATCGACCGTCCCCTGTCCCGCGGCATGCAGGAAGCGGCCAGTGCCGCCGACGATCCGGAAGGCGGAGATGGACTCCGTGTCGGAGAGGAGCTGGCCCACCATCTCCATGCGAAGGACGTCACCGTTGGCCGCCGTGATCACCGCCGTGGCCGTGAATGCGCCGGTCTGGAGGTCGAACACGTGGGGCGAGGAGTAGGTGAACCGGCCGAGGTGGCTGCCCCGCCCGGCGCCGTAGACGTCGGCGACGAGGAATCTCCCGTCGAAGGACAGGGGGACGAAGGCCGTCTCGCGGGCGTCGGCCTTCAGCCTCACCAGGTCGCCGGCCGGGGCGGGGCTGCAGAGGAGGAAGAGGGCGAGGGCGGCGCAGGGCTTCGCGAAGGGCATCATCATCGCCTCCGTTGCGGGAATCGCGTCGACATGCCCGGGTCCGGGGAGCTCCCTCGGTCCACACGCGGCCGGGGCATCACAGTCGGCCCCAGACTTTAATAAACAAAGCAGCGAAGTTCAATATGGGATCCGAAATTCGTCCTTCCATGCCTTTCCATATAGGCAGGTTTCGTTGTCAGTCGCGAGCTTGCCTGCCCCCCGGCGGGCGGAGCAGAGGTTATCGATGCCGACTTCGAAGTCGTGGGCCGGGTACCCGGCCGAACGAGGCGGGCGGGAGGGCGGGCCCGGCCCGGCCTCGGGGCCTCTCGTCGCCGCGCGACCCCGGTTGCGAGCAACCGGGGCCACCCGGCGACGCACCTACCCGCGGGGGGCTCCCGACCCGGGGTGCCGGGGCCTGGGTGATCGGACTGGGGTCGAGACGACCCCACCCACCCCGATCGGCGAGGGTCACGGTTCAAGGGAATCTCGCCGGAATCCGTTGTTCGTTCGTCAATGTGGGACCGCCGCCCTCGCCTGTCCTCCGATGGGGACAGCCGAGGGCGGCCGTCCCACATCGGACGGGTACTGCTGGCGGGAGACCAGGGCGGTCGGGCATCAGAGGCCCGGGACGAGCGACGGGCCGCGGTCGGGTTCGGCCTCGCGGGCGGACCGGACGATGCGCGCGATGTCCGGGCTTCCCGAGGCGGTCTCCCCCCGGCCCGGCGACGCCGACGGCGACGCATCCGGGGCGGTGCGGAACGGGAACAGCGACCGCGACCCGACGATCCCTTCCAGGTGTTCCCTCAGGTTGCACCGCGCCCGCACCAGTCGCGGCGCGCCGACCTCCGGGGTGAGGAGGCGGTAGGGGAACGGGGACGCGGGGGGGTGAGGGGCCCCGTCCCCGCGACGGAGGCCGTCCAGGGCCTGGTGGTTGGTCTCCCGGAACCGGCGCAGGACGTCCGAGAAGGCGGCCCCGATCGGGTCGGTGCCCGCCAGGGACGGCCCGCGCAGCTCGGGGTCGGTGACCAGCAGCAGATCCCGGTAATCCTCGTCCATCGCCAGCATGCCGCCGCCGACGACCCGGAAGAGGAACCCGCCGAAGTCGATCTGCACCTCGTAGGAGTAATAGAGGTAACGCTCGGTGATCGTCGCGGAATAGCCAGCGCTCTTGCCCTCCCGGGCCCCCTCGACGGTCCGGGAGAGCGTGACCATCCGGGGGGTCAAGAGCGTCGCACCCAGGTTCATCGGGATGCGGAGGGCGTCGGCGTGGTCGCGGACCATCCGGTGCCGGGCCGTCGGGCCGGCGCGGTCGAAGCCCTCGAAGGCCGGGCCGATCCCCGGCGAGGGCGGGTCGAGGTCGAGGCTGGGGTCCCAGATGCCGCGGCGCTCGAAGACCTCGCGGGCGATGTCGCGGTGGGCCGGCTCGTCGGGGAAGGCACGCTCGTCGGCGAAGACCATCATGCGGGCCAGCCCCGGCATGGTCACGCTCGTGGGCGTCATGTAGGGGAACGCCCGGATCAGCAGGCCCTTGGTCCAGTAGCTCGCCGTGACGACCGCCTCGGAGAACTCGTCGAAGGTCCGGTCCCCGGGCGACTCCAGCTCGGCCCGGCTGGCGACCAGATTCGTGCGGGGCGGGATGATCGTCTCGACCAGCCGGATCAGGATCTCGTAGATGGCCGCCGTCCAGGTCGTCGAGCGGTCGTGGACCTCGAAGCCGGCCTCCGGGTAGGGCGGCCCCTGGAGCGCCGAGCGGAGGGAGGGCATGCCGACGCCGCCGAGCCCGATGCCGAACTGCTCGGCCAGGTTGCTGATGGTGCTGGGGCGCCGCAGGTCGCCGCCCGAGTCGCGGAAGAGGCGCTCCACGACGGGCTTGTGCTCCAGGGCCGAGAAGAGCGCCAGCAAGTCGCCCATCGACTCGTGGATCGCCCCGGTGTCTACATGCAGCGAGAAGAGGAACTGCGGCCGGAACGAGTCCAGGATGGCGTGCCCCAGCTCGTGTGCGACGATGTCGTGCGACAGGCACGTCCAGATCGGCGTGCGCTGGAAGGGGGACGTGAAGAAGCCGAAGTTGATCGACGGCGAGCCCGAGTCGTAGAACGCATTCTGCCCCTGGAAGGCATGGGGGCGGATCACCAGCGGCCCGCCGTGCTTCCAGGCGATCTCCTGGCCCAGCGCCTCCTCGACCAGCGCGAGGGTGTGCGCGGCGACCGCGAACGCATTGACCTGGTGGAACTGGGGGTTGTCCACCACCTCCCCCTTGCGCCGGAACGACTCGAAGGACAGGTCGGCCTCGGCCGACCAGTCCAGCCCCGGGAAGACGGGGAGGCCGACTTCGCTCGTGTCCAGCAGGTGGAACTTGCTGGAGTTCATCCCGACCAGGAAGTCGGTCTCCAGGGGAAACTCATAGTCGCCGATCAGGTCGGGGAGCGAGGGGTCGTCCAGGAACATCCCCATCCGCTTGGTCCCCGTCGCCGGGGGCAGGCCGGGCCGCGTCGACATCGCATTCATTCCTCTAGTAAAACCATCAGCGGGCGACGACGGCCGACATCGTCCGTCGTGCGCGATCAGCTTAAGCACGGCACGCGCGGCGCCGCAATAAAAAATCCATCCCGTTTGAAATGGCTGAATCGACGGTCGAGCCGGGGGGAGGGATGGGTGGGGGGAGGCCCGGATCGCCGAGCGATCCGGGATCGTGCGACCGGCGTGTGGGGGAGACGGGGGGGAGTGGGTCGGCGGCTCGATCCCACCTCGGGGGGTGGGTGGCGTGGACGGGGAGTCGGGGGGTCAGCGGGCGATGAGGACGATGGTGCTGCGGGGCTGGACCTCGTAGGTGGGCTCGGGGAGGAAGGCGGCCTCCTCGTGGGGGACGATGTCCTCGCCCTCGGGCAGGGAGGTGTCGACGACCCGGTACCAGCGGCGGTCGTCCTGCTCGGGCAGCTCCACCTCGATCGGCTCCCAGAAGGCGTTGCTGGCGACGTAGATGGGCACGTCCCAGCGCTCCTCGGTCTCGAAGGCCTCCAGGGTCCAGGCGAGGAACCGCGAGGTGCCGGAGAAGTCCGGCTTCTCGGGCTCGACGCCGTGCCAGGTGATGTTGCGGAGGATCGGGGTCTCGTCCTCCTCGGAGGTGAGGTAGCGCCAGCGGCGGATGATCGAGTGATTCTTCCGGAAGGCGATGATGTGTTTGGTGAAGCGGTAGATCTCCCGGTGCTCCTTCAGCAACTCCCAGTTGAGCCAGTTGTGGTCGTTGTCCTGGTAGACGGTGTTGTTGTTGCCGAAGGCGGTCCGGCGCATCTCGTCGCCGTAGAGGAGCATCGGCGTGCCCTGGGAGAGGAAGAGCAGGGCCAGGAAGTTCTTGATCTGCTTGACCCGGAGGCGCTCGACCTCCTGCTTCTCCTCGTCGTCGAGTTCGTCGAGCTGGTCGACGGGGCCCTCGACGCCGCAGTTCCAGGACTCGTTCTCGTTGTGGCCGTCCCGGTTCCCCTCGCCGTTGCGGATGTTGTGCTTCTCGTTGTAGGTGACCAGGTCGTTGAGGGTGAAGCCGTCGTGGCAGGTGACGAAGTTGATGGAGTGGTAGGGGGAGCGTTCGCTGTCGTCGCTGGGGGCGAAGAGGTCGTAGGAGCCGGCGACCCGGGTGGCCAGCTCGGCGGCGATGCCCATGTCCCCCTTGACGAACGTGCGGACGGCGTCGCGGAACTTGCCGTTCCACTCGGCCCACCGGCGGTCGGAGAAGGAGCCGAGGCGGTACTGGGAGATGGACCAGGGCTCGGCGATGAGCTTGATCCGGGAGAGGACCGGGTCGGTCTCGATCTCCTCGATGATGGGGGTCTTGCCCTTCTCCTTGAGGTCGACGTCGATGGCGAACACCGCGGCGAGGTCGAAGCGGAAGCCGTCGACGTGCATCTCCTCGACCCAGTAGCGGAGGCAGTCGAGGATGAACCGGCGGACCACGGGGTGGTTGCAGTTCATGGTGTTGCCGCAGCCGGTCACGTCGTAGTAGAACTGCGGCTGGCCGGGGACGAGCATGTAATAGATGCTGTTATCGAGGCCCTTGAAGCTGACGGTCGGGCCGTAGTGGTTCCCCTCCCGGGAGTGGTTGAAGACGACGTCGAGGATGACCTCGATGCCGGCCTTGTGCAGCTCCCGGACGAGCATCTTGAACTCGTCGACCTGGGCGCCGAGCTTGCCGAAGTAGCTGTAGTGGCTCTCGGGGGCGAAGAAGGCGAGGGTGTTGTAGCCCCAGGCGTTGGCCAGGCGCTCGCCGGTCATCGGGTCCCGGAAGGGGCCGTCGAAGCGCTCGAACTCGAAGACGGGGAGCAGTTCGACGGCGGTGATCCCCAGGTCCTTGAGGTAGGGGATCTTCTCCATGAAGCCGCGGTAGGTGCCCTCGAAGTCGGTCTCGGAGGAGTGGTGGCGGGTGAAGGCGCGGACGTTCACCTCGTAGATGATCGATTCTTCGATGGGGATGTCGGGGTGCTTGTCCCCCTGCCAGTCGAAGTCGGACCGGTAGGCGATGCAGCGGGGGGCGCCGCCGAGGTTGGCGACCTTGCTGGGGCGGAGGTGGCGGTCGGGGGCCTCGGGGTCGGCGTTGTCGTAGCCCAGGGGGTCGCCGTCGTTCCAGTCGAAGTCGCCGGCGACGGCGGGGGCGTAGGGGTCGAGCAGGGCCTTGCGGGGGTTGAAGCGGGAGCCGTCCTTGTCGGGCCGGTAGGGGCCGTCGGCACGATAGTTGTAGAGGGTGCTATTGGGCAGGCCCTCGACGAACATGTGCCAGACGTCGCCGGTCTTGTGGACCTCCCTGGAGAAGGGGATGACCACGGCCGGCCTGGCGTCGGCGATGTTGTCGAACAGGAGCAGCTCCAACCGGGTCGCGCCCCGAGAGTGGACCGCGAAGTTGATCCCGTCGGGTCGGACGGTCGGGCCGAGCGGCTCCGGCTCTCCCGGGTGGATGTCCCTGATCGTCGGCATCGTCGGCGAACGGGCGACGAGGCGCCCGCCCCAAGGTAAGATCGAGTCCAGGCACGGGGATGCCCCGCGGCGCGGCGACTCGGCCACGCCGCGGGGCATCTCGTGGCACACTTTAGCAGATTCCGCGCCGATTGTGCAGGCCCGCCGCGTCGCGGCCCCGCCCCGGCCGCTCGACCCCGACCCGACCCGAGGCCCAGCGACCATGCCTCCCCGCCCCGACGCCGACGCCGAATCGAACCCTGTCGAGACCCCGAGCGTCCCCGGGACGACGCCCTCGCCCGCCGAAGTCGAGGCCGACGCCCTGTTCGAGGCGGCCGCCCGGGAAGCCGCCGAGCACCCGCCGAGGCGTCCCCAGGCCACCTACCGGCTGCAGCTGCACCGGGACTTCCGGCTGGTCGACGTGGAGGCGATCGTCGACTACCTGGACGACCTGGGGATCTCCGACGCCTATTTCTCCCCCTACCTCGCCGCCCGGCCGGGCAGCACCCACGGCTACGACGTCTTCAACCACGGCGAGATCAACCCGGAGATCGGCAGCGAGGAGGAGCACGAGCGGCTCGTCTCCAGGATGCTCGACCGGGGCCTGGGCCGGGTGGTCGACGTGGTGCCCAACCACATGGGGATCACCGGGGGCAACCCGCACTGGTTCGACCTGCTGGAGAGCGGCCCCCAGGCGCGATCGGCCCGGTACTTCGACGTGGACTGGGAGCCGGTCAAGGAGGAGCTGGAGGACCGCGTCTTGCTGCCGATCCTGGGGGACCAGTACGGCAAGGTCCTCGAGGACGGCCAGCTCGTCGTCGGCCGGGACGGCGGGTCGTTCCACCTGGATTATTTCGACCACCACTTCCCGCTCTCCCCCCGGTCGTACGCGCTGATCCTCTCGCAGCGGCCCGAGGCGCTGGCCGACCGGGTGAGGCCGGACGACGTGAACCTGCTGGAATACCGGAGCGTCATCGCCGCGGTCGAGAACCTGCCCCCCCGCGACGCCGACGACGAGGAGTCGGTCGCCCGGTTCCGGGCCGAGACGGAGGTGATCAAGCACCGGATCGCCCGGATCTGCGAGGAGAGCCCCGAGCTGGCCCGGTTCGTCGACGAGAACGTCGGCCTCTTCCGGGGGACCCCCGGCGACCCCCGGAGCTTCGACCTGCTCCACGAGCTGCTGGAGATGCAGGTCTACCGGCTGGCCTACTGGCGGGTGGCCGTCGAGGAGATCAATTACCGGAGGTTCTTCGACATCAACGACCTGGCCGGGATCCGGACCGAGGACCCCGAGGTCTTCGAGACGACCCACCGGCTGATCTTCGACTGGGTCGACCGGGGGGGCGTCTCGGCGCTGCGGATCGACCACCCCGACGGCCTGGCCGACCCGGCCGGGTACTTCGCCCGCCTGCAGGAGACGCTGTTCGTCCGGGGGTGCCTGCGGGGGCTCGGCGACGGGGCCGACCCGGAGCGCCGGGGGGCCGTCGAGGAACGACTGCGGGCCCGCTTCCGGGAGGCGACCCGGGCCGAGCCCGACGGACCCCTGGCCCGGCGGTTCCCGGTCGTCGTCGAGAAGATCCTCAGCCGGGGGGAGGACCTGCCGGGGCCCTGGGCGATCGACGGCACGGTCGGGTACGAATACCTGAACGCGTTGAACGGCCTGTTCGTCGACCCGGACGGCCAGGCGACGATCGACGCCTCCTACGTCGAATTCACCGGCGACGGCGAGCCCTGGCCCGAGGTCGTCTACGACGCCAAGCAGCTGATCTGCCGGGCCTCGCTCGCCAGCGAGCTGAACATGCTGGCCCGGCAGCTCAACCGGGTCAGCGAGCACGACCGGCGCAGCCGGGACTTCACGCTCAACGACCTGAGGCGGGCCCTCCGCGAGGTGATCGCCTGCTTCCCGGTCTATCGGACGTACCTCCGGCCCGACGAGCCGATCGCCGAGCGCGACCATGCCTACATCGACCAGGCCGTGTACCGGGCCCGGCGCCGGAACCCGACGATCGACCCCTCGGTCTTCGAGTTCATCCGGGCGGCGATGTTGCTGGAGCACCCGGAGGGGATCTCCGAGGACGAGGTCCGCCAGCGGGAGGCGTTCGTCACCCGGTTCCAGCAGACGACCGGGCCGGTGACGGCCAAGGGGGTGGAGGACACGGCCTTCTACCGGCAGATCAAGCTCGCCTCGCTCAACGAGGTCGGCGGCGAGCCGGGGCGGTTCGGCCACTCGCCGCCGTCGTTCCACGGCATGAACGCCCACCGCCTCTCGACCTGGCCCGGCGGCTTCTCCACCACCGCCACCCACGACAACAAGCGGGGGGAGGACACCCGGATGCGGATCAACGTCCTCTCCGAGCTGGCCGAGGAATGGCAGACCCACCTCGCCCGCTGGGGCTACTGGAACAAGTCGAAGAAGACCGAGGTCCACGGCTCCCCCGCCCCCGACCCGAGGGAGGAATACCTCGTCTACCAGACCCTCATCGGCGCCTGGCCCTTCGGCGACGGCGACGGGGTGCCCGGGGGGCTGATCGATCGCGTCCAGCAATACATGCTCAAGGCCATCCGGGAGGCGAAGCTCAACACGACCTGGACCGACCCGGATCCGTCCTACGGCGACGCCGTGTCCCGGTTCGTCGCCGACACGATCTCGGGCGAGGGGGCCGACGTCTTCCTCAAGGACTTCCTGCCGTTCCAAAGGAGGGTGGCCCGGGTGGGGGTGATCGGCTCGCTCGGCCAGGTGCTGCTCAAGGTCGCCTCCCCCGGCGTGCCGGACGTGTACCAGGGGTGCGACCTCTGGGACCTCGCCCTGGTCGACCCCGACAACCGCCGCCCGGTCGACTACGACCTCCGACGCCGGTCCCTCGCCCGGCTCCGGGACGAGCTCGCCTCCGGCACCCCCCGGGCCGAGCTGGCCTCCCGGCTGATGGCGTCTCCCGAGGACGGCCGGATCAAGCTGTTCGTCCTCTGGACGGCGCTCCAGCACCGCAAGGAGCACCCCGACCTGTACGCCCGGGGCGTCTATCGCCCGCTGGAGGCCGAGGGGGAGAACAAGGCGAACGTCGTCTCCTTCGGCCGGTACCGGGACGGCCGGTACGCCGCCGTGGCCGTGCCCCGGCTGGTCGCCGGGATGATGGGGGACGACGGCACCCGGCTGCCCCTCGGCCCCGACTGCTGGGGGGACACCCACCTCGTCCTGCCCGACACCGGCCTGCCCCGGCGGTGGCGGAACCTGCTGACCGACGAGGTCGTCGAACTCCGAGACGGCGACCACGGACCCGACCGCCCCTCGCTCCCCCTGGCCGAGATCTTCCGGACGATCCCGCTCGGCCTGTTGGTCGAGGAGGGGTGATCGGGCCCTCCGTCGGGTCCCCGGGCCGGGCCCGGTGCCGGGGATTCGGCGTCGCCTCCAGGGAAGACCCGGCCGCATTCGTCGCGGCCGCCCGGTCACCCGAGGCCACCGTCACCACGCAAACGGCCCCCCCGGCGTCGCGAACCGGGGGGGCCGTTTGCTTCCGGGGTGATGGTGGCGGTGCGTCACCCTCCTCAGGGGAGGAGTTGCCGCATCTGCTGGAGGGTGTTGCCCATCAGGCCGACCTGCTGGATGTTCGGCCCGGTCCGCCCCCGGGCGACGCGCCGGGTCCGCTGCTCGAGCCGCTGCCAGGCCCCCTCGACCGCCCGCAACTCCTGCGAGAGCTGGGCCGGGGGGACGCGGCCGGCGGCGAGCTGCCGGAAGCGGCCGGCCGCCGCGCCGAGGTCCTGGGCGTCGGCCACGAACTGCTCGCCCTCGGGCACGTCCCGGGCCGTGGCCGCGAAGGCCTGGAGGAAGCTGTCGGCCTGCCCGGCGAGCGTGTCGGCCAGGCTCGCCAGCTGCGCCGAACCGCCCGGGGCGGGCCCGTAGCCGGGGAAGCCGGCCGGCCCCGGCCCCGGGAAGGGGGGCCGATAGGAGTCTCGGTATTCGGTCGGGGGACCGTAACCCGGCGCGGCGGGGCCGAAGCCGTAGGGCGGCTCCTCCGGCAAGGCGGGCCGGTTATACCCGTATGGGCCGTACTGCGGCGGGCCGTACTGCGGCGGGCCGTACGGGGACACCAGGCGGTCGGCCCGGTAGGGGTCGCCGTAGGGCTGGCCATAGCCCTGGTTGCCGTACGGGTAGGTCGGGCGGTCGGCCCGGTAGGGGTCGCCATAGGGAGATCCCGGGCCGGGCGAGACGACGGGACCGCGCCCGGCCAGAAGGTCGGCGAGATTGATGGTCAGCGATTGGGCCTCGGCGGGAGAGGCCCCCCAGGCGATCCCGAGGGCCAGCAGGCCCGGGCCGATCAAGGCGAGCGACTTCATGGTGCATCCTCCGCGGCGTCGATTCGACGGATCAAGTGGTCCGGACGTGTCGACTCCGATTGTCCTTGTTCGAACGATTGTGCAATCGCTGTGCCCAATCCGGACTCCCCGGCCCGGCGACGCCCGAGGCGACCTCGGGGCGTTGCGGGGACGCATCATGTCCCCGCGTGCGGACGGCGACGACGACCGACCCGGCCGACCCGACTCGCCTCCGGTGGCGGACTCACGGTCGAGACCCGCCGGGCGTGACGGTCGAGCGGCCGAGGCCGACCGACCGGCCCGTCCCATTGCCCGCCGCGGGGAGTCCCGGTATGGTTCTCGGTCGGGGCGGGGCCGCCGGACCGGCCGCCCGACGGTTTCCGGGAGTGCGATCCGATGGGCGAGGCGACGCGATACAGGCGGCTCTCGAAGGACGACGCGGTCGTCCTGCTGGTCGACCACCAGTCGGGCCTGATCTCGCTGGTCCAGGACTTCTCGCCGGGCGAGTTCAAGAACAACGTGCTGGCCCTGGCCCGATCGGCGAAGTTCTTCGGGCTGCCGACGATCCTCACCACCAGCTTCGAGCAGGGCCCGAACGGGCCGCTCGTCCCCGAGCTGAAGGAGCTCTTCCCCGACGCCCCCTACATCGCCCGTCCCGGCCAGATCAACGCCTGGGACAACGAGGACTTCGTCCGGGCGATCGAGGCCACCGGCAGGAAACAGCTCATCATCGCCGGCGTGGTGACCGACGTCTGCGTCGCCTTCCCGACCCTCTCGGCGATCGAGGCCGGCTACGAGGTCTTCGTCGTCGTCGACGCCTCGGGCACCTTCAACGAGGCGGTCCGCCAGGCCGCCCTGGCCCGGATGTCCGCCGCGGGCGCCCAGCTGATGAACTGGTTCGCCGTCGCCTGCGAGCTGCAACGCGACTGGCGGAACGACATCGAGGGCCTGGGGAACCTCCTCTCGGAGCACATCCCCAACTACCGGAACCTGATGACGAGCTACGCCGCGAGGACCCCCTGAGGCGAGGCCGCCCCCCGTGAACCGTCCAGACCCCGATCGGATCGTCCGCTCGGCCGAGGAACTCGAGGCGCTCATCGGCCTGCCCAGCGAGCTGGTGATCCGCAAGCAGCTCGACCACCTCGACGCGCACATGAGGGCCTTCATCGCCCGGTCCCCCTTCCTGCTGCTCGGGACCTCGGGGGCCGACGGCTCGTGCGACGTCTCGCCCCGGGGAGACCTCCCCTCGGTGGCGACCGTGCTCGACGAGACGACCCTGATCCTCGCCGATCGGCCGGGGAACCGCCGCGCCGACAGCCTGAAGAACGTCATCGAGACGGGCCGAATCGGCCTGCTGTTCCTGGTGCCCGGCGTGGGCGAGACGCTCCGGATCAACGGCCGTGCCTGCGTGACCCGAGATGAAGACGTCCTCACCCCCCTGTCCGTCAACGGCAAGCGCCCGGTGGTGGGGATCGTGGTCGAGGTGCAGGAGTGCTACTTCCAGTGCGCCAAGGCGCTGATCCGCTCGAAGCTCTGGACGCGGGGAGAGGCCGAAGCCCCCGACGGCGACGGGTTCGACCTGGCCGAAGTCCTGGTCGACCAGTGCCGGATCGAGGACCAGACCGTCGCCGGTTTGAAGGAGCAGATCGAGACATCCTACCGGGACCGGCTGTATTGATCCCGGCCCTCGGCCCCTTCGCCGCCCCTGGCTGAGATCTCCCAGACGATCCCGCCGGGACTGAGGTTCGATGAGTCGTGAGATCGGGGCCGGGACCGCCGTCCGGCCCCGGCCCGCTTCGGGGGTCAGCCGGCCTCCCCCTCGACCCGGGGAGCGTCCCGCGGGATGGGCAATGCGATGGAGCCGTTAGGGGAGATGCTGGCCATCCCCAGGGCGAGGGTGGCCTGGGTCCAGTTCTGATAGGCCGGGTCGTCGATCCCCCGGGCGATGAGGATGGCCTGTCGGATCCGGCGGTCCTCCCGGACGCGGTTCAGGAGCTGATTGACGTCCTGCTGGGTACGGTTCGAGACGACGAAGAACAGGCCGGCGACGATCTCGATGATCACCGCGGCGATGCCGCCGAGCAGGGCCGTCCCGTGCTCGGCCATGAAGTCGCGCTGCTCCGATCGCCTCGCCTCGATCCGGTCGGCGACCTGCCGCTCCTCGTCCCTGAGGCGGCCGAGGGTGGCATCGGCCTCCTCCTTGGCCCGGTCGGCCCGGGCCTGCGCGTCGGTCTCATCGTTGATCCGGTCGAGGATGGCGTTCCGATCCTCCCGGGCCCGGGTCAGCTCTGCCTTCTTCTCGGTGACCTCCGCGGTGCGCCGCTCCAGCTCCTTCTGCCGGGCGAGGCCGAAGGGGACCAGGATCTCGTCGAGAGCTTCCCGCTGGAGCTGCGTCGCGTCGACCCGGGTCGCGACGACCTCGTCGACCACCGCATCGAAGACCTCGGGGGCTTGCTCGATCATGCCCGCCAGCCGATAGGCCGGCTCCTGCTCCTCGTGGGGGACGGCGATCAGGTCGACCAGCGCCCGGAGGGTCTCGGCGGCCTGGTCGCGATCGCCGATTGCGTGGAGCAGCTGATGGACCTCGGCCAGGATCTGCTCCACGTAGTCCCGCTCTTGGCGCCGCGACTGGGCCGGATCCATCCCGTCTGCCCTCATCAGGAACAGGGGCAACCCGGACTGGGGGAAGTAATAGCCCTCCGGGTCGTCGGCGCCGCCGAGGGCGGCCCGAGCGGGCCCCGGGCTGAGGTACTGGTAGAGGACGAAGAATCGCCTCAACCCGTCCGACGACAGCGGACCGTAATTCAGGCCGACTGAGGGCGGGGAGAAATTACCGCGGAGGAATCGGCCCAGGGCCTCGACGACCTCAACGCGGGACCCGTCCCGCGACCCCCCGGGCTTGCCGCCCGGCCCGCCCCGGCCGGGGGCGGCCGATGGGGAGCCGGAGGCCAAGAGGGTGAGGAGTTTAGGGAATTCGGGAGGCAGGTCGACCGGGGCGGATCGCGAGCTGACGCCCTGCCTCATCGCGGGGCCGACCCGGTCGCTCACCTCGCAGGCCCGGGCGTAGAGGGCGAGGAAGTCGAGCATCTCCAACTTCTGCGAGGCCCAGGCGACCGGGTCGACGTTCTCCTCGAGGTGGGCAAGCTCCGCGACGGGCTCGGGCTGGGGTGCCTTAGGGGAGTGCGCCTCGTCGTCAGGGATCTCCGAAGCCTCCGGGTCGCCGGGAATCTCCGGGGCCTCGTCCTCCGTCCCGGGCACGGGGGGCGCCTGCAAGTCGGGCTCGTCGGCGAAGGGGACCACCGGGAGGGCGGGCTCATCCGACACGGGGGGGGACGGTACCGATTCGGCCTCGACGTATGGAGGAAAGACCTGTTCGTACCCCGGCGCCGGCGTCGGCGCCGGCGGCAACTTGACCGACTGGAAGTCGGTGCCGGCACGGGAATCGGCCATGGTGTAGGCGATCCCACCACTAGACTGGAAGGTGCGGACCCACCTGGGGCTGTAGGACGCCACGAGTCGCTGGCGTCCGACCAGCCCTTCAAGGCTCCTGGCGAACTCGCCGGCGCGCTCGGCGACCGGGGCGTCACTCGGCCGGTCGCCATCGTCCAGGAACTCGAAGATCGAGATCAGCTGGTCGGTCCGGGACAGGGCGCGGCGAAGCTCCCAGTTCTGGACCCGGAAGAAGAGGTTGGTCCGTTCGCTTTCGGCGAGCCCTTCGAGGTGCCGGCGGAGTGCGCCGAGGATCTCGGGATCCGGCCCCGGTGCGGGCGTCGGGGTCTGTCGATCGGCCCCCTCGGCCGGGGGGAAGCGCAACGGGTCGACCCGACGGAGGATCTCGGACAGGGGCTCGGAACGGGCGATGAACGAATGGATCATCGCGGTCAGCAACCCCCCGGTCGGGGGGGTGGCGGCCGGGCCCCGGCCGAGGGAATCTCGCATGTCTTCCAGCATCGCCGTGGGGAGGACGCGTCCAAGCGCCTCGTCGATCTCCATCACCCGGGCCTTCTCCGCCTCCTCCGCCAGTCGGGCCCGGATCTGGTCGGGGTGGACGCCCCGGCCGATGGGGTTGACCGCCAGCTCGTAGAACGCGTCCGAGAACGAACCGAGGGTCTCGTTCAGCTCGTCGACCATCTCCCCCTGCGTGCCGGCGGCTTGATCGGGCGGCTGATCGACCGCGCCCGGCACCCCCTGCTCGTCGGGGGGCATCGACGGGTCCTGGATGCGGTCCGAGCCGATCCGTTCGACCTCCTCGATGATCCAGCGATAATCCCGGAGGCCGGACTGGACGGCGTTCCAGATCTCGTTGAGGACCCGGTCGCCGTCCGAGAAGTAGGGGATCAGCCCCTCCGGGCTGGCGTCTCGGCCCTCGGCGAGCGAGCGGACCTGGGACCGGATCTCCAGCCGGTCGTCGAGGCCGAGCCCCGAGCGGTCCAGGAGGGTGGGGACGCCGGGCTGGGCGATCCGGAGGCCCAGCTCGTCGGCCAGCTCCTCCAGCTCGCCGGGCAGGTCCAGGCGGGCGTCCTTGAAGGCATCCCGTTCCTCCTCGACCCGGGCGAGCTGACCTTCGGCCTGCTCGATGGCCTCGGACGCCTTCTCCTCGGCCGTCTTCGCATCCCCGAGCCGCTCCGACGTCACCTGGCTTGCGCTCGATGCGGCGTCCTTCGCCTGCTCGGCCTCGTTGATCGCCTGCTTGGCGTCCGCGAGCTCACGCTCCAGCCCGCCGAGGTCCTCCCCGGTGAGGGAGAAGAGGCTGATGGCGAACATCACGAAGCCGATGACCGCGAAGGCGATGCTGAACCAGTAGCTGATGGTGTAGTAGCGGATCGCCCGGGTGTAGTGCTCCTCCAGGTGCTCGTCCTCGCGCTGGTCGAGCAGGGCGTCGAGGTTGTTCGCGCGTGGCCTGGCCATCACATGCTCCTCCCGGGAGTGTCGTCGGCGAGTGGCCTCGCGAGTCCCATCGCTCCGGCTTCGATACCCTCCCCTCCGGCCACCAAGACGTACGAGGGGCGGACCGCCACCGGCCGCATCAGGCGCAATCTAAGTCGGACCGCCGGGCATCAACGCGTCCGACCGCGGGCCTTTAGCACTCGTCGGTTCTAAGATAGCGACGCCCCCCGGTCAAGCTTGTCGAGGACGGCTCCCGGGAGGGCGGGGAGGGGACATGACCGCCCCAAGTCAAGCCCGGGTGCCGGGCCCGCCGGGGGTGGGGGCCTCGCCGGCCGGGGCATCATCCTCGGTCGGCTTGCCGAGGCGGGTGCGGTAGGCCTCGGGGACCTCGCCGTTGAAGCGGTTGAAGACGGCGGTCTGCTCGGCGAGCCAGGAGCGGAGTTCGGGGGTCAGCGCGTCGGCCCGGAACCGCCAGGACCAGTTCCCCTGGCCGACGCCGGGGGTGTTCATCCGGGCCTCGGAGTCGAGGCGGAGGAGGTCCTGGAGCGGGGCGATCGCGGTGTCGGCCACCGAGGCCCAGGCCAGGCGGATCAGGCCGTGCGGCACGTCGTCGGCCCAGCCGGGGCCGAGGTAGCGGCGGATGAAGGAACGTTCGGCTTCGAGTTCCTCGATCGGCTGGGTCGTGGATCCGGGGGGGGCGGTGAACCATCCAAGGGTGGTGTCATTGTCATGCGTCCCGGTGTAGGCGACGCAGCGGCGGACGTACGCATGGGGCAGGTAGATATCCGCCAGCGGGTCGTTGCCGAAGGCGAACTGGAGCACCCGCATGCCGGGCAGCCCGAAGCGGTCCCGGAGGGCCTCGACCTCGGGGGTGATCACGCCCAGGTCCTCGGCGATCAGGGGCAGCTCGCCGCCGAGGGCCTCCCGGACGGCGGAGAGCAACGCCTCGCCGGGGGCGGGCTCCCACGCGCAGCGATCGTCGGCGGCGTTCTCGGCGTCGAAGGGGATGGAGTAGCAGGCGTCGAGGCCCCGGAAGTGGTCGAACCGGAGCAGGTCGAAGCGCCCCAGCGCGGCGGCGACCCGGCGCGACCACCACTCGAAGTCGTCTTTCAGGTGGGCCGGCCAGTGGTAGAGGGGGTTGCCCCAGTCCTGGCCCAGCTCGTTGAAGTAGTCGGGGGGGACGCCCGCGGTGTGGGTCGGGGTGCCGTCGGGGTCGAGCCGGAAGAGGTCGCGGTGCGACCAGACGTCGGCGCCGTCGAAGGCGACGAAGATGGGGATGTCCCCGATCAGGCCGATGCCCCGGTCCCGGCACCGGAGGTGGAAGGCCCTCCACTGGCGGTCGAACATCGACTGCTCGAACCGGCCGAAGGCGATCTCGTCGGCGAGGGCCTCGTCCCAGCGCCGGAGGGCCTCGGGGTCCCGCTCGGCGAGGTCGCGGTCCCAGCGGTCCCAGGGGAGGCCCCCGAAGTGGGCCTTCAGGGCGTTGTAGCGGCAGTAGTCCTCCAGCCAGTCGTCGGCCCGGCGTCGAAAGGCCTCGTGCTCGGCGTCGGGCCGGAACCGGGAGAAGGCGAGGCGGAGTAGCCGGGTCTTCTCCCGGGAGACGGCGTCGAAGTCGACGCGGCCGGTCGGGAACTCGGGGAGGTCGGCCAGCTCGGCGTCGGTCAGCAGGCCGTCGTCCCGGAGGAGGTCGGGGGAGATCAGCAGCGGGCTACCGGCGAAGGAGGACGGCGAGGCGTAGGGGGAGTCCCCCGCGCCGACCGGCCCGACGGGGAGCATCTGCCACCAGCGCTGGCCGGTCTCGGCCAGGACGTCGAGGAACCAGTCCGACCCCGGCCCGAGGTCCCCGACCCCGAACCGGCCCGGCAGCGACGTCAGGTGCAGCAAGATCCCACTCGCTCGGGGCAGGTCCATCTCGGGGGCTCCCTGGGGGGCGTTCTCGGGTCGGCCGGTGCGAGGCCGGGGAAATCGGGGCATCCGCTCGGGCCGTCCGACCCACGATGAGAACGAAACGGCGGGGCGATTGGAAGCCGTGATCCGGCAGAGGCCCGGCGGCACCGAGGACCCTGCACGAACCATGCCCCGGCGTGGTTGATCGGCGGGGGCATCGGGACGGGGAGTCGCCCGGCGAGTCGACCTCGGGGAGGTCCGGGGCCAGGCTCCGAGGGCCGGGCCTCTCGCGTCGCCCGGCCCCCCTCACCCGGCCTCCGGCCACCCTACTCCCCCGCACGCGAGGGCGAGGGTCGGAGTCGGACCCGAGTTCCCGCCCGGGGTCGGGAGGGGTCCGGGGTCAGCCGCCGTCGGGGCCCGGGTGGGCGTTGAGGAGGTAGCGGCCGGCGAGGCGCCGGATGGCCTCGGGGCCGGTCGCCTCGGCCCGGGTCCGGCGGCCGGAGAAACGGCAGGCCCGGCCCCAGGAGACGACCCGGACGCCCCGGGGGGAGCCGACCCGAGCGGCCAGCGCCTCCGCGACGCCGACCGAGGCCCTCGCCTGGGGATAGGGCGGCGTGCCGCGTTCGGACCGGCTCCAGGAGGTCAGGTCGAGCCGGTGCCACGGGTCGCCGATCGGGCCGGGGCGGAGGTGGCGGCGGATCGGACCGGGGACCTCGCCCAGGGCATCGTCATGGAGGTAGACGTAGACCCGCTCGGCGTGGCTGGCGTAGAGCGCGAACGACGGCCAGGAGTCCCAGCCCCCCCAACGCTCCAGCAGCGGCAGGGAGACGGCCAGGGCGAAGAGGGCGACGACGGGGAGTCCGAGCCTCGGCATCGGCTCCATCGGCGGGGAGGGGCGGCCGGGCCCGGTGCGGGCGAAGAGGATCAGCCCCTCGACGACCAGGGAGGCGTTCCAGATGACGACGATCGTGCTGTGGTCCAGGCCCCAGGGGCCGAGGATCGCGATCAGGGTCGCGTGCATCAGCACCGCCAGGGCGAGGGCGACGGGCCTCGACCGTCGGGAGGCCAGTCCCAGGCCGACGAGCAATTCCAGCAGCGGCATCCCCAGCGCGACGGCCGTCCGGGCCGGGCCCGGCCAGGCCATCGGGTCGAGCCCGACCGGCGCGGCGAGCCGGGCCAGGAATTCCGCCCCCACCTCCCGGGGGAAGGTGGCGTCCAGCTTCGAGAGGCCCGAGTGGAGGTAGAGGGCCACCAGCAGGAGCCGGCAGAGCCCCAGCGCCCGGGCCCTCGGCAGGGTCCCCAGGGCCAGGGCCATCAGGGCATACTGATAGGCCCAGGGCTGGAAGCGATGCTGGTCCCCCGCCACCAGGTACGCCAGGGCCGGCAGGCCGACCAGCAGCAGGCGACGCCGGGCCACGCCAGCGACGATCGAGCCGACCAGCACCGCGAAGAGGGCCCCTCGCAGCCAGGGCGGCTCCGGCAGCCCCGGGACGAACGGCACCCTCGGGAAGGAGCCCCCGGGACGGACCCAGAGCGGCGAGGACAGGGCCAGCATCGCCAGCGTCGCCGCGCCCAGGGCCGCCCGGAACGCGTGCTCTCGGCGGTCGGGGGCCGCGGCCGGGGGGGGGCCGAGGGCGGGCTCCTTCGGCAAGGGCGTCGGCATGGGAGATCCGGGATCCGGGATGCCGGGCGGGGAGTCGCACGGGCAGGCTGGTGGCGAACGCACCAAATCACATCAAAATGTTCAAGAACAACGTCGTAGGATCGAGTTCCCGTCCTCCGCCGTCCACCCTCCGGCGTACCTCGTCCGTCGTCGACTACGGCCGACTTGCGGGGAGGGACGTCTCCTCGGGCCGGCTCGGGCAGCCCCGAGAGGGGGTCGGGTCAGGCGCCGGCGAGGCGGTCTCGGAGGATCGCGTAGCGGCCGAGTGCGGCGTCGGCCTCGCGATGCTGGTGGTCGATCAGGGCGTCCAGGGCCGACCGGGCCGGGCCGTCGTCGGGGAGGAGGTCGGCAACCTCCCGGATGAAGAAGACGGCCACGGCGGCGTCCTGCACCAGGCCGAGCGCCTCCTGGAACTCCTTGCAGCGCCGGCCGATCCGGCGGGCGGCCTTCCCGGCCCGGTCTCCCAGCCGGCCGGCGGCCGACTCGGCGGCGTACCGGGTGCGCTTGGCCCGCTTCCGGAGTTCGTGCAGCGCCTCGATCGGGGCGTCGGCGGGTGCGGACTCGACCTCCTCGATCAGCCGCCTCCAGTCCTTCGAGAGCCGGTCGACGAGCATCCCGCCGGCGGGCCGGTCGGCCTCGTCGGAGAGGCCGGGGGACCGGGCCTCGGCGATCGCGGTCCGGCGAAGCCCGGCGTATCGGTCGCCGGAGATCGCCTCGACGAGGGCGGCGCGGCGGGCCCCCCGGCGCCGGTCGAGTTCCTCGAAGAGCGGGTCCGTCTCGGCGACGAGGTGCAGGGAGACGACCGCCCCCCGGAGTCGGTCCTCCAGCACGTCGAGGTCCCGGACCTCGCCGAGCACACCGGCCAGCCACTTCAACTCGACTCGGAGGGGCCGGGAACGCTCCTCAAGCATCGCGGGCCCGAGGAAGCGGAGGTCGGAGCGGAGCCGGCGGACGGCGGTCCGCATCTGGTGGACGTCCTCGGGCAGCGACCGGAGGGCGCCGGGCTCGTGCAGGAGCATCCGGAGCAGGTCGTCGGCCAGGGC
This sequence comes from Tautonia plasticadhaerens, assembly GCF_007752535.1. Taxonomy (GTDB): domain Bacteria; phylum Planctomycetota; class Planctomycetia; order Isosphaerales; family Isosphaeraceae; genus Tautonia; species Tautonia plasticadhaerens. The sequence goes on from NZ_CP036426.1 coordinate 7,666,256, forward strand.
GGATCGCAGGACGTCGCCGAGGGGAGACCGGGCCGATCGTCGGGCGTCCCGGGCGACGCCTCGGGTCAGTTTCGGGGGCTTGCTCATAGAGGCGTTCACATTCGAATCGGGGAGGGGCCGGGGCGGTCCGGCCCATCGGGTCGTTCGACCCGATCGGATCGGGTCAGGTCGAGGGGGCGAAGTCGTCGATGGCCCGTCGGAAGGCGAGGCCGGCCTCGATGTGGGGCAGGTGGCCGACCCCGGGCATCGAGACGAGCCGGGCGCCGGGGATCAGCCCGGCCAGCTCGGCCGACTTGGCCGGGGGGTTGACGAGGTCCTGCTCGCCGACGAGGACGAGGGTCGGGCAGGAGAGGGCGCCGAGGCGGTCCCTCGCCTCGTGCCCGAGGGCGGCCCGGGCCTGCCGGGCGTAGGCGTCGGCGTCCTGGGGGAATTCGTTGCGCTCGGCGAACCGGATCAGGCCCTCGACCTGGGCGGGGTGGTCGAAGAAGGGCGGGGCGACGAGCCAGGGCATCACCAGCCGGGTGAACTCGGCCGGGTCGCACTTCGCCCGCAGCTCGACCCAGGATTCGAGCAGGACCTTCCGCCAGGTGTCGGTCCCGGCGTGGGAGGAGGCGAGCACCAGCGCCCGGACGCGCCCCGGGTGCCGGATCGCCAGCTCCTGGGCGACCAGTCCCCCCATCGACTGGCCGACGACGACGGCCGTGGGCAGGTCGATCGCGTCCAGCCAGGCGGCGGCGTCGGCGGCGAGGTCGGCGATGTCGTAGGGGGAGTCGACCCGGGAGCTCCGGCCGACGTCCCGGTGGTCCAGCCCCAGCACCCGATGGCGTCGGGAGAAATGCCGCATGGCCACGGCGAAGGCGCGATGGTCGCCCCCCAGGCCCGGCAGGAAGACGATCGGCGGCCCGTCCCGGGGCCCCTGATCCTCGAAGAACAGGGAGACGCCATCGAGGTCGACGAGGGGCATGAGGGCGCGGTCCGATCCGGTCCGGTTCCGGGGGGAGTGGGCCCCGCAAGATCCCCGCGGGCGAGGCGATCTCGCCCGGGGGATGGGCCCCTCTCCATCTTACCCAATCGCCTCCCCGGGGGGCGAGGGGCACCCCTCCCCCGCCCCCGGCCCATTATTCGACGGCGAGGATCTTGCCCGGCCGGGGAGTCGGGGCTAGAATATGCCAGTCGTCGGTGGTCGTCATGAGGCCTGATGGCAACGATCCTTTGCCCCCATCGTCTAGAGGCCTAGGATACATGGTTCTCAGCCATGGGACCGGGGTTCGAATCCCCGTGGGGGTGCTCTGATTTTGCCAAGGGCCACGCGGGTCGCGTGGCCCTTTTCGTTTCCGACGCGGTGCCGACGGCTCGGAGACCCACTGGGGTGCCCCGGCCGTCGGCCAGCAGGCTCGTGGTGAGTCGCTCGTGCTGGTCCGCCCCCGGAGTCGCGATGTCGTCGCGTCGAGGGGCCGCCGACCGGCCTCGCACGGACCCGAAGCCCGGCGGGACGCCGCGCCGGGAGGTGCCATGATGGACGTCGCCGACCCTCCCCGCTCGACCTCAGGGGCCCCGGGGCCGGGCAACCGGCTCCCCGACGCCTGGGACCGGTTCTATGCCGAGTGCTTCGACGTGATCCGGGGCTGCCCGGCGGTCCGGAGGCTCTCCCAGGCCGACCGGGACGACTGCGTCCAGGAGGTCATGATGGAGCTGGTCCGACGCCTCGGCGACGACCCGACCGGGACGCCCCCCGAGGGGATGATCCGGTGGGTCCGGGCCGTCTCCCGGAACAAGGCGGCCGACATCGTCCGTCGCAAGTTCCGCAAGCCCGAGGTCACCTTCGACGACGGCTCCGGCGGCTCGCTGGCCGACCGACGGCCGGGCGAGCACGACGACCCCTCCCCGGGCCCCGGGGAGACGGTCTCCCTGGTCTGGGAGGCGCTGGTCTCGCTCGACAGCCAGGTCCCGGTGACCAGCTACCTCGTCTTCTACCTGCGGACGATGGAAGGCTGGTCGATCGCCGAGATCGCCGAGTTGTTCCAGATCACCCCCGAGCAGGCCCGGTTCCGCTGCCACCGCGTGAAGAAGAAGTTCGGCACGCTGCTCAAACGGCGGCGGGACGAGGCCGGCGACGGCGAGTGAGCGGGGCGATCCGGCCCGCCCCGGCACCCGGGGGGGCGATTGCCCCGGTGCCGGGCGGGTGCAGCCGGCCCGTCCCCGGTTCATGAGACGCGAGTGGCCGCGAGGGGACGGTCCCCGGCGGCCGACGGGCCCGATCGAGGGCCGAGCCGAGGGGCCTTCGCCGTGAGCCTCGCCTCCCCGAACACGGACCGGAACTTGCTGTTCGGCGTGCTCGCCCTGCAGATGGGGTTCGTCTCCAGGGACGATCTGATCGGGGCGATGGTCGCCTGGATGGCCGACCGGGGGACGCCCCTGGGGGCGATCCTCGTCGACCGGGCGGCCCTGCAGCCGGCGGACCTCTCGCCGATCGACCTGGCCGTCCGGCGCCACCTGGCCCGTCACGGGGAGGACGCCGGCCGATGCCTGACGGACCCGGACCTCGGGCTGATCGGCCCGGCCCGGGACCTCGCCGTCCGGATCGGCGACGAAGGGCTGAAGGAGAGCCTGGCCCGGTCGGGGGTCGAGTCCCCCGAGGCCCCCGACGCGACCACCGCCTTCGGCGGCGACCCGCCCTTCCCGGTCGCCCGCCCCCCGGCCCCCGGCGGCGACGGGCCGGGGGCGGGGCACGCCCCGGCGGCGTCGCGCTACCAGGCGATCCGGCCTCACAAGGCGGGGGGGCTGGGGGAGGTCTTCGTCGCCTGGGACCGGGAGCTCGGCCGCCAGGTGGCGCTCAAGGAGATCCGGGCCGACCACGCCGACGACGACGGCCTGCGGGCCCGGTTCCTCCGGGAGGCCGAGATCAACGGCAACCTCGAGCACCCGGGGATCGTGCCGGTGCACGGCATGGGGACGCACCCCGACGGGCGCCCGTTCTACGCCATGCGATTCGTCGACGGCGAGACGCTCCAGGAGGCCGTCGACCGCTTCCACCGGGCCGACCTGCCCCTCGGCCCGGCCCGGGCCCTGGGCCTGATGGGGCTGCTCCGCCGGTTCGTCGCCGTCTGCGAGGCGATCGCCTACGCCCACAGCAAGGGGGTCCTCCACCGGGACCTGAAGCCGAGCAACGTCATGCTCGGCCCCTTCGGCGAGACCCTGATCATCGACTGGGGCCTGGCCAAGGTCGTCGGCCGGCCGGATGAGCCGGGCGGGCCGCGCGAGGCGGCCGGGCCCCCCCCCACCGAGCGGGTCGGTCCGGTGCCGATGGACAGCGTCCAGCTGCCGACGGCCGTCGGCGAGACGCTCGGGTCGCCCCCCTACATGAGCCCCGAGCAGGCGAGGGGCCGGCACGACGAGCTGACCCGGGCGAGCGACGTCTACAGCCTCGGCGCCACGCTCTACACCGTGCTCACCGGCAAGCCGCCGGCCGTCGGTCGCCCCAAGGAGGTGCTCGCCCGGGTGGTCCGGGGGGAGATCGACCCGCCGATCGTCGTCGAGCCCCGAGTCCCCCGGGCCCTCGACGCGATCTGCCGGCGGGCGATGAGCCTGGAGCCGGGCGACCGCTACGGGTCGGCCCGGGACCTGGCCCGCGACCTGGAACGCTGGATGGCCGGCGAGGCGGTCTCGGCCTACCGGGACCCGGTCCCCGCCCGCCTGCTCCGCTGGGGGAAGCGGCACCAGGCCCTGGTGGCCGCGTCGGCCGCCCTGACGCTGGCCACGCTCCTCGGCCTGGCCGTGGGGCTGGTGGTCGTCGGCCGGCAGCGGGAGCGGGCCGATCGGGCCAGGATCGTCGCCGAGGACGCCCGTCGTCACGCGAGGGAGCACCTGAAGGTGGGCCTGGATCTGATCGACCAGCTCGTCACCTTCGGCGACCGCCGGCTCATCGCCCAGCAGGCCCCCGCCGACCGCGCCCGTTTCCTGCAGGTCGCCGAGTCGTTCCTCCGGAGCTTCCGCGAGCGGGAGCCCGACGACCCCGAAGTCCAGCGCGATTCGGGGATGATCGCCCGGCGCCTGGCCAACCTCTATCGCCTGACCGGCTCCCCCGACCAGGCCGGGCCGCTGTATGGGGAATCGGTCGCGATCCTCTCCGCCCTGGCCGACCACCCGGGGGCTCGACCGCTCCGAGACCGCGACCTGCTGGCCGAGGCGATCGCCGACTCCGCCGAGTCCGAGATCCTCTTCGGCCACCCCAGGCGGGCCGTGGACCTGCTCGATCGAGCCCTGGTGCTGGCCCGGGAGAATGCCCTCCGGACCGAAACCGAGACCGAGACCGACCCCCGCTACCAGCGGACCCTCGCCCGGGTCCTCTCACTCCGGGGGGCGGCCTCGCTGGCGCTGGGACGGCCCGAGGAAGCCCGGGACTCCTGCCGGGAGGCGATCGGTCGCCTGGAGCCCCAGGCCGACCTCGCCCTGCCGACGCTCCTCGATCGGGTCTCGTCGGGACGCTACCTCCCCCTGTTCGACCAGCTCTTCCTCGTCTCCGCCCGGCACGACCTGGCCTCGGCGCTGAGGCAGCTCGACGAGCCCGAGGAGGCCGACCGGCAGCTCCGGCGGGCGTTCGGCCGCATGGAGGAGGTCTCCCGGGCGCTCGACGGCCTGGAGATCCCCGACGTCGACCACTCCTTCGGCTGGATCGCCGCCGCCCGAGCCCGATCGCTCTCGGGCCGGGGAGAGGCGAGGGACTCCGAGGCGATGGGGCTGCTGGACGCGGCCATCCCCGGGCTCGAGTCGCTCGTGGCTCGCCATCGGGACTTCTGGCAGTTCCAGGCCACCTTGGCCGACGCCCTCGCCGCCCGGGCCGGGCTGCGGGAGCGCGTCGGACGCCCCGTCGAGGCCCGGGGGGACGCCGAGGCGGCCCGGGCGCTGATGGGTCCGATCGCCCCGAGGCTGGGGACGGCGGCCGAGGCGTGGGCCCCGCTGGCCGACGCGCTGGAGCTGATCGCCCGGATCGAGCTGGCCCCCCCCTCCCCCGCCCCCGACGCCGCCCGGGAGCGGCTCCGGCAGGCCCTCGACGCCCGGCGCCGGGCCCTCGACGCCCGGCCCGGAGACCCCGAGGCCCGGGCCCGGCTCGACGAGGTGGCCGACCGGCTGGGCGGGCTCGACGGCGTCGAGACCGCCGGGACGCCCCCGGGCGGCTGAGGCAGGCCCCCCCCTTCCCGGGGACCTTCGGGGGCGTCGCCGGGTCTCCCCGCAACGTCCCCCACGGTCCCCGGCCCGCCAAGATCGCCCCGATCAGCCGAGCATCGCATCCGGCTCCTGGATCAGGATCGGCGCCTGCTCGTCGGACAGCTCGAACGGCGGGTGGCCCATGCCGTCCTCGTTGGTCGACGTGATGGTCATGGTCAAGCTATTGAGCTGCATCGGCTGCGGCCAGGAGACGGCAACCGGCGGGATCGGGGCCGCCGTCGCGATCGCGTCCAGGCCGAGGGAGGCGGTCGAGGGCAGGTCACGGCCCTCCAGGAGGTCGACGCCGGGGCGGGCCGCCCGTGGGCGCCGGGCGGACCCGGGCGTGCCCATCGATCCCATAAGCGCGAACATGCGATTCAACATTTTTTATCTCCGCGCTTGCATTCCCTGGAGACGCGTCGAGCCGCCCCATCCCTTGCTCGCGGCCACCGGTCCCGTCGGCCGCTCACCCTCTCTATCGCGGCCACCGCCCGGCGTTGCGCGACCCCTCGATTTTCCCCGGATCCGCCTTCGCCCCGGAGAGCCAACCGGGATCGCCCGGCTCGGTGACCGTCGGGTGGCCGGGGCCTCGCCGGCGAGGCCCCGGCCACGCCGGCGACCCGAACGCACGTCTTCCAGGCGATGCGGCATCACGCGTCCGCCCTCTCGGGCGCAGGGCGATTCGACGCGCCGCCGGGGACCTCCGGGTTGCGGACCGATCGGCGCGACGATGGGGAGATCGGCGCCGGGCCGCGGCGGGGTGCGGTGGGGGGGAGTCCGGCTCGGCCGGGCCGGTCGCCTGGGCAGCGGGCCGTCGGGGGGGCCGGCGGCGGTCCGGCCGGGCGGGGGAGACGGGAGCCCGGGGAGGGGCCGATGACGGGCGGCCGGGATCGGAGAAGGGCCGGGCGGTCGGCCTCAGCGGAGGTCGGAGGCGGCCTCGGGGTCGAGCAGCCAGGTGACCCGGTCGCCGGCCGATCGGAGCAGCGAGCCGGGGACCTCGGCGGTGATCGGCCCGGAGAGGGACCGGGCCACGGCCTCGGCCTTGTTCAAGCCGAAGGCGAGGACGAGGATCGACCGCGCGGCCAGGATCGAGGCCGTGCCCATCGTCAGCGCCCTGCGGGGGACGTGCTCCTCGCCGCCGAAGTCCTTCGCCGCGTCGGCGATGGTCGTCGGGTGCAGGGAGACGGGCCGGGTGGGCAAATCGAGGGCGCGGTCGACGGCCATCCCGTCGGGCTCGTTGAAGCCGACGTGGCCGTTGCGGCCGAGGCCGAGCAGTTGCAGGTCCAGGCCCCCTTCGGCGGCGATCCAGCGGTCGTACGCCTCGCCGTAGGCCTCCAGGGCCGACTCGGGCACGGTGCCGTCGGGCAGGTGGGCCCGGTTCGGCGCCAGGTCGACCTTCGAGAACAGGTGCCGGTGCATGTAGGACCGGTAGCTCCGCGGGTCGAGGGGGGACATGGGGTAGTATTCGTCGAGGTTGAAGCTGGTCACCCCGGCGAGGGAGAGGCCGTCGGCCTCGTGCAGCCCGACCAGCCGTTCGTAGACCGGGATCGGCGTTCCGCCGGTCGCCAGGCCGAGCACGGCCTTGCCCCGGGCGTCGGTCGCCGCTCGGATCGTCGCCGCGATCCGATCGGCCGCGGCCAGGCAGGCGAGGGAGCGGTCGTCGAAGATCAGGACCGGGGCGCCGTGGGATTCGAGGGTGCGGGCGGGGTCGGGCATCGTTCTCGGTCGGGTTGGTGGGATGCGTGGCCGGACGGTCCGGGCCCGGCGGTCGGGTGGGGAGGCTCCAGCATACGGCAGCGATCACCGGGGAGGGAACCCCGCCCCGGGGTCCTATGCGGCGGCGGATCTCGCCCGTAGAATGGAGCCAGGCCGGGCCGGGCCATTGAACCTGATCGAGGCACCGCCGATGGCGCGATTGCGGATCCGCTATCCCCTGCCGGGCGACCCGCCCGGGCACTGGAGCGGCGAGCTGAGGCGGGAGGACGAGGTCCCCGAGCTCGGCCAGGACATCGAGCTCACCGCCGGGGAGGGCCCCCGCCGGGGCCGGGTGGTGGCCATGCTCTTCAAGGCCACCCTGGCGATCGCCGGGATCGACGCCGACATCTTCGTGACCGGCTCCGGCCCCGACTCGCCGCCGCCGGCCCTCTTCTGCCGGGCCGACGATCCGCAGTCCCCCGCACCTTGAGCGCCGGGGGCGGGATGGCCCCGGCCCGGACGGGTGGGCCGGGCCGGGCCGGGCTCAGGCCGTCGCCGGGAGGACCTCCCGGACGCTCTCCGGGTCGAGGTGGCCGCCGAGGATGCCGAGGGCGACCTGGATGGGGTCGCTGGCCATCAGGTCCGCCCGCGAGGGGTCGAAGGCCTCGATCCGGAACAGCTCGACGCCGGCGGCGTGCTCGTCGGCCCGGGGGGAGCGGCCGCCGGCGATCCGGTGGCCCTCGGACCACTCCCGGGTCAGGGCGGCGTAGGCGCGGCCGAGGTGGTTGCAGAACTCGGTGTAATCGGTCAGCTTCACCTGGGAGGCGTGGCAGTTGATCGCCCACTCCTTGGTGCGCTCAGCCTGCTCGTCGTAGGTGAAGAAGGCGTTGGGTTGGGGGAGCGGGCCCCAGGGGGTCCAGCCGCTGAGGACCAGCGCGTCGGACAGCCCGGCGCCGATCAGGCCGATGGCGGCGAAGCACCGGGTCATCCGGTGGGCCATGTGGGCGTCGGTGGCCGGGGGGATGATCAGGGCCCCCGGCTTGCGCTGGTCGAACCAGCCGACGATCTTGTCGAGGTCGGCGGCGGTGGGGCGGTAGCCGGGGGACCGGTAGGCGTCCAGGTCCCAGCAGACGGGCTCGGCGCCGAGCACGTCGCACTCCAGGCGGAACTCCTTCTCGCGGACCGTGACCTTCTTCTGGTTGTTCAGCCAGGGGGCGTCGACGTTGCGCTCCCCGGCGAAGACCAGGACCTCGATGACCGGGAGGCCGCGTTCGACGGCGAACTCGTGGAGCAGGCAGGCGGCGGTGATGGCCCCGTCGTCGGGGTGCGGGCACATCATCACCAGCGGGCGGTCGGACTTGACCACGCGCCGGAGCGGCTCCCGGAGGTCGACGAGCTGGCCGTGCGCCCCGCTGGCGAGGACGATGCGGAGCAGGTCCTCGTAGACGGGCTTCCAGCGGGTGCAGTTGTCGGACAGGTGGGGATCGGGTTGCATGGTCCTGCCAGGACTCCGGCGCGGCGTCTCGGTCGCCTCGGGGGTGGGAGAGGGGGGGGGGTCCGTCGTCGAGCGTCGGCCGGCCGTCGAGGGCGTCAGGTCCGATCGGTCCGGCCACCCGGCTTCGATGAATTGTTCATGAGCAAGGGGATGCGACGGCCCGCGCCTCCGCCGACACTCCTCCATTGTGGGATCCACTCGCCGGCGAGTCAACGCGCGATCCCGCATGGGACGCGGGCCGACGCTCCCCCGGGGGCCGTCGTTCTGGTAGGGTGGATGAGGACCGTCGGCCCTCCCGTCCTCGACGCCCTCCCGGGAGCCCCCGCCATGTCGACCGCCTCGCCGATCGCCGCCGATCTCCGGCCCGACGACCCCGAGCCCTTCACCGAGGTCGTCGACGGCCAACTCGTGGAGCTGCCCCCCATGGGGACCGAATCCGTCTGGGTCGTGTCTCGGATCCAGTTCCGAATCGCCGCATTCGCCGACGAGCAGACTCCCGGCTCGGTCGTGAGCGAGATGCTCTTCACGCTGCGGAAATCCCCCCTGCTCCGCCGCCGCCCCGACGTCGCCTTCGTCTCGGCCGGGCGATGGCCGCTCGACCGGCCGATCCCCCGGGACAACGGCTGGGAGGTGGTGCCCGACCTCGCCGTCGAGGTCGTCAGCCCGACCGACCCGATCGAGGACGTGATGGACCGGGTCCTCGACTTCCTGGCCGCCGGGTCGACCCGGGTCTGGCTCGTCCTGCCGAAGCCCCGGCAGGTCTACGTCTACGACAGCCCGACGTCGATCCGGGTGCTCGGGCTCGACGACGAGCTGGACGCCGAGCCGGTCTTGCCGGGGTTCCGGTGCCCGGTCGCCTCGATCTTCCCGCCGATGGCGGGGCCCCCGGCCTGAAGCGGGCCGGATCAGAGGTGCTCGACCCAGGCCTCGGCCTCGTCGGTGGCCCGGTTCATCCGCAGTTCGACTTCCCGGCGGTAGTGCTCGATGCCCTCGCGGTCGACGTCGGCGGGGACGGCCACCGGGGGGGGGACGACGCAGCAGGCCGGGCGTCCCGGGCCGGGGACGGCGAAGCGGTCCCAGCTCTTCGCCCGCCAGGGGCGGCGGAAGGCCATCCCGGCGCCGACGATCGGCCAGCCGGTTTTGGCCGAGAGGTAGATCATCCCCTGGTGGACGTGCCGGCGGGGCCCCCGGGGGCCGTCGGGGGTGACGCAGAGGTGGCCCCGGTCGATCCGGGCGATCATCTCCTTCAGCGCCCGGGCCCCCCCCCGGGTGGTCGACCCCCGGACGACGCCGAAGCCCAGTTTCTTGACGACCCGCGTGATGTACTCGCCGTCCCGGTGGTCGCTGATGAGGATCTGCATCTCCGGCCAGGCCCAGTAGTAGGCCGGGAAGAGCATGACCTCGTGGAAGAAGGCGTAGATGTAGCGGGTGCCCAGCCGCCGGGCGACCTCCGGGTTGGCCATCGGGTCCTCGTACCGGAAGTGGAACCGGTTCGAGCCGACCAGGCGACGGATCGCCCACGCCCCGGCGCTGCCGACCGCCGAGAACAGCAAGGGATGCTGGATCTTCATGGCCTCGGCCTCCGTGCCCCCCCGATCGTCCGGACCCCGGGCGAGGGAGCCTACCCGACCGGGCGATTCCGGGCCAGATCACTCGGGATGGGGGTCTCATCTCGGGTCGACTCGATGCGAGGTCGTCGGGGTCCCGGGGTGGCCGGGCTCGGGCCGACCCCGGCCACCCCAGGGGCCGGCGTTCCCCTCAAGTCGTCTCCAGGACCGGGTCTCCGGGGGATTGGCTTCGATTCGAAACCCTCGCCGGGCCGGGTCCGTCGGGCCGGTCGGCCGGGGGTCGAGTGGGGTCGATCGGAGCCCATCGGGGGCCGCCCGGCGGGCCCGGGGGAGGGCCCGGGGACGCCCGGCGCGGAGGATCCCCGAGGACGGGCCCGGAGGGGACCTGTCGGGGCGATCGGGTCGGGGCGGGATCGGGTGCGGCTCGGGGCGGATCGATCGGGGAGGCGGCCGATCGCCGAGGGCTCCGGGGCGGGCCCTCAGGAGCGTCGGGCGGCGGCGGCCAGGGCACGCCGGGCCCGCCGGTTGTTCGGCGTCGAGCGATCCCGGAGGCGGTCGGCGATCGAGGCCGGGGCCGTCGTCGGGAGCGTCGGGGACGCGACCCGGACCCGGCCCGGCTCCGAGACCATCGGCGCCGGGCTCGGGCTCGGGCTCGGCGTCCGGTTCGGGTTGGGGCTGGGGTTCGGGCTGGGATTCGGGCTCGGGGTCGGGTCGGGAGAGGTGGACGCGGGGGCCGATCGGGGCTCGGGGATGACGGTCGCCGGTGTCGGCCGGGGCCACCGGGCCGTTCGGTCGGGGCGGGGGCCGGGGGGGCCATCGGGGGTCGGCCTCGTGGAGGCGGGGGCCGACGGGGACGGGGCCCGGGCGGCCTCGGCCTGGAGCCGTCGCAGCTCGTCGCGGTTGCGGGCGACCTGGCGGCGGGCGTCGGCCGCGTAGCGTTCCAGCAGGCGGACCTCGGGCGACCGATCGGGGTCGAGCCCGGCCTCGGCGGCCTCGCGGTGGCGGGCGTCCCGGGCGTCGAGGTAGCCCTCCAGCCGGGCCTTGAGCGCCTCGACGCCGTCTCGGGCCAGCTCCAGGCCGGGCCCGGCGGTGCCGTCGGCCGGGTCCAGGTCCCAGGGGCCCGAGTGCCGACGGCCCTCGACCGGCACGCCCAGCAGGTCCAGGGCGAGGAACCAGACCTCCGGCGTCCACCCGTCGAGCCGGGCCACCTCGGCGGCCACGTCCCCCCAGCGCTCGACCAGCCAGAGGACGCCGTGCCTCGACTGCAAGAGCTTCGGCTGGATGACCTCCGGGGCGTCGGCCAGCCTGGCGGCCAGGGCGGCGACCTCGGCCGACCGGTCGTCGTCCCAGCTCTCGGCGGCCCGCTCGGCCGCCTCGGCCCGGGCGGCGAGGATGCGACACCTGCAGGCGTCGAGCCGGACCGACTCGGCGCAGAACTGCTCGAAATGCCACTGCTGGGCCTCCCCGACCGGCCGATACGCCCCCTTCCAGGCGGCCATCCGATCGGCGATGGCCTTCGCCATCAACGCCGGTGGCGTGCTCGGCAGCCGGGACAGCCCGTGCGAGGTGGCGTTGCGGGAGGCCCGCTGCTTCCCCCCCGCCGACCGGGGCCCGGTGGACTTGAGGCTGTTGATCCGGTTGGCGATCGTCTGCTTCAGGCTGGCCATGGTGCGGGTCCAGGATGGGGGCTCGGGGTTCGGCCTGGGGATCGGCGCGCCAGGCACACGAGCCCCATACCCTTAACCATCGAGGAAATCGCCGGCCGTAGTCACTTTTCCCGGACAATCGGCGCAGGCCGAGAGACGCGACCTCGCCGGTCGGTGTCGTGTCGTCCGGTGGCATTGGGACCTTTCCCCGCGGATCGGGGCATCCCCAGGCGGGGTTGCCGGGGGTGCGGCGGCCGTGGACCTGGGGCGAGCGCCGGGCGATGATACAGCCGATCACGGCCGAATCCGTCGAATCATCGAGGATCCGGCCGCTCACCCAAGATCGATCCGAGGTGATCGAATCCCCTCAGACACTCCAGGCAACCAGGAGACCCGGGAGGTAATCGATGTTCGAGCCCGTCATCGCGGTGGCCATCATCCTCGCGGTCGTTTCGCTGTGGAGCGTCTCGCAATCGCTCGAACGGATCGCGAAGGATCTCCGGATCATCGCGGGCCGCGACGACTCGAAGCCACAGGCCGAGGATCCGGAAGAACTCGCCGACGCCTGACCTCGCGCCCAGCAGGCCCGGCCCGCCGCAGCGACGGTGGCGGGCGACCCGGGATCAGGCCCGTCGCCCCGCCCTTCGGGAGAGCCGGCCCGCCGCCAGGACGGCCGGCAGGGCGAGCAGCGCGAGGCTCGACGGCTCGGGGATGGCGGTCGAGGCGGTGAAGGTCGCCGGCCCTTCCAGCGAGGACACGGTGATCGGGCCGAGCGTCGTCGCGATCCCGTTGAAGGCGGCGAACAGGATCGGGGCCGGGTCGACCACCGGCCCGAACGGGCCCGTGAGGTCGAAGGAGGAGAAGCCCGGATCCTCGACATCGATGAGGTCGGAGATCGTCGACAGGTCGGGCACCCGACCGAGGGAGAACCCGGCCCCCTGCCTGGTCTGGTTGACGAAGACGAGCATCTCCTCGTCGATCGTGCCGGAGCCCACGCCCTCGATCGAGATGGAGGCGACGAGGGCCTGCACGGCGAAGACGACGTCGTCCCCGTTCGGGCCCACCCCGTCGATCCGGGTCACGTCGTCGGCGTCCGCGAGGACCTCGATCACGAAGCTCGAGTCGTCGAACGGGTTGCCGGCGACGGAGCCGCTGGCGAGGCCCGAGATCGAATACGTGACGGTCGCCGAAACCGCCGAGTCCGAGACGAACAGCGTCAGCGCCAGGGCGATCGGGAGCGATCGGGCCATGATCCTGTCCTCCTGGGAGTCGGGCACTCCGCCCGCAAACGCCCCGGCACGGCCGGGTCGCCCCGACACCCTAATGGGCCCGACCGCCTTGGGCAACCAGCAATGGCACCGACGTTGTCGTCATGCAACGCCCCGCGGGTGGCCCGGACACCGTCCGCGGTGTCCGGGTCGCGAAGCGACACGAGGCGGTCGGAGGGGTCGGCCCGGAGGACGCCCCTCGCTCGTCCACGGCCCTCTTGCGGCTGCGCCGCCCGGTACCGGGGACGGTGTCGGGGCCACCCGCGAAGATCGGATGTTCCTTGGATATCAGGGTAGAGCTTCTACCTCCCCTTCTTCCTCGATGATGCTGTCATCTTCCTCCTCATCCCCGAGGACAGCACTCTGCTCCAGTGCCGCCTGCTCTTCAAGCCATTTACTCCTGAGCTGGGGATCATCTCGCATGGCGTTTTCGAGTGTGAGTGTCTCCTTGTACTCCCTAGCCTCCGCTGTCAATGTCCACCTCGCTTGGAGGCCCATCTCGTCGAGAGCTGCTTTGATGGCGTGAATCCCGACTCGGAAGAACTCCTTCCGCCGATTAACTTTGTTAACCTGCATCGGGAGAAACTTCCTGTGGAGCGAAGCCTCAAGGGCTGGGGCATCCTCCGAATAGATCATCGCATGGACATCGAAACCGAATGGGACAGAGGCGTTGCCGAGTTCTCGGACCCGGTCCATGGGCTCCAGTCTCCGGGTGAGCCCGATCTTGAAGACGTCGCCTCCAAACGATCCAGGATTCGATATTATGTACACATGCCCACATTTTGTCTGCTGAGCCATGGATACGGCCCTTCTATTCTTCTCTTCCGCATCCGCGAGCTTCGCGCTTAGTTCATTGAGTCGAGCCTCGTACACTCCCTTCTCTTCAATGGTCGCATGCTCGAATTCGAGTCTGGCCTGCTCCAGTGCCCTTGATAGAAGCTCCTCGTCCCGACGTGCCTGCTTGAGTGCCCGTTCGAGTTCCTTCCTCGCCTTCTCCTCCTCGCGAACCTGCTCCCTGATGGCCCGCTGCTCCTCGCGTTGCTTGTCCTTTAATCGCTGGATGGCTACGGCCCACTTGTATTCGTCGAGCCTGGATTCGAGGAACTCCCCGTGGATTCTCGCCCCCTTGAACACGTTTCCATTATGGTTTACCAGCGAGAACACATCTTTAATTTCCTGGATCTGCTTCCCTTGGTTGGAAGGCTTGACCCGTGACAGGATGGAGTCAACCTTGCCGTTGAAGGCGCTGAGGACGAAGTTGATCGCGTAGTCTCGCTTCCACCCCGGCGGATAGTTGCAATCGGCGGCCTCGCCGCTCTCCTCCATGATCCTGGTGCGTTGCCTGGCCAGTTTCAAGCGCTCGCCGGCTTTGTGGAATCCGAATTCATCAGCGAGTTCGTCAAGAAGATGGGAAGCCGGTACCGCATACGTGCCCAGATAGCCGTCCACCGTATTCTTGTATGCTTGTACCGTATCCGCATAATGGTCATGAAGCCGAAGTGACTCATATGCTTTGTCGGCAATCGCCTCAGCCCGCTTATCAGCCATCATCCTGATCTCGGCCGCATAATCTACGGCCAAAGCCAACGTCTCCTCGACCTTTCGGGTCTTCTCCTTGGCCTCCTTCCTCGCCTCGCGGGTGATTTCCTTTGCCTTGGATTCGGCTTCTTCGAGGAGTGCTGCGGATTGGGCCTTTGTGACTCGGAGAGACTCTTTGGCGCCAGCCGCCATTCCCTCCGCCTCGCGGGTTAGCTCTTGCATCCGAGTCGCCGCACGTTCTTCCGCTCCGGCGATCAGTTGGTCGGCCCGAACTTGGGCAGCTTTCATCTTAGCTTCGGCACGAGCTTTCAACTGCTTACATTTTTTAATTATATTTGGTATATTTCTTATCCGATCTAGCTCTGTCAGTTCCTGTCGCATTGCCTCCTGTTCTTTATTGAGGCGTGCGATCATAGTCTCGAGGTCTTGCTTCTTTAGCATTCCATAGAGACCGAACGCGATCGAAGCGAGAGAAACCAACCCAAGAAGTGCGTACAACATAATTGTTACCCCTCTTTGCAATGACGTCGAGCACTCCAGTGCAATTTCAAACTAGCCCATGCATCCAGACAACAAATCGGCAGGGTGGCACTGGCGAGGAGTCTTGATCTGGGTGCCACTGGCTCCTTCAGTGCCGAGTGGACGCAGACACTGGCGGAGCCAGTGGCACCCTGTGTGGGTGGCACTTGTCGGTGGCCGACTCTGGGGGCATGCCACCAATGGCACCCTCCACGCGTGTGAGTCGTTCGCGCGATCCGGGATGAGTGACCCCCGATTCAGGGCTCCAGGACGCGGTAGCGCTCGCCGAAGAAGGGGCGGCCCTCGATGCGGAACTTGTTGGCGAAGTTGGTCTGGAGTTGCCAGGCGTCGCCGGATTCGACGCGGGACTCGTCGATGGGCTCGAAGGCGGGGTGGGGGGTCAGCAGGTCGAGGATCTCGCGGAAGTACTCCTCCACGTCGGTCATCACCCGCAGCTCGCCGCCGAGCTTGACGACCTTCGAGGCGCGGTCGACGAACCGGGCGTTGACGACCCGGCGCTTGCGGTGCCGCTTCTTCCACCAGGGGTCGGGGAAGTAGACGTGCAGGATCTCGACCGAGCGGTCGGGCACGAAGTCGTCGAGGAACTTCTGGGCGTCGCCGGCCACGACCCGGACGTTGTCGAGCCCCGCCTTGACGGCCCTCGCCGCCGAGATGATCGCGTATTTCTTCGCCAGCTCGACGCCGACGAAGTTGGTCCCCGGCTGCTCGGCCCCGGCGTGGGCGAGGAAGACGCCCTTGCCGGGGCCGACCTCCAGCTCGACGGGGCGGTCGTCGCCGAAGAACTCGGGCCAGCGCAGCGGGGGGGTCAGGTCGTCCAGCAGGGAGAACGTCCCCGTCGTGTCGACGAGGGATCGGCGTCGGGGCATGGCGGGGGGGACCGTCGGGCCTGGTTCGGTTGGCGGAGGGGGGTGGAAGAAACCCCGATCGTACCGCAATCCGGCCCGGGCTTCCACGCGACCGGCGCCCCCGGCAGGGCCGTTTCATTCTCATCTTGGAGTTGACAGGAGTTCGATTGCCTCCTCGGGGTGACAGACGTAATGCCTCGTCGCGGCGGCCGCGTTCCGATGGCCCGACCGGCCCAGGCAGAAGATGATCACGTTGCGCGGGATCGCCATGACTTGGGCCGAGCCGCCCCTGCGGATCCGGCTGGCGTCCTCGCGGGACGTCCCGTCGCGGACGCCGTGCAGCCCGTTCTCGATCCCCCGGTGGGCCCGCGTCAGCCGGAGCAGTTCCGCCGCGTCGGCCCGCTCGGGGCCCAGGCTGGTGATCCCCAGGACCACCTCGGCCTCGACCTTCCCGCCCACCTTGCGGACCCGTCTCAGCCGGAAGACCCGCACGCGGCCCGGCCAGTCCGAGCCGAGGTACTCCCCGAGCGCGGCGGTCACCTCGATCGACCGCTCCTCGATCCGCCCATGCCCCTTGTCGATCTGGCGGGCCCGCTCGAATCCGGCCTCACGACGGGCGGCCTGCCGGGGGGGAAAGCCCGGGCGGGGGCCCGGCGAAGGCGGCCTCGATGGCGCGGGCCAGCGTCGGCTGGTTCTCCTTGACCGGCAGGACGTAGTCGCCGCCCCGCGCCACGATCGCCTGACAGACGTCGCGGCGCGTGAACATCGCGTCGGCGGTGACGACCGTGCCGGACAGCGGCAGCACCCCCAGCAGCTCCAGGGCGGCCTTGTGCTCGTTGGTCTTGGCGTCGACCCGCAACCGGGCCAGCACCGCCCGGGCCCGCGGGGCGTAGGCGGCGACCAGGTGGGCCCCGGGGGCCGCCCCGTCGCGGCTGCCCCGGGCGGCCTTGCCGTCCAGGGCGATGTGCTCGGCCGCCTCGTCGGGCCCCAGCCGGCCGCGGATCCAGCCGGCGACCCGGGCCTCGAAGTCGGCCGCGTCGATGCGGCGGAAGACGCGCGAGTAGGTGGCCTTGCAGAGGCCCTTGCGGGTGGTGAAGCCGAGCTGCTGCAGGAAGTCCCAGCCGCGTTGCTTGCCGTGCTGGACGATGGCCTCGTAGCCGGCCATGCCGGCGAGCATGGCGACGACGGCCAGGGCGAGCAGGGCGGGCAGCGGATGACGCGTGCCCCGGCGCCGACGCGGATCAGGGATGTCCTGAAGGAGTTCCATCAGCGGGGGCTGGGCTTCCATGCCTGGGTCCTGATGAGGCGGCCTCCCGATGTCATCGGCCACACCGGATGGATATAACCCCGGCCGGTCATTGACGCTAGTCCAGAAGGAAACCGCCCTGGCGCCCCCGGGCTCAGCGGCCCGACCAGAGCACCGACCCGGGGCGGTCGAGCCCGAGCCGGGCCTCCTCCGAGGGCCGGGCGCAGCCGCCGGGGTGCGGCGGGGGGTCGAGGCGGGGGACCCGGGGGGTGCCGAGCCGTCGGGCCAGGGTGCGGACCCGGGCGATCGCCCGGGTCATGGCCTCGTAGTCGACCTCGTGGACCTCGACCGGCCGGCCGACGGCGGGGACCATCGTCAGGGTGAGCCGGCCGCCGAGGTGCTGCCGGAACTCCTCCAGGCCGAGGAAGAGGTGGTCGGTGTCGTCCAGCGAAGGGTCGTCCAGCGGCAGGTTCAGGTCGGCCAGGCAGCGGACGACCCGGTCGGCGACGCCCGGATCGAGGCCGAGCACGAGGGAGGAATAGACGGTGTCGATGGCCACGCCGATGGCGACGGCCTCGCCGTGCCGCAGGGCGAAGCCGCTGAGCGGCTCCAGCTTGTGGGCCGACCAGTGGCCGAAGTCCAGGGGGCGGGCCTCCAGGGCCTCGAAGGGGTCGCCGCCCCGGGTGATGTGGTCCAGGTGCATCCGGACCGAGTCCCGGATGACGGGGCGGACGGCCTCGGGGTCGCGCCGGGCGATCCGGCGGGCGGTGCGGGCGATCCGGTCGAAGGCGATCGGGTCCTTCAGGAGCGAGACCTTGACCGCCTCGGAGAAGCCGGAGACGTAGTCGCGGTCGGGCAGGGTCTCGAGCAGGGCCTCGTCGTTGACCACCGCCCAGGGGACGGCGAAGGCGCCGAGCCAGTTCTTCTTGCCGAAGAGGTTGACCGCGTTCTTGACCCCGACCCCGGAGTCGGCCTGGGCCAGCGTGGTCGTCGGCAGCCGGACGAGGCGGATGCCCCGGTGGGCGATCGCCGCCGCGAAGCCGACGGCGTCCAGCACCGCCCCCCCGCCGACGACGACGACGTAGCTGCGGCGGTCGAGGTCGGCCTCGTTGAAGGACCGCAGCATCCCCTCCAGGCCCTGGGTGTCGTTCTTGATCGCCTCGCCGCCGGGGACGACGACCGGGTCGCCGACGGGCCGGATCCGGCCGGAGAGGCGCTCGGTGAACGCCCGGAGGTCGGCGAGCAGGCCGGGGCGGGCGTCGAGGACGTGGCCGTCGACCCAGAACTGGACCCGGGCCGGGCGGTCCCCGGAGGGTTCGAGCAGCTCGGCCAGCGTCTCGGAGTCGGCCCCCAGCACGTCCCGGGTGAAGCGGAGGCGATGGACGAAGGGGGCCGAGAACGGCTGGTCGAGCCGATCGAGGGGGTCGGACGGGTTCGTCATCGCTCGGCGCACTCCTGCGACCCGGCCGGGGGCCCCGAGGGGGGTCGGGGCGGGCCGAGGCTCGGCGAAGTCATCGGGGGGACCGGGTTCGGACGGATCGGCGAGGGGCCGACCGCTCCCGGCCGCGAAGGGGGGGCGGCCGGGTTGAACATTCGAACTTCATTGTCCCGCCCGATCGCCCGGTGGGCAAGGCCCCGACCCCGGCAAGAGGGGAGGTCAGGGGGAGTCGCCCGGCGGGGGGGCGTCCGCCGGATCGAGGCGCCGGAAGGTCATCAGCGTGGTGCCGCTGCCGGGCCCGGCCTCGAAGGAGGTCGGCCGGGGACGGCCGGCGTCGGCGGTGCAGAGGACGAGCAGGTCGTCCTCGAAGGCGTAGATTCCCAGGACCTTTTCCCCCCGGTTCGGCCCCCCTTCGGGGATCAGGTCGATGGCCTTCGGGTCGGCGTCAGGGTCGAGCTCGAACCGGGTGGCGGCGAACGGTTCCCCCGATCGCTCCCAGACGACCCGATCCCCCTCCACCACCCGGGTGATCTCCTTCATCGCGTCGACCGGGCCTTCCTCGCCGTCCCGGATCGACCGGACGACGGCCCAGGTGCCCTGATGGCGTCGGAGATCGTCCGGGCGACCGGGGGCGCCGTCGTCCGGCCCCGGTGAGGCGAGCAGGATCGGGAGCAGGGCGGCGAGGCCGATCATGGGGATCGCTCCGGGGGCACACGGGCGGTTCTCGGTCCGAGGTGCCAGGATATCAGGCCCGCCGCCCGATCGGCAAAGCCCGATCGCGGTCGTCGAGGGGCAGGATCGACGCGACCTGGGCCGGCCGAAGCGATAGGATGGGGGGGAGGAATGTCGGCCCGATCGGGGTGCCTTGACTGGGGGTTCGAAGCGATGCCCGGACCGTTCCCCGGAGTTGATCCGTACCTGGAGGCGCAGGGCTACTGGCCCGAGTTCCACCTGAAATTCCTGAACTACTGGCAGGAGGCCCTCGCCAATCGTTTGCCCGACGAATACGAAGTACGGGTCGAGGAGCGGGTCAAACTCGTCGACGTCGAGACGGACAAGAACTACTTGATCCGGCCGGACATCGCCGTCACGCACGCGACACGAAGACCGGAAGGAGCCGCATCGGGAGTCGCGACGCTCGACCCGGAGACGATCCCGACGGTGATCCTGGACGAAGACCGGGAGGTCTTCCTGAAGATCCTCCACCGACCCGATCGGAAGCTCGTCGCGGTGCTGGAGCTGCTCTCCCCGGCGAACAAGGTCGAGCCGGATCGTCGCGACTACCTGACGAGGCGGAACGCCGTGCTCCGCCAGCAGGTCCACCTCGTCGAGCTAGATCTGCTGGTCGGCGGCCAGCGGATCCCGATGGGGCGCCCGTTGCCGCCGGGGGACTTCTTCGCGATCGTCGCCCGGTGGGAGCAGCGGCCGGACTGCCAGGTCTACGCCTGGACCCTGCGCCACCGCCTGCCGATGCTGCCGATCCCCCTGAGGGCGCCGGACCCGGACATCGCCGTCGACCTGGCCGAGGTGTACGAGACCGCCTTCGATCGGGGTCGGTATGTCCGGTCGGTCGACTACCGGGCCCCGCTGGATCTGCCCCTGCACCCCGAAGACCGCGCGTGGGCCGAGCAGGAAGCGAGGGCCCCCCGGGGTTGATCGGGGGGCCCGGGCCGATCGATCGGGCGAGTCAGGGCCGGGCCTCGATCGGGTTCGAGAGGGTGCCGAGGCCGTCGATCTCGACCTCGACGACGTCCCCGGGCTTGAGCCAGACGGGGGGCTTGCGGGCCATGCCGACGCCGGGCGGGGTGCCGGTGAAGACCAGGTCGCCGGGCTCCAGGGTCATGATCTGGGAGAGGTAGGCGATCGTCTCGGGCACCCGGAAGATGAGCTGCGAGGTGCTGGAATCCTGCATCAGGCGGCCGTTGAGGCGGAGCCGGATGCCCAGGGCGTGGGGGTCGGGGACCTCGTCGGCGGTGACGAGGGAGGGCCCGACGGGGGCGAAGGTGTCGAAGGTCTTGCCGGCCATCCACTGGCCCCCGGGCTTGCCCAGCTGCCAGTCCCGGGCCGAGACGTCGTGGCCGACCGCGTAGCCGGCGACGTGGTCCATCGCCCGGTCCCGGGGGATGTCCCGGCCGGGCAGGCCGATGACGAAGACGAGCTCGGCCTCGAAGTCGACCTCATGGCAGATCTTCGGCAGCAGGATCGGCGCCTTGTGGCCGGTCAGGGCGGTGGGGTACTTGCTGAAGAGGATCGGCTCCTCGGGGATCTTGGCGCCGGTCTCGATGGCGTGGTCCCGGTAGTTCAGGCCCAGGCAGATGATCTTCCTCGGGTCGGGGACCGGGGCGAGCAGCCGGCTCGACGCCGGGTCGTAGGACGTCGGGGCCCGGTCCAGGGCCGATCGGGCCCGGGAGAGCCGATCGGGCCCCAGGGCGATCAGCTCCCGGACGGAGTTCGGGAGGGTCGGGTCGGCGGCGTTGAGGTCGACGAGTCGGCCGGCGTGCTCGGCGCAGGCCCTCGGGCCCCGATCGGTGGCGACGGTCAGCAGGCGCATCGTCGGGTCGTCCTCCCTCGGGTGGGGTCGACTCGGTCGGTGCGGGCCCGGCGCCCGTCCCCGGCGGTCGATCGTGTACCCTACACCGATCCGGGGGCCGGGGCCAGTGGTCGTCGGGGGCCGGGCCGGACCCCGACCCGGGAACCGGACCGGACCGGACCGGGCTGGCCGGCGGGCCGGGGGCTGGTAAGATCCCCCGGGAGGGGTGGCCCGGCCGGTCGGATCCGGCAGCTCCCGCCCCCCCGAGCCGATCGAGGACGACCGCCGTGCCCAGCCCCCCGAACCCCGTGAGCCTCGGCCCGAAGACCCGGATCGGCCGGGGGGGGCCGCTGGCCCTGATCGCCGGGCCCTGCGTGATCGAGCCGGGGGACCTGACCGACCGGATCGCCGACCGCCTCGCCGAGCTGGGTGAGGAGCTGGGGATCCCGGTCGTCTTCAAGGCCTCGTTCGACAAGGCCAACCGCACGTCGAAGTCGAGCTTCCGGGGGCCGGGGGTCGAGGAGGGGCTGCGGACCTTCGAGCGGATCAGGGCCAGGACCGGGCTGCCGGTGACGACCGACGTCCACGAGTCGATCCAGTGCGAGGCCGTCGCCGGGGTGGTGGACCTGCTCCAGATCCCGGCCTTCCTCGCCCGGCAGACCGACCTGCTGGAGGCCGCCGCCGCCACCGGGAGGCCGGTGAACGTGAAGAAGGGGCAGTTCATGGCCCCCTGGGACATGGGGCACGTCGTCTCCAAGCTCTCCGGGGCGGGGGCCGTCGGCATCCTGCTCACCGAGCGGGGGACGACCTTCGGCTACGGCCGGCTGGTCAACGACTTCCGGGCCATCCCGGTCATGCAAGGCACGGGCGTCCCGGTGGTGTTCGACGCCACGCATTCGGTCCAGCTCCCGAGCGCCGGCCAGGGGGTGACGGCCGGGGAGCGGGAGATGATCCCCTACCTGGCGAGGGCCGCGGTGGCCGCCGGGGTCGACGCGCTGTTCCTGGAGGTCCACCCGAGGCCCGAGGAGGCCCTCTCCGACGGCCCGAACGCCCTGAGGCTGGACGACCTGCCGGCGTTGCTGCGGACCTGCCTGCGGATCCGGTCGGCGATCGAGGAGGGGGCGGCGCCCGAACCATCGGGCGGCCCGGGGCGTAGCTGAGGAGATCGGGGCCGAGTCCCGGCGCCCCCGGCTCGCCGAGGGGCCCGGGATCGGTCACAATAGGTCGATCGATCCCGCCCCCTCTGCCGGACCGGGCCACCGGGACGGCCCGAGCGGGGCCGTCTCCCCCCAAGGCCCCCCTTGCGGCGCGATGCGGCGCGACGCAACGCATCGACGACGACGCACCCGGAGAGCGACCCCCGTGCGAAGGCGAAGGCGAACACCTCGATGGCTCGGCCCGGTCGGCCTGGCCTCGGCCCTCGGCATCCTGGCCCTCGGCTGCGGCGGGGGGGACGACGACCGGCCCCCCGGCCCCGCGGCCGGGGGCGCATTCGCCCCGAAGGCCGCCCCCGGGGAGGCCGGCGACGCCCCCGAGGGCGGGGCCGCCGCCAGGGACCCCTTCCGGGGCGTGGCGATGGACCCGGAGATGCGGGAGGCCCTGCTCCGCAACGTCGTCAGCCTGCTGGAGCGCGCCCCGCTGACCCCGGGCGGCCAGAACATCCGGATCGCCACCGACAACCTCAACCAGTACTTCAAGGGCACCCCCGACGAGGCGTTCCGGCTCTCCCCCGAGTCGGGGTCGTACCTCACGGAAGAGATGGCCAAGTCCCCCTTCAAGGTGGAGGACTTCGAGGCCCGGGCCTTCGAGCTGAAGGACGCCCGGCACATCGAGGACTGCCTGCTCTACCACAACATCGCCTCCCGGGTGGCCGGCCCGGGCACGACGCTCGACCGCGTCCGACGGCTCTTCGACTGGACCGTCCGGCACGTCCAGCTCGTCCCCCCCGACGCGCCGATCCCGGAGATCCTCGCGGGCCAGGGGATCCGGCCCGCGCCGACCCGGCCCTACGACGTGATCGTCCGGGGCTTCGCCTCCGAGATCCCCGGCAACGCCTGGGCCGAGCGCTCGTGGGTCTTCCTCGCCCTCTGCCGCCAGATCGGCGTCGACGCGGCGATGATCGGCTACACGACCGAGGTCGAGGTCGAGGTCGAAGCCGAAGCTGCAGCCGAGGGGGGCGGGGACGAGGCGGGAGAACAGGAGACGAAGGTCGAGGTCCAGGAGCGGCCGTATTACTGGGCCTGCGCCGCCCTGGTCGACGGGGTGCCCTACCTGTTCGACGCCCGGCTCGGCATGGAGATCCCCGCCCCCGATGGCGGCGGGGTCGCCACCCTCGAGCAGGCGGCGACCGACCCGGGCGTGCTCGACCGCCTGGACCTGCCCGACCCGCCGATCCCGTATGAGACCGAGGCCGCCGACCTGGGCCGGGTCCGGGTCTTCCTCGACTCCAGCCGGGGCTACTTCGCCCCCAAGATGGGGCTGCTGCAGGCCGACCTGGCGGGGGCCAACCGGATGGTCCTGCACCGGGATCCGGCCGAGCAGCGCGAGGCCTGGGCCTCGGCCCTGGGGGGCCGGCTGGAGGCGGTGGAACTCTGGGAGCTGCCGCTGACCGTCGAGTTCCGCCTGTTCACCGACCCCGCCTACGTCCGGGCGGTCCAGTTCGTCAACCTCTACTTCGACCCCCAGTTCCCCCTGCTCGGCGCCCGGCTCCGGCAGCTCCGGGGCGACCTGGCCGACGCCAAGCAGGAGCTGACCCGGGCCCGGTTCCGGCGGAACGTCCCCCAGGCCGCCGAGGGGCAGATCGACCCCCGGGCGATCCGGGAGATCCAGGAGTCGCTCGACCTCTTCGCGACCTACTACCTCGGCCTGGCCCAGATCGACGACGAGATGCCCGACCAGGCGATCGACCTCTTCGAACAATCGCTGAGGCTCCCCCCGCAGGATCCGGCGATCGTCCGGGGGCGGCCGGCCACGTTGCTCCGGCTCGGGGCCGAGGCCAACCTCGGCATGCTCTACGACGCGAAGGAGGAGATCGGCCGGGCCACCTACCATTATTCCCAGAGCAACACCACCCCCCAGTCGCACGGCAACCTGCTCCGGGCCAACGCCCTGGTCTTCGAGGACCCCTTCGGCCCCCCCCCTCCCCCCCCCGGCCCGGCCGAGGCCGAATCGGAGGGCGAGGAGGCCCCGGAGGAGTCCCCCGGCCCGGACTCCGAGCCCGAGGCCGACGAGGCCGCCTGAGTCGGACCCGGTCGAGGGACCGGCCGGGCATGCCCTCGGATGTTGGCGACGATCCGATCGGCGGACGTCCGGCCGATCCGACCCTCGCCCCCGTCTTCGGGGGAGAGGGTGGCCGGAGGCCGGGTGAGGGGGAATCAGACGATTCGAGCGGCTTGAGGTCGAAGGCCAGTCCCCCTCACCCCGGCCCTCTCCCCGCGAGCGGGGAGAGGGGGGGAAGATTCCGACCCTCGCCCCCGTCCGCGGGGGAGAGGGTGGGCGAAGCCCGGGTGAGGGGGGATCGGGCGATCCGACCCGCCGGTCGTCGGTTGGGCCTGGTCTCCTCCCGAAGGCCCACCAACCGGCTCCCTCCGGGACGCCCTCCGACCGACCTCCCCCGCCCTTCTCGCTGGACGACCGCCCCATCCCCTGCCGATAGAACAATCGGCATCAGCCTATTCGGGGGCAACCGGCCAGGCCAGGAGGGCGACTCGCCATGCCGTCGCACGCGAATCGGTCCGAGGGGCCTTCCCAGGAGCTGGCGAGCCTGAGGGCGGAGGTCGAGGCCCTCCGCCGGCAGGTGGTGGAGCTGCAGCGGGTCAGCGCCCTGGGGGTGCTCGCCGGCAGCGTCTGCCACGAGCTGAACAACGCGCTGATGCCGGTGCTCAATTACGCCAAGCTGGGGATGCGGAGCAAGGACCCCGAGTACCGCGAGAAGGCATTCGGGAAGATCCTCGACGGCGCCCAGCGGGCCACCGCCATCGCCGGGGGGATCCTCGGCCTGGCCCGGCCCCGGGCCGACCGAAAGGCGAGCACCGACCTCGTCCGGCTGACCGAGGAGGTGCTGCTGCTCGTCGCCAAGGACTTGCAGAAGCACCGGATCGCCCTGGACTACCGGGCCGAGGGGCGTCCCCACGCGAAGACCAACCCGGCCCAGATCCAGCAGGTCCTGCTGAACCTGGTCATCAACGCCCGACAGGCGATGCCCGGGGGGGGGAGCTGCGGATCCGGGTCGGCGCCGACGCCACCGGCCGGAAGGCCGAGCTGTCGGTGTCGGACACCGGGGTCGGGATCGCCCCGACGGACCTCCGGCGCATCTTCGAGCCCTTCTTCACCACCAAGACCGGCCCCGACGCCACCGGCCTGGGCGGCACCGGCCTGGGGCTCCCCGTCTGCCGGGAGATCGTCGAGGCCCACCACGGCCGGCTCCGGGCCGAGAGCCGCCCGGGCAAGGGGACGAGCTTCACCCTCATCCTCCCCACCTGCCCCGAGCCCGCCTCCCGGCAGGGGGCCGCCTGAGCCACCGGGCGGCCGGGCCGATCGGGCCGGAGGCCGGGGGACGGCCGTCGGGGGTCCCGGTGACTCGCCGGCCCCCCCGGGACCGCGTGGCCGGGCAGGGCCCGATCTCCGGGCCCTTCCGGGCGATCGGCCGTCGAATCCGAGGGGAATCCCCGATCCGAGAGGACGAGCGATGAGCCGGACCGAAGGCCATTCCCGGGCCCAGCCGACGCACCACCATCCCGCGTTCCTGCTGACGCTGATCGTCGTCGGCTCGGGCTGCTTCTTCCTCGGCAGCACCCTGCAAGGTCGGGGAGGCGGGCCGTCGGACGACCGGGCCGCCTCCCCCTGCTGCGGCCACCATCACCCGGAGCCGGCGGAGCCCCCCGCGCCTCCCCCCCCTCCGGGCCGGGACCCGGACGGGCCCGGGCTCCCCATCCGCCTGACGTTCGAGTTCCCCAACGGGATCCTCCCCGGCGTGATGCCGGCCCTCGCCGAATCGGCAGGCTCGACGACGGCCGGTCCGGACCCGGGCCCGGGCCCCGAGTCGAGGCAAGGCTCCCCGGCGCGGCCGGATCCGACCATGCCCCCTCCGGCGATCCACCCCTCGGTCCTGTCCTCGGCCGCGCCAATTCCCGGGGAGACGGGCTCGCCCCCCCCCGACCCCGGACCGACCGAGGAGGATGCCCCGGCCTCTCCCCCGATCGACGACGTCTCACCGTCCCGGCTCCCCGGCCCTCCCGAGGAGGACGACCGGGGATTGGAGCCGACGTCAAACGCTCCGGAGCAAGGCCCTGTGCCGGTGCCGGCGGAGCCGCCCGGATCGGCGACCGGTCGGCTGCCCGACCCGGTTTCGGGAGAGGACCGGCCGTCTCCTGCCGAGCATTTGGACGGATCGGTGCCGGGCCTCGGCGACCGGGCCCCGGCACCTCCGCGGACGCCGGGCTCGGACCGGGCATCCCCGGCCGATCCCGCCCCCCGGGAGTCCCCGGCGCGATCGATCGCCCCGCCGGCCGATCCTCGACGAGCCGGACTGCCCCGGCCCCCGGGAGTCCCCGGCCCTCCCCCCCCGGTGCGGTCGACGCCGGCGACGCCCGCCCCGACGCCCGGGAGGCTGCTCCCGCCCGGCGGGCACGTCATCGGCGAGGGGGGGGCGCCGACGACCCCGTCCCGGATCCCGGCCGCCCGCCTGGACGGGGCGATCGGCGACGCGATGTCCCGGCTCGCCGACGACCTGATCCGTCCCTACGGCTCCCCTCCCCCGGTCTCCCCCGAGGTGCGCGCCGAAGACGCCCTAGGGACCCCCTCGGCGGCCAACCGGCCGGGGAGCCCTCGGGCCCCGGGCCTGATCCGGGAATGGTCGAAGGACCGGGATCCCCGCATCGGCGGCGTCGGGGACGGCGAGGTGTCCCGGGCGGGGCGGTGGTTCCCCTGATCGGCCCGATCGTGCTCGACGAGCCCACCGGCCCGTCCCAGGTCCCCGAGTCAGTCTCGATCATCCCTCATCTGCAGAGTTGCCTGGATCATAAACCCCGGGTGGCCGGGGTCTCGTCCGCGAGACCCCGGTTGACGAGGCCGCCGGGCCGGGGTCTCGCGGACGAGACCCCGGCCACCCCGGCCGCCCGATGGCCAGTCTCCCGGGCAATGCGGGAATCCGCCACCCGCCATCCCGATCCGGTCGGCCCCTACGAGGCCATCAGGGAACGGGCGTAGGTCTCCGGCACGAGCACCGAGGCGGCCCGGGGGAGGACCCGGGAGGTCCAGGGGTCGGGGGCGTCCGGGTCGATCGAGCCGGCGGGGTCGCCGTCGAGCTGGACGGGGACCGGGCCGTCGCTGGAGATCCGGACGCCCCGGACCCGGCGGTGCCAGACGCCGGGACGTTTCAGGTGCAGGCCCCGGAAGACCAGCCAGAGGTAGTGCAGGGCCGCGAACGGGCCCCGGTCGCGGAAGACGACCAGGTCGAGCAGGCCGTCGTCCTCCCGGGCCGTGGGGGCGATCGGCAGGCCGAGGGCGTAGCTCGGCAGGTTGAAGACGAAGGCCATCGCCCCGAGCAATTCCTCGGCGGGCCCGGGGTCCTCGACCCGGACCCTCAGCATCGGGAACCCGTACTCGAAGCTGGCCCGGAGGACCGGCTCGACGTAGGCGACCCGGCTGGTCGGCCGGACCCGGTGGGCCCGGCCGAGGCGGGCGAGGTGGTGCCGGGTCACCACGTCCGCGTCGAAGCCGATGCCGGCCATCAGGGCGAACCGACGCCCCCCGGCCTCGCCGAGATCCAGCGGCAGGGCGAGGCCCGAGGCGACCGTCTCGGCCACCCGCTCCGGCTGCCGGGTCATGCCGAAGTGCCGGGCGAAGAGGTTCTCCGTCCCCGCCGGCAGCACGGTGATCGGCACCCGGGGCCGTTCGTTCAGCAGGGCGGCCACCGTGCCGTCGCCGCCGACGGCCACCAGGCATCGGCACGACGAATCGGGGCCGGCCCGGCGGACCAGCTCGGCCCGGTCGCCCGGCGTCCAGCCCACCCTCGCCCCCAGCCCCCGGCTCCCCAGCGCGTCCACCAGCCGGGAGACCCGGGCCCGGCCGGCCCCGATCCCCGAGTTCGGGTTGGCGACCAGCCCGACCCAGGGGGCGCGGTCGGGGGGGGGCGCCGGGGGATCCCCGGCGTCCCCGGGGGGGACCAGCCGGGGTCCGTCGGGCCCGTCGAAGGGGCGCGGGCCAGCTCCGTCCTCGGCCATCGATCCGGCCCATCGGGTGTCCATCGAGTCGGCGACGCGGGGCGGGCGCGACGAGGCCGGCCGGCTCGGGCCGGTCCCCGGCGAGCTTCGCGCCGCCTTCATCGATCTTACCGGGGCGGCGTCGGTCGCGGAACCGGGGCGGGGATCGGACCGGACCGGACCGGGCGAGGGGGCGGGTCGGAGCCGGGGCGTCGAACGGGCCCCGACCTTGCCGGGCAAGGCGGGGCCCGTCGGATGGGACGACCCGGCGAGGGGACGAGCGAGCCCGGCCCGGGGTCAGTCGGAGCTCTCGGCGTCGGAGGGCTCGGGGCCGGCCCCCCGGGACGCGACGCGATCCAGCAGCTCTTCGTTCTCGGCCAGCAGGGTGGTGAACTGCTGTCGGAGCGACTGGAGGCGGTCCAGCTTCTCGGCGTTCTCGGCGGCCAGCTGCTCGCGACGGGCATTCGCCTCGTCGAGGGAGGCCTGGAGGCGGGCCTGCTCCTGCTCCTTGTCGGCGGTCGCCTGCTGCATCCCGGCGATCAGCCCCTGCTCCTCCTGGAGGCGGAGCTGGAGGCGGAGCTGGGACTCCTGCAGGACGCTGACGCGGTTCTGCAGGTCCTCGAGGGTGATCCGGAGCGACCGGAGCTGGGCGTCGGTGGCCTGGCGGGTCGAGAGGACCTGCTGCTCGATCGAGTAGGCATCGGCCTGGGCCTGGCGGGTCTCCTGCGACACCTGCTCGATCTGCTCGGAGACCGACTCGATGCCCCGGCCCCAGCTCCGGTTGAGCTGGGAGACCATCGCGAGCAGGTAGATCGAGACCAGGGCCATCAGGGTGACCAGGACCGACAGGACTTTCCCGGCGGTGGACATCGGACCTCTCCGTTCGGGTCGATGGGCGACCGGCGCGCAAGAGACGTGATCAGGCTCGTCGCCGACGGCCGGGCCGCGAGGGCCCCCCGAGGTTCGGGGGGCCCCATCGACGCGAGGTTACGAGGGATTATACCCCCGCTTCTCCCGCCGTGCCAAGGCACCCGAAATGCACGCGCGCAGCCCCCGAGCGGACCGACCCGCACGACCGCCCCCTCCCGACCGCCCGGGCCGGCCCGGCGAGGCCGGGGCCCCCGGCGGGCCGACGGTTTGACGCCCCGGCGGGCGCTCCCCTACAATCCCCGGATCACCGACGCTCGGCGTCGCGGCCCGGGGCGTACGCCCGGCGCGACGGCGGGCCGACCCGGCCGGGGAACCGACGAGCGATGCGACCGTCGTACAAGGTGACCGAGCTGCTGGGGGACGGCATCGGCGCCGAGCTCTCCGAGGCCGTGCATGCCCTGGCCGGGGCCCTCCCCGTCGACCTGCAATTCGAGCCCGTCGACCTGACCCTGGAGAACCGGAGGGCCCGCAGGTCGGCGGTCTACGACGAGGCGGTGGCCTCCGTCGAGGCCAACAAGGTCGCGCTGAAGTACCCGACCATCACCGCCGAGGAGAGCCCCAACCAGGTCCTCCGGCGCCGGCTGAATCTGTCGGTCATCCACCGGCCGGTCTACACCATCCCCGGCGTGCCGTCGAACTTCCGGCCCGAGCTGGACGTGGACATCATCCGGATCGCCACCGGGGGCACCTACGACGACCCCGGCCGGAGGATCGGCGACAGCGGGGCCGTCAGCCTGCGGATCGTCGAGCGGCAGCCGGTCCTGGAGGCGGCCCGGTACGCCTTCACCCTGGCGCGGAAGACCGGCAAGAACGTCACCAGCGCGTCGAAGTACACCATCCAGAAGGCCACCGACGGGCTGTTCCAGGAGGTGGCCGAGTCGGTCGCCGCCGAGTACCCCGAGGTGCCGCACCACGCCGAGCTGTTCGACGCCCTGCTGGCCAAGATCATCATGAAGCCGGAGCACTTCCAGGTGGTCCTGGTGCTCAACGAGTACGGCGACTTCCTCTCGGACATGGCCTGCGGCCTGGCCGGGTCGCTGGGGATCGGCGCCAGCGCCAACCTCGCCTTCGACGCCTCGGCGGTGGTCCGGGTCGCCCTCTTCGACGCGGCCCACGGCACGGCGCCGGACATCGCGGGCAGGGGCCTGGCCAACCCGACGGCGATCTTCCTGGCCTTGTCGATGCTGCTGTATCAGGTCGGCGAGATCCGGGTCGGCAAGGCCGTGAAGGACGGCACGCTCGAGTTGCTCCGCCGGGGGGTCCGGACGAAGGACCTGGGAGGCTCCGAGTCGACGAGCAGCTTCACCGGCGCCGTCGCCGCCGAGGTCGCCGGGCGGCTGTGCTGACCCCGGCGTCGCGTCGGGCGTGACGTCCCGACCGCCCCGTCGGCGCGGGCGAAGCCCCGCCCCCCTCCTCCCCCCTGTGCCGGCCCGGTGCCGGAGGATCCCCGCCCGTGAGCCCGGTCAGGCGTCGACGCGTCTACAAGTGGGAGCTGGACTCGGCGGCCAGGACCCGGAGGGCTACCGTCCAGACCGCCTGGGAGCAGATCACGCCCGAGTGGCTGTTCCTCGGCAGCTTCCTCGCCGTGATCCTCATCGGCACGATCGGCCTGCGGTTCGTCCCGTTCTTCTACGCCGACGAGAGGGCGCCGCTGGGCCTCGTCGACGCGCTCTTCACGGCCACCAGCGCCGTCTGCGTGACGGGGCTGATCGTCGTCGACACGGCGACCTACTTCTCGGTCTGGGGGAAGCTCTGGCTGCTGGCGCTGATCCAGGTCGGCGGGCTCGGGATCATCACCTTCACCACGTTCCTGATCGCCGCGATGGGGGGACGGCCTTCGCTGAGGCAGGAGGCGATCACCTCCGGCTCCCGGGAGGCGGTCCAGAACATCAACTACCGGGGGCTGGCCCGGCACGTGATCCTCTTCACGCTGCTCTTCGAGGCCGCCGGCTTCGTCCTGCTCTCGGCGATCTGGGTCCTCCAGTGGGCGCTCAGCGAGGGGGGGACGCTCGGCGGCGACACCCCGGTCGGCTTCTGGGAGGTCCTGGGCCACGCGGCGTTCCACTCGGTCAGCGCCTTCTGCAACGCCGGCTTCTCCACCTTCAGCGACTCGGTGATCCGCTTCCAGAACTGGCCCCTGACCCTGGGGTGCCTGATGTCCCTGATCGTCGTGGGCGGGCTGGGATTCCTGACGCTGGAAGAGCTGTACATGTCGTTCAAGGCCCGGCGGGCGGGGCGCGGCTACCGGATGTCGCTGCACTCCAAGGTCGTGCTGGGGATGACGGCCCTGCTGCTGCTCGGGGCCTGGCCCGCCTTCGCGGCCCTGGAGTGGGGCAACTCGCTCTCCGGCATGCCCGCCTGGGCCAAGCTGGTGAACGCGATGTTCATGGGGGTCACCCCGAGGACGGCCGGCTTCAACAACATCAATTACGTGCAGGCGACCGTCGGGTCGAACTTCCTGACGATCCTGCTCATGTTCATCGGCGGCGCCCCGGGCTCGACGGCCGGCGGCCTGAAGGTGACGACCGTCGCCCTGCCGGCCCTGATGGCCTGGTCCCGGATCCGGGGCCGGCAGGTCACCGGGCTGCTCAAGCGGACGGTGCCCGAGGAGACGATCCAGCGCGCCGTCGGACTGGTCGTGCTCGGCTTCGCCCTGGTCACCGGCTGCATCCTGCTGATCGTCATCAGCGAGGGCAGCTCCCCGGAGCGGTTCCTCGACTACATGTTCGAGGCCGTCAGCGCCTTCGACACCGTCGGCCTGAGCCGGGACACCACCCCCGGCCTGAGCGTCTTCGCCAAGCTCGCCACGATCGTCCTCATGTTCCTCGGCCGCGTCGGCCTGCCGACCGTCGCCTCCGCCCTCACCGTCGCCGCCTACCGGCCGATGGGGGAATTCCGGTACGCCCAGGAAGACGTCGTCATCGGCTGACCCGAAGCAGGAGCCCGAGCCCGCCATGGAGAAGAAGCGATTCGTCGTCGTCGGCCTGGGGAACTTCGGCCACACGCTCGCCACCAAGCTGCACGAGCAGGGGCACGAGGTCGTCGCCGTGGACACCGACGAGAACGCCGTCGACCGCATCGCCCCGTACGTGAACACGGCCGCCGTGGGGGACGGGCGGCAGATCGAGACGCTCAAGCGCCTGGGGGCCGAGAAGGCCGACGTCGGCGTCGTCTCCACCGGCGACGACATCACGGCCAGCATCCTGGCCACGATGTCCCTGAAGGACCTGAAGGTCGAGGACATCTTCGTCAAGGTGATCTCGATCAACCACGCCCGGGTCATGGACAAGATCGGCGTCACCGAGTCGATCTTCCCCGAACGCGAGAGCGCCCTGCGGCTGGCCGCCCGGATCGCCAGCAAGGGCATCCTCAACTACATCCGCATGGGGACCTCCCTGAGCATCCAGGAGCTGGCCGTTCCGACCACCTGGATCGGCCGATCCCTCCGGGAGCTGGAGCTGCCCCGGCGCTACCGGATCTCCGTCATCGCCCTGCACGACATGCTCCGGGACGAGATGATCCCGATCCCCGACCCCGACGCCCCCCTGAAGGACTCCGACACCATCCTCATCGCCGGCAAGGACGACGACCTCGCCAAGGTCGAGCAGGAGAGCGACGACGACGGCCTGCCCAAGGGCCGACGCTGATCGGGGCCGACCCGGCCGAGCGCACTTGCTCCCAGGCTCACAGGTCGAGCGCCCGACAAATCTCCCCGGCGATCTCCCCCGGGGTCCCGCTGATGTCCACCCGGATCGCGTCCTCGGGGGGTTCGAGCAGCTCGAGCTGGCTCTCCAGCAGGTCCGGGTTCATGAAGTGGCCCTCCCGGGCGGCGAGCCGATCGGCGATCAGCTCCTCGGGGCCGCAGAGGCAGACGTAGCGCACGTCGGCCAGGTCGTGCTTGAGGTAGTCCTGATACGAGTGCTTCAGCGCCGAGCAGGCGAGCACGATGTCCTCCCCCCGCTCGTAGGTCCGGTCGATCAGTTCGGCCAGGGCCTCGAGCCAGGGCCGGCGGTCGTCGTCGTCGAGCGGGATCCCCCGGTGCATCTTCTCGATGTTCGCCTCGGGGTGGTAGGCGTCGGCGTCGTGGAAGGGCCAGCCGAGCCGGTCGGCCAGGACCTCGCCGACCGTCGTCTTGCCCGAGCCGGACACCCCCATCAGCACGATGATCACGCGACGCCCCCCTGCGTTTCATCCGAATTCGAGTCAATCCTCATCCGGCGCCGGCCCCGGCCCCTCCGCCGTCCCCCCGGCGAGCCTCCGGAGCATCCGGCCCTGCTTCCGGGGCAGGCGGACGCGGCCGAACTCGGGCATCCTCGGCTCGAAGAGCGGCCAGGTCAGGACCGTGAGGCAGGCGTCCTTCTGGAGGATCGCCACCAGCATCTTCCCCCGATGCAATCCCAGGACCGCGACCGCCCCGTTCTCGGGATTGCGCCCCAGCCTCCTGGTCCGGGACAGCACGGCCCGCAGGGCCGGATCGGCGTCCGGCTCCGGCACGTGGAACCGCTCGACGAAGCGTTCGAGGGCGTGCCTCGTGAGCCGGACCCCGCTGTAGTCGCGCTGGCCCTTGGGGGGGGGCGAAGGGGCATCGCTCATGCCGTTGGTCCTTCGCTGGAGGCGGCCGGAGGGGCACGGAGGGGAACCGGAGGATGGCGGATGGCGGATGCGATCGGGGCATCCGACGTCCGCCATGGATTCACGCGGAATCGCCCGGATCCGTCACCTTCGGGTGGCCGGGGTCTCGTCCGCGAGACCCCGGTTGACGAGGCCACCGGGCCGGGGTCTCGCGGACGAGACCCCAGCCACCCCGGCCATCCGAAGGCATGCCTTCCGGCCAATGCAGCATCACTCCCCGGAGGAGACCTCCCCGGTGGCGGCCCACTCGACGCCCCTTCGCATCCACTCCTGGAACTGGGGGTCGGCGATGGCGGCGGCGTCGTGGCCGAGGGCGTTGTTGTAGACCCGGCCCTCGCCGTAGGTGTTCACCCAGATGACGGCCTCGTCCTTGCCGGTCCCCCGGGGGAGGTCCGGGTCGGAGTAGGCGGTGGCGAGGACGACGTTGCCGTCGACCATCATCGAGTTCTGGTACAGCTCGTCGACCTCGTGGGCGAACTCATCGGGGAGGCCGGCGGAGATGGGGTGCTCGGCCGGGGTCTTCTTCACGGTGAAGGCGTGCTTCGGGCCGTGGAAGCCCTGGGTCCGCCAGCCCCCGGCGATCATCCGCTCATACTCCTCCCAGTTCGGGTCGGCGAAGGCGCTGGAGGCGAAGTGGTAGACGACCAGACCGGTGCCGCCCTCGACGGCGTCGAGCAGCGCCTGCTTGTTCTCGTCGGTCCAGACGGTGCCCGAGGGGGCGGCGTCCGTCTGCCGGTAGTTCAGCAGGAGGACGTCGTACTTGCCGAGGTTCTCCTCGGTGAGGTCCTCCGCCGGCGTGGCGGTCACGTCGACGTTGATGCGTCCGCCTTCCTCCAGGAAGCCCTCGAGGATGCGGGTGGTCTCCTTCCAGTCGTGGCCCCGGTGGTCTCCGGTGATGATCAGGCAGTCGATCTTCTCGTCCTGGGCGAGGGCGGGCGAGGCGGCCAGGGCGAGCAGGCCGAGGCAGGAGAGGGCGATTCGTCGGGTCATGGGCGTCGACTCCCGGTTGGTCTCGTCTCGTCTGGATCGACCGGGGGCCGGGCCTCCTCTCCCCCGGCCGACCCCCGGCCGACGGCGGGCCGCCCCCCCGATCGTCGCGCCCCAGCCTACCGCCCCGATCCCCCGACCGCGACGGGGAGGCGGCGATCGGGCCGGTCAGTCGGCCTTCGACCCCGGGGGGGGGAAGCCCTGCGAGTCGTCGTCGAGCACGAGGATCCAGTCGAGCGCCTCCCCCGGGCTCGGGGGCAGGAACTCCCGCTCCCCCTCGCTCGGGAAGGTGCCGATCTCGGTCGCCGCTCCGGTCCGGGGGTCGTACCACCAGGCCCGGGCCGTGTCGCCGGAGAGGGCGTCCATGCGGACCCGGAAGGCCCGGCCGAGCGGGGCGTAGACCATCGCGTATCGCCCCTGGGCGTCCCGGGTGGCGACGTACCGGTAGCGGCCGGCGCCGGGGACGGCGCTGGTCACCGCGTCGGGCACGATGATCGAGTCGTCCGGGATCCGGGACAGGGAGGGGCGGGACTCGATCAGCCATCGGCCGTATTGCATCTGACCGGCGCCGGGCTGGTCGATCGCCTCGTGCCAGGGCATCAGCGGCCGGTTGATCGGCTCCCGGCCCTCGTCCCACATCTGCCAGACGGAGTGGTGGCCGTACGTATGGCCGAAGGCCCCCGAGAACAGGTCCCAGTAGAGCGGCCTCCGGACGTCGGCGGCGGTGGAATGCCCCTGCTCGTCCGGCTTGAAGTCGATGGGGTGGTCCTCGTAGATGGGCTCGCCGTCAACCACCGGCTTGACGGGGGAGCGGTCGTAGTCGGCCCGGGTCTGGGCGTACCGGGGGGCGAACTCGACGACGTGGCCGTTCTGCCTCATGTTGAAGTCGAGCCAGTCGTCGTCGTGGAACCACTGCGACGAGCCCTGGCCGCCGGTCGGGTGGAAGGTCATCGGGTGGGCGCCGCCGTCCCCCTCGGCGAGCCCCCGGGCCATGGCCCGGATGACCTCGGCGTGCCCGTCGGACTCGATCGGCCGGTCGCCCCCGAGGATCCAGACGAGCTTCGCGTCCTTGTAGCGCTCGCCGAGCCACCGGCCGAACGCCTCGGCATTCGTCGGGTCGAAGACCTCCGGGCCGACGCCCCACTTCTTGTTCCACTTGTCTCCCCAGGTCGGCAGGAACCCGACGACGAGGCCGAGGCGGTTGGCCTCCCCGACGACGAAGTCGACGTGGTCCCAGTAGTCGTCCTCGGGGCCGTCTCCCACGTCGGGGCGGGCCGGGTCGTGGTCGACCAAGGGGCGATGGCCGTAGGGATTGGGCGTGTCCAGGCCGTCGAGTTCGGCCAGGGCGACCGCCTGGATGACGGTGAAGCCCTTGTCGGCCCGGTCTTGCAGGTAGCGCCGGGCCTGCTCCCGGTCGAGCCGGTGGAACAGCTCCCAGGCCGTGTCCCCCAGCCAGAAGAACGGCGAGCCGTCGTCGGTGACGAGGAAGCGGCCCTCGTCGCCGACCCCCAGATCCGGGGCCTGGGCCGTCGACCGGCCGGCGGCCCCCGAGAGCAGGACGACGGCCAGGGCCGCGGATCGGACGATTGCGATCGGTTGCATCGGACCCCCTCGGTTGCTTCGCCTCGGGATCGAGGCCCCGGCGAGACGGGCCGGGCCCCCCCGGCGGCCCATTCTGGCCGACCCGGGCCGGGCCGGCCAGGGCCCGGCCGTCGGTCGGTCAGTCAGCCTCGGTCCGGCCGGTGCTCGTAGAACCGGCTCAGGGACCAGAGCCGGCGGACCTGGCTCGACACGACCATCGCGGTCACCATCAGCGAGACGACGACGATGTTCAGGTAGTAATTGCGCTCGAATCCGTGGGTGAGGACCGACTCGACCCAGAGCGTGGCGTAGCCGTAGGCCGCCAGCCCGGCGGTCAGCCAGACCAGCCGCTCGCGGGACCAGAGCCCCGAGGCGGCCACCAGCATCGGGTAGCCGATGACCAGGACGCTGCTGGCGGCGTCGATCTGGCGGAGCACCAGGGTCAAGGCGATCACGTCCACGGCGATCCAGGCCGGCCAGACCCGCGCGGGCCGGGCCGACCTCGCCGAGGCGAACCGAAGCACGACCACCGCGACGAGCCAGAGCAGCTCCGCCCCGGTGACCCGGACGTGGACGTCGAGCTTGCGGATCCCCGGCGCGTGGGCGAGGTAGTTGAACTGCGTCAGGGCCGTGATCGCCCCCAGGGCCACCAGGCGGTAGGCGAACTCGGGCTCCCGGCGGGACCAGCGCCGGAGGCGGCCGACCAGGCCGGTGCGTCGGGCGTCGACCGGCTCGTCCCGGAGGAATCGGCCGAGGTCCTCGGCCAGCTCCTCGGCCGAGGCGTAGCGGCGGTCGGGGTCCTTCTCCAGGCACTTCAGGCAGATCCGCTCCAGGTCCCGGGGGACCTTCGGGTTGGCCCGGGTCGGGGGCTCGGGCTCGCGTTCGTTGACCTGGACGAGGGTCTCCATCGGCGAGTCGGCCCGGAACGGCGGGCGGCCGGCGAGCATGGCGTAGAGCACGGCCCCCAGGCCGTAGACGTCCGTCCGGGCGTCGACCGGGCCCCCCCGGGCCTGCTCCGGGGCCATGTATTCGAGCGTGCCGACGATCCCCCCGCTGATCGTCGGCCCCTCCTCCGACCCGGGCCCGACCCGCTTGACCAGGCCGAAGTCGGTGACGAACGGCTCCCGGGACTCCGGGGGGTCCGCCGGGTCGCCGTCGAGCAGGATGTTGCCCGGCTTCAGGTCCCGGTGGACGAACCCGTGCGCGTGGGCGTGGCCGACCGCCCTCGACACCTTCACCAGCAGCACCGCCGCCGCCCGGGGGTCGGCCCGGAGCGTCGGCAGGACCCGGGAGAGGCTGACCCCCTCGATCAATTCCATGCTGAAGTAATGCAGCCCCTGCCAGCAGCCGACCTCGAAGATCCGGACGATGTGCGGGTGCCTCAGCCCGGCCGCCGCCTCGGCCTCGATCCGGAAGCGGCGGGCCTCGGCCTCGGTCGCCAGGCGGCCGGACCGCATCACCTTCAGCGCCACCAGCCGGTTGAGGCTCCCCTGCCTCGCCCGGTAGACCACCCCCATGCCGCCCCGGCCCAGCTCCCCCATCAGCTCGTACCCGGCGATCGCCCCCGGCTCGGCGCCGCAGAAGACGGCGGAGACGACCCCGGGCTGGTCGGGGAACCGGTCGAGGTATTCGGGGGGTTCGGGCCGCTCTCCCCGGTCCCGGCGCAGCTCCAGTTCCAGGGCGATCAGCTCCCGGAGCAGCACCGGGCGTTCCGGGGCGGCCCCCCCGGGCAGGAAGTCCTCGATCCGGGGCCGGGGCCCGGCGTCCCAGGCGACCTCGAACCGCTCGCAGGCGTCGTTGACGAAGCGGGCCCGGTCAAGCGACAGGGTCTCCTCGATCGGCTCCGTGGTCCCCGGCTCAGACATCGCCAGCGTCCCTCGTGCTCCGGAGATGGCCGGGCCCCCCGCTCACTCCTCGCCCTCGCCCTCGTCCGCCGACCAGATCTTGCGGATCAGGTCGAGCCGGCGGGCCACCGTGCGGCGGGCGCAGCCGAGCCGGTCGGCGATCTCGTCGTTGGTCAACCCTTCGAGCCGCCAGACGGCCACGCGGCGGAGGTCGTCGTCGCCGAGGGCTTCGAGCAGGCGTTCGTATTCCTCGGCGACCATCGCGGCGAACTCGGGGGTCGGCTCGGGCCCGGCCAGTCGCTCCAGGTCCAGGCCGTCGGCCTCCTGCGCGGCGGGGGCCTCGACGCGGTGGAGGTCGCCGCCGCGCTTCCGGGCGCGTCGGCGCTGGGCCTGGGCCCCGGCCTTGCGGGCCGTGATGACGACGAGCAGGCGCCAGAGATCCTCCCGGTCGCCCAGCAGGGGGAAGCGGCCCCGGGCGGCCCCGGCGCAGAAGCTGTCGAAGGCGCTCAGCGCGGCGTCCTCCTCGTCCTCGTCCCCGCCCCGTCGGCGGCCGGCGACGAGCTTCTGCCTCGCCAGCCGGACGAGCCGCTCGAAGTAGCGTTCCCACAGGGGCTGGGCCGCGTCGGGGTCTCCGGCCTTGAGCTGGCCGATCCACCGGGTGACCGAGCCGCCCTCGTCGCCAGGGTCGTCCGATGCCATGCCGAGGCCCCCGATCGTCTCCCACACCGGCCACACCAGACCACATCGGATCGGGTCGGGTCGGATCGGACCGATCCGGGCGTGCATTCTAGCCGGTCGGGGGGGGCCGTCCTAGCCTCCGGTCGGCCCTCCGGCCGGGGCCCGGGGAGGGCCTGGCACTGCAAGACGGCCGAGTCTCAGGATAGAGTATCCATTCGAACCCACCGGGCCCCGGGCCCGAGGATTCCCCGGCCGACGCCGGTTTTGAGAGAGACGGGAGCCGACCGCCGATGAGCGTCGCCGAAGTGCCTAAGTCGTACGTTTCGCCCTGGCTGATCCGCTTCTTCTGGCCGATCCACTGGGCCGTGATGAAGTTTCACTTCAAGGTCCGCATCCATCACGCCGACCGCCTCCCCTCCCGGGGGCCGGTGATCCTCGCCCCGACGCACCGGACGAGGTGGGATACCCTGATGCTCTACGAGGCGATCCGAAAGGCCCCGAGGTTCCGGATGCTCCGATTCCTGACCTCGCACAACGAGGTCGCCCGGGGGGTCCAGGGCTGGTTCGTCCGCCGCCTGGGGGCCTTCCCGATCAACACCGACCGGCCGACCCCCGGCGCCCTGAAGCACTGCCGGGAGATCCTCCAGTCGGGCCACGCCCTGGTCATCTTCCCCGAGGGGAACATCTACCGCCTGCCCCCCGGCGAGGTCCACACGCTGAAGCCCGGCACCGCCTGGCTCTCCCTGCTGGTCCAGCGGGACCTGGGGGACGACCCCCTGACGATCGTCCCGATCCGCCTGACCTACTCCGACCGCTTCCTCGCCCGGGGCTCGACGGCCGACGTGGAGGTCCTCCCCCCCCTTCTCGTCCCCGACTACGCCGGCCGCCCCCGCAAGGAGGCCATCGCCGCGCTGACCGCCGACCTCCAGGCCGCGCTCGGCGACCGGGTCAACGACGCCCCCCGCCCCGTGGTCGACGCGATCGCCCGGGGAGAGGCCCCGCCCTCGATGGCCGGCTCCCCCGGCCCCGACGGCCGGCACGACGCCGCCTGAGCCGTCGACGATCGCCGGTCAGGGCGCCCGCCCCCCGGCGTCGAGCCGGGGGACGAGCGTCTCCCGGACCCAGTCTCGAAGCTCGATCGCCCAGCGAAGCTCCCCGTCGGGGGCGTCCCGGTAGACGCGGTCGGCGATCTCCTCCGCCGACAGGAACGGGAATCCGACCGATCGCCCGACCTCGCGATAGCGACGCCCTCGGCCGGGCCGATCCGGGGCCAGGATCTGGAATCGTCGCTCGGTGGCGACCCAGACCTCCGGCACTCCCAGGCGCCGATAGACCTCGATCGCCCGGGTCACGTCGTGGCTGTAGACGACCTCGACGGCCAGGTCGGGCGGCGGGTCGGCCCGCAGGTCGACCTCCCGCTTCCCCCGGATCGTCGGCTCGTTGGCGAGGTAATAGGTGTGGTCTCCCTCCACGCCCCCTCGTCGGCTCCGCCGCTTCCAGGTCGTCGAGGCCGTCGGGCGATACGGGATCCCGCACCCGACGGCGACCTCGTGGACCAGGCGATTGAGCCGCTCCTTGCGCTCCTCGTGCGGGAGGGAGGGGGTCATCAGCAGCAGGCTCCCGTCGAGGTAGACCATCCTCGGGACGCCCGAATCGCCCCGCTGGCGGAGGAGCCGGAGGTAGAAGGGCCAGTCGACCGGGGTCGGCCATTCGTACCACTCGTCGACGAGCGGCGCCTCGATCTCCCGGGTGCGATCGGAGACGCTCATCATCAGATCTCCCTCGCGGCCGAATCCTCGCCCGTCCCCGCCCGATCGATTCTACCC
Source organism: Tautonia plasticadhaerens (assembly GCF_007752535.1). Taxonomy (GTDB): domain Bacteria; phylum Planctomycetota; class Planctomycetia; order Isosphaerales; family Isosphaeraceae; genus Tautonia; species Tautonia plasticadhaerens. The sequence continues at coordinate 7,706,951 of NZ_CP036426.1, forward strand.
GACGTCCCCCCGTCGCCCAACGCCGGCCCCGAGGCTACAATCGGGGGCATGAACGTCATCGTCATCGCCTGCAACGGCCTGCACCTGGGATTCCTCGGCCCGTACGGGAACCCCTGGATCGAGACGCCCAACCTCGACCGATTGGCGAGCGAGGGGGTCGTCTTCGACCACCACTACCCCGAGAACCTGACCACCCTGCCGACCCGGCGGAGCTGGTGGACCGGCCGCTACGGCTTCCACGACCCCGACCAGGGCTGGACCCCCCTGCGCCCCGACGAGCCGATCCTGCCGGACCTGCTCTACGACCGGGGGGTCCGGTCGGCCCTCATCTCCGACGTCCCGATGCTCCGGCAGGCCGGGCACGGCTTCGGCAGGGGGTTCGACGAGGTCGTCTGGATCCGGGGGCAGGGCTACGACCCCTACATCCTCCCGGATGACCCCCGGGCCTCGGGCGTCTCGCTCGACGACGAGCCCGGCCTGAGGCTGCCCCCCGAGGACGACCCCGACCGGGAGCTCTGGACCCTCCGCTGGGAGCAGTACCTCCGCAACCGGGCCGCCCTGGGGCTCGACACCGAGGAGAACGCCGGATCCGGCCGGGCCGTCCGGGCGGCGATCGACTGGCTGGAACGGTCGCAGGACGAGCCGGGGCCCTTCGCCCTCTGGCTCGACCTGTTCGGCCCCCACGGCCCCTGGGATCCCCCCGCCGCCGACCGGGACCGCTACGTCAGCGTCGAGCCCGACGACTTCGAGGCCGGCGAGGAAGGGGACCTCGACGAGCCCGACGACGAGGAGGGGAGGGAGGCCGAGGCCGAGGACCTGTTCGTCGAGGACGTCCCCGTCCTGATCGACGTGCCGCCGGGCCCGGTCGGCGACGTGATCTCCGAGGAGGAACTGTTCCGGCTCCGACGCACCTACGCCGGGTCCGTCACCGCGCTGGACCGCCAGATCGGCCACCTGTTCGACGCCCTCCGACGCCTCGGCCGCCTGGACGACACGCTCGTCGTCTTCACCTCCGACCAGGGGGAGCCGCTCGGCGAGCACGGCTTCGTCCGACGCTTCCGGCCCTGGCTGCACGAGGAGCTGGTGCACACCCCCCTGATCGTCCGCCTGCCCGGCGCCGAGCACGGGGGCAAGCGGCACCAGGCGATCGTCCAGTCGGTCGACCTGCTGCCGACGATCCTCTCGGCCCTCGACCCCGGCGCCCCGGCGGCCGACCCCGACCGCCCCGCTCCCCACGGCCGGGACCTGCTCGAACTGATCCGGGGCAAGGCCACCAAGTTCCGGGACTTCGCCTGCATGGGCATGGACGTGGAGGAGTTCGCGCTCCGGACCCACTACTGGCACCTCGTCGTGCCGATCGAGGCCGACCCCGACGACCCCCCCCGGTCCGTCGAGCTGTACCGCAAGCCCGAGGACCGCTGGGAGCAGAACGACGAGGCCGCCCGCCACCCCGACCTGATCGAGCACCTCGAGCTCGTCCTGCGCCGCTTCGTCGCCGCCGTCGAGCGCGACGACCTCTCCCAGGCCCTCCCCCTCCGGGAGCTGGCCCTCTTCCCCCCCCAGGTCTGATCCCAAGCGGGGCCGGGCGGCCGACTTCCCCCGACCCGGGGCCCGGCCCCTCGCGCGACGCGAAGGGCCCCCGAGTCCTCCCGGGGTCGGGGGTGACTCGGGGGCCTCGGAGATACGGTCGGGTTGCCCGGCGATCGAGCCGGGGTCAATCCGGCTGGGGAACGAGCAGGGCCGGGACGGCCCCGGACTCCGGCTCGACCTCGACGACCGCCTCGGCGACGATCGGGGCCGGGGGGGCGAGGTCGCCCGCGGCGGCCGGCCTCGGCGTGGTCACCCGGCGCTCGGGGCGGCGGATCTCGAAGTTGCGGGCCGAGTCGTCGAAGGCGAGGTTGGCGCGGCTCGCCGAGCCGGCGACGGCCTGGATGTCGTAGACCCGCAGCCGGATCACGTCTCCGGAGCGATGGATGATCTCGATCCACTGACCTTCTTTGCGCTTGAGGACGAGCATCGTTTCTTCCTTCTCGTTGATTCGTTCGGTGCCAGTTCGTGGATGCCAGGTGCGGAGGCGTTCGTTCGATTGTTCAATCGCTCGGATCAATCATTCAACACGGACGCAGATTTCGACGTTCGGACTTCAGCAGGGGCGGTGGGGTCGGGCAGGGCTGGTCAGGCGCTGAGGGCGCGCCGGGGGCGGCCCCGGCGTCGGGGGGCGGGGGGCAGCGGGCGGGTGCCCGGGGCCCAGGTGCCGCCGAGCATGGCGAGCGCCTCGAGGTGGATGTAGGTGATCCTCGAGGGGGAGAAGCCGAGGCATCGGGCGACCTCGGCGTGGGTGCTCCCCTGGACGTAGATCAGGCGGCAGACCTCGGCGTGCTGCCTCGGCAGCTTGCGGAGCCAGCCCTCGACCGCCTCGGCCGCCTCCAGCTCGTCGCCGACCCGGTGGCGGGCGACGGCCATCTCCTCGACCAGCGGCAGGCTCGCCGGCAGGCCGTCGGCGCCGCAGTGGCACTCGTGCTTGGCCCGGGAGAGGTGCTCGCGGCGGGTGTCCTGCAGGCCCCCCCAGATGCGCTGGCGGGCGAAGGTGGAGAACTTCACCTCACGCTCGGGCTCGAACGCCCGGGCCGCCTCGACCAGGGCGAGGCAGGCGGCCGACTCGAACTCCTCCCAGATGTCCGGCAATTGTTCCTTGAACGGCTTGGCCAGCGACCTCGCCATGGGCAGGTACTTGACCGCCAGCCGCTGCTGATCCTCCGTCAGCGGCTCTCGCTCCTTGCGCGTCTGCTCCGGGTGCACGGCGTCTCTCCGATGGGTGTTCGCCCCAAGATGTCATCCCAAGATTCACGCATTTTGTCTTTAATTTAATTCGATCTGATCGACGCCCGCCGGCGGGCGGCCCAGCAGGGCCCTCGCCTCGACGCGGTTGGCCCTCAGGTGTGCCAGCACGGCCGATCGCCTCAGCCGCGCCCGCTCCAACTGCGCCATCGCCAGGGCGGCGTTGCACCCCGGCTCCCCCAGGTACGCCCAGGCCCGTCGGCACTGGCCTCGCACCCGATCCAGCTCCGCGAGGAGCCGTTCGTTCTCCCGGACCAGGCGGACCAGCCGCCCGAACTCGTCCCCGGTGGATTGCCCGGCCCGCCCCTCGCCATCGAGGACGTCGCCGTGCCCTGCCCCCTCGGCCGCGAGGCCGACGAAGCCGTCGAATGATGTGATCGCCATCTTGGTGTGTTCCGATGAGCTCGGTTGCCAGCTTCGGCAATTCTCGCGGGTCGCGTCGGCCGCCTCTGCGCTCATCATCGAGTTCGCATCGACCTCACGCCCGCACGCTCACCTCCTTGCACTTTTAGTATGAACCGGGATTCCGGACCGTCAAGGAAAACTTTGCCGATTAGGAGCTTTTTTTGTCCGATCAACGATCCGATATCCCAACTTGGCGTCCTTCTGCGGCCATCATCGCCTTGTTTTTCCTTGCATGAGGAGATCTACGACGCCCCTCGGCGGAAGTCTCCGCGGGATCGAAAAAATCCGGATGATCCGTCGCAATCGCCCCGACCCCGGGGGCGGGCACCCCGCCAGGCCCCCTGGTGGGGTGGGGGTGGATACAATGTCCCGGGGCCGACCCGGTCGGGGCGGCCGGCCGGGGTTCCGGAGGCGAGGGGCGATGGGGAGACGGAGCGGGGCAGGCGGCCCGGGGAGTCGGCCGGGGGGCCCGGGGCCCTCGGGGCCGGACCTCGACCCGGGCTGGGTCGATCGGGCCCGGCGGGCCATGCTCCTCTGGTTCGACCGCGAGGGGAGGGCCGGGCTCCCCTGGAGGCTCGACCGGGACCCGTACAAGGTGCTCGTCGCCGAGGTCATGCTCGTGCAGACGACCGTGACCGCGGTCGGGCCCTTCTTCTCCCGGTTCGTCGCCCGGTTCCCGACGGCCGAGGCGCTCGCCTCGGCCGACGAGGCCGACGTGCTCAAGGCCTGGGAGGGCCTGGGCTACTACCGGAGGGCCCGGCTGCTCCAGGCCGCCGCCCGGGCCCTCGTCGAGCGACACGGGGGCCGGGTCCCCGAGGACCCCGGGGCGATCCGGGCCCTCCCCGGGGTCGGCCGCTACATCGCCGGGGCCGTCTCCTCGATCGCCTTCGACCTGCCCGAGCCGATCCTGGAAGCGAACACCCAGCGCGTCCTGGCCCGATGGCTCTCCTGGCCGGAGGACGTCCGATCGACCCGGTCCCAGGCCAGGCTCTGGGAGGCCGCCGCCCGGCTCGTCCCCCCCGAGGGGGCCGGCCGGTTCAACCAGGCGATGATGGACCTCGGGGCGACCATCTGCACCCCCCGGGCCCCGCGCTGCCTGGCCTGCCCCGCGGCCGACCTCTGCCTCGCCCGACGGGAGGGGCTCCAGGACGACCTGCCCCGGCGGTCGACCCCCACCCCCCCCCTGGAGGTCTCCGAGGACTGCGTCCTCGCCCTCGACGGCCTCGGCCGGCTGCTCGTCGTCCGGCGCTCCCCCGGCCGCCTCTGGGAGCACTTCTACGAGTTCCCGACCGTCCACCTCTCGGGCGCCGACCCCGCCGGACGGGGGCCCGGGGGCGGCGACCCGGAGGATCTCGGCCCTCGCCTCCGGGAGCTGACCGGCGTCTCCCTCCGGATCGGCCCGGTCGTCCGGGCGATCCGGTACGGGGTGACGAAGCACCGGGTCACCCTGGGGGCCCGGGTCGCCTCCCCGGTCGGGGGCGAGCCGAGGCCCGGCCCCGGCCTCTCGGCCGTCGAATGGCTGTCCCCGGAGGCGCTCGACGGGCTCCCCCGCACTGGGGCCACCCGTCGCCTCTCGGCCTGGGCCGCCGCAAACCCCGAGGCCCTCCAGCTCCCGACTCCCTGACCCGGGGCCACCTCGGACTGCGTCCCCGACCCCTCCTCGGGGCCCGAGGAGAGGTCGGGGACGGTGGCCGGATCACTCGAAGATCGGGACGCAGTCGACCATCTTCGCCTCGTTGCCGTCGTGGACGGCCATGCTCGCCCCGCCGACCATGTTGGCGCCGGCGTACTGGCCGTCCTTGGAGACGGCGTAGAAGGTCACCCCGTAGTTCGGCCGGCCGCCCTCCCCGCGGTACCGGGGGTTGCGGCTGGTGACGTCGGCGATGTGCTTCAGGGCGGCGACCAGGGCGTCCTTGACCTGCTTGCCCCGGCGCATCTCGTCGACGATCAGGTAGCTGGCGCAGTTGAGCAGGTTGATCTCCCCCAGGCCGGTCGAGCCGCAGGAGCCGACCGCGTTGTCCAGGTAGAGGCCGGCCCCCAGGATCGGGGAGTCCCCCACCCGGCCCGGGATCTTCATCCCCCAGCCGGAGGTGGTGGTCACGCAGCCGAGGTCGCCGTGCGTGTCCAGCGCCGAGACGTGGATCGTGCCCGTGGTCAGGTCGGTCGCCTCGGCCCGGATGTTGGCGGCCACCTCCTCGGGGGGCGCGGGGACCCAGTAGCCCCCCTGCTGCTCCTTGGCCCTGAGCCAGATCTGCCGGGCCTCGTCGGTGAGGAGGTTTTCCTCCTTGAAGCCGTGGGCCAGGGCGAACCGCTTGGCCCCCTCGCCGACGAGCAGGACGTGCTTGGTGCGCCGCATCACCAGCCGGGCGACGGCGGCCGGGTGCATGATGTCCCGGATCGAGGCCACGGCCCCGGCCGAGTGGGTCGGGCCGTGCATGACGGCCGAGTCCAGCTCGACCACGCCGTCCTCGTTCGGCACGCCGCCGTAGCCGACCGAGTGGTCGTTGGGATCCGCCTCGACGTGGGCGACCAGCTCGATGGCCGCGTCCAGCGGGTCGGCGCCGCCCCGGATCGACTCCATCGCCTCGTCGAGGTAGGGGAAGCCGTTGCCGCTGGCGACGATCACGGGGGACTTCGCCCCGGCCGGCTTCTGGGGCATGGCGCCGATCGCCAGGGGGGAGAGCCCGGCGGCGGCGGTCGCGGTCAGGAACGATCGGCGGTTCAGTCCGTCGGTCATGGGGGGCTCCGTGGGAGGCTCTGCCCTCGGGGCGGAGGGAGACGAGGACACGGGGATGGGGACGCCGGGCACCGTGGTGCGGGCCGGGGCGTTCGGGGGCGAGGGGAGGGCCCGAGGATCGGGTCGATCCTTCGGGACCGGACGGCCCCTCCGCGTCAGTGGGGGCGACCGATCGCCCCGGCCGATCGACCGAGGCCCGACCGCCGGCCGTCCCGGTCAATCATCGACGCCCCGCTCCCCGGCGTAGGAGACGACGAACCGGGCCTGCGAGTCGGACGCGCGGAGGATTTCGATCTCCTGCCCGTCCTCGGTCTTGACCGTGTCTCGCTCCACCGCGGGGAGGACGATCAGCTCGATCAGGAGGTCGCCGATCACCCGGGCCGAGACCGACTTCTCGATCGCCGGGCCGTCGCCGATCGAGAAGGCGAGGGTCGCCTCGAACTCCCCGGTCTCGGGGTAGATCGGGCTGCCGACCGAGCCGTAGGGCTCGATCCGGGCCAGCTCGAGTTCGCCGCCCGGATAGGTGAAGACGACGTCGTTGATCGGTTCGGGGATCTCGTTGATCAGCAGGACCGAGGCGGCGTAGGAGCCGGGCAGCCTCAGGATGCCCTGGGAGAACCCGACCCCGGCCAGGATCACCAGGAGCAAGGACAGCAGGATGAGCATCCGATAGGACTTCGGACGCGAGTCGGCATCGGCCATCGAGGCGTTCCTCTCGAATTCGGTGCGGAGCCGGGGGCACCCGGCCGGGCCTGGGCGGCCCCGACGGGCCGGGTCGACGCCCCGGCCCGGGTCGTCGGGCCCGGCCGGGGGGCGGGCCGTCCGCCCCCGGGCCCGGGGGCGGACGGGGCCGAGGCGAGGGGATGGCCCTCGGGATGGCTCAGAACTGGTCGGCGCTGATGACCTCGCCGCCCTTGCGGGTGGAGATGGCCTGCCAGACGCCGAACTGGGCCGGCGGGGTCACGACATAGCGCCCGGTGGCCTCCTGGGTCATGCCGATCGGCAGGCCCGTCGACCCGTCGAAGGGCATGGTGGCGATCGTGTCCTTGATGAAGCGGACCGAGCCGTCGCACATGGCCGCGTTCATGCCGCCGGGATGCATGCTCGACGCCGCCTGGACGAAGATCGACGTGTTGATCCCCCAGACGCCGGTGTGGGCGGTCGAGTCGGCCAGCCGGCGGTGCGGGTTCATCGGGAAGAGCGTGGTGAACAGGGTGTCGCCGTAATTGCCCGAGGTCCACCAGCCCCACTCCTGCTGCCCTCCCTGGTCCAGCTTGCCGAAGGCGTGCTCGCCCAGGAGCATCGTGTTGCTCGTGCCGTCCCGGATCTCGGCCAGCTTGGTGACGTTGTCGAAGGTGAAGATGCCGTTGGCCTGGCCCTTCATCACGCTGTAGTCGCGGGTGCCGCAGCCGGGCCAGTCGTAGCGGCCGGGCGAGTTCCAGGTGCCGTTGTTCCCCTTGTAGCTCAGGCGGCGCATGCCGTAGAACCGCTGCTCGGGGACGTCGCCGTCGCTCGGGCACCAGAGCAGGTTGACGCCGGTGATGGCCACCGTCGCGTTCGGCCCGGTCGCCCCGCCCTGGAAGTAGGGCAGGTCGAAGTTCTGCGCGTTGAACAGGGACTGCTGCTCGAAGTACGCCAGGGCCGCGAGGAAGAGGCTCCCCTCGTGCCCGCCGCCGCAGCCGCCGTAGAAGTTCAGGTTCTTCCAGGAACCCATCGGGAAGGAGCCGTTGGAATCGACGTAGTTGTGCAGGCCCAGGGCGAGCTGCTTGAGGTTGTTGGTGCACTGGGCGCGTCGGGCGGCCTCCCGCGCCGCCTGCACGGCGGGCAGCAGCAGGGCGATCAGCACGCCGATGATGGCGATCACCACCAGCAGCTCGATCAGCGTGAAGCCGCGAGGCCCGTCAGGGCGACGTGATGTCCGAGTCCTCATGTACTTTCTCCAGCGACTTGCTTCGTCCCACGCACGATGGCGACTCGCCACGAAGGGATGAATGACGGAATCAATGCAAAATCACGAGGAGGATCGCGGCCGACCGCTCCCCGATCCCAGGACTCGAGGCAGGGGGGCCACCCTTTCGATCGCGCGGGTCACCGCGCCCCGCCGGCATCGGGAGGGGTGGCCTGGGTCCCGAAGGGATCGTCGATCGACTTCGAGACGGTCTCCTTGTCATCCTCCGTCGAGATGACGGGGAGTTCGGATCCGCCCGAGCAGCCCCCGAGGGACAGGACGAAGGCCGTGCCGAGGGAGAACTTGCGGAGCGTCGGGGCGTTTCGGACGAGAAGCATCGGCGGCCAAACTCCGGGAAGGGTCGATGAGGGCGATTGGGCGTGTGGTGTCTGGTGGCGTGCCCCAGACACACCAACACCCATCCACCTGAACATCCAGGATCACAATCAGTCGCCACGTCGGGCTCGCGGGCCCCATCCTAATCGGTGGCTTCCGGCGATGTACAGCATCGACCCGGGGTCGAGTCCGACGGACTCGACCCCGGGACGATGGGCGGTCGAGGCCGCCTCCGGTCGGCGGCCACCCCTCGGGACCGCCTCGGCGATCGATCCCCGGGCGACCCGGCGGGGCCGCCCTGGGGCCCGATCGCCGAGGAGAACGCCGGCTCCGGTCGCCGGGGATCCGGAGGCGGCAGGGCCCGACTGTACCGCTCGCCCGGGTCGTCCCGGGGCACGCCGTCGACGCTCGCAAGGAGGCTCGGGATCGGGTGGCCGGGGACGGGTCGAACCATGGCGGCCTCGCTTGCTTCGCCTCGGTGCATGCTCTAGAATGGCTCAGTTGACGAGTGGCGGGTGCCGCACCGGAGGGCCCATCGGGTGCGGCGAAGATCGGGCAGCATGCGGACGGAGCGACCCTCGCCCGAGCCTTCGGTCGGACCCCCTTCGCCGCCAGGTCACCCCGGCCCGACCCTCGGATCGTCCCCGGGGGGCGACCGGGCGTGCCACCGACCGGCGGCCTACGCTCGCCGATCCGAGATCGATCCGCGAGGCCGGGCCGGCCGCTCGTCAGTCCGTCTCCCCTCGATGCGACGAAAGGACCAGGTATGCCCACGGGTAAGGACAGCGGCGGCGGCTCCGGGGGCAACGGCGGCGGTCGTCGCGGCGGGGGCGGGGGCGGCGGCTCCGGCGGCCCCGGCGGCGGCAACCTGACCGGCCCGGGCGGCGGCTCCGGCGGCGGCAACCGCCGCAACGCCTACTGCTCCTTCTGCCGCAAGAGCTACCGGGACGTCGGCCCGCTCGTCGAAGGCCCCGGTGACGTCTATATCTGCGGCGAGTGCATCGAGCTCTGCCAGTCGATCCTCGACCAGGAGCGCAAGCGGCGGGGGGTGCCCAAGGCCCTCTTCACCGACATCCCCGCCCCCCGAGAGATCAAGGAGCAGCTCGACCAGTACGTCATCGGCCAGGACCGCGCCAAGAAGGTCCTCTCCGTCGCCGTCCACAACCACTACAAGCGCCTCGTCCACGGCGAGGAGGGCGCCTCCGAGGTCGAGCTGGACAAGTCCAACATCCTGCTGATCGGCCCCACCGGCTGCGGCAAGACCCTGCTGGCCCGGACCCTGGCCCGGATCCTCAACGTCCCCTTCGCCATCGGCGACGCCACCACGCTCACCGAGGCCGGCTACGTCGGCGAGGACGTCGAGAACATCCTGCTGAAGCTGCTGCACGCCGCCGACTTCGACCTCGAATCCGCCCAGCGCGGCATCATCTACATCGACGAGATCGACAAGATCGGCAAGACCTCGCACAACGTCTCCATCACCCGGGACGTCTCCGGCGAGGGCGTGCAGCAGGCCCTGCTGAAGATGCTGGAGGGGACGATCGCCAACGTCCCCCCCCAGGGGGGCCGCAAGCACCCCGAGCAGCAATATATCCAGATGGACACGTCCAACATCCTGTTCATCTGCGGCGGCACCTTCGTCGGCCTGGACAACCTGATCGCCCGGCGCGTCGGCCGCAAGACCATCGGCTTCGGCGGCCAGACCAAGACCGAGCACGACGGCGAGATCGGCGCCCTGCTGGACAAGGTCACCAGCGACGACATCCTCGAATTCGGCATGATCCCCGAGTTCGTCGGCCGGCTGCCGGTGATCTGCCCCCTGCAGCCGCTGGACGTCTCCGCCCTGGTCCAGATCCTCACCGAGCCGCGCAACGCCCTGGTCAAGCAGTACGAGAAGCTCTTCGAGATGGAGGGGGCCGAGGTCGAGTTCACCGAGGCCGCGCTGGCCGAGATCGCCAAGCGGGCCAAGGAGAAGGACACCGGCGCCCGGGGCCTCCGCTCGATCGTCGAGGAGATCATGCTCGAGATCATGTTCGAGCTGCCCGACCTGCCCGAGAAGTCCCGGTACGTCGTCACCCCCGAGGTCGTCCGCAAGGAGCGGAGCCTCTTCCAGGACCCCAAGCCCCTGTCCTCCTCGAAGCCCAAGTCGAAGTCCAGGTCCAAGTCCCCCGACTCGGACACCGACCCCGAGTCCGAATCCGACGACGCCGCCGACCGCAAGAAAGAGAGCGCCTGAGCCCGTCCGGGTCGCGGCGATGACCACCCCTCCCCGTCGGCCGATGCCCCCCGGCATCGGCCGACGGCCGTTTGGGCCTTTATCATCCCCGCCCGACATCCGATCTCCCCGCCCCCCCGTCTCCCCGGGAGGCCCCGGATGAGCACGACCCGCCGCGACCCCCGACGCACCCTCCCCCCGCTCGTCCCCGGTCAGCGGGTGGACCTGCCCACCTTCCACGAGCGCTCTGAGGCGATGCCGCCGGGCACCCGGGCCGAATTGATCGGAGGAGTCGTCCGTATGCCCTCCCCCGTCTTCGACGACCATGCCGAGGCCGACCACGCGGTGACCTTCTGGCTCGTCTCGTACAAGCGGGCGACCCCCGGCCTCCGCAGCGGCAGCAACGCCTCCACGATCCTCGGGCCCGATGCCGAGGTGCAGCCCGACTCCCAGCTCCGCCTCCCCGCCGAGGCCGGCGGCCGGGCCCGGGTCGACGGCGGCTACATCACCGGCCCTCCGGAGCTGGTCGTCGAGGTCTCCGGCTCCAGCCGCCCATACGACCTGGGCAAGAAGAAGGATGCGTATGAACGCGCCGGCGTGCCCGAATACGTGGTCGTCGGCCTCGATCCCCCCGCCGTCCGCTGGTTCGTGCTCCGGGGCGGGACCTACGCCGACCTGCCCCCGGCCCCGACGGCCTGATCCGATCGGCGGTCTTCCCCGGCCCCTGGCTCGACCCCGGCGCCCTGCTCGCCGGCGACCTCGACCGCCTCCTCGGCGCCCTCGACCTGGGCCTCGCCTCCCCCGAGCACCTCGCCTTCGCCGGGCGCCTGGGACGGAAGGGCTGACGCCCACCCTCCCGAGGTCCCGAAGGAGAGTCCTCCCCTTCAGATGCTCGCATCGGCACGAAATCGGCCGTCTCCCCGAAGGGGTAGCGACGGGCGCGTCCACCCCTTAAGCTCTTCGGGGCCGCCGGTCGCCGGGACTCGGCGAGGGACGCGGGGCCGAACGAGCGAGCCGACCCGATGCGACTGAGCGTCCGCACCCTGGCCGAACTGATCGCCCTGGCGGCGATCGCCGTCGGCCTCTGGGACCTGCACCGGTCCTCCCGCCCCCCCGAGCCGCTGTTGAGGGCCCTGAAGCACGGCGACGAGGGCGAGAAGGTCGCCGCCCTGCGCGGCCTGAGCCTGCTGGGGGACGACGGCCCCCCGGTCGTGCCCGAGTTGATCGCCGCCGCCCGGGACGACCCCTCGCCCGCCGTCCGTCGCGGGGCCATCTTCGCGATGATGCGGATCGCCTTGGTCGAGCCCCCCGACGAGCATCCCATCGACGAGGCCCTCGCCGTCCCTCCGCCGCCCACCCCGCCGGGGCAGCCGCCGGCCCCCCCTCCCCGGCCTCCCCAATCGGCGAAGATGCTCAGACCCCGGGCCGGGGAGGTGGCCACGGTCATCGCCGACCGGATGCGCACCGACCCCGATCCCTCCGTCCGCGCCTTCGCCATCCGGGCGCTCCGCAAGATCCTCAGCACGGCGATCCAGGAGCGATGGTCCGCGAGGGCCGCCCTCAAGCCGGGCCAGCCCCCTCCGCAGTTCGAAGGGACCGGCCCCTGGGTCGAGTCCACCTTCCGGGCCATCGCCGACCGCGCGGCAGAGGACCCCGATCCCGAGGTCGTCTCCCAGGCGATTGGCGCCCTCACCTCGTCCCGGCCCGTGCAGGAGCTGTTGACGGACCCCGGCCGGGCCGAGCTGTACCTCCGGCTGATCGGCGTGGATTCGGAGGACCCGGCCCTGCCCCCGCACCTGGAGGTCCTCCTGCTCAGCCGCCTGGTCCGGCTGGTCTACCCGGGCGAGGAGGCCTTCGATCCCCTGATCGATCGGCTCGTCCGACGCGTGGCCGATCCCCCGACCGCCGGCCTCCCCGAGCTGACCTGGGAACGCGACCTGATCGAGACCGTCCGGGTCGCTTACGCGAGTCTGCTCTGGCAGGTCGCGCCCTCGCCGGAGCTGTTCGACGAACACCCCGAGGTCGGACGGGTACTGATCGACCTGATCGCCGACTCCGAGCGATACGGCCATTCCTCCGGGGCGAACAATCAGTTCGAGGAATGGGTGAGGCGTCCCACGGCCGACCGGCTTCGGGTCGACCTCTACGGCGGATCGCGCGGCGCCTCCTGGGAGGGTGGCGGAATGAGCCTGCCGGACCTCAGAGACGCCGCCCTGTCGGCGTTCGCTCGGGACGCGAGGTTCCTCGACGTACTCTGGCCTCGGATGGACCGCCATTCCCGGCTGGGCTGGCTCGGCGGGCACTGGTCATTCGGGCCCTCCGGAGAGTGGTCCGGCCTGGCCCCCCTGCTCGACGCCCCCGAGGTCCGCGCCGAACTCCCCCCCGACGAAGCCGAGGCCCTCCTCTCCCGCCTCCTCGACGAGCCCGGCCCGACCCCCGAGGAGGACGGCGAACAGTCCCTCCGGCCGACGATCCGGGAGATCGAGGACGAACGCCAGGGCCCGGGCCGGGGACGGGCACAGCTCCAGGCGCAGGGCCGGGACGGGCCCGCCTTCGACGCCACCCCGCTGGAGGCCGCCCGCCTGCGCCGGTCGATCCGCAACCTGGCGATCCTCGCCTACTTCGCCAGGGCCACCGATCCCGGCTCCGATGCCGTCTCCCGGCTGGTCGACCGGCTCGTCCCGCTACTCGGCGCGGCCGACGTGCCGACGCGGACCCGGGCCGCGACGCTGCTCGGCTCGCTCGGCCCCGCCGCCTCCCCGGCCCGCCCGGCGCTGGAGTTGATGGCCATGGGTGACCCCGACGAGTCGTCCCGGGAGGCGGCCCGATACGCCCTCGACCAGCTCGACCCGGCTCCCGAGGGCGACCCGCCGCCGGACGTCCCCCGGCCTCCCACCTTCCCGACCTCGTCCGAGCCCGAGCCCGACCCGAGCCCCCCGGAACCCCTCCCATGAACCCCGCCCCCTCGCCGGCCGGGCCCCCGGTCCGCCGCCGACGCGGCTGGCTCAGGCCCGGCCCCCGGGCCCTGGTCGAGCTGCTGGCGCTGGTCCTGGCCGTCCTCGGCTACGAGGCACTCCGACACCGGGGGGAGTTCCCCCGGCCGACCGCCCGGGCCCTCCGAAGCGGCAACGCCGCCGACCGGGCCGACGCCCTCCGCGCCCTCAGCCGGTTCGGCACCGCCGGGGTCGAGGCGATCCCGGCCCTCGCGACGACCCTCCGAAACGACCCCGACCCCGCCCTCCGCCGGGGAGCCGCCTTCGCCCTCGCCGCGGTCGCCGGCGGCGACGGCCCCCCCGAGCCGTTCCCGATCGAATTGCTGCTCTACGGCTCGGAGCACGTCATCACCACCCCGGCCGACGCCGTACGCCCCCCCAACCCGCCCCACCCCCGCGCCTCCGATGCCGCCTCGGTCCTCGTCGACGCGCTCCGAGCGGACCCCGACCCGACCGTACGCCTGGAGACGATCCGGTCCCTGACCCTGCTGCTCCGATCCGCCACCGGCACTCGCCCCCCGCTCCGGGGCGGCTACCCTCTGGGCCCGAACCCCGATCCGCCCCCCGAGCCTCGACCCGCCCCCGAGATCCCCCGCTGGGCCTTCGACGCCGCCCGGGCCCTGGCGGACCTGGCCGTCCCCGACGGCGAGCCCGACGCGGCTTCCCAGGCCGCCCTCGGCTGGGTTTTCATGGACCCCGCCTCCCCGGTGTTACTCGACGACGCCTCACGCTTCGCCCCCCTTCTCTCCTCCGCGGCTCGGGCCATCCGAGACGGCCAGCCGGACGCGCTGGACCGCATGATCGTGATGGCCGCCGCCACCGAAGCCCGCGGTTCGGCGCACCGATCCGACGCCTTCTTCGCCCTGATCCTGCCGGCCATGGCCGGTCCCCCTCCCGAGGCCTACGGCGCGGTCCCGCTCGAGGCCCTCGCTCACCCCTTCTGGCTCGCCCTGCCCTCGGCCCGGCGGCTACGGGAGCATCCCGAGGCCGTCGACGCCTTCCTCCGTCTCCTGGTGATGGATCCGGGGTCCAATCCCTACACGCAGGGGGTGGCGACCGATCGTCCAGACCTCTCGGAGCGACTCCAGCGGTTCATCCACCGCGAGGCAGAGACCGACGGCTTGCCCGGGGCGCACCCGGCACCGATCGCCCTGGCCGCCATCCGGGAGGACCCGGCCATCCTCGACATCCTCGGCCCCCGGGCTCAGGAGCCTCACTGGTCCGCGATCCTCATCGGGGTCGTCGACCAACAGGGCTGGGACGCCTTCGCCAAACTCCTCGACGACCCCGAGCCCCGCACCGGACTCTCGCCCGACCGGGCGGTGGACGCCGCCAATTACCTCCTCGACGCCGTCGCCGAGCTGCCCGACCAGCTGGCCTATCCCCGACGATTGGGGCTCGCCCTCGCCTCCTACTTCCTCAAGGCCGTCCCCCCCGATTCCCCGAGCATCGCCCGCCATGCCGAGCTGCTCGACGCGCTCTCGGACGCATCCGAGCCCGAGCCGAATGCTAACCCCGTGATCTTCCCCGAGGGCACCATCAACGGAGTCTCCGCCTCCGAACCCGCCCCCGGCAACTCACCCCGGTGAGGGCCAGGACCGGCCCGGTCGGCCTCGGACGGGGACGGGGCCCAGATCGTCGGGAAAAACCGGGAACAATCGCGGCCCCTCGTGGCATTACTCGTGACGATCGACGACCCTGACCGTCACGGAGGACGCCCCTCGTGCCGACCCGCCGCACCCCCTCGACCGCCTCGAACGCGCTGCGGACCCTGTTCAACCTCGGGGTGATCGGCAACCTGACCGACGGTCAGCTCCTGGAACGCTTCGCCACCCGGGACGGCGAGGCGGCCGAGCTGGCCTTCGCGGCGATCGTCGAGCGACACGGCCCGATGGTCCTCCGCGCCTGCCGATCGGTCCTCGCCGACCCCCACGACGCGCAGGACGCCTTCCAGGCCACCTTCCTCGTCCTCGCCCGGCGGGCCGAGGCCCTCTGGGTCCGGGACTCGATCGGCCCCTGGTTGTTCTCCGTCGCCCTCCGGGTCTCCCGGCACTCCCGGGCCGCCGACGCCCGCCGCCGGCGTCACGAGCGGCGATCGGCCGAGCATTTTTCCCGATCGGTGGTCGACGACCCGAGCGTCGAGCCCGACCCCTCGGAATCCCCCCTGCTCGCCGAGCTGGACCGCCTGCCTGCTCGGTTCCGGGATCCGGTCGTCCTCTGCGACCTCCAGGGCCGCTCCTACGACCAGGCGGCCCGGCACCTCGGCCTGCCCGTCGGCACGCTCAAGAGCCGGCTCGCCCGGGGCCGGTCCCGGCTCCGAGACCGGCTCCGACGCCTCGGGCTCTCCCCGGGCTTCGCCGCGACGGGCGTCCGCCTGCCCTCCGCGCTGATCGACTCCACCTCGTCCGCCGCCATGCGAGCCGCGTCGGGCGTGGCGACGGCCGGGACGGTCCCGGCCTCGGTGATCCTGCTCGCCTCCGGAGCGCTGTGGATGATGCGCCTCGCTTCCTTCGCCCGATGGACCGCCGCCGCCCTCGCGGTTTCGCTCACCGGCGTCGGCCTCGCCGCCGCCGCCGCCCTGTTCCCCTCCCAGGAGCCGCCGCCCCCGGCCCCGGCGTCGGCCTCGGCGCCGAAGGCCGCCCCGGCGGTCGCACCGCCCGAAGCCGACCCGGGGCCGGTCATCTCCTTCGACGTGCGGTTCATCGAGGTCCCCGGCCTCATGGCCAGGTCGATGGGGATCGATTTCGACTTCGGCTCCGAGCCCCCGATGGGCCTCTCCTTCCTCTCCGACCTGGAGGCGAGGCTGTTCGCCGACGCCCTGACGGCGATCCCGGACGTGACGATCGTCCAGGCCCCCCGGGTCACGACCTATCCCGGCGCGGCCGCGACCGTCGCCCATTCCCGGGCCGGGGAGGGCACGGATCTGCCCCTCCCCGGCCGATCAGTGCCCGAGCCCCTCGAACTCGGCATCCCTCGGGCCGAGCCGGACCCGGTCAAGGCCGCCGAACCGATCCCGGAGGGGATCGTCGCCACGCTCACGGGCAGGCCGTCGGACGACGGCAGGTCCCTGACGATCGACCTCGACATCCGGGACGTCCACGTCGTCGAGCGGCACGAGCTGGTGTTCTACGCCAACAACGGGAAATACATCGGGGACTTCCCCGAGGTCGTCCGCACCCGATTCGATCAGCGGGTGACGATCCCCGACCGTGCCGACTCGGCCCTGCTCGTCAGTCTTGGCCTCCGAAGGACGGCCACCATGGGCCGCTCCTCGATCTCCGACCATTATGTCCTGATCCGAGCCCGGACCATCCCCCTGGACCCACCACTGGCGATACCGGCCGACTCGCCCAAGCCCCGGCCGGCCCCGGCCGGCATGACCCGGCCGCTCGGGAGCCCCCACGACACGATCGAGCCGCTGCCGGCCCCGACCGAGTCGCTCAAGCCGCTGCCGGCCCCGAGCGACTCGCTCAAGCGGCTGCCGATCTGGGGCGGGATGACCCGGCCGTCCGGGAGCCCGGTCGACACATTGATTCCCCTCCCGGCCCCGGTCGACGCGAAGGACGGGCCGCCGTTGAGCTGGTCGCTCGACCCTCGAAGCCGCCGGGGCCTCCCGTCAGGCCCCGGCATCGGCCAGTGACCGGAGCACGTCCAGGCCGCGATCGAGCGTCGCATCGTCGACCGCGTACGAGATGCGGACGTGCGTATCTCTCTTGCTGAAGACGTTGCCGGGGATGATCAGCAGGTTCCGCCGGATCGCCTGCTCCACGAAGGCCGAGGCCGACGGCCAGCCCTCCGGCACCCGGGGGAAGGCGTAGAAGGCCCCGGTGGGCCGGGCCAGGTCATAGCGGCCGGAGAGCGCCTCGGCCACGCGGTCCCGCTTGCGTCGGTAGGCGTCGATCTGGGCGGAAAGGTCGATCCCCGTCGCCCCGACGACGGCCGATTGCAGCGGGCTCGGGGCGCAGACGAAGGAGAATTGCTGGAGCTTGGCCATCTCCTGGATCAGCCGGGACGGGCCGTGGGCATACCCCAGCCGCCAGCCGGTCATGCCGTAGGTCTTGCTGAAGCCGTCGACCACCAGCACGTCCTCGTTGAACTCGGCCGGGGAGCGGAACGGTTCGTCATAGCAGAATGCCTTGTAGACCTCGTCGCTGACAAGCAAGATCCCGCGGTCCCGGCAGAGCCTCGCCAGCGCCTCCAGCTCCCCGGCCGGGGCGACCACCCCGGTCGGATTGCCGGGGCTGTTGACGAGGATCGCCTTGGTCTTCGGGGTGATCGCCGCCGCAATCTCCTCGACCGGGACGCCGAACTCCGGATACGTCTCCACCAGCACCGTCACGCCGCCGGCCAGGGCGATCAGGTTCGGATACATGACGAAGTACGGGTCGAGGACGATCACCTCGTCCCCCGGGTTCACCGAGCAGCAGATCGCCAGCAGGAGCCCCCCCGCCGTGCCCGAGGTCACCATCACCTGGCGGTCGGCGTGGCCGAAGGTCGCGTCGACGATCCCCTGCAGCTCCGATCGCAACGCCGGGTCGCCCATCGTCACGGTGTAGGCGTTCTTCCCGGCCCGGATCGCCTCGCAGGCGAGGTCCTTGATCGGTTCGGGCACGTCGAAGTCCGGCAGGCCGATCGACAGGTTGATCGGGTCGGTCATCGCCTTCGCCATCTCGAAGGCCTTGCGGATCCCCGAGGCCTCGATCCTGCCCATCCGGTCGGCGATCCACGCGTCATTCACGGTCCGGCCCCCCTTCCGGCTCGCCGGCGAGGCGCAACGCCTCGACCCGCAACGCATCGGAGACGAAGAACTTGATCTCATCCTTCAGCCGATCGATCAGCGGCCCGACCGACTCGATCAGGCCATCCTGCTTCGCCTCGACCAGCACGCCGATCACACCCAAGGGCGAGAGCCCGAGCCTCCTCGCGGCCGCCCGGCCGACGACCTCATCGACGAGCACCGTTTCCGCCCCGACCTCCAGGACCAACGTCAGCGCCTCCGACTCTCCGGAATCCAATCGAAGCCCCAGCGCGCGGACCCGGTCGAGCGATCCGGAGGGCATCACGTCGACGTAGTCAAGGCCCCGGACGTCGAGCGGGGCGAGCCGGGCCCTCGGATCGAGTAATTCGGAAGCCACGGCGTTCGGCACCAGGTTCCGGCCGTACTGTTCCTTGAGGAGATGGAGCAACCCAAGGTGATTCAGGGCGTGGATCGGGGACGTGTCGCTGACGACGATCACCGTCGCTGCCTCGCCCGCATCCGCTCGATCGTCGCCATGTCCTCGTGGAGATCCTCGACCGTCGGCCGATAGATCGGAATATCCCGGGCCCTGAGTTCCCCCTCGAAGGGTGCCCGGGAGGAGAATCCCGCCAGCTTCGCCGCCGGCCAGAGGGCCAGAAGGCCGATGTCGAACAGCCGGCAGGCCAGCTCGATCCGGGCCTCGCGCTCGTCGAGCCCCGCCTCCCGCAGTTCCTCGTCGGAGATGATCAGCGGCATCGGTCGATCGCTCCTCGGTCGGGCGGCCCGGGAGGGTCGCCGACGATGGGCCTCTCACCCCGTCATTCTAGCCGACACCGCCCGCCCCCGCGAGTTCGCCGCCGTCGCCCCACCCTCGACCGATCCGCTACAATCGACCGGCCCGACGACGACACCCCGATCGCCCCCCTCGGGCGACCCGGCCCCACCCGAGACCGAGCCCGCCCCCGATGCCCGACCCTTCCCCGGCCCGAGCCCTGCTGCTCGACTTCGACGGCACGATCGCCGACACCCTGCCCCTGATCTTCGACGCCTTCCGGCACGCCGTCTCCCCCTTCGCCGACCGCCTCCCCACCGACGCCGAGGTCGAGGCCACCTTCGGCCCCGCCGAGCGCGAGTGCCTCTCTGCCTTCGCCCCCGAGCACTGCCTGGACGAGGCCGAGGCCCGGTTCTTCGACCATTACGAGCGCGAACATGAGCGGATGGTCCGCCTGGCCGACGGCATGGCCGGCGCGATCGAGCACGCCCGGTCCCTCGGCTGGAAGGTCGGCGTCTTCACCGGCAAGGGACGGCGGGCCGCCCTGTTCTCGCTGGAGGCGCTCGGCCTGCTCGACCGGGTCGACTGCGTCGTCTCGGGCGACGACGTCGAACGCCCCAAGCCCGACCCCGACGGCCTGCACCGCGCCGCCCGGCTGATGGGGGTCGACCCGGGCCTCGTCCTCATGGCCGGCGACAGCCCCGCCGACATCCGGGCCGGCCGGTCCGCGGGCGCCCGCACCTGTGCCGTCACCTGGGCCGCCTTCCAGCCCGATCGCCTCCTGGCCGAGGCCCCCGACCACTGTTGCTCCCGGGTCGACGAACTGGTCGCCCTGATCGACTCCCTGCACCATGAGGGCCGGGGCTGATCCCCCGGCCCCCGACCGGTTACGATGAGGTTTCGCCGATCGGTCCGCCGTTCGCACCTCATGGGCATCGGCATCCGGCCATCCGCCCCCCGGCCCCCGAGTCCCTCCCATGCCCGTGCTCGACCGCGAGGAATACATCGAGCAAGCCTACTTCTTCCGGGCCTTCCGCGAGCGGGTCCTCGACGGCATCCCCTCGCAGGACGTGCTCGCCCGGATCGGCGAGGAGCTGCTCTCGACCACCCGGCTGCCGATGGCCGTCGGCTTCATGCACGCCGAGATGAAGGTCAGTGGCCTGATGGGACCGGCCATGTGGCGGCTGACGCACTATTTCGCCCCCTTCCAGGCCTACGTGATCGCCAAGGCCGAGGAGGAGGTATTCAACCGGTTCCCGATGGACCAGGCCCTGCTCGTCCTCGAGCGCGAGGCCCGATACCGGGCCGAGGACCCGACCCCCGCCGGCCTGTTCGTCTACCAGTTCGAGGCCGTCAGCCGGAACCGACTCGGCTACGGCGGCGGGCTCGACGCCATGGCCGCCGACCCCGTCTTCGACGAACCATGGCGAGACTACATCGCCCTGCTCAACGCCCGCCTCGGGGACGTCGACTTCGCCGACCTGATCTATTCCCGGTCCGCCTTCCTCGTCTCCCAGATGCGCCGCAAGGACCCCGACTTCGCCCCGAAGTTTCCCATCCTCTTCGGGGAGAAGGAGGGCAAGATCGCCCGGGCCAACCGGGGCCGCGACCCGCTCTACCTCTTCTCCGCGCTGCAGCGCCAGCTCAACTACCCCGAGGTCCCCCGCCCGAAGCGTCCCGACGAGGCCGAATCCCGCCTGAAGCTGCTGGAGCAGCAGGTCAAGCTCCTCGAAAATCGCCTGAAGCTCGTCGAGGTCGACCTCAAGGGGGACATCGACCTCAACCAGCTCCGCGTCCGTCCCGAGGACACCGCCGGCACCCCCGACCACTGGGGCCTCAAGGCCGGAGACCTCGACGACCCCCCGATCGGCCCCGAGGACTAGCCCGATGCGAATCCGCCCGATCCCGGCGCTCCTACCGGCCCTCGCCTGTTCCCTCGCGGTCGCCGACGACCCTCCTGCGCCCCGCCCCCTGCCCGCCTTCGATCGCATCGTCCTCGACGACGACTTCCCCGGCGCCTACCAGGTCGAGGTCGCCGACGTCGACGCCGACGGCCGACCCGACGTCATCGCCCTCGGCGGCGGGACGTGCGCCTGGTACCGGAACCCCTCCTGGCGGAAACGGATCATCACCGGGCCCGACGCCACCCCCGGCATCATCTCCTCCGCCGCGACCGACCTCGACGGCGACGGCCGTGCCGAGGTCGCCATCGCCTACGACTTCGCCATGCTCGAACCGAAGCGAGGCTCCCTCGGCCTCGCCTCCCCCGGCGACTCGCCCGACGACCCCTGGACCTTCCGGCCGCTCGTCGAGGTCCCCAGCATCCACCGGGTCCGATGGGCCGACGTCGACGGCGACGGCCGCCCCGACCTCGTCGTCGCCCCCCTCTTCGGGCCCGAAGCCGCATCGCCGTCCTTCCAGCAGGCTCTGGCCGTCCTGGTCGTCTACCCGAATGTCGAGAAGGGTGCCGACCTGCCGGAACCGGACCGGGTCAACCGGGTCCCGGTCCAGCACGCCATCGCCATCGAGAGGGCCCCCGGCTCGGCCCGGGACGCCGTCCTCTCGGCCAACAACCTCGGTGTGACCTTCCACCGCGCCCTCGACTCCTCCTTCTTGCCCGCCGAGCAGGTGGAATTCCGCCTACCGATCGTCCGAGGGGCCTTCGGCCCCGCCCCCCAGCGGGGAGCGAGCGAGGTCCACCTCGGGAGACGGTCGGACGCCCGGGCCCTGCTCGTGACCATCGAACCCTGGCACGGCACGACGGTCGCCGCCTACGAGGCCCCACTCGTCCCCCACCGTCTCCTCGGCCGGGTCCCCGGCGCCTTCGGGCCCCGGGTCATCCTGGACGATTCCCTCGACGAGGGGCACGCCCTCTGGCTCGCCGACGTGAACGGCGACGGCATCGATGAGGTCTTCGCCGGACACCGGGGCGAGGACCACCGCGTCTCCGCCTACCACCATGACGGCTCGTCCTGGGTCCGCACCGTCCTCGATCGCGACATCGCCGCCCAGGATCTCCGGGGCGGAGACCTCGACGGCGACGGCACGCCCGATGTCGTCGCGGTCGGCGGCTCGACCCACAACGTCGTCTGGTATCGGCCTCATTCCGGCGACACGCGGAATCCCCCCCGCGAATGACCCCACCAGCTCGGACTTCGTCGCCCCCGACCGCCGACGCCTCTCGGGCGGCGATCGGGGTCGGGCGCCAGTCATGATCGGCACGTCGGTCGACCGCCCCCCGAGGTCGACACTCGGCGGCGTCGGGCTCATCCCTCCATTCGATCGGGCCTCGTCCGTCGGAGGCCTCAGCGCCGTCGGAGCCAATAGGCGGCGAGGATGGCCGCCGTACCCCCCAGGTAGAGTGCACCGGCCATGGGAGAAGCGAACCAGGAGAAGACCCCCGCCGGCAAACCGATGGCCAGGACCATCGTCACCACGCAATCCGACGCTTCGTCCAGGCCCCTGCGTCGGCGCCGGGACTGGACCGTGAACCGCCGACGGGGTCGGCGTCGCAAAACTTCCAGCACGCCGAGGGTCGCGGTGAGGAAGATCAGCATCCCGGTTGCCGTCGAGGCAAGCTTCGCCGAGGGGGCATCCCCCAACGACCCCGAGAGAGCCCGATGGGCCCCGAAAAGCACGCCGCAGATCGCCACGACGAACATCAGGTCGATCACCTTCGTGCCCGTACGCGGCCCACTCCGGACCAGGTCCTCCGCGCCAGGCGCTGCGTCGGGGTCGACGGGAGGGATCGAAGGGTGGCCACCCTCTTCCATGCCCTTGACCATTGATACAGCCCTTCGACCTCGATTCGTTTGC
This sequence comes from Tautonia plasticadhaerens, assembly GCF_007752535.1. Lineage (GTDB taxonomy): Bacteria > Planctomycetota > Planctomycetia > Isosphaerales > Isosphaeraceae > Tautonia > Tautonia plasticadhaerens. The sequence continues at coordinate 7,729,749 of NZ_CP036426.1, forward strand.
AGCCCCTCGACCTCGATTCGATGATACCCGGGACGGCGAGTCCCGGCCTGCTGCCGATCGGCGAACGCGGGCGGCGCAACGGCGGACGCCCCGCATCAACGTGGGTTGATGCGGGGCGTCGCGGTGTGGGACCCGGCGATGACCGACTTTCGCGCCGGAGCACTATCATGGGCCCCGCGAGCTTAACGGCCGTGTTCGGGATGGGAACGGGTGTGGCCTCGCGGGTGTGGTCGCCGGGGAGGCGGCCGTCGCGTCGACTGCGAGACGCGGCGGCCGCGTGGGCCCTGCAGGCCGCCCCGACCCGGGGGGGTCGGGGACGCAACAATCAATCAGGTCGCGGAGAACTGTCGACCAGGACGCGGACCCGTCGGGATGCGTCGGGGTCGACGCGTCGGGGTCGTGCGGTGAAACGCGGGGGTGTTGCGCGATTGGGCCACGCCGGGCCCGCCCGGTCGCCGCGTGGGGCGGCGGGGGCGGGTCGGGGTGGTCAAGCCGCTCGGCTCTTAGGACCGGTCGGCTGCGGCGGTCGCCCGCCGTGCACTCCCGGCCTATCGACCTGGTGGTCTCCCAGGAGCCTTCGCACCGTGTGGTGCCGGAGACCTCGTCTCGGGGCCGGCTTCGCGCTTAGATGCCTTCAGCGCTTATCCGTTCCCGACCTGGCTACCCGGCGATGCCGCTAGCGCGACAGCCGGAACACCAGAGGTCGGTCCTCCCCAATCCTCTCGTACTAGGGGAGAATCCCCTCAAGTCTCCTCCGCCCGCGGCAGATAGGGACCGACCTGTCTCACGACGGTCTGAACCCAGCTCGCGTACCGCTTTCATCGGCGAACAGCCGAACCCTTGGGACCTTCTCCAGCCCCAGGATGCGATGAGCCGACATCGAGGTGCCAAACCTCCCCGCCGCTATGGACGCTCGGGGGAGATCAGCCTGTTATCCCCGGAGTACCTTTTATCCGTTGAGCGACGGCCTTTCCATCCAGCACCGCCGGATCACTAACGCCGACTTTCGTCCCAGCTCGCCCGATTGGGCTCGCTGTCAGGCCCCCTTGTACGTTTGCGCTCGCGTTGCCCGATGGCCGACCGGGCCGAGGGGACCATGGCGCTCCTCCGTTACTCTTTGGGAGGAGACCGCCCCAGTCAAACTGCCCGATGAGCAGTGTCCCGTCAGTTGGGTGACGGTGAGGCACGACGACGACCCAGGCTGGTATTTCACCGGTGGCTCCACCCGGGCTGGCGCCCGGGCTTCGCGGCCTCCCAGCTATGCTACACAGGGTCGACGTCGGGCCAGTGCCAACCTGCAGTAAAGGTTCACGGGGTCTTTCCGTCTAGCCGCGGGGACGTGGTATCTTCACCACGACTGCAGTTTCACCGGGTCCCTCGTGGAGACAGTGCTCCGGTCGTTACGCCATTCATGCAGGTCGGAACTTACCCGACAAGGAACTTCGCTACCTTAGGACCGTCATAGTTACGGCCGCCGTTTATCGGGGCTTCGGTCGCCAGCTTCCGCTTTCGCGTCACCGCCTCCCTCAACCTACCGACACCGAGCAGGCGTCAGACTCTATACGTCCTCTTGCGAGTTGGCAGAGTCCTGTGTTTTTGGTAAACAGTCGCCGGAGCCGATCCTCTGCGGCTGGCTCGCGCCAGCGCCCCTTCTACCGAAGGTACGGGGCCATTTTGCCGAGTTCCTTCACGAGGGTTCTCCCGAACGCCTTCGGATGCTCGCCTGGCACACCTGTGTCGGTTTGCGGTACGGGCCGGTGGATTGTCCGGACGGGGTTTTTCGCGGCCGAGGACTCGGGGACTTCCGGCTATGCCGTCGCCCTTGCGGGACGGGGGCGTCTATCACCCCGATCCCCTCCGCCTCGGCGTCACCCGCCATCAACCGCACCACCGGGTGCGGGAATATTCACCCGCTGCCCATCGGCTACGCCTTTCGGCCTCGCCTTAGGTCCCGACTGACCCTGGGCGGATTGCCCTTCCCCAGGAAACCTTGTGCTTTCGGCGGGCCGGCTTCTCACCGGCCTTATCGTTACTCGTTCCGGCATACGCACTCGACGGCGCTCCACCACCCGTTGCCCGTGTGGCTTCGACGCGGCCGTCGACGCTCTCCTACTGCTGGAATTTCTTCCAACCCGCGACTGCGGCGCGATGCTTGAGTCCCCGTCATTTTCGGCGCGGGACGGCTCGACCGGTGAGCTGTTACGCACTTTTGAAATGGTGGCTGCTTCTAAGCCAACATCCCGGCTGTCACCGCGGTCCCACTTCCTTTGCCACTGAGCATCGCCTTGGGGGCCTTGGTCGGCGGTCTGGGCTGTTCCCCTCTCGAGCGCGGAGATTCTCCCCCGCGTTCTGACTCCCGGGCTGTAAGCGTGCGGTATTCGGAGTTGGGTTCCGGTGGGTACCCGGGGAGGGCCCCAGCCGGATTCCGTCGCTCTACCCCCGCACGAGATCACCCGAGGCTGGCCCTAGAGCCATTTCGGAGAGAACGAGCTATCTCCAGGTTTGATGAGACTTTCACTCCTCCCCACGGGTCATCCCCCAGTTTTTCAACACTGGTGGGTTCGGTCCTCCACGCCCTGTTACGGGCGCTTCAACCTGCCCATGGGTAGGTCACCTGGTTTCGCGTCTCTGGCACCCGACAAGCGCCCTGTTCGGACTCGCTTTCGCTGGGGCTCCCCGCCTGAAGCGGTTAACCGGCCGGATACCAGAACTCGCCGGATCATTATGCAAAAGGCACGCGGTCAGGCGGCTCGATGAGCGTCGCCCTCCCACCGCTTGTAGGCACGGGGTTTCAGGTTCAGTGTCCTCCCCTCGTCGGGGTTCTTCCCACCATTCGGTCGCCCTACTGGGTTCACTATCGGTCGTCGCCCGGTACTTAGCCTTGCGGGATGGTCCCCGCCGATTCGGGCCGGGTTTCACGTGCCCGACCCTACTCGGGTACCACTCTGAGAGGACGGAATCCGTCACCTACGGGACTTTCACCCCCTGCGGTGCGCCGTTCCAGGCGGCTTCGGTTGGATCCCGTCTTTGTCACTCTCCGGAACGAATCCATGAGTGGCCCCACGACCCCGGCCGGTGACCCGGCCGGTTTAGGCTCTTCCCCGTTCGCTCGCCGCTACTGAGGGAGTCGCGGTTGCTTTCCGTTCCTCCGGGTACTGAGATGTTTCAGTTCCCCGGGTCGCATCTGGGTACCTCGGGATCGACGGGCGTTCGGCCCCTCCCCCGAGCTTTTCGCAGCCTGCCACGCCCAGCTTGCCGGCGACGCCAAGGCATCCCCCCCGTGCCCTTCGGGGCTTGACCACGCCGACCCGGCCCCGACGCTGCGTGTGAGGCAGCGGCGGGACCCAACGGGCCCGCGTGACCACGCTCCCCCGCGGCTCGGCCCTCGCCTCCCGGCGACGCCGATCCGCACCGACGACCTCGCGTCGTCGACTTCCGATCATCCGAAGGGTCTACGTTCTGGTCTGTGCGCGAGCGCCGGGCGGCGGCGACGGAAAGTGTGATTGGCACTTCAAACCGCTGCCCGGTGGAGGTGCTCGCGCGTTCTTCGCGACAAATTGTTGCGCGATCGATGCAATCGATCGCGGCCTGCCGGATTGTCAAAGAATGCCCGGGGCCTGACGCCCCGGGCCGGGCGGCCATGCGATGCGTCCCGCCCGTGAAGGCGGGCCGCAACGCCCTGGCCGGGGGGCGGGGCCGTCCCCGCGGGGGAGACGGCCACGCCCCCCGCCCAGGGCGGGGGGGCGAATGCGGTCGATCGCGCGACGAATCCACGTCTCAAGGCGTGTGCGTCCGAATGCCGTGCAGCCGGCGAGGGCCATCGGGCCGCCGGCCGCATCGCCGGGGCGATGCGGCGGCCGTTCGATGGCGGATCACGTCCGCCTGGTGGCGGGCCCGCGTGGGGGGACGGCGACGGCGTCGGCCGGTGCCGCCCCGGTGCGGGGCCGATGTGGCTCATGGCCGCGGGGCGGGCCCCTCGGACGCATGGCCAATCAGTCATCCTTAGAAAGGAGGTGATCCAACCGCAGGTTCCCCTACGGTTACCTTGTTACGACTTAGTCCCCATCACGAGTTTCACCTTCGGCGCCTGCCCTCGCGGGCTCAGCGACTTCGGGTGCCCCCCGCTTTGGTGGCTTGACGGGCGGTGTGTACAAGGCTCAGGAACCCATTCACCGCGGCACTGCTGATCCGCGATTACTAGCGATTCCAGCTTCATGTGGGCGGGTTGCAGCCCACAATCCGAACTGAGGGCCGGTTTCTGCGATTGGCTCCCGCTTGCGCGGTGGCGACGCTCTGTCCGGCCCATTGTAGCACGTGTGCAGCCCCGGGCATAAGGGCCATGATGACTTGACGTCGTCCCCGCCTTCCTCCGGCTTGACGCCGGCGGTCCGACCAGAGTCCCCAACTTAATGATGGCAACTGGTCGCAGGGGTTTCGCTCGTTACGGGACTTAACCCAACACCTCACGGCACGAGCTGACGACAGCCATGCAGCACCTGTGCACGTTCCACCCGAAGGCGTCACGCCGCTTTCACGACGCTAATCCGCGCATGTCAAGCCCGGGATAAGGTTCTTCGCGTAGCCTCGAATTAAGCCACATGCTCCACCGCTTGTGTGAGCCCCCGTCAATTCCTTTGAGTTTCAGCCTTGCGGCCATACTTCCCAGGCGGGGCACTTCACGCTTTCGCTGCGGCAGGGGGCCCATCGGCGAGCCCCCTACCCAGTGCCCATCGTTTACGGCCAGGACTACCGGGGTATCTAATCCCGTTCGCTCCCCTGGCTTTCGCGTCTCAGCGTCAGCAGGCGTCCAGGAGCTCGCTTTCGCCGCGGGCGTTCCTCACGATCTCAACGCATATCACCGCTCCACCGTGAGTTCCAGCTCCCCCTACGCCCCTCCAGACGACCCGTTTCGGCGCCACACCCCCGGTTGAGCCGGGGGCTTTCAGCGACCGACGCGGCCATCCGCCTACACGCGCTTTAAGCCCAGTGATTCCGAATAACGTTCGCACGGTTCGTCTTACCGCGGCTGCTGGCACGAACTTAGCCCGTGCTTCCTCCAGGGATCACTCAAGCGCCGCTCTTCGCGGCACCTTGTTCCCCCTCGACAGGAGTTTACAACCCGAAGGCCTTCGTCCTCCACGCGGCGTCGCTCGGTCAGTCTGTCGACCATTGCCGAAGATTCTCGACTGCAGCCACCCGTAGGTGTCTGGGCAGTGTCTCAGTCCCAGTGTGGCGGGCCACGCTCGCACGCCCGCTAGGCGTCATCGGCTTGGTGGGCCATTACCCCACCAACGACCTGATACCACGACGGCCCGTCCCGCGGCGGACTCGCACCTTTGGCCGGATGATGAGGCCATCATCGCGGCGTCATGGGGGATTACCCACAGTTTCCCGTGGCTGTCCCCCTCCGCGGGGTTGGTTGCCGTCGCCTTACTCACCCTTTCGCCACGCCCCCGAGGGGCGTCCGACTTGCATGCCTAATCCACGCCGCCAACGTTCATTCTGAGCCAGGATCAAACCCTTCGAAAAGTGCGGCACGCCGCCGAAGCGACCCGCCGCCGACTCCCGAACGAGTTCGAGTGGTCGAATTCCCTCGCCGGCAGGCCCCAGTTGAGGACGCCCCGCGAAGGGCCCCCTCGACGCCTGCCGACTCGTCTCTGCGTCCCGCCCGCGACCGCTCGGCCGGAGCCTCGCGATCGCCTTCGCGGCGGGCGGCCCTGATGCCGTCTCCGTCGCCGACCCCCCTCGCGGGCACGCCGGCGGACCTGGACGCCACCATCGGCCGGCCTTGGGCCCCGACCGTTGTCGGGGCCCGACGGCTGATGATCCTCGCCGAAACTGAACAGCGCTCGGCTCACACACGCCTCCCGCCGCCGTCGCCTCCCGGCGACCGGCGGGCCGGCCCCCCCCGCCCGCCGCGGCCCCGTTGCCGGTGCCGCGACGCTCAGTGAAGGGCCGATTGCGTTTGATTCAATCGGGCGATCGACCGGATTGCCAAAGATGCCGCCGGCCCGAGGACACGGCGAGCCACCGACTCGACCCCGGTTCGCGGGCCCGCCCCATCGTCGCCGATGGGCCGGCCCCCCGGGATCACTCCTACGTCGCGTCGGGCCGCCCGGTTCGCTCGCGTGGTGCAAGCGTCGGGATGCGTCCGAACGGCGGCGTCACGGTGCCTCGCACAGGTGAGAACGGGCCGCCTTTCTCGGCGGCCCGCGTCAGGTGTGTCTCACCGGCGACAAGGGACATAATACCCTGGAATCGAATCGGGTCAACAGGCTGGCGGTTTTTCTCAAGAACTCGGCCTTCCCTGTCGACACACGTCGCCGATTCCTGGCCGGCAATTTGGAGCGGATCTGCCCCCGGATTCCGCTTAACGACGACGGGAGCTTCCTTCCATCATCCACCGCTCGACGGCGCACGTCCCGGTGATTCGACGGTTTCCCGGGCCTTGGCCGCCGCCGAACTCAGGGCGGGCCCCTCAGGACCGTGACGGTCCGACGGGCCCGGAGCCGACCGGATCGACGCCGGCCGGGAGGACCATGGGCCTGGCTTGCCATGGTCGTCGGCGACAGTAGCGACCGGACGAGATCGCCCAGGGCTCCCGCGCAATCGACGGCGTCGGTATCGGGAAGTCCACCGCCGGTTTCAGCCACGGAATCCCGGCCGGGCGAGGACTCGTGGCGCCGGTGCTGTGATCGACGGACATGCCGCCTGGCGAGTCGTCGGCAACAGCCAGCCCCCCAGTAGGGGTTCGTCCCGGGCGTCGGGAGGCTGGCCCGACGAGGCCGCGGATCGGCTCCGTCGGCCTGGGATCGAGCCCTGTCGCATCCCGTCTTCTCGGGCGAGGGCGGGGGCTGGATGGCAGGCCCTCGGCTCAGCCCGAGGTCGGGGCCAGCCTCTCCCGGGGGGCCAGCAACACGCGCTCGACCCAGGTCGTGTCGACCCGGCCTTCGACGAAGTCCGGGGTGCGGAGGATCCGCCGGTGCAAGGCGGCGGTGGTTGTGATGCCCTCGATCCGGAGTTCGTCCAGGGCGCGAAGCATCCGGGCGATCGCCTCCTTGCGGGTGGGGGCGTGGACGAGCAGCTTGCCGATCATCGAGTCGTAGTTCGGCGGCACCCGGTAGCCCGGGGCGATGTGGGAATCCCAGCGCACGCCGATCCCGCCCGGAATCCTAAGGCCGGTGATCAGCCCCGGGCTGGGGCGGAAGTTATGCTCGGGGTCCTCGCAGTTGATCCGGCACTCGATGGCGTGGCCGAGCTGGGGCACGTCGGCCTGCGACACCGACAGCGGCTCCCCGCCGGCGATCCGGATCTGCTCCCTGATCAGGTCGATGCCGGTGACCAGCTCCGTCACCGGGTGCTCGACCTGGATCCGGGCATTCACTTCGATGAAATAGAAATTATAATCCGAATCGACCAGGAACTCGCAGGTCCCCGCGTTCACGTAGCCGGCCGACCTGGCCAGGCGGACGGCGGCCTCGCAGATCCGGCGGCGGACCTTGCTCGGCAGGGTCGGCGCGGGGGACTCCTCGATGAGCTTCTGGTGCCGCCGCTGGAGGCTGCACTCGCGCTCCCAGCAGTGGATGACGTTGCCGTGGGAGTCGGCGAGGAGTTGGACCTCGACGTGCCGGGGGCGGTCGATGAACTTCTCCAGGTAGATGCTGGGGTTCTTGAAGGCGGCGTCGGCCTCGGCCCGGGCCTGGGAGATGGCGGTCCTCAGGCCGTTCTCCTCCCGGCAGACGCGCATCCCCTTGCCGCCGCCGCCGGCGGCGGCCTTGATAAGCACGGGGTAGCCGATCTGCCGAGCCACCTGCACGGCGTCGTCGTCGCTGTTGACCGGCCCGTCGGAGCCGGGCACCAGGGGCACCTTGGCCGCCTGCGCGACGGCCTTGGCCTCGGTCTTCAGGCCCATCCGGCGGATGGCCTCGTGGGGGGGGCCGATGAACTCGAAGTTGCAGGCGCGGCAGACCTCAGCGAAGTGCGGGTTCTCGCTCAAGAACCCGTAGCCGGGGTGCACGGCGTCCACGTCGGCGATCTCGGCCGCGGCGATCAGCCGGGGGATGTTCAGGTAGCTGTCGGCGGCCGGGCCCTTGCCGATGCAGATCGCCCGGTCGGCCAGCTCCAGGTACGGGGCGCCCCGGTCGGCCTCGGAGAAGACGGCCACCGACTCCAGGCCCATCTCCTTGCAGGCCCGGATCACCCGCAGGGCGATCTCGCCCCGGTTGGCCACGAGGATGCGACGAATCTTCGGCGGTTCAGCCATCGGCGAGGGTCCGGGTCCGTGTCCGAGGGGCTCCGGCCCGCCTCCCGATCGTCGCCCTTCGGCGCGATCCCGGGGGCAGGCCGGGGGTCCAGGCGCCGGGGCCGATCGGGGGGCCCGGCGCGGCTCGCGTCTCGGCCGGGGCGGTCCGAGACGTCGGGCGATCGGTCAAGCTCCAGTCCCCGACGGCGGAGCCGCGAGGGCGGGGGCCCGGCCGAGCCCGGCGGGGTGCCGGGGCCTCCGCCCGTCGATCCCCGATCCTCCGCCATCGGTCCTCCGCCGGGGGGCCTCATCCCTGCTCGACCCGGAACAGCGGCTGGCCGAACTCGACCGGCTGCTTGTCCTGCACCAGGATCTCGGCCACCTTGCCCGAGACCCCGGCCGGGATCTCGGTGAAGACCTTCATCGCCTCGATGATGCAGACGGTCGTCTCCGGCCGGATCGTCATGCCGACGGCGACGAACGCCGGGGCGTCGGGCGAGCCCGACTGGTAGAACGTGCCGACCATCGGGCTCTCGATGAACGTCCCGTTCGCCTCGGCCGGGGCCGGAGGCGCGGGGGCCGCCGAGGGGCCGGGGAGGGTCGCAGCCGGCGGCGGCGGGGCGGGAAGCGCCGGATGCGGGGGGGGTGGGGCCGGCAGCGCCGGCTCGGTCCGGCGCCGCAGGCGGATCTTCGTCGCCCCCTCGACCAGGTCGATGGCCGTCAGGTCGTACTGCTGCATCATCCGGACCAGGCGGTGGATCCGGCGGACATTGTCCGGGTCGGGTTGCTCGCCCGATGACCCGGTCGGGGATTCGGCCATTCCTGCGCTCCGCTGCTCGATCGCTCGCTCTGACTGGCTGGCTCGGCGTCGAGAGGCCCGGGGCCCGATTCGACCGCTCAACCCGGGATCGGGTCGCGCCGCACGGCGTCGAGGTCGCGGGGCAGGGTCGAGAGGATCTCGTGGCCGTCGGGAGTGACGAGCACGTCGTCCTCGATCCGGATGCCGCCCCAGTCGGGCACGTAGATGCCCGGCTCGATCGTCAGGATCATCCCCGGCCTCAGCTCGTCCTCCGAGCCGATCCGCACCCGAGGCGCCTCGTGCACCTCCAGGCCGATCCCGTGCCCCAGCCCGTGGTCGAAGAACCGGCCGTAACCGGCCTCGGCGATGAACGACCGGGCCTCGGCGTCGACCTCGGCCCCCCCGACCCCCGGACGCACGGCGGAGATTGCCCGACGCTGGGCCTCCAGGACGACCCCGTACCGCTCCTCGAAGCTCGGCGACACCTTACCGGTCGCCACAACCCGCGTCAAGTCGCTCCTGTACGGCAACGGGCCCAGGCACGCCCCCCAGTCCACCAGCACGAACTCCTCCGAGCCGATCCGCACCGCCGGATCCGGCCTCGCGTGCGGCAACGCCGCCCTCGGCCCCGCCGCCACGATCGGCGGGAAGGCCGAGCCCACCGCCCCGCACCTCCTCAGGGCGAACTCCAGCGCGTCGGCCGCATCCTTCTCGGTCGACTCCCGACCCAGCCCCCCCCTCCACTCCCGGAACGCCCGCTCCGCCACGGCGATCGCCCGGCGGATCTCCGCGATCTCCCCCTCGTCCTTGATCGCCCGGGCCGCCTCGACGACCCCCGCCGTCCCCCCCAGCTCCACCGACCCGACTCCCTCCACCAGCGCCAACTGCTCGGCCACCGTCAACGACGCCGCCTCGAACCCGACCCGCCGCACGCCGAGGGCGACGATCACCGCCCCCACCTCCTGCGTCAAGGTCCGGCTCGACGGCCGGATGTGCCGCTCCAGGCCCGGGCACTCGTCGCGCAGCTGCGTGTCGAACCGGAAGTCCGACACCATCAGCACCCGGTCGAGCCCGACGATCAGCGCCGACGAATCCCCCGTGAACCCGGTCAGGTACGAGACGTTGGGCGGGTGGGTCACGAGCAGGGCGTCGAGCCCCGCCTCCCGGATCGACGACCGGACGGACTCGACTCGGCGTGCATGACGATCGGTCATCGGTTGCTCACTCGGCTCGGCATCGGTGTCGATCGGTCGCTCACGAAGCCGGCCCCGCCGCGACCTCACCCCGATGGGGTGTGAGCCGATCGAGTTGCTCGGCCGCCCATCGACGGATCTCCGGCCGATCGTCCTCGACCAGGGCTCGGAGGGCGGGGAAGGCCTTGGTCGGGGCGACCTGCTGGAGGATAAACAGCGCGAACTCCCGGCGTCGAGACTCGTCAGCTCCCAACTCCAGAATGAGCCGATCGGCGAACGGCCCCGGGACGCGTGCCCGACCGATCGTCACCTGGGCCCACGACCGGAGGGACTCGTCCTCGGAAATGAGTGCGTCGAGGACGATCGGCACGGCCTTCTCGTTCGCCCCAAGTTCGACCAACGATTCGGCCGCCGCCCGCCGGACCCCTTCATCCGGGTCGTCGAGCATCCGTTCCAGGGCGGCAACGACCTCCTTGGTGTAGGGAGACGGAGGCGGAGCGATCGACGCGAGGGCCCGGGCGGCAACGTATCGGACGTATCGGTCCTCGTCTCCGAGCAGGGGAAACAGGTGCGGGGTCGCTCGCCCCGCCCGGGGGCCGACCTGATGGAGACCGACCCCCGCGTACTCTCGGACTCGGGGGCTCGGGTCGTCCAGCGTCGCGATCAGGATCTCGACGGCCCGATCCACTTCCCAAGCGGGGATCAGGTGACTCCCGAGCGTCGACGCGGCCTCTCGACGGACGTAGACCGGCTGATCGGGCCGCAACCGCTGCGCGAGCCGACGTGTCGGGCTCCAGATGATCATCGCCCCCCACACCGCCAGGGAAACGAGCGCCACGAGGATCATCAGCGACCGAAGGCCGAGGCGGAATCGGACACGCGTGAACTTCATCGGACCACCCCCCGCCCCGCGGATGCCGAGATCAAGCCGACACGGTCCTCCGGAACCAGGACCACGATCGAGCATCATCACCCCCTGGCGAACCCGGACCACACCCCTCTGACATCTGTAGCAGAACACCGACGACTCGTCCAGGGCACACTTCTGGCGACCGTGATCCGACCGCCGATTCGTCGCGTTGCCAGCCATCCCTCCCGGCCCGATGACTGATCGAGAGGTCTCCCCTGGGCTACGATTGACCGACCCGAAACCGACTCGGAGACCAGGCATGTCGAACGCGGTCAAGACGGACCATCCGCATATCGTCCGGAGGGAGGGGGTCTGCGGGGGCGAGCCGATCGTCGACGGGCTTCGCGTCGCGGTCCGCCACGTCGCCACGCTCCATCGGCTCGGCGAATCGATCCCCGAGATTGTCGATTCCCTCGGCATCACCGAAGCCCAGGTGTTCCACTCGCTGAGCTATTATTTCGACCATCAAGACGAGATCGACTCACTCATAGCCCAGGAAGAGCAGGCCCATGCCGAATACCCCGGCACCTGACCCGCTCTTCGCCCGACGAGACTTCGGATGGGTCAGCTGTTCGAGACGATCCGGCAACTCGTCGCATCCGAGCGATACGTCGTCGGCCTGCACGCCGTGGAGCGACTCCAGGAGCGGGGCATCATGGAATGGCAGGCGGTCGCCGGCCTCGAAGACGGCCAGTTGATCGAAGAACGGCCGAGTGCCGAGCCGAATCCCGTCGTAGAAGGCCTCGAACTCCTCCCCGACGGGACGCCGATCAAGGCGGTCTGGGCGCACCTGACCCGCACCGGGGCGGCGAAACCGGTCACGGTCCACTTCTTCGATCGGCGTTGACGATGCGTATTGCCGGTGAACGGGTCCGACGCCTCCGCTGGGTCCACACCGATCGCTACGTCGTCGCGATCGAGGTCGAGGCCGTCATCCCGGCCGAAGACCCGAGCGAGCCCTGCTTCGAACCCGAGGCGGTGCAACTGCTCAGGGAGGTCGAGGAGCACGCCCGCCTCGGCGATCTCAATTGGCTCAAGCGACACGGCAAGGTGTATGAGGCCGTCGAAGCCTCCTGATCGGTAGGGTAACCGGAACCACCTTTCCGTCGATCAGCCGACCGGCATCTCCAGCACCCGATCGGCCGCCTCGACCACCTTCGGCACGATCGCCTCCAGCATCTTCCCGCCCTTCTCGGCCGAGGCGTACGACGGATAGCCCACCGCCCCTCGCTCCGTGCGACGGCCGAAGTCGACGGCGTGGAAGAGGCCCTCCGGGGCGACCCCGGGCGACGGGTCGTCCCGGATCCGGTCCTCGCGGACGAGGTCCGGCCTCAGGTGCATCATCATGGACGTCTCGATCTCGCAGGCGTGGCCCATCGACTTGCGGGGCCCCTCGCAGAGCGCCGCGATCTCCCCGGCGGCCAGCTCCCAGTAGGCGGCCCCGGTGAGCACGGCGTCGGGGAAGGCGGCGTCGAGCCGTCGAAGGGCGACGTGCAGCGGGTCGATGTTCCCCCCGTGGCCGTTGAGCAGCAGGACGCGGCGGAAGCCGTCCCGCAGGGGGGGGGTGAGGATCTCGATGAGCATCTGCTCATAGGTCGGCAACGTCGCCGTCAGGGTGCCGCCGAAGGGGAGGTGGTGCTCGCTGGCGCCCAGCCACTGCACCGGCAGCAGCAGGACCCGGTCCGGCCGGGCCGCCTCCAGCCCGTCGGCCACGGCGCCGACGAGCACGGCGTCGGTGATCACCGGCAGGTGCCCGCTGTGCTGCTCGCAGGCGGCGATCGGCGCCACCAGCACGGCCCTATCCCGGTCGATCCCCCGGATCTCGGGGGCGGTCATCTCGGCGAATCGCATCGGTGGATCATCCCTCGACGATGGGGGCCCGGGCCGGCCCCGGTTCAGGTCAACAGGTAACGGTGGATCAATCGGGCGACGGTGTAGAAGATCATCAACCCGGTGGCGTCGACGAGCGTGGAGATCAGCGGGGCCGACACCACCGCCGGGTCGATCTTCACGAGCCGGGCGACCATCGGCACCATCGAGCCGACGCCGTTGGCCCAGACGCAGATCCCCAGGATCGCCAGCGCGATCACCAGCGAGAAGGCCGGGGTGCCCCCCATCACCAGCCAGGTGAAGACGAACCCGAGCGGCCCCAGCACCAGGCCCAGGCAGAGGCCGGTCAGCGCCTCCCGGGCGATGACCCGGGCGAAGTCCCGCCTCGGGTCGACGTCCCCCAGCGCCAGCCCCCGGATCACCGTGCCCACCGTCTGGCTGCCGGCGTTCCCCCCGGTGCCGATCAGCAGCGGGATGAACGTCTCGAACTTGATGCCGGGGTACCGGGCCGACACCCCCCCGAAGGTATTCACGACCACCCCCGTGATCGCCCCGCCGCCGAAGAGCAGCAGCAACCAGCCAAACCGCCGCTTCACGGCGGTCATGATCCCCTCCTCCCCCGGGTCGTCGTCGGCCTCGGCCGCGTCGTAATCGACGGCCCCGAAGCGGAGCAGGTCCTCCGACTGCTCCTCCCGGAGGATGTCCAGCGCGTCGTCGTGGGTGACGATGCCGACGAGCATCTCCGACGGGTCCACGATCGGCAGGGCGAGCAGGTCGTACTGGGCGATCTTCCGGGCCACCTCCTCGCGGTCGTCCTCCACGTGGGCCCGGATCGGGTCGGCCTGCATCACGTCCTCGACCCGGGCCGTGGGGCGGGCGAGGATCAACGCCTGCAGGCTGATCGTCCCGATCAGGCGTCGCTGGTGGTCGACCACGAAGCTCGTCAGGATCGTCTCCCGGTCGGGGGCCTCCTTGCGGAGGTGGTCGATCGCCTCGCGCACGGAGACGAACGGCGGCACGGTGGCGTAGTCGGTGGTCATCACCGACCCGGCCGTGCCCGCCTCGTACTCGGTGAGGCGGCGGATGTCGTCCCGCTCGGCCTGGGCCATCCGGCGGAGGATCAGCTCGGCGCGGTCGGCGTCGAGCCGGCCGACGAGGTCGGCCCGGTCGTCGTGCGGCATGTCCCGCAGCAGCGCCGCGGCGTCGACCGGGGTCATCTTCTCGACGAGCTCGAGCTGGTGGTCGAGGTCGAGGTAGCTGACGATCTCGGCCCGGGCCCTCGGCTCCAGGAGCCGGAGGACCGCCTCCGCCTCCCCCGCCGGCAGGTCCTCGATCAGCTCCGCCTGCCTCGCCGGCGGGTAATCCTCCAGGAACTCGCGGACCGCCGCCGCATGGCCGTCGCTGATCAGCTCTCTCAGGTCGGGCAGCAGCAACGCGTTCCGCATCGGCACTCCTGGTCAGCGGCGAGGGCGGGGCGGGGCCGTCTTGTCTTGTCGACTTCCGCGACGGTCGGATCCGGGAGCGGGCGGGGGACCCCGGCCGCCTCCTCCCGGGTGCAGGCACCGCGCGGCTCGGAGTCGGGGGACGTGAACCCGCGGGGCACCTCGCGCGGGGCGGCGCGGCGGGCGGCGGCCTCGAAGGCCGACATCCCGGCGGAGCACCGCCCGTCGCCGCGGTCGGTCGTCGTCACGTCCGGGCCCCCCGATCGCCTCAGCCGATCACGTCCTTGCCCATGATCGGCCGCAGCACCTCCGGCACGTCCACCTTGCCGTCGGCCCGCTGGTAGTTCTCCAGGATGACGATGATCGCCCGGCTCAGCGCGATCGCCGTCCCGTTGAGCGTGTGGACATACTTGGTGCCTTTCTGCCCCTCGGGCCGGTAGCGGATGCCCAGCCGACGGGACTGGTAGTCGGTGCAGTCGGAGGTGCTCGTCACCTCGCCGTACTCGCCGCCGTCCCCCCGGCCGGGCATCCAGGCCTCGAGGTCGTACTTGCGGTAGGCGGGGCCGCCGAGGTCCCCCGAGCAGATGTCGACCACGCGGTAGGGGATCCCCAGCCCGGTGAAGATCTCCTCCTCGATCGCCAGCATCTGCTCGTGCATCGCGCCGGACTGGTCCGGCACGGTATAGGCGAACATCTCCACCTTCGTGAACTGGTGGACGCGATAGAGCCCCCGGCTGGCCCGGCCCGCCGCGCCCGCCTCGGTGCGGAAGCAGTGGGAGACGCCGACGTACTTGATCGGCAGCCTGGACTCGTCGAGCAGCTCCTCGGCGTGCATGCCCCCCAGGGTGATCTCGGCCGTGCCGATCAGGCAGAGGTCCGAGTCCTCCACCGAGTAGACCTGCGTCTCCTCCCCCCTCGGGTTGAAGCCGATCCCCTCGAGGATCTGCACCCGGGCCAGGTCCGGCGTGACGATCGGCGTGAAGCCGTGCGTGATGAGCGTCCGCACCGCGAACTGCTGCAAGGCCAGCTCCAGCAGCACCGCGTCATTCTTCAGGAAATAGAAGCCCGACCCCGAGACCTTCGACCCCGCCTCGAAGTCGATCAGGTCCAGCGCCTTGCCGATCTCGACGTGGTCCCGCACCGGGAAGTCGAAGGCCTTCGGCGTGCCGACCTCGCGGATCTCCCGGTTCGCCCCCTCATCCCGGCCGATCGGGGCGTCCGGGTGGGTCATGTTCGGCACCCGCCCGAGCCGGGCCTCGACCTCCTGCTCCAGGGCCCGGAGCGAGTCCTCCCGGTCGGCCACGTGCTGCTTGAGGTTCTTCCCCTCGGCGATCAGCTCGGCCCGCTTCTCCGGATCCTTCTCCTTGCCGGTCGCCTGCGCCACCTCGTTCTGCCGCTGCCGGACGGACTCGACCTCCTGGAGCAGCTCGCGACGCCGGGTCTCCAGCGCCACGACCTTCTCCAGGTCCTCGATCACGTCGGCCGGCACGTTGCGGTCGACGCAGTTCTGCTTCACCGCGTCGACGTTGTTCAGGACGTATTTCAGGTCGAGCATGGGCAGGCCCTGTGGCGATGCGAAGCGACCGATCCACCTTGGTTCGGGATCGGGGCGTTCGCATCTCAGATGCGATCCTTCCAGTGGTCGGGATCGCGATGCAGATGAGTGATCGAGACGACGAGAACGTGATCCAGGTGCACCTGATAGACGACGCCGTAGGGGAAACGGCGGACGAGGCATCGCCTCGCATTCCTGCTGATCTGATGGCCGCTCTCCGGCTGCCGGGCGATCCGATCGATCGTCGTCTGGATCTCATCGGCGACCCCTCGCCGAGCCCCTGTCGCTGGGAGTCGTAATGGCGGGTGGCCTGCCGGAATCCGGTCCGCGCCGCCCTCAAGAAGCGGATGGTCACGGGTGCCTCAGCTCCTCCCTGACCTCCCTGAACACCTCCTCGGCCGGGATCGAATCCAGTTCCCCTGAGTCATGGGCCGCGATCCGAGATTCGGCCTCCTCGGCGATGAGCCGATCGATCCGCGGATCGATCGGGGCCAGGCTCGCGAGCAGAGACTCCGCGAGGATCGCCCGATCCTGCTCGGACAGCGCCAGTGCGTCGGAAAGCAGGCGATGGAGCTCCGGCGAGAGCGTCACATTCGGCATCGTCGATCCTCCCATTCAAACCTTCTCCGCCAGCTCGGCGATCAGGTGCGCCGCCGACTTGATCCCCCGGTGGAAGTCCTCGATCGAGAACTTCTCGTTGGGGCCGTGCAGGTTGTCGTCGTTCTGGCCCCAGCCGAGCAGGAGCGTGTCGACGCCCAGGTGCTGCTTGATCAGGCCCACCACCGGGATGGAGCCCCCTTCCCGGATCAACACCGGCCGGACGCCGAAGCCCGACTCCACCGCCCTCATCGCCGCCTCGACCCCCGGGTTCCCCTTCGCCTCCACGATCACCGCCGGCGCCCCCTGCATCGCCTTCAGGGTGTACGTCACCCCGGGGGGGCAGGCCGCCTCCAGGTGCGCCTCCAGCCGCGCTTGCACCGCCTTGGGCGTCTGGTCCGGCACCAGTCGGAAGCTGAACTTCGCCCCGGCCAGGCGGGGGAGCACCGTCTTGGGCCCGGGGCCGGCATAGCCCCCCCAGATGCCGTGGACGTCGCAGGTCGGCCGCGCCCACTTGCGTTCGAGCGTCGAGTACCCCGCCTCGCCGAAGACGGCGGGCACCGCCAGGTCGGCCCGGAACTCCTCCTCGGAGAAGGGCAAGGCGGCGAACTCCTTCCGCTCCCAGTCCTCCAGCGGCCGGACCTCGTCGTAGAAGCCGGGGATCGCGATCCGGCCGTCGGCGTCCTTCAAGGAGGCGAGGATCGTCGCCAGCGCGTTCAGCGGGTTCTGCACGGCGCCGCCGAAGGTGCCGGAGTGCAGGTCCCGATCGGCCCCCTCGACGATCAGCTCGAAGTAGGCCAGCCCCTTCAGGCCGTAGGTGATCGCCGGGCGCCCCCTGGCGAACTGGCTGGTGTCGGAGACCACGGCGTAGTCGCAGGCCAGCAGCTCGGGGCTCCCGGCCATGAGCGTCTCGAGGTTCTCGCCGCCGACCTCCTCCTCCCCCTCGATCACGAACTTCAGGTTGATCGGCAGCTCGCCCGCCCCCTTCAGCCACGCCTCGGCGGCCTTCAGGTGGGTGAACATTTGCCCCTTGTCGTCGGTGGCCCCCCGGGCGTAGAGGTTGCCGTCGCGCTCGGTCGGCTCGAACGGGGGGGAGTCCCAGGGTTCGAGCGGCTCGGGCGGCTGCACGTCGTAGTGGCCGTAGACCAGCAGCGTCGGCTTGCCGGGCGCGTCCAGCTTCCGGCCGAAGACGATCGGATGCCCCCTGGGGAACTCGATCAGCTCGGCCTGCACGCCCATCGCCTCCAGGTCCCCGCGGACGAACTCGGCGGCGCGTCGGGTGTCGGCGTCGTGCTCGGGCTGGGCGCTGACGCTCGGGATCCGCAACAGGTCCTTGAGCTGCTCCTCGAACCGGCTGCGGTGCTCGGCCAGGTAGGCGTCGACCCGATCGATGGCCATCGTCGGCATCCTTCCTTCGCTCTCGACGGTTCGGATCCACTCGAATCGGCCCGGGGGGCCCGGGTCGGCCGAGCCGCCGGGGCAGGACGGCGGACGGGGCTCGCGTCCCGGGACGCGGGGCGGCCGGGGAAGGACCATTGTAGCCCGCCGGGGCCGTCACCGCGACGGCCCTCAACGGCAATCGCCCCCCGGTCGGGCCGGCCCTCGCCCCGGCCGCCGTGTTACCGGATCGCGACGGGAGGCTCACCCCATTTCATCCATTTCTCCCAATCGCCACAATCGCACCCCGATCCCACTGACCCGACCCGGGTGGGTCGGTGAATTCCCGACCCGCCCGTCGTATCGTGGAAATGGGAAGGCATCCACCCAAGACGATCCCCGGCCCTCCCAGATCTTGCAAATTGTACCAGCGGGCCCGACCCGACCCCGGGAACCGGAATGCCCAGATTTCGACTCAAGTCTCGCCCCGATCGGGCCGAAGGGTCGGATCTCGCCCGCCCCGGAGTCCAGTGGCATACCGCTTGCATTAGGGGAAGGTCGCTCGGTGCCGAGCCCGACCATGCGGCAGGGCGGACGACCATCCGCAATGCTTCGGCCCGGCCCCTGGTTCCCCTCCAATGAGTTTTCCTCCGCGGGCCAGTTTTCGACCCTTCTGCATGGTATATATAGGAGAACGGCAATCGAGCGGTGCCAACGGGAGGGCAGCCGTTCCCGGGGAGGAGGATCGTGCCGATCCCTCCCTCTCGGAAGCGGCGCCGGGCAGGTCCATGGGATGGCGAAGGTTCGGGGCCCCTGTCCCCGATGCTGCCCGGCCGACGCGGTCCGAGGTCGGTCCCGGATCCGTGGTGAATCCGGCTCGCGAGGAGGGGGACCCTTTCCGATGAGCTTCCTGCAACGATTTATCGAACGCGTGCTGCGAACCAATACCACTCGCATGCCCCGAACCAGCTTCGACGACCTCAGCCAGGAGGAGCTCGACGCCCACCTCCAGGTCGGCCGCTACGGCGACTTCGCGCTGACCGATGCCATCCGGCCCTCCTTCGGGCTGGACATCATCCCCCGCGAGGGCTACCGCCGGGACCTCTACCGGGACCCCGAGAGCGGCAACACCATGCCCGTGCTCGCCGCCTCGGTGTCGTCCGACAAGCTGTTCGAGGTCTTCATGGACCTGCTCGACCCCCTGGGCGAGGAGATCGACGTGGTCATGGAGTCGAGCCACGACTCCGAGCCCGGCCAACACGCCGACCTCTACCGCGAGCACATGGACACCGTCATCTTCAAGAGCACCCTCTACGACTACGAGGAGCTGCTCCTGAACGACGGCTGCACCGGCGTCGCCGCGCTCAACCCCGACGGGCCGATGGAAGTCCAGTTCGACGAGCACAAGCTCCTGTTCGTCTACGCCCACGACCTCGAGCCCTTCGAGGAGGTCCTCCGAGACCACGGCCTGAGGCGGGACGACACCATCAAGTTCATCTCCGAGGCCGAGCACCTGCACTCCACCGACGACGTCTACCGCGAGCAGTTCGACGAGCTCCGCTACCGCATGGGCATCGACGTCTGACCGCTCCCCCTCCCCCTCCGCAAGCAAACCCACGACCTCGGACCGGGGCGCCCTCGCGGCGCCCCGTTTCGTTTCCCTCCCTGGCACGACCCGGCGGACTGTCGGGGCAACACGCCGATTCAAAGCGGCAGGTACTCGACCCGATTGCGGATGTCGTCCTCGTCGAGGACGTTCGCGACCAGTTCCAGGTCACGGATCGCCTTGCCGACGGTCAAGTCCAGCGATCGAGCGAAGATCAGGCCGGCGAAGCCACGCCCATCGCCCTGCCAGCGGTGGGCGATCGCCAGGTGGTCGTCATCCTGGGTGAACAGCACGCGGCCGAGATCGGTCGCACGGCCCAGGAGCCGCACGTCATCCCAGTCCGCCGTGCCGTCTTCGAGGCACGTCACGATGTCGGTCCCCCGCCGCCGAAGCCCTCGGGTGATGGCGACGTCGATGTGATGATCCATATACAGCCGGAGGCTCACGGGATCAGGCCCCGCTCCCGGAGCCTCCGGCGCCCCGGGGACTCCTCCGAGGCCGACTCCGCCCGGAGCCGATCCACCCGGCGATGCCGCTCCTCCAGGTCGCGGTCCATCTCGTCCTTGTGGTCGTAGTAATACGCCAGCGCCGAGTGGATCTGACCCAGCGTCAGCCCGGGGTGGTGCCGCCGGATCTCCTCCGCGTCCCGGCCGTGGGCGACGTGGTCCTGGGCGATCAAACGCACCTTGAACCGGGTCCCCGAGACGATCGGCCTGCCCTGCTCGTCCGGCTCGATGTGGGCATAAGTCACCGCGGACATGGCATGCTCCCCCGACGGGCGTCGACCCCGACCGCTCCTGCGACCATCATCGCACCGGCCGACTCGCCCGGTCAATTCCGACACGCCCGCCCCCTCGACGCCGCCCGGAGCGCCATCCCCGCCGCGCCCACCGGTTATCAAATGGTTGAGTGATCCAAGTTATCTCGTTTCATTTGCCCACCCCACCGGGATCCGTCCGGATCACACGCCGACCGACGGCGCATAGGTCACGTCGTTCCCGACGATCGAGACGCTCCCCCGGTTTACCAGCCCCCGCACGACGGCCGAGACCTCGTCGTCGTTCAATCGGCCCAGGAACAGCGACGAGATCGTCCCGTTCAGCGTCTTGATCGACGCGGGCTTGGTCGCCTTCATCTGCCGCAGCCGCCCCAGCGCCACGTCGAGTCGCTGCGCCGGCGTCCTCGCGTTCAGAACCCGGACGATCGGGATCTCGCCGATCGCCGCAAACCGCTGCGCGGAGCTCCGGACTCCCCTGAGGTGCTCGATCAGCGGGTCGAACCCCGAGTCCTTCGAGATGATGTGGAAGAACGCCGTCGGCTCCGTCGCCGAGAGCCGCCCGATGTAATACGAGATGTGGAAGTCGAGCGCATTCGGGCCGTTCCCCGAGATCCGGACGTACTCGGCCCGGCACCCCATCCGCTGCACCGAAGCCACGAACTCGAACGGGATCTTCGCCTGGCTCGCCCCCACGAACACGATCAGCCGGAAGCACTCGTCCGCCAGCAACTCCGCCGAGTCCGGCCGGACGTTCTCGAAGTCGACGAGCACGTAGTTTGGGCGCACAACCACCCCCCCGTCGGCCGGTGTCCCGCCCTTCCGGGGTCCCGCCACCCCGGACGGATTCGGGCCTGGTCAATGGGGAATCGTAGTCCACCCCGGCCCCGATCGCCCCCGGAGCGTCCGGCCTCCCGGCGCCCTTCGATCGATCGGGGCCTCGTGTCGGGATGGCCGGCTTCGGGTTCAACGCCGACGGCCCCGCCGCCTCGACGCCGCCCAGAGCGCCAGCCCCGCCGCCAAGACGGCCAACGTCGCCGGCTCGGGGACCTGGGGGGCGATCGGCAGGGCGTGGCCCTTGGGAGTGAGCAGGAACGAGCTGAACTCCCTGTCGAGGCTGACCCCCTCGGCCACGATCGCGCCCCAGTCGTTGATCCCCTTCGCGGAGGTCAGCAGCCAGCCGGGCCCGAGGTCGACCAGGTCGTTCAGGTCGATCAGCTCGCCGTCCTCGTACAGGAAGGCGCCGGTCCCCGGGAGGTAGAGGCCTTCCCACTCCGGCCCGCGGTCGATCGTCGATTGCCCGACCACCTGCCCCAGCTCGTTCAGGTCGAACGCCTCGCTGAACGGCGTCGCCCAATCCCGCCCACCCAGGATCCCGAGGTCGGTCATCTGCCCCTCGTCATAGAGGAAGGCGTGCGACTCGGGGATCGGCCCGCCGGAGATCGTCGACGTGCCGATGACCTGCCCCCGGTCGTTGAGCTTGACCGCCCTGCTGTGCTCGCCGCCGAGCGTGCCCAGCTCGATCAGCGGCGCCCCCGGGTCGGCGGTCGTGAGGAACACTCGACCGGAGCCGGAATCGGTCGTCGAGTCCCCAACGACCTGGCCCCGGTTGTTGACGTCCGCCGCCACGCTCGAAGGCCCGCCGAGCGTGCCCAGCTCGTGCATCCGCCCGTCCCGGACGACGAAGCCCCGGCGGTGGGGGAGGTACTCGCCGTGCTCCGGCAGGTCGTAAAACCCGACCACGTCCCCGGCGTCGTTGATCCCGGTCGCCTGGGACGAGTACCTCGGCCCGTGGGGCCCGACCAGCCCCTCCACCTCCCCACCCCGGTCGACGAACCCGCGCACGTGGCGGCCGCCATACGCCGGGAAGACCTCGACGTCGCCGGCCCCGTCGCCGACGAAATCCCCGGCCTCGTTGAGGTCCCTCGGCATGCTCCGGGCAGGCGGGAAGGGGTACCCGGCGGGGCGGTCCTCGATCGGCGTCAGCGGCTCGATGTCCCGCAGGTCCCCGGCGTTCGGGCCGTAGGCGTCGTACACGAACCCCCGAGGCGCCAGCGGGACGGCGTTGTCATTGGTCGGTGTGTGATGGCCGATCACCCGCCCGGCATTGTTGATGTCGACCACCGACCGCTGGCCCAGCTTCGTGGCCACGTACCGGCCCGTCTCGATCGCCCCGGCCGTTGCCTCCTGGGCCGAAACCGCCAGCGCCGCCGCGAACGGCAGCATCCATCGGACGATCCGCACCACCTTGCCCATGGTCGCCTCCTTGCCCGGCCCTCGGGCCGCACCGGCCCGCCGTCATCCCCACGGCGTCGGCCCTCCGCGCATGCACGCGGCGACGGACGATAGCGGGACGATCGACAACCGTCAATCGATCCTCATCCGGCGGAAAACGTGCTTAAACTCCGCGCTTGCCACGATCATTAAGGAAGACGGGGCGTTTCGGACCCGACCGATCGCCGTCCACCGCCTCGACGCCCCCCGGGCCCCGAGCCCCTGGCCCGAACCGCCCCCGCACCATCTGGCACGCACCAACTGGAGCCCTCCCGACATGGCCGCCGAGACGCACCCTTCCGAGACGCAGGCCGAGGCCAACCGGCGCAATGCCCTGAAGTCGACCGGCCCGAAGACTGCCGAGGGCAAGGAGCGGAGCCGTCGCAACGCGATGCGGCACGGCTTCGCCGCCGAGGCGCTCGTGCCCGAGCAGGACCGGGGCGCGCTCGACGCGGCGGTCGCCCGCTGGCGGAAGGAGGCCGGGCCCGACAACGTCGTCGAGGAGCACCTGGTCCTCCGCGCCGCCGTCAACTCGGTCACGCTCCGGAGGATCGAGCGGGCCAAGGAGGCCACCCGGGAGGAGACCGCGCGTGAGGCCGTCCGGCGCTGGGAGGAGAAGCTCAGGCACCGGGCCCGCAAGAAGGCGCAAATGCTCACCTTCGACCCGAGCAACGTCGTGATGGACCTGGAGTCCACCGCCTTCGGCTGCGAGTGGATGATCCGCCAGTGGCAGCAACTGGAGGCCCCCTTGCGGATCGGGGCCTCCTGGGACTTCAAGGCGATCCGAAAGGCCCAGAACCTGCTCGGCCTGCCCGACGGCCAGCCCGGCCCCGCCGCCGAGGAGTCCGTCCGGCTGCTCTGGCTCCTCGCCGCCGCCGCCATGCCGGGCCTGTTCGCCGCCCTCCCCCGCCTGGAGGCCGAGCGGCACCTGCCCGACGGCTCCGACCCCGTCTCCGCGGTCCTCGCCCTCCGGGGGTTCATCGGCGACCAGGTCGACCGCCTGATCGCGCTCCGGGACGAAGCCTGGGAGGCCGTCGAGGGCCCCGAGCGCCGGGCCGTCGCGATGGGGGCCGCCGCCGGGGACACGTCGAAGGACGGCCAGCTCCGGCACCGCTACGAGGTCGCGGCCGACCGCTCGGCCAACGCCGCCGTCCGGCTGTTCCTCAACCTCCGGGACCGCCGACGCCGGGAGATCCTCACGATCGCCCGGGAGGCCAGGGACATCGGCATCCCCCGGGCCCCCGTCGGCGGCGGCTGGTGGCGCGAGGCCGACTCCGCCCCCGCCCCCCCCGGCTTCGAGCGCATCGGCTCCTCGCCGACGCCCCCCGAACCCCCGGCGCCCGCCGGGCCGCCCCCCGTGCCCGCATCCTCGGCCGCCCCGGCGCGGAACGAAGCCATTTCCGGCGGCGATTCGGGCGAAAATCCCGAGAGTAAACCCAATCAATCAAACGACTTGCGGAACGACCCCACCGAACGCCCCTCCGGCGCACCGGGGCGCACCGACCGCCCGATTCGCCCCGATCGATCGGCCCCCCGCTTCTCCCCCGGGGCCGGTCGTGCGATAATTCCGGGCACCGAAATCGACCCCAGGGACCCCCGACGAGCCCCATGAAACGCCCCCTGCTCGACGCCCCGACCGCCGAACTCGCCTCCTGGATGCTCGAACGGGGCCACCCCCCGTACCGGGCCCGACAGGTCGTGCGCTGGGTCTTCGACCGCCGGGCCGAGTCGTTCGACGCGATGAGCGACCTGCCGAAGGGGCTCCGGGCCGAACTCGACGCCGAATGGATCGTCTTCGGCACGACCCTGGCCCACCACCACGTCTCCCCCGACGGGACCGACAAGCTCCTGCTCCGCTGCCAGGACGGCCGGACCGTCGAGTGCGTCCTGATGGCCGAGGGGGACCGCCGCACGGTCTGCATCAGCTCGCAGGTCGGCTGCGGCATGGGCTGCGTCTTCTGCGCCAGCGGGCTGAAGGGGGTGGAACGCAACCTCACCACCGCCGAGATCCTGGAGCAGGTCCTCCGATCGCGCAATATGCTTCCGCCGGACGACCGGCTCACGAACCTCGTGGTGATGGGGATGGGGGAGAGCCTGGCGAACCTGGACAACCTGATCCCGGCCCTGGACCGACTCTGCTCCCCCGAGGGGCTGAACTTCGGCCAGCGGAGGGTGACGATCTCCACCGTAGGCCTGCCTGAGAAGATGCGGAAGCTCGCCGACCTGGACCGGCAGTATCACCTGGCGGTCTCCCTGCACGCCCCGACCCCCGGGCTCCGGGACGAGCTGGTGCCGATCAACGCCAAGGTCGGCCTCGGCCCGGTCATGGAGGCGGCCGACGCCTACTTCCGGATGACCGGACGGCAGGTCACCTTCGAATACGTCCTGCTCGCCGACCTGAACGACCGCCCCGAGGACGCCGAGGCCCTCGGCGCGCTCCTGGTCGGCCGCAAGGCGCACGTGAACCTGATCCCGTACAACCCGGTCGCCGGCCTGCCCTACCGCCGCCCCTCGGCCGACTCGATCCGGCGGTTCGAGCGGATCGTCGAGGGGCGGGGGGTCAGCGTCAGCGTCCGCAAGACCAAGGGCCGGGAGATCGACGCCGCCTGCGGCCAGCTCCGCCGCCGGTCCCAGGCCGACGCCGAGGGCCCGACGGTGGTGCCCTTCGGCCGTCCCTGACCCGATCCGACCCGATCCGACCCGACCCGATCCCCAGCAGCCGGAAGGACCGACCCCGTGGCATCGACCGGCGGACCGAGCCCGAGCCAGGCCCTCGCGCAGCAGCTCTCGGCCAGGGATCCCGACGTCCAGCTGATGCTCCAGGTCCGCGACGACGTGCAGGGGGCCTTCGAGGTGCTCGTCCGGCGCTACCAGGACCGCCTGATCGGCGTGCTCACCCACCTCGTCGGCGACCCGGGCGACGCCGAGGACCTGGCCCAGGAGGTCTTCCTCCGCATCTACCGGGCCCGCAAGGGCTACAAGCCGCAGGCGAAGTTCTCGACCTGGCTGTTCACGATCGCCAACAACCTGGCCCTGAACCACCTGAGGGGCAAGGGCCGACGCCCCTCCGGCCCGCTCGACCCCGGCACCGACAGCCGCCCCGCCCTGCCCGCCTCCGAGCGGGTAGCCGCCCCCGACGGCACCCCGTCGGGCCAGCTCCGCCAGTCGGAGCTGGAGGGGGTCGTCCGGGAGGCCGTCGGCACCCTGGCGGACGACCAGCGGCTGGCCGTGTTGCTCAACAAGTTCGAGGACATGAGCTACGCCGAGATCGCCGCCGTGATGAACCGCTCCGAGGCCGCCGTCAAGTCCCTGCTCGCCCGGGCCCGGATGGAGCTGCGGGCCCGCCTCGAGCCGTACCTGCGGTCCGGGGACCGGGCGGCGACCTCCTGAACGGCGAGGCCGCGCGGCCCGGGTCGGCATGGACGTTGCTCGGAGGGGATCCCCGGAACGCGACGAGCCGGGGCCCTCGGCCGGGCCGGATCCGTCCGTCGGCCGCGTCGCGACATCGACCGCAACCCGAATGAGCCCATGACCATGATCCAGAAGCTGCTGCACCTGGGACTCGCCCTCGGCCTCGTCGCCTTCGCCGGCTGCGGCGTCGAGAGCGAGACGACCCTCAAGGACATGCCCTCGCCCTCCGAGGGCGCCGCCGTCACCAACGAGAACCCGAGCTCCCCGACCATCGACGTCCCCGCCACCCCCGCCGACGAGGGGGCGACCTCCGAGGGCATGGGCACCGGCGCCGTGGTCCCGCCCTCGGACGTGACCTCCGAGGACGCCACCACCGCCCCCGAGGAGTTCGAGGAGCCCGTCGAACCCGCCACCCCCGCCGACGAGCCCGCCCCCTCCGGCGACGAGCCCGCCGAGGAGCCGCAGGGCTGACCCTCCCCGTCTCCCCGACGGTCGAACAAACCGGCCGACCAACCTCGGGCCGCCGAGGGCCGACATCGCCCCGGCGGCCCGCCCTGCGTCCTTCTCCGGCACGCCGACCGGCCCGGGTGACCGGAATCGGCCAATTCCCCGATCATGAAGCCAACGGGGAAGCCGGTCGCCGATCCGCCCCGCTCCCCCCCACGACCCGACCCGATCCGACCTAATCCCTCCGCCTCCTCGATGGATCCCCCGAGAGCGTCCGCCCCGTCCCCCGCCGTCGGGCAACCGCCATCCCCCTTCGGTCCCTCCCCATCGAGGCCGCCCGATGCCTTCCGCCACCGACGACCGTCCCCCCCTTCCCCCTTTTCCCCCGCGCCGCCAGAATGGAGGCCGCCGGGATCGGGGAGGGGCGCCGACCGGGGGAGGCTCCCCGGGCCGTCGGTCCCGGCGGCTCAGGGCGGTCGGGCGATGGGCCAGGGCCGGGAGGGTGAAGGGCGATTCGCCGGACCGGGCCTCGGCCGATGGCTCGGCGAGGCCGTCGGCGGCCTCGCCTTCCCGGGCGACTGCCTGGTCTGCGACGGCCCGACCGGCGACCGGCTCGCGCCGGTCTGCCCCGAGTGCCGGGGCGAATTGCTCGACGCCTCCGGGCCGTCCTGCCCCCGATGCGCCCTGCCGGTCGGCCCGTATGCCGGCTGCGGCTGGTGTGCCGGCCGGCCCCTGGGGTTCGACCGGGCCGTCGCCCTCGGCCCGTACCAGGGGCCGATCCGCCACCTCTGCCTCCGGCTCAAACGCCGGGAGGGGGCCTGGATCGCCCCCGGGATGGCCGACCTGCTGGTCGAGGCCCGGGGGGAGGAGATCCGGGGCCTCGGCGCCTCGGCGGTCGTCCCGGTCCCGCTGCACTGGCGGAAGCGCTGGCGTCGCCGCTACGATCAGGCCGAGGCGCTGGCCGCCTGCCTGGCCGATCGCCTCGGGCTGCCGGTGGCCCGGCCGCTGCGCCGGGTCCGGGCCACCGAGGCGCTCTGGCGGCTCGGCCGGGCCGAGCGCCGGCGCCTCCTGCGGGGGGCGTTCCGGGCCGACCCCCGACGGCTGGGGGGCCTGCCGGGCAGGCCGGTGCTGCTGGTCGACGACATCCTGACGACCGGCGCCACCTGCGGGGCCGCGGCCCGGGCCCTGAAGGCCGCCGGGGTCGGACCGGTGGCGGTCGTGGTCCTCGGGCGGGCCGAGTGACGAGACCGGACGAATCCCAGGCGAGGCGGGGGAGGCGAGCAGATGGGACGAGCGGCGGTCCGGATCGGGACCCGGGGCAGCGCCCTCGCCCGATGGCAATCGGGGTGGGTGGCCGACCGCCTGCGCGCCGCCCACCCCGGGCTGTCGGTCGAGCTGGTCGAGATCCGGACCCGGGGGGACCGGGACCGCAACTCCCCCCTCTCCCAGATCTCCGGCGGCACCGGCCTGTTCACCAAGGAGATCCAGCGGGCGCTGCTGGACCGCGAGGTGGAGGTCGCCGTCCACAGCCTCAAGGACCTGCCGACGCTGTCCCCCGACGGCCTGACCCTGGGCGCCATCCCCGAGCGCGAGGACCCCGCCGACGCCCTGGTCGCCCCCCGGCACCGGACCCTGGAGGGGCTCCCCCCCGGCGCGACCGTGGGCACCGGGTCGCTCCGACGCAGGGCGATGCTCCGCCACGCCCGGCCGGATCTGGAGGTGGTCGACATCCGGGGCAACGTCGAGACCCGGCTGGCGAAGGCCACCTCCGGCGAGCTGGACGCCGTCGTCCTGGCCGCCTCGGGCCTGCACCGGCTCGGCCTGCTCGACCGGGCCACCCAGCGGCTCGGCCCGCCGGGCTTCCTGCCCGCCGTCGGCCAGGGGGCCCTGGGGATTGAGTGCCGCCGGGACGACCCGGGGACGATCGCCCTGCTGGCCCCCCTCGATCACCCCCCCACCCGGCGCGCCGTGCTGGCCGAGCGGGCCTGCCTCGCCGCCCTGGAGGGCGGCTGCATGGTCCCCCTCGCCGCCTGGGGCCGCGACCTCGACGAGGGCGACGGGGAGGGCGACAGGGGCGGCCTGCTCGCCCTGGAGGTCGCCGTCTTCGACCCCGACGGCCGGGAGCGCCTGGACGGCTCCCGGACCGGCCCCCGTTCCGACCCCCGGTCCCTCGGCCTGCGGGTGGCCGACGACCTCCGGGCCGCCGGCGCCGACCGACTCCTGGGCCTGGCTCGCCCCGGGGGGGGCCCCTGATGACGGCCCCGTGACCGCCCCCCCGGGCCCCGGGGCCGATCGCGGGGCCCGGACGGCCGAGCCCCGCCCCCGGGGCCGGACGCTCCCGCCGGCCGGCCGCCATCGGGGCGCGAGTCCCCGGGACCCGGCCCGAAACCCCCCTGGACGATCTTTGGCATCTCGGCCATCATGCGGGCTCGGATCGGGCCGAGACGCGGAGGCGTCGTCCCGACCCTCGCCCCCCCGACCGGGGGCCGGGCCGGGACCGAACCGAGGGAGCGGTGCGGACGTTGGAAGCCGATCGACGCGGCGAGAATCCCCCCCGAGACGCCGAGCCGTCGGCCCCCGGAACGGGCCCCCCGGCGTCGTCGAAGGCGCGGTGGCGGCGGGTCGCGATGGCGGGCCTGGCGGTCCTGATCGGGATCACCAGCCTGGCCGTGGCCCGGGTCAACCCGTGGTTCGTCGCCCCCTATCTGGTGATGATGGGCTGGATCCTGCTCGGCCCCCGGGGCTCCTCCCGGGCCGCCGAGGGCGAGGGGGCCCCGACCCCGGGCCCCGCCCTCGGGCCGGCGGGACCGAGCCCGGCCGACGCGTTCGGCCGGGGCAACCGGCGGGTCGACCCCGCCCAGGATCGCCCGGGGCCGGGCCCGTCCTCCCCCCCCGACCGCGCGGCCCCCGAGCCGGCCCGGGTCCCCGCCGTCCGGGGCTGGTTCGCCCGGCGATCGAAGTCCGACGCCCCAGGACTCTCCCCCGACGACCCGCCCGAGTCCCCGGGGGCCGCCGCCGACCTCCTCCCGGTCGCCGAGACCGACGAGCCGCCGCCCCACTCGCCCGACCCCGCCACCCCGCCGTCGAAGGCCAGGCGCCGACGCCGCAAGAAGTCCGACCCGCCGGAGCCCGAAGCCCCGCCGACCGAGGTCGTCTGGGTCCGGGTCGGCGCGAACCAGTTCGTCCGCCAGGAGATCCCCCTGGCCCCCCCCACGGCCGACCCGGACGGTGACGGTGTTGCGGGCTCCCCGCCCCCCTCCGACCCGGTCGATCCCCCCGGCGACTCCCGAGGGGGTAACCCTCCCGACGCTTGGGCCCTCGCCGAGCCGCCGGGTGACGCCCCGGAGGATGCCGAGCCCCCGGCCGATTCCTCCTTGGCCCCGGGCGTCGGCCCCGGCCTCGCCGGGGGAAACCGGCCCCGGTCCCTGCCGATCGACGGGGCGCCTCACGACCCGGAGGGCCCGGACGCCGAACCCGACCCGGAGCATCCCCGCCCCGATCCGGGCGACGGTCCCGGCCTCCTCGACCGCCCCTACGGGAATGCCCCGGTCGATCCCCCCGGTTCCCCGGACACTTCCTCCCCGATCCACCGGGCCGACGCGGAGGCCGCCCCTCATCCCGACTCCGACTCCGACCCGGCGGCGATCGACGACGACCCCGAGCCCGCCGACCTCCCCACCGGCGACGACGCCCCCGATCCGACCGTCGGCGCCTCCCTCGCCGTCGAGGGGCAGGATGCCCCCCCCGCCGACCCGGGGCTCGCCCCCGACTCGGGCCGAGGACCCTTCGAGGACCCTATCGAGCCCGGCTCCGACGACCAGGAACCGGGAGGCTTCCAGGACGAACCCGAGGACGAGGACGACAGCCCCAGGGCTCTCGAGGACGACGACCTCGACGACGAGACGGACGAACCCGACGACGACGATCCGAATGACTCCGGGCGTGATGCCTTCGACGACGACGACGACCCCGACGACGACGGCCCCAGTCTCGATGATCGGGACGAGGACGAGGAAGACGAGGACGACCTCGACGGCGGGGACGACGACTTCCGTTCCCATACCGACGAGCGGGACGACGACCTCGACCCCGACGAGGATGAGCCCGAATCCGACGACCTCGGGCCGGAAGTCGGCGAGGAGGAGTTCGGCGACGACGACCTCGACGGCGACGAGTCTGGGAATCTCGATGACGACCCTCTCGACGATCTCGACGCCGACGATCTCGATGACGAGCCGGGAGACGACGACTTCCGGCCCGATCCCCCCCCGACCGGGACCGGCCTGGCCGAGGGGCCGGCGAGCGAACCCGGGGACGAGGGGACGGACCCGAACAACGACGACCCGTGGGACGAGGACGACGAGGACGACGACGACGAGGACCGCTGGGGGTCGAGCGCCGCGGAACTTGCCCAGTCGATCGTCGGCGACTCCCACCGGCCGGCCGATCCGCCCGACCGTCCCCAGTCGGAGCCCGAACCCGGGCCGGCGGCGGCCGAGCCCGAGCCCGAGCCCGAGCCGGGGGCGATCCCGTCGGGAGGGGGCGTCGTGGGCTACGGGCAGGACTTGCAGAGCTATCTGCAGGACCTGATCAACATGGCCGGCGGCGCCGGCGTCAGCCGAGCCTCCCCGCCCCCGCAGCCGAGTCAGCCGGTCCGCCCCGAGCCTCCCATGCCCCCGGGCGTCGCCCCCCCCGAGCTGCCCTCGCCGAGGGAGCCGGAGGCCCGCTCCCCCGAGGGCGACCGGGGCGCCTCCGGCGAGGACGAGGACGACGCGGCGTCCAGGAGTCTCGTCGCCACCCCTGAACAACGGGACGACCCGTCCCCCCCGGTCGCCCTGGGGCCGGTGGCGGGGAGACCCGAGGCCGTCGACCTCCGGGGACCCAGGGCGGACGGAACCGCACCCGATCCGACCGGGGTGCCCGATCGGACCCCTCCCGGGCCCTCCGTGATCCGGTCCCCGGCCCCGGAAGGCCTGGCCGGGACCGGGACCGGTACAGGTTCGGGTCCCCTCCCCTCGACCAGATCGACGGCCCCCGGGCCCCCGCTGCTCGTGCCGGGCACCCGCCTGGCGATCGGCCGGGGACCGGGGGTCGTGCTCGGACATCGGCCGGGGACGACCGTCCCCCGGGCCGAGCCGGACCACCGGGGGCCGATCTCCGGCTCCCGGCCCTTCCGCCCGCGGGCCCGATACCACCCCCGGGCCCCACCAACCGCCCCCCGGGTCGCGCCCGACCGGCCGCCTCGGCGGCATCGGCCGGGCGTCGAGACGCGACCCGCCCCCGCCCCCGCCCGGCTCGTCGACGGGACCGGAAGGCTCGGCCGCGACCCGAGCCCGAAGGACCACCGCCGACGAACCCGGGCGACGGCGACCGGAAGACCCGAAGGACCTCGGCCGCGACCCGAGGTCCCCGGACGACCGGTCGCCCCCTTCCGGATCGGGCGGCGTCTCCTCGACCTCGCGAATCGAGGGGCCGCCGCCCGACCGTCCGCCGGGCCGCCGGATCGAGCCGCCAACCCGGCCACTCGACCGGGAACGGCTCCCCCCGCGTGGCCTCCCCCGATCGAGGTCTGGCCCGTCGACCGACGGCCGGTTAGATTCGAGGCCCGAATCCGCCGCCCGGCCCCGGCCGCCCGAACCGACCCCCGAGAGCTCGCGACGCGATGACCCTACGGACCGGATCTCGCCTGCTGCTGTTCGCCCTGGCGTCGCTGGGGCCCATGGCCCCGTCCCGGGCCCGGGACGACGCCCCTGCCCTCTTCCCCGAGGGCTACCTGGACGCCGACGCCCTCGACGCCCGCCTCCGGGAGCTGGCCGAGGCCCACCCCGACGCCGTCCGCCTCCGGTCGATCGCCACCTCCGGCGAGGGCCGTGACGTCTGGCTCGTCACCCTCGGCGAGGAGCCCGGCGAGGACCCGAAGGACCGGCCGCCGGCCGTCCTGATCGTCGCCAACCTGGAGGCCGACCACGTGGTCGGCAGCCAGGTCGCGCTGGGGCTGGTCGAGCGGCTCGCCGGGGAGGACGGGGGCGACGAAGCCATGCGGGAATTCCTCGACGACCACACGCTCTACGTCGTCCCCCGCCTGAATCCCGACGGCGCCGACCGGCTGTTCGAGGAGCCCCGGCGGGCCCTCCACACCAACCTCTCGCCCACCGACGAGGACCGAGACGCCCGGGCCGACGAGGACGGCCCCGACGACCTGGACGACGACGGCCTGATCCTCCGGATGCGGGCGAAGGACGAGGATGCCACCCTCGTCCCCGACGACGACGACCCCCGGATCCTCCGCCCGGCCGAGGCCGCCGAGGGGGAGCGGCCGGCCTATTCCGAATACGACGAGGGGACCGACGAGGACGGCGACGGCACCCTCAATGAAGACCCCGAAGGCGGCGTGAACCTCAACCGCAACTGGCCCCACGACTGGACCGAGCTGACCGACGCAGCCGGATTCAGCCCCGCCGGCGAGCCCGAGGTGTTCGGCCTGATCCGGTTCTGCTACGACCACCCCGAGATCGCCGCCGTCTGGACCTTCACCCTGCACGACTCCCTCCGCACCGAGCCCAAGAAGCCCGGCACGACCCTCGCCGACGCCGACCTCCCCTACTTCGTCGAGCTGTCCAAGGCCTACCGGAAGCTGATCGCCCCCCCCAAGCCGGAGGCCGAGGCCGACGGCGAGGCGGAGCCCGACGCCGACGACGAGCCCGCCGAAGATCCCGAGACGCCGGAAGAGCCCGCCCCCATCGTCGACGGCGACGACCCCCTCGCCGCCGTGCCCGAGGCGATGCGGGACCGTGTCATCGAGGCGTTCGAGGGGCTCCCGGCCGAGGAGCAGGACCGCCTGCTCGACGAGTTCAACGAGGCCTCCCCCCTGGGACGGGCCCGGATGCTCGCCCAGTTCCTCGCCCGGATCGGCGCGGGCGAGGGAGCGGGAGAGGGCGAGACGGCCGAGGCCGGGGAGGAGGAGGAGGAGGAAGAGGATGAGGCGGAACCCCGGCCTTCGCCCGGCGGCGGCCCGGCCCCGGCGGCCAGCTCGGCCCTCGGCGCGACGACCGACGGAGCGATGAGCGAGTGGGCCTACCACCAGTTCGGCGCCGTCGCCGTGGCCTCCTCCCTCTGGCCCGAGCCCTCGCTCCCCGAGCCCGCCGAGGGGGAATCCAAGCCCCCCGCCGACGGCGAGGCCCGCTGGCTCTACTGGAACGACGAGGTGATGGGCGGCCGGGCCTTCGTCCCCTTCGACGAGGTCGAGCACCCGACGCTCGGCACGGTCGAGGTCGGCGGCTGGCTGCCCGGCGTCCGGGTCAACCCGCCGATCGGCGAGGTGGAGGCGATCACCGAGGTCCAGCGCCGGTTCCTGGCAGATCTCGTCGGCCGGCTCGCCTCGCTGGCGATCGTCGACGCGAAGGCCGAGGCGAAGGGGGCCGGCGTCTTCGAGGTCACCGCCCGGGTCGAGAACCCCGGCTCTTTCCCGACCGCCCTGGCCCAGGGCGTCACCACCCGGCAGGCCCCCCCGGTGCTCGTCCGCCCGAGGCTCGGCGAGGCGAGGCTGCTGGCCGGTCCGACGCTCGACCGGATCGACGCCCTGGAGGGCTCGGGTGGGTCGAGGGAGTACCGCTGGCTGATCCTGGCCCCCGACGGGGTGGATTCGATCGAGCTGGAGGCCTCCTGCCCCCGGGCAGGCCGGGTCGTCGAGACGATCGAGCTGCCGTGAGCGGCCCCTTCACGGTCGACGACGTGTTTCGAGGTCCCCAGCTCCTCTCGGGGAGATCACCGACGGAGGTCGCCGGGCTCCTCGGGCAGCCGGAGGGCTGGCGGGTCGAGCGGCTCTCCCGGGGGAGCAGGGCCGGGTCGGGCTGGGTCCTGCGAGAGTACAATGCCGAAGGGGTGCCCACCGGCCGGATGATCCAGTGGCATCCCGGCGGCGGCCATCACGGCGCCGACCCTTACTGGAAGGTGAGCAGCCCCGCCGGGGGAGTCGTCCGCGTGGGACCGCAATTCGGCCGAGGAGCCGGGCCATGAACCTCGCCCTGATCGACCTCGACGCGCCGATCGTCCCCGACGAGGGACTGGGCGGCGTGGCCCTCAGGGAGGAGCTCAGCACTCAACTTGCCGGACTGCTCGATGCCTCGCCCGGAGGAGACGCCTCGTTCGAACTGGTCTCGCCCGCCGAGGCCCGCTTCCGGCCGGGGGACGGCGAGGTCGAGATCGCCGTCGACGTGCGAACCGGCCGGATCTTCAAGCTCATCGCCCGCCCCGGCTATCGGGGTACGCTCTTCGGCGCCATCCGGGTCGGCATGACCGCCCAGGAGGCCATGCGCCTGGAACCCCGGCTCTACTTCGACGAGGCGGAGGGAGCCCTCTACTGCCGGGGCGTCGCCGGCGTGCAACTGGACCTCGACGACCCCGACCCGCCCTCGGGCCTCGTCCCCGGGCTTCCGATCGTCGCGATCTGCGTCTTCGCCAAGGAGATCGAGACACTCGGGGGGCAGGACGGCGACTGGTGGACGACCGGATGAGGCCCTCGCCCCGACCGTTTCCGCGAAAGGCTTGCTGATGCGACAACTTGCCGCGACCCTCCTCACGCTCTCCGCGCTGGCCCCCGCCGTCTCGTCTGCCGACGACTCGGCCGGCCCCTACTTCGAGCCGAAGGTCCGGATCGCCTTCAACAGGCTGTACGACTATCCCGAGCTCGTCGAGGCGATGCGGGCCCTCGTCGACGGCCACCCCGATTTGCTCTCGATGGAGTCGGTGGGCCAGAGCGTCGAGGGCCG
This sequence comes from Tautonia plasticadhaerens, assembly GCF_007752535.1. Classification (GTDB taxonomy): domain Bacteria; phylum Planctomycetota; class Planctomycetia; order Isosphaerales; family Isosphaeraceae; genus Tautonia; species Tautonia plasticadhaerens. Next base: position 7,764,975 of record NZ_CP036426.1, read on the forward strand.
GGACATCTGGTGCATCACCGTCAACAACCCCGAGACGGGGCCCGACGCGAGCAAGCCCGCCTTCTACTGCGAGGGGAACGTCCACGGCAACGAGGTGCAGGCGGCCGAGGCCTGCCTGTACCTCGCCTGGTACCTCGCCGAGAATTACGGGAGGCTTGATAAGGTCACCGAGATGGTCGACCGCCGCGCCTTCTACGTCCTGCCCACGGTCAACCCCGACGGCCGGGCCTGGTGGTTCGACGCCCCGAACACCCCCAGCACCTCCCGGAGCGGCAAGTCCCCGGTCGACGACGACCGGGACGGCCTGCTCGACGAGGACGGCTACGACGACCTCGACGGCGACGGCCAGATCGTCCTCATGCGCCGCAAGAGCCCCGACGGCCGGTACGTCCTCTCGGGGGACGACCCGAGGGAGATGGTCCCGATCCGGCCCGAGGACGAGGCCCGGGGAGACCGCTACGAGCTGCTCGGCTACGAGGGGACCGACGAGGACGGCGACGGCGACGTCAACGAGGACCAGCCCGGCTACTACGACATGAACCGGAACTGGCCGGCCGACTGGCAGCCCGGCCACATCCAGGGCGGGGCAGGGCCGTTCCCGCTCTGCTGGCCGGAGACGAGGTCGATCGCCGAGTTCATCCTCGACCGGCCGAACATCGCCGGGGTGCAGTCGTACCACAACGCCGCCGGGATGATCCTCCGGGGGCCCGCCCACCCGAGCCGGGAGTCGGAGTACCCCCGGGAGGACGAGAACATCGCCCGGGCGATCGGCGAGGTCGGCACCCGGCTGCTGCCGTTCTACCGGAACTTCATCATCTACAAGGACCTGTACGCGGTCCGCGGCGGGTTCGTGAACTGGACTTACGAGCACCTCGGCATCTTCTCGTATACTAATGAGCTGTGGAACAACGCCCAGCTGCTGGGGTCCCAGGCCGGCCAGGGCGGGGGGCTGGAGGACGCCGTCGGCGCGAGCGGGGAGGCGGCGCAGCTGTTCGCCAACGACCGCCTGATGCTCGGCGCCAACTTCATCGATTGGCACGAGTTCGACCACCCGACCTATGGCCCGATCGAGCTGGGGGGCTTCGTCAAGCAGTCGCAGCGCGTCCCCCCTCCCTTCCTGCTGGAGGAACTCTGTCACCGCAATACGGCCTTCGTCCTCTACCACGCCGACCAGATGCCGCTGCTGGACTGGGCCGGGGTCGAGGTCGAGGGACTCGGCGACGGGCTGTATCAGGTGACCGCCTCGGTCGAGAACGCCCGGGCCATTCCCACCCGGTCGGCCCAGGCCCGGCGCCGGGACATCGGCCTGCCGGATCGGTTCAGCCTCTCCGGGGACGGCATCGAGGTCCTCGGCGGCGGCCGGCTGCTGGACGCCGACACCGGCCGGGTCGAGCCCCAGGAACACACGCCCGACCGCATCGAACTGCCCGGGGGCGTCGAGGGGCGGTCGATCGCCCGGGTCCGCTGGTTCATCCGGGGGGACGGCGAGGCCACCGTCCGCTTCGAGGCCCAGAAGGGCGGGACGCTGGAGCGGGCGGTGAGCCTGGACTGAGCGAGGGGGAAGGCCGAGGGCCGCCCCGGCCGCCATCCTCCTTGCCCCCGGCGGGCCGATCCGTTAGACTCCGATCCGTACCGAAAGGAGTCGCCCGGTCCCCCGATCCGATCGATCGGGGCAGGGAGCACGGCACACACGGAAGGAGCCGAACGATGCCCAGACGCGTCTGGATCGCCGCGTTGAGCCTCTGGCCGGGGCTGCCGCAGGTGTGGTCGGGGCAGGAGGTCATGGGGCTGATCCTGGCGGGCTTATTCGCGGCGACCCTCAATGCGGCCATCGTCACCCACCTGATCTGGACCGAGGCCGTGTCGCCCGCCCTGACGACCTTCGTCACCGCGCTGGCCGCCGGCACCTGGGTGGCGGGACTGGCCTATACGCTTTGGTGGGTCTTGCGGTGCCACCCGGAGCGCTACCGGGCCGAGATCGAGCAGCTCTACCGCGAGGCTACCGAGCACTACCTCCGGGGCCGTTGGAACGACGCCCGGCGCCGGTTCGAGCAGATCCTGACGATGGACGAGACCGACGCCGACACCCTGATGCACCTGGGCACCCTGTTCCTCCGCACCGAGCAACCCGACCAGGCCCGCCGGGCCTTCCGCCAGTGCCTGGAGCTGGAGGGCGGCACCAAGTGGCGATGGGAGATCGACCAGGCCCTCGCCCGGCTGGGCAACGGCTGAACCGGCCCGCGACCCGGCCCCCTCGCCCCCCCGAAACCCGGGAGAGGTTGAAAAGCGGGGGGAGGGTGCCGACAATTGACTTCGAGTAGGGTCCCCGGCGCCGGGGCGGCGCGGCCGGCGGCTCGCCCGACCGCGATCGCCGTCCCCCGGGGAGCCCCGGGCCGACCGGACCGGACAGGACCACCCGAGAACAAGCGGTCGCACCGCGTCGTATCATCGTTTGAGGATGCCCCGGCCCGGTGCGGCCCCGGCCGGGCGGACAGCCGTCGGAGTCGATCGCTGATGTACGAACGTTTCACCGACCGTGCCCGGAAGGTGATGCAGCTGGCCAACCAGGAGGCCCAGCGCTTCAACCACGAGTACGTCGGCACCGAGCACGTGCTGCTGGGCCTGGTCAAGGAGGGCTCGGGGGTCGCGGCCAACGTGCTGAAGAACCTCGACGTCGACCTGAGGAAGATCCGGGTCGAGGTCGAGAAGATCGTCCAGTCGGGCCCGGACATGGTCACCATGGGCAAGCTGCCCCAGACCCCCCGGGCCAAGAAGGTCATCGAATACGCCATCGAGGAAGCCCGCAACCTCAACCACAACTACGTCGGGACGGAGCACTTGCTGCTGGGCCTGCTGCGAGAGCAGGAGGGCGTGGCCGCCCAGGTGCTGATGAACCTGGGCTTGAAGCTCGAGGAAGTCCGCGAGGAGGTACTCAACTTGCTCGGTCACGGGATGGACGCAGGCGGCGAAGCCGAGCGCGGCGGCGCCGCGGCCAAGGGCGGCAAGTCGAAGACCCCCGCCCTCGACAGCTTCGGCCGAGACCTCACCGAGCTGGCCCGCCAGGGCAAGCTCGACCCGGTCATCGGCCGCCAGAATGAAATCGAGCGGGTGGTGCAGATCCTCTCGCGACGCCAGAAGAACAACCCCGTGCTGCTCGGCGAGGCCGGCGTCGGCAAGACCGCCATCGTCGAGGGCCTGGCCCAGCTGATCGTCGACGCCAACGTGCCCGAGCTGCTCCGGGACCGCCGGATCGTCGTGCTCGACCTGGCCATGATGGTCGCCGGCACCAAGTACCGCGGCCAGTTCGAGGAGCGCATCAAGGCGGTCATGAACGAGGTCCGCCGCGCCAAGAACACGATCCTCTTCATCGACGAGCTGCACACGCTCGTCGGCGCCGGCGGGGCCGAAGGCGCCATCGACGCCTCCAACGTCCTCAAGCCCGCCCTGGCCCGGGGCGAGGTCCAGTGCATCGGCGCCACCACCCTCGACGAGTACCGCAAGTACATCGAGAAGGACGGGGCGCTGGACCGCCGCTTCCAGATGGTCGTAGTCAACCCGCCGAGCAAGAGCGAGGCGCTGGAGATCCTCCGGGGCCTCCGGGACCGCTACGAGGCCCACCACCGGGTCCAGATCACCGACGAGGCCCTGGAGGCCGCCGTCGAGATGTCCGACCGCTACATCTCCGGCCGATGCCTGCCGGACAAGGCGATCGACGTCATCGACGAGGCCGGCGCCCGGGTCCGCCTCAAGGCGATGACCCGCCCGCCCGACCTCAAGGAGCTGGACGAGCAGATCGAGCGCCTCAACCAGGACAAGGAAGAGGCCGTCGCCAACCAGGATTTCGAGCGCGCCGCCGCCCTCCGGGACCAGGCCGACAAGCTCAAGAAGAAGAAGGAAACCATCACCCGGGAGTGGCGGGAGAAGGCCAAGGAGGTCGACGGCACCGTCGACGAGGAGGTGGTGGCCGAGGTCGTCTCCAAGATGACCGGCGTGCCGCTCACCCGCCTGGAGGCCGAGGAGACCGAGCGCCTCGTCCGGATGGAGGAGGAGCTGCAGAAGAAGGTCATCAGCCAGCGCGAGGCGGTCAAGCGGATCAGCCAGGCGGTGCGACGCAGCCGGGCCGGCCTGAAGGATCCCAAGCGCCCGATCGGCAGCTTCATCTTCGCCGGCCCCACCGGCGTCGGGAAGACGCTGCTGGCCAAGAGCCTGGCCGAGTTCATGTTCGGCGAGGCCGAGGCGCTGATCCAGATCGACATGTCCGAGTACATGGAGAAGCACAACGTCAGCCGACTGATCGGGGCCCCTCCCGGCTACGTCGGCTACGAGGAGGGTGGCCAGCTCACCGAGAAAATCCGGCGGCGGCCCTACTCCGTCGTCCTGCTCGACGAGATCGAGAAGGCCCACCCCGACGTGTTCAACATGCTCCTCCAGATCATGGAGGAGGGACGCCTGACCGACAACGTCGGCCGGGTCGTCGACTTCAAGAACACGATCATCATCATGACGACCAACGCGGGGGTGGAGGCCACCTCGCAGTCCAACGTCCTCGGCTTCGGCCGGAGCATGGACGACCCGAGCAACTACGAGGAGATGAAGGAGCGGCTCAAGGTCGCCATCGAGAAGTACTTCCGCCCCGAGTTCCTGAACCGGCTGGACGACATCATCGTCTTCCACAACCTGACCCGGGACGACCTGAAGCACATCATCGACATCGAGCTGACCAAGGTCCGCCAGCGCCTGGCCGACCGCGGCCTGACCCTCGTGCTCACCGAGGAGTCGAAGGACTACATCATCGACAAGGGGTTCAACCCCGACTACGGCGCCCGGCCCCTGCGTCGCGCGATCGAGAACATGATCGAGGATCCGATGTCCGAGTCGATCCTCCGCGGCGAGTTCAAGGGCAAGGACCTCCTGACCGTCACCGTCGGCGACACCGAGGACGGCCGCAAGCTCGTCTTCGACGCCACCGCCAAGGGGGAGGAGGCGCTCGCCGGCGCCGGCTCCTCCTCCGGCGAGGGCCAGCCGAGCGACGAGGGTGCCGGCCAGTAATCCCCGAGCCACGGACGACCCGGCCCGGGTGGTTCGCCCGCCCGGCCGGTGATCCCGGATGGTCAACACGCGACGCGGGCGGTGGATCCCGGTCCACCGCCCGCGTCGTTCTTCTTTCGTCTCGCTGCGCCGATCGCGGGCCGACCGTCCCGGAGGATCAGCGGGGCTGCCTGGAGGTGGGGCGACTCGCCGGGCCGGCCCCCGCCGCCCCGGCGGTCGCCTCGACGAACGCGGCCACCTCCCGGGCGAACCGCTCGTGGTGTTCCATCAGGCCCATGTGCCTGGCGGGAGCGAGGGTCTCGAGCCTGGAGTCGGGGATGCCGTCTCGGATCCGCTCGCTGGCCTCGGGCAGGAGGATGGGGTCGCGGTCCCCCGCGACGACCAGCGCGGGGACCGCGATCGACCGGAGGCTTGCCGTCGCGTCGTATCGGAGCATGCCGAACATCCCCCGGGCCAGGACCGCCGGGGAGCCGTGCGGGGCGAATCGGGTCGCCCGTTCCAGCTGCTCCCGCGACTGGCGACCCGCGAACGACTGGCGGGCCGTCGAGAGGTGGAGCGTCCCGTTGAGGTAGCTCATCCAGTTCATCAGCCAGACCAGCGGCGAGAGGGCGATGGTCAGGTGCAGCAGCGGCACGATGAGGGGCTTCTCTAGCGCGGTGTAGAGGGGCGCATTCTTCGTCGTGCGGACCGGGTTGGTATAGGTCGTATGCACCAGCACCAGGCCGGCGACCTTCGGGCCGATCGCCCCCGGGAACTGCTGGCAGTAGGTCAGGGTGATCATGCCGCCGATGCTGTGCCCGAGCAGCACGACCGGCCGCCCGCCGGCCAGTTCGACGACCGCGTCGAGGTGCCCGGCGAGGGTTTCCAGGCGGTAATCCCGGTTGTCCGGCCGCTTCGACCGCCCCAGGCCGGGCAGGTCCCACATGATCAGGCGGAAGCGGCCTGCCAGGTGGTGGCGCAGCTCCAGCCACTCGTCCCGGTTGGCCCCCCAGCCGTGCGTCAGGACGATCGTGGGCGCGTCGGGAGGACCGTCGATCACCACGTGCAGCTCGCTGCCGTCCGGCCGAGCGAGGCGATGCGTCTCCCCGTCGGAGACCTCCGGCCCAGCCCCCCCTCCCCTCGCCAGCAGCAGCGGGACGAGCCCGGGGCCTCCCAGCAGCGACAGCGCGAGCAGCGTGCCCCCGCCGATGAAGTAGGCCATGACGCGGGCCCGGTGCTCGCCCTCCTCGCCCCGAGCGTCGGTATCAGTCCCGTCCGCCACGCCGGCCAGCTCCGGGCGATCGGGTGGCGGGTCGGGATGGTCCCGGACCTCCTCGAAGCCCCGGTAGAGGAGGTAGGCCGCCAGGCCGAGGGCCGCGAACGAGAACAGCCCCCGGAACCAAATCCCGAGAATCTGGACGGGCATCATGGACGGTTCGCCTATTTCGAGAGGATGTCGCCGGAGGTGGCCGCAACCTCAAGCAATCCATGCGCCAGGATTTCGGAATCCTTCCGGGGCGAGGAGGGGCCGGGGCCCCTCAACCCAGCGCCGGCAGCACGCGGTCGGCGAAGGCGTCGATGAAGGAGGCCGGGTCGGGGCCGACCGGGTGGAGATAGACGGCGTCGACGCCGAGCTCGGAGTCGGCGCGGAGCCATTCGGCGTGGCGGTCGAGGTCGCTGGAGACCCGGATCAGGTCGGCCATGCCCTCGGGGCTCAGGTGGGCGGTCTCCCGGTCGAAGTCGGACGGGAGGGGGAGGTCCTGGTTCTTGCCGAGGTCGACGGCCGCGACGGGCCAGTTGCGTCGGGCGGCACGGAGGGCTTCGGCCTCGGTGTCGGCCCAGCTGAGGGCGACCTGCTCGGCGACGGGCTTGCCCGCGCCGCCCCCCCGGCGGAAGGCATCAATGATTTTGCACTGGGCGTCTCGGGGGCCGGAGACGGTGATCAGGCCGTCGGCCCAGGAACCGACCCATTCGGCCGTCTCGGGCGTGAGGGCGGCACCATAGATCGGCGGGGGCGTCTCGGGGCGAGTGTAGAGCCTGGCGTCCCGGAGCCGGACGAGGCCGTCGTGGTTGACCGTCTCGCCGGCCCAGAGGGCCCGGATGACGTCGACCGACTCCCGGAGGCGGGCTCGGCGACGGTCCTTGGGGGGCCAGGGGTCGCCGGTGATGTGCTCGTTGAGGTTCTGGCCGGTGCCCAGCGCCACCCAGAACCGGCCGGGGAACATCAGGGAGAGGGTCGCCGCCGCCTGGGCGACGATCGCCGGGTGGTAGCGCTGGCCGGGGGCGTTGACCACGCCGAAGGGGAGGCTCGTCGCCTGCATCGCGGCGCCGAGCCAGGACCAGGCGAAGCCGCTCTCCCCCTGCCGCTCGGTCCAGGGGTTGAAGTGGTCCGAGCACATGGCCGCGTGGAAGCCGGCCCGCTCGGCCCGCCTCGCCAGGTCCAGCAGCCGATCGGGCGGGAAGAGCTCGTGGGAGCAGTGGAAGCCGATGGTCATCTCGAGGCCCTCCGCCCCTGGCCGGGGCCGCGGACCAGGGCCCAGGCAGCGGCCAGGCCCAGTTCGGCGACGGCGTCGGCCAGGTAGATCGGCGCGATCCTCCCCCTGGCCACGTAGTAGACGTCGATCGCCGCCAGGCCCAGGGCGCTGCCGGCCGCCAGCAGCTCGATCTCGGGCGTGACCCGTCGCCGGGCGCCGGCCAGGCCGATCGCCCCCCCGGTGGCCGTCACGAGGGCGCCGACCGTCTTGACGAGCCAGACGTCGACCTTCGGCCCCGTGACCTCCTGGAAGCTGTCCACGTCCAGCAGGGCCCAGAGGCCGGTGGCGGCGTAGTAGGCCCCCTGCGCCACCGCGAGGGCCTCGGCCGGATGCAGGCCCCGGAGGCCGGGGCTCGGGGCCGTCGCGGCTCCGAGGGTCCGGGAGGGACGGCGGGGCTCGGGTCGGGTCATGGGCGGTCCCTCGGGGGCGGTCCATGGCCCCGGCCAGGCCCGCCGGAGCGGCTCATGGCCGGGGCTCGGGGCGTGACCGACTCAGCGCTGGGGCATCTCATGCCTGGGGGCCCGGCGCTCGGGCATGTCCAGGCGGCCGGAGAAGGCCTGGTCGGTCTGCTCGGCGGAGAGGGCGTCTCCGGCGTGCTCCTCGTTCAGGCGGAGCCGGAAGAGGACGACGGACCGGCCCTTCAGGTCGTACTGCTGCCCCTGGGGGTAGGAGGCGGGGGCCGCGTCGGGCGCGGCGGTGTCGAGCAGGACCTCCCAGTGTCGCTCCGGCTGGTGGTCGGGCAGGGTGAAGGGGACGGGCTCCCAGTGGGCATTGAACAGGGCGAGGATCGTCTCCGAGACGATCGGCTCGCCGCGCTCGTCGCGCTCGCCGATGGCGTCGCCGGCCAGCCTCATGCCCAGGCAGCGGACGAAGCCGGCGCCCCAGGCCTCGTCCCCCATCTCCTGGCCGGAGGGGTCGAGCCAGGAGAGATCCTTGATGTCCTTGCCCCGGATCGGCCTCCCCTTGAAGAAGTTCCGGCGCTGGAAGACGGGGAACGTCCGCCAGACCCGGCTGACCTTCTTGACGAAGTCGAGGAAGTCCCGTCGCGTGTCGTCCAGGTTCCAGTCGAGCCAGGAGATGTCGCTGTCCTGGCAGTAGGTGTTGTTGTTGCCCCCCTGGGTGTGCATCAGCTCGTCCCCGGCGAGCATCATCGGCACGCCCTGGGAGAACATCAGGGTGGCGATGAAGTTGCGCATCTGCTGGACGCGCAGGGCGACAATCCCGGGGTCGTCGGTCGGCCCCTCGACGCCGCAGTTCCAGGAGCGGTTGTCGTCGGCGCCGTCGCGGTTGTCCTCGTGGTTGGCCTCGTTGTGCTTCTCGTTGTAGGAGACGAGGTCGCGGAGGCTGAAGCCGTCGTGGCAGGTGATGAAGTTGACGCTGGCGTAGGGCTTGCGGCCGTCGCTCTGGTAGAGGTCGCTGGAGCCGCTCAGGCGGGTGGCCAGCTCGGCGGCGGCGGTCTCCTGGCCGCGCCAGAAGTCGCGGATCTCGTCGCGGTAGATGCCGTTCCACTCAGCCCAACCCGGGGGGAAGTTGCCGACCATGTAGCCGCCGGGGCCGACGTCCCAGGGCTCGGCGATGAGCTTGACCTGGGAGAGGACCGGGTCCTGGTGGATGATGTCGAAGAACGAACCGAGGCGGTTGACCTCGTACAGCTCCCGGGCCAGGGTGCTGGCCAGGTCGAACCGGAAGCCGTCGACGTGCATCTCGGTGACCCAGTACCGCAGGCTGTCCATGATCATCTGCAGGACCCTCGGGTGCGACATGTTGGGCACGTTGCCGCAGCCGGTGAAGTCCATGTAATAGCGCGGGTCCTCCGGCGAGAGCATGTAATACGAGGCGTTGTCGACCCCCCGCCAGGAGAGGGTCGGGCCGTTCTGGTTCCCCTCGGCGGTGTGGTTGTAGACGACGTCGAGGATGACCTCGATGCCGGCCGAGTGCAGCCCCCGGACCATGGTCTTGAACTGCTGCACCGCGTCGAGGGCGGTGGTGGTGCCGACGTAGTCGCTGTGCGGGGCGAAGAAGGCGAGGGTGTTGTAGCCCCAGTAATTGACCAGCCCCTTCTCTTCCAGGTAGCGGTCGTCGGCGTGGTGGTGGATGGGCAACAGCTCGATGGCCGTCACCCCCAGGTCGGTCAGGTGGCGGAGGATCGGTTCGGAGGCGACGCCGGCGTAGGTCCCCCGCAGGTGCTCGGGCACCTCGGGGTGCTTCATGGTCAGGCCCTTGACGTGGGCCTCGTAGATGAGCGTCTTGTGCCAGGGCGTGCGGGGCCGGCGGTCGTCCCCCCAGGTGAAGGCGGGGTCGACCACCCGGGCCAGGGCGGCGAAGGGGGCGCTGTCGCGCTCGTCGAAGGTGGTGTCGTCCTGGCCGACCTTGTAGCCGAACAGCGAGTCGTCCCAGGTCAGCCGCCGGCCGATGAGCTTGGCGTAGGGGTCCAGCAGCAGCTTGTTGGGGTTGAAGCGGTGGCCCTGGGCCGGCTCGTACGGCCCGTGGACCCGGTAGCCGTAGAGCTGCCCCGGCACGACGTCGGGGAGGTAGCCATGCCAGACCAGGTCGGTGCGCTCGGGCAGGGCGATGCGGTGGGACTCCTGCGTCGACTCGACCGAGTCGAACAGGCAGAGCTCGACCTTGGTCGCGTGCTCGGCGAAGAGGGCGAAGTTGACCCCGGCGCCGTTCCAGGTCGCGCCGAGCGGATAGGGTTGTCCCGGCCAGACTCTCATCGATGAATCCCGTTGCGTGGATTATTCGGATGCCGGGGAGTGGGTTCGTCGCGCCCCCCGGCGAGGTCGCGACGGGTCGTGTTCACGTTAGCCGATCGCGGGGCCTGAGCGCAGTCCCGGCCGGCCCATGGGCGTGAATCGGGGGCGGGCCGCCCGATGTCGGGGCCGGGCGACCGGGGCCGGGGGACCGAGGCGAGGCGGCCGGGGAGGCGACCTCGCCCGTGCCCGGACGCAAATCGGGTGCCGGGGGCCGGGAGGTCACGCTGAGCCGGGCCCGTCAGGGCCGGGACGCGCCCCGGGAGGCGATGCCGTAGTCGACCCGGATGACCGCCGAGACGGGGCCCGGGGCCGCCTCCTCGCGCAGGACCGCGGGGGCCGGGCGGGCCCCCCCCCGGCCGCCCCGGAGCCGCTCCAGCAGGACGATGAACGCCGGGACGAGGATCGGCCGGACGAGGAAGGTGTCCAGCAGGACGCCGAAGGCCAGGGCGAAGCCCAGTTCCCGGAGCGCCAGCAATCGGCCGGTGAGCATCGAGCCGAAGGTGCCGGCCATGATCAGGCCGCACGAGCTGATGATCCCGCCGGTGGCCGCCACGGCGCGCCGAGTGCCGTCGATGACGCCGTGGCCTCGTTCCTCCTCGACGACCCGGGACATGAGGAAGATGTTGTAGTCCTCCCCCACGGCGACCAGGATTACGAACAGGAAGAAGCCGACCTTCCAGTCGAGCCCCTGCCAGGGCTCCGGCCCGGCGTGCAGCGACCGGAAGACCAGGTCCGTCAGGCCGAGCGTGGCGAGATAACCGAGCACCACCGTGGCGATCAGGTACAGGCTGATCCCCGGCCGCTTCAGCAGGAAGACGAGGATCGCGTAGACGCCCAGGGTCACCAGCACGTACATCCGCCGCTCGTCCACGCCGATCGACGACCTCAGGTCGTAGAGCATCGGCGTCGAGCCGGCGTAGCCGACCTCCGAGCCGGCCAGGGGGCCGACGGCCCCGTCCCCGGGGTCGACGACGGCGGCGACCTCGCGGCGGATCGCCTCCAGGGCGTCCATGCCGTCCTCGGAGAACGGGTCGAGCGTGAGCAGCAGGTCCAGCCGGGTGATCCGGCCGAGGTCGGCGGGGTCGGCCGGCTCGGTGCTGACGTAGACCGGCTCGGCGGCGAGGTACCCCTGGTCGATCAGCGCATTGCGGGCCTGCTCCAGCGGCCTCCGGAGGAAACCGGGCAGCGCCTGCTCCTCGTCGGAGAGGCGGATCGTCCGCTCCAGGGGTTCTCCCAGGGGCCGGGCCAGGGACCGGACCCGGGCGACCTGGGGCATCTCCGTCAGGCGGTCCGACAGGGAGGCGATCGCCTCCCGGCCCTCCTCGGTCCGGAAGTCGAGCGCGGGGCTCCAGAGCAGCAGGGTCGTCGGGCCGAGCTCCCCGATCGGGAAGTAGTCCCGGATCATCGCGGCGCCGAGCTTGCTCGGGGCGTCGGCCGGCAGGTCGGAGAGCTGGCCGTAATTGGACCGGACCCGCGTCCCGTGCAGGGCGAAGGGGGCCATCGCCAGCAGGCTGACGGCCAGGATCGTCGCCGGCCGACGCGCCACGAGGTCGGCCACCCGGCCCCAGGGGCCCCTCAGGGCGGCCTCGGCCTGGTCCGGGGCCGTCGAGGAATGGCCGTTGGACCCGGCGTGGGCCGACGGGTCGACCGGCACCGGCCGGGGCCCGCCGAACGGCCAGTCGATCGCCCGGCCGAACCAGCGCAGGAGCACCGGGGCCAGCGTCAGGGCCGCCACCAGGGCCACCGCCAGGCTCAGGGCGATCGCCGGGCCGCTGAACTGGATCTTGGCGAAGCTGGAGAACCAGAGCATCCCCAGGCCCACGATCACCGTCCCGGCGCTGGCCACCAGCGCCGCGCCGACCTGCCGGATCGCGATCGCCAGGGCCTCGGGGATCGCGTGCCCGTGCGCCCGCTCCTCCCGGTACCGGGCGATCAGGAACAGGCAGTAGTCCGTCCCGGCGCCGAAGAGGACGACGATGACGAACACCTTGGTCACGTTGATGACCTGGAAGTCCAGCCCCGGCACCCACCGCAGGGCCGGCAGGCCCTTGAGCGAGACGAACGCCGACAGCGCGATCGACACCAGCGGGATCAGCGCCAGCAGCGGCGACCGATACACCGCCAGCAGGATGGCGATGACCAGCGCCACGGTGGCATAGGTCGTGGTGTCGATGCTCGCATTCGACGACTCGTTCATGTCGTGGCCGACGACGGCCGAGCCCGTCAGTCCCAGTTCCAGGCCCGTCGGGACCCGGCCCTCCAGCTCGGCCAGCACCCCCTCGACGGCGTTGGTCGTCAGCCTCGCCTGCTTGCTGGCGTAGGTCGCCTCCACGCCCACCAACGTCAGCGCCGCCTGGCCCGATCCCCCCTCCCCGGAGCCGCCGATGAGGATGGTGTCCATGTAGCGGTCGCGGAAGTCGGTCACCGTGGCGATGGCGAACTCGGGGCCGATCAGCCCTCCGAGCCGGTCGGCCAGCAGGCCGACGAAGGCGCGATCGGCCTCCGAGAGCGGCCCGTCCGGCCGCTCGGCGACGACGACGATCGACGAGTCGGTCGACTCGGGGAAGCCGCGCTCCAGCAACGCCTGGCCGGCGACGCTGATCGACCCCTCCGGGAAGAACCGGACGTCGTCGTCGAGGCTCACCTCGTCCCAGGACGGCGCGTAGCGGCCGAACAGGACGGCCAGGCCGACCCAGGCCAGCACGACCAGCCATCCGCGACGGGTCACCAGGCGCGCAATCAGATCGAAGATCATGGACGAATCCCAACCGCCGGCCGGGCCCCGATCGCGTCCCTCGCGAACCGGAGGGACCGTCTCCGGCCCTCGGGCCTCGGGCCTCGCAAGTCGTTGCCCGACACGATAGTATAACCTACGCGATCTGTCAAAACCGCCTCCCGCCTTCCCCGATCCCCTCGCCCCCCCAGCCCCTCGACCTGATCCGAGGGGGACCGGACGGATCCGGCATCGGTCGATCCGGGACGGCCCGGCCAACCCTCCCGACACGTTCCGTGCCAAGACGGTCATCCAGGTCGGATGACCCCTCCTGATTCCCCTCGACGGCCGATTCCTCCCCAGGTCCGCCAGGTTCCCGCCGCCGATCCCTGGTTCCTCCAGCCCGACTCGACAGCCCCGGCCCGGGCCGGTATGCTCGGGACACGGGCAGACACGCGTTCACCATCGCTCCCGATTCGGAGGGGACCCCGATGTCGACCCGCCTCGGCTCCCATACCTCCCCGGGCATCGACTACCCCGACCGCGACGGCCAGCCGAGGTCGGACAACACCTTGCAATTCCAGTGGATCGTCACCATCAAGGAGGGGCTCGAAGCCCTCTTCCGGGACCGGCCCGACGTCTTCGTCGCCGGGGACCTGCTCTGGTACCCCGTCGAGGGGGATAACAAGACGAGGACCGCCCCCGATACGCTGGTCGCCTTCGGCAGGCCGAAGGGGTATCGCGGCTCCTATCGCCGGTGGGAGGAGGGCGGCATCGCCCCCCAGGTGGTCTTCGAGGTCCTCTCCCCCGGGAACCGCTTCGGGGAGCTGCTCCGCAAGTTCAAGTTCTACGAGCGGTTCGGGGTGGAAGAGTATTACATCTACGATCCCGACCGGAACGACCTGGTCGCCTACCGCCGGGAGGGGGAGGTCCTCGTCGAGATCGCCGAGCCGAACGGCCTGGTCAGCCCCCGACTCGGCGTCCGGTTCGAGCTGACCGAGGACTCGTTCGAGATCCTCGGCCCCGACGGGAGGCGGTTCCAGACCTACGTCGAACTCGCCCGGGAGCGGGACGAGCTGCAAACCCGGGCCGACCGGCTCGCCGACCGGCTCCGGGCGCTGGGGATCAACCCGGACGAGTCCTGATCGGCCTCCCCGTCAGGCCGGGCAGAGCCGCCGGGCCGCCTCGTTGACCGGGCACCTCGGCGGCTGGCCGAGCAGCAGTCGGCGGACCTCCTCGGCCGACTTCCGGCGCATCTCCAAAAACCCCTCAACGCTATAGAAGGCGACGTGCGGTGTGAGCACCACCCGGGGATGGGAGCGGAGGCGGTCGTCGTCCAGGGGCTCGCGCTCGACCACGTCGAGCCCGGCCCCGGCGAGGTGTCCGGAGTCGAGGGCCTCGATCAGCGCCTCCTGGTCGACGATCGGCCCCCGGGCCGTGTTGATCAGGACCCCTCCGGATCGCATCCGGGCCAGCCGATCGGCGTTGACGAGGTGGTGGGAGGCCTCGTCCAGGTAGCAGTGGACGCTGACGTAGTCGCTCTGCTCGAACAGGGCCTCGGGGGTCGAGGCCCTTCGGACCCCCAGCGCCTTCTCGAAGCCGGGGGCGACGTGGGGGTCGTAGAACACCACGTCCAGCCCGAACGCTTTCGCCCGCAGCGCCGTCGCCGAGCCGATCCGCCCGCAGCCCACCAGGCCGAGCGTCCGGCCCCGCAGGCGGGGGACGCCGTAGACGACCGGCACGTCCCAGCCGCCCTTGCGGATCGCCTCGTGCGAGGGCAGGAGCCGCCGGATGACGGCCAGGAGCATCATGATGGCGTGGTCGGCCACCTCCTCGGCGCCGTAGTCGGGGACGTTGCAGACGGGGATGCCCCGCCGCTGGGCCTCGTCCACGTCGATGTTGTTGTAGCCGACCCCGGCCCGGACGATCCCCTTGCAGTGCTTGAGTCGGGAGAGGGACGCCTCGGTGAGCATCGGCACGTCGTGGTAGACGATCAGGGCGTCGGCCGTCGGCAGCGGCCCGGCCAGGTCGTCCTCGGAGACGGCCCCGGCCAGGTGGATCCGGGCGATGTCGCCGAGGATCGGCCGCTCGACGTCGGCCTCGGTGAGGAAGTCGGTCACGATGACATGGAAGGGTTCGGCCATCGGGGTCGGCTCGTCGCTCGGGGGGAGGTCCGGGAGATCGTCGGGGATTCCGCCCCCGGGATCGGTCATCGGGGGGCCGGTCGGGATCGGAACCAGGAGCGGACTCGGGCCGGCTCCAGCAGGGCGAATCGGGCCATCGAGTCGGCCCCGGGGCTGGGGCCGGAAACGAAGCCGGGGTCGGGGTCGGGGCCGATGTCCACGACCACCCGGGGCGGCAAGTTGCGGAGCAGCCGGCCGATCGGGCCGGGGGTCGGCTCGAACCGGGCGGATCGGACCCGTTCCCTCGGCACCGACCACGGCTCGCCGTCCCAGGCCGAGGGGAAGAACCAGAGGTTGCGGTCGGTCAAGACCAGGCTGCCCGGCTCCGACCGAAGGCCGACGAGCTTCCGGGCCGGGAGGGACGCCGCCACCCGCTCGGTCGCGGCGAGGTGGAAGCCGAAGCCCCGGCCGGCCTGGTCCTCGTCGTCCCGCTCGGTGATCGGCGACAGCCACTTGCGGAGCAGCCGATCGACCACGAGCCGGACGAACAGGTCGACCGCCAGGGTGAGCACCGCCGCCAGGAAGAAGGCCAAGAAGAGGGCCTGCGGCGTGTAGCCGATCAGCCAGGCCAGGCGGAACCGGCGCGGGAACCCCCGGGCCCGTCGGCGGATCATGGCCCAGAGGGCCAGTTCCATCAGCACGGCGAGCAGCACGAAGCTCCGCCACAGGAAGGCCCCGATGGCCAGCCGGATCCGGCTCGGGGTCGGGCTCGGGGCCGAAGTCGGGGTCGGAGCCGCGTCGATCATTCCCCCCTCGTTCGGTCACGTCCCCGGATCGGCTCGGATCTGCCCCGATCGGTTATCCCCGATCCCCGCCCGGGGATCAACCCGCCGAGGCCCCCGGCCGGCAACCCCGGGCGTCCGGGCCGTCGGGTTCGTAGAATCGGGCCCGATGCCGGGCCGAGCCCGACCCCGGCCCCGATCCGGCCGCCGTCGGGGCCCGGCCGTCCGTCCCCAAGGCCGCCGAGAATCACGACCCGATCGGGTCGGGGAGCCCCCATGCCTCGGATCAAGGAACGCCTGGCGCAAGGCAAGTTCGTGAAGCTGTTCGGGGTCGGCCAGCTGTTCCACCCCAAGCTCGTCGAGGTCGTCGGCGAGCACGGCGGGTACGACGGCCTCTGGCTGGACCAGGAGCACTCGGGCCTCTCGCTCAAGGAGATCGAGCTGGCCGTCCTCGCCGCCCGGGGGTACGGGCTGGACCACTTCGTCCGATTGCCGGCGACCGACTACGCCTCGATCATGCGGGTCCTGGAGATCGGCGCCGGGGGGGTGATGGTCAGCATGGTCAAGTCCGCCGAGGAGGCCGAGCAGGCCGTCCGATGGGCGAAGTTCTGGCCCCGGGGCGAGCGCGGCATGAACGGGGGCAACCGGGACGGCCGGTTCGGCCTGACTCCCATGGCCGAGTATGCCGAGAAGGCCAACGCCGAGACCTTCGTCGGCATCCAGATCGAGACGGCCGGCGCCATCGCCGAGGTCGCCGAGATCGCCGCCGTGCCCGACGTCGACCTGCTGTTCGTCGGCCCGGCCGACCTGAGCCAGGTGCTCGGCGTCCCCGGCCAGTTCGAGCACCCGAAGTGCGTCGAGGCGATCGGGCGGATCGCCGAGGCCTGCAAGCGCGCCGGGAAGCCCTGGGGCGTCGTCCCCCGGGGCACGGCCTACGCCGACCGCATGGCGAAGCTCGGCTGCACCATGTTCGTCTGCGGCCTGGACATCCACGCCCTCCACGAGGGGATCCGCGCCTTCAAGGGCCGATACGAGACGCTCTTCGACGCCGACTGACCCGAGCCCCGCCGAGGACGAGAAAAATCCGATCGGCCCGGGATGACGGCCTCCGACCGTTGTCATGGTCATAGCAAGAGGAGTCGAGGACCCGGGACGATCGGCCCATGGAACCGGAACAGCTCGCCCGGCTGATCGAGCGCCACGCCGACGCGCTGGTGCTCTTCGCCCGGCAGTGGTGCGACGCCCCCGAGGACGTGGTCCAGGAGGCCTTCGTCGCGCTCACGGGCCAGGGAACCACTCCCGAGAACCCGGCGGCCTGGCTGTTCCGGGCCGTCCGCAACGGGGCGATCAACGCCGGGACGGCCTCCCGACGGCGGAGACGCCACGAGGAGATCGCCGCCTCCTCGGCCCCCTCCTGGTTCGACCGGCCCGACGACCCGACCGGCGTCGCCGGATCGGTCGCGCACGCCATCGACCCGGACGACGCCGGGAGAGAACTCCGATCGCTGCCGGTCGACCAGCGGGAGGTGATCGTCGCCCACCTCTGGGGCGGCCTGACGTTCGGGCAGATCGCCGAGCTGACCGGCCGGTCGTCGAGCGCGGCCCATCGCCTCTATCAGTCCGGCCTGGAAACCCTGAGAACCCGCCTGGGGGCACCATGTCGCAGCCGAACCCATCGGAGCGGCCCGACCGGGACCTGATCGAGTTCGAGCGAGCCTTCGGCGCGCTCTCGCCGACGCCCGGCCGGCTCGACCGAGACCGCCTGATGTACCTCGCCGGCCGGTCGGCCGCCCGCCGATCGCGCGTCTCCCCTCGGGCCTGGCAGATGATCGCGGCCGGGTTCGCCCTGGTCGCGATCGGCGAGGCGGTCCTGCTCGTCTCCCGGCCCGACCCGGAGCCCCGGATCGTCGAGCGCCTGGTCCACGTCCCCGCGCCGTCGCCGCCCCCCGCCGATGGGGAGCCGGCGGCGGGACTCGCCTCCGCAACCGACTCCGACTCCGACTCCTCGACGGGCGACCTCGAACGGGAGCCGGATCCGGTGGTCATTCTTCGCCGGTCCCCTCGTCCCGAGGGGCGCCGAGGCGTGGCGGAAGGACGGGGCCCCGGGGTGCTCTCCCCGTCCTGGCTCCGAGGCCGGGACTTCCGCCTCGGGGTCGATCCCCTGCCCGAGCCCCCTCCCCTGCCGATCGCCATGAGGCCCCTCGTCGGGGCCCCCGACCGCCCCTACCGTTCCGAGCTGGATGCCCTCCTCGACCCGGGAGAATCGTCGTGAAACGACCCCTAATTCCCCTGATCCTCGTTTCGGCCTCGGTCGTGATCCCGGGCCCGATCCGGGCGCAATCCGACCCTCCGGAACCGACGGTCATTGTCCTGCACCCGGCCGGGGAGCCGACCCCGGCCCTGAAGTACACGCTCCTGCCCGAGCCCAGGGAGCTCCTCCCTGGCAACGCCGCCATCTTCTACCACCGGGCCCTCCACCTCCTGCTCGAGACGCAGATGGCCCAGGAGCGGCAGGCCCGGTCCGAAGGGAGAGACCAGCCCGAGCGGACCGAGGCAAACATCATCGACTGGATCGACCGTCCCCTCGGGGAGATCCCCGTCGACGAGGCCCGGGAGCAGCTCGACCTCTACGGCCGGGTGCTCCGGGAGGTCGAGCTTGGTGCATTGCGGGAAGACTGCGACTGGGAGTTCGACCGCCGCCCCGAGTCGATCGACCTGCTGCTGCCGGAGGTCCAGTCGAGCCGTTCGCTGGCCCGGCTGGTGTCGCTCCGAGTCCGGTTGGCCATTCTCGACGGCGACGTCGACGCCGCCGTCCACTGGCTCCGGACCGGCTACGCCCTGGCCCGGCACGTCAGCGACGGGCCGAGCCTGATCCAGTCGCTCGTCGGCCTCGCCATCGGCGGGGTCATGAACGGCGACCTGATCGAGCTGATCCAGCTCGAGGGCACGCCCAGCCTCTACTGGGCGATCGCCCACCTGCCCGATCCGGTCGTCGACATGTCCGCCGGCCTGGTGGGGGAGCGCTCGCTCGTCGATCGCCTGATCCCCGAGCTTCGGGAGTTGGAAGGGCCGCCCTGGAGCGTCGAGCAGGCCCGACGCTTCGTCGAGGACCTGGGCCGATCGCTCTCGGGCCTCTCCGGCCAGGCCGAGTTCGACCGCTGGACGACCGGCCTCGGCCTGACGGCCCTCTTCGCCAGGGCCTACCCCGACGCCAAGCGGTCCCTGATCGAGGGGGGGATGCCGGAGGCGGAGGTCGAGGCGATGCCGGTTGCCCAGGTCGTCGGCCTCGTCAGCTACCGCAGGAATCGGGAACTGAGCGACGACCTCTACAAATGGATGGACATCCCCTACCCCCAGGCGTACCGGCCCATCCAGGAGACCTACGAGGGCTTTACCGTCGAGCAGAAGCTGTCCGACCCCGGGGTCGTGCTGTTCGAAATGCTCCGGCCCTACCTGCTGGGCGTCAAGATGGCCGAGGTGCGAGCCGACCGCCAGCTCGCCGCGCTCCGATGCGTCGAGGCGATCCGCCTGTTCGCCGCCTCGCATGATGGCCAACTCCCCCCGAGCCTCGACGCGATCGCCGAGGTCCCCCTCCCCCTCGACCCGGCCACGGGGGAGCCCTTCTCCTACGCCGTCGACGGCGACACCGCCACCCTCTCCGCCCCGCTCATCCCCGGCGGGCCCGACCACCCGGCGTATCGGATCGACTATCAGCTCCGGCTCGCGGACTGAACCACTCAATCAACCCCTCGGAGCACCGACATGACCTCGCTCCTGCTCGCGGTCCTGACCACCGCCCCGATCCCCCCCGCCCCGGGGCAGGAGGCCCCCGACGCCCCCCGGGCCTCGGCCGTCGCCCCGTTCGTCGGCGAGGAGACCTTCGCCGTGCTGCACGTCGACCTGTCGAGCCTCGACATCGACGGACTCGCCCGTCGGCTGCTCGCCGGGTTCATGACCCCCCGGGAGGTCGACGAGGCGACCGGGGGGCTGTCTTCCTGGGTCGAGTCGCTCCGGGAGGCCGGGGCCCGGTCGTTCTTCCTGGTGGTCGACCCGGCCGACCTGCCCGGCCTGCCAATCGCCGTCGTCCCGATGACCGAGGGGGCCGACGCCGAGGCGATCGGCCGGATCCTCTGCGGGGGCGGTGAGGGGGCCGACGCCGCCTTCCCCGTCTCCTGGCCGACCTGCGCCACCTTCCGGGGGGCCGTCTTCGCCGGCACCGACGCCGCCCTGGGACGCCTGCGAGGCCGGGAGCCCGTCGCCCGCCCCGGCTTCGACGCCGCCTTCGCCGCCCCGGGGGATGCGCCCGTCCGCCTGCTGATCGCGCCGAGCGACGACCAGCGCCGGGTCGTCGAGGAGATGCTGCCCGCCCTCCCCGGGCCGCTCGAAGGGACGCCGGTCTCCGCCCTCTCCCGGGGGATGCGATGGGCGGCCCTCTCCCTGGAGGACCAGCCCCGGCCGACCCTCCGCCTCGCCATCCAGGCCGCCGACGAGCCCGCCGCCCGACAGCTCGAAGACCTCGCCCGGGACGGCCTGGGATGGGTCAAGGCCGAGACCGGGGGAGACGCCTCGATGGCCGAGTTCGCCCGGGACCTGGACCGGATCGAAATCCGGGTCGAGGGCAACCGCCTCGAACTGGTCGCCGACCTGGAGCAGGCCGCCGCCCTCGTCGGCGCCCCGCTGCGACGGGCCAGGGAGGCCGCGAAGCGGGCCCAGTGCGTCAACAACATCAAGCAACTCGGCCTGGCGATGCACAACTACCACGAACGACACAAGTCCTTCCCCCCGGCCTACAGCACCGACGCCGAGGGCCGTCCCCTGTTGAGCTGGCGCGTGCACCTGCTTGCCTTCCTGGAAGAGCAGACGCTTTTCGACGAGTTCCACCTCGACGAGCCCTGGGACAGCCCCCACAACGCGGCGCTGATCTCCCGGATGCCGGACGTCTTCCGCTGCCCCTCCGCCAATCTCGCCGAGGACGGACTGACCACCTACCTCGTCCCCCGGGGCGAGTCCACCATCTTCCCCGGCGCCGAGAGAGTTACGCTCAAGGAGATCACCGACGGAACCTCGAACACCGTGTTCGTGATCGACGCCGGCCCGGACCTCGCCGTCCCCTGGACCCGGCCGGCGGACTGGGAGGCGGGCGAGGGCGACGAACCCGACCTCGGGGGCCTCTTCGGCAACCACCCGGGAGGGACGAACGCGGGGTTCGCCGATGGCTCGGTGCGATTCCTCCGGGAGGAGATCGACCCGGGAACCTGGCGGAAGCTCCTGACGATCGCCGGGGGAGAGGCATTCGGGCCGGACGACTACTGACGAGCACGTTCGGGCGCTCGCCCGTCTCAGGACAGGGAGTCGATCCCTCCTTCGGATCCGAAGACGAACACGACGAGGCCCGGTGCGATCGATCGATCGCACCGGGCCTCGCGTGAATTGCCGTCGGGCTCACGCCGGGGAGGGGGCCGTTCAGTACGCCCGGAGCCCGCCGCCGCCGGGGTAGTTGCCGCCGCCATAGCGTTCGAGGGTGCTGAGGACGCCGTCGTTGACCCGGCGATAGAGGCTGGAGCGGTTCTCGGCCGCGACCTCCTGGCGGATCCACTCGCGGGCCTCATCGGAGAGGCCCCGGGATCCCATCGACTCGGCAACGGCGCCGAGCGCCTCGAGCCGGTCCACGTCGTCGGGGTAGAGGACGATGCAGCGTCGGGCGTCGGGGAACCGGCCGGCGGCGATCAGGCTCTCGACGAGGACGTCGTTGAGCGTACCCCGGAGGTCGGCGATCGGGATCGAGGCGAGGGTGCGGGCGGCCTCGGCGTAGTCGCCGGTCGCCACCCCGGGGTCGCCGCGACGGGCCTCGGCCTCGGCGATGGTGACGATCGCGTCGAACCGGAGTTCCAGGCCCGGGATCGACCGGGAGAGCCGACGGCCCAGCTCGAACTGGTTGGAGGTGGCCGCCGACCCGGTCACGGCCGTCAGGGCGATGTCGCGCCAGACCGGCACCCGGATCGCCGCCGCGTGCTCGGCAGCCCGCTCGATGTAACGCCCCGCCAGCTCCCGGAGCCGGGGGACGAGCCCCTGCTGGTCGCCCAGCGCCCCGGGGTCGCGGAAGGCGATCACGCCGATCGACTGGCCGCCCTGGGCCTGCTGCTCGACCACCACGTACTGCGTCTGCGGGCCGTAGCCGATGTGCTCGATCCGAAACGCCAGCTCGGCCGCCCGGTCGAACGCCTCCAGCGCCCGGTCGAGCAGGTCGACCCGCTCCTGGATCGAGAGTTCCGGCTCCAGCGACAGGATGCCCGCGGCCCCCGAGACGGCCGAATTGATGTCCTCCTGCGCGAGGCTGACGAACGCCCTGCTCGTCGAGATCAGCCGGAGGTCCCGCCGCTTCGGGTCGACGATCTGCGTGGTCGACTCGGCGGCCCGGTCCAGGGCCCGCCGCGCGGTCTCCAGGTCCCGGGTCAGGATCTTGTAGCGGGCGGCATCGACGAGGGCGAGCGAGCGCTCGGCCGGATCCTCGATGCGGAGGATGTTTTCGAGCAGCTCCTGGTCGATCCGCTCCACTTCCTCCCGGGAGAGGTCGGTGCCCGGGATCAGCGGCCGGGTCTCGAAGCCGGGCTCGGCGACCCCGGAGGGGGGCTGGCCGATGTCCTCCTGGGCCGGGACGGCGGCGGGCTCGGCCGCCCCGCCGAACGGGGAGGGACCGAGCAGCAGCCCCAGGCCGAGGGCCGCCGCCTGCTGCGACACGATGCGAAGTCTCGACATGGTGCTCCACCTCGCCGGCGTTCGGCCGGTCGGACCGCTCCGCCCGTCGCTGGGGGCGCGGGCGACTCCTCGTCGTGGCCGGTCCGCCGACCACCCCCATCGCCCAAGGGTTCCCCGCGATCCCCCCCCGGTCAAGCGGCCCGCCCCCCAGCCCGGCCCCGGCCCGTCCGGCTCCGCCGATTCATCCCCGCATTCCGGATGCCCCGATCGGTCCGATTGGGGCGGAACGGCCCCCCGGTCGATCCCCTCGGGCCGACCCCGGCGCCGGATCGCGCCGGGCGAGGGACGGCCCCATCATGCGTGTCGAGGGACGACGGAACGCGGAGCCCGGGTGGCCGGGGCACAGGCTAGCCGCTAACCTCCACGGGTCACCCTAACCCTCGGAGGGCCTGGCGAAGATCCGCCTGGGGTTGTCGAGCAGGATCGTCCGGGCCAGCTCCAGCGCCCGGTCCTGCGACCATCCCAGGCCCCGGACGCAGTCCTCGGCGAGCGACTCGGCCAGCAGTCGGCGATACATGTTGAACTTCGGCAGGATGAACTCCAGCTTGTAGGCGTCGGAATAGTAGCCGACCTGCTTCGTCTTCGGCACCGCCTGGAGCCTCGCCTTCAGGTCGGCGGCGATGAACGCCGGCACGTTGGAGTACCACCAGTGCCCGTTCGGCACCACGTTCGGGAAGATCCAGGAGAAGGCCACCAGCTCCGCCCCCGCGTCGGGCGAGAGGGTGGAGACCGGGAAGGTGACGCGGGGGAAGCGGTTGAACAGCCCCGCATACTCGTGAAGGCTCACCCGGCGATCGAACAGGTCGCGCCCGCCGGCCACCCCGGCGGGGTAGACGTTGCGGATCGGGCCGATCATCAGGTCGAAAGGCAGGCTCCACTCGTCGCACAGCTCGGCCAGCGTCCAGAAGACCAGCGTGCGGACCTCCTCGTGCTCGTCGGGGCGGAGGTCCATGTGCGTCAGCGCCCGACGCACCGAGTTCTGCGAGGCGATCGGCGTCGCCTCCCTCGGCACGAAGTCCGGCGGCAGGCTGATGGCGCAGGCCCGGGCCCCATGCCCCACGAAGTACTCGAACAGGCTGGCCAGCGCCATCCGGAGCGACTTCACGTCCCCCACGTCCACGTTCGTCGAGGCCATCAGCCGCTGGAGCGTCCTCGGCTCGTGCAATTTCAGGACGAGGTCGTCGGTCCTCAGGCAGGGGACGTATTTCGAGGTGTCCCAGCCCTCCAACGGGTCGTCGAACTCGTTGGTCAGGAAGACGGCCTCCAGGTTCGTCTCCTCCCAGACGGCCGCGTCCCAGGCCGGGCCGGCCCCCTCGGCCGAGTGGTCGGCCCGGCGGTCGAGGTCGTCGATCGTGTCGGCGTCGATCCGCTCCCCCTCAAACCCGAAGAAGGCCCGGGCGATCTCCAGCAGCCAGGAGTACTGCACCGTGTTGTCGATCCGATGCAGGTGTCGCGCGAGGTTCCGGGCCCGCTGCCGGGGCTCCAGCCCCGGGTCGACCTCCGAGGCCGGCATCCCGGCCGAGTGGGCCAGCTCGGTATAGTAGTGGTACCCCAGCACCTCGTCCAGGTTCCGCGACGCCGGCCGGTGCGCGTCGATGTGCGAATGCGGGTCGTAGATCGGCCAGGTGACGATCTGCTCGAACAACTCTCGGGCCAGGGGGTCGTGCGGGACGAAGAGGGCGGTGCTCATCGCGGGCTCTCGGGCGGGACGAGGGCGAGTCGAGGGTGCTCGGATCGGCCCAGCTTACGGGATCGCGGACGGGTCGGCAAAGGCCGGACGACCGATCGAGGAGGTGGTTGATGGCATCGGCGACGAGGCCCAGGGCGGCCGACACGAGGCTCGACCTGGTCGACGTCTCGTGGGCCGGATTCAAGCGGATGCTCAAGGTCCGGGGGGACCGGAGCTCGCCCCGCATCTGGTACCTCGACGGGAGCCTCACGCTCGTGTCACCCTCGCTGCCCCACGAATTGCACTCCAGGCGGCTCGGCCGGTTCGTCTCGGAAGTCGTGACGGAACTGGCCATCCCTTGCCTCGCCGTCGGGGCGACCACCCTCTCCCGGGCCGACCTGAAGGTCGCCGTCGAGGGCGACGAGGTGTTCTACCTGGCCAACGCCGAACGGATCCGTGGCAAGACGGAGCTGGATCTGAACGTCGACCCGCCCCCCGACCTCGCCATCGAGGTCGTCATCACGCACGGGGCGAAGAAGGCGATGACGATCTACCGCCGACTCGGGGTGCCCGAGCTCTGGGTCTGCACCCCGAAACGACTCCGGTTCTACCGTCTCGGAGCGGACGGGACCTACGCCGAGACGCCCCGAAGCCTCGCCTTCCCGTTCCTCTCCGCCGAGGAGGTCTTCTCCTGGGTCAGCCAACCGCACGCCAGCCTCGAATCCGAGTGGACGCTCCGGCTCCGCGCCTGGGTCCGGGACGAGCTGGCGCCGAGGGCCCGGGCCGGGGGGCGTCCCGACGGTGACTGAGCCGGGAGATCGACCGAGGCCGATGCGGGTGGTCGTCACCGGGGGGGGCACGATCGCCCCGATCGACGACGTGAGGCACGTTGCCAACGCCTCCACCGGCCGCTTCTCGGCCGCCATCTCCGAGGCCTGGCTGGAGCGAGGGGCCGACGTCTGGCACGTCCACGCCCCCTCGGCCGAGCGACCGATCCGCCGGCACCTCGGCCGGCTCGACCTCGACGCCGATCCGGCCGAGATCCGGCGCAGGCTGGACGAGGTCACGCTCCGGTGGCGGGCCCACCGGGACCGGCTGCACTTGGTCCCCCTGCCCCGGGGAGATGTCCGGGACTACGCCACGGCCCTGGCGCAGGCCCTCCGCCCCCGCCCGACGCCGGCCGACGTCGTGATGCTCGCGATGGCCGCCTCCGACTTCGAGCCCGAGCCGACCCCCGGCAAGCTCTCCTCCGACGCCGACGAGCTGCTCATCCGCTGCCGACGGGCCCCGAAGGTGATCCAGTCCGTCCGGGACTGGGCCCCCGACGCCTACCTCGTCGGCTTCAAGCTGCTCTCCGGCGCGACCGAGGCGGAGCTGATCCGGGCCGCCGAGGAGGCCTGCCACGTCAACCGGGCGGATCTGACCGTCGCCAACGACCTGCGGCACTACCGGGCCGGCCGCCACACGATCCACCTCGTCCGCCCCGGGCACCCGGTCGAGACCTATTGCTCCGCCGAAGGCGACCTCGCCGCCCGCCTCGTCGACCGCATCCTCGACTGGACCGACCGCTCGGGATCTGGGATCTGAAGATCGTGCTCGAGGGCATCGCGTGTCGACCCGAGCCGACGGCAGCCAGGACGATCGAAGCCCGATTGCACGAACAGGACGCGCGTCGATAAGCTGGGGCTCGACCCGGGCCGTGTTCCGATTCCGATCGGGGGTCCGACGAGGGCTCAGATCGATTCGACGCCCCGCCGATCGACCGGCTAGTCCGATCGCCCCGGAGGCGTCGATCGCCCGAAGGGTGCCCGATTTCATGAGGGCCGCGCTCGACGACGCCCCGACGACTCGACGGGGCCGATCCACCCTCGGCATGGTCCTCTGGGGAGGGATCGCGATCGGCCTGTCCTTGATGCTGGACAGCCCCCATTTCGGCGACGACGCCGTGGTCATCTTCCTCTGCGCGATGAAGCTCGGCCGGGGCCGTCGGGCCTCGGCCGGGATCCTCGCAGTCCTCGGGTTTGCCGCGACGTTCCCCCCCCTGACCTTGCCGCTGTACTGGGCCTGCGGCACGCCGCTGGTCTGGCTCTGGAGGCGTCGCGACGCGCCGCCGGGGGCCTGGCGCGGTGAGGCATTCTGGATCGGGTTCGCGATGTGCTGGCTGGCCTCGCCGTTCGTCCGGGCCGACTTCGGGCGGCTCGGTGTCGTTGTCCACACGCTGGCGAGCGCCCTCTTCGGCGTCCAAATGATCGGGATCGCCGCCGTGTTGCGAGGCACTCGGGGCCAGCCGCTCCCGATCGCCGCCGTCGTAACGGCCGCCGCTGCCACCGGGCTCGAACTCTTGCGCATGGCCGTGCTCGGCTGGCCGTTGCTCCAGCTCAGCGCGCCGGCGGCGTCGACCCCGCTGGCGCAATGGGCCGCCTGGGTGGGCCCGTTCGGGGTCTCGTTCCTACTCCATTCCGTGAATTTCCTCTGGCTGCCGATCGACGTTCCGCGCCGGGCGTGGCAGGGCCCGGCGCTGGCCGTCCTCCTGGCGGTCGCCTCTTGGTCGGGCGGCCGGGCGATCGCCGATCGGGCCCGGATCGACCCGATCCCGCTGCGGGTCATGCTCGTGCAGCCCAACCTCCCCGTGTCGCCGATGGCCCAGGGGCCCTCGGAGGCCCGGGTGTTGGCCGGTCGGCTCGATGGCCTGACGCGACGGGCCCTGGAGGAGGGCCCCCCGCCAGACCTGATCGTCTGGCCGGAGGCCTCGCTCGGGCCAGTCCATGAGGGCTCGTACCCGGGAGGAACCGGGCCGGGCAGGCGGCCGACGCTCGCCGAGGTCGCCCGGGAACTGTTGGCCGCCTACCGGACGGCCTGCCTCGTCGGGATGATCGTCAGGAACCCCGACGGGAGGCTGTCCAACAGCGCCTGCCTCATCAGCCCGGGAGGGCGCCTGTCCCGCTATGACAAACGGCGACTGGTCCCCATCGTCGAGCGGCGCTACACCCCCGGGAACACGACCGGCCCCCTCGTGCTGACGACACGGGACGGCCGTCGCGTGCGGCTCTCACCGAGGATCTGCTACGAGATCCATTTCCCCCGCCCGTCCCGGCCGGCCGTAAGGGATCGGCCCGACCTGATGGTCCTTTTGACCAACGAGAGCGCCTATCGCCATTACCCCGGCATGGCCCGGTACGGTACCTGGAATTGTCAGTATCGCGCGATCGAGCATCGGACCTGGCTGATCGTCGCCGCGAGTTGGACGCGCAGCGCCCTGATCGACCCTGCGGGTCGAATCCGGGCAATCTTGCCCGACGGGCCGGGGACGTTGCTGGTCGGCCCCGGGTACGTCCGTGTCAGCCCGGCCGACGAACCCGACCTGCCCCCCCGAGCAGGCTCATTGCCAGAGGGCCCAATCCCCGGTCGCCAGGACATAGGCCGCGATGAGGGCATTGGTCGTCGCGTGCGCGATCACCGCGTCAAACAACTTCTGACGCCGATAGAGGGCCAGGCCGAACAGCATGCCAGTCAGGGTCCCGGCCAGCCAACGGCCGTGGAGCACGCCAAACAAGGCGGACGAGACCAGGAAGGACGCCCAGGTGAAGGCCCCCGTCGGCAATGACCAGTACTCCGCCGCGATCAGCCGCCGGGTCAGATACCCCCGGAAGGCGAGTTCCTCGACCAGCGGGACGACCAGCACGGACCCGATGACCCGGGCGGCGAGCCAGGAGGAGGCCGAGAGCGGGCCAAGGCCCCTCGGCCCGACCATCGGCCCTCCCTGCGGGCTCCCCCGAGACGGCGCGAGCGGCTCCAGCGCCATCCAGAGGGCGAACGCCGAGCAGCCGATGGCCACGGCCCCGAGGGAGAAGGTCGGGCGGAGCTCCCCATACCGACGGCGGTAGAGCCACAACGCCCCGGCCGCCGAGGCGACCTGGAAGGGATAGAGCCCGGCCGACCCGCCAGGCAAGGCGTCCGAGACCATCGCGGCCCCGATCAGGACCAGGAACGGGACCAGGTACGGCGACGTGGGATTCGGCTCATCCCGGGCCTCGAGGTCGGGCCCGGCCCGGAGGAACGACCACCTCCCGGCGACGAGGACCAGGCCGAGTCCGATCGCGTTGAACGCCAGCCAACCGGCCTGGGAGTGGAATCCGTTCAGGGCCACTCCCCCCAGGCCCGCGGAACCCAGGGCGATCAGGGCTGCGATACGCACCACGTTGGCCAGCCAGATGAGCCCGACCCCCACCGGTAGCAACAGTAGCGCTCTCGGGAATCTCAGGCGATCGCGGGCCACCCAGAGATAGGCCGAGACCAGGCACAGGACCAGGCCCATGCCCTCGTATCCCGAGCAGGAGGAGGCGATCCGGACCTGGAACGTCGGCGTGCCGACGAGATACGCCTCGGGGTCGCACACCGGGGAGGTCGACAGGACGTGGAGCAGCAGCTCCACCCCCCGAAGGGTCGCCCAGGCCAGCGACGCCCAGAGCCCTTGGAACATCTGGCCGACTCCCCAGATGCCCAGCCCGAGTGCCCCCCCGACCGGCAGGAGCGCCCTCCCCCGCCTCAGCAGCGGCCCCCAACGGGTCGGGGGCACGCCAATGGCCGCCCACGAGGCCAACGTCAGCAGCCCCGCCCCGGACCAAGCGGATGCCCAGAGCAGGGCTGGCACAAGGGACCGACTCGGCCCCTCGAGCACGACGTGCGTCAGCCAGGTGAACAACCCGAGCGCCCCGGCGTGCACCAAGATCACCGGTCCCCACGAGGGGCGGTCCAACGTCCCGGCGTCGCGCGGCTCTCCCCTCCCGGCCGATGGCTGCCGAGACAGGATCAGGGCCACCGTCGCCACGCCCACGAAGAGCCGGAAGCCGATCGCCGGGAGCGACAGGAGTAATTCCGGCAACGGACCCGTCGCCGTGGCCGAGTCGAAGCGAATCGTCAACCCGGCCGCCTCGGCGGCGAGCAGGGCGACTAGCCCCACCCAGCGGCCTGCCTGCCCCAAGGATGACGCGGGCGGGCCGCCCGTCGATGGTCCGGATGATTCGATCGCCATCCCACTCCCGCCGGGGCCGTTCGCCTCGGGATACATCCCCTCGGAGCGGCCTCCCCCCCGCGACCGCCCCGCCCCGCCCCCCAGTCGTCTCGTCCCCGGGCGTTCATCGGGAGGACAAGTGCTTGCGGATCCGGTCGCCAAGCAGCAGGAGGCCACC
This sequence comes from Tautonia plasticadhaerens, assembly GCF_007752535.1. Lineage (GTDB taxonomy): Bacteria > Planctomycetota > Planctomycetia > Isosphaerales > Isosphaeraceae > Tautonia > Tautonia plasticadhaerens. The sequence goes on from NZ_CP036426.1 coordinate 7,794,525, forward strand.
CCCGAGGACCGTCAACGCGCTCAGGGCCGAGCCCCCATCGATCTCCGGGACATCCCCGACATTTCCCCCACCTCCGTCGCCGGCCAGGGCCTGCCGCGTGACGAGGAGGAGGCAGCACGCCACGACGAGCCAACCCGGGAGGGCAGGACGGCGGGGCACGCCGTCCATGTTCGTTTCAATCATTGATGAGGTTCCTGCCGGTGGTGTGGGGCCACAGACCATCAGGATCGTGGGTCCGGTTCGATTCACGGCCTCATCCGGCCGGGCGAACGTACATGTTCGGCAGCCGACCGAGGAGGTCGTTCGATACTTCTCGGGGAGCTTCGGCCGATTGCGACGCCTACCCGCATTCATCGGCCAAACGTCGATACTCCAACACCAATGCTTACACCAACGTCGCAATGTTCGCAACCTTTCCTCTTGCTAATGACTGCCTACGTTGCGATTTCGCAACACGCCACTCCCCGAGAGATACCCTTGCCGAGGCGCTGTCGGTCGTGTTACGAGAGAAGAGCTTCCTTGCCCGGCCGCCGAGGCGGCCGAGCCGCCGCCGAGGCGGCCCATTGCCGAGGCCCCGATGCCCGCGACCACCGGATCGACCGCCGTGCCCCGACAAGCCGAGACGCTCGAGGACCTGGGCCTGACCGGACTCGACGAGCAGCACTGGGACCTGCCGCAGGCCGTCCTCGTCGAGCACGCTTTGGCCCGGGGGGAGGGGCAACTGGCGCACTCCGGCGCCATGGTCTTCCGCACCGGGTCCTACACCGGCCGGTCTCCCCAGGACAAGTTCATCGTCCGGGGGCCGTCGTCCGAGGCCGAGGTCGCCTGGGGGAGCGTCAACCGGCCGATCGAGCCGGAGGCCTTCGACCGCCTGTTCGACCGGGTCCGGGAGCACCTCCGGGGCCGGGCCGTCTACGTCTCCGACACCTTCGCCGGCGCCGACCCCACCCACCGGCTCCCGGTGCGGGTCGTCTGCGAGCGGGCGTATCACGCCCTGTTCTCCCGGCAGCTGTTCCTCCCGCCGACGGCGGGGGAGCGGGCGCGGTTCTCACCCGAGTTCACCATCGTCGCCGCCCCCGACTTCAAGGCCGATCCCGAGCGGGACGGCACGCGGAGCGAGGTGTTCATCCTCGTCAATTTCGAGCGCCGGATCGTCCTCATCGGCGGCACGCTCTACGCCGGGGAGATCAAGAAGTCCGTCTTCTCGATCTTGAACTACCTGCTGCCGCTCCGGGGCGTGATGTCGATGCACTGCTCGGCCAACGTGGGCGACCGGGGGGACGTGGCCCTGTTCTTCGGCCTCTCGGGTACGGGCAAGACCACGCTGTCGGCCGACCGCCGCCGCCACCTCATCGGCGACGACGAGCACGGCTGGTCCGACGACGGCGTCTTCAACATCGAGGGCGGCTGCTACGCCAAGTGCATCCGCCTGGACCGCACCAACGAGCCGGAGATCTACGGCGCCATCCGCTTCGGCACGGTGCTGGAGAACGTCGTGCTCGACCCCGAGACGCGGGCCTGCCGGTTCGACGACGCCAGCCTGACCGAGAACACCCGGGCCGCCTACCCCATCGACTACATCCCGAACCACGTCCCCAGCGGCCGGGGGGGCCACCCCAACCGGATCATCTTCCTCACCTGCGACGCCTTCGGCGTGCTCCCCCCCCTGGCCCGGCTCTCCCCCGAGCAGGCGATGTACCACTTCCTCTCCGGCTACACGGCCAAGGTGGCCGGCACGGAGCGCGGCCTCGGCAACGAGCCGAAGGCCACCTTCAGCGCCTGCTTCGGCGAGCCGTTCATGGTGCTGCCCCCCGAGCGCTACGCCGACCTGCTCGGCCACAAGATGCGCCAGCACGACGCCGAGGCCTGGCTGCTCAACACCGGCTGGACCGGCGGCGGCTTCGGCCGGGGCAAGCGGATCCCCCTGCCCCACACCCGGGCGATGGTCGACGCCATCCTCGCCGGGTCGCTGGCCGAGGTCCCCTTCGCCACCGACCCCGTCTTCGGCCTCCGACGCCCCCGATCCTGCCCCGGCGTCCCCGAGACGATCCTCGACCCCCGATCCGCCTGGCCCGACCCCGACGACTACGACGCCGCTGCCCTCCGCCTCGCCGACCTCTTCCGGGACAACTTCCGCCGCTTCCCCGGCGTGGATCCCGCCATCGCCGACGCCGGCCCCCGCCAGGGCTAACCCACAGATTACGAATCAGCGAAGTTCATATTTGTGCGCGCGGATAAAAACTTCATGCCGTCCATCTACCAAGGTTTAGACGACGGGAGCGCGCCGGATGGCAAAGCCTCCATCAAGCAAACAACTCGGATTCCTCAAGAAGCTGGGATACGAGGGAGTCGAACCGTCGACTTTGAGGCAAGCATCAATCGCGATCGGCGAAATGCTCGAATCAAAGGATTCCAAAGCTGCGGAACGCGCAATCACCAAGCAACGCAAATCCGAGGAAAAACGCGGAAAGCAAGCAATGAACGCCCAACTACAACCGATCAAGGAAGAAATCCGCTTTATGGTCCGGGAGAATCGAGCCTACGGCGGGCAGGGATTATTCGCTGGATTCCAATTTGTCGCAATCGAAGATGAACGTCCAGGGGAGGATGACGAGCCGTACATTGGTGCGTTCGTACCGCTGCAAGTAGCTGAAAAGCATCCCGAGATCCTCCTCCGAGATGCTCTCGATTACGAAGAAGTACTTTCTGAATCAAAGCTCCCGAGGGGCACAAGAGTGGTGGTCGCACCAGGTCAATTCAAAGCCCTACACTCCTCGCTAGGTTGTCTCGGAAGCTTTCTGGTCCTTGCGACAGGATTATCCTTACTGGCATCACTTGCCTAACAAAAATACATTTATTTTTGATTTAGTCAATAATTTATAATATTACCTCGATCAGACCGACGCGGTCCTCGTGGTGGCTTCCCTGGGAGTCAGGATCGAGCTGATGCTCGGGCATCGGGGCGATCCCCGATCGAAAAGAAAACCTCCTCCGTTGCCGTAGCAACGGAGGAGGTCCCTTAATTCGAACTCCCCGCCCTCGCGCCTCGATTCGCTAGGATCAGGCCGGCTCGTCCAGGTCGAGCAGCGTGACGGTCGAGCCGGTGGCGACGGCGAGCCGTCGGCCGTCGGGGGCGTAGCAGAGGGAGAGGGCGTTGAGGGTGTCGACGGGGCGGTCGCCGAGCAGCTCGCCGGTGGAGGGGTCCCAGAGGCGGACGCGGCCGTCGAGGTGGCCGGTGGCCATGGTCAGGCCGTCGGGGGCGATCGCCAGGCAGGGGGACATCCCGCCCGGGAAGGCGATCGTCCGGATCGGCGCCGGGCGGCCTCCCAGGTCCCAGACCCGGAGGCAGCAGTCCAGGCCCAGGCTGACCAGCGTCCGGCCGTCGGGGGTGAACTTCATGTCCATCACCACGCCCCCGGGCCCGTGGGCGTCCCAGCGCTCCAGCTCCTCGCGACCGGCCACGTCGTAGACCGAGACCGAGCCGTCCTGGCCCCCCAGGGCGATCCGGGACCCGTCGGGGGACAGGGCGCAGCTGGCCAGGCGGCCCCGGGCCCGGAACTCCCGGTCGAGCCGGGCCAGCGGGATCGTCCAGACCCGGACCACCCCGTCGCTGTCGATCGAGGCCAGCGTCTCGCCGTCGGCCGAGAACCGCAGGTCCATCACCCGGCTCTCGTCGTGACCGGTCAGCGCGTCCCGCACCTCCAGCGTCTCGGGGTCGAGCACCCGGAGCGTATTGTCCGACAGCGCGATCACCACCGACCGGCCGGTCGGGTCGACCGCCATCCTCGTGCAGGTGATGTCCCCCGTCGACGGGCCCCGGGAGAGTCCCCCCTCCTCGCCGACCCCGACGATCGTCGGCCCGAGCCCCTTGTGGTCGGAGTAGATCCGGCTGCCGTCGGGCGAGAAGCCCAGGTCCGAGACCAGCGACCCGCTCGGCAGCTCGATCCGGGACACCCCCTCCTTCGGCTGGTCGGCCAGCGGGACGGCCAGCGCGGCGGCCAGCAGCCCGACCACGACCAGCCCCGGACACGTGATCCCGCCCCCCACCCGGCCGATCGTCCCCGGCCTCGCCGAGGAGGAGGCCGCCTCGGGCCTCCCGGACCGCTCGATTCGTCGATTCGCCGAGCTCATCGCCATTTCCCTCGTCCCTTCGCCTCGCGTCGATCCGGATCACGCCGGGCGGGACGGCCCGCGTCCTGCCTGGCCCGGCGGATCCTGCCGGGAGGCCGTCGCGCACCCCGATCGACGACGCCCGGACCGCCTCCGGCACCGCGTCCCGATCGCCCGGATGTGCTCGACCCCGACGGGCGGTTGGTGATCCGCCCCCGGCCGCTTCGATGACGTGCCTAACTGCCTGCCTGACTGTACCTGGGTTCGCCACCGGCCCCCGATCATTGAGGCCGTCTCGCCCCGGCCGTCCGATTTCGAGTGCCGCGATCGGGTGACCCCGGCCCGACTCCCCCCCTACGATCCTGGGCACGCTCCGCCCGAGGAACGGGCCGGTCCTCCTCGGTACGATTTCGCCCCGGCCGTCGCCGCCCTCCCCGGCCTCGACGGAACACCCGTCACCCCATCGCGATCGGGCCTCCCACTCCCGATCGGCCCCCCCGGATCGGCCCTCGCCATCCCCCCGACACCGACCTGCGGGGCCCTCGACTTCCGGGACTCCCCCCGCCCCTCCTCCCGGTCCCCCGACCTCCTCCCCAAGCCTCGAAACGAGCCGGGCGGGCCCGACACCGATCGTCCCGACCGGGCCGCGTGTCTAAACTCGACGCGATTCCCGATACTCTTGGAGGGGCGTTCCCGAGTCTCGTCCCCCGAGTCCGCCGGCCCGCGCCGGCAGCCCGGCCGGTCGGGCTCGCCCGCCCTCCTCGGCCGGGCGTCCCCATCGGACGCGAATCGGGAAGCGCCTCTCCACCGAAACGGACGGACCTCGACCCGCTCTTTCTCAATCCAGCTCACCGGTTACGTCACTCCATCCCGGCGTCCCCGGGCGCACCGACCGCCCGGAGCGGCCCGACCGCCCCACCGGTTCCCGCAACCCCGCCCGGGTCATCTCCGACGGAACGAACCCATTTCGGTTTCCGCAAGCCTTTTCCAGACAAAGGATTTCCGCCCATGAACCGGGGCGCACCGGGGCGCACCGGCCGCCGCCCGGCCCCGGATCTCGTCCCCATCGGGCCCCGGGAGGGAGACCCCCGATGGCGCCGACCCGGGGCTCCCGCCGGGGAGGGACTCTCTCCAGGCCGGGACTCCCCTAGGGGGGATCCGCATTTCGACGGAACGAAGCCATTTGGAATCCCGCAACCCCTTGAAATGATCGGACTTCGCCCGAAATCGCGCCGGCGCACCGAAGCGCACCGGCCGCCGCCAGATCCCGCCGTCACCCTCCTCCGGGGCGAGGCCCCGGCGGATGCTGGCGTCCGGCGATCGGCCGTCGTAGGCTCGAACTCCCCCGGCCGACCCGAATGTCCCGAAGGAGGCGCCGGGCCGTCCCGGCACCGTACCCCAGTCCGTGTTGCCCTGGAAGGCCATCACGCCGGGAGCGGCGGCGGCGGCGGCGAGGCCGGGGAATCCCCCCCGACCGATTCCCCCCGGAGGTTCCCGTGATCCCCAGGCACCTGGCGGCGGTGCTGGCGGCGGCCGCGATGGTGGTCCCCCCTGCGGAGGCGAGGGGAGGGTCGACTCCTCCCCAGGGCGACGGCCGGAGGCCGAACGTCCTGTTCCTGGCCATCGACGACCTGAACGACTGGACCGGCTTCCTCGGCGGCCACCCGCAGTCGAAGACGCCGAACCTCGACCGCTTGGCCGCCCGGGGCATGAGCTTCGGGCGGGCCTACTGCGCCGCCCCGGCCTGCAACCCGTCGAGGGCTGCCCTGCTGACCGGCATCCGCCCCTCGACCAGCGGCGTCTACACCAACGCCCAGCCCTGGCGCCCGGCGATGCCCGACGCCGTCACCCTGCCCCGGCACTTCATGCTCGCCGGCTACGAGGTCCTCGGCGGCGGCAAGATCTTCCACGGCCGCTTCGAAGATCCCGCCTCCTGGCAGGAGTACTTCTCCCGGCCCGCCGACCCGATGCCCCCGGACCGGCCCGTCAACGGCATCCCCCGCACGGCCCACTTCGACTGGGGCCCGGTCGACGTGCCCGACGAGGCGATGGGCGACCACCAGGTCGTCGACTGGGCCATCGACCGGCTCGGCCGACCGCATGAGGAGCCGCTCTTCCTGGCCGTCGGCCTGTTCCGCCCCCACCTGCCCTGGTACGCCCCGCAATCGTACTTCGACGCCCACCCGGCCCCCGAGGTCGTCCTGCCCGAAGTCCCCGACGACGACCTGGCCGACGTCCCCCGGGCCGGCCGGGGGATGGCCAGGCCCGAGGGGGACCACCGCAAAGTCCTGGAGCATGACCAGTGGCGAAACGCCGTCCGGGGCTACCTCGCCAGCATCGCCTTCGCCGACCGCCAGGTCGGCCGCCTGCTCGACGCCCTCGACCGCAGCGGGATGGCCGACGACACCATCATCGTCCTCTGGGGCGACCACGGCTGGCACCTCGGCGAGAAGCAGCACTGGCGCAAGTTCGCCCTCTGGGAGGAGGCGACGCGCGTCCCGTTCGTCATCGCCGCCCCGGGGGTGACCGAGCCCGGCAGCCGATGCGACCGGCCCGTCTCGCTGATGGACGTCTACCCGACCCTGATCGACCTCTGCGGGCTCCCCGAGCGTAGGGAACTGGAGGGGGTCAGCCTCTCCCCCCTGCTCCGCGACCCGACCGCCCCCTGGGACCGCCCCGCCCTCACCACCCACGGCCGGGAGAACCACGCCGTCCGATCCGACCGCTGGCGCTACATTCGCTACGAGGACGGATCCGAAGAACTCTATGACCACGACCTCGACCCGAACGAGTGGCGGAACCTCGCCGACGCACCCGAGCACCGCGAGGTCAAGGCCGCCCTCGCCGCCTCCCTGCCGAAGACGGATGCCCCGGACGCCCCCTCGGCCCGAGCCCGATCCGATGAGTGACCGACCGGACCGCCGACCTCGACGATCGCACCTCCCCTCCCCGCCCGATCGATCGGGCGGGAGGGGCCGCCGTCGGCTCGTCCCCGGGCTCCGGCCGCTGGAGCCCAGGGCCCTGCTCGACGGCTCCGCCCTCGTCCCCGCCGACTTCGACGGCGACTCCCGGACCGACCCGGCGCTCTACCGCTTCGACGCCGATACCGGCTCCGGCGTCTTCGAGATCCTCGACTCCACCACCGGCTCGCCCCGGGCCCTCCGGATCGACGGCCTCGGGGAGCGGGACGTCCCCGTCACCGGCGACTACGACGGCGACGGCCGGGCCGACGCCGCCGTCGTCCGGCCCGAGGCGGTCCTCGGCGGCGGGTCGACCCCCAATGCCAGCGTCTGGGTCATCCTCCGGTCCTCCGACGGATCCCGGGTCGAGATCCCCTTCGGCGCCGCCGGGATCCTCGACCGCCCGGCCCCGGCCGACTACGACGGCGACGGCGTCACCGACCTGGCCACCTTCCGGGCCAGCAGCGACCTCGTCCCGGGCGCCGCCCAGTGGTTCGTCCGTCCGAGTTCCGGGGCCCCCGGGTTCTCCGTCGTCTTCGGCGCCGCCGGGGGATCGGACCTGCCCGCCCCGGCCGATTACGACGGCGACGGCCGGGCCGACCTCGCCACCTTCCGCCCGGTCCCCACGCCCCAGGACGGGCCCGTGGGGGCCGCCCAGTGGTTCCTGCTCCCCTCGGGGGCGAACGACCCGGACTACCGATCCCGGATCGGGGGCGTCCGGGTCCCCTTCGGCGCCCCGGGGAACGCCGACCAGCCCGTCCCCGCCGACTTCGACGGCGACGGCCGGGCCGACCTCGCCGCCTTCCGATCCGAGAGCGACCTGACCCCCGGCTCGGCCTCCTGGTTTGTCCTGCCGGGCCGGGGAGCCTTCCCCCGGTTCTCGGGGGGCGTCTCGGCCGAACTCGGCCGGTCGGGGTCGATCGCCTCGGCCGGAGACTTCGACGGCGACGGCCGACCCGACTTCGCCGCCTTCGATCCGGGCCTCGCCTCCTGGGCCGTCTCCCCGGCGACCCCCGAGGGCCGGCCCTCCCTGCCGCCCTCCTCGTTCCGATTCAGCCCGGCCGGCGGGGGGGGCGTGCCGGTCTCCTCCCCCCTGTTCTTCCGGCTCCGGGAGGGCAGCAGGGACGAGCCGGATCCGCCGACGTCGATCCCCGTCCTCGGCTACGAGGTCGTCGCCGCCTTCCCGCACGACCCGGACGCCTTCACCCAGGGGCTGGCGATCTCCGGGGGGAGGCTGTTCGAGGGGACCGGCCTCTACGGCTCTTCCCGGCTCCGGGAGGTGGACCTCCGGACCGGCGACGTGCTCCGGGAGGCCGCCCTGCCCGACTCGGCCTTCGGCGAGGGGATCGCGGTCGTCGGCGACCGGATCGTCCAGCTCACCTGGAGGGGAGGAATCGGCTACGTCTACGAGCGTGACACATTCCAGCACGTCGATTCGTTCCGTTACGAGGGCGAGGGGTGGGGCCTCGCCTTCGACGGCACCCGCCTGATCCTCAGCGACGGCACACCGACGCTCCGGTTCCTCGACCCGACCACCTTCGAGGTCGTCCGGACGGTCCGGGTGGTGGCCGACGGATCGCCGGTCGACCTCCTCAACGAGCTGGAATTCATCGACGGCGAAGTCTATGCCAACGTCTGGAAGACCGACCGGATCGCCCGGATCGACCCCGAGACCGGCCGGGTGACCGCCTGGGTCGACCTCTCCGGCCTCCGCCCACCGGGGGCGGTCGGCCCCGAGGCGGTGCTCAACGGGATCGCCCATGACCCCGACTCTGATCGCCTGTTCGTGACCGGCAAGAACTGGCCGGGGCTGTTCGAGATCGAACTCGTCTCCCCCGGATGACCCGCCCACGGATCATTTGGACCCTCCCCGGCCTTCGCGGCGACGACGACGCGATCCCCCCGGAGTCCCCCCCCATGAGCCAGCAACCAGGACCGACAGGGCAGCAGGCCGGACGACGGCCGAGATGGGCGGTGATCGCCTCGGCGGTCGTGGCGACGGTCGCCCTGGTCACGCTGGGGGCGAGCCTGATCGGGAGGTCGGCGGGGGAGGAGCAGGCGGGGGCGATCGCATCGGCGATCGCCTCCGGGAGGCTCGACGAGGCCGATCGGCTCGCCTCGGCCTGGCTCGGCCGACGGCCCGAGGATCCCGAGGCACTCGCCTGGGCCTCCCGGGTGGCGCTAGCACGGGCCCGGCCCGCCGAGGCGGCCGAATTCGCCCGGAAGGCCCAGCTGGAGGGGCTCGACCGCTCGGAGCTGCGGGACGTGGAGGGGATCGTCCTCGCCCGGGCCGGCCGGGCGGCCGAGGCCGAGCCGATGCTCCGGGCCCACCTGGCCGCCTCGGACCGGCCGGAGCCGATGGTGGCCCGCGAGCTGGCCGAGATCGGCATGGCCACCTTCCGCTTCGGCGCCGCCCGGGAGGCCCTCGCCCGATGGCGCCGGGACGCCCCGGACGACCCCGAACCCTGGGTGATGGAGGGCCGGGTCGCCGAACGGGTCGGGGACGAGTTCGACGAGATCGCCTCCCACTACCAAAAGGCGCTGGAACTCGCCCCCGACCGGGACGACGTCCGCCTGAGGCTCGCCGAGATCCTCCGCCTCGGCGGCCGTCACGACGAGGCGGCGGTCGAGTTCGAGTCGTATCTCGACCGGAACCCCGAGGACCCCGAGGCGCTCGCCTCGGCCGGGCTCAACGAGCTGGGCCGGGGCCGGTTTGCGGAGGCCGAACGGCGGCTCTCGGCCGCCCTGGGGCGGGACCCCGGGCACCTCGAGGCGCTCAAGGGCCTGGCCCGGCTCCGCCAGCAGACCGGCCGGTTCGAGGAGGCGCTCGAGTCCCTCGACCGGGCCGCCGGGCTGGAGCCCCATGACCCGGAGATCGCCTACCAGCGGTCGTTGCTGCTGGCCCGGCTCGGCCGATCGGAGGAGGCGGACCGGATGCGGGCCCGCTCCGAGCGGCTCCGGGCCGAGGCCGACGAGATCACCCGGCTCCGGGACGCCCTGGTCCGGGACCCGAACAACGTCGACCTGCAGCACGAGGCGGCCCGCTGGCTCATCGAGCACGATCACGCCGAGGAGGGGATCCGGTGGGCCGAGAAGGCCCTGACGATCCGCCCCGGCCATCGGCCGACCTGCCTGCTTCTGGCCGAGCACTACGAGGCCGCCGGGCAGCCCGACCTGGCCGGCTACTATCGCTTCCAGGCCGACCCGGGCCCCTGAGGCGCCTCCCGCCCTCGACCGTCGGCCGGCCGGGGAGGGAGTGGCGAGCGCTCGGGACGGCCCGGGGGCCGGTCAGTCGATCAATCGGTCAGGTCGAAGTCGGTGCCGCGGTTCGAGCCCTCGGTCACCGTGTAGGTGAGGCCCGAGGTGTCCGGGATGCTGTACTTGGGGGGGACGAGGTTCTCGGCCTCGGTGATCGCCTTGGACACGTCGTCCTGCTTCGGCATGCCGCCCTGGACGCCGGCCATGGCCTGGTCGTAGTCGACCGCCCGGGAGGTGATGGTGACCTTGTACTCGCCCGGCAGGGCGCCGTCGCCGTCCACGGCGGTGGTCAGGTAGTAGGAGCCCTCCTCGATCGTGCCCGAGGCCGGTCGGCCGTTGGCCACGTCGACGGGCGTGAAGGAGATTGCCCCGGTCTCGACCGGCTCCCCCTTGTAGGTGACGGTGCCGGAGACGGGGTATCGCTCGGGAAGCCCGGTGCCGTCGCCGCAGCCGGCGGCCAGTGCGAGGACCCCGAGGAACGAGGCGGCCAGGGGTGCGAATCGGCGGGGTGAGATGGCAGGACGCACGGTCTTGATGCTCCACTGCGAAGAGGGGTCGAGGCGCGGGGCCGATCGGATTCGGGGGCCGTCGCGTCGACCGAAAGTCCCACGAACGAGACCCCCGGGAGGGCCATCCCCCCCGGGGGTCGACTGGTGCGGGTCGGGGCGGCCGCGTCGCCGCCCCGGGCCTCGTCGGTTGACCGGGCCGGCTCGGGATCAATACTGGTCGGCGCTGACGACCTCGCCGCCCTTGGTGCTGCCCAGGGCGCAGTAGACGACCATGCTGATGCTCTCCTTGAGGAACTTCACCGAACCGTCGGCGAACAGGAAGTTCGCACCGCCGGGGTGCTCGCTCTTGGCCCCCTTGGAGGCGTAGCTGAAGCGGTTCCGCCAGTTGCTGTCGCCAAAGGCGACGGCCGGGGCGGTGTTGGTGTCCCAGTTGATCGGCACCGTCGTGCCAAAGGAACAGCCGTTGTGCATGTAGAAGTTGCTGTCGGCGACCTGATAGGGCAGGGTCTCGCCGACCATGATCGTGTTGCTGGTGCCGTCCCGGACGGTGGACATGCTGACCGGGCCGATGCCCGCGGTCCGGTAGGCGAAGAAGCCGCGCAGCTTGCCCTGGCCGCGGGTGGCGGTGGTCGTCTCGTCGAAGTTGGTGCCCCAGAACCCGGCGTGGCCGATCCGGGGGACGCCCGGTGCCAGAACGGTGCCGATCGGGGTCTCCCACGGGCCGCCCGGCGGGGTCAGCACGCCGATGGCGTAGTTGTCGCCGAAGCTGCCGGCATAGTTGGAGACCGGGCAAACGGTCACCGGCTGGCCGGTGAACGGGTTGATCGGGCCGGAGCCGTTGGGCCAATTGCCGGTAATGGTCTCCTTCTCGCGCAGGCCGCCACCGTTCTCGCCGTCAGAGGGGCACAGCCAGGTGCTGTTGACCGTCACCCAGGCGGTGTACCACGCGCCCTGGTTCCCGGCGGCCTGGTTGTTGCTGCCGTGGACGTCGAAGTTCAACGCGTTGTAGACGTTGCCCCCCTCCATCTGCGGCAGGATCAGCGCCCGCCAGGCGAGCACGTTCATCTGCGAGGTGCCCGACCAGATGCTGCCGCGACTCTCGTCGGCGATCGCGCCCGGAGGGAACGAGCCGAGTTGGTCGTGGTAGTTGTGCAGCGCGATGCCGATCTGCTTCAGGTTGTTCGTGCACTGGGCCCGCCTCGCCGCCTCGCGGGCCGACTGGACCGCGGGCAGCAGCAGGGCGATCAGGACACCGATGATGGCGATCACAACCAGCAGCTCGATCAGCGTGAAGCCGGATCGTCTGTCGACTCTGTCCTTCATTGCGTAACTCGACTCCTGCGCGTGAAGCGCAATGACGAAACGGTCCGAGAGCACGCCCTCGGGACCACCCCGCCTCGAATAAGAGACTCGATCGAATTGAGCGAGAGAACTGCGGAACCGAGAACCCGTATCGAACGACACGAGGGAGGGCCGCCCGCCTCGAACGTAACAGGCGGCTCAAGCTGGGGATACCCGTCCATGACCTGATCGTCGACCTCGGACGAACAGCCGTCGAGGTCTCGGCACATCAAGGTACCCGCTGTAGGATAAGGGTGCCCCGAGCCGCAGGTCAAGCGGCAAGTGAAGCGACCACCTATATTTTCGACCGATGTTTAACAGCGAGCATGCGTCCCTGAATGACTTGATCGATGCGATTGATCACGGCCGGGTGCTCGATGGCCGGCGAGCGGCCTCGGGGGCCGTCCGGGATCCTGGCACGGTCCCGGTAGGATCCGATCGGACCGCGACGCGGCCGCCTCCCCGGCCCCCGGAGGCCGGGATGCCGGGATGCCGGGGCTGTCGGGACGACGGTCAATCCGTCAGGGCGAAGTCGAGCTCGTTGGAGCGCTCCTCGACCGTGGCGGTGAGGCCGGAGGTCGTCTCCAGCTGGTATTTCGCCGGGATGAGCGGCTTGGCGGCCTTGTTGGCGGCGATGATGTCGTCCTGCCTCCCGGCGCCGCCCTGCATTTTGGCGACGACCTGGGAGTTGTCGACGTCCAGCGCGACGATCCGGATCTTGTACGAGCCGGGGAAGGCGCCGTCGTCGTCCCCCGCGGTGGAGAGCTGATAGTCCCCGTCCTCGATCGTGCCTGAGGCGGCCCGGCCAACATTCGGGTCGTCCGGGACGAAGAAGATGTTCCCGTGGGGGACCGGCTCGCCGTTGTAAGTGACGGTCCCGTAAACGGAGTAGCGTTTGCCGAGCGTATCGCCGCCGCAGCCGGCGAGCAGCAGCAGGGCGAGCCCCCCCAGCAGGGCGAGCCCCCCCAGCAGGGCGGGCACCCGGGTGATGCGATTCATGATCGGGAGATCCTCGGAGTTGGATTCGGGCCGCCACCGGCGGGCGGCCGGGCGCAAGCATGATGGATCGCCCCCACGACGGACGAGGGCGCAGCGCCGGACCCGAAGGCCGGCGCCTCGCCCTCGCGTCCCGGACCGCGGGTCCCGTCGGCGGGCGATCGAGCGGGTCAGTACTGGTCGGCGCTGACGACCTCGCCGCCGGCCCGGCTGCCCAGGGCGCAATAGGTGACGATGTTGATGCTCTCCTTGAGGAACTTCACCGAGCCGTCGGCGAACAGGAAGTTGGCGCCACCGGGATGCTCGCTGACGAACCCCTTGGCCGCGGCGCCGAAGCGACAGCCTAGCGGCGCACTGGCGCTCTGCCACAGGTTGAGGCAGGACGGGTCGTTGCCGGGGACGGTGTTGGAGTTCCAATTCAGGGGCACGGTGGTGCCGGCGCTGGAGCCGTTGAAGTGCCAGAAGTTGCTGTCGGCGGACCGGTAGGGCAGGACCTCGCCGACCATCAGGGTGTTGCTGGTGCCGTCGCGGACTCCGGCAATGTTGGTGGTCTGGAGATCCCGATAGTCGGAGAAGGCCCGCATCCTGCCCCCGCTGTCCTTGGTGCCCCAGAAGCCGTGGTGGCCGATGCGGGGCTGGCCCGGGGGCAGGGTGGTGACGGTGGGGGGAGTCTCCCAGGGCAGGCCGCCGTTGAGGACGCCGCCGGCGTAGTTGTCGCCGAAGCTCAGGGCGTAGTCGGAGACCGGGACCCGCGTGTCGAACGTGCCGGTGGTGGGGTTGATCGGCGGGTTGCCGGCCGGGTACTGGCCGAGGCCGCCATTCTGCCAGGGCAGCAGGCCCCCGCCGTTCTCCCCGTCCGAGGGGCACAGCCAGCTGCTGCTGACGGTCACCCAGGCGGTGTACATGGCCCCCGGATCGGGGCCGGCGCCGATGGTGTTTACGTTCAAGTTGATGGCGTTGTAGGTGTTGTTCCCCTCGATCTGGGGCATCACGAGGGCCCTCCAGCACAGGAGGTTGGCGTTGCCGGCCCAGACGTCCCCCTGGGCGGCGCCCGTGATGCCGCCGGTCGGGAACGCCCCGAACTGGTCGTGGTAGTTGTGCATGGCGATGCCGATCTGCTTCAGGTTGTTCGTGCACTGGGCCCGTCGGGCCGCCTCCCGGGCCGCCTGGACCGCGGGCAGCAGCAGGGCGATCAGCACGCCGATGATGGCGATGACGACGAGCAATTCGATCAGCGTGAAGCCGGGACGTGAGCGAGGCTTGATGTGCATGGGGGAGCTCCCGCGCGAGGCGCGCAACGGCACGAGGCGGCGTTTGCCCGGGACCGGGCGGTCGGCGCCGCCGGAGATCTGGTGAGTGGACCGAGACGGAAGCGGAACGCGAACGCCTCTCAGGGGTCATTCCGCATGGATGGGATGTGGCGTGGGCGACGGACAGGGGCTGGGCATCGACGCGGATCGGTGAGGATGCCTGCCGCCCCCCGAGGGACGATCCGAGTGGTGAGGACGTCTCCCCCGCCGTTCCCTGGCGGACGCAATCGAGAGGTACATTCGGTGTTATCAGGAGGGCTGACATCGGTCAAGTCGTAAATCCCGATTCCAGGAATCCTTGAATCCCTCTTGCGGAACTCCCCCCTTGCGGTGTCCCGGGGAGGGGAGGTTCGGGGAGGGCGGGACGCCCGACCGGCGGGGCCCTCCCTGGCCCCGTCGCCTCGGCATCGGCCGACGCCCGGGAAGGATCCGGTCGGGCAGGGCTCTCGGCCCGGCCCTCCCGGGCGAGGGGATCCGATCGGCCGACGGACTCGGGAGGGGTGGGCCCGCCCGGGCCGCCCCGCCCGGGGGGCGATCCGCCCGCCCTGGTTACGCCACGGCCCCGGCCCCTTCCAGGGCCAGTTCGTACCGGGAGCGGGGCTGGAGGCCGACCAGCCGGTCCACCTCCCGGCCGTCCCGGAAGATCAGGACCGCCGGGATCGACGAGATGCCGAAGGCGGTGGCGGTCTCGGGATTCCGGTCGACGTCGAGCTTGGCGATCGTCGCCCGGCCGTCGAACGACTCGGCCAGGGCGTCGATCGTCGGGGCCAGGGCCCTGCACGGCGGGCACCAGGGGGCCCAGAAGTCGACCAGGACCGGCCGGCCGTCGCGGAGGACCTCGGTCTCGAAGCTGGCGTCGGTGACCTCGATCGGGTGGTTCGTCTTCATCGCTCGTCTCCTCGGATCGGGGGCCGGGGGCGGCCCTCGTCGCCCTCCGCCCGCCCCCTGGCTTCCACCAATCCGACGCGACGGGTGGCGATCGTCTTACCCCTCCCGGGCCGGGGGCGGCGGATGGACGCCGGGGCGATCGTTTCGGATGATGTCGATCACGGGGGCCGAGGGTGCCCCCCGGCCGCCGAGGGGCGGCGGGCCGGCGGGCGGACGGAGGGGGGGGATGGGCGAGGCGGGGGATCGGGACTGGGTGGCCGAGCTCCGGGAGGGCGGCCCGGCGACCGACCGGGCGCTGGAGGAGCTGAGGGTCCTCTTCCTTTCCGGCCTGCGCCGGGCCCTGTCCGGCCGGGCCGCGGCCGACGGGGCGCTGATCGACGACTTGGCCCAGGAGGCGACCCTCCGCGTGCTCGACCGGCTCGACTCCTTCCGGGGGGAGAGCCGGTTCACCACCTGGGCCACCGCGATCGCCGTCCGGGTGGCGATGACCGAGCTGCGACGGGCCCGGTGGCGAGACGTCTCGCTCGGCGGCATGGCCCCCGGGGCCTTTCCCGTCGGGTTGGAGCCGGTCGATCGGGAGCCGGAGCCGGAGCGCATGGCCGTCCGGGCCGAGATCCTCGACCTGCTCCGCCGGACCCTGGATGCCGAGCTGACCGACCGCCAGCGCACCGCGCTGGTCTCTGAGTTGCAAGGGCTCCCCCCGGAGGAGATCGCCCGGGGGCTGGGGATCAATCGCAACGCCCTGTACAAGCTCGTGCACGACGCCCGCAAGAAGCTCAAGGCGCGGCTGATCGACGCCGGCCTGAGCGACGACGACGTAAGATACGGCTTCGGCATGCCGTCCGAGTGAGGGGCCGAGGCCGATTCGAGGCGGTTCGAGCCCCCGGGGGGAACGCGATGACGCTTCGGGACGAACACTGGCGGGCGCTGGCCCGGGCCCTGCTGGCCACCTGCCCCGACGAGATCGACTGCGAGGAGTGGCTCGACCGCGTGGGGACCTACCTCGAGCTGGTCGAGGCCGGCCGATCGATCCCCGACCGTCTCCGCCCCGTAGCCGCCCACCTGCAGCTCTGCCCCGGCTGCGCCGAGGAATTCGAGGCGATGCGGGAGATGCTCCGCGAGCCCGGCTGAGGGATTCGAAGTGCCCGGCTGCCGATCCCGCCCCCGGAGGTCGGTGCGCGCGGGGACCGGGCGGCCCGCGAGGCCGGCGGCCTCCCCCGGGCCCGTTCCGTCGGGTCGTTTCGCGTCCTAGAGTTCCGGAGACGCTCCTCCACTCTCCCTCCGGAACGTTGACGCGACGATCCCGATTACGATGGACGATCGGCTCCTGAAACCATTGCTCCCCCTGGCCGTGACGGGCTGGGGGCTGTTGGTCGGTGCCGGGCACCTGCTGCTGGGGGCCCACGCCAACCGGCCCGGGGACCCCGGGGCCCCCCCCGGGCGATGGCCGGCCGGGAGCCGGATCGCCCCCGACCTCGGCCGGCCCGAGCTATTGATCTTCCTGCACCCACGTTGCCCGTGCTCGAAGGCGAGCGTGGAGGAGTTGGCGGCGGCGCTGGAGCCGTCCCGGGACCGGATCTCGGTCCGGGCCGTCCTGCTCCGGTACGGCGGGCGAAGGGGCGGGCCGGAGTCCGACCTCGGACGGCTGGTCCGGGATCGGCTCGGGGTGGAGGCGAGGCCCGACCCGGGGGGCGAGGAGGCCCGGCGGTTCGGCGTGACGACGTCCGGCCACGTCCTGCTCTTCGGCCCCCGAGGGGAGCTGGCCTTCAGCGGGGGGATCACCGCCGGGCGGGGCCACCGGGGCGACAACGCGGGCCGGGAGGCGATCCGCTCGCTGCTCCGGTTCGGGGACGCCGCCGCCTCGAGCCACCCCGTCTTCGGCTGCCCCCTGAGCCCCCCGCCCCGGGAGTCCCCGAGATGATCGAGCCGATCGGGGCCTCCCGGGACGTCCGGGACCGGGCCGACGCCCTGCTACACGCGCACCTGACGGCCGGCTACCGCCGGGCCGACCGCCTCTTCGCCACGCTGCTGCTGTACGAGTGGCTGGCGATGATCGGCATCGCGTTGTGGGTGTCTCCCCTGACCTGGGTGGGCGAGGACTCCTACCTGCACGCCCACGTCTGGGCGGCGATCTTCCTCGGCGGGGCGATCGTGGCCCTGCCGGCGTCCCTGGGCCTGGCCCGGCCGGGCTGGGCGTCGACCCGGCACGTGATCGCCGTCGGCCAGATGCTGCTGGGGGCGCTGCTGATCCACCTCTGTGGGGGCCGGATCGAGGCCCACTTCCACGTCTTCGGCTCGCTCGCCTTTTTGGCCCTGTACCGCGACTGGCGGGTGCTGCTGACGGCCTCGGCCGTGGTGGCGGCCGACCACTTCCTCCGGGGGGAGCTCTGGCCGAGGTCGATCTACGGCATCGAGACGACCTCCCGCTGGCGATGGCTGGAGCACGTCGGCTGGGTGTCCTTCGAGGACGCGGTGCTCATCGTCGGCTGCATTCAGGCTCGCCGGGAGCTGTCCAAGGTGGCCGAGCGGCAGGCCGAGGGTGAGGCGATCCGCGGCCGGGTGGAGCGTCTGGTCGAGGAGCGGACCGCCGAGCTGTCCGAATCCCGGGGGACGCTGGAACGCCGGGTCCGGGACCGGACGACCGAGCTGGAGCAAGCCAACCTCGCCCTGCTGGGCGAGGTCGCCGACCGCCGCCGGGCCGAGGCCGAGGCCCGGGACCTCGGCGACCGCTTCCGGGGCCTGACCGAGGCGATGCCCCAGCTCGTTTGGGCCACCACCCCCGACGGCCATTGCGACTACCTCAGCCGGCAGTGGGTCGACTACACCGGCGTCCCCGAGGCCGAGCAACTCGGCATGGGATGGGTCGACGCCGTGCACCCCGACGACCGCGACCGGGCCCGGTCGTGCTGGGAGGCCGCCTCGGGGGAGTCCGGCAATGGCCTCTATGACCTGGAGTACCGCCTCCGGGCGGCCGACGGCTCGTATCGCTGGTTCACCGTCCGGGGCCGGGCGAGCCGGGGGGCCGACGGCCGTCCCGAGCGTTGGATCGGCACCTGCACCGACATCGACGATCGCAAGCGTGCCGAGGAGGCCCTGAGACGGACCCTCGACGAGCTGGACGAGCGCGTCCGACGGCGGACCGCCGAGCTGCAGGCGGCCAACGCCCAGCTCCGCGACGAGATCGCCGACCGCCGCCGGGCCGAGGCCGAGGCCCGAGAGCGCCAGCGGTTCATCGAGGGGATCACCGGGGCGATCCCCTCGATCCTCTACCTCTACGACCTCGAAACCCGCAGCAACCGCTGGGTCAACGGACGGATCGAGGCGATCCTCGGCTACTCCCCGGAGCAGATCCGGGAGATGGGCCCGGGGATCCTCTCCCGGCTGGTCCATCCCGACGACGCCGAGGCCATCGGCCTGGCGGACGAGGGCTCGCGGTATGACGGCCTGGGGGACGGGGAGATCCGGGAGTTCGAGTACCGGCACCGGCACGCCGACGGCTCCTGGCGATGGCTCCGCAGCCGGGAGCTGGTCGCCTGCCGGGACGCCCGCGGCCGGCCCCTGCAGATCCTCGGCGCGGCCGACGACGTCACCGAGGCCAGGAAGGCCGCGCAGGCCCTCCGGGATGGGGAGGAACGCCTCCGGCTGGCGCTCGACCTCGCCGGGCTCGGGGTCATCGCCATCGACCACGACGCCGATTCGGCGATCGCGGACGAGACCGCCGCCGCCCTGTTCGGCGTGCCCCCCGACGCGGCCATCCCCCGCCGGGCCCTGCACGACCGCCTCCACCCCGACGACCGCGAGGAGCTGCGCCGAACGCTCGCCGAGGGGCCGGACCCGGGCGGCGACGGCGTCTTCGCGTTCGAGCACCGGGTGGTCCCGCCCGACGGCCCGACTCGCTGGCTGAACATCCGCAAGCGCATCTCATTCGAGGCCGAAGACGGCCGGGCCCGGCCCCGGTCCGAGCTGATGGTGGTGATGGACGTCACCGACCGCCTCCGCTCCGCCGAGGTCCTCCGCCAGAGCGAGGCGCGGTTCCGGGGTGCCTTCGACGTCGCCGCCGTCGGCATGGCGCTGGTCGACCCGGGGGGCAGATTCCTCCGGGTCAATCGGATCCTCTGCGAGATCGTCGGCTATCCCGAGCACGAGCTGCTCCGGCTCGACTTCCAGCGGATCACCCACCCCGAGGACCTGGAGGCCGACCTCGACCAGGTCCGCCTCACCCTCTCCGGGGAGATCCCCAGCTACCGGATGGAGAAACGCTACTTCCACAAGGAGGGGCACGTCGTCTGGGTCGTGCTCAGCGTCGCGCTGGTCCGGGACGAGGACGGAAGGCCGCTGCACTTCGTGGCGATGATCGAGGACATCACCCCCCGCAAGCGTGCCGAGGAGGCCGTCCGGGAGAGCGAGCGCCGCTTCCGGGAGCTGGCCGACAGCGCCCCGGTCCTCATCCTCATGGGAGACCTGGAGGTCGGCTGCACCTTCGCCAACCAGACGGCCCTCGACTTCCTCGGGGGCCCGGCCGACGAGCTGCTCGGGATGGGCATCATGGGGCGTTTCCACCCCGAGGACGCGGGACGATGCGTCGAGGACTACGGCCGGGTGATGCTCGGCAGGCAGGCCCTGGAGGCCGAATACCGCCTCCGCCACGCCGACGGCTCCTACCGCTGGATGGCCTTCCGGGGCATCCCCCGGGTGCTGGCCGACGGCACCATGCTCGGCTACCTGACCTGCTGCACCGACGTGACCGAGCGCAAGGAGGTCGAGGCGTCGCTCCGCCGGGCCAAGGAGGCGGCCGAGGCCGCCACCCGGGCCAAGAGCGAGTTCCTGGCCAACATGAGCCACGAGATCCGCACGCCGATGAACGGCATCCTCGGCATGACCGAGCTGACCCTGGACACCGCCCTCTCCCCCCGCCAGCGCGAGTACATCACCCTGGCCCGCTCGTCGGCCGAGTCGCTGATGACGATCATCGACGACATCCTCGACTTCTCCAAGATCGAGGCCGGCAAGCTCAGGCTCGACCCCGCACCCTTCCCCCTCCGGCAGGCGGTCGAGGAGACGCTCCGCGTCCTGGCCGTCCGGGCGCACGGCAAGGGGCTGGAGCTGGCCCTGAGGATCGCGCCGGAGGTGCCCGACGCCGTGGTCGGCGACGCCGACCGCCTCCGCCAGGTGCTGGTCAACCTCGTCGGCAACGCCATCAAGTTCACCGACGGGGGCGAGGTCGTCGTCGACGTCGAATCCGATCCGCCCGACGACGACGGCGTCACCCTCAGTTTCCGCGTCTCGGACACCGGGATCGGCATCCCCCCGGAGAAGCTCACGGCGATCTTCGCCCCCTTCGAGCAGGCCGACGGCTCCACCACCCGACGCTTCGGCGGCACGGGCCTGGGCCTGGCCATCTCCTCCAAGCTCGTGGCCATGATGGGCGGGGCCATCCTCGCCGAGAGCACGCCCGGCTCCGGCAGCACCTTCCGCTTCCGGGCCCGCCTCGGCCTGGCCGATCGGGCCCGGTCGCAGCGGCCGTCGCCGTCGCCCCCGGCCCTGATCGGCCGCAAGGTGCTGGTGGTCGACGACAACGCCACCAACCGGCTGATCCTCCAGGAGCTGCTGGGCACCTGGGGGATGCGGGCCGTCGGCCTCGACGGCGGCGAGGCCGCGCTGGCCGCCCTGCGCTCGGCCGCCGCCCTCGGGGAGCCGTTCGACGCCGCCCTGGTCGACGGCATGATGCCCGGCATGGACGGCTTCGACCTGGCCGACCGGATCCGGTCCGACCCGGCGATCGACTCGGTCCCGCTCCTGCTGCTGACCTCCGCCGGCCGTCCCGACGACGGGGACGCCCTGAGGGCCCTCCGCTTCTCCTCCTGCCTGGTCAAGCCGGTCCGACGGTCCGACCTGCTCGACTCCCTGATGACCGCCTTCTCCGCCCTCTCCCCGGACGACGGCCACCCCCCCGACCCGGGGCCCCGCGCCGGTCCCGACCACCCGGGCCCGGCCGGCCCGCTCCGCATCCTGCTGGTCGAGGACCACGCGGTCAATCAGAAGGTGGCCGTGCGGATGATCGAGGGCCTCGGCCACGGCGTCCGGGTCGCCGAGGACGGCCGGCAGGCGATCGACGCCCTGGCCGAGGAGCCCTTCGACCTCGTGCTGATGGACGTCCAGATGCCCGTCATGGACGGATTCGAGGCCATCCGGGCCATCCGGGACGCCGAGGCCCCCACCGGCCGCCACCAGCGGGTCATCGCCCTGACCGCCCACGCCATGGCCGGGGACCGCGAGCGTTGCCTCGCCTCCGGATTCGACGGCTACCTGCCCAAGCCCCTCCGCCAGGCCCAGCTCCGGGACGCCCTCGACGCCTCCCCCCGGCACGACCGGGCGGACGTCGCCCCGGCCGACGGGGCCGTCCGAGACGACCTGCTGGCGATCTGCGGGGGGGACGAGGAGTTCGCCCGGGAGCTGGCCGCCTCGGTCCTCGACTCGGCTCCCGGCGGCCTGGCCGAGCTGGAGCGGGCGATCCTCCTCGGCGACCCCGAGGCCGCGGCCGACCGCGCCCACGGCCTCAAGGGCATCTTCGCCACCATCGGCGCCGGGGCACTGGCCGATGCCTGTCGGGAGGTCGAGGAGGCCGCCCGGCACGGCGAGGGGCCCCGGGCGGCGGCCGGATGGCCGGCGGTCCGGGAGGGCTGGGAGCCGCTCCGCCTGGCCCTGTCGCAATTGCGGGAGGTCGAATCATGAAGATCCTCATCGCCGAGGACCAGGCCCCCGCCGCCCTCTACCTCCGCCGGACCCTGGAACGCATGGGACACCGGCCCGCCGTCGCCCCCGACGGCGAGGCCGCCTGGGAGATGCTCGAACGCGACGGCGCCGACGTGCTCATCTCCGACTGGATGATGCCCCGCCTCGACGGCCTCGGCCTCTGCCGCCGGATCCGGGCCGTCGAGCACGACCGCTATACCTACGTCATCCTCCTGACCGCCCGCAACAACCGGGACGACCGCCTGGAGGGCCTCCACGCCGGGGCCGACGACTTCCTCACCAAGCCCCCCGACCCCGACGAGTTGAACCTCCGGCTCCAGATCGCCGGCCGGATCCTCGCCGTCCACGCCGAGCTGGGCCGGCGCAACGCCCGGCTCGCCGAGCTGGCCACCACCGACGCCCTCACCGGCGTCCGCAACCGACGCCGTTTCCACGAGGACCTCGACCTGCTGCTCTCCCAGGCCAGGCGGCTCCGGGAGCCCCTCTCCCTGGTGATGCTCGACGTCGACAACTTCAAGTCGTTCAACGACTCCTTCGGCCACCCGGCCGGCGACGAGGTCCTCCGGCGCGTCGGGGCGATGCTCCAGAGCTCGGTGCGCGGCCACGACCTCGTCGCCCGATACGGCGGCGAGGAGTTCGCCGTGCTCCTGCCGGCCACCGGCACCGAGGAGGCGGTCCTGGTCTCCGAGCGGCTCCGATCCGCCTTCCGATCCGAAGCCTGGCCCCATCGCCCCGTGACCGCCAGCCTCGGGCTCGACACCGCCGGCCCGGTCGAGTTCCAGGGCGCCGACGACCTCATCCGACGCGCCGACGAGGCCCTCTACCGCTCCAAACGCGAGGGCCGGGACCGCGTCTCCGCCTTCACCGACCGCCTCGCCGGGCCCGCCCCCTCCCCCCCCGCCGACGCCCTCCCGTCACCCCCTTCCCTCGCCCTCTGAACGCCGGGCGGCCCGCCCGACCAGGCCCGACGGCGAGGGCCCGGCTCATGCCCCCTCCTCCTCCCCCGACCCCGACCCCGACGCGGGCCCCGGCCCGGGGAGCCGGACCTCGAACGCGGCCCCCTCCCCCTCGACCGAGCGGACACCGATCGATCCGCCCAGCGCCTCGACGAGGCTCTTGCAGATCGACAGCCCGAGCCCGCTGCCGCCCGCCGCCCGGGACCGGGCAAGGTCGACCCGATAGAAGCGGTCGAACAGCCGGGGGAGGTCGGCCTCGGGGATGCCCGGGCCGGTGTCGACCACCCGGAGCACGCCGGACCCGCCTTCCACCGCCGTCGACACGACCACCGCCCCCCCGGGCCGGTTGTAGGCGATCGCGTTGGAGATCAGGTTGGTCGCCACCTGGCCGAGCCGGGCGGGATCGGCCGGCACGACGACGCGATCCCCCCGGACCTCGACCCGGACCCCCCTCCCCTCGGCCATCGGCCCGAGTTGCGAGGCGACCTCCAGGGCGATCGACCTCAGGTCGACCGGCCCCCGCTTCAGGTCGAGCTGCCCGGCGTCGGCCCGGGCCAGGGTGAGCAGGTCCTCGACGATCCCCCTCATCCGGCCGGCCGCCCTCCGGCAGGTGCCCAGCGACTCCCGATATTCGTCGGCCGACCGGGTGCGGGCCAGCGCCAGCTCGGCGTGGGTGAGGATCACCGAGAGCGGCGTCCGCAGCTCGTGGGAGGCGTCGGCGGTGAACCTCGTCTGCTGCTCGAATGCCGATTCCAGGCGGTCGAGCATGTCGTTGAGCGTCGACCCGAGCCGCTCGAATTCCCGGTCGACGCCGGCGAGGTCGACCCGGTCGGAGAGGTTCCTCGCCGAGATCCCCTCGGCGGTCCGGCCCATCGCCTCGATCGGCCGGACCGCCCGGCCCGACAGCCACCAGCCGCCGAGCAGGCCGACGGCGAAGACCCCGCCCCCCACCGCGGCCAGCCGACGGGCCAGCCCGCCCAGCTCGGCCAGCTCCCGGCCGATCGGCCGCCCGACCAGGATCGTCGAGCCCGCCGGGCCCGCGATCACCACCTCTCGCCAGTGGCCCCGGCCCCGGGCCGCCGCCCGGCCCGGGGCCGGCTGCGGGCGAGGCGGGATCTCCCGCCCGCCCTCCATCGACGCGTCGAAGACCGACCCGTCGGCGCGCCAGACGACGAAGAACGGACCTCCCTGGCCGGGGGCGGGCGCGTCGGGGCGGCGGGGGGCCCGGGCGTCGAGCCGGTCGGCCAGCCGGCCCCCCGGCCGGCCGGGCCCGTCGCCGTCGGGGATCGGCGGCCCCCCCCTGAGGCCCGGCGGGCCCCCTCCCCGGCCGGGCGGACCGGGCGGGCCGAAGCCCGGCCCACGGGGCCCATCCGCACCCCGGGAGGGCGGCGGACCGGGCGGGCCGAAGCCCGGCCGACGGGGCCCATCCGCACCCCGGGAGGCCGGCGGGCCCCCTTGCCGGAGGAACCGACCCGGACGCTCCCGGAGGAACCCCTCCAGCATCCGGGCCGTCGCCAACAACTCGGCGTCCACCTCGCCCAGCCGGGCCCGGCGCGACTCGGCATAGAGCGCCGAGCCGAACCCGACCACCACGAGCAGCAGGATCAGGCCGTGCCAGAGCTGGAGCCGCCAGCGGAGCGACCTACGCATCGATGATGTACCCCTGGCCCCTCCTCGTGGCGATGAATTCCCTGCCCAGCTTCTTGCGGATGTGGGAGACGTGGACCTCGACCACGTTGGACATCGTGTCGTCCTCCTCGCCGAAGAGGCGGTCGTAGATCATCGACCGGGGGATCAGCGTACCCCGATGCATCGCCAGCAGCTCGACCAGCGCGTACTCCCGGGCCGTGAGCGTGATCGGCACCCCGGCCCGGGACACGGTGCGGGTCGCCGTGTCGACCACCACCTCGTCGATCCGGATCTCCGGGTGCGGCCGGCCGGCCGACCTCCGGATCAGTGCCCGGAGCCGGGCGAGCAGCTCCCCCAGGGCGAACGGCTTGACGAGGTAGTCGTCCGCCCCCGCGTCGAGCCCCCGGACCCGGTCCCCCAGGGCGTCCCTCGCGGTCAGGATCAGCACCGGCGTCCCCTTCTCGCGCCGGAGCCGTTCGAGCACGTCCCAGCCGTCGATCCCCGGCAGCATCAGGTCGAGCACGATCGCGTCGTAGTCCCAGGTCGCCCCCTTGTACAGGCCCTCCGTCCCGTCCCCCGCCTGGTCGACGGCGTACCCCTCCTCCCGGAGCGACTGCACCAGGGCCCTTCGGAGGTCGGGCTCATCTTCGATCACCAGGACTCGCACGGGGGAGCAACTCCATCAGGAAGGCCGGAATCGGCGGCGGGCCTAGGGAGGGCAGGACGTCGACTGACTGCACACGCCTCCCGAGGCCGACCGGCAACACTCAGGTCGTTCGCCACGAGGACCGTTCCGATGGGGGACGGCCGAGGGTGGCCGTCCCGCGCGGGACGGCCGCTCCCCATCGACCACCGGACAACCCTCGCCGACGAGACTCCTTTTGGCCCATCCAAAATGCTCCCGCAAGAGAGCGGTCGTCTCCGACCCTCGCCCCCGTCCGCGGGGGAGAGGGTAGCCGAAGGCCGGGTGAGGGGGTTCGGCCCCGTCTTCGGGCGCAGTGTCCAACGCCGGGACCCCTCACCCCGGGCCCTCTCCGCGCTCGCGGGGAGAGGGGGACGGAAGCATTCTGGCAACCAACGAGGCGGACGGACCACTCATCGATCTCGGGAAGGCGACGGCCGTCGGGGCCGATCGGGGGCGCCCTCCGGCGGTCCTCCCGGCCGCCGGCCGGGCCGGACTTCCGGCGGGCCACCGGGGCCTCCCCGGCCTCCCCGACGCACCTCGTCAAGTTGCTCCGGTGTGAGGATCGATTCAAGCCGATCGCGGACCTCCGTGTCGAGCTCCGCCAGGTCCTTGCGCTGCCCCTCGGACAGTTCCAGCCGGTCGCGGACGAACGGCGGCAGGGTGCCGAAACTCATCGGACTGGGACCGGGACCGGGACCGTCCGCCCGGGGACCCCGACCCTCGGGCGGGCCTCCCGGCCCCGGGTGCGGGCCCCGGGGGCCCCCCTCCGGCCGGTCGGCGTGAGTTCCTCGATGCTCGCCCTCGGGCGGGCCGGGGCGACCCCCGGGGCCTCGGCCGCCGACACCGGGGCCGCCGCGACGGCCACCCTCCCGGCGGGAGGCGCGGAGGTCGTCTCGGGAGATCGACCCGTCGCCGTCGAGGTCGATCGCCTTGAGGGCGGCGGGAGCGCCCTCGATCTCCTCGGCCGAGAGGACCCCGTCGCCGTCGGCGTCGAGGGCACCGAGGATCGGCCCACCCGGCTGACGGTCTCCCGCCCGCTCGAGGGCCCCTCGCCGCCCCCCCGGCGGGCCATCGGGCCCGGGCCCTAGCCGCCCCTCCTGCGCCATCGCCTCGGTCCCCAGCAGCCCGGACGCCGCGAAGGCCGCCGCCAGGATCATCGATTTCGTGGTCATCGTCATCCTCCCTCGGATCGATCGGTTTGCATCGGTCGCCGCCGCGATCGGATTCGTCCCCGACCCCCTCGGCGACTCCAGGGCAATCCTACGGAGCGGCACCTTAAGCCAGGATGAAGCCCCTCGAAGAATCTCGATCCCACCGGCTTGAGGCCCCGCACAGGTCGAAACCGCATTGTGTTCCCGGCCCG
The DNA here is from genome assembly GCF_007752535.1 of Tautonia plasticadhaerens. GTDB lineage: Bacteria > Planctomycetota > Planctomycetia > Isosphaerales > Isosphaeraceae > Tautonia > Tautonia plasticadhaerens. The sequence continues at coordinate 7,821,283 of NZ_CP036426.1, forward strand.
ATTCAACAAGAATCAAACCCAGGGCCAACCTCGGACCAGGGCCCCTGATGGGCCGTCGACGCATCGGGAATGAGGAGCGGTGATGAGTGTGACCCGAATCCTGGGCCTGATCCTGGCCGCCTCCCCGGCCCCGCCCGTGGCGGTGGGCGAGGAACCGACGCTGACGTTCGAGCGGGACGTCCGGCCGATCCTCAAGGCGTACTGCCTGGACTGCCACGGCGGCGAGGAGGACCTGGAGGGGGATCTCGACCTCCGCCTCCGGCGGTTCGCCGCCGACGGCGGACTGAGCGGGCCGGCGATCGAGCCCGGCCATCCCGACGAGAGCCTGTTGATGTTTCGCCTGGAGGACGGCGAGATGCCGCCGGGCGAGAAGAAGGTCCCGCCCGATCAGGTCGAGGTGATCCGCCGATGGATCGCCGCCGGGGCCCCGACCCTCGGCGACGAACCCGAGTCGCTCCCCCCCGGCATCGGCATCACCGACGAGGAGCGGGCCTACTGGGCCTTCCAGCCGATCGACGCCCCCGAGCCCCCCGCCTTCACGGCCGAGGATCGCGTCCGGACGCCGATCGATGCCTTCGTCCTGGCCCGCCTCCGGGAGCATGGCCTCTCCTTCTCCCCCGACGCCGACCGCCTCACGCTGCTCCGACGCGCCAGCGCCGACCTCACCGGCCTGCCCCCCTCGCCGGGCGAGATCGACGCCTTCCTCTCCGACGAATCCCCCGACGCCTACGACCGGATGATCGACCGCCTGCTCGACTCCCCCCGGTACGGCGAGCGCTGGGCCCGGCACTGGCTCGACGTGGCCGGCTACGCCGATTCCGACGGCGACGGCTCGACGGACACGCCCCGGCCCTACGCGTACAAGTATCGCGACTACGTCATCCGATCCCTCAACGGTGACAAACCGCTCGACCGCTTCATCGCCGAGCAACTGGCCGGGGACGAGCTGGTCCCCCGGCCCTGGACGGACCTGGAACCGGAACGGGTGGAGACACTGGCCGCGACCGGCTTCCTCCGCAACGTCCCCGACGCCACCTCGACCGGGGGGGGCGACCTGGACCTCGCCTCCAACCAGGTGGTGGCCGACACGCTCAAGGTGGTCGGCTCGACCTTCCTCGGCCTCTCCGTCGGCTGTGCCCAGTGCCACGACCACCGCTACGACCCGATCCCCCAGGCCGACTACTTCCGCCTCCGGGCCGTCTTCGAGCCCGCCCTCGACACCCAGCACTGGAGGCGCCCCGGCCAGCGACTCGTCTCCCTCGCCACCGCCGAGGAGAAGGCCAAAGCCGCCGCGATCGAGGCCGAGGCCCAAACGCTCCAGGAGGCCCTCGACGCGAAGACCAGGGAGCTGATCCGGGTCGAGCTGGAGAAGGTGCTGGCCGACATCCCCGAGGAGTTGCACGAGGCCCTCCGCGAAGCGAACGACACCCCCGCCCGGGGCCGGACGGACGAGCAGAAGGCGCTGCTGGTCGCCCACCCGAAGGTCAACGTGAACGCCGGGACCCTCTACCTCTACAACCAAAAGGCCGCCGACGAGCTGAAGGCCGAGCGCGAGGCGGTCGCCGCCAAGCGGGCCGAGAAGCCGCCCGAGGACTTCGTCAGCGTGCTCGACGAGGTGCCCGACGTCCTGCCCGAGACCCGAATCTTCCACCGGGGAGACCACCGGCAGCCCACCGACCCCGTCCTCCCCGGCGGCCTGACGATCGCCTCCCCCGAGGGGGGACGCTTCGAGATCGCGCCGGATGACCCCGGGCTGCCGACCTCCGGCCGTCGCCTGGCGTTCGCGCGGTACCTCGTCAGCGGAAGGCACCCGATGGTCGGCCGGGTCCTGGCCAACCGGATCTGGCTGCACCACTTCGGCCGAGGGCTGGTGAACACGCCGGGGGACTTCGGCGTGCTGGGCGAGCGGCCGACCAACCCCGAGCTGCTCGACTGGCTGGCCGAGGAGCTGGTCCGACGGGGCTGGAGCCTCAAGGCGATGCATCGGTTGATCATGACCTCGACCGCCTATCGTCAGTCGTCCCTGCGCAACCCCTCGCACGACGCGGTCGACGCCTCGAACGCCCTGCTCGGCCGGTATCCCGTCCTGAGGATCGACGCCGAGGCCCTGCGGGATCGCATCCTCGCCGCCAGCGGCCGGCTCGACCCGACCCCCTTCGGCCCCCCGGTCCCGGTGTCGGAAGACGCCGTCGGCCAGGCGGTTCCCGACGGCGACTCGCCGAGGAGGAGCATCTACCTCCAGACTCGCCGATCCCGACCCGTCTCCTTCCTCGTCACCTTCGACGCGCCGGTGATGGGGGTCAACTGCGACCGCCGCTCGCCGAGCACCTCCGCGCCCCAGGCGCTCATGCTCATGAACAGCGACTTCGTCGTCGGCGAGGCCGCCGCGATGGCCGACCGGCTCCTCGCCGAGACCCCGAGCGACCTCGAACTGCCGGCCGACTGCGACGCCAGCGAAGCGGTCCAGGGCAAGACCGGCGCGACGCTCCCCCGGTTGATCGCCCATGCCTGGGCCCTCGCCTACCAGCGGCCGATCGAGCCCGAGGAGCTGGAGCTTGCCCGGGCCTTCGTGGCCGAGCAGCTCGACGCGATGGACTCGGCCGACGCCCCGGAGGACCGCCCCCGGGCGGCGCTGACCCACCTTTGCCACCAACTCCTGAGTTCCAACGAGTTCCTCTATGTGGACTGATCCCCCGCGATGGACCCGACGGTCCCTGCTGGCGAACACCGGGTTCGGCGTCGGGGCGTTCGCCCTGGCCTCCCTGCTCCGGCAGGAGGGCGCGCTGGCCGAGATCCCGCAGAAGCCCGGCGAGAACCTGCCGCTCGACCTGAAGCCGAGGCCGCCGATGTTCGCCCCGAAGGCGGACGCGATGATCTCGCTGTTCATGCACGGCGGCCCCTCCCACGTCGACCTGCTCGACCCCAAGCCCGAGCTGACCCGACTGCACGGCGCCGACTACGGCGGCGAGGTCGACTTCAGCTTCGTCAACCGGGCCACCAAGGCCTTGCTCGGCTCTCCATTCAAATTCCGGAAGCGGGGCGAGTGCGGCACCGAGGTCTCGGACCTGCTGCCCGAGACCGCCGGCATCGTGGACGACCTCTGCGTGATCCGGTCGATGCACACCGGTCACAACGGCCACGAGGTCTCGATCCGCTACTTCCACGGCGGCATCGCCGGCATCACCGGCCGGCCGACGATGGGGAGCTGGATCGTCTATGCCCTGGGGAGCGAGTCGCAGGAACTGCCCGCCTACATGGTCCTCTCCGACCCCGGCGGCCACCCCGTCGACGGCACCCACAACTGGTCCAGCGGCTTCATGCCCCCGCTCTACCAGGGGACCGTCCTCCGCCCCCAGGAGCCCCGGATCCTGAACCTCGACCCGCCCGCCTCCGCCCGGGGAGCGGTCCAGGAGCGGAACCTCGCCCTGCTCGACCGCCTCAACCGCCGGCACCTGGAGCGTCACCCCGGCGAGGACGACCTGGAGACCCGCATCCAGAGCTTCGAGCTGGCCGCCGCCATGCAGACCGCCGCCAAGGAGGCGTTGGACGTCTCCGGCGAGCCGGAATACATCAGGCGGATGTACGGGCTCGACGAGGACGAGACCCGGGAGTACGGCACCCGATGCCTGATCGCCCGCCGCCTGGTCGAGCGCGGGGTCCGGTTCGTCCAGCTGTTCCTCGGCGGCCAGCCCTGGGACAACCACAACTCGATCAAGACCACCCTGCCCGCCATCTGCCGACGCACCGACCGCCCCGCCGCCGCCTTGGTCAAAGATCTCAAGCAACGGGGCCTGCTGGACACCACCCTGGTCCACTGGGGCGGCGAGATCGGCCGGCTGCCCGTCACCGAGGGGGCCCTGGATGACTCCGCCGGCCGCGACCACAACGGCCAGGGCTTCTCCGTCTGGATGGCCGGCGGGGGCATCAAGGGGGGCATGACCTTCGGCGCCACCGACGAGGTCGGCCACAAGGCCGTCGAGGATGTCGTCACCCCGAACGACTTCCAGGCCACCGCGCTGCACCTGCTCGGCCTCGACCACGAGAAGCTCGCCTACCACGCCAGCGGCCGGGAGTATTTCCTGACCGATGGCCGACCGGCGCGAATTGTCGGGGAAATCCTCCAGTCTCCCCCTCCCGTCGCCTGACATCCCCCTGCCCTCCCGGGCCATTCCCGGCACGGGGGGCACCGCCTCCCACAGTCCACTCCACGCGGACCCCGATCAACATCCCCCGATCCTCTGATCGATCAGCCGCCGCCGCCGAGGTAGCGGCGGTCGACCTTCACCCCCACCGTGCCGATGCCGTAGTAGCCGACCGAGATCCGGGCGACGTGCGTCAGCAGGTCGTACGCCCGCCAGCGGTCCCAGCCGAACTCGGCCTCCATCCAGAGGATCAGCCGGGCGAACGCCTCGGCCATCGACCGCTCCGCCGGGCATCCGGTGGCCACGGCCATGATCTCCCCCGGCCCCTCGACCCGAGGGCCCGGGATCTTCGGCCCCTTGCGCAGGTCGACCGTGATCGTCGACTCCGCCGGCATCTCCAGCCCCGTGGCCGAGAGCTCGCCGTGCCCCATCGCGGCGTGGGCGTCTCCCAGGTAGAGCAGGCCGCCGGGCACGAAGACGGGCAGGACCACCGTGTTGCCGGGGCAGACCTCGATCAGGTCCAGGTTGCCCCCGTGGTTGCCGGCCGGGGCCGTCGTGGGGGCTCCCCAGTCCGGCGCCGTGCCGATGCAGCCGAGCATCGGGGCATACGGGATCGCGATCGCGTCGCTCCAGTGGATCAGGCCGTCCTTGATGGCGCAGACGTGGGTGCCGTGGGGCACCTCGGTGCCGAGCCACTCGCAGAGCTGCCTCGGGTCGGCGGTCCGGGTGGCGCACTGGCCGATCGAGGGGCGGATCTCCCGGATCGTGACGGCCAGGGCATCCCCCGGCTCGGCCCCCTCGACGAAGATCGGGCCGTTGAGCGGGTTGCTGTAGGGGACCGCCGCCTTGTCCCGGCGGTCGGCATCGGTGCGGATCTGGCCGGAGAGGGCGTCCTCGCTGGCGACGACCAGGGTCTCCCCCGGCCCGACCCGGGCCCGGGGTTCCAGGTGTCGGCTGAACTCGTAGACCAGCGATCCGATCGGCAGGTGTCGCATGGGGGCCTCGGGGTGGGCAACGTCGCCTTCGGCATGGGCTCCGGCCCGGATCGGCGTACCGGGCGGGGGGACGATGGGGTAGATTATGCCCCCGATCGGCGGGCGGTTCCGCCCCCCGCCTCCCCGAACCCCCGACGAGGCCCGAGCGCGATGGACACGGTCACCCTGGGAGACTCCGGCCCGGTCGTCTCCCGGATCGGGCTCGGCCTGGCCGCCCTCGGGAGGCCGGGCTACATCAACCTCGGCCACGCGGCCGACCTCCGGGGCGGGCGCACCGTCGAGGCGATGGAGCGGCACGCCTCCGAGGTGCTCGACCTAGCCCTCGCCTCCGGCGTCCGCTACCTCGACGCCGCCCGGTCCTACGGCCGGGCCGAGGAGTTCCTGGCCCGCTGGCTGGAGTCCCGCGGCGTCGGGCCATCGGACGTGACGGTCGGGTCGAAGTGGGGCTACGTCTACACGGCCCGATGGCGAGTCGACGCCGATCGGCACGAAGTCAAGGACCACTCGCTCGACAACCTCCGCCGCCAGTCCCGGGAGAGCCGGGACCTGCTGGGAGGCCACCTCGACCTCTACCAGATCCACTCCGCCACCCTGGAGAGCGGCGTCCTGGACGACCCCGAGGTGCTCGGCGAGCTGGCCCGCTTGAAGGCCGAGGGCCTCCGCATCGGCCTCTCGCTCTCCGGCCCCCGCCAGGCCGAGACGCTGGACAAGGCGATGGGCGTCCGGGTCGACGGCGTCCGCCTCTTCGACGCCGTCCAGGCCACCTGGAACCTGCTGGAGCGATCCGCCGGGCCGGCGCTGGCCGAGGCCCGGTCGATTGGCCTGGGGGTGATCGTCAAGGAGGCGTTGGCAAACGGCCGGCTGACCGCCCGCAACGACGACCCCGCGTTCGCCGACGCGAGACTCGTGCTGGAGGGGCAGGCCGACCGGCTGGGGACCTCCATCGACGCCCTCGCCCTGGCCGCCGCGCTTGCCCAGCCCTGGGCCGATGTCGTCCTCAGCGGCGCGGCCTCGGCCGAACAGCTCCGCTCGAACCTCGCCGCGACTGCCGTCTCCTGGGACGAGCAGGCCGACGGGGCAATTGCCCCACTGGTCGAGCCCCCGGAGGCGTATTGGTCGACCCGATCCCGCCTCCCCTGGAATTGACGGGAGCCGATCCCCGAGCCGAGGCGTGCGGCGACGTCCTGGCACCGGACCATGTCCCGGTCCCGCCCTGAGACTGCCTCGGTTCGGGGTCGGTCGGGACATGGTCAGGGGCCCTCGGAAAGCGCCGAGCGGAGGACCGGCTCGAAGACGTCGGCCATCCGGAAGAAGCCGAGGTCGGTCGGGTGGGAGCCGTCGACGGTCCCCTCGGTGTCGTCGCCGAGCTGGGGGTCTCCCGGCAGGTAGGTCAGCCCCGGCACGCCGTCGGCCACCAGGCGGTCGAACTCCTGCTTCAGCGCGGCCCGGCTGGTCGCGTTGCGTTCCCGGGCGGAGGAGACGAGCGGGGCGTTGGAGTAGGTCCGGTCCTCGGCCAGCACGATCGGGGTGTCGGGATGGGCCTCCCGGAGGGTCCGGACGAGGGGCCCGACCCGCTCCTCCACCTCCCCGGCGTCCATGTTCGGCAGGCAGTCGATGACGTAAGCGGCCGGATCCAGCTCGGCCAGCAGCCCGGCCACCTCGGCCTCCATCCGGCCGTTGCCCGAGAAGCCGAGGTTGATGACCGGCCGGTCGAGCCTCCGGCCGAGGATCGCCGTGTGCACCATCCCCGGCCGGGAGGCGCAGCCCCCCTGGGTGATCGAGGTGCCGTAGAAGACGATCGGCCTCGAACTCGCCTCGGGCCGGGGCGTCGCCTTCGAGAGCGAGGCCCCCTCCGGGATCCCGATCTCGACCGAGGACACCCCGTTATAGAGCGGCAGGTACAGCAGGTATTCGCGAGGGCCGCCCTCGATCCCCGAGGCCAGGGTGCCCGTGTTCGTCGGCGCCTGCTCGGGGCGGCCGTAGCCGAGCCACTGCCAGCGGTCGCCGACCCTGGCGTAGAGGTCCAGCCCGCTGACCCCGGTGGCCGGCATGTGGGGCATGTCCAGGCGGTCGGAGGTCAGCGTCCATCGGGCCTTGATCGTCGGGGCGTCGGTCTCGAACCGCACGCAGAGCCCCGCCGAGTGCCGGCTGAGGCCCCAGACCGCGTCTCGCACCACCCCCTCGGCCCGGGCCGGCAGACGGTCGAAGGGCGCCTTCGTGTCGTCCCAGCCCTGGCCCTCGATCCCGAGCAGCTGGATGTCATACCAGCGGGTCGAGTCTCCCGGGTCGGTCCTCGCCAGGGACGGGTCGATGACCTCCTGGGCGTCGCTGGAAGTCGGGGCGAGGAACCCGGCAAACACGAAGGCGAGTCCGGCGATTCGAATCATCGGTGCGGTCCTTGATCGTTCATCGCAGTCGCGTCGAGGCCGGCCCGGGGCTTCGGACCGGGACCTCGGATGTCCAGGAGGCTGGGGCACGTTCGGCCCGAGGGGACCTCCCCGAGTGGGCCGATGTACCCGAGGCGGCCCCGAGGCATCAATGCCCTGCCCCGGAGGCAAAGCCATCCGACCCGGGCCGCCGGCCGCTCTCGACACACCGCTCCGCCTCCGCCCTCGGAGTCGGTCGCAGTCCACCGACACCCCCGATCGGTGCGCCGGGGAGGGGCCCCGGCGGCGGTCGGTGCGCCAACAAGACGAACGCCCAATCTTCGCAACCATCGTCCAGCAATTGCGTTGCAGAAACCGAAATGGCTTCGCTCCGTTTCGGCGCATCGGGCATTCGCCCCAAGCTGGGCCGCCCGGGTGATGGGCCAGTCGGTCACGCTCCTTCCCAAGCGTCGGACTCGGGGTCCGGGGGAAGGAACGGGATCGGTGCGCCGTTGGTGCGCCGAGCCGAATCTCGCAACCCCTGACGAACGGACACGTTGCGAAAAACCAAATGGCTTCGTTCCGCGCCGGGACGCGGCGACGGGACGAGTGTCCGTCCCTGGCTCGGCCCGTCGGGGAGGTCGACGCGGGCAATCCCCCCGGATGGGGTGTCGGTTCAGGGCCGGGAGGGGGTCGGTGCGCTTCCGGACAGGGCCGGCCAAGCCACTCAAAGGATTCCGCGAGAACAGGTTGCAGAACGAAAAATGGCTTCGCTCCGCGCCGACGCGACGACGCCTGAGACGGCCCTCCCCGATCGTCGAGCCAGCCGACAGGGGAGGGATCATCGCCCCCGACGCCGGGGACCGCCGGGCGGGGATGGGGCAGGCGCGATCGGTCCCGCCCCCGGGTGAGGCCGGGGGGCATGGTCGGTCGGGCATCGGTCGTGAGGGGCTCGGCTCGACGATCGGCACCGGAGACGCTCTGCGCAGGGCGGGACGGCGGGGCCGTACGGCCGGCCCCTCCCCATAAAGATCGTGGGACGGGCCGATTCCAGTCACATAATCCGGCGAGGTGGCGACCCCGAGGCCGGATGGGGGTTGGTCGTCGGGACGACTGGGAGGGAATCCGAGGGGGCCGCCGACTTCGAGTCGGGCCTCCAGGCCCCCCCGCTGCGGGCTGCTAGTAAAGGTTCCCGCTCGACCGAGGCCTCCATCCGGGAGGGACGTTGGCCGGGGAGAATGCCGGCGTGCCCCAGAGGTTGCGGATGACGCGACTGCTGCTGGCCGCGCGGGTCTCGCTGGGGACGGACTCCCGGGCGACGGCGGCGTCCCTGTCGGCGTAGATGTACCGGGCATAGGCCTCGACCGCCCTCCGGACGATGAGATTGCCCGCCCCGCAGGCGGGAGTAATCCCGCGATAGTCGTGGACCCGGTAGGTTCCCCGGAGGTCTAACTCGTAGTCCACGGCGTGGCCCGCCTCATGGATGACGGTCCATTCGGCCCGGGCGGCGCTGGTCCCCACGTCCCGCTCCCAGCGGTCGCGGGGGATGCCGTGCAGGCCACGGGCCCCTGCCGAGAGGACGAGTCGATCGACGTCGGCGTTGCTGAGGCCCGTTGCTTCCTCGTGGCGGCGGCCGGCGAACGCACCGGCCTCCAGCTCGGCACGGAGCCAGGTCCCCCCGCCGGGCCCGTGGTTCGGCTTGTCTTCGATCACGAAGAAGGGGTAGAGGACGGCGAGGTGGGCGGGGGGCATCCGCCCGAAGAAGGTCGCGAGCAGGCGGACCTTGGTCTCGGGGTCGGGGGTGCTGATGCAGACGAAGAAATCGATCACCTGCTCATGCACGGTGATCGGGATGTGCTGCGGCGTCAGGGTCCCTGAGATCGGGCCGGCCGCGGGGGTGGAGGTTGGGGAAGGGCTGGAGAGGGTACCCCCGAACCGGGAGGCCAGGGCCGCATGGGTCCGGCCGCCGACGTCGACGCGTCCGTCCGGGGAGCGCAACCCGAGTCCGGGATGCAGACGCTGGAGCGCCTCGATGGCCGCGATCGTCGGCGCGTCGCATCGCCCCGAGGTGTCGAGGCGAGGACTGGGGCCACCGCGGTCGGTTTGGAACCGGTTGAGTGTCCCCTGGACGACCCGGACGTCGGCCTGATCATTGGCGCCTCCCCGGCCCACCGATCGGCGGAGGGGGGCCATCTCCCAGTCGCGACAGTTGTGCTCCGGGCTCGAGTGGGTCGGGCAGCCCGCCGCCCCGCAATGCCACGCCATCGCGACCTCCCCCGAGTCAAGTACCGGGGCCGGTCGGGGAGGATGCAGTCCGCGCCGGGCCCCGGAGGATCGATCGACCACGGGATGCCTGGCAACGACCGCACACACGTCGTCGCATCCAGTTATTCATTGGAAGCGAACCGGGGGGGGTGTACCAGGAAAAAACCCGATTGTTCGAGACGATCCCTCGGCGGCGGGCCGTCCGGGCGGCGACTGGAAATCGGGAGAGGGTGCGGCGATGATCGGGCCTCCCGGGAGGTGCCCCGGCATCGACCACCTCGAAGGAGCAGGCACCTCACTCCCGGACGTTGACGCCGACCACCAACAGGAGCCGAGCCCGATGACCACGAGACATGACCTCTCCCGACGAGGACTGTTGAAGGCCGCCGCCGCCTCGGCCGGCGCGATCGCGTTCCCGACGATCGTCCCGGCCTCGGCCCTGGGGAGGGACGAGAAGGCGGCGCCGAGCGACCGGGTCGTGGTCGGCTGCATCGGCACCGGGGGGCGGGGACGGGGGCTGATCGGCATGTTCATGGGCCAGCCCGACGTGCAGCTCGCGGCCGTCTGCGACGTGGACGCCTCGCATCGGGCGCAGGGGAAGCAGGAGGTCGACGAGCGGGCGGGCAACGCCGACTGCGCCTCGTACCACGACTTCCGGGAATTGCTGGCGAGGGACGACGTCGAGGCGGTGATCGTCGCCACGCCGGACCACTGGCACGGGATCGCCTCGGTGGCGGCGGCGGAGGCGGGCAAGGACATCTACTGCGAGAAGCCGCTGACGAACACGGTGGCCGAGGGGAGGGCGATCGTCGACGCCGTCGAGCGGCACGGGCGGATCCTCCAGGTCGGCAGCCACGAGCGCTCCGGCGACAACGCCCGGTATGCCTGCGAGCTGGTCCGCAACGGCCGGATCGGCCGGATCCGGTCCGTCCGGATCAACCTGCCGGACACCGATAGCCACCACGAGGAGGCCAAGGCCCACGCCGGGGCGGCGGCCCCCGAGGCGATCCCGGAGGGGTTCGACTACGACTTCTGGCTCGGGCACACGCCGAGGGTCCCCTACCTGGAGGACCGCTGCCACTTCTGGTGGCGGTTCCAGCTCGCCTACGGCGGCGGGGAGATGACCGACCGGGGGGCGCACGTCATCGACATCGCCCAGCTCGGCCTGGGGGCCGACCACACCGGGCCGGTCCACGTCGAGGCGAGGGGGCGACGGGGGGAGGGGCTCTACGACGCCTTCTGGGACTACGAGTTCACCAACACGTATGCCGACGGGGTGACGCTGATCGGCTCGACCCAGGGCCCCCGAGGCTTGAAGTTCGAGGGGGAGGACGGCTGGATCTTCGTCGAGATCCACGGGGGGAGGCTGGAGGCGTCGAGCCCGAGCCTGCTGGAGGAGCCGATCGGGCCGGACGAGATCCACCTCGGCCGGAGCCCGGGGCACCAGCGGAACTTCCTCGATTGCGTCCGGTCGCGGACCCGGCCGGTGGCCCCGGCCGAGGCCGGGCACCGGACCGCCACCATCTGCCACCTGAACAACATCGCCATGCTCGTCGGCACGCCGCTGGCCTGGGATCCCGAGGCCGAGCAGGTGACCAACTGCGAGGAGGCCAACCGGCTGCTCTCCCCCGCGATGAGGAAGCCCTGGAGGCTTTGAGCCCAGGAGGGCGATCGCCCGGGGCGGTCGGCCGTCCGGCCGTCCTCCCCCGGTCGGGCGGGGGGTGCTGGGCGGCGGGGCCCCGGGTCGGCTAGACTGGATCCGACCCCGGCCCCGGGTCATCGCACCTCTCCGCCTCGCATCCGGGCCGGGGCCGATCGCCCCGCGATCCTCCCATCCCCGTCCCCGACCGATCCGCCCAGTCATCGCTCGAACCGAGACGAACCGAGGCCCCGACAATGCGGTCGACGCCGATCCTCGCGCTGGTACCCTTGCTGATCCTGCCCGCCCCGATCCCGGCCGACGACGACGGCCCGGTCGGCCTGGAGCGTCGGATCCCCTGGGAGGATTCCCGGGTGGTCGGCTCTCCCGAGCCCCCGCTGCCGTACAAGACGGCGCGGGCCTTCCCGGGGCTGGAGGGGATCGAGCAGCCCCTGGCCATGTTCCCCGAGCCGGGGACCGACCGGCTGTTCCTCCTCCAGCACCTGGGCTCCTGGGCCGGGCCGAGCCGACTGCTCGTCGTCGAGGACGACCAGGACGCCCGGGATCCCGAGCTCTTGCTGGAGGTCAACGCCCTCTCCTGCGGCCTGGCCTTCCACCCGGACTACGAGGAGAACGGCTTCATCTTCCTCGGCATGAACGGGCCCGACGGGGGAGGGCGCCGGGGTGGCCCGGAGAAGACCACCCAGGCGGTCCGATACACCGTCGACCGCGAGACGGGCACGATCGACCCGGATTCGAGGCTGTTGATCATCGAATGGGCCTCCAACGGCCACGACGGCGGCGACGTGGCCTTCGGCAACGACGGGATGCTCTACATTTCGTCCGGGGACGGGTCGAGCGGCTCGGACGCCCACCTCACCGGCCAGCGGATCGACGACCTGCTCGGCTCGATCCTGAGGATCGACGTCGACCACCCGGATGCCGGCCGGAACTACTCCGTCCCGCCGGACAACCCCTTCGTCGACCGCCCCGGCGCCCGCCCCGAGGTGTGGGCCTACGGCCTCCGGAACCCCTGGCGCCTGAGCTTCGACGCCGAGTCGGGCCAGCTCTGGGCCGGCAACAACGGCCAGGACCTCTGGGAGCAGGTCTACCTGGTCGAGAAGGGGGCCAACTACGGCTGGAGCATCACCGAGGGGATGCAGATCTTCCAGGCCCAGCGCGAGCAGGGGCCCGACCCCATTTCCCCCCCCGCCGCCGAACACCACCACAGCGAGGCCCGGTCGCTGACCGGGGGCCGGGTCTACCGGGGGGACCGGCTGCCGGAACTCGTCGGCACGTACCTCTACGGCGACTGGTCGACGGGGAAGGTCTGGGGGATCGAGGTCGAGGACGACCGGGTCGCCCGGAACCGGGAGCTGGTGGACACGCCGTTCAACATCACCGGCTTCGGCACCGACCACGACGGCGAGCTCTACGTCATCGACCACGTCTCCGGCTTCCACCGCCTGGAGCCGACGACCGCCGCCGACCTGCCCCCGCATCCCTTCCCGACCCTGTTGAGCGAGACGGGGCTGTTCGACTCCGTGGCCGAGCACACGAAGCACCCGGCCGCCCTGCCCTACGACGTGGCCGCGCCGGGCTGGAACGACGGCGCCTCGATGGAGCGCTTCGCCGCCTTCCCCGGGCTGGAGCGGATCGAGCAGAAGCCGCAGAAGAACGCCGGGGGCGCCTGGTCGCTGCCGAATGGCTCGGTGCTGGTGCAGACGCTCAGCCTCGACGTGCTCGACGAGGAGGGCAACCCGGCGAAGACGCGGATCGAGACCCGCCTGATGAACCGGCAGCAGGGGGAGTGGACGGGCTATTCCTACCGCTGGAACGCCGAGCAGACCGACGCCGAACTCGTCCCCTCGTCCGGCGACATCGCCCTGCTGGAGGTGCCCGACCCGGAGGCGTCCGGCGGCGTCCGGGAGCAGGCCTGGCGGTTCCCGGCCCGGACCGAGTGCCTCGTCTGCCACTCGCGGGCGGCCGGCTTCGTCCTGGGCTTCTCGCCGCTCCAGCTCGACCGCACGCACGATTACGAGGGCGTCGAGGCCGACCAGCTCCGCACCTTCGAGCACATCGGCCTCTTCGAGGGGGACCTCCCCGAGCGGAAGGCCGACCGCCCGAGGCTGGTCGACCCCTACGACGACTCGGCCGACCGGGAAGCCCGGGTCCGGTCGTACCTGCACGTGAACTGCTCGACCTGCCACGTCAACGAGGGCGGCGGCAACTCCCGGATGGAAATGGCCCTGACCACGCCGGCCCGGCGAATGGGCCTGATCGGCGAGGAGCCGATGCACACGAAGTTCGAGATCCCCGACGCCAAGATCGTCCTCCCCGGCGACCCCGAGCGCTCGATCCTCTATCAGCGCATCTCCCGACGGCTGACCGGCCAGATGCCGCCCCTGATGTCGACCGAGGTCGACCGCGAGGCGGTCGGCCTGATCGCCGAATGGATCCGATCCCTGCCCCCCTCGGAATGAGGGGGTCGGGCCGGAGTCCGGGGTCGCGGTCACTCCCGGGCTTCGATCCCCAGGGCAATGTCTTCGTCATACTCCGGGGCGTCGAGCGAGACCCCGTCGCCCCCCTCGAACTCGCCCGAGGCCAGCACCGCTCCCGTCCTCGGGTCGATCCACTCGAACCGGTACGGGAGGGCGGGCAGGTCGAGCCCCAGCGAGAGCCGGGGGCCCTCCGGGGCGTAGAGGGCGATCGCCCGGAGGTCGGGGACGGCCATCGCCGCCAGTTCGTCCGCCATCCCGGCGGGCTCGACGGACGAGAGGAAGCCCTTCTCGGGGGACATCCGGAGGAAGTCGAAGGATTCGAGGAACCGCTTGAGGAAGGCGAGCTGCCCGCGGAAGGTCGGGCCGCCGCCGCCGGGGGTGGGGGTCTCGATGGGGGCGGATCCGTCCTCGTGGTCGGGGGTGAACGAGTAGTCCAGGTGGCCGAAGAGGGCCCCCCCCGAGAGGAGGAACCGCCAGGCCTCGGTCCGGTAGGGCCGGTCGTCGTTGCCGTCGAAGCCGGTCTCGTCGTCCCCGAGGGCCTTGTTCAGATCGAGGTTCGCCAGCGCGGCCTCGGGGGCGGCGTAGTGGAAGTTGAAGAGCGAGACGGCCGGGTTCGGGTCGGTGATCTCGGCCTTCTCGTTGGCGATGTTCCGGGCGATCAGGTGGGGGTGTTCCAGGTCCGATTCGGCCTCGACGATCTCCGCGATGATGCGGTCCTGCCACTCCCCAGTCACCCCGCCGAAGTAGGGTTCGTTGCAGACCTCGAAATAGACGTTGTCGAACTCCCGGAGCTCCCGGACCGCCCGGCGGACGAAGGCGAGCTGCTTCTCCAGCAGCTCGGGATGGTCGAGCGTGTAGGCCTCGGTGCGGTCGAAGTCGCCGACGCCGTTGACGTTGTTCCGGGCGTTCATCGGGTTCACCGCCCAGAGGTCGTCGTTGTAGAAGGGGCAGAACAGGACGTACTCGACGACGATCCCCCGCTCCCCCGCCGCCGAGACGAAGGCGCGGAGCCGGTCGAAGTAGCCCGGGTCGAAGCGGTCGAGGTCGTATCGGCCGTCCTCCGCCTTCACCCAGGGGGACTGATACCGTTCGGGCTTCGGCGCGAGGGTGTTGTGCTGGATCTTGAACGAGCCGGGGACCTCGTAGTAGGTGCCGGAGAAGGTCCGGGTCTGATTGAAGCCCCGGGTTTGAAGCTCGTCCAGGTAGGGGAGGAAGTCGAAGTCGAGATTCAGGACGGCGCCGTAGTGCTCTCCCGAGGTGACGAGGATCGTCGGCTCGCCCCGGAATTCGAAGTAGTGGGGGTTCTCGGGGTGCAGGGAAATCGGCCTCGCCTGGGGGGCCGCCGGCGGAAGGAGTGCCATCAAGGCGAGGGAGAGGGGGAGCGAGGACATGATCGGTCTCCGGGGGCTGGGCGTCGAACTCGGCCCGGGTCGCCGGGACCCGGGCGCCGGGCCCTCGTACGATAGCCCCTCCCCCGGGGCGTTGCCAGCACCGCCGACGGGCCGGGACGGGGGTCCGTCAGGCCCCGGGCGAGGCCTCCTCGCAGAGCCGGAGCACCCGGGAGAACGGGACGCCGGAGAGGGCCCCGAAGCGGCGGTCCCTGGTCAGTTTCGACCGGGTCGTCGCCGGAGAGGAGAGCCCGCAGAGGAACCGGGCACGTTGCCTCGGGTGCCGGAGCGCATCGTGCCCCTCCCGGAGCAGCTCGGCGGCCAGCGACCGATCCGACGGCGACGGGGACCAGGCCGGGAGGGGGGGGAGCGGCCGGGGGTGATCTCCCAGGCATCGGCCGCATCGGCCGCAGCCCTCGGGGAGGGGTTCGCCGAAATAGGAGAGCAGCCAGGAGGCGAGGCAGCCCTCCTGCGAGGCGTACGCCCGCATCAGGCCGACACGATCGACCTCCCTCGCCTCCGCCGACCGGAACCGATCGGCGAGGCTCGCCGTGATCCGGGAAAGGTCCGGGTTTTCGACCAGCCGACGGTAGCCGAGCCGGAGGTCGGAGGGCTGGAGGATCAGGTCGCCCTGTTGTTCCAGGTATTCGAGCGCCTTGATGATCCGGTCCCTCGGCTCCCCCAGCGCCTCGGCGGCGGCGGTCGGGTCGAGCGTGTGCCAGGTGCGGCCGACCCTGGCGGCCTCGAAGACCCGGCGGAGGAAGTCGGCCCGATCGGGGTCGAAGCCGGAGGCGACCGCCCCGGGCGGCCGGTGGAACCGGAACCGGCAGGCCGCGTAGAAGGGGCCGGTGGCGGCGATCACCCCCTCCAGCTCCAGGTAGGTGAGCAGGGTCCGGACGACCAGGATCCGGATGTCATGATCGTTCGAGAGGGTGTGGATCGAGGCGTCGAACGCCTCGCCCCGGCCGAGGACGTCGGCGGTGAGGGAGGCGATCGCCTCGCCGGTGGGAGTGTCGCCGTAGGCGAAGTTCTCCAGGGTGGTCACGTCCTCGTCGCAGGCCAGCAGCTCGCAACGGCTGGGGAGCCCATCCCGGCCGGCCCGGCCGATCTCCTGGGCGTAGTTCTCCGGCCCCTTGGGGAGGTTGTAGTGGAGGATCGACCGGATGTCGGCCTTGTCGATCCCCATGCCGAAGGCGATCGTGGCCACGATGATCTGGTCATCCGAGGCCATGAAGGCGTCCTGGATCTCGGCCCGGCGCTCGTCCCCCAGCCCGGCGTGATAGGCGACGGCGGGGAACCCCTCGGCGACGAGGGCCTCGGCCACCTCCTCGGCCGTGCGCTGGAGGGTCACGTAGACGACCGCCGGGCCGGGGGGACGGGCTCGGATCCGGTCGACGAGCAGCCCGCGCCGCTCGTCGGGGCGGCAGGGGGTGGCGTGCAGCTCCAGGTTGGGGCGGAAGGAGGGGACCCGGACCACGTCCTCGGGGGCGATCTCGAAGGCCCGGGCGACGTCGTCGGCCACGGCGGGCGTGGCGGTCGCCGTGAGGGCGAGCACGCGACCGACGCGGAGGTCGGCGGCGAGCCGGGCGAGGCGGAGGTACTCGGGGCGGAAGTTGTGGCCCCACTCGCTGATGCAGTGGGCCTCGTCGATGGCCATCAGCGCGATCGGCCGGCCCGAGATCAGGCGGACGAACCGCTCGCTGGCCAGCCGCTCGGGGGCGACGTAGAGCAGCGAGAGGCGGCCGTCCCGGACGGCGTCCCGGACGGCCCGGTCCTGGTCGGCGTCGAGGGAGGAGTCGAGCCGGGCGGCGGCCACCCCGCGTCGGGCCATCGCGTCGACCTGGTCCTTCATCAGGGCGATCAGCGGGCTGACGACCAGCGTCAGGCCGTCGAGCATCAGCGCGGGCACCTGATAACAAAGGCTCTTGCCCCCGCCGGTGGGCAGGACCGCCAGCGACGAGCGGCCGCCGAGAAGGCAGTCGATGACGGCGGCCTGGCCGGGTCGGAAGTCGTCGAAGCCGAAGGTCTCCCGGAGGAGGAGTCGGGCGCGGTCGAGGTCGGCCATCGGGCGGGGGGCTCCAGGGGATCCGGACGCGGGGGGCATGGGGCGTCGGGCCGGGAACATCTCCCCGCGATGCCGAGACGGCCCCGGTCGCGAGGGGAAAACCCCGATGCCCGTCGTCAGGCGAGGAGATCCGCCAGGACGTGGCCGTGGACGTTCGTCAGGCGTCGCTGGATGCCGTTATGATAATAGGTGAGCCGCTCGTGGTCGATGCCGAGCAGGTGGAGGACGGTGGCGTGGAAGTCGTACCAGGAGACGGGCCGGTCGACGGCCCGGTGGCCGATGTCGTCGGTCGAGCCGAAGGAGAGGCCGGGCCTCAGGCCGGCGCCGGCCATCCAGACGGAGAAGCCGTCCTGGTTGTGGTCGCGGCCGGTGCCGAGGACGTCGGCGTCGGACTGGGTGAAGGGGGTGCGGCCGAACTCGGTGGTGAAGAGGACGAGGGTGTCGTCGAGCAGTCCCCGGCGGCGGAGGTCTCGCAGGAGGCCGGCGACGGGGAGGTCGATCCGGATCGCCTCTCGGCCGTGATTGCGGACCATGTCCTCATGGCCGTCCCAGTTGATCCGGGGGCTGCCGAACGACCCCCCGGAGAAGAGCTGGACGAATCGGACGCCCCGCTCCAGGAGGCGGCGGGCGAGCAGGCAGCCGCGGCCGAAGTCCTCGGTCTCGGGGCGGTCGAGCCCGTAGAGCGATCGGGTTTCGGGGGTCTCGGCGGCGAGGTCGGCCACCTCGGGGACGGCGAGCTGCATCCTGGCGGCCAGCTCGTAGCTGCGGACCCGGGCGGCGAGGGCGTCCTCGCCCCCCCGGTCGCTCATGTGATGACGATTCATCTCGGAGAGGAGCGATTGGGCGGCGCGCTCCTCGGCCTCGGGGATCGGCCGGGCGGGTTCGAGGTCGTCGATCGGCGCTCCCCGCCCCCGGAAGGCGACGCCCTGGTGCCGCGCGGGGAGGAAGCCGTTCGACCAGTTGATCGTGCCGCCGGCCGGGTACCCCCGGGAGTCGGGGATGACGACGAAGGAGGGCAGGTCGTCGGACTCGCTGCCCAGGCCGTACGACAACCACGAGCCGAGCACGGGGAACCCGTTCAGGCGGAACCCGGTGTTCTCCTGGAAGGTGGCGGGGGTGTGGTTGGAGGTCTCGGCCACCATCGAGTTGATGACGGTCAGCTCGTCCGCGACCCGGGCCAGGTTCGGGAACAGGTCCGAGACCCAGAGGCCGCTCTCCCCCCGACGCCGGAAGGCCCAGTCGCTCCGGCGGAGCAGGCCGACCTTGCCGAAGAAGACGTCGGGGCGGGAGTCGGAGGGGAGCGGCGAGCCGTGATATCGGGCGAGGGCGGGCTTGTGGTCGAAGGTGTCGACCTGGCTCATCGCGCCGCAGAGGCAGATCTGGATCGCCCGGAGTGCCCGGGGAGGATGATGGGGCGGGGGGTCCTCGGCCTCGCCGGGGCCGATTGCGGCCCGGGCGACCCCGTCCCTCAGCAGCAGCCCGGCAAGGGCCACGCTGCCGAGGCCCCGGGAGGCCCAGCCGAGGAAGCGGCGGCGATCCGATTCGAATCCGGAGGGGTCGGGCGATCGCATCGGCTCGGGATCCTCGTCAGTCGACATACAGGAATTCGTTGCTGTTGAGGATCGCCCGGCAGAGGACGGCCGGGCCGAACTCCCGGACTGACCGAGTCGCCCGATCGGCCTCCGCAACGTTGGGAGGCCGGCCGAAGGCGAGGCGGTAAGCACGCTCGACCTGCCCCTCGGGGTCTCCCGGGGCCTCGCGTTCGAGGCGGTCGGCGAGGCGATCGACACACTCCAGGACGAAGTCGTTGTTCAAGAGCGCGAGGGCCTGGAGCGGCGTGGTGGTGACGCGACGAGTCGGGGCGGTGGTGGAGGGGTCGGGGCAGTCGAAGGTGTCGAGCAAGGGATTGCGGCCCCCTCGGGCCCAGACCCGGTAGAGGCTGCGGCGGGGGGCCTCGGCGTCGAGGGCGGGGTCCATGTCGTAGAAGTGGGTCCCGCCCCGGATGCGGTGCCGGAAGTCGGGGTCGCCGGGCCCGCCCATCGACCGCCGCAGGGTGCCGGAGACGGCGAGCATGGCGTCCCGGAGCGACTCGGCCTCCAGGCGACGGGGGGACATCCGCCAGAGCAGGCGATTGTCGGCATCGAGGGCCGCCGCCTCCGGGCGATTCCTCGACGATTGTCGGTAGGTTTCCGAGCAGACGATCGCCCGGCGGAGCGCCTTGAGGCTCCAGCCCTGGCGGATCAGTTCGCTCGCCAGCCAGTCGAGCAACTCGGGGTGGGAGGGGCGACCGCCGTTGAAGCCGAGGTCGTTCGGGGTCTCGACGATTCCGACGCCGAAGTGGTCCTGCCAGAGCCGGTTGACGATCGTCCGGGCGAACAGGGGGTTCTCCGGGTGGGCGATCCATTCGGCCAGGGCCCGGCGGCGGGAGCCGTCGGCGGCGTCGGGCGGGAGGCCGAAGTCGGCGTCGGGGCCGGGGACGGCGGGGACGCCGCCGGGGGAGACGACTTCGCCCGGCTGGCCGGGGTTGCCCCGGATGAGGAGATGGGAGGGCTCGGGATCCTTCGGGGCCACCGCGTAGGCCAGGCGCTCCGGCCTCGGCTCGTCGAGGATGCGGCGGGCCTCGGCCAACTCGGCCTCGATCCGATCCAGGGCGGCGCGGTCGCCGGGTCCGAGGAGGGCGAGGATCTCCTCGTGGGCGATGGGCTCACCGGCGGATCGGAACGAGGCGGCGACCTCGTCGGCGGCGAGGGCGCGGTCATACAGGTTCGCCCGCAGGATCACGCCGGAGAGGAAGCGGTTGCCTCCCGGGGGCTCGTGTCGCAGGCCGAAGAGGACCCGAGCCTCTCCGGCCTCGAACCGGACGGGGCCGTCGGATCGATAAGAGGCGCCGTAGGGCTGGCCGTCCCGGAAGGCGGCGATGGTGCCGTCGTCGTGATACGAGAGGGCGAGGTGGACGGGACGGTCGCTCGCCTCGGCCTCCTCGGGGCCGCCGAAGGGGCGGGTGCGGCGGAAGGAGTCGCTGCCGGCCATCCAGCGGCGGGGCTCCTGCTCGCCGAAGACGATGGCGTCGAAGACCCGGCCGTCGGGCCCCTGGACGCTGATCGCGCCCCCCCCACACTGGTCGAGGTCGTCGAGGAGGACCCAGACTTCGAGGGTCTTGCTCGTCAGGGAAACGCCCAGGGGCTCGGACACGGCGAACCCGCCCCGGCCGCCGACGTGGAGCCCATCGAGATCGAGGGACGCACCGCCCCGGAGCGAGACGGGAGGCGAGTCGGGCGACTCGCCCCTCGGCCGGGTGAAGTCCCATCGGGCGACCGGCTCGGGGGGCGTGGGGGTGCGACTGGCGTCGTCCCCTCGCTCGTCGAGGAGCCGGCGACGGACGGGATCGATCAGGGCCGCTCGCTCGGCGCGGAGCCGGTCCAGCCGAGCCCGGGCGGAGGCGAGCCGATCCTCGTATGCCTCGATCTCGCGGGGAAGCGTGACGTCGCGCTCGCCGTGCCGGACGCCGCCGAGGGCGGAGGCGAGGCGGTAGTAGTCGAGCTGTCGGACGGGGTCGAACTTGTGGTCGTGGCATCGGGCGCAGTGGGCGGTCAGGCCGAGGAAGGCCTGGCCGGTGGTGCCGACGATGTCCTCCAGCTCGTCCTGGCGGACGACGGCCCGCATGGCCTCGCTCTGCTGGGCCTGGCCGACGGAGTCGTAAGCCCCGGCGACGAGGAAGCCGGTGGCGACGACGGCGTCGGGGTCCCCGGGGCGGAGCACGTCACCGGCGAGCTGGAGGCGGGCGAACGCGGTGTAGGGGAGGTCGTCGTTGAAGGCCCGGACGAGCCAGTCCCGATAGCGCCAGGCATTGGAACGAAGTTCATCATGCTCGAATCCGTTGCTCTCGCCGAACCGGACGACGTCCAGCCAGCCCCGGGCCATCCGCTCGCCGTGGTGGGGGGAGGCCAGGAGGCGGTCGACCAGACGCTCATAAGCGTCGGGGGCGGGGTCGGCGACGAAGGAGGCCACCTGGTCGGGGGTCGGCGGCAGGCCGAGCAGGTCGAAGGAAAGTCGTCGGATCAACGTCCGCCGATCGGCAGGAGGCGAGGGGGCCAGGCCCTCGGCGGCGAGCCTTGCCCGGACGAAGCGGTCGATCGGCGAGGGCGCCGCCCCGTGCCCGTCGAGGGCGGGGGGCTCGGGCCGGGAGATCGGCCGGAAGGACCACCAGTCATAGCCGGCCCGGGTGTCGCTGGTGTGGTGGAACGGGTCGATGGGGTCGGTGCCCCAGGGGGCGCCTTGCTCGATCCAGGTGCGAAGCGCCTGCTTCTCGACGGCGGGGAGCGCCTCGTCGGGGGGCATGAGGTCGGCCTCGACATGCTCCCACAGCAGGCTGGCGGCGGGGTCGCCGGGGACGACGATCAGGCCGTCGAGGACGGTTGCCCGTCGGGAGAGGTCGAGTTCTCCCTTCAGGTCGCTCGCGTTGTGGCAGCCGAGGCAGCGTCGGGAGAGCAGCGGGGCGATTTCCTCGTCGAATCGGCCGCCGTCGCCCCGAACCTGGAGGTCGGGCGAGGGCGAGGCGACGGATGCGGCGAAGGCGATTGAACAGACAAAAATCGTGAACACTCGCATCATCGGACGATCCGTTGCTGGGGTCGCCCAGGCGGGCCTCGATCGCCGAGGAATGCCGCGGCGATCCAATTCGCTCGATCGGATCGGAGAACCCGTCAACCCCACCCCTTACTCTCCCCCATCATGGGCAGGACCGCAATGGCCCGTCCCGGCGCCGGGACGGCAACCAGGACGACACACGGCGAGATGAGAACCCGAGGTTTCCACCGATTCGTCACGGCATCGCTCCTCCCTCCGGGCGGTCGTCGCGGTCAGGAAGGCGCCAGGCGGTTCGGGCGGGCCCATCGGACCCGGGCGAGCAGGGTGTCGCCGCTCCAGGAATCGGAGGGCAGGGTCTCGCCGACCGTCACCCAGGACTCTCCCGGGGAGGCGGCGACCGTGTGGAAGTTGCCCATGCGGGCGACGTGGGCCGCGTCGTCGATGCCGTCGCCGATCAGGGGCAGGGCCACGCGCTCGCTGTCCCGGATCAGCTGGAGGGAGTCCCGATCGACCTCGGCGAGGTAGAGCGGGGCCCGCCATCTCATGACGTTGACATTCTCCTCGGCCTTGCGGGTGTAGACGAGGACGAGGGCGTCGGAGTGCGTGAGCCAGTGTTGCTGCGTGGTCGACATCGTCAGGGGCTCGCCGTCGTCCCAGCACCAGGGGCGGGGAGGGTCCCAGGCCAGGCCGTCGTCGGAGGAGGAGACGTAACCCCTCCGATCCTCGGCGCGGATCGTCATGAACACCCGGCCGTCGAGCCGGGCGAGGGAGGGCTCCAGCAGGCCCCGGCCGCCGGCGTTGATCAGCTCGGTGCCGACCGCTCGGATCCGCAGCTCGGCGCCGTCGAACGAGCAGCGGGCCGAGGTGACGGAGCGGTGGGTGCGGCCTTCGGGACCGAAGGAAAGCGGGAGGAGGATGTCCCCGTCGTCGAGGACGATTCGCTGCGAGCAGCCGCAGGTGTAGATGGCCGATCCCCTCGGGTCGTCCCATTCCAGGCGACGGGGCTCGGACCATCGGCCGTCGCCGGATCGGACGGTGGAGACGGGCCACCGGGCCTCCTGGGGGCGGGCGAGGACGCCGTCCTCGTAGTAGACGTTGTGGCCGACGGCGAGCACGGTGCCGGTGGGCGGGTGGTACTCGGGGACCACGTCGCAGACGCCCATCTCCCGGCCTTCGCCGAGGTTGACGCGGCCGAGGCCGGGGATCGGCCCCGGGACGCTCCAGGAGCGGCCGAGGTCGGCCGAGGTCGTCCAGTGGACCGGGCCGAAGACGTCGGAGCCGCCGATCGACTGCAAGGTCATCAGGGCGGTCGGCCCCTCGGGTCCCGGGATCATGCAGGGGCGGGGGTGGAACCACGTCGTCCCTCCCCGCCGGCCTGGGAAGATGACCTCGCGATCGATCTCGGAGACGAGCCCGTCGACCCGGGGCAAGGGCGAGGCGGTTGAACGGGCCGAGGCCAGCAGGGAGGCCAGGCCGACCCCCGAGCCGAGGAACGAGCGACGAGCGATGGGTGAACTTCCGAATCCCATGGATTGATGTCTCATCCGACCGGTCGAACGGAGGGGCCTGGGCACGACGCGAGAGGAGGGGCCGGTGCGGTTGTCGAGGCGTCTGCCCCCCGTCGTCAAACCCGGCATCATGCATCCGAGACATTCGCCGCGATCTTGCCGTGACCCCGCCACAATAGTTGTTAAACTCGGACACAGCCAGGATCGATCCCAATTCTCGAAATGGAGGTTGGCGTGCTGTCGATCACCGGACCGGCCTCTCGATATTGCGACGGGGTGTCGCGACGCGGATTCCTGCGGATGGGGGGCCTCGCCCTGGGCGGGATGTCGCTGCCGGGGATCCTGCGGGCGGAGGAGCGGGCGGGCGTCGGGTCGTCGGAGAAGGCGGTCATCATGGTGCTGCTGCCGGGGGGGCCGCCGCACCTGGACATGTTCGACCTGAAGCCCGAGGCCCCGGCCGAGATCCGGGGCGAGTTCCACCCGATCGGGACGAGCGTGCCCGGCATCGAGATCTGCGAGTTGATGCCCCGGCTGGCGGCGTCGATGGACAAGTTCGCGGTCGTCCGGTCGCTCGTCGGCGGGGTGGACGACCACAACCTGCACCAATGCCTCACCGGCTGGGAGAGCCACCCGCAGCAGGGGGATTCCCGGAACATCCCCGGCTATCCCGTCGGCGGCTGGCCGTCGATCGGCTCGGTGCTCTCGAAGCTGAAGGGGCCGACCGAACCGGCCGTGCCGCCGTTCCTCAGCCTGGCGCCGCCGCAGACGGAGTCGACCACCCGGGCCTCGCTCAACCAGCCCGGCTACCTCGGCGCCGCCCACGCCGGGTTCGAGCCCCTGAAGAAGGCCGAGGACGACCTGACCCTCTCCGGGATCGACCTGGCCCGTCTCTCCGACCGCCGGGCCCTGCTCGGGAGCCTCGACCGGTTCCGGTCGGAGATGGATCGCCGCCGGGCGGTCTCGGCCTTCGACGCCTACACGGATCAGGCGTTCGACCTGCTCACGTCGAGCAAGGTCGCCCACGCGCTGGACCTCTCCCGGGAGGATCCTCGCACGCTGGCCCGCTACGGCGCCCCGTCCGGGGCCGAGCCGGAACTCGGCGGGCCGAAGCTGCTGGAGAACTTCCTGATCGCCCGGAGGCTGGTCGACGCCGGGGTCCGTTGCGTGACGCTCGCCTTCAGCCCCTGGCCGCTGGAGCGGGAGAGCCGGGGCGGCTTCAACTGGGACTGGCACTTCGACAACTTCCGCAAGGCCCGGGTCGCCCTGCCGATGCTCGACCAGGGCCTGACGGCGCTGGTCGAGGACCTGGAGGCGAGCGGGCGGCTGGACGACGTCTCGATCGTCGTCTGGGGGGAGTTCGGCCGATCGCCCAAAATCAACAAGGACGCCGGCCGGGACCACTGGGCGCACGTCGGCTCCTGCCTGCTCGCCGGCGGGGGGATGAAGACCGGCCAGGTGATCGGCCGGACGGACAAACTCGGTTCTCGGGCCGTCGAGCGACCGGTGCACTACCGGGAGGTCTTCGCCACGCTCTACGACCGGCTCGGCATCAACGCCTCCGAGACCTTCCTCCGGGACCTGGGGGACCGGCCGATCGCGCTGGTGGACGATCGCCCGCCGATCGCCGAGCTGGTATGATTCCCGGATCGAGCCGATCCGGTCGCGTCTCCTCTCCCCCGCGGCCTTCTTCGGCCCCGGTCGCATTCGCGACCGGGGCCCCTCCCCTGCTCCGCCCGCCTCGCCCCCAGGACCGTCGACCCAGGGCAGCCACGATGATGACGACGCCCGCACTCGCCTGCATGTTGCTGGGAGCGGTTCCGGCGCTCGGCCCGGCCGTCGGGGCCGACACGGCCGATCGCGCCCCATCTCGCTTCGAGCGGGAGGTCCGGCCGATCCTGGAGGCCCGGTGCCTGAGTTGCCACGGCGTCGAGAAGACAAGCGCGGGCCTCGACCTGACGACCCTGGAGGGGATGCTCGCCGGGGGAGAGGGTGGGGAGCCGGGAATCGTCCCCGGCGACCCGGATTCCAGCCTCGTGATCGACGTGATCGCCTCGGGCCTCATGCCGCCCGACCCCGATCAGGCACCGTCGGCGGAGGAACTGGCGACGCTCCGGGATTGGGTCGCCACCGGGGCCGAGTCCGACCTGCAAGCGACCTCCGGCGCGGTCGACGACCGGGGGCGTGACCGACTCGCCCTGGAGATCTTCCACCTGCTCGACTTCCGATGCGTCGACTGCCACGGCCGGCACGGCACCGAGGGGGGCCTGGACCTCCGGACGGCCGCCTCGGCCATCGCCGGGGGGGACTCGGGGCCGGCGGTCGTGCCGGGGGATCCGGCGGCGAGCCCAATGATCCGTCGGCTCGCCGACGACGAGATGCCCCCCCGGATCGGCCGATTCGACCTGTCGATCAAGCCGATCACCGAGCCAGAGCTGGACCTGATCCGCTCCTGGATCGAGGCGGGGGCCCCGGAATTCCCCGATCGGGAGGTCCTGGTCGACGACGAGTCGACCGTCGACGAGGATGACCGCTCCTGGTGGTCGTTCCAGCCGCCGAGGGAACCGAAGCTGCCGGAAGTGGGTCGACCGGATCTCGTCTCCAACCCGATCGACGCCTTCCTGCTCGATCGGCTGGAACGGGCCGGGCTCGGGTATTCGCCCGAGGCCGACCGCCGGGCCCTGATCCGTCGGCTGAGCTTCGACCTCACCGGCCTGCCGCCGACCCCTGAGCAGGTCGACGCCTTCCTGACAGACGACCGGCCCGACGCCTACGAGCGCCTGGTCGACGCGATGCTCGCCTCCCCGCGATACGGCGAGCGCTGGGCCCAGCCCTGGCTGGACGCGGCCGGGTTCGTCGAGTCGGAGGGGAGTGACGGCTCCGACCCGGTCCGGGAGCAGTACCACCGGTTTCGGGACTACGTGGTCCGGTCCATCAACGACGACACGCCCTTCGATCGATTCGTCCGGGAGCAGCTCGCCGGGGACGAGCTGGCCGACTGGCTGGGCGAGCCCGAGCTTTCCCCGGAAGGAGAAGACGCAATCGTCGCGACCGGCTTCCTCCGCTCGGTGGTCGACCCGACCGATCGGCCGGTCCACAACTTCCCGCCCGACCGGCAGCAGGTCCTGGCGGACACGGTGGGCGTGGTCGGGTCGAGCCTGATGGGGCTCACGATCGGCTGCGCCCGGTGTCACAGCCACAAGTATGACCCGATCTCCCAGGCCGACTACGCCCGGCTCACCGCCGTCTTCGCCGCCGCCTTCACGCCCCAGGATTGGCTCAAGCCTCGGGAACGGCTGGTCCCGCTCGCCTCCCGGGCGGAGCGCGAGGCCGCCGAGGCGCACAATGACGCGGTCGATGGCGAGATCGCCCCGATCCGAACGCGAACCGAATCGCTGGAGAAGGAGGCCCGGTCGGACCTGCTCGATCGCCGGGTGGGGCCGCTCCCGGAACCGATCCGGGCCGACGTGAAGGCCGCCCTGCTGCTCGGGGCCGACGACCGGGACGCGGTCCAGTCTTACCTGGCCGAGAAGTTCGCCGAGCTTGGAACGATCACCAGGGAGGAGCTGGACGAGGCCTTCCCCGACTTCAAGGCCGAGTCGGCCCGGTTGAAAGCCGAGATCGACGCGCTCGAATCGGAGAAGATCACGCTACCGACGGCCCGGGCCCTGGTGGACACCGGCCCCGACCCGGCGCCCTACTACCTCCAGATCCGGGGAGACGCCTATCGCCGGGGGGCCGTGGCCCCTCCCGACGTGCCCTCCGTGTTCAAGGAGGTGGCCGGTGGGCTCGACGTGGAGGAGCCCTGGCCCGACGCGCCGACGACCGGCCGCCGGCTCGCCTTCGCCCGATGGCTCACGCAGCCGGGGCACCCGCTCACGAGCCGGGTGTTCGTCAACCGGGCCTGGCAGCAGGTCTTCGGCCGGGGGATCGTGGCGACGGTCGACAATTTCGGCCTGACCGGCTCGCCGCCGTCGCATCCGGAGCTGCTCGACTGGCTGGCCGTCGAGTTCGTCCGGGGGGGCTGGAGCCAGAAGCACCTGATCCGGCTGCTCGTCACCTCCCGGGCGTACCGGCAGGGGTCGGCCGTTCGCCCCGAGGCCCGGGAGGTCGACCCCGACAACCTGCTGCTCTGGCGGATGCCCCTGAGGAGACTCCAGGCCGAGTGGGTCCGGGACGCCACCCTGCTGGCCGCCGGGACGATGAACGACCGGATGTTCGGCCCGTCCGTGCCGGTGGAGGCCGACGCGGAGGGGGTGGTGCAGGCGGCCCCGGGCGGCGAGGGGGACCGCAGGAGCATTTATCTGCTCCACCGTCGATCGCAGCCGACGACGATCCTCGAACTGTTCGACGCCCCCCAGATGAACCCGAACTGCCTGGAGCGCCGTTCCTCGATCGTCGCCTCCCAGGCGCTGTTGCTGCTCAACGGGGACTGGCTCCGGGGCCAGGCCGAGGCGTTGGCCGGGGCGATCGAGGCCGAGGAAGGCCGGGACGAATCCCGGAGGATCGCGCGGGCCTATCTCCGGGTCCTGAACCGCACCCCCAGCCGGGCGGAATCGGCACGGGCCTCGGCATTCCTGGCCGAGCAGGCCGACGCCTACCGGGATGCCCCCCCCTGCTCCGACGGCGAGCCGGCCGCCGAGGAAGACATTCCGGATCCGTCTCACCTCGCCCTGACGGACCTCTGCCACGTCCTGCTCAACTCCCCCGAGTTCCACTACCTCGACTGAACCGATTCGGGCCCGACCACCCCCCTCGCCCGCCCCGCCGGAGGATCGCTCGCATGGCCGCCGACGCCCCCTGGAACGTGCCTAGCCGACGCGACTGGTTCCGCCAGATGGGCCGGGGGCTCAACGCCTCGGCCCTGGCCTACCTGCTCGCCGGCGACCTCGGATCTCGGGCCGCCTCCGGTCGTGCCTCCGACGGCGGCGGGCCGATCCACGACCTGTCGCCGAAGACGCCGCACCTGGAGCCCCGGGCGAAGTCGGTCATCCAGCTGTTCATGCCGGGGGGCCCCTCGTCGATCGACCTGTTCGACCCGAAGCCCCTGGTGAAGGCCTACGAGGGGAAGCCGTACCCGGGCGTGGTCGACACGCTGGTGCCGGCCAACGCGGGCAACCTGATGCCCAGCCCGTTCAAATTCACCAGGCACGGGGAGTCGGGGATCGAGGTCAGCGAGCTGATGCCGCTCCTGGCCGGGTGCGTCGACCTGATGACCTTCATCCGGTCGATGAAGACGGAGCACCTGAACCACGAGCCGGCGATCTGGATGTTCAACTCGGGGATGATCATCCCCGGCCGGCCGAGCATGGGGTCCTGGGTCGTCTACGGGCTGGGGACGGAGAACCGGGACCTGCCCGCGTATGTCGCGCTGGACGACCCGAAGGGGATGCCGCTGGACGGCATCCGCAACTGGGCGGCCGGCTGGCTGCCGCCGATCTACCAGGGGACCCGGATCCGCTCCGAAGGGGCCCCGCTGCCGAACCTCTCCCCGGCCTTCGACGGCCCCGAGGCCGCCCAGCGGGGCCGGCTCCGCCTGCTGGCCGAGATGGCGGAGGAGCATCGACTGGGCCGCCCCGGGGAGGCCGAGCTGGACGCCCGGATCAGCAGCTACGAGCTGGCGGCCCGGATGCAGCTGTCGGCCACATCGGCATTGGACCTCGACGGCGAGCCGGAGGAGACGAGGAGGCTCTACGGCCTCGACGACGAGCGGACCGCCTCCTTCGGCCGCCGCTGCCTGATGGCCCGGAGGCTGGTCGAGCGGGGCGTCCGGTTCGTGCAGCTGTTCACCGAGGGGGTGATCTGGGACCACCACGGCCGGATCTTCGACGGCCTCCGGGACGCCTGCGCCGGGATCGACCGCCCGATCGCCGGGCTGATGATCGACCTGCAACGCCGGGGCCTGCTGGACGACACGCTCGTGCTCTGGGGGGGCGAGTTCGGCCGCCTGCCGATCTCCGAGAACGGCGACGGACGGGACCACAACCCGCTGGGGTTCACCCTCTGGATGGCCGGGGGCGGGCTGAAGCCCGGCCACGTCCACGGCGCGACCGACGAATTCGGCTACAAGGCCGTCGAGGGGGAGGTCACGGTGCCCGACCTGCACGCGACGATCCTCCGCCTGCTCGGCCTCGACCATGCCCGTCTCACCTACCCCGTCCACGGCCTGGACGAGAGCCTGATCAGCACCCTGTACCAGGCGAGGGTGGTCGAGGAGATCCTCGCCTGATCCGGGGACATGCCCCCAGACAGATTGGGCCGAGGGCCGGCGATGGCGTACCGGAAGGATGAAGAAAAAGGCGGGGACGAGTCGATAGGATCAGGGAAAACCGGCAGGAATTCGGTTCGATCGATCGTCCGCAAGGAGGCGACGGCGATGGGGAGATCGCGAGATTCGAGGCGGGCTCGCGGTCCGCGCCGCACGATGCTGCCGGGCGTCGAGCCGCTGGACGGCAGGGTGCTGCTGTCGGGGGCGACGGTGGCGGTGGGCAAGCTCGGCCCGTTCATCGAGCCGGGGGCGATCCGGCCGAGGCTCCGGCAGGCGCCGACGGTGGTGAACGCCTCGCCGGCCCTGAATCAGTACCTGATCGCCCTGCTCGGCCCCGAGGAGATGGAGCAGGTGAGGGCCCAGGCGGCGGCCCGGGGGGTCGGCTTCCGGCCCTCGCTGTACCAGAGGGTTCTCTCCCAGCCCCCGGTCGGCAGCATCCTCGGCTCGCTAGACACCTACACGCTGCTGAACTCCCCCGCCACCCAGGCCCTGGTCGGCTTCAACACGGTCGCCCCGGACTCCGAGGCGACGGTGCGCTACACCGTGCCGGCCGAGAACATCATCGGCATCGAGACGGGTGCGACCACGGTCCAGATCCCCCCCGACGGGAACCAGGCGGGCTTCATCGCCACGGTCCCGAACCAGGGGGTCCGCGAGTTGCCCGAGGGGAGTTTCGTGGTCGACGTGCCGATCGACCAGATCCCGGCCGACGCCCCCGCGCCGCCCCCGGACACGGTGGGCACCGGGGCGCTCTCGCCGATCTACCGGGGCACCGGGCCGCTGCTCACCCAGGCCCTGCTGACGGGCCTGCACCAGCGGGGGCCGAACGCGCCGGTCGTGGTGCGGGGGCTGCGGACCTCCCGGCTGCTGGGAGATCCCCGGGTGGTGCCACACGGGTTGCAGGCGAACTACCTGCGGCTGATGCGGGTGGCCGTCGAGCGGGACGCGTTCGACCCGACCCAGGCGCAATCCCAGCAGATCGCCGACGGCATCCAGCAGTTCTTCGCCGAGGTCGGCGACCTCGACGCGGCCGGTGCGTTCTCCCCGTCCGTCCCGCTGCCCACCTCGCCGAACCCGCTCGCAGGGGCGAGGCTGGGCGGCACGCTCCAGGTGACCAACGGGGCGACCCGGGACCTCGTCAACGTGGCGCCGGGCCAGTCCGGGCTCCAGCTCTTCGGCCTGAACTTCCCGGGCCGAATCGACTCCGGCTACGTGATCGCCGCCAACGGCGATTACGGGCTGGTCCTCTCGGCCAGGGGCCCCTTGCAGGCCGCCCCCGCCGGGTTCGACACCGACGTGGTCGGCGGCGACGTCCGGGTGGAGCTGAGCAACGCCACCCGCCTGACCGACCTGAACGGCCTCCGGGTCGAGGAAGGGACCTACGTCGGTTCCGTCGTCTCGGGAGAGGTCACCACGTCCCGGGCGGGCGACCTCGCCACCCTCGGGGCCTCGGCCGGATTCGGCACCGGACTGGCATTCGGCACTGGGGTCTCGTACACGAAGGTCATCCCGCTGGGGAACCTGAATGCGTTGATCCCGCAGTTCCCGCCGTCGTGATCGCCCGCTGTTGTGATCCCGTTCGCTCATCTGGCCCCCCTCTTCCCGCGGACGGGAAGAGGGGGGTTGGCATTTGTCGGGGTTGTGGGACTCGCCCGATCCCCCTCACCCGGGCTTTGCCCACCCTCTCCCCCGCGGACGGGTGCGAGGGTCGGAGGGTGTTCAGCCTCGGCCGGATCGGAGGCGGGCCTCCCGGAGGCGATCGGCCCACGTCGAGGAGGTCCCGAGGCCGGGGAACTCGAAGCGGGGCCTCGGGGTGAACGTCGGTCGGGGGGATCGGAGGGTGGCGGAGAAGGTGCCGCCGGGGATGCCGTCGTCGTTGCCGTCGAGCAGGATGCCGCGCTCGTCGGCCACGCCGACCCCGGCGCCGGGCACGTCGGTCACCTGGTTGACCAGGACGAGGACCGGAGTCCCCGGCCGGATGGGGCGGAGGGTGGTCAGGGTGACCGTCCGGGTGGCCGGGTCGTACTGGGGAGGGGCGAGTGGGATGAGCAGGTCTCTCCTCGTGCCGATCCGGCGATTGTGCCCGGGGACCTGGACGCTGTAGCCGTAGTTCCTCAGGTCCTCGGCCCGAGAGGCGATCATGTCCCGGTTGAAGCCGAGGACGATCCGGAGGAACCCCCGGCGGTCGGCGGCGGCCGAGATCGAGGTGACCTGGGGGACGTCGAGGTTGGTGATCGTGAGGGTCGCCATCGAGGGCTCGCCGAGGCCCGCCCCCCCCGTCGGCTGGCCGATCGCCAGGCCGACCGACGTCGTGACCGACGAGGCGCCGTTGAAGAGGACCGGCACGGTGAAGGTCCGGACCGTCTCGCCGGGCCCGAAGGTGATCGTGCCGGAGACGGGGACGTAGTCGACGCCCGGCACGGCCGATCCGCCGGTGGTGGCGTAGGGGACCGTGACCGTGCCGCCCCCGGCGCTCCGGGAGACGGCGATCGTCGCCTCGCCGGCCGTCTCGTCGACCACGTAGGATTCCATGCCGAAGAAGACGTTGCCCGGCTGGTCGTCGTCGACGAGTCGGAGCGTCGCATTCGAAGGGATCCCGAGCGTCGCCGCCCCGGCCGGGGAGGAGAGGAGCAGGCCGACGGTCTCCTCGGCCTCCCCCAGTTCGTCGTCGAGGAGCGGCACGGTGAAGGTCTGCTGGTCGACGCCAATGTCGAAGGTCAGGGTGCCGGACACGGGCTCGTAGTCGACGTCGGGCGTGGCGGTGCCGCCGCCGGTGGCGTAGTCGACGGAAGCCTGGCCGCCGCTGCCGCCGAGTCGGGTGACGACGACGAGCGCCGCGCCGCTCGACTCTTGGACGACGAAGACGCTCATCGAGAACTGGACCGTGCCCAGCTGCTCGGCCACGCCGACGGAGAACTCGGAGGTGTTGCCGACGGGGTCGGTCGCCGTGGCGGTGACGAATTCTCCCGGCTGGACGGCGCCGGCCACGTCGGCCGAGTAGGACACGAAGCCGGCGGCGTCGGTGGTGACGGTCGTCTCGCCGAGGTAACGCTCCCCCTCGCCCCGGCCGCTGGGGTCAGGCGTGGCGTTGGCGAAGAACTGGATGCGGAAGGTGGTCAGCGGGACGCTCATCAGGGTCCCCTGGATGTTCGTGAAGCCGACCGAGCTACGGACCAGGGTGATCGTCGGGGCCGGGCGGAGGAAGTTCGGGCCGGGGCCGGGGCCGCCGGTGGGCACGAGATGGATGCCGAGGCCGGCGTTCTCGAAGATGCTGTTAGTGAGGATCGTGTTGCCGATGCTGTCATCCTCGATCCGGACGCCGTCTCGTCGGCTGAAGGCAATGACGTTGCCCTGCTCGGGCTGGGGACCGCCGACGAGGTTGTCCGAGGCGCCGAGGCGGATGAGGACGCCGTCGATCTCGCTGCTGAAGGGCAGGTCGCCGGTGATGTCGGTGCCGATGATGTTGTTCTGGAGGACGTTGCCCGTCGCCTCGGCCCCGGCGATCTCCACGCCCCAGTGGTTCGAGGAGATGAGGTTGCGGTTCGAGTCCCCCGGGGCGCCGAGGGTGTTTCGGGGGGAGTTGACGATCAGGACGCCCTGGAGCGAGTTGTTCAGCTCCAGCGTGCCGCTCGTGTCGGTGCCGATGAAGTTGCCGGTCGCCACGGTCCCCGAGGAGGAGGGGCCGACGATCGCCAGGCCGACGTTGTTGCCGGAGAGGATCTGGGATCCGTCGCCGTCTCCGGTCACCCTGTTGCCGGAAGACGACTCGATGAGGACGCCTTCCAGGGCGTTGCCGAGGTCTCCCACGCCGTCGGCGTCGCTGCCGATGAAGTTGTCGGAGACGACGTTGCCGCCGGAGGTCTCGCCGGTGATGATCACGCCCCGGAGGTTGCCGGAGATGACGTTGCCGCCGCCGACGGTGTTGCCGGTGGCCGACGACTCGATCCGGACCCCCTCCCGGGTGTTGCCCAGCACCGCACCGCCGTCGGAGACCAGGCCGATGAAGTTGCCCGAGACGATGTTGCCGGAGGCGTTCGGGCCGGCGATCCGGACCCCGGCCCCCTCGTTGGCGGGGATGACGTTGCGGCGATCGTCGTCCTGGGCGCCGATCCGGTTCGAGGGGGCATCATTCAGGAAGACGCCGTCGCCTCCGTTGCCGGGATCCCCGGCGCCGAAGAGGAAGCCGCCGCCGGGGGCCGCACCGATGTAATTCCCGTCGATCCGGTTGCGGGTCGCCCCCGGGCCGACGAGCCGGACGCCGTGGCTGCCGTTCGCGGAGATCACGTTGCCGGAGCCGGGGACCGGGCCGCCGATCGAGTGGCTCGACGAGAGCAAGCCGGGGGCCGATTCGATGAGCACCCCTTCGGCCCCGTTCCCGGCCTGGACGTAGACCTGCCCGATCGAGGGCCCGAGCACGCCGATCTGATTGCCGAAGATCTGGTGCCCTTCGGAATTCGGCGGCAGGTAGATCCCCCGGCCCCCGCTCAGGGTGATCGTGTTGTTTTCCTGGGGGTTGAAGCCGCCGACGGTGGTGTTCGTGCCGTTGACGACCACCCCGTCTCCCGTGTTCCCGACCCCGGCGAAGACGATGTTGTCGGGCGCCGGGAGGGGGTCTCCCGTCTGGAGGTCGACCAGATAGCGGAAGTACCCGCCGATGCTGTTGCCCTGGATGCGGTTGCCGGCGTTCTCCCGGCGGGGGACGACGATGCCGTCGTGGAAGCCGGTGATGACCAGGCCCCGGACGTCGCTGTCGGAGGCGTCGATTACCAGGCCGGTCGGCGTCGGGAAGGCGGAGCGGTCGATCGTGCTGCCGTCGATGATGACCCGGATCTGGGCGTTGTTGCCGTCGAGGGCGGGGATCGAATTGGGGTCCGAGGTGACGAGGGAGGGCTCGTCGACGTCCTCGGGGTAGAAGAACGAGAGCGGCGTGTCGGCCTGGGAGAAGCCGTCGATCGTCGTCGTGTCGGTCAGGGCGGGGAGCGGGCTGGCCAGCTCGATCCGCCAGGTCTGCGAGGACAGGTCGAACCCCGGGACCGGCACGTCGCGGCCGGGGGCGTTCGAGGTGGGGATGGCGAAGGCGACCTCGTCGGCGCCGGGGCTCTCGTTGGCCCCCAGGATCGCCTGCCGGAGCGTGCCGGGCCCCGAATCCGCCGTGTTGGTGACGACGAACGTCGCGAGGAGACGACGGTGCTCGACGCGTTCCACTCCGGGCCGGAACGCCCGTCGGCGACCCTTCCCGCCGCCGGTCTGGCCGCTCATGGTGTTCCTCCGCCTCCCTACGACACCCCGAATGCCGGGACTCGGCCGGGACCGACGCGAGATCCCGGGTCCCCTCGGGCAAGCTTATCCCGCCGATCGCGCCGACGACGGCGGAAGGCCGACGACTTGCCCGCCATGAGCCGTTTATTCAGGCGACCCCGATCCGGCGGGCCCGAGGACGCCCTCGACCGGCACGACCGGCCCCCGACGGGAGGGGCAGGACCCATCACGGGCCGGGTTCCCCGAATCCGACGGGTTTGCCGGGGATTGGGATCGGTGGGGTCGCACGACGGGCTCGGCTCGCCGACGCGAGGGCGAGGGCGAGGGCGAGCGGTCCGGGGGCCCGGTCTCCCCACGAAGGGTCAGCGGACGGGACGCCCGCCTTCGTCGGCGGTCGCCTCGATCTCGGCTCGCTGCCCGGCGACGATCCGGTGCAGGCGGATCGAGGAGGCCGGGTCCTCCAGGTCGATCCGGAACTCGTCGATCTCGTCGAACACCGGTACCGAGATGGTGTGGCCCTGGCCCGTCGGCGCGAAGACGCTCCGGCTGCGCTCGTCGTACGAGTAGCCGTCTCGGCCTCGGATCCGCCAGAAGACGGTCACCGGCACCAGGCCCCTCGTCGGGTGCCCGAACGTCGAATGCAGGGTGATCCGGCCGACGAAGGCGGGGCGATCCAGACGGAAGACAAGGTGCGGATCCTCCCCATCCCCCTCCCCCCGAGACTCGGCCGGATCCCAGCCCATCTGGTGGATCGACGCCGGCTCGACCGGCAATCCCACCTCGACGAAGTGGTGCTCGGGGGCCCGGGGCAGTTCGGCCCAGGACAGCGCGATCTCCGGCCGGAAGTCATCCCCCCCCACGAAGGTAAGCGACCGGACCGGGTCGGCCTCCCCCTCCCCGAAGAGGGAACGGACGCCGGCCTCGTCGACCGGCAGGTCGCTGGCGAGGAAGCCGCCCCCGGCGTTCTGCCAGACGAGCTGGTGGACCCGGGTCGACCCGTCGAGGTACTCCACCCGGACCCCGGGCGGCTCGACCTTGAAGAGGTAGGAGCGGAGCTTCGAGAGCGGGGCCAGCTCGAATCGGGCCCGGGCCACGACCGGGCCGTCGACCCCCGTCGGCAGCCCCCACCGCTCGCCGAAGCCGATCGTCCGGGAGCCCAGCACCCGGGCCTCCCCGGGATCCCAACGCGGCCGCCCCCTGCGTTGCATCAGGGTGAGGCCCGGACGCTGGTCGACCACGTCATAGCAGCGGAACAGCTCGAGCCAGGTCCGGGAGTCGACGAGCGTCGGGTGTTGCACGGCGACCTCGCCCCCCCGGCCGACGCTGCCGATCCCGGCGTGCGAGTAGAGGACGAAGCGGGGGCCGTCGGCGGAGCCGTAGAGCCGGGCGCCGACGCGGTCGAGGGCCGGGGCGTAGGCATTGTACGATTGCAGCGCGTACCTCGGCCGCCAGTTCAGGCCGTTGGCCGAGACCAGCGACAGGTCCCACGGGAAGACGTCCACCGTCTCGGCCCCGATCCGCTCCCGAATCCCCGGGGGGAGGCGGAGGGACGCTCGCAGGTCGTCGTCGATCCGGCGGATCTCCGCGCGGGTCCGCCCGAGGTCTGCGAGCGAGGCGGCATTGTGGGCCCCCTTGGTCAGCATCGCGCCGGGGTCCATCGGCAGCAGCGACCCGACGGCCAGCAGGACCGCCGCCGCCGCCGCGGATCGGAGCAGCTCGGCCCTCCTCCCCGCCTCCCGACCCCCGACCAGGGCCATCGCCACCAGGGCGGGGATGCCGCAGGCGTACTCGGCGAGGTGGCCGGAGTCGTGCCGGACGATCGACCCCTTGTACAGGCCGAAGATCGGCAGCAGGGCGATGGCCAGCGCCGGGGCGGCCCGCCATGACCGGGCCAGGCCGACCGACGCCCAGGCCGCCACCCCGATCATGATCGCCGAGAGCCGCAGGACCTCGCCCGGTGGCCCCTCCGACGCCATCTGGAGCGAGAACCCCTTGGAGATCCGGGCACTCGAGGCCAGGAACGCCGGGAACCCGCCGAGCGGACCGCCGTAGATCCGGAACAGGAGCAGCAGCGTCGCCAGGTAGGCGGCCGCCAGCGTCGCCAGCCCCCGGAGGCGGGGGGTGCTGCGGTCTCGACGAAGCTCCAGCAGGCCCCAGAGGCCGATCGCACCCGCCCCCACGAACCCGACGTTGAACTTCGCCAGCAGCGCCACCGCCGCGACGACCACACCCGGCCACGCCCAGGCCAGACGCCGGGAGTCATACGCCAGGACCACGAACCCGACGATCGAGGCCAGCATCAGGTTCGAGAGCGACGAGTTCCAGTCGTAGCCCCCGTCGAACTGAATCCCCGCATAGGACGCCGACGCCAGGAAGAGCAGCGGCCGGACCGCCCCCCGGACCCGCATGAGCAGCCCGGCCACCGAGGCCCACCACAGGGCGGTCAGGGCAAGCCTCAGGCCGATCGCGTGCCCGAGATTCGGGCCGATGTCCAGCGGCTTCAGCGCGAAGCCGAGCGGGCCGTAGGTGAAGGCCACGTCCCGGCCGAACTGGAACCGATCCCCCGCCGCCAGCAGGTTCAGGGCGACCACCCAGGAGCCGTCCAGGCCCGCCCCCATCGGCGAGAGCACCGGGGGGACCGTCAACGCCGCCAGGCCCCCGATCAGGGCGAACCTCCAGGCGATCCCCGCCCGGGAGACCGGGACCGCGATCGCCGTCCTGGCTGCCGAGTCATCCGGCATCGATCGATCTCCCCTTGCCGGGGCTGCCCGGCCCCGGCCGGCCGGCACGCGACGCCCGCCGCCCCGACCACGGACGCTCCCGGCCCCGGCGCCGCGGCTCCATCATTCGAGGAGACGCAGCACCTACCCCATAACCCCCCGCTCGTCAATCGCAACCCCGTCCCGCTCCGCACCGCACCGCCGACCCCCCGAGCACCCCGGGGCCGTCCCAACTCATTCGCAAGGGTCCGATCGGTGAGCTAGGGTCGAGCGTCCGGCCCCCCGATCGACCCCGCTCCGGCACCACATGGCCGCCGGGGCCGTCTCGGGCGATCATGCGACCCGGACGGGCGTGTTGCCTCGGGGCAACGTCGGCCTGAATCTTCCTTGAACTATACAAAAGTCCACACTAGGCTTCACTGGCGACGCGAGCGGAGGCGTCACGCCGCGAGACGGGCGGGGCGGTCGGGCCGCGGGATCGCATCAGTCGGGGGGCACCACCGTGACGAAGGTGAAGGCCTGGACCAGCGGCGAGTCGGGAGAGCCGGGGTTCGCCGAGGCGTTCGAGGTCGCCAGGAAGGCGGTGCTGCAAGTCACGGACATCAAGACGAACCGGAACAAGTACTACGCCATCGAGTTGCACTCGGCCGAGGGGTGCGAGTACCGCTTCCGGGTCTTCACCCACTACGGCCGGACCGACGACCTGGAGACCAATCCGGACGCCGGCCAGAAGGAGTGCCGCTACTTCTCGTCGCTCGCCGAGGCCGAGTCCTGCTTCCAGCAGATCTACCGGCAGAAGACCTCGGCGTCGAAGGGCTATCGGGAGGTGGCGCTGGCCTCGACCAGGATCGGCTCCCACCAGGCCCGGGGCACCGGCGCCGGCGAGATCGACGCGAAGACCCTGGAGCGGCTCGCCCGGGCGAAGGCCGCCGAGAAGAACGGCCGGCCGGCCGAGCCGCCGGCCAGCCGGCTCTCGCCCGGCGTCTCGGATCTCGTCCGCTACATCTACGACGAGGCCAAGGGCGCCCTGACCGACACCGTCGCCGCCCGGATCACGGCCAACGGCATCGAGACGCCGCTGGGGATCCTCACCCTCGGCCAGATCGAGAAGGGGGAGGCGATCCTCCAGGCCGCCTACGACCTGTTCAACAAGAAGCGCGCGAAGGACCGGGACGAGCAGTTGACCCGCCTCTCGGGCGAGTTCTATTCCGCCATCCCCCACCGGATCGGCCGCTCCCGGGCCGCCGTCGACGCCGCCGTGATCAGCTCGCTGGAGGCGTTCGCCCAGAAGCAGCAGACGCTCCAGCTGATGAAGGACATGCTCCAGGTCAACGGCGAGGGGGGGGACGTCCTCTTCTCCTCCCGCGTCGACCGCGAGTACGAGGCCCTCGGCACCCGGATCGAGTGGGTCGACCCCGCCGACCGGGAATTCAAGGAGCTGTCGAAGGCCGTCATCAAGAGCCAGGTCAAATCCAAGACGATCGCCGTCAAGAACCTC
Organism: Tautonia plasticadhaerens; assembly: GCF_007752535.1. GTDB lineage: Bacteria > Planctomycetota > Planctomycetia > Isosphaerales > Isosphaeraceae > Tautonia > Tautonia plasticadhaerens. The sequence continues at coordinate 7,860,481 of NZ_CP036426.1, forward strand.
TTCCGGGTGCGACGAGACGCCGAGTGGGGGCAGTTCGCCGATGGAGTCGGCAATGATCGCCTGCTGTACCACGGGTCCCGGATCTCGAACTGGGTGGGCATCCTCTCCCGGGGGATCCTGCTGCCGAAGATCGTGGTGAGCATGGGCGTCCACCGCACCGACGCCGGCTGGCTCGGGCACGGCATCTACTTCGGGGACGCCGCCTGCACGAGCCTCTTCTACACCACCCCCGGGCGCAGGAAGACCCGGCTGATGGCCATCGCCCGGGTGGCGCTGGGCAAGATGAAGGACTACACCAAGATCACCTACGGCCTGACCGAGCCCCCCAAGGGCTTCGACAGTTGCCACGGCGTCCGGCGCAAATTCGGCCGCCCGTCGGAGTTCGCCGACGACGAGTACGTCATCTACCGGCCCGAGCAGCAACGGCTCGAATACCTCGTCGAGTTCACCGGTTGAGGGGAGGAGGGACGAATGGACATCCGGGTCGTCCTCGTGGACGTGAATTCGAAGGTCGTGGCCGCCTGGCGGTCAACCTTCGAGGAGAACCCCGAGGTGGAGGTCGTCAGCGGCTCGATGCTCGACCAGCGGGTCGACGCCTGGGTCACCCCCACGAATGCCCGGGCCAGCATGGACGGCGGCCTCGATGCCGTCATCAAGAACCACCTCGGCAAGGGGATCGAGAAACGGGTCCAGGCCGAGGTCCGGCGGCTGCACGGCGGGTTGCTCCCCGTCGGCAAGGCGGTCTGCGTGCCGACCGGCTCGGGGCGCCCCTCGTTCCTGATCTCGACGCCGACGATGATGGGCTCATCGGAGGACATCAGCGACTCGCTCAACGTGGCCGCCGCCTGCGCCGCCGCCTTCCAGGCGGTGCACATGCAGAACGACCGGGAGCCCGGCAGCATCGGCTCGGTCGCCCTACCGGGGCTCGGCGCCCAGACCGGTCGCGTCCCGGTCGAGATCTGCGCCGACCTGATGTGGACCGGGTACACCCTCTTCCGCCGCCGCGTCCTCTTCGCCGACTTCGCCGAGATGCGGGCCGCCCTGGAGGCGGAGCTCGGGCCGCTCGGCACCTCGGCCACCTTCCCGGGCTCGCCGAAGTCCAAGGCGAAGTCCGAGGGCGGGCCATCGCCGACCACTTCGGCCCCGGCCTCGGCAGCCTCGAATGGCCATCCGGCGGGCCCGCCCGCCGACGAAGACTTCGACGATTTCTGAACCGCTCCATTCGACCCGATCCCGGACCCGACACCCCGGAGCTTCGCCGAGATGATCCCGGAACCGGTGCGGCTGCACAACCCGACCGGGCCCGACCGCGTGGCCGTCGTCTCCGCCGCCGAGGCCTGGGGGACGCCCGGCTCCTTCCACGTCCTCGTCGCCCGGGGACCCCGGGCCGGCAAGCTCGGCATGGGCACCACCTACGGCCCCTTCACGGTCGAAGAACTGGCCGACCGCTTCGCCGAGGTCGTCGCCGCACTGGGGCTCGAACTGTTCGCCGAGGCCGGACGATCGCTCCTCATCGACGCCCTGCTCGACGCCCGCCCCCAGGTCCGGGCCCGGGCCGCCGCCCGCCTCGGCTGGAGGCGCGACCGGGGCGCCGTCGGGCCGCTCATCGCCGCGCTGGCCTCGGCCGAGGGGGAGACCTGTGCCCTCCTCGATGCCCTCGGCGCCATCGGCGACCCCGTCGCGATCCCCGCGGTCCGCCCCTTCGCCGGCCGCAAGCTCCTCTCCCGACGCCGGTCGGCCGTGGAGGCCTTGCGGCTCCTCGGCGACCTCGAAGGGCTCGCCGAACACGCCGATCGCATCCGGGCCACCTTGCCCGAGCCGCTCCTGACCGCCCTCGACGCAATCGACCCGGACGACCCGCGGCCGGGGGCCGAGGACGCCATCGTCTCGGTCTTCCCCTCCGTCGAGGATCAATACCGGGGGCTCGCCCTGGACACGCTTTACGAGCTGGGGACGCCGGTCGCCGTCGCCGCGATCCGAGCGGTCCTGCCCGGCCTCCGATTCGATCGCGTCTATCACTGGCGATACCTCAAGAGCATCTACAAGCGGTCGATGCTCCGGCACGACGCCGTCACTTTCGGCCTGCTCAGCCACGCCATCGAGGCCAGGGGGAGACAGACAAAGGGGGTCGCGGCCTCGGTCAAGTCGGGACTCGACGGCGGCGTCCATCACACCCGGATCTTCGCCCGACCGACCCAGCGCTATCTCCGTCGACTCGCCTGGCGATACCTCCGCAACCTCGCCCGACACCGCCCCGACCGGTACGCCGCCGCCGCCGCCGAGGCCCTCGTCCCGTACGGGCCCGAGGACGCCCGGGAGCCGTCCGGGCTCTACGGCGCATTTGCCGACTGCTACCTCCTGAACCGCATCCTCCACAACCAGGGCGACCGCCTCGTCCTCGACCATTCCCGCCTCTCGTTCCGATGGCGAGACGCCGATTCGTTCCGGGCCCCGGCCGATCGCCGGGAGGAGGCATTCCCCGATCGGTGGGACGCCCATCCCCGTGCCTACCTCCGCCTGCTCGGTTCTTCGCGACTGCCCTCGGTCCACGCGTTCGCCCTCCGGGCCGTCGAGGAGCGACATCGAGACATCCTCGGCGACGCGTCCGTCGAGGAGTTGTTGCCGATGCTCCGGGCCCCCCACGAGCCGACCGTCCGGCTCGGCCTCGACGAGCTGCGGCGTCGGTTCGACCCCGAGCACCCCGACCTCCTGCTCGTCGACCGGCTGATCGCCGACCAAATCCCCGAGGCCCGAGAGCTCGCCCGGTCCTGGCTCCGGGAGTCGAGCCCCCTCTGGACCCGGGACGCCGAGTGGGTCGTCCTCTTCACCACCTCCGGCGACCCGGACCTCTCGATGCTTGCCGCCGGGCTGGCCGCCGACCGCCTCAAGAGCGACCCCGGGCTGCGCCGGATCCTCTCGGCCCGCCTGCTCGACCTGTTCCGACAGCCCGAGGCCCAACCGGGCTCGCTCGACGCCTACCTCCTGATCGCCCGGGATGCCCTGCTCGACGACCTCGACGAGCAACTCGACCTGGATACCCTGATCCACCTCATCCTCACCGGGCCTCCCCAGGCGCAGGCCCTCGGCGGGGATCTGCTGGCGAGGCGGCCCGAGGCGGTCGAGAAACTCGGTCTGGAGGGTCTCTCCCAGCTCGCCAATCACGAGATCGCCGCCGTCCGGGCCGCCACCCATGCCCTGCTCCGTCTCGCCGTCGACCGCTTCCGAGACGACCCGGGCCCGCTGCTGATGCTCGTCGAGAGTGACTGGCCCGACACCCGAGTCGTCGCGTTCGGCTTGCTCCGGGATGGGCTCGGACCCGACGTCCTCGGCCCCCCCGGCCTGATGGGCCTGCTCGACTCGAATCGGGTCGACGTCCAGGACGTGGCCCGGGTGCTCGTCCTCCGGCACGTCGACCGCTTCGACCCCGTCGAACTGGTCCCCCGGCTGGTCGAGCACCCTCATCCGAATATGAGGCGGTTCGCGCTCGACCTCGTGATCGACCACCTCCCCGACGGGGCCGAGGCCCTCGACCGCCTCTCCTGGTTCTTCCGAGCCGCCCTCTTCGACCTCCGGCCCGAGCGGCCGGTCAAGCGACGCATCATCAACTTTCTCCGCGACCGGGGCCTCCGGGACCCGTTCCAGGCCCGTGTCGCCGCCGAGCTGCTCGGCGACTTCGCCCGATCGGCGACCCGGTCCGACGCCGACCGGGCGTTGCACGCGGTCGTCTCGATCCTGATCGCGCACCCCGACACGCCCTCCGACGTCTCGATCGGCCACTCGGCGGGAGGCGTCGCATGATCGCCTCGCACCGCTACGCCGGTCGGAGCGGCATCGTCAACGGGCCCTCCTCCGCCCGGGTCTCCTTCGCCACCGACACGTTCCGGGAGCCGACCTTCTTCCGGGGCACGATCGGCCGCCCCGTGGTCTTCCGGGAGGCCCTCGCCGCCCTGTACGAGGTGGTCGTCAGCGACTTCGCGTACCGCCCGAAAGACCGCCTCGAATACAGGGCCTGGCTCGAGGAGCAGGACCGAAAGTTCCTCGCCGGGCTCGGCCTGAATCGCATGCGAGACCTCGGACGAGCCGAGCAACTCCAGGCCCGCCTCGCCGAGCTTGACCGCGCCCGGCTCGAGCGCCTCAAGCCGTTCCACCGGGCCCGGATCGACTATTTCCAGTATGCGTATACCAACTGGTTCGAACGTTCCCTGATCCTCGACCCCGTGGTGACGGTCCACCCCGACGAGGTCTCCTTCGAGGCCTTCTCCCGGGACGAGAGCACCTATGCCCGCCTCGCCGCCGCCCACGAGGCATTCGACCGGGTCGACGAGTTCGAATGCGGCACCACGAACATCGACTTCAGCCCCCGATTGCACGGCGAGCTGGAGCGAATCCGCTCCTACCGCCGCACCCGGCTCGACGTCGGCCCTACCGGCCTGGCCGTCGCCACCGAGGGCGATGAGGGCCACGTCGAGAAGAAGATCGAGCTGCCGGATTCCTGGGTCTCCGGATTCCTCCAGGTCCACAGCGCCATGTCGCTCGGCCTGACCCGGCTCCGCCTCGCCCCGGTCGACCTGTTCAACATCTGCCGGGCGTTGCGTCGCCGGCGGGCGAGGACCTCCCCGAGGGCCCTCCGCTACGAGCTGGAGCCGGGGCGACCCGCCAGGGTCGTCCTGGAGCCCTGGGAGCAGGTCATCCAGCTCTCTCCCGCGTCGACCTTCGAGGGCTCGAAGCCCGTCGTGGTCCGCACCTGGGGCCGAGACCGGCTTTGGACCCTGGCCCGCCTGATCCCCGCCTGCCGGTCGGTCGACGTCCACCTCGCCGGGCTCGGCCTGCCGAGCATCTATGTGCTCGACCTCGGGCCGATCCGTTTCACCCTCGCCCTCTCCGGCTGGACCGACAACGATTGGACCTCCGGCGGCTCGAAGTTCGACCTCCTGGCCCGCCGCCTCGACGTCTCCTCGGGCGAACTCTCGCGTTCGTATGAAACCTTGAGGTCGCTCCGCCTCGCCACCGACGCCGATCTCGCGGAGCGTGCCGGCCTCGGGGTCGAGAAGGCCCGAAGCGCCCTGTCGTTCCTCTGCCAGGTCGGGAGGGCCATGTACGACCTCGGCGGCGGTGTTTACCGGCACCGGGACCTGTTCCTGGAGCCGTTCTCCGCCGATCAGGCCGCGACGCAGGTGAAACAGGCCCCCGCCCCGGCCGGCTCCAGCGAGGCCAAGGCCCATGCGATCGTCGATCACTCCGGCATCCGGATCATCGCCCGGCGTCCGGTTTCCACCGGCTACAAGGTCAGCGGCAGCGCCACCGATTCCGGCGGCCGACGCGTCCGCCCGTTGCTCCATGTCGACCTCGACGGCCGGATCGTCGAGGGCTCGTGCACCTGCCGGTCGTTCGCCAGGCACGGGATGACCAGGGGGCCCTGCGAGCACCTCCTGGCGCTCCGACTGGCCCACATGGAACGCCTCGAACAGGAGGACCGACCCGACGCGTGAATCCGTCCTCGGATGTCGTATGGTGGTTGCCGGATGCCGGTTGCTCGGGACCTGGCCCACGAGCGCCTATCCGCCATCCGCGCCCGATCACCCGAATTCCATCGGTTCCTGGCAGGAGGAGGTTTGTCGTCCGGAGGGAGGCAGCGGTCCCATTAGCCGATCGTGCGGCGATACGCCGCGCAGGTCCCCGTGCCCGACACTCGTCACGCGCCCGACCGCCATCTGCGGCCGGGGCACCGACCAGGCCCTCGCCTGGTTCGGTTGCTCCGCAACCCGAGGGCCCCGGTCGGTGCCCCGGCCGCTCCAGTTGGCCGGTCGCGTCCGAAGGATGTTCGTAGCGGGACCGCTGCCTCCCCCCCGACGCCGACTCCGACCCCATCGCCAGACCATTGCCCGAGGCCGCGGCGACCGATCCCATGAATGAAGACGAGAAGGCCCGCCTCTACCGAGAGGTCACCCGGTCCGCCTCCGAGTCGGCGGTGCTCCGCCGGATGCACGCCCTCGGCTTCTGGCCGCACGGCGAGGGCCTGCCGCCGGATCCCCCGGAGGAACACGCCGAGCGTGCCCGGATCGAGGCCGAACTGGCCGACCTCCGCCGGACGCACGCCCGGGTCGAGGATCCGGAGGCCGCTCTCGTCGAGGAGCGTCGCCGGCGCTGGGAGGAGAGCAAGGCCCGCCGGGCCGAGGCCAGGGCCCGGCGCCTCCAGGAACAGCAGGTACGTCGGGAGGAATGGGACCGCCACCGCTCCTCGACCATGGTCCATGCCGGGATCGGCGTCAGCGCCGGACTCCAGGACGCTCGATCGGACGAGGAGGCCCTCTCCCGCCGCGGCCTGCCGGTCCTGCACCGGGCCGAGGATCTCGCCGGGCAGATCGGTATCGAGCTGGGAGCCCTCCGCTGGCTGACCTACCACCGACGATCCGCCTCCGTCGTCCACTATCACCGCTACGAGATCGCCAAGAAGACCGGCGGCGTCCGCTGCATCTCCGCCCCGAAGCCGGCCCTGGCCTTCGCCCAGCGCTGGGTCTTCGACCAGATCCTCCGGCGGCTCGACCCCGAGCCCCAGGCCCACGGCTTCGTCCCCGGGCGGTCGATCGTCACGAACGCCTCGACCCACGCGGGGCGGGCGGTGGTGGTGAATCTCGACATGAAGGACTTCTTCCCCTCGGTCACTTTCCGCCGCGTGAAGGGGCTGTTCCGCGCGATCGGCTACTCCGAACACCTCGCCACCGTGCTCGCCCTGCTCTGCACCGAGCCCCCCCGAGTGCCGGCCACCCTCGACGGCAAGACCACCCACATCGCCCTGGGGGACCGCGTCCTCCCCCAGGGCGCCTGCACCAGCCCGAGCATCACCAACGCCCTCTGCCGTCGCCTCGACCGAAGGCTGGACGGCCTCGCGCGTCGCCATGGATTCACCTACACCCGGTACGCCGACGACCTCACGTTCTCCGGCGACCGCCCCGCCGTCGTCGGCCGCCTGCTCCGCTCCGTCCGCTCAATCCTCGCGGCCGAGGGGTTCGTCGAGCACCCGTCCAAGACCCGGATCATGCGTCGGGGGGGCCGCCAGGAGGTCACCGGCGTGACGGTCAATGACCGGCCGAACGTCTCCCGACGCGAGTTGCGCACCCTCCGAGCAATCCTGCACAACGCGGCCCGCCTCGGCCTTGAGAGCCAGAACCGGGAGGACCATCCCGACTTCGCCTCGCACCTTCGCGGCCGGGTCGAATTCGCGTGCATGGTCGATCCGTCCCGGGCCGGGACCTACCGCGACGCGCTGTCGCGGGCCCTCCAAGGGCCCGGCGCCCCTTGACCGGTCCCCCTACGATCGTCCCGGACGCGATCGACTCGCCGTCCGGGGCGTCGTGTCGCCGGAGCGGCCGGGCACGGCCGGCCCTCGATCGTCGGGCCGCACGTGAGCCGAGACGGACATGAACCCCCATCGCGGATCGCGGATCGCCGGCCTGGTGCTCCACCTGCTCATCGGCGGGCTGATGATCTTCGCCGGGTCGATGAAGGCCCTCGGACTGGTGCCGGAGGAGGCGAAGCAGGAGATGGCCGGCTCGGCGATCGCCGACAACCTCGTCCTGATCGGGACCGGGGAACTGGCCTCGGCCATCCTGCTGATCGTGCCCCGGACCCTCTCCCTCGGCGTCCTGCTGACCAGCGGCTTCTGGGGAGGGGCGATCTGCATGCACCTGTCACAGGGTGACTCCTACGTCATGCAGTCGGCGTTGCTGGCGCTGACGTGGGTCGGCGCCTGGTTGCGCTGCCCGGCGCTGCTGTCCAGCTTCCGGTCAGGCGCGTCGTCGGGCACGGCGAATTCCCCCGCCTCGGTGGTCGGCGACCCGAGTTGACAGCCCCGATGATCCCGGCTACAGTCCCCGTCGCACGTCGAGGCCGAGGGCGGCCGGGCGGGCGCAATTGCTGAGGCACCACTGAGTTCGGCTTCGAGGCGTCCGCTCGTCCGGTCGAGGTCCCGGCTCGGGCTCGGGCGGTCCCAGGGACGGGGCGGCATTCCGGCCCGCGCCGAAGTGACGGGCGAGGGCAAGTCATGGAAGATCACCCCGCCGGTCCGGCATGCCCGGGGCCCCGGGGGCAGTGGTCCCTGTCGGTGGTCGTCCCCGTCCGAGACGGGGGGGACGCCTTCAGGCGCTGCCTCCGGGCGCTCCGAGAGACATCCGGGGCGGACTTCGAACTGATCGTCGTCGACGACGGCTCCCGGGACGACTCGGCCGCCCTGGCCGAGGAGGCCGGGGCCGTCGTCGTGCGGCACGACCGGCCGCTCGGCCCCGCCGCCGCCCGGAATGACGGCGCCCGGGCCGCCTCCGCGCCGGTGATCTTCTTCCTCGACGCCGACGTCGCCGTCCGCCCCGATGCACCGGCCCGGGTCCTCTCCCGGTTCGCGGGCGACCCCGGCCTTGGCGCGGTGTTCGGCTCCTACGACGCGGAGCCGACGGCCCCCGGGCTCGTCAGCCGGTTCCGCAACCTACTGCACCATTACACGCATCAGGCCGGCTCGTTCCGAGACGAGGCCCGGCCGGCACACACCTTCTGGACCGGCTGCGGGGCGATCCGCCGCGAGCTGTTCCTGGCGATGGGAGGCTTCGACCCCCAGCTCTACCGCCGCCCGGCGATCGAGGACATCGAGCTCGGCTACCGCCTGACCCGGGCAGGCCATCGGATCGAGCTCATCCGCGACCTCCAGGTCACGCACCTGAAGCGCTGGACGTTCCGCGAGGTGATCCGCACGGATGTCCTCCGCAGGGGCGTCCCCTGGACGCTGTTGATGCTCCGATCCGGCGTGGCCGAGACGGACCTGAACGTGAGCGGGACGCAGCGGGCGAGCGTCGCGGCCACGGGACTGACGGGGCTCGGCGTGCTGCTGTCGCCGATCGAGCCCTCGGCGCTGGCCTTGCTCGTCCTCGGGCCGGCGGCGGTCGTCACCCTGAACGCCCGGTTCTACCGGTTCCTGGCCCGCCGGCTCGGGTTGCCCAGGGCGACCTTGAGCGTCCCGCTCCACCTGCTGTATTTCTGCTGTTGCGGCGTGTCGGTGGCGATCGCGGTGACGATCTGGCTGGCCCAGCGGAGGGCCCGGCAGCCGATCGCCGACCGCCAGCCCTTGCGCCCCCGGCCCGACGGCCCGGCGTCGACGGCCGCCGGGCCCCACGCCGGATCGACCCCAGACTCCCGGAGTCGCCACCCATGGTCCCGGACCGAGATGCACCCCTGAGCGCCGCCCCCCGAGTCGCCCCCCCGGAGGCCCCGGCCGCGACGGTGGCCGTGGTCCGGTCCGACAACCGCCGGGGGGCCGTCGCCGAGGCCCTGGCCCTGCTCGACGCCGAGGTCCGGCCGATCCTGGCCGGGCCGGTCGCCATCCTCACCCACCTCGGGCCGACCGGGGCCGGGTCGACGAGCCCCTCCGCCCTCTCGAGCGTGCTCGACGTGGTCCTCTCGGCCGACCCGGGCGCGGTGACGATCGCCTCGGGAAGCCGTCGCGCCCGAGAACGGTTCGCGTCACGAGGGTTCCTCGACGAATGCTGGGGCCGCCCGGTCCGGTTCCTCGACCTGGCCCGCGACGAGGACGGCTGGGAGGTCGTCGATCGCCCCTCGGGCGGCCCGCTTCGGCTTTCCGGCACGATCGCGGAGGCGGGGTGCCGGATCGCCCTGTCGCCCCTCTCCGCCCTGCGACGAGGCCCGGCTTGCCTGCTCGCCGTCCGTCAGGCGATCCGCCCGGCCGACCTCCCCGGCTTCGACGGCGAGCCGATCCCGCGCGCCTGGCCCGACCTGAGCATCATCGAGGGAAAGCTCGGGTGGCGGGGCCGTTCGGCCCTGGCCGTCGCCGGGCTCGACCCGATGGCCGTCGACGCCGTCGCGGCCAAGCTCCTGGGCATCGACCGACGCCGGGCCGAACGGCTCGGCGCGCCGGGCCGGATCGCGGTCGTCGGCGACGCCGAAGGCACCGCCCGGCCGATCCGCGCGGCGTCGACTCCGGGCCTGCGGCGGGATTCCGGCCACCCGGATCGGGGGGGGACCTCCTGATGCGGGTCGGCTTCGATGGGGGCTGTCTCTCCAACCGTCGCGGATTCGGCCGATTCGCCCGGTCGCTGCTCACGGCGCTGGGGACCGTCGAGACGGAGCACGACCTGGTCGTCCTGATCGACGAGCCATCCCTGGAGACGGTCCGGATCCCCGAGCGGTTCGAGACGGTCGCCGTGCCCGTCCGGGAGGCGCCCAGTCGGGCCGCCTCGGCCGAAGGCCGTCGACGGGTGCCCGACCTGCTCGCCTTCGGCCGGGCGGCGGCCGGGGCGGGCCTCGACGCGATGGTCTTCCCGTCGTCGTACAGCTTCTTCCCCGTCTGGAACGTGGGCCGGGTCGTGGTGACGATCTTCGATGCGTTGCCGCTGGTGTACCCCGAGCTGGTCTTCCCGAGCTGGCGGGGAAGGCTCTTCTGGACGCTCAAGGAGCGGCTGGCGGCCCGGTCGGCCGACCAGATCCTGACCACCTCCGACGCCTCGCGCCGCGACCTGGTCGCGCACTACCGGCTCCCCGCCGACCGCATCGGCCTGATCGGCGCCGCCCCGGATCCGATCTTCCGGCCGACCGCATCGGGCCCGGAGTCCGAAGCCGCCCTCGCCCGGTACGGCCTGGGGCCGGGGGAGCGGTTCCTGCTCTACGTCGGCGGCCTGAGCCCGCACAAGAACCTGCCTCGACTGATCTCGGCCTTCGCCCGGTCGGCGCCCAGCGATGTCCGCCTGGCAATCGTCGGCGACTTCGGCGACGTCTTCCACACGCACGTCCCCGAACTCCGGTCGGAAGCCGATCGGCTCGGCGTCACGGATCGGATCGTCTTCACGGGATTCGTCCCGGACCCCGATCTCGTGTTCCTTTACGGCCGGTCGGTGGCGCTGGTGCAGCCGTCGCTGCTGGAGGGGTTCGGGCTGCCTCCGGTCGAGGCGATGGCGTGCGGGACGCCCGTGCTCGCCAGCTCGGCCGGGTCGCTGCCGGAGGTGGTCGGCGACGCCGGCCTGTTCTTCGACCCGACGGATCCGGAGGCGATGGCCGGGGCCGTCGCCACCGTCCTCGGCGACCCCGACGCTCGCCGTCGGATCGCCGACCGGGCCCTCGAACGGTCGGCCGCCTTCACCTGGGACGCGGTCGCCCGGCAATTGCTCGGCCACCTGGACGTCCTCCTCCCCGTCGAGTCCCCGAACCGCCCGGAGGCCGCCTGAGATGTCGATGACGCTCTGCCTCGTCGCCCGCACGATCCCCGACTCCTGTCCGATCACGACGGTCTTCCGAGCGCTCGCCGACTCCGGCCACGAGGCCCACGTCATCCTCGTCCCGACCGGCGTCGATGAGCCTTCGGGGGTGGTCGCCGGGGGCCGCTTGATCCTCCACCACCTGCCGGCCGGACGCTCAGGGTGGTACAGGATCGGTACCGATCGGGCCCGGCGGGCTTCGATCGCCCGTCTGTTGCTCCGGCTATCTCCCCAGGTCGTCCATGTTTCGGACGAGTCGGGCCGAGGGATCGCCCGGCCCCCCGGTGCGATCGTGCTCCAGAGCGTGACCGGTCGCCCGACATCCCTCCCGTCCGACGCGGAAGTCCTGCCCGACGGTCGATTCCTCGACCGAACCGGCCGCCCCATCGCCACCCACGGCGTCCCGCCGATGCCGGCCGGCTCGCCGGTCGACGACGGGCTCGCCCCCGATGCGTCCGAAACCCAGTGGCGGGTGCTGACCTATCTCGCCAGCATCGACCAGCTCCGTCGGGAACGCCGGGTGCGGATCGACCCGGGGCATCGCGACGTCCCCAGGTCGAGGCTCGCCTCGGCCCTCCCCGCGGCGCCCAGCTATTCGGCGGTCTCGTGATGGGGTCCAAGGCCCAGGGCTTTGAAGGTGGACTGATGCGTTCGCGGAGGCCCTGTTTTTCGGGGCTTCGCCGGGCTCGGGTGGGACGCCAGCCGGCCCGGAGGGCTCGAATCGCGAGCCCCACACCCCCGGCGGGCGGCACCGACGGCTCGACCTCGGACAACGGAACTGCCGCCACCTCAAGGATTAATGATTCACGAACACCGACTCTACTTGGCCATCAGTCCACCTTCAAAGCCCTGGGTCCAAGGCCCTATGATTCGGATGGACTGGTCCGCCCCCCAACCGACGGGATCCGCGATGGAATCGGCCTATCTCGATCTCCTTCGAGACGTCCGGCGAAGTGGCGTCCTCAAACCGACGCGGGCGGTCCTCCCCTCGACGGGGAAGAAGGTCGACGCGCTGAGCGTCTTCGGCCGCCAGGCCCGCTACGACCTCTCGCTCGGCTTCCCCGCGGTGACGACCAAGCGGCTCGCCTTCGGCCCGGTGGTTCACGAGCTGATCTGGTTCCTCCTCGGCTCGACGAACATCGCGTATCTGAAGGAACACAAGGTCACCATCTGGGACGAGTGGGCCGACGAGGAGGGGAACCTCGGACCGGTCTACGGCAAGCAGTGGAGGTCGTGGGAGGCCCCCGACGGCCGGACCGTCGACCAGATCGATCAGGTGGTGCGTGGGATCGAACGGCTGAAAATCGATCCGACCGACGCGATGGGCCGACGACTGATCGTCTCGGCCTGGAACCCGAGCGACATCGAGGCGATGGCGCTGCCGCCCTGCCACACGATGTTCCAGTTCTCGCTGACCGAGGGGCGGCTCTCCTGCCAGCTCTACCAGCGGTCGGCCGACCTGTTCCTGGGCGTGCCGTTCAACATGGCCAGCTATGCGCTGCTGACGCACCTGGTGGCACACGTGACCGGGGTCGAGGTGGGGGAGTTCATCCACACGATCGGCGACGCGCACATCTACACCAACCACCTCGAACAGGTGGACGAGCAACTCTCCCGGGAGCCGTATCCGCCGCCGACCCTGAGGATCGACCCGACGGTATCGAGCCTGGACGGGATCCGGCGTGAGCAGGTCGAGCTGGTCGGCTACCGCCACCACCCCGCCTTGCGGGGCGAGGTGGCGGTTTGAGGCTCTCGATGGTCGTCGCCACCAGCCCCGACGGGGTCATCGGCAAGGTCGGGTTGATCCCCTGGCACCTGCCGAGGGACCTGAAGCGGTTCCGATCGATCACGATGGGCCACCCGATCCTGATGGGTCGGCGCACGCACGAGTCGATCGGTCGGCCGCTCCCGGGCCGCGTGAACGTCGTCGTGTCGACGCGGCACGGCTACCAGCCCGAGGGCTGCACCGTGGCCCGTTCGCCCGAGGAGGCACTGCGGATCGCTGCCGACAGCGGGGCCGAGGAGGCGATGGTTGTCGGCGGGGAACGGCTGTATCGCCACTTCCTGCCGACCTGCGACGCGGTCCACCTGACGGTGGTCGAGGGGCAATTCGACGGCGACGCGAGGTTCCCGATCGAGCAGCTTCTCGCGTCCGCCTGGACCGTCGAGCAACGGGAAGAATGGCCGGCCGACGACCGAAATCCCTTCCCCCACCGATACGAACTGCTCAGGAGGCCTCCCGGCCACTGACTGGCTCGCGATCGAGTTGCCCGCCCCCCACGCTCCCCGGGAGAAGGACGGGCTGGCCCGACGGTCGAGGGGCGATCAGAATGGGCTGGTGACACCGCCGGCCCCGGTCGCACTTGCGTGCCGGGTCGGCCCTCGAGTCGCCCGAACCGCACCGCCCGAGCCAGCCGCCATGTCCCGAAAGATCCGCCTCCAGAAACCCGGCAGCGACCGGCTCCGAGAGCGCTTCGAGCGCGAGTTGAACGAGGCGCAACGCCTCGCGGCCACGGCCCCCGACGGCTTCAACCTGATCCTGGCCGGGCCGGGGTCGGGGAAAACCCGGGTGATCACGTACCGGGTCGCCTACCTGATCGCCCGGGGGGTGGCACCCGAGTCGATCCTGCTGGTCACCTTCACCCGTCGGGCCGCCCGGGAGATGATCTCCCGGCTGGAGGGCATCATCGGCCCGAAGGCGATGAAGGTGTGGGCCGGGACGTTCCACCACGTCGGCAACCGGATCCTCCGGAAGTCGGCCAGGGCAGTCGGCTACGACCCCAATTTCACCATACTCGACGGCGAGGACCAGCGTGACCTGGTCAAGCTCGCTTTGGAGGACGCCGGGCTCGTCGGCACCGGCCGATACGCGCCGAAGCCGGCGACGGTGCAGCACCTCATCAGCTTCGCCTTCAACGTCAAGCGGCCCCTGGCCGAGCTGATCGCCGAGCGGCATCCCGACTGGATCGGCTGGGCCGAGCAGGTCGAGGCCGCCGCCGCCGCGTACGAGCGTCGCAAGCGGGCGAGCAACTGCATGGATTACGACGACCTGCTCGGCCTCTGGTCGAGACTCATCACCGAGAACGAGGAGCAGCGCTCCGCCTTGGGCCGGATGTTTCGGCACCTGCTGGTCGACGAGATGCAGGACACGAACCTCGTCCAGGTCGAGCTGGTCGAGGCGATCGCCCGGGCCGGCGAGGGGAACCTGACGGCCGTCGGCGACGACGCGCAGTCGATCTACAAGTTCCGGGGGGCCCACTACGACAACATCCTGAAATTCCCCGAGCGCAACCCCGGCTCCCAGGTCTTCCGGCTGGAGACGAATTACCGGTCGACGCCGGAGATCGTGGCGTTCACCAATGCGTCGATCTCCAAGAACGCCTCCGGGTTCCCCAAGACGCTCGTCTCCGCCCGGGAGGGGGGGCCGAGGCCGGTGGTCGTCGCCACGGCCGACGCCTACGAGGAGGCCGACCTGATCTGTCAGCAGGTCCTGGACTGGCGAGAGGAGGGGATCGGCCTGTCCCGGGTGGCGGTTCTGTACCGGAATCATCACGATTCGATCCTGCTCCAGGGGGAGCTGGCCCAGCGGGGGATCCCCTACACGGTCCGCAGCGGCATGCGCTTCTTCGAGCAGGCCCACATCAAGGACGTGATGGCGTACCTCCGCGTGCAGGCCAATCCGAAGGACGAGCCGGCCTGGGCCAGGTTGCTGCCGCTGCTGCCCGGGATCGGGCCGGCGAAGTCGTCGGCGATCCGGGCGAACATCATGGCCTCGGAGAACCCGATCGTGGCCCTGGAGTCGCCCGAGGCGATGAAGCTGGTTCCGGTCAAGAGCAAGGGGGAGTTCGCCGCGTTCGTGGCCGACCTGCGGTCGATCCGCAAGGCCGAGCCGGAGTCGAACCCCTCGGCGGCCATCCTCGCCGTGCTCAAGGGGGGATACCCGGGCGTGGCGAAGGCGAGGTACGAGCACCCGGACCAGCGCCTGGCCGACGTGGAGCAGCTCTCGGTGCTGGCGGCGCGTTACGACAGCCTCGACAAGTTCGTGGCCGACATGCTGCTGGCGGGGGACGTCTACGGCATGGATTCCCTCGGGGAGGGCGCCGAGCCCGACGGCGAGCAGCTCGTGCTGAGCACGATCCACCAGGCGAAGGGCCTGGAGTGGTTTCGGGTGATCGTCCCCCGCCTGGTCGAGCACGGCTTCCCCGGCGACCGGGCGCTGGCCGAGTCCGGGGGAGAGGACGAGGAACGCAGGGTCTTCTACGTCGCCGTCACCCGGGCGATGGACGAATTGTGGTTGACCTACCCGCTGATGGTCACCCGGCCCGGCCAGGGGAGCATCCTGACCTCGCCGAGCCGGTTCGTCACCGAGGTCGACCCGGCGTTGTACGAGGTCGCGGACATCGAGAGCGAGAACGACCTGGCCTGGACCGAAGGGCCACGGGCCTGACCGATCGACTCCCGCCCTCCGGCTGGAGGGGCGTCCCGCGAGGCTCGGACCGCTCGCGGACATCCGCCAGGCTGATCACCAGGGTCGACCTCGACGGCCGCCACCTCTACGTGAACCCGACGGTCGAGCTCGCCAGCGGCATCCACCGGGGCCGATTCCTCGGGCGGGCGAATCGCGAGCTCGGGTTGCCCGACTCCCTCTGTCGGCTCTGGGAGCAAGTGCTCCGGGAGGCGATCGCCTCCCGGGGCGAGGTCGGTTTCGCGTTCCGCTTCGACGGCCCGAACGGGGCCCGCTCCTTCCTGGGTCGCTACGTCCCGGAGCTCGACCCCGAGGGCCGGGTCGCCTCCGTGCTGGGCATCGGCGTCGACATCACCGAGCGGCGGGCCCTCCAGGAGCAGCTGCTGGCGACCGCCGCGCAGGAGCAGCGCCGGATCGCCCAGGACCTGCACGACGACGTCGGCCAGGGGCTGACCGGGGCCGCCCTGATGGCCGATGCCATGGTCCAGGCGCTGGCGGCTCAGGGCCGCCCCGAGGCCGGCCGCGCCGCCCGGCTCCTGGACCTCCTGGGCGGCCTCCAGCAGCGTGTCCGGGTCCTCTGCCGCGGCCTGATGATGGTCGAGATCGACTCGGGGAGGCTGATGTCGGCCCTGACGGACCTGGCGGATAAGGTCGACGCGATGGACGGGATCCGATGCACCTTCGAGTGCCCCGATCCGATGGCCGTGGCCGATCCCCGGACGGCGACCTATCTCTTCCGAATCGCCCAGGAGGCCGTCTCCAACGCCATGAAGCACGGCGGGGCGCAGGCCGTCTGCATCGGGCTCCGGCGGCAGGATCGGGGAATCCGCCTGGAGATCCGGGACGACGGCCGGGGGTTTCCCCCCTCCTCAAGGCTCCGGGAGGGCATGGGCCTGAAGATCATGCGCTACCGGGCCGAGTCGATCGGAGGCATGCTGGAGATCCGCCCGGCGCGGGGGGGCGGTTCGAAGGTGGCCTGCCAGATCGAATCGGGAAACGGGGGCGGATCGACCCATCACGCCGGACACGATGACTGAGCGGACGGCCCGGATCCGGATCGTCGACGATCCCCTCGCGGCCCGCGAGGGGATCGCGCCGGCCTCTCGAGACGATGGTGTCCTCTGCGAGCCTGAACCTCCTCAGGTCGTCGCCCATGTCCGGAGCCTCTTGCGTGGGGCGATGGCCCGGAGCTCATCCTCGGTCGCGCCCGAGCCTGGGGCGGATCGGGCCCACAGCCGGACCGGTCCGAGGTGGGACCGGGGGCCGGCGAGTCGCATCGGAGCTGGCCGACAGCCCCGCGCTTCAAGCCGATCCGAGGCCGATCCAAGCCCGCGCCGACAATCGGATCGATGGACCGGCCCGGGGATGCCAGCATAGAATGGCTGGGTCGATCCAAGACCCGACGAACGAAGTATTCTAGCGACGCCCCGAGCGGGACGCGTCCACCACTCCCCGGACGAGGAGCGATCGATGGCACCGCTCCCGATCGGCCCCGGCCCCGATCGGCCCCCCGCGCCGGGGGACGCCGACCGGTTGATCGACGAACTCGCCCTGATCCCCGAGGACGAGGGCAACCCCGATCTCCTCGACCACCCGTGGCTCGACACGCTCCCCCCCGAGGCCCTCGCACTCGCCGTCCGTTCGGCCCTCGGCGACCTGTCCTCTCCCCGGGGCCTCGGGGCCATCCGCCTGGTCGTCGCCCTGGCCGACCCCACGCTCCTCGACACCCTGGCCGACGCCCTGGCCGGCCAGCCCGGGCTCCCCGTCGATCGCCTCTGGCACGCCCTGGAGGCGCTCGAAGGGACCGGCAGGATCGAGCGGAGCCCGGAGCTGTTCGCCCTGAGAGAGGAGTTGGTCGAGCTCATCGACGGCGATGACGCCAGCCTTGAGGGCCTGATCGAGCAGATCGAGGAGGAACCCGAGGACGTCTGGATCCCGCTCCAGGGGCTTGCCGAGATCGAACCGGAGGTCCGCGCCGAGATCGTCGCCGAGCTCGGGACGGGGGGGGCGATCGGGCCCGGAACCGTCGAGCTGCTCCGCCTGCTCTGCTACTCGTCCGAGCCGGGCCTCCGACGGTCGGCCCTCGAGTCCCTCGAATCCGCCGGTCCGGTCGCCCCGGACGAGCTGGGGGAGCCGGACCACCGCCTCGCCGCCTGGCTCGACCTGGGTGCACACCACCCCGACCCGGAGGTCGCTTCCCGGGCCCGCCGCAACCTGGGGGGACGGACGAGGACCGAACGGAGCCTGCCGGCGAGGCGGTCCGCCCCTCGGATCGTGTCGAGCCTGGTGACCGGCCTCGACGGCCGGGGCCGAGGCCAGATCGCCCTGGTGGCCGAGGACCAGGGGCGTTCCCGTCGCGTCGCCGCCGCCTTCGCCTGCGACGTGATCGAGGGGGTCTTCGCCGTGGTCGGCCGGATCGCCCCGATCGACGACCCGGAACCGGCCGAGGCCCTGCTCTCCGAACTCCGCTCGCTGCCCGATCGCGACGCGGTCGAGGGGGCCCACGCGCTCGCCCTCGGCCTGCTCGCCGGCTCCCTCCTGTTCTGCGGCCCGGGCACGACCCCGGCCCTGCGCTACTGGCTGGAACGGACCGTCGGGCCCGACTTCCGCCCCAAGCCCTTCGCCGGCCTCGCCGACGTCGACGGCGATCCCCCCCCCCTCCCCCCGCCGTTCGAGGAGATGGCCGGTCGCGCCAGGCACGTGCTCGACGCCTGCCCCGGGTGGCTCGACGACTCCGACCTGACCTTCGAGCTGGCGGAGGAACTGCTGCTCCGTTGGTCGGGCGCCCTGCCCGACCCCGCCCGCGATGCCGGCGCCTATCGTTTCCTGTTCGAGCACCGACTCGTCGGCCAGCTGGAGCTGTACCGTCGCCTGCTCTCCTGGATGGGCTGGCTCTGGAGGGCCGATGGGGCACTGGAGCTGTCCCGATCGGCCCTGGCGATGGCGGAGCAGCTCTCCGACCCGCAGCACGTCGTCCCTGCCCACCCCTTCACCTCCGCCCTCTCGACGCGGAGCCTCGCCGCCGCGCAGGCGATGCTCCGCCGGGGCGTGGACCTCCGCGACCCCTCCGCCCGGGCCCGGGTCGATGCCGATGGCTGGCCCTCCTGAGGGCGGCATCGCGGCCGTCGCCGTCGCGTCGGACGGCCCGGAGCCGGTCAACCGGACCGGACCGGACCGGACCGGAGTTGCCGGGTGGCGCGGGGTCGCGGCCGACCTGGCCGACGATCCGGGCCGAGCCGACCAGGAGCGATCTCCCTCAAGGCGGCCGCTCACGAAGCGGCCAACCGTGGCTGTCCCGGCCGATCACGACCTCCGGACGACTGACATTCGCCTTGCTGAGCTTCAACAGAAAAGAAAGCGGATCAATATGGCCAAAACGATTGATCTGGCACCTCGTTTGCCGTGCCGAATGGCCGGACCGTCGACGCCTCGGCATGCGTCGACCTCCGCAACCCGAGGAGGACGAGACGATGAACTGGGATCAGATCAAAGGAAATTGGACCCAACTCAAGGGCAAGGTCCGGGAGGCCTATGGCGACCTGACGGACGACGAGGTCGAGCAGACCAAGGGCGAGTGGGATCAGCTCGTCGGGAAAATCCAGTCCCGGTATGGCAAGACCAAGGAGGAGGTCGAGCGAGAGCTGTCCGAGGTCAGCCGGTCCTGGTGACCGCCCACCCGGGCCCGGGGTCAGGGACCCGGTCCGGGCCGCTGCCCCCGGGCCCCGGCCAATCCCCTTACTCGAATGCATCGAACCACATCCCTCCCCCCCTACCCTTGCCTGGCCCCGGGCGAGTCGATCCCCGTCCCGATAGAATGGCCCCCGGGGTCGGTCGATGCGACGTGAGACTCGCATCCCGATCAGGCGACGCCGACACCGAGGGAGACCACCGCGACCATGGCACGCTGGAACCTGGCCGAGCTGACTTACGACGACGTCCGATCGCAGCCCCCCCCGGAGGTGGCCGTGCTGCCGCTCGGTGCCACGGAGCCGCACAACCTACACCTCCCCTACGGCACCGACACCTTCCAGGTCGACGCCATCGGCCGGCTCGCCTGCGATCGGGCCGCCGGCCGGGGGGCGCGGGTCGTGCTGCTGCCGGCCCTGCCCTACGGCACCGAGACCAACCAGATGGCCTACCCCCTGGCCATGAACCTCGACCCCTCGACCGTCGCCCTGGTGGTCGGCGACCTGGTCGCCTCCCTGGAGACGCACGGCATCCGCAAGTGCGTGCTGCTCAACGGCCATGGGGGGAACGACCTGAAATGGTACTTGCGCGAAGCGTACGGCAAGACGACGGTCCACCTCTTCCTTTGCAACTGGTATCACGTGGGGGCCGACCGTTACGGCGAGCTCTTCGAGGACGCCGGCGATCACGCCGGCGAATTGGAGACCAGCATGGGCCTGGCCCACTTCCCCGAGCTCGTCCGGCTCGACCGCGCCGACGACGGCGCGACGGCGGCGACTCGGTTCGAGGCGGTCAATCGGGGCTGGGTCGGCATCACCCGCCCCTGGCACCTGCTGACGACCAACTCCGGGGCCGGCGACCCGCGCCCCGCCTCGGCCGAGAAGGGTCGGGCGGTCACCGAGCTGGTGGTCGATCGCCTCGCCTCCTTCCTCGTCGAGTTGTCGGAGTGCCCGATCGACGACCGCTTCCCGTACTGATCGGGGCGGGGCTCGACCCGATCGACGGCGGATGGCCCCCCCAAGGGCTCGCCGCCGACCGGGCGTCGGGCCCGGGCGACGCCGCCCCTCGCCGACGCAATGACCCGGTTTCATGAATGTCGGGTGCCGAGTTTCAGATTCTAGCCGCCATGCCGGCCCAAATCCCTGGATTCTCGCCCCGGGATCTGAGATCATCGCGTGACGATGTGAGTCCCTCGTCCGGATCAGCCCTCCCCCGTGCCCCCCGCCATGCCGACCCTGCCCTCGCCCCGCACCCTCCTGGCCTCCTCGCTCGTCGCCCTGGTGATCGTCCCTGCGTGCGAGGGCCCGGCGCCCGATCCCGGGCCGGGAAAGGAGGCCCCCGGCCCGGCCGGGGCGTCTCCCCGCCCGGACTCGGCCCAGGCGCCGCCGGCCGGCCCCTCGACCTACACGCTCGAGGGGGTCGTACGACTGACCGACCGTGACGATGGCGTCGTCTCCATCGACCACGAGGAGATCCCCGGCCTCATGCCGGCGATGCTGATGGACTTCCGCCTCGAGGACCCCTCGCTGCTCGACGACGTCGTCGTCGACGACGAGGTCGTCGGCACCCTGGAGGTCGACCGGGACGGATCGGGCCGGGTCATCCGGATGGAGATGGTGGACCTCGTCGTCTCCCGCCCCGCCCCCCCCCGCCCGGCGACGGCCCCCTCGGCCCTCCCGCCCCTCCTGCCCGAGCTGATGCCGGGGCAACCGGTCCCGGACTTCGAAATGACGACGCAGGACGGGGAATCCATGCGGCTGTCCGACCTGCGCGGGAAGGTCGTGGTGTTGACGTTCATCTTCACGAGATGCCCTCAGCCCGAGTTCTGCCCGTTGATGGACCGAAAGTTCGGGACCCTGGCCGCTCGGGTCTCCCGGTCCCCCGATCGGGCCGGGCGGGTCCGGCTGCTCTCGGTCAGTTTCGATCCGGAGCACGACACGCCGGGGGTCCTGGCCGAACACGCCCGGCGGGTTGGGGCCGGGCCTCCGCTCTGGACCTTCGCGGTCGCCTCCCACGAGGAGTTGGCGAAGGTCGCCCAACCGCTCGGCCTCTCCTACGCCCCGATGACCGACCAGATCCGGCACACGCTGAGCACGGCGGTCATCGCCCCCGACGGCACGCTGTCGCGGCTGGAGAAGGGGAATGGCTGGGGGGCGGGCGATCTCGATGGCGAGATCCGATCCCTCCTCGGCGACCCGGGCGACTCGCCGGCCAAATTGAACAAATGAGCGGAACGCCGATTTCATCCCGTAGTCCCGAACACCCGGACGCGATTCGCAAATCCGCGCCGTTAACGCCTTGCAAAACAAGCACAGGTCGATATACTCCCGAAATTGGATCACGGCGATGGCCGCCGCGGACCACTCCCTCCCGCGCCCTCCCCAAGGACTGGGTCGAGCGACCGGTGCCCGGCCAGCGAGTTGGCGGGCCGACCCCGACCGCGGAGGTCATTCGAAGCGTACTCGGATGTTGTCTTCTGACAAACCCGTGATATAATCGCAAATGGACATACGCCGTCCGTCGCTCACGGCGGCGTCCCACTCGATCCGCCCCATCCGTCGGCCACCCGGCCCGGGGGGCCCAGCCGGAGGATTTCCCGCCATGGCCGCGACCAAGACGGCGACCCGGACAACGACGACCCGGTCCGCGACGGCCTCGAAGAAGAGCCAGAAGGAAGCCGATCAGCGGGCGCAGCAGGCCCGCCGCGCCTCGGTGCTGTTGAAGCACGTCAGCGACCCGACCCGGCTCCAGGTCATCCTGATCCTCGCCGATGGCGAACGCCACGTCGGCGCCCTCTGCGAGCAACTCAGCCAGAGCCAGCCGGCCGTCAGCCACCACCTCGCGCTGCTCCGACACGGCGGGATCATCGCCCCGCGACGCCAGGGCAAGAACAACTTCTACAGCCTCACCGAGACCGGCGAGTCGTTGGCTAGCGTCGTCAAGGGCCTGATCTGAGGCAGGGCCCGAGCCCTGGGGGCCCTCGTCGATCGTCCGAGGGCGGGGGCGCAAGGGGGATCCGCGCCAGGACAAGGATTCCCGAGTGGAATCGGTCGACCCGCCCTTCCCTCGCCCTCCGGCTACCGCGGATGCTTGGTCGATGGCCGATGTTTCGCCGTCGCCGGGCCGGGGCCATCGGACCACGATCGTCCCGAGATCCCCCGGGTTTCCGGCCCTGCCAGGGCCCGCTTCGGACGCTTCGCCCCCAAGGACGAGCCCTGCCTCATGGTCGGGGAATGCCTGGCAAAGGTCCCCGTACCTGCCTCGTAAGCGCAGACACGACGCGGTCCGGTCTGCGACAATGGTGCCAGATTCGACGGGACCCTTGAGGATCCGAGGCGAAGCACCGTGGCAGATCGTGGTCTTGATCGCTTCTGGGGCGAGTGCGGCTCATCCGCTCCGCTTCGCTTGCTCATCTGGGAACGCGGCCGGCGCGAGCCCGTCGAACACCGCCTGGACCGCCCATTCGCCATCATCGGCCGGACGGAACCTGCTGACTTGGTCCTGGACCACCCCCAGGTCAGCCGCCGGCACGCCTTCCTCCAGGTGATGGGCGGCCGAGTGTACTGCCTCGACCTGGGAAGTCGGTCGGCCCTCGGATGGGGAGGCGGGATTCGCCGATCCGGCTGGATCGATCCGGGTCGTCCGGTCGAGATCGGCCCGTATCGCATCGGCCTGGGCACCGAGGATGCCCGAGCTCGTCCCGCGCAATCCCCCCCGAACCTCCTCATCGATCCCGGCATCCCGGGTGACCGGATCGCCCTCGAATCAAGCGCCGAGGTGACCCCCGGGCTTCATCGAAGGGCGGTCGACCGCCCCCTCATCACCGTCGGTCGCGCACCGGAGTGCGACCTGAGGCTCTCCGATCTGAGCGTCTCCCGCCTCCATTGCGCCCTGATCCGGGTGGGCGAGTCCCTTTGGGTCGTCGACTTGCTCGGCCGAGGCGGTGTCCAGGTCGACGGCAATCGAAGGCGATGGGCCCCGCTGGGGGCCGGCTCGCAACTGAAGGTGGGCCGATACTTGTACACGATTCGGATCGAATCGCTCCCGACGCTCCGGCTCCGTGGGCCCGAACGCCCCTCGCCCGGACTCCCCTCACCGGGGGAGCCCGGCTCCCCGACCCTCCCGGCTCTGGCCCAGTTGCCCGCTCGGCGTCCCGGACACGGCCTCTCGGGCTCGATCGGCCCTGCCGCGGCGGTGCTCCGCGCCCACCTCCCGGAGCCGGTCACCGTCGAATTCCCGCAGGCCGATGCGACCCGGATCGCGGAGGCCATGATCGGCCCGCTGGTTGACCAGTTCGACCTGATGCAGCAACAGCTGTTCGACCAATATCATCACTCTATGATGGAAATGATGGCCGTATTTGCCCGCCTCCATCAGGGCCGACAGGACCACGTCGATCGCGAGTTGAAGAAGATCCGGCGTCTGACGCGGGAGGTCCGCTCGCTTCGCAAGGAACTGGACCGTCAGGACGGGGAATCGGGCCGGGAGTCCGGTCCTGCTCCGCCCCGTTCATCCGACCTCGACCGTGCGACCTCCACGGGCGAGTCGCCCCTCCAATCGACCCCCCGAGGCGCCCCTGGGGACTACCGGGCGGCCCAGGCTCGGATCATCGCCCGGATGAACGAACTCCAGCGAGAGCGCCAGGGTCGATGGCAACGCCTCCTCGGCCGGCTCTCCGGGGGCGGTCCGGACGAGGAGCGGTGATTACCTCCCGGCAGTCCTGGCCCGGATCCGGTCCCGCCGTTCGCTGAGCGGGCCCTCGCCGAGGGAGGCCGAGGGGCCTTGATCGGCCGCACGCTCACTCACCTGTCCACCCCCTCCCCCTGAGACGGGGGAGGGGGCCCGGGTCGATCGGCCCGTCCCTCGATGCGGCCGACGGGCATTCGCCTCCGAGGCGCCCCTCGGTCCTGTTCAGCGAGCGTCGGCCGTCTCGGCGTCGGGATGACCGGGGACGGCGATGAGGGTGGAGCGGAGGGTGCCGTCGGCCGGATTCCAGACCTTGATCGAGCCGTCCCAGCAGCCGGACGCGACCGACGAGCCGTCGGGGGAGACGGCCAGCCGGTAGACCCAGTCCTCGTGCCCCTGGAGGGCGTGTGACTGGGCGCCGTCGGCGGCGTTGAAGAGGCGGACGACGGGGTCTGCCCCGCTGGCGGCGAGGCTCTGGCCGTCGGCGAACAGCTTCAGGTCGAACACGGGGCCGCTGAAGCCCCCGAGTTCCCGGACCTGCTTGGCGTCCTCGTCGGGATTCCAGTTGCGGACCCGGGCGTCCCCCCCGCCGCTGAAGACGGTCTTGCCGTCCCCGGAGAAGCCGACGCAGTAGACCGCCTCGCCGTGGCCGGGGAAGGTGACGAGGGATTCATACGAGTTGGCGTCGAAGAGCTTGCTCGTCTTGTCCCGGCTGGCGGTGGCGAGCCTCGACCCGTCGGGGCTGAAGGCGACGTCGAGCACCCAGTCGGCGTGGTCCTCGACTTCGGCCAGGCGATCACCGCTCGCCACGTCGAAGACTCGGATCGTCCGGTCGGCCCCGCCGACGGCCAGGCGCTTCCCGTCGGGGCTGAAGGCGACGCAGTAGAGCGCGTCGTCCGACTCGACCAGCCGCTTCGGTTCGGTGAACTCCCCCGCATCGGTCACACCCCACAGCGTCGCCTCGCCGAGCCGGCCGGGATCCCCCGCGGCCACGGCGAGCCGTGTGCCGTCGGGGCTGAAGGCGAGATCATAGACCCGTTCGGCGACCCCCGGGGAGCGGCGGACGAGCGACCCGTCGGCGATCGCGTAGGTGTTCAGCTCGTGATAGCCCGAGGCGACGATGTGCTCCCCCCCCGGGGCGAAGGCGATGGCGGTGATCGGCATCGGGTACGGGTAGGCGTCGGGGATGACGACCTCCCGGGTGCGGTTGACCAGCGCGACCCAGTCGGACGAGGGGTCCTCGCCGTCGTACTCGGCTCCCTCGGCGACCCATCGCTCGATGACCATCCGCTTCTGCTCGTCGAGCGGGTCGGCCTTCCAGGGCATCCGCGGGGCACCCTCGGGGCGGATCAGCTCGACGAAGTAGCTCAAGTCCGGGTCGCCCGGTTCGAGCATGATCCCCTCTCCCATCGCTCCCCCCTTGGCGAGCAAGGCGAAGGTGGTCAGGTCGTACCGGCTTTCGGCCTTCTTCGGGTTATGGCAGCCGACGCAATTCTCGACCAGGATCGGGGCCACGTCCTTCAGGAAGCTGACCTCGGCCTCGGCATCGACCTCGGGTACGGCGATCGCCTCGGGCTCGGTCTCGTCCTGGGCCCGAGCGGGGATGCCGAGGAGCAGGGCCGAGGCGAAGAGGGCGAGCAGGCCGAGGCCGATCGGGTGCTGGCGGGTCATGGGGCGTCGTCCTCCGGGCGGGTCGGATGGGTCGAGGTGGTCTGGGAGCCGGGTGGTCACGGGCCTTCCCCCGGAGCGACGTGGACGGCCAGCGGGGCCGAGAGCGGGGGATAGTCCGTGTCCCCCAGCTTGAAGGCGGTGTTGGCCTTGGCGTCTCCCTTGCCGGCGGCGGCTTCGGGGGCGGCCTTCAGGGTGATTGTGAACATGGTCGCGTCGCCGGCCACGGCGACGGGGTCGGCGGTCACGCCGGCGGGCAGGCCCTCCAGCGAGACCGTCACTTCCTGGGTGAACGGGGCCTTGCGGTCGAGTGTCCCGGCGACCTCGGCCGACGCGCCGGGCGTCAATGAGACCTCCGCCACCGCCAGGGCCAGCGAGGCGGGCGGGACGACCTCCACCGCCACGGCGGGCACTGCGAACGTGCGGTCGGCGTCGTCGACCTTCCCCTTGGCGGTGAAGGCGACCATCCCCGGGCCGGTCGGTGCATCGGGGGCGGCGCTGACCGTGACCGGGCCACTCGTCTCCCCCTCGGCGATGGTGGCCTTGGCGACGCTCAACCCGCCGGGGGGCGACAGCCCTTCGACCTCCAGGGCCGCGGCAGCCCCCTCGGCCCGTGTGAGGGTGAGCGGCACCTCGACGCCGAAGCCCTGGACGACCTCGATCGGCCCGGCCGGCGACTCGACCGTGATCGGCGTCGGCAGGGCATCGGCGACCGGCAAGCCCCGCTGGCTGCCGACCCTGGTCGGGAACCCGCCGAGGGAGGCGAACGTCACTTCGATCTCGCCCTCGGCGACGACCGGCCCCGACGGGCCCTCACCCGTGCCGACCACCTTGAGCGGGACGGCGGGCAGGTCGGCCTCGGCAGTCGCCATCAGCGAAATGACCCCGTTCGACTGGCCTGCGGGCACGATCCCGGATCGGACGGCCAGCCCGGCGGGGGCGTCGGGGACCGAGAGCGTCACCGGCCCGGCGAAGCCGTACCGGGCGACATTGACGGGGACGTTGGCGGTTCCCCCCCGGGGCACGCTGGCCTCGGACGCCATCAGCTCGACCTCGAAGGTCGGCTCGACCGGCTCGACCGTGATGCGATACGCATGGCCAATCCCCCCCCGGCTGCTCAGGTCCCGCAGGGCGATCGTGACCTCGGTCACGCCCTCGGGCACGTCGAATTCGGCGGAGGGGTCGGGCGAGTTCAACTTGACCGCGTCACTCTGCCCCTTCTTCGAGAGCTGGATCTCCGAATCGTCCCCCTGGGCGATCTGGGAGCCGTCGGGCTTGAGCACGCGGAGCACACCATCGATCGCCGAGCCGAGCGCCGCCGCCTCGACCCGGGTCCGATACTTCTTGCCCGGCTGGACGACCACGACGTACCGATCCTCGTCCCCTTCCAGTTCGAGTCGGCCGTTGATCGAGACCGGGGGCGCGACCCGGATCGGCGGGGCCTCGGGGTCGACCGGCTCCCGGGCCTCGGGATACGCGCCGACGGCCAGGGGGGCCGGGACTTCGATGTCGAGGTCGAACCCGGCGCCGAGCCGTCGGCCGGGGAAGGCCGGCGAGACGGCGGCGGTCACCCCGGTGCCATCGATCGTCTGGGCGGCGGTGATCATCCCGTCCAGCATCCCCCCGCGAAGCTCCAGGCCGAGCGTGTCCCCCCGACGGCCACCGAGGGGGAAAACCTCGTCGGCCACCGGGATCGGGCCGATCAGCAGTCGGTAGTTCGGGCGATTGGCGCCGCGATACTGCGAGTCGGACAGCTCGATCAGGTAGTCCCCGTCTTCGGGCAGTTCGACGACCAGCCGGGCGTCGGTCAGGAACCCCGGCGAGTCGTCGTCGGAGGCGACGTAGCGGCCCGATGCGGTGGTCAGGCGGACGGTCGGGTCCAGGCCGGAGCCGATCCGGGCGCACCGTGCATCGACGACGATCCGGTCCCCCCTGCGGCCGGGGAAGCGGATGAGGTCGACGTCATTGGCGGCGGCCTTGCCGTCGACGACGCAGGGCAGCGTCACCGCCTGGGCCTGGTCGGTCGCGTCGTTCGGCTCCTGCTCCACGACCTGGGGGGCCTGGCCGACTTCGATCAGCACGGGGTTCGACAGGCCGTCGTCGGTGCGGACCCGCACCGGATAGGTTCCCACGGGGGTGTCGATCGGCACGGTCAGGCGGAACAGCCAGTTGGAAGCGTCCGATGCCTTCCCCTCGGGTGCCGGGGCGACTTCGACGGGGATCGACGAGACGAGCCTCGGGCTGTTGTCCAGGTTGCCTCCGGAAATCGTCACCGCCGAGGCGACCCCGCGCTGGACCCCGGCCGGGGTGATGTCGGCGATCGACGGCGTGCCCGCCCGGCCTGGGGAGGCCCAGAGCGTCAGCGTCGCCAGTGCCAGAAGGGGCACGAGGGCCATCGGGGGGCGGGGCATGGCGGACCTCCTGGGAGTCGGGCCGGGCGGTTCAGGCGGGGGCATCAGGCGGGGGCAGCGCGGGACGATCGGCCCGGCCTCGGCCGGCCTCCCTGGCCGGCGGGCCGATCCGCCGCGAGGACCACCGTCGCACGGTGTTCAACGCTTGTCAAGCGTCCGGACGACGTCGAGTCTGGGCGGGCTCGCCGTACCGAACCGCCCGGAACTGCCCTATCCCGACGGGGACGGTTGTGGTAGAGGATGCGGCTCACCTCGTCTCGACCGCGTGCCGGCCGCGAACCGTCCGGCCCCGACTGTTGACCGCCGGACGACCTGCCCCCCTCGATCGGACCGGGCGGGCCGTCGTCGATCGATCCCGAGCGAGCCCGCCCGACATCGGGGCCGGGGCTCGCCATACCGACGCCCCGGTTGCTTGGAGGCCCGAGCGATGCAACGCCGACTCCGCCGCTACGTCCCCGGATCCGAGGGGCTGGAGGGCCGTAGGCTGCTCAGCTCCGCCCAGCTCGTCGCGACCCCTCCGGCGGAGGTCGCCTCGGTCACCTCCACGGGAGAGGGCGACCCGGCCGCCACCTCAGCCCGTCAGGCCTCGACCGCGACCGTCGCCCAGCAACGCCAGGGACCGGCGACCCGGCCGCTCACCCAGGCGCAGGAGCAGGCCAGGGAGGAGATGATCGCGACCCGCCTCCAGCGGATCGATCGCCTGCCGGCGTTCCTCCAACTCCTCGACCCCGGTCGGCCGCTGCCCGAGGAAGCCGTCGCCGTCCTGCAGCAAGAACTCCGGGGGTTCGTCTCCCGGCTCCGACCGCCGGCCGGGCCGATCGCCGAGGGGTTCGTCGACCTGCTCCGGGACGCGATCTCCGAGGCGTCGGTCAAGCCCGAGACGGTGGCCGGGCTGAACGCGGGCACGGCCGCCCTGCTCGGCTCGGCGGGGGCGTCCGAGCAGAGCATCGACCGGATCACCGACGCGATGACCGCGTTGGCCCGGACCGCCGCCGGCTCCCGGCAGCCGATCGTGGTGCTGACCAATGACTACGCCTTGGTGCTCCAGACCGCCCTCGGCGTCGGTCGCCCGATCACCCGGCTCGATCTCCTCGCCACTCAGTTGCCGACGGCCACCTTGAACCCCCAGACGGCCGGCCTGGGCTCACCGACCGGCGGCCAGGCCATCGGCCGGTGAGCGTCGGCCTGAGGACCTCGATATTTGATGCAAGACGGCCGACGGCCGGGGGGATGGCCGCGGTCCGGCCGACGGAGTCGTCGGTCGGGTGGCCGATGTCCCAGGTGTCGACGAGGCCGGGACGCCCCCCAACGGGGCGTCTCCCGGCCTCGGGCTGGCATCGGCCATCGGCCCCCGGTACGGGGATTGCTTGACTGTCCCGGACGAAACCACGAGCGCCCCGATCGTCGAGGCCGTGCCAGTTGCACGCGCGGTCGGAGGCGGCCCCTCCTCGGGAGAAATCGTCCATGTCCATGTGCAGAATCTTTACCCATGCCGCCCTCGTCGCCGTCCCGGTCCTGCTGCTCGGCTGCGACGGGAACAATGCCGAGGAGTCGGTCCGGGAGGTCTCCGGCGTCGAGGAGGGGACCGAGTCCCAGACCGTCGATGTCGAAGAGAAGGCGTATATCGTCGAGGAGATCGACCGCATTAAAGACGCCGAGACCGGCGAGGTCGTCGGCGAGAAGAAGAGCCAGACCGAGGTCGTCGTCCAGGAGGAGACCACCGTCGAGAAGGATGTGGACGTGAAATCCGGCCGGACCGCCGAGCAGACCACCGGGTACGTGCCCGAGGAACTGGAAGACAACTGATCCCATATCGAGGGGATCGGCGGGTTCGGACTCGCATCGCCTCGGCCGATCGCCCCTCGGCCGGCCGAGGCGAATCCTGCGTGGACGAGGGCCGGGGTGAGAGTGACGCCCCCGGCTCCTCAGCCTCCTGCCCGGGACGGGCCCGCGTCTCGGCCGGGCTCCCCGGGCACGGCATCGCCTCGCGACTAGCTCCGAGCGGGCGGGTCAGCCTCGGCGTCGAGTTGTTCGAGCAGGGCTCGGACCTCCCGGGCGTGGTCGGGGGCCAGGCGATGCTGCTGGAGCAGATGGAGCACCAGCAGGCCGGGCTCCCCCTCGTAGAGCTTGTCGACGAGACTGTCCAGCCGCTTGCGGCGGACCTCCTGCTCGGCGATCGCCGGGGTATAGACGAACGCCAGGTCGCTGCGGTCGCTGGTGACCATCCCCTTCTGTTCCAGCCGGTCGAGTAGGGTGGCGACCGTGGCATAAGACCACTGGCGGCCGGCGCCCTTGAGGGTGTCGAGCACCTCGCGGACGGTGCCCTTGCCGCGGTCCCACAAGACCTTCAGGACGTCCAGCTCCGAGTCGGGGATGGTTGGGGGTCGCTTGGCCATCGCTCGGGGACCTTCCACGCTTCGGGTCGAAATCGGATGATGGATCGAGGCCTCGGCGGCGCGGGGGGGCCCCCGGTCCGAATCCGGACCCGGGGGCACGCGCGGGGAGGGTGGGTGCATGTCGGACGGGGTTGACTCGATCGCCCCGGCCCCCGTATCCTAAGACGTTTGTCCCAGAAGGTCAACGCCCAATCGGACAACTGTCCGTCCGAATTGCGGGGATCGGGAGGCCAGCCGGTGGGCGGAGCCGACGTCGATCGGGAGGCGGGGCCGACGATCGGCGGGCTCGGCCTCCACCTGCGGGGGCTCGGCCTGGGGGCGGTCGAACTGGCCTTCCCGATCGGCAATACCCTGGGTGCCTGGGCGATGCTGGCGGTCGGCGGATTCGTCCCCGTGCTCGGCGGCTGGCTGGACGACCGCGTGGGCTGCTGGGCGGACGTGGTGAGCCGCCTCGGCGGGGTCTGCCCCTCGACCATCGTCGGGGATCCCGACGCCGACCACGGCCCGGTCCTGGGTCGGGCCGACGCGCCAGAGCTGTTCGACGAGGTCCGCGCCCTGGCACGACACGCCGGCGCCCGCCCCCCGGGCCAGCTCCGGCTGAGCTACCTCCCCTGCTGCGGGGCGACGGCCTGGGGGCGAAATGGCCGGGCATTGCTGATCGGCCTGCCGCTGCTGTCGGTGCTCAACCGGATCGAGCTGCGGGCGGTGCTGGCCCACGAGCTCGCCCACCTGGCCCGCGGGGACGCGACCCACTCGGCCCGGTCGGCCCGATTCGTCGAGGCGCTCGGCCGGGCGATCGAAACGGCACCGAGGGGGTCGATCAGTCCGCTGCGGGGCTGGGCCCACCTCTGTCTCGGGCTGGGTTCGCGCCTGCTCTCGCCGATCGCCCGGGGGCAGGAGGCCCGCGCCGACCGCTTCGCCGCGGGAGTCGCCGGGGGGGACGCGACCGCCTCGGCCCTGGTGAAGGTCGCCCTGGTGCAGCCGATGTTCCGCGAGGTGCTCGGCCACTACGACCCGAGGTCCTCGCCCGGCCTGCCGAACCTCTACGCCTACTTCCGCTCCTTCTGGCAACGGCTCCCCGAACCCCTGCTCGTCGCCATGCGCCACCGGCTCCTGAGCGATTCGCCGGGCCGTTCCGACGCCGCCCACCCGGCCCTGATCGATCGGCTGACCATCGTCCAGTCTTACCCCAACCGCTCCTGTTCGCCCGTCGACCTCTCCCCGGCGGAATCGGTGCTGGGCGACCCGCTGAGCCTAGAGCAGATGCTCCACAATCGACTCTTCGGGCTGGCCCCCATGCCGGGGCCGAGCATCTTCCATCGCGCGGGCAGTTGACGGGCCGGGCCGGGCGAGGGCGGAATCGCATGGATGGCCGACGGCCCGCCTTCCGGGCGATGGGCATCCCGGCCGATGTCCGTGCCCCCGGTGTCCTCGGGAGCTGATCGCTCGCGTCGGCCTCGGCTCGATCGGCTCGACCCCCCGGGGTCGATCGTCATCCCGCACCCCTCCCCGAATCCGAGAGGCACATATGGGACGGATCCGGTGGGTGTTCCTGGCCCTCGTGCCCGATCGCCTCGCCCGGTCGATGGAGGCCGAGTCGAGGAGCTGGGTGGTGCGGGTCGTGCGGGTACGTCTTCCTCGGCCGGCTGGAACGCCGGAAGGACGCCACCCGAGGGTCCGACCCGGGGCTCGACTGATCGCCTGAAGTCGAGACACCCGGGCCGGGGAGGTCAGTCCATCCATCCCGGTCAGCGCAGGGGGCTGAGGCGGTGGATCCGGCCGTCGAAGGCGAGGATGTAGAGATTCGCCTCGGCGTCCTCGCCGAAGGCGGCGATGTTCAGCTTCGGCTGCCGGGAGGAGGACAGTTCGATCAGCTCGGCACTGGCCGTGACCGAGTCGTCTTCATCCACCCGGACTCCCCAGATCCGGCCGGTCTCGAAGTCGCCGTAGACATACGCGCCGACCAGCTCCGGGATGCGATCGCCCCGGTAGACATACCCGCCGGTGATGCTCTTGCCCACGTCGTCCCGGCCCCGGCGCTGGGAGGCGGGCAACTCGGGATGGGGATACTCGACGATCGGCGGCAGCGGCGGCGACGACCGTTCGACCCGGTTCCCCCGGATCTGGAACGGGTGGAACGCCTCGTAGACATTCCAGCCGTAATTCCCCGCGTTCACGACCTTGACCACCTCCTCCCACTTGTTCTGGCCGACGTCGCCGGCCCACAGGTCGCCGGTCTCCCGGTCGAAGGAGAACTTCCAGACGTTCCTCAGCCCGATGGCGAAGACCTCGGGGGCCCAGTGGGAGAACTTCGGGTCGCGCCTCGCCGGGTTGTCGGCGGGGATGCCGTACGGCTTGCCACCCTCGGGGTGGTCCACGTCGATCCGGAGGATGGAGGCGAACCAGTCGGTCGGATCCTGCCCGGTGCGGAGCGGGTCGTCGGCCAGGCCGCCGTCGCCGAGGGTGATGTAGAGGAATCCGTCGGGGCCGAAGTCGATGTGGCCGCCGTTGTGGTTGCCGTAGGGGTCCTGGGCCGATTCCCAGATCACCTGCTCGCTCTCCGGATCGGCCTTGCGCGGGTCGTCCTTCGAGACGGTGAATCGGGAGACCACCGAACGCCTGGGTTCGGTGGCCGAGTAGTAGACGAAGAACTGCCCGTTCTCCGAATAGTCCGGGTGGAAGGCCAGGCCGAGCAGGCCTTCCTCGTTATCCTTGCCGATGGTCCGGGGCAGGTCGAGGAAGAGCGTGGCGTCCTCGGTGCGCTCCTCGTTCGGGAAGGAGAAGATCCGGGCGGTGTGCTGCTCGACGACGAACAGCAGGCCGCGGTCGTCCTTCGGGTAGGCGAGCACGACCGGGCGGTCGAATGTGAGGTTGGGGAAGGCCACCTCGGTGACGAGCTTCGGCAGGGGCTGGCCCTCCCCCTGCGGCCTGGCGGCCGAGGCGGGTCGGCCGGCGAAGGCGGCGACGGCCAGAGCCAGCCCGGCGAGCAGGCCGAGGCGACTCGGGACGATCGTCGATGGGCGCATGCGGTGGATCTCCGGGGTTCGGTGCAGTGCGGTGCGGATCGGGCGGCGGGAGCGGCCGGCCACGGTCTTCGCGACCGGCGGGGGGCGGATCGGTCGGTCCGGGCGCATCGGCCCGTCTCCCCTCTAGTAAAGACGGCTCGCCCCCGAGCGTCAAACCATCCCCCCCCCCGCTCGGGGCATCCCGGGGGGGAGCCGGCACCTCGACCTCCCCGTGCATTCCTTCCCATCGCCGGTCGAGTCACTCCCGATCCCCTGGATCGGGCCGGCTCGCCCGGGCCGGGGTCGAACTCGACCCGCCCCGCCGCCTGCCTCCCGCGTCGACTTGTCCCGACCCGCCTGGGCCGGACACCGGTCGACATCGTCCGAGGAGGTCGGGCGGGGCGACTCGTTGAGCCCCGGCACCGGGCGGGTATGATTGAATGCGGGGCAACCCGGCCGCGGCCCTTCGCGGCGCACTAGCTCGATCGAGGGGCGGGGCCAATGTCCGTTCCGGGGTCCGTGAGAAGCCGTGTGCAGAAGATCCGCGCCGACGAGTTCGGCGGCGGCGGGGGGGAAGTCGTCTGGGATCTGCTCGCGGCCGAGGAGCCGATGGAGATCCGGGTCGGCTGCGGCCCGGTCGACCGCCGATCGGTGCGGACCATCGGCGTCACCATGCGCACTCCCGGCCACGACGACGAGCTCGCCGTCGGCTTCCTGCTCGGGGAGCGGATCATCACCTCGCCCGAGCAGATCGACGAGGTCGCCCGGGAGGAGCCCGAGGACGCCGGCCGGTCGATCGACCGGATCGTCCGGGTCGACCTGAAGCCCGGGGTGGAGGTGGACCTCGACCGGTTCGCCCGGAGCGTGCTGACCAACTCCAGCTGCGGCGTCTGCGGCACGGCCACCCTCCGGGCCCTGAACCTCGACGGCTGCCGGCCGAACCCCGGTCACGGCCCGGTCGTGGACGCCGAGGTCATCCACCGGCTGCCCGAGGCGCTGATCGACCGCCAACTCGTCTTCAACCGGACCGGCGGCCTGCATGCGGCCGCCCTGGTCGATGCCGAAGGCGGCCTGATCGCCGTCCGGGAGGACATCGGCCGGCACAACACCGTCGACAAGCTCGTCGGCGCCCGGGCGATCGGCACGCTCGACGGCCCGGCCGGCGGCGCCGGGGCCGAGGCGGCCATCCTGTTCGTCAGCGGCCGGGCGGGATTCGAGATCGTGCAGAAGGCCGTGACGGCGGCGATCCCGATCGTCTCGGCCGTGGGTGCGCCGTCGAGCCTGGCGGTGGAGGTGGCCGAGGCCTTCGGGCTGACCCTGCTCGGCTTCGTCGGACCCGAACGGTTCAACGTCTACAGCGGGCCGTGGCGGATCCGAGTCGGCCCGGGGCGACCGGCCCCGAACCCGACCCATCGAGATTGACCCGCCCCTGACTCCGAGGAGGTGGACCGATGGCACCCGATTTCGAGACCCCGCAGGCCCGGCCCCCCCTCGGATCGACGCCGGACGACCCGTTCGACGACTCCCACGGCCATCCCGCCGACGAGCCCCCGGCCGAGTTCTCCGACCTGCACCTGCACCGGGCCGAGCACAAGGCCGCCGGCCCGGAGGCCGTCTACCACGCCATGAAGAAGGTCTCGCGCGAGGCCGGGCTCGTCCGGGGGCTCACCATCCTCACGAAGGTCAACCAGGCGGGCGGCTTCGACTGCCCGAGCTGCGCCTGGCCCGACCCCGAGCCCGGCGATCGCGCGAGCTTCGAGTTCTGCGAGAACGGCGCCAAGGCCGTCGCCGCCGAGACCACCACCCGCCGCGTCGACCGCGCCTTCTTCGCCCGACACTCCGTCGCCGAGCTCGCCTCCCACGGCGACGACTGGCTCGACGCCCAGGGCCGACTGGCCGAGCCGATGGCCCTTCTCCCCGGCGCCGACCACTATGAGCCGATCCCCTGGGACGACGCCTTCCGCCTGATCGCCGACGAGCTGGACGCCCTGGACTCCCCCGACGAGGCGGTCTTCTACACCTCCGGGCGTACCAGCAACGAGGCCGCATTCCTCTACCAACTGTTCGTTCGCCAGTA
The DNA here is from genome assembly GCF_007752535.1 of Tautonia plasticadhaerens. Lineage (GTDB taxonomy): Bacteria > Planctomycetota > Planctomycetia > Isosphaerales > Isosphaeraceae > Tautonia > Tautonia plasticadhaerens. The sequence continues at coordinate 7,896,125 of NZ_CP036426.1, forward strand.
CGGCACGAACAACCTGCCCGACTGCTCGAACCTCTGCCACGAGTCCAGCGGCGCCGCCCTGGGGATGTCGCTCGGAGTCGGCAAGGGCTCGGTCCGGCTGGAGGACTTCCGACAGGCCGACCTGATCCTGCTCGTCGGCCAGAACCCGGGCACGAACCACCCCCGGATGCTGACCACGCTCCAGGCGGCGGTCGAGCACGGCGCGAAGCTCGTCGCCATCAACCCGCTGAAGGAGGCCGGGCTCCTCGCCTTCGCCCACCCGCAGCACGTCCGGGGCATGCTCGGCATCTCGACGACGCTGGCCGACACCTATCTCCAGGTGAAGATCAACGGGGACCAGGCCCTCTTCCGGGGCCTCTGCAAGGCGCTCTTCGAGGAGGAAGCACGCAGGCCGGGCGAGGTGATCGACCGCGCCTTCGTCGACCAGTCGACGGCCGGGTTCGAGGAATATCGCCGGGCCGTCGGGGCGACCTCCTGGGACGAAATCGAGCGCCGGGGCGGCATCGACCGCCCCCGGATCGAGGCGCTGGCCCGCCGGGCCGCCGCGACCGACCGGATCATCTGCTGCTGGGCGATGGGGCTGACCCAGCACCGCAACGCGGTCGCCACGATCCGGGAGGTGGTCAACTTCCTGCTGCTCCGGGGGGCCCTCGGCAAGCCCGGCTCCGGCGTCTGCCCCGTGCGGGGGCACAGCAACGTGCAGGGGGACCGCACGATGGGCATCTGGGAGCGGATGCCCGACCGCTGGCTCGACCGCCTCGGCGCCGCCTTCGACTTCCACCCCCCCCGCCATCACGGATTCGACACCGTGCAGGCCATCTCGGCCATGCACGAGGGGCGTGCCCGCGTGTTCTTCGGCCTCGGCGGCAACTTCCTCTCGGCCAGCCCGGACACCCACTACACCTCCGAGGCGCTCCGCCGCTGCCGGCTGACGGCCCAGGTCTCGACCAAGCTCAACCGGGCCCACCTCGTCACCGGCAGGACCGCCTTGATCCTCCCCTGCCTCGGCCGGAGCGAACGTGACCTCCAGGCCGGGGGCGAGCAGTTCGTCTCGGTCGAGAACTCGATGGGGATCGTCCACCAGTCGCACGGCCCGTTTTCCCCGGCCTCGCCGCACCTGTTGAGCGAGCCGGCGATCGTCGCCCGCCTGGCCCGGGCCGTGCTGGGCGATCGGTCGACGGTCCGCTGGGAGTGGCTCGTCGAGGATTACGACCGCATCCGGGACGCGATCGGCCGGGTGGTCCCCGGCTTCGACGACTACAACGCCCGGATCCGACGGCCCGGTGGGTTCCCGCTCGACCATCCGGTCCGCGACCGGGTCTTCCCGACCCCCGACGGCAAGGCGCACTTCTCCGACGCTCCCCTCGGCGGGGTCGAGCCGGGCCCGGGGCAGCTCCTGCTCATGACGATCCGCAGCCACGACCAGTTCAATACGACCATCTACAGCCGGGACGACCGCTACCGGGGCATCCACAACGAGCGTCGGGTCGTCTTCCTGAACGCCGAGGACATGGCCGACCTCGGCGTCTCCCCGCAACAGCCGGTGGACCTGACCGGCATCGACCCGGATAGCCACGGCCGCCCCCGGGTCGCCCGGCGCTTCCTGGCGATCCCCTACGACATCCCCCGGGGCTGCGCGGCCGCGTACTTCCCCGAGGCGAACGTCCTGGTGCCGATCGACCAGACGGCGGAGGTCAGCAACACCCCGGCGTCGAAGTCGATCCTCATCACGGTCTCACCGGCAGCCCGGCCGGGCTCCTGATGCCCTGCCTCCCCCCCTGCACTCCGCATCCCGAGGAGACGCCATGCGACGCCGACCGTCGCCCGAGACCGCCTGCCTGATGGCCGTCCTGCTGCTGGTCGCCCCTCCCGCGACGGCCGAAGAGCCGATCATCCTGGCCGACTTCGAGGACACCGACTACGGCACCTGGGATGCCTCCGGCGAGGCGTTCGGCCCCGGCCCGGCCCAGGGGACGCTGCCCGGGCAGATGCACGTGGGAGGCTACCTGGGCAACGGCCTGGTCAACTCGTTCCACGGGGGGGACCGATCGAGGGGTGCGCTGACCTCGCCCGACTTCACGATCAATCGGGACTACATCTGGTTCCTCATCGGCGGGGGGGCGGGTCCGAACGAGACCTGCATCGAGCTCATCGCCGGCGCCCAGGTCGCCCGATCGGCGACCGGCCGGGGCACCGCCTCGGGGGGCTCGGAATGGCTGACGCCCCACCTCTGGGACGTCCGGGATCTGAAGGGCCAACCCGCCCGCATCCGAATCGTCGACGAACGGACCGGCGGCTGGGGGCACGTCTCCGTCGACCACATCATGCTCTGCGACGAGCCCCCCACCCTGCCGGACCAACGCCAGGAGCTGCTGGCGAGGGCCGAGGCGGCCGTCGCCGAGGCCGCCGTCCGACTCGGGGACGACCCCACCCGACCCGCCTTCCACTTCCGCCCCCCCGCGCAGTGGATGAACGACCCGAACGGGACCATCTACCACGACGGCTATTACCACCTGTTCTACCAGCACAACCCCTACGAGGACCGCTGGGGCAACATGCACTGGGGACACGCCCGGAGCCGGGACCTCGTCCGCTGGGAACACCTCCCCATTGCGCTCTGGCCCTCGCAGGAGGACGGTGAGGAGCACATCTTCTCCGGCTGCGCGGCCGTGAATGGGGAAGACGAGCTGATGCTGTTCTACACCAGCGTCGCGCCCGGCCGGCCGAATGAGCAGCGGGCGGCCCTGCCCCTGGATCCCGCCGGCCTGGCCTGGCGGAAGCACCCCGACAACCCGCTGATCACCACGAGGATGCCCGACGGCACCACCTTCGGCGACGGCATGCGCGACCCCTTCATCTTCGAGGCCGACGGCCGAACCCTCATGGTCGTGGGAGCCGACACGGAGGACGAGGCCGTCGTCCCGATCTTCGAGGCGGCCGACCCGTCGTTGGCCCGCTGGGACTACAAGGGAATCCTCTGGGGCGTCCCTAAGGACACGATGCAATTCCCCGAGTGCCCGAACTTCTTCTCGCTGGGGGGCAAGTTCGTGCTGCTGAACTCCCCCTACCGGGCGGTCGAGTACCGCGTCGGTTCGTTGGATCTGGACTCGTTGAAATTCGACGTCGAGGCGGAGGGCCGGCTCGACCACAGCCCCCAGTTCTATGCCACCAACACCGCCACCGCCCCCGACGGCCGCTGCATCCTCTTCGGCTGGGTCCGAGGGTTCCCGGACGGGCTGGGCTGGAACGGCTGCCTCGCCCTGCCCAGGGAGCTGATCATCGGCCGGGACGGCCATCCCCGGCAACGCCCGGTGCGGGAGCTGGAGGCACTCCGGGGGGAGCATCGGGGGACGACGCGCCCGGTCCGGCTCGCGACGGACGAGGAGCGGCCGATCGGCCTGCCGGGCGATCGGCTGGAGATCCGCCTCCGGTTGCAGGCAATGGGCCCGGGTGGGCCGGCGGAGAGCCGGCGGCTGGGACTCCGACTGAGGGGGCCCGGCGGCGAGAAGGTCGCGGAGGTGCTCCTCGACCACGGCACGCTCGCCGTGGCGGGCCAGACCGCGGAGATCGGGCCGATGACCGGACTGGACCTCGCCGTCTTCGTCGACAGATCGGTCCTGGAGGTCTTCGTGAACGGCGGCCGACACGTCGTCACGCGGGTCATCCCGTATCGCGGAGGCGCCTTGCAGGCCTCCGCGTTCGGCGAAGGCTGGGAGTCCGCGCTCATGGAGTTCAACGCCTGGACGCTGGACCGAATCTGGCCCGCTGCGGGCGATTAATCGGGGCCGTCTCACCCCTGGCCCTCCGACGAGTTCGAGACGGGAGGTCGGACCGCGGCGAGTCGCCCCTCGGCGGCCTCGTCAACGCAGGGGCATCACACCTCGGCACGCTGCCGACGATCGATGAATGGGGAACGCCCTCGACCTCCCTCACGGAACCCGGGGGGAGAGGTCGAGGGCGGGGGCCTGGGATCGGGTGCTCATGATCGAGGTCAAGAAAACACGACTCCCGGACGCAATCAGAAGGGACCCGAGCGGTCACTCGAACGCGTCCTGTCGTCCTTGAAGAGCTTGGTCCGGGCTTTGGAGGTGGCCCGGTCGACCCCGAAGGGGTCGGGACGATCATTGGAGCTCGTCCGATCGTCCAGGGACTCCAGGAGGCGGTCGATCTTCCGCTCCAGGTCGTCGAGCCGCTCCAGCCGCTCCTCGATCCGGGAGAGCCGTTTCTCCAGGGCGCCGCCATCGGGGCGGCCGACCACCGTGGCGGCCGAAGGCGGCGTGGGCGGGACCGGCGGGGCGGCGACATCGGCGGGAGGGGCCGGCGGCGCGGGAGGGGCCGGCGGGACGGGAGGGGCCGGGGCGTCGCCTGATCGGCGGATCACGATCCGGCGCTCACTCTGCCCGTCGGGCCGGCCGATGATCTCGTCGGTCTCGACCTCGACATCCACCTCGCCCTCGCCCTCGCCCTCGATGCGGGCGATCCCGTCGGAGTCGATCTTGACCTCGATCCGGCCCTCGACGGCCCGGGCGACGGCCTCGGCGGCGCGGGCGGCCATCTCCTCGGCCCGGCGCTGCATGTCCTCGGCCGCGGCCTCGGCCCGGCGGCGGGCGGATTCGGCCACCTCCTCGGCGCGGCCCCGGGCGACCTCGGCCACCTCCTCGGCGCGGCGTCGGGCGACCTCGGCCAATTCCCGAGCCTCGGCCCGGCGTCGGCCCGACTCGTCGGCCCGGTCCTGGCCCTCGGAGCGGGGGGACCCGGTTCGGTCGGCCTGGCCCTGGGCCTCGGCGAGCTGCTCCTTCATGCGGGCGAGCTGGACCTCCAGCTGTTCGATGGCAGCCTTCAGGGCCTCCTCCCGTTCGAGCGGCACGGCACGGATGACCCGGACTGCATCGGGGGAGTCTTGCTGGGCTCGAATCTCGACGACGACCTCGCGGCTCTCGTCGGCGTCCTTACCGTCTCGAGCGCCATCCCGAGACTCGGCGCGGTCCGACGCGTCGTCATCGTCCTGGTCCGCCACGGCGGCGGTGATGCTAGGACCGAAGCCAAGCCCGCCCTCGGGGGCGTAAACGCCAGCCAGGCCGATCGAGCCGCCGACTGCGAGCGCGGGGATCAACCCGGCGGCGAGGGTCGAGAACTTCCAGAGTGTCATGGTTCGGAGTGCTCCCTGGGCGAGGAGGAATGCGGGGGCCGAAGCCAGGCCGACGGCGGCCACCTTCGAACCGGTGGTGCCGCCGACGGCCAGGGCGACGGCCTGTTTCACGAGCGGGAGCGACGGGCTCGGGCGGCCGGTCCAGGCGGCGAGCATCGGGGACAACAGGGCGGACTGGTCCCGGAATCCCCGGTGTTCGAGCCGGGCCCGGAGGCGATCGCGCCCCCTCGCCAGCCGGCTGCGGGCCGTGCCGACGGGGATCCCCAGGCGGTCGGCCGCCTGGTCGATCGTCAGGCCGGAGAGGTAGCAGAGCACGATCGGCCGACGCTGGGCCTCGGGGAGTCGGGCGATCTCGTCGTCCAGCGCCTCCAGGGCCTCCGACTTCTCCGAGCTCGCCCCGCAAGGCGGGCCGGGGAGGTCGTCCAGCTCCGACCGTTCGGCCGACTTCCGCCGCATCTCCTGCGACCGCACCCGGCGGGAGACCCGGTGGGCGACGCCGAACAGCCAGGGGGCCAGTCGGCTGCCGTCCCGGATGTCGCCGGCGCGTCGGGCGAGGACGAGGAAGGTGGCCTGGAAGGCGTCGTCCGCGGCGTGCCGGTCGCCGAGCATCCGGCGGCAGACGCCGAGGACCATCGGCCCGAGCCGCCGGACGATCGCCTCGAAGGCCGCCTCGTCGCCGTCGGCGGCGAAGCGTTCGAGCAATTCGGCCTCGCTCAGCCCCGCCAGGCTGCCGCCCTGGAAGAGGCGGCGGAACTCGCGGAGGGCGACCGACTCGGTGCGTCGGACCATCACGCTGCTGCTCCCTCGGGAATCGGCCGGGAGGCCCTCTCGAGCCGCCGCGGCCCCGTCGCTCCCACCCGGATACTGCACCCGGGAAGGGAATCTATCCCGAATTCGCCGGGAAGACCGAGTTCTTCTCCGGAAAGCCCTCGATGACGCATCCTGGGAGAGGCCGAGACGATCCGGATCCCTCGCTTCTCGACCGTCGGGAGGGCCGATTCGAGGTGGGGTGCCTTGAACGCCGGCCCCGATCATCATTCGGGCCACCCACCCGGACTCTCATCCCCGCTCCCCACAACGGGAGAGCGCCTGCCGGAAGGCCCTGACGACCGGCCGACGGGCGTGAGGGGGTGGGCAGGCGTCGTGAGCCGGGATCAGTCGGCCGGGGAGTCGGGCCGGGCGGACTTGATGACCACGCCCCCCTTCATCACGAAGACGACCCGCCCGGTGGCCTCGATGTCCTCCGTGGGGTCGCCGGGGATGGCGACGAGGTCGGCGAGCTTGCCGGGCTCGAGGGTGCCGACCTGATCGGCCATGTCGATCAGGTCGGCGGCGGAGGAGGTGGCGGCCCGCAGTGCGGCGATCGGGTCCATGCCGAGCCCGACCATCAGGGCGAATTCGCCGGGGTTCTCGCCGTGCGGGAAGACGCCCGCGTCGGTGCCGAAGGCGATCGGCACGCCGAGCCTGATCGCATCGCGGAACATCCGATCGACGGAGTCGATCGCCGCCCTCGCCTTCTCGGCGATCTCGGGGGGGAAGTCGTCGAGCCGGTCCTCCAGCGAGTGCCCGGCCATGAGCGTGGGCACGAGATAGGTGCCTCGGTCCTTCATCATCGCGAGCGTCTCGTCGGAGAGGAACGAGCCGTGCTCGATCGAGTCGACGCCGCAGCGGATGGCGTCCTGCGCCGCCGAGTCGCCGTGGCAGTGGGCGGCGACGGTCTTGCGGAGGCGGTGGGCCTCGTCGATCAGGGCGGTCATCTCCTCGACGGTCAACTGCGGCGTGTCGACCTCGTCGCCGGGCGAGAGGACGCCGCCGGAGGCGTGGAACTTGATCACGTCGGCGCCGTACTTGACCCGATGACGGACGGCGTCCCGGAATCCGTCGGCCCCGACCGCGATCCCCTCGTCGCGGCCCGTCTGATCGTCGCCGAAGGCGTCGTGGCGGAAGCCGGTGACGTCGCCGTGGCCCCCCCGGGCGCCGAGGCTGCCGGCCGAGACGAGCATCCGGGGCCCGATCACAAGGCCCGCGTCGATCCCATTGCGCAGACCGACATCAATGTAATCGCCGGCCCCCACGTCCCGGACGGTGGTGAACCCGGCCTCGATCGTCCTGCGGGCGTGCTGGGCCGCGTACAGGGTCTGCTCGGGGACCTCGCGTCTCAGGCCCCGGACGATGATCGCGTTGAAGTCCGCGTCGAGCTGGTCGGAGAGATGGGTGTGGCAGTCGATGAACCCGGGGGAGAGGGTGGCGTCCCCCAGGTCGATCACCTCGGCGTCCTCGGGGATCTCGGCGTCGGGGCCGACGGCGACGACCCGACTGCCCTCGACGACGACGAGGCCCGGCTCGACGAGGCGGTCGGAGGTGCCGTCGAACAGGCGGGCGGCCTTGACCACGAGGGGACGGTCCCCCCCGTCTCCCTCCTGGAAGGCGGGTGTGAGCAGGGCAAGCCCGAGGGCGATGGGAAGTGCGGATGACATGGGGGGTCACTCTCGGGGGATGGGAAGGGTCGGCGATCCGCCGGGCGAATCTAGCCGATCCGAGTGGGCCGGGCCACGGACTGCCTCCGGGGAGGGCGGCGGGGGATCAGGAGAGCTTGATCCGCAGGCCCAGCTCCCGCTTCATCGCCAGCAAGGCCTCGGCGTTGCCCCGGGCGTCGTCGAGCGGGTCGTGGGTGTGGGGCGTCTTGCGCAGGTGCTTGAACGACTGGAACACGTCCTTGACCATCCCCTTGTACAGGCTACCCAGGTGGGTAGACGAGTGGCCGAACGGGTTCTCGCCGAGGAAATGGTGGAAGTACCAGTTGACGAACTGCCAGTCGAATCCGGCGTTGTCGCTGACGAACATGGGGCGGTCTCGGTTGACCCGTTCGATCCAGTCCCGGAAGCGGGCCATGACGACCTCGGGCGGCTCGAACGCGAGCGTCTGCTCGCGAGTATGGCCCGAGACGGCCAGGGCCGAGGGGATCCAGCGGTCGGAGATGGGGCGGATCAGGGCGCGGAAGGTGCGGTCCAGCGCCGGGTCGACGATGATGGCGCCGAGGGCGATCATCGAGTAGTCCCCCGGGATCGGGCCGTCGGCCTCGACGTCGACCATGAAGTAGGACATGAAATCGGTCCTCCGCTCGGGCCGGGCGGGACGGGACGGGACGGGGTCCCACCCGGCGACCGGCAATCACTCGCATTCGTGTTCGCCCCCCTCGTCCTCCTCGCCCGCTCCATCCTCATCGTCGACGGGGGAGAGGACTGGGGAAGGCATGGGAGAGTCTACTCCCTCGACGGATCCCCGGTCGGCGCCCCGGGCGATGGCGTTGCCGACCCCGTCAGGTTCGATTCGGGCGGGGAGTTGCTCGGAGGTGGCCGGCCCGGGCTCGGGTCGGACGGAGTGGGTCCATGGCTCGGGCGGTGGCGTCGGCCCGGATCGACCTCGAGGACGGCCTGCTCATCTTCGTCGAGGTCGAGCCGCCCCCGGGTTCAGGTCGTCGGGCCGAACCGGCCCCGAGCCTCGTCACTCGGCCGGGGCGTGATCGGGGAAGTGCGGGGACGGCTCGAGGTGCACGAGCACGTCCCGGAGCGTGGGGAAGGCCCGGAGCAGGCGATCCTTGACCCGATGGCCGATCCGGTGGCCCTCGGCGATGGTGAGCCCCGGGTCGATCTCCAGGTGGAGATCGGCGAAGAATTCGAGCCCGGACTTCCGGACCCAGAGCGTCTCCACCCCGAGCACATCCGGGTCGGCCAGGGCCTCGGCCTCGATCCGGGAGACGAAGGCGCCCTCGGCCTGGGCGTCCATCAGCTCATGGGCGCTGTCCCAGACGAGGGAGAAGGCCGATCGGAGGATGATCGCCACCACGACCAGCGCCGCCAACTCGTCGGCGAACAGGTAGCGCGGCCCCCCCCAGCGGACCATCGCCAGGCCGACCAGCACGGCCAGGGCGCTGAAGGCGTCGGCCCGGTGGTCCCAGGCGTGGGCCATCAGGGCTCGGGAGCCGGTCCGCTGCCCGATCCGGATCTTGTAGCGGAACAGGACCTCCTTGATGACCACGTTCGCCCCGGCGATCCAGAGCGTCCAGCCCGGCGAGACCTCGTGAGCCAGCGGCAGCCGTCGGATCGCCTCGGCGCCGACCAGCAGCGCCGAGCCGAGCACGAGCAACGAGACGCTCAGCCCCGCGATCGCCTCCGCCCGGGTGTGGCCGTAGGGGTGCTCCGGGTCGGGCGGGCGCTGGGCCAAACGCAGCGCGAACAGGACGACCAGCGACGTGACCACGTCTCCCAGGGAGTTGACCGCGTCGGAGACCAGCGCGAACGAATGGCCGACCAGCCCCCCGGCCAGCTTCGCCAGCCCGAGGCCGGTGTTGACCGCCAGGCCGAGCACGGCCGCGTTGACCACCTCGCGATACAAGGCGGCCCGGGACCGTTCCCGCTGGGCCAGCGGCCCCTCGTCCCCACCGCCCTGCCGCCTCATCCGATCCCGCCCGTCACCATGCGTCCCCCCCCCGGCCCGACCAACCCCGGCGTCGCCCCGCCCCTCGGGGGGATCGGAACGATTCTCGCCCGTTCCGGCGCGTCTCGGAACCTCAATCCGACCCGGAACCGGATCCGGAGAGGACGCCGCCCGCCCGCGTGATCTGCGGGCGGGCGAGTGCGGCCCCCATCCTCGGGCAGACGCTCAGGGCATGGGCGGCCGCACGGTGGGGGAGGGCACGGGGTCGGTGATCGGGTCGGGCGCGGGCGCCGGCCGGGGGTCGGGGGTGACCCGGGGCAATGGATCGAGCTCGGGCTCCGGCTCCACCTCCGGCAACGGGGGCCGCACCGTCGGGTCGGCCGGGGAGGCCGATCCGGGGACGACGACCTCCGCCCGATCGGGTGCGACCAGCTCGCTGACGACCTGCGAGACGCCCAAGGTCGACGCCGCCAGGGCGACGGCCCGATCGGCGGCCTCCGCGCTGGGCACGCTCCCCCGGAGCAAGACCACGCCGCCGGGCCGGGACTCCAGATACAGCCGGGAGCCGGCCAGCTGCTTGTCCCAGTGCAGTCGGCTGTAGACCCGGGCGATCACCTCCATCGACTCGACGGCCCCCCTGGTCCGGGCGAAGGCCGTCCTCAGGCCCCGCTCGACGGCCCGGCCGGCCGTGTCGAGCGCCCCGCCCACGACCTCCCCGACCTGCTCCGCCGGGCCGTCGGGCCGGAGGAGCTGGGCGTTCCCGGTCGAGGCCGGCACGAGCATCCCGGCGAGGGTCACTGTCAGGCAGGTCACGGCGCCGAATCGCGTGCGGGTCCGCATCGTCGCATCCTCTTTTCTCATCATGCAGGCTCGGGGTCCGGGTTCGATCGCGACGGGTCGCCTCCCGACGGGCCGGGCAGGACGAAGCATCAATACCCATCGCTCGGGTCGGAGTCGAGCCGGATTGTCCGATTCGAGAGGTGTGTGTCGTGGTGGGCCGGGCTCGACGCTTGATCCACCGCAAGCCCCATGCCAGGTCCCCCCCGGGTGTCGGAGGGCGGGCCGCAACGGCCCCGGGGGGCCGTTGCGGCCGGGGTCGTCGTCAGCGATCGAGGGGCGACGACGGCGGCGGGCCGTCGAGCCTCCGGACCTGGACGAGGTTGTCGAAGAACGTCGCGCCGCCTCCCATGTCGGTGAGGGCGGACGAGGTGGTGGCGTTGACTCCCGAGCCCCCCGGGACGAGCCTCGACCAGTAGATGCCCGGGCTCGTCGCCGACCCCGACCTCACGGCCCCGGTCAGGGCCACCCGGGCGACGAACCGGCCCCGGTCATTGAAGACCTCGGCCCAGTCCCCCTCGGCCATCCCCCGCGAGGCGGCGTCCTCGGCCGAGAGCTCGATCGTCGGGTCGCCGGCGGCCTTGCGGTGGGACTCGGAGTTGGCGAACGTCGAGTTGAGGAACTGCGGCCGAGGCGGGCTGAGGAGCTGGATCGGGAACCGGGAGGCAAGCTCGGGCCGGGTCTGAGGGTCCTCGTGCGGCGGGACGAAGGAGGGCAGCGGGTCGAGCCCGTCGGCCTCCATCCGCGCCGAGTACAGCTCGCACTTTCCCGATGGGGTGGGGAAGACGCCGTCGGCGAACGGGCGATAGTCGTCGGGGAGGTCCAGGCGGATCGACCCGGCCTCCTTCAGCCGATCCGGCGCGATGCCGGCCAGGGCCGGGCCCCCGTCGAGGGCCTGACGCATCAGCGTCTCGTCGTCCGGGAACAGTTCGGGAGCGAACCCGAGCCGGGCGGCGAGGGCCCGGAAGACGTCGGCGTTCGACCGGCTCTCGCCCATCGGGGCGATCGCCCGGGGGTTGTGCATGACGAAGTGGTGGCCGTAGGACGTGTGGATGTCCTCGTGTTCCAGCTGCGAGGTGGCCGGCAGCACCACGTCGGCGTAGTCGACCGTGTCGGTCGGGAACAGCTCGTGGACGACGGTGAACAGGTCCTCTCGGAGAAATCCCTCGACCACCTTCCCCTGGTCCGGCGCCACGGCGGCCGGGTTGCAGTTGTAGACGTACAGGGCCCGGACCGGGGGGCCGGGCAGCTCGCCGAGCAGCGCCTCGCCCAGCCGATTCATGTTGATCGACCTCGTGCCGGGAGGGGACAGGTCGGGGCGGGTGAGGGCCATCGAGTTGAGCCCGTAGGTGCCGCTGGTCGACAGCAGCACGCCGCCGCCCCGATGGCGCCAGGCGCCGACGATCGCCGGCAGGCAGGCGATCGTCCGGACGGCCATCCCGCCCCCGCCGTGCCGCTGGAGCCCGTAGTTCACCCGGATCAGCGACGGGTGCTCGGTCGCATACCGCCGGGCCAGGGCCTCGATCTCCTCGGCGGCGACGCCGGTGATCTCCGACACCCGATCCGGCGGATACTCGTCCAAGGCCCGATCTCGGAGCCGATCGGCCCCGACGGTGCCCCGGTCGAGGTAGTCCTGGTCCTGCAAAAGGTCGCGCCAGATGACGTGCATCAGGCCCAGCGCCAGGGCGGCGTCGGTGCCGGGGCGGGGCTGCAGGTGCCAGTCGGAGCGTCGGGCGGTGGGGCTCCTGTAGGGGTCGATGGTGACGATCGTCGCGCCCCGCCGCTTGCGGGCCTCGATCATCAGGCTCCAGAGGTGGCTGTTGGTGTTCGCCGTGTTCGAGCCCCAGTTGATGACCAGCCGGCAGTCGACCGCCCCCATCGGGTCGGCGCCGAGGCGTCCGGCCCCCATCGTGTACTCGTAGCCCACCCCCCCGGCGGTGGCGCAGATCGTCCGGTCGAGCTTCGAGGCGCCGAGGAGGTGGAAGAAGCGGCGGTCCAGGCTCTCGGCCTGGATCTTCCCCATCGTGCCGTAATAGCTGTACGGCAGGATCGCCTGCGGCCCGTCGGGTGACCCGGCGACGGACCGGAACCGCTCGGCGATCAGGTCGATCGCCTCGTCCCAGCCGATCCGCTCGAACCGCCCCCGGCCCGGGCCCTTCGGGCCGACCCGACGCATCGGGTGCATCAGCCGATCGGGGCTGTAGACCCGGTCGAGGTACCTCGCCATCTTTTGGCAGAGGAACCCCCGGGTGAACGGGTGGTCGCGATCACCCCTCAGGTCGACCGCGACGCCGTCCCGCACGGTGACGACCATGCTGCACGTGTCCGGGCAGTCGAGCGGGCAGACGTTCTTGACGACGGTCAGCGGGGCGGTAGCCAAGGGGGCCGGTCTCCGATGGGAAGTTCGAGGGCTCGATGCCCCGTGGTCGGGAAGGCCCGAGCCGGGAGTCGACTCCGGGAGATCCGAGCTGATCAGGAGGCGATCGGCCGGACCGGGGGCTCGGGCCCCCGGCGCTCGGCATCCCGGACCGACCGCAGCAGGATCCCGCCGGCCAGGGCGGCTCCCACGATCGGGAGGATCCAGGTGAGGGTGAGCATCGACACATAAAGCAGTTCGACCAGGACCGAACCGGACGCCCGAAACGTCGCCTCCACCAGGGGCCACCAGAGGCGCTCGGCCCGGACATGGTAGCCGTACCAGAATTCACCGAGCGGGGAGCCGGGCGAGGACCGGCCCGCGAGGTACGACCCGGCCGCGATGCCGCCCCCCCAGAGGAAGCCGAGCCAGAACTCCCGGGCCCGGCCCCGTCCCCGAACGGCGAGCAAACCCCCGAAGTTGAACGCCAGCAGCAGCACGGCCCCCCCGATCCGCAACTCGAGCCCATGGCCGGCGATCATGGCCCGGACGGCCCCGAGGTCCGCGGCGAGCACCCCCACCGCGATCATCATCTGACCGATCTGGAACCGGAACCGCCACATCCGGCACGCCCCCAGGCCCGGGTCGTCGCCCCGCCTCACTCCCTGCCGGTCCACGCTCGCACAGCACGAGGGCCGAGACAAGGAGAATGCCGGCCCATCCGCCCCCCCGATCCGGGGGTGACAGCCCCCCATCCCCGCCGACACCCCCGGGCCCCGGGACGTTCGCCCGCTTGCCTGAGGATCGCCCCGCGCCCAGAATAGCCCCATGAACGATCCCCCCTGGCGAATCGCGATCGAACGGGCATTGACCCTCCAGGGCCACGACCCGGCCTCTCGCTGGGTGCAACTGGCGACCGTCGCCCTCGACGGGGCGCCGGCGGTGAGGACGGTCGTCTTCCGGGGGTTCCTGCCGGGCGCCGACACGCTCGAATTCACCACCGATCTCCGCAGCGCCAAGGCCGAGCAGCTCGCCGAGGATTCCCGGGCCGAGGCCTGCTGGCTGTTCCGGGAGAGCCGGGAGCAATTCCGCCTGGCCGGGCGGCTCCGGCTGGTCGCCGAGGACCACCCCGAGGCCGACCTGGCCGCAGCCCGGCTCGCGAGATGGGGGGAGGCGCCGACCTCGACCCGCCTGAGCTTCTCCTGGCCCGACCCCGGCGCCCCCCGGGCCGAGCCCAGGCGGTTCCGCGTCCCGGCCCCCGAGCCCGACCGCCCCCCGCCCACCTTCGCCCTGCTGCTGCTGGAGCCCGACCGGGTCGACCACCTGGACCTCCGCCCCGATCCCCACGCCCGGATCCGCTACCACCGCCCCGGAGGACCAGGCGGCAGGGCCCCCTGGGAGGCGGTCGAGGTCAACCCCTGAGCCCGGAGGAGCCCTATCGTGCTCCCCTCGGGCAGCACCCCGAGGCCGAGGCCGAGCGGCTCCGCAGGCCGATCAGCGCCCGGGCGTCTGCGGGCGCTCGTCTTCGTCGACCGAGACCCCGTCCATGATCTCCTCGACCCGGGACTCTCCGAAGACTCGGATGACCTCGGCCCGGAGGCGGTCGAGATCCTCGGCCGAATCGACTTCCCCGGACAGGGATGCCGCCCCGATCGACAGTTCCTCGATCTCGACCCCGGAGAACGCGGGATCGGCGGCGAGGATCGGCTTGAGGAGCGCCCGATCGTCGAGAAATCGGCGATGGTAGGCGTTCGTCTCGCCCTGCAGGCCGCCGACCGCCCAGCCAATCCCGAACGAGACGGCCAGGGCCCCGAGCAGGGCGGCCACGCGCGATAGCCGGCCGATCATGCCGGCGCCCCTCCTCGATCGAGCCGCTCCATCAGCAACCGCAAGTACGAGCGCACCTCGACCTGATCGGCCCCCAGGCCGAGCCGGCCGGCCAGCTCCAGGACGTATTGCTGGGCCTCGGGAAGGTCCGCCGGCCCGTGGGCGATCGCCTCGACCTCGGCGAAGACCCCGAGGCCGTCGACCGTGTCGAGCCCCACCTGCATGGGCCTCCCCTCGAAGCTCAGGCGGTAGCCGATGCGCGTCTTCCGCACCGTCGCCACCGGGCGGAAGCCGAGGTTGACGAACAGCCGCTCCATCCGGGCCAGGGAGTCGGCGCCGGCCTCGTAGGTCAGCTCCAGCTCCTCCCGGGTCTTGGTCGGGCCCGCGAGCTTCGGCCCCTTGTACGTGACCCGGTTCTCCGCCCCATCGCGGCGGAGTCGGAGCGCCTCGTCCGTCTCACGGAAGTCGCGGGACGGGTGCGACAAATAAATATCCTCTTGTTCGACCGCTTCCCCCGCCTGCCCCCCCAGCTCCGCCAGGAGACGCGCTAGCGCCGCGTGGTCGGCCCCCCGGAACTTCATCTCGACCTCGAACGGGCTCATCGTCAATGCTCCGGAACATGCCTGCATGATGAGGGATCGAGATGGGCGGATACGCGGCAGCCTATCCCTCCCCCCCCGGCCGGTCAACCGCCCCCCCGGCCGGGACTCGACTTCGGGCCTCCCGCCTCCTACGATTCCCCCACACATCCGACAGTTGTCCCAGGGGCCCCGGACGCGGGGAGCCCCCGGGGCGGTCGACCGACCGATCGGGCCTTCCCACCCGTCTCCCGAACCGATCGAGGCTTGAGGATCATGAACGCCGACGCCCCCCGACCGCCGCAGCAGGCCCGACTCCGGGGCCCAGGGCTGGGACCTCGCGGCCTGATGCGATGGGTCTACACGAGCAACCCCTTCTACGTCATCAGCGCCGGGCTGGTCTTCCTCGGGCTGCGAGCCTCCTTCGACGCGAGGGGGCCGGCCGTCGAGACCGGGGCCTTGATGGTCGGCCTGGCCTCCTACACCCTCCTGCTGGCGGCCACGGCGGTGTTCCTGGTGCGACGGGGCAAGGTCTGGGACGACGTGAGGACGGTCCTCCTGCTCGTCGTCCTCATGTTCCTGGCCACCTCGGTTGCCTTCGACGAGACGCTCGCCGGCAGCCCGGCGACGGGGGGGACGCTGTACCTGGTCGGCCTCGGATTCGCCATGCTCGTCAGCGAGTCGGTGCTCCGGAGGCTCGGGCTCGGGCTGAGGGCGTGGTATCGCCTGCCCTATCACCTGATGCTCGCGCTCTTCTTCCTCTACCCGATCGGCCTGGCGACCCGGGTCGGCCGCCCCGACGACCCGGGCCTGATGTGGGCCCTCTTCGGCTTCTCGCCGATGGCGGGGCTGGCCTGCCTGGCCCTGCTGCCGGCGGCGAGGCGAGGCCCGCCCTACGCCGAGAAGGACGGCAGCCCCTGGCGATGGCCCCTCTACCCCTGGGTCCTGTTCGGCCTTCTCGCCGCGGCGGCCTGCGCCCGGTCCTACTCGCTCTGCGTGTCGTTCCACTTCGTGATGGAGGACCGGTCGATCTTCGGTCCCTATTTCCTCGTGCCCGTCCTGATGCCCTGCGCGGTCCTGCTGCTGGAACTGGGCCGATCGAGCCGAGGCAAGGGGGCGGGCCGGGTCTCCACGACCCTGGCCCTGCTGGCCCCGATCGGCCTGCTGGCCCTGGCGATGCTCGGCCACGACCGGCCGGACCCGGTCTACCATCGGTTCCTCTCCGAGTTCCGGGGCCGGCTCGGGGGCACCCCGGCCTTCCTCACCCTGCTGGGCGCCCTGCCCCTCTACATCCTGGCGATCCGACGCCGGGTCCCCGGCGGGCTCGACGCCCTGTCCCTGGCCCTGGTGGCCCTGGCGGTCGTCGGGCCGACGACCCTGGACCTCGACTCGCTCTCCCCCGCTCGGCCGATGCCGTTGGCGCTGGCATCGCTGGTCCAGGCGATCCCGGCGATCCGGCGCCGGGACGAGGCCCGAGGGCTGATCGCCTCGGCCTTCGCGATCGGTTCGGTCGCCTCGGCGATGCCCGACTCGGCACCGGGGGCGCTCCCGGTGATCGTCGCGGCCCACCTGGCGTTGCTCGCGGCGATGGGGTTCGGCCTGCGGCCGGGGGATCTCGGCGGACTGTCGCGCGACCTCGCCCTGGCGATGATCCCGATGCTCGGGCTGGCCTGGCTCTCCGGCGGCTTCGCCAACCTGTTCGACCGGCTCGGGCCGGCGGCCGACGCGTGCTACCTGCCGGCGCTGGCGTGCCTGTCCGGATCGTACGCGGCGATCGGCGGCGGCCGGCCGTTCTCCCGGGCGGCGGTGATCCTGCTGGCGGGCTGGTCGCTCCTCTACGGGGCCCGATGGTATCTCGCCCTGCGTCGGTTCGTCCCCGGGCTCGACCAGATCATGCTCGGCCTGCTCTCGTTCCTGGTCGCGACGCTGATCAGCCTGGCCAAGGCCGGCCTCCTGCCCCGGCGGAGGCCGCCGGGCTGCCTCGCCCTGCCCGGGGAATCCGAGGGCCCGCCTCGGGGCCCCTCGGGCTGCCCTTGATCCGGCCCGACAGCCATGGACTCGGGGATCGAGGCCCGGGGGACTCCTCCGATCGGCGAGGGTCCGGCGTCCCCCGGGCGTACCTCCCGAAGCCCGTCGTCGGACCATGCTCCGACGACGGCTCCAGGATCAGCCGAGCCACTCCGGCGCGTGCCGGGCGTCGTCCGGGACATGCTCGGAGAGGAGGTCGCGGAGGTCCAGCCGCATCAGCTCGGCCAGGCGCTTGCTCGGCGTACGCTCGATCTCCTGGACGAGCTTCAGCGCCAGCACGTGCCACTCGGTCGCCGCGTGGGGGCAGGTGAAGACGTCCCGCCGCCGCTTCGAGCCGGCCATCGATTCGGCCAGGCCGGCGGCGGTGGGCACGTCTCGCCTGGCGTCGCAGGCCGTCCCGCAGACGCGGCAACGGGCCTCGTCGAGCTCGCCGGGCTCGGCGTAGATGATGTCATAGCCTTTGTGGTGCATCTCAATACAGCTCATAGATGTGCTCGCCGCCGTGCGCCGGGTTGCCGATGAGCGTCCGGCTGCGGAGGTCGACCACGAAGTCCAGGTGCTCCAGCGGCAACTGGCCGATCAGCGCCGGGGTCCCGTCAGGGACTTCGAGCACGTCCATGGTGCAACTCCGGCCCCGATCGTCAGCCGGACTGCCTCGTACATGCCGGCCTCGCCGACCCCGGAGCTGCTCCGGACCCGCCTGGTGCCCGTCCGGGAGAGGCCGAGGCGTCGGATCATCTCGGTCGGCAACGAGAGCAGGGTGGCTCCCGTGTCGACGAGGGCATCGGGCACCGTCTCGGCTCGGGCCTCGTCCGGGGTCATCACTCCCTTCTTCACGGCCCAGAGATCCTCGAGGTTTTCGATCCTGGCCTCGGTCACGGCTCGACCCACCGGTTCCGTCTCCATCGGTTTGCCTCCTTCGAGACGATGACTCCCACTCGGCCATGCGATCGGAAAGGATCCGCCCTCGGCCAACTCCGCGACCCGGGCCGGAGGGAGGCTCACGACCGGAAGGCCTCCGGCACCGGCGGGGCGGCCGGACGGTCGGGGCGGAAGTCGGTCAGGTCGACGAACGGGCGGCGCCCGAGCAGCAGGTCCGCCACGACCTCGGCGGTCGCGGGCGAGAGCTGCAAGCCCGACCGGCGGTGGCCGGCGGCCACGATCAGGTTTTCATACCCCGGGACGACCCCGATGATGGGCCGCGAGTCCATGCTGCCGGGCCTCAACCCGGCCCAGGTGGCCTCGACGGCCGAGTCGGCCAGCACCGGGCAGAGGCGGATCGCCAGGTCGATCAGGTCCCTCGAAGCCGAGGCGGTCGGCCGGGCGTCGAAGCCGGCGTCCTCCTCGGTGGCGCCGACGAGCACCCGGCCGTCGTCCCGGGGGACGAGGTACCGGCTGCCCAGCTCGACGATCCGCCGCAGGACCGGCCGCTCCGACCGCAGCAGGACGATCTGCCCCTTCACCGGGGGCGTCGCCACCCGGACTCCCAGCGAGCCGAGCAGATCCCCGGTCCACGGCCCCGCCGAGACGACCGCCGAGCCGCAGGGGATCGGCCCCGCCGGCGTCTTCACGGCGATCACCCGACCGCCGCTGACCTCGAATCCGGTGCATGGCACGCCGGGGAGGAGCCTCGCCCCCCGCCGCCCGGCCGAGTCGGCCAGCGCCCGCAAGTGCCGGGGGTTGCGGATCTGGGCGCGGTCGGGCACGAAGTAGGCAACCCGGAGCTCGGGGCTCAGTGCCGGCTCGACCCGGTCGAAGTCCCTCGGCTCCAGCCGCTCGAAGGCGATCCCCTCGGCCCGCCAGCGGCCCGCGGCGGCCATCAGGTCGTTCTCCCCCTTGGGATCGAAGGCGACGTCGACGGCGCCGGACCGTCGGTAGCCGTTGTCGATGCCCGTCTCCTCCCGGAGCCGCTCCGACCACTCGGGGTACAGGCCGGCGCTCCGGGTCCGGAGCCTGGCCATCGGCAGCGCCTGGGGGATCTCCGAACCCGGGGCGATGATCCCCGCCCCCGCCCAGCTCGCCTCCCGTCCCAGCTCCCGGCGGTCGAGCACGACCGGCCGCAACCCCTCCCGCGCGAGCAGGTAGGCGATCGACAGGCCGATCACGCCGCCGCCGACGACGACGACATCCGGGTGCGACTTCGATTCGGGCATCGGTCCTCCTTCGAGTCGATCCTAGCAGAACGGCCCGATCGGCGCCGATCCGGTGGGGATGCGGGGCGGGCGAGCGTCGAGCGGCCTGCGAGGCCGGGGCTCGCCCGGCCGGCCCCGATCCATCCCCACCCTCCCCGGGACGGCATGCCGTCCCCCTCCCCCCTCCTAGGCGACCCGGCGAGGGTTCCCCCTCCCGGCCCCGGGTTTCGACCTGGGCCCTTGCCAACGGCCGATCGGCCGACCATAGTGCACACTGCGCGGCCCCACCCCGCCCGTCGACCGAGGCCGCCCCGTGTCGGCATCTTCCGCGACGCGATGCGACGCGAGACGCCATCGCCCCCCAGGGAGGTCCCCCCCGATGCCACCTGAAGACATCAAGGCCCCGGACGCCGTCGAGCGACCGGGCCACAGCCGCCGCGACTTCCTGCGGGGCTCGGGCCTGGCCGCCGCCGGCGTCGCGCTGGCCGGATCGGCCGCCGACGAGGCCCGAGCCGACGTCGAGACCGTCGACGGCGTCGAGATCTATTCCGGCTCCTGCCCGATCGAGCTGCAGGTCAACGGCGAGGCGATGAGCGTCACCGTCGAGCCGCGCTCGACCCTGCTCGATACGCTCCGCAACCGGCTCGACGTGACCGGCCCGAAGCGCGTCTGCGACCGGGCCAGCTGCGGCGCCTGCACCGTCATCCTCGACGGCGACGCGGTCTACTCCTGCACCACCCTGGCGATCTCCTGCACCGGCCACGAGGTCCGCACGCTGGAGAGCTTCGAGACCGCCGAGGGGAGCGTGCCGCACGCCTTCCACCAGAACGACGCCCTGATGTGCGGCTACTGCACGCCGGGCTTCGTCACCGCTTGCCAGGCCTGGCTGGAGAAGAACCCCGGCGAGGAGCCGACCATCGACGACATCAAGCAGGGGCTCGACGGCAACATCTGTCGCTGCGGCACGTACATCGGCGTCTTCCAGGCGGCCCTCGACGCCGCCAAGGCCATGCAGAACGGGAGGGCCTGAGCCATGGCGACCTGGCCCGAAACCACCAAGGTCATCCACACCGAGGTCCCCCGGCTCGACGGCCTGGCCAAGGCCTCCGGCCGAGCCAAGTACCCCTCGGACGAGCGGCCCGACGGCCTCCTCTTCGCCGTCGTGCTGCACAGCCCCCACGCCCACGCCAAGATCACCAAGATCGACACCTCCGAGGCCGAGTCGATCCCCGGCGTCAAGGCCGTCCACCTGATCGCCCAGGAGGGGGCCACCGTCCGCTACCACGGCGAGGAGATCGCCGCCGTCGCCGCCGAGACCGAGGAACTCGCCCGGGACGGCTGCCGCGCCATCAAGATCGACTTCGAGGTCCTCCCCCACGCCGCCACCGAGGAGCAGGCCCTCGCCGAGGGCGCCCCCAAGCTCACCCCCCGGGGCAACACCCAGGAGGGCCGGGCCCAGGAGGACGGCGACCCCGACGCAGCGCTGGAGCAGGCCGCCGCCAAGGTCGAGGGGCACTACTCCCTGCCGGTCATCACCCACGTCTGCTTGGAGACCCACGGCCAGGTCGTCCGCTGGGACGGCCCGGACAAGATGACCGTCTGGGCCAGCACCCAGAACGTCGACGGCGTCGAGGCCGAGATGGCCGGGGCCTTCGAGATCCCGGCCCCCAACGTCACCGTCTTCACCGAGGTCATGGGCGGCGGCTTCGGCTCCAAGTTCGGCGCCGACAGCTGGGGCGTCACCGCCGGGGAGCTCGCCAAGAAGGCCGGCCAGCCCGTCTGGCTGTTCCTCGACCGCGTCCAGGAGCACCTCACCGCCGGCAACCGCCCCAGCGCCTCGGCGAAGATCACCCTGGCCGCCGACCAGGACGGCAAGATCACCGCCCTGGTGGCCGAGACCCAGGGCACCGGCGGCATCTCCCGGGGGGCCGCCTTCCCGCTGCCCTACGTCTACGAGGTGCCCAACAGCCGACGGGTCCACGTCGACGTCCGCGTCAACGGCGGCAACGCCCGCGCCATGCGCGCCCCGGGACACCCCCAGGGCTGCGCCATGATGGAGTTCGCCGTCGACGACCTGGCCGAGACGCTCGGCATGGACCCGCTTCAGGTCCGCCTCAAGAGCCTCGCCCAGGAGGACATCGTCCCCAGCGGGGCCGGGGACCCGGTCAACCGGACCGAGGTCTACAAGGAGCAGGTCGAGCTGGGCAGCAAGGCCATCGGCTGGGACCGGCGCAAGAGCCGGGCCGACAACGCCAAGGCCGAGGGCCCGCTCAAGCGCGGCTTCGGCATGGCCCTGCACCAGTGGGGCGGCGGCGGGCGGCCCGACAAGCAGGTCACCTGCATCGTCAACCCCGACGGCTCGGTCGAGATCCGCAGCGCCACCCAGGACATCGGCACCGGCTGCCGCACGATCCTCGCCCAGATCGCCGCCGAGGTCTTCGGCCTGAAGACCACCGACATCACCTCCAACATCGGCAACTCCCAGTTCCCGCCCGGCCAGGCCTCCGGCGGCTCGACCACCACCCCGTCGATGGCCCCCCCGGCGTATAACGCCGCGCTGAAGGCCCGGGAGGCCCTCTTCGCCAAGATCGCCGGCGCCCTGGACGCCGAGCCGGGCGACCTGGAGGCCCGCGACGGCGTCATCCTCGTCAAGGGCGAGCGCGAGGTCCCCTGGAAGGAGGCCTGCCGCAAGCTCGGCACCATGCCGGTCAACGTCACCGAGGGCTACCTCGAAGGGCTCACCGCCCAGGGCGTCGCCGGCTGCCAGTTCGCCGACGTGACCGTCGACGTCGAGACCGGCGTGGTCAAGCTCAACAAGATCGTCGCCGTGCAGGACACCGGCCTGATCCTCAACCCCCTGACCTGGAAGAGCCAGGTCTACGGCGGCGTGATCATGGGCCTCAACTACGGCCTCTTCGAAGAACTCGTGATGGACCCGACCACCGGCCTGTCCCTGAACCCCGACATGGAGCTCTACAAGCTCGCCGGGGCCAGCGACATCCCGGAGATCGAGATCATCCCCTTCGACAACGAGCAGATGCGCAAGCGGGGCGTGATCGGCGTCGGCGAGCCGCCGACGATCGCCACCGCCGCCGCCATCGGCAACGCCGTGGCCAACGCCCTCGGCACCCGCGTCCCCAGCTTCCCCATGTCCCCCTGGAACGTCCTCAACGCCCTGGCCAAGGCCTGATCCCCCGCCGTCGGCGACCGGTCGCCGGAGCCGTCGGGCCGATGCGATGAGACACGAGCGATGACGCATGGCGGATGGTGGATGACCGACTTGAGTTGACCGCCCGAGCCCGGGACCCCGGTCATCCGGCATCCGACATCCTCGCTCGCCCATCCATCGGCCCGCCCCCCCGCCCGGAGCCGCCCCGAGGATCGCCCCGAGGAGCTACCGATTCCCATGAATGCCTTCGAATACGCCAGCCCGACCAGCGTCGAGCAGGCCGTTCGGGCCCTGGCCGGCGCCCAGTCCAGCGAGGGCCTCTCCGGCGGCACGGACCTGCTCTGCCGCCTGAAGGATTACATCTCCAGCCCCGACCGCGTCGTCTACCTCAAGGCGATCGGCGACGAGGGCTTCCGCGGCATCACCGCCGAGGGCGACAAACTCGCCATCGGTGCCGGCACCACGTTGGCCCAGTTGCTCGAGGACGAGACGATCGCCTCGAAGTACCCGGCCCTCAAGCAGGCCGCCCGGTCGATCGCCACGCCGCAGATCCGCAACATGGCGACCGTCGCCGGCAACCTGCTCCAGCGCCCCCGGTGCTGGTACTATCGCTCGGGCTTCGGCCTGCTCGGCGGCCGCCGCGACGAGGGCTCCCAGGAGAAGCTCGTCCGGGAGTTGGAGGGCGAGTTCGCCCCCTACAACATCAACCTCGTCGGCCTGCCCGAGGACGGCCACCTCGTCCGGCTGGGCGACAACCGCTACCACGCCATCTTCATGACCGACGGCGACGCCCTCTACGTCAACCCCTCCAACCTCGCACCCGCCCTGATCGCCCTGGGGGCCGAGGCCGAGGTCGTCGGTTCGAACGGCAAGCGCACCGTCCCGGTCGCCGAGCTGTACCGCGTCCCGACCGAGGAGGGAGAGCGCGAGCTGACCACCTCGACCGACGAGGTCATGACCCGGGTCGTCGTCCCCGCCCCCAAGGGCACGAGCGCCTTCTACGAGATTCGCCAGAAGATCTCGCACGACTGGCCGATCGTCATCGCCGCGGTGAGCCTGGCGATGGACGGCGACACCGTCTCCGAGGCGTCGATCATGCTCGGCGGCGTCGCGCCGATCCCCTACCGGGCCGAGGCCGCCGAGGCCGCGATCAAGGGCAAGGCGATCGACCGCTCCACCGCCGAGGCCGCCGGCCAGGCCGCCACCGAGGGGGCCCAGCCGCTCTCGAAGAACGCCTACAAGGTCCCCCTGGTCAAGACCGCCGTCAAGCGCGCCCTGCTCCGGGCCGCCGGCGACGAGTACTGGTCGAAGATGGAGGCCTGACCTCGTGCGCTCGATGAAGCCCAAGCCGGATCCGGCGGCGGCCCCCGAGCCCGACCCCGAGGCCGCCGCCCCCCCGGCCCCCGAGCCGGCCGAGCCGCCGCCGCCCCCGGAATACCAGATGGTCGGCCCCCCCTGCGCCAAGCTCCGCAGCAAGGGCATGTACGTCTACACCGACGGCTCCTACGAGTCGCACGGCGACTACGACAACACCATCTACTGGTGCCTCCGCACCCACAAATCCTTCGGGCCCGACGACGACCTCGCCCAGAAAGACCTCTGCTGCGACCCCTCCCGGTCCTGCTACGAGCCCCTCTGAACCGGACGGGGCCGAGCCGGCCCTCCCGACACCCCCACCGCCCCGATCCGGCGATCCCCCCTGGACCGCCGGAGTCGGGGCGTTCGAGCATCCCGACGCGGCACGTTTCGCGTCGCGCCGCGGGGCCCGACGCACAGGCCGACCTCCCGACCGCACAACAGGTTAAGCCGCACACTGCCTCCCGAATCGGAGGTCCGCGCCGGGGGCCCGGGGGGCGAGTCGGCGATGGTTCCCCGATTTTCTCGCCCATGTGGGGAAAACTGCGGAGCCCTTGCAAACAAATTGTCGCTCAATTAGATTGGTCATTGAGATCGTGCTGGCGTGCCAATCGTGTCGACGATAACACACGCGAACGATTGAACTGCCCGATTGGAGACGGACAGCGACAGGTCCGAGCCACCCGGGGTCGGGGTCGCATCCATCTTCGCATGATCAGGATTCGTTCGAGACCGTCGGAGCCGGTGTCCGGCGGATCGAATTCAGGCTGAGGTCGTTCATCCATGCCGTTCGCATCCTCGTTTCGTCGTGCCTCGGCGCTCGCGCTGGCCGTCGCTAGCCTGTTTGTCGTCGCGGGTTGCTCGGGGGGAGGCGACGAGCCTGCTCCCGTCCCGAATATCACGGTGAATCCGTTAGCGGCCCCGCCGCCGGGCGGCGCGGAGACCAACGCCGGTCCCGGCTCCAGCGCCGCGACCGACTCGACCTTGAATTAAACCGATCCTCAGCCCCGCGGCCGGTCGGCGCGGCTCCCCACCCCGCGACCGACTCGCCCCTGAATCATCGCCCACCGAGGAGCTACCGCGACCTCACTCGCGGGTGGCTCGCGTTCTTTGTTTGATTTCAGGCCCGGTCGGCTCGGTCCGCCCGGGTGCGGGGCGGCGGCAGTTGACCCCGTTGTGCCGCGCCATGCCCACGGGCGAGACGCGACTCCAGCGGGGTGTGATTTCCTCTCTCATCCCTCTTCCGGAAGGCATGTCCATGGGTTGTTTCCATCGGAACGATCGACGGGGTTTCACCCTGATCGAATTGCTGGTGGTGATCGCCATCATCGGTGTCTTAATCGCCCTGCTGCTGCCCGCGGTGCAGAGCGCCCGCGAGGCGGCCCGACGCGCCCAGTGCACCAACAACCTCAAGCAGCTCGGCCTGGCGCTGGCGAACTACGAATCGTCCACCCAGTCGTTCCCGCTCGGCGGCAACAATGGCCCCGGCGGGCCGACGACCAACGACAACCGCTACTGGGGCGCCTGGAGCCCCCACGCGATGCTCCTGCCGTTCATGGAGCAGACCCAGGTCTACAACGCCATCAACTTCAACTACTTGGGCCGCAGCGACGGGAACGGCGAGCGGGGCAACTATACCGGCGTCTCCACCCGGATCAACACCCTCCTGTGCCCATCGAGTTCGCCCCCGAGGACCACCTGGAACGTTGACTCCAACCTGGGGATGAACAAGCTCTTCGCCGGCAACAACTACTTCGCCAGCACCGGCTCGTCGATCATGTGGATCGGTTGGCCGACCGACATCCCGAATGGTCTGTTCGCCGTCGGCGGCGTCCCCTTCAGCTCGCGCGACATCACGGATGGCACCTCGAACACGGTTGCCTTCGGCGAGTTCCGCACCGGCGACTACGACGACTCCAAGAACTCGATCCAGGACTTCGTGGGGATCCAATGGAATGCGAGCGCCTTCCCCAACATGCCGAACCGGAACATGGACCGGCCGCCCGGCAACATGCCGGGCCCCGGCAACGTCGGCGCCGCCGCGCTGCTGACGGATCTTCAGACCGCTGGAGCCTTGTGGGCCTCCCGGACGCCCAACAACTACGGCCAGAACCCCAGCGTTCCGAGTAACCAGCGGAGCTGGAATGGCCGGATGTGGCACGTCGGCAACTACGGCCACGCCCTGGGCAACCTGCTGGTGCCCCCGAACTCCCAGTATCCCTACATCCAGTACTGGGACTCCAACAGTGACTTCGACTCGGCCGGCATCGTCGGCCTGACGAGCCAGCACCCCGGCGGTGCCAACGTCTGTTTCGCCGACGGCTCGGTGAGGTTCCTCAAATCAACCCTCGCCTACCAGGTCCTCTGGGGGCTTGGCTCGCGAGACGGTGGCGAGGTCGTCAGCTCCGACCAGTATTGATCCCGATGCCGACCGGCCCGATCCGGCCGGCAAGGCGAGCATCGAGGCGGGGGCGGCGGGCCGGATTCGGGCCGCCGCCCCCGCCTCGTTGCGCCCGGGTCGGGGTCCGGATGGCGGCGGCGGGGCGACTCGGCCTACAATACCGGCAAGGCCCGGATCCCGGCCGGCGACGGCCCGGCCGATCCGACCGGCCCGGTGACCGGACCGCCCCGCCGGGCCTCGACGGCCGAACCCCCGAGACCGCCGATGTCCAGCCGCAACGCCGCCGGCCACCCCGCCGGCGCCCGCACCCGAATCGCCCCCGCCCGGTCGATCGACCGCCTCCGAGGCCGCCTGGCCGACGCCACCCGCGCCGAGATCCGCTTCGACCGGGGCAGTCGGGGGCTCTACGCCACGGACGCCAGCCTCTACCAGATCATGCCCGTCGGCGTGGTCGTCCCCCGCACCGTCGAGGACGTGGCCGCCACGGTCCGGGTCGCCGCCGAGGAAGGCGTGCCGATCATCCCCCGAGGCGGCGCGACCAGCCTCTCGGGCCAGGCCATCGGCGCCGGGATCGTCCTCGACGCCTCGAAGCACCTCACCCGGATCGGCACCGTCGACCGGGACCGGATGACCGTCCGTGTCCAGCCCGGCGTGGTCCTCGGCCGCCTCAATGCCGAGTTGAAGCCGCTCGGCCTGATGTTCGCCCCGGACGTCTCCACCACCGACCGCGCCACCCTCGGCGGCATGATCGGCAACAACTCCGCCGGCGCCCGGTCGCTCCGGTTCGGCAAGACGGTCGACAGCGTCCGCTCCCTCGACGTCGTGCTCGCCGACGGCTCCACCGCCACCCTCGGCCCCCTCGGCCCGGCCGAACTGGCCGCCGCCTGCGCCCTCGACGGCATCGTCGGCCGGACTCACCGGACGGTCCGGGACCTGGTGAGGGACCACGAGGATGCCATCCGGAGGCACTTCCCCCACCTGCTCCGACGGGTCAGCGGCTACAACCTCGACGAGTTCGTCCCCGGCCTCCCGGTCCGGGCCCCGCAGGCCCCCGACGACCCCTGGGCCTTCAACCTCGCCAAGCTCGTCGTCGGCTCCGAGGGCACCCTGGCCGTCGTCACCGGCGCCGAGCTGAAGCTCGTCCCCGCCCCGGAGCACCAGGGCCTCGTCGTCCTCTCCTTCGCCACCATCCCGGCCGCGCTCGACCGTCTCCAGGAGATGCTGGAGACCGGGCCCGTGGCCGTCGAGATGGTCGACCGCGCGATCATGGACCTCGCCGCGAAGAACCCGGAATACGCCAAGAGCCTCGGCTTCGCCGCCGGCCACCCCGAGGCCGTGCTCGCCGCCCAGTTCTACGCCGATTCGCATGACGAGCTGGTCGAGAAGACCGCCGACCTCGCCCGACGCTTTTCGGGCGCACCCGGCGTGCTCGGCATCCGGACCACCCTGCAGGACGCCGCCCGGGACGACTTCTGGAAGGTCCGAAAGGCCGGCTTGTCGCTGCTGATGGGCATGGTCGGCGACCCCAAGCCAGTCGCCTTCGTCGAGGACACCGCCGTCCCCGTCGAGCGGCTCCCCGCCTTCTACGACCGCTTCCGGGCCATCGTCGACCGCCACGGCACCGTCGCCTCCTGCTACGGCCACGCCGACGTCGGCTGCCTGCACATCCGCCCCGTCCTGAACATGAAGGCGCAGGAGGACGTCGACAAACTCCGATCCATCGCCGCCGAGGTCTCCGACCTCGTCCTCGAATTCGGCGGCTCCATGAGCGGCGAGCACGGCGACGGCCTCGCCCGGAGCCGGTGGAACCGCAAGCTCTTCGGCGACGAAATCTACGGCGCCTTCCGCTCCATCAAGGACGCCTTCGACCCGCACGACCTGATGAACCCCGGCAAGGTCGTCGCCGAGCCCGACCCCGGCGTCGACCTCCGCTTCGGCGCCTCCTACCGCACCCCGCTTGAGCCCCGGCAGACCGCCTTCGACTTCTCCGACCAGGGCGGCTTCGCCCGGGCCGTCGAGCTCTGCTCCGGCGTCGGCGCCTGCCGCAAGACCGGCACCGGCACCATGTGCCCCAGCTACATGGTCACCCTCGACGAGGACCACTCCACCCGAGGGCGGGCCAACCTGATGCGCCTGGTCATGTCCGGCGCCTTGCCGAGCGAGGGCATGGTCAGCGCGGATCTGGAGCGGGCCCTCGACCTCTGCCTCCAGTGCAAGGCCTGCAAGACCGAGTGCCCGTCGAACGTCGACATGTCCCGGCTCAAGTCGGAGTACCTGCACCAGAAGTATCGGACTCGGTCCATCCCGCTCGGCTCCCTGCTGGTCGCCCACGTGCATCGGCTCAACGCGATCGGCTCCGCGACGGCTCCCCTGTCGAACGCCCTGGCGAAGTGGTCCCCCGTCCGTTGGCTCATGGAGCAGATCGCCGGGTTCGACCGCCGCCGGGTCGTCCCCGAATTCGATCGGGACCATCTCCGACGCTGGTTCCGCCGCCATCGGCCGGATCCGAGGGCCGGTTCCCGGGGCCGGGTCATCCTGCTCGACGACTGCTTCACCACCTACAACCAGCCCGCCGTCGGCCGGGCCGCCGTGTCCGTGCTGGAGGCCTCCGGCTACTCGGTCGAGCTCGCCGGACTCCCCTGCTGCGGGCGGCCCGCCATCTCCAAGGGCCTGCTCGACCTCGCCGGCCACTGGGCGAGGCAGAACGTGGCGAAGCTCGCGGCCGACGCCCGAGACGGGGTGCCGATCCTCGGCTGCGAGCCCTCCTGCATCCTCACCCTGGCCGACGAGTACCGCGCCCTCCGCCTCGGCCCCGACGCCGACGCGGTGGCCGACGCCTCGATGATGATCGACCGCTTCCTCGCCGACCCCGGCCGGGTCCCCGACCTCCCCCTCCGGCCCCGGCCGGGCCGGGTCCTGCTGCACGGCCACTGCCAGCAGAAGGCGACGGTCGGCACGGCGGACACCGTCGCCGCGTTGCGTCTCATCCCCGGCCTGGAGGTGGCAACCCTCGACTCCGGCTGTTGCGGCATGGCCGGCTCGTTCGGCTACGAACTCGGCCACTACGACGTGAGCGTCGCCCTGGCCGAGCGCGTCCTCCTGCCCGCCGCCCGGGCCGAGCCGGACGCCCCCCTCCTCGCCCCCGGCTTCTCCTGCCGGAGCCAGGTCCACGGCCTGGAGGGGATCGACGCGCTCCACCCCATCGAGCTGATCGCCGCACAACTCGACGCCGCCGCCCCCACCGCGCAAGCTCCCCGTGCCGAGGCCACCCGATGACGACCGCGACCGCCCGAATCCCGTTCGCGTCGGTCCTCCTGATCACCACTCCGGTCCTCGCCATCGCGGACGGCCCCGCGCCGCCGGCCGGCCGGATCGCCGCCGACGTGGCTGCATTGGTCGGCTTCGGCACCCGGCACTCGCTCTCGGACCAGAACGACCGGGCCGCCGACTGGCTCGCAGGCCGATTCCGCGAACTCGGCTACGACGAGGTCGGTTTCCACGAGTTCGCGATCGGCGGCCGGACCCGGCGGAACGTGATCGCGACGATCCGGGGCACCTCGCACGCCGATGAGGTCGTCCTAGTCGGCGCCCACTACGATTCCCGGAACCGCCGCATCGGCGACGCCGAGGGCCCCGCCCCCGGAGCCGTCGACAACGCCTCGGGCACCGCCGCCCTGCTGGAACTGGCCCGCTCCCTCGCCGGAGACGCCGATCGGCCCGGCCGCACCGTCCGGCTCATCGCCTTCAGCGGCGAGGAGCAGGGGCTCGTCGGCTCGCGTGCCTATGCGAACACGGCGAAGGAGGCCGGCACGACGATCGCGCTGATGATCAACCTCGACATGATCGCCCACCCCATGGACGAGGACGGCCTCGCGATCGTCGTCGAGCGTGACTCCGGCCTCCGCGACCCCGAGAACGACGAGGACTCCGCCTCCTGGGCCTCCCGGCTCGAATCGCACGTCAGGGACGCCGGCCTGATCCCCAGCCCCGGCCCGCTGTACGGCAGCGACTACATGCCGTTCGAGGCGATCGGCGTCCCCTGCGTCGGCCTCTTCGACGGCGCCGACCGCGCCCCCTTCTACCACGACGAGGCCGACACGCCGGACCGGGTCGACCCGGACTACTGCGCCGCCGCCACCCTCGCCACCCTGTCCCTCATCCGAGAGGCGGCCGACCCGGGTTTCGCCCCCGGCCGAAGGGGACACGAGGCGCCCTGACCGCCCGGTCGAGGGGACGGGGCCCCCCGGGCGTCACCTCGCCGTTTCGATCGCCCGCCGCAACTGGACCTTGGTCATCCTGGAACGGCCGGAGACGCCGAGCTGCTTCGCCCGATCGTACAGCTCATCCCGAGTCATGGGACTGCCCGAGCCCGGTGATCCCGACTTCGAATCCGACGCCGAGCCTCCCTGCTCGACCTCCTCGAAGGCCCGCTTGATCGCCGGGGTCCAGGGGACGTACTGCTTGCCCGCCTTGCTCTTCGTCGTCTTGGTCCGCTCGGCCTCGCGCCTCTCCTCGTCGCTGAGGGCTTGCCAGACCATCTTCGGCAGGTAGCGTTTGGTCTTGCCGCCCTCGCGGGCGTCTCCCTCCCCATCGACGGTCTGCCAGTCCTGGTCGGTCCATTTCTCCAGGGACTTCGCCGCCTCGTCCTTGGTGCCGGAGGTGTAGCCTCCCCCCCGCTTCTCGTACTCCCGCACCAGCAGTTGGCTCTTGCGGGCCGACCACTGGCCGGGCGTGCCGCCCTTGTCGGAGGCCTTGAGGTCCTCCTTGATCTCCGCTCGGAGTTCCGGCCTGGTGTACTTGCTCTTGGTCTTCTTCCGGGCCATGGCGCGGTGCTCCGGGGCCGCCGATCGTCGGGCGGAATCGGTCGGTCGATTCATCGGAGCAAGCCGCGTTCCGATCCGACCCGATCCGGACCCGGGCGGGCGATCAGGAGTTGGAGTAGATCCGCCCCGGCCGCTCCCAGGAGTTCCACTTCGGCTCCCGGCGATACCAGCCCAGCCCGGCCGCGTTGCGGTAGCAGGTGCGGCCGAGGACGTGCATGATCACCATCGCCTCGTACAGCACGAACACCCAGAAGGCCCACAGGCCCAGCCCCGCCGCCGTCACGGTCGGCGCGTGGTACATGACCAGTCGCCAGCCGAAGACTGCCAGGAACAGGGCGAAGGCCGTCAGCATGCACGGGGCGAGATATTCCCGGCCGATCACCCGGACGGCGTGGGCGATGCTCACCGGGTGTGCCAGCGCGAAGTTGTCGTGCAGGATCGCCGCCGCCAGGCCCATCTGCACGTAACCGGCGGCCAGGCCGACCAGCGCCGCGATGGCCACCCAGTCGACCGGCCCCAGCTCCCCCCGGAGTTTCACGTACAGCACGATCGGCAGGGCCCCCACCCCCAGCCCGACGATCCCCGCCCAGACCCAGCGGGCCAGGCCTTCGAGGATCGTGTGCCGCTCCCAGATCGGGAACTTCGGGTGGTCGGTGCGGCCCATCGCCCCGTCGGTCAGCACCAGGGCGAGGTACAGGAGCACGTACCCCGCGACGAAGGTGAAGCTGATCACCAGCGGCAGGGCGAACGGCAAGAGCAGGAGCGCCAGCGGGTTGAACCCGCCCCGGGGCGCGTCCCGGAAGAACATGACGATGTCGAAGACCGGCACCGACATGAACGTCAGGAACGGGGGGAAGAAGACCAGCAGCATCAGCCCCGGCCCGTCGACCAGCGGGAAGGCCAGGGCCTCCCCCAGCCCCAGCGGCCTCCCCCGCTTCGGGTACTGCTCCGACGGCCGTTTCCGCCCGACCAGCCGGCGGAAGAACCCGACCTGCTCGGACGGCTCGGCATCCCGGATCTGGCCATCGGCGCCGACCACCCGCCCGCACGAGGGGCATCGGCCGAACCCGCCCTCATCCGGGTCGGGTGCCTTCAGCCACGAGCCGCACTTGCAGATGACGATCGCCATGGGCGTCCCGGATCCGTCCGAAGTGATTCGATCCGATGCGGGCGTCGGGCCCGATCGGGCCCGGGAGGGGATCGCGTCGCGGCCGTCCCGGTCCGACTCGATGGGGGCTGCGGCATCCCCCTCATGATCGCCGATCCCGCCCCCGGGCGGAACCCCCCGGTTCAGCGGGGGCGTCGGCGGGCCTCCCCGACGGCCCCGGGTCGGTCGCCCCCGGCCCCGGATCCGGGTCGACGTCGAAGCCGATCGGCCCGACCGCCGTGGCCCCCGGGATCGGCCCCCAGGCCGGTTCGCACCGGGCCCGGCCCGCCTCCCTCGCGCCGATCGACCCGGCCAGCGCCAGGGCGCCGATCGCCGCACCGGCCAGGAGTTGCTGCCTCGGGGTCGGTCGGGCGTCGTTCATGGTCGCATGGCCTTCGGGGACGGGAGCCGCCTCGATCCGATCGCCCTCGGCGCCGCGTGGGCCGGGCGATCCCGACCCAATCGTACGGGCCCCCGGCAAGCCCCCGCAACGGCCCCTTCGAGTCCTCACCAATCCCGGGGCCCGCCGTCAGGCCGGCTCCGACGAGGTCCGATCGCCTTCGCCCGGCGCCGGCCGGTCGCCCGGGGCCCGGGGCCCGGGCGGCTGCATCGCGAGGCGGACGACCCAGGCGACGAAGGCGATGGCCAGCACGTTGAGCGCCGTCGACAGGATGGCGGCGGCCGTCGAGTCCTCGTCATCGGCCTCGGCCGGGCGCCGGCCCCAGGAGGAGGGGAGCGTGGGGTCGGGGGCCTCGGGCACGCCGGTGGCGACGGCCAGGGCCTCGACCTCCTCGGGATCCAGCGGCAGCCCGGCGATCGTCAGCGCCGAGGCCGGGCCGCTGTTGGCCGTCAGGGGCACGGCCCGTCGGCTCGGCCCGGCGAGCAGCACCTGCACCCCCAGCGTCTCGACCGGCCCGTCCTGCCCGGCGTAGCTGCCGGCGGCGATCCGGGCCGGCCTCAGGAACGGCATCCGGACCGCCCGGCCCGGCGTCAACCAGCCGGGCAGCGGGCGGAGCCCCAGGGGGGGGCCGTCCCCCGACCTCCGCGAGAGCCCCGGCACCTCGCCGGCCGGGGCCAGCACGATCGCCGCGTCGAGTCCCCCCCGGCGGACCGCCTCGACCAGTTCCCGGTCGGTCCCGGCCAGTTCGGGCTCGCGGCCCCGGCCGAGGATCCGTCGGGCGATCGCCCCCGAGCCGCTCCCCTCCGGGGGCACGCCGACCCGCCCCGAGAGGGGATCCTCGGCCCCGTCCCCGAGGCGTCGGACGAGGTGGACCAGCCGGAAGCCGACCACGGCCGCCGCCTCCACCCGGGTCTCCCGATCCGGGCCGCCGTCGATCAGGCCGGGGAAGAAGCGCTCGGCCCCCATCAGGGCCATCCTCGCGTCCCCCCGGGCGACCGCCTCGGCCGGGTCGTCGACCCGGGTGCTCGACACCGGGCGGTCGGGGAACGCCGACCGGGCCGCCACGACCGCCTCGGCCTCCAGGTCGCCGAAGTCGTCCCGGCGGTCGATCGCCAGCGCCAGCTCCGTCGAGGTCGACACCAAGCCCCCCTCCGGCTCGGCCGGCAGGAGCCCCCGGTCGACCAGGAACTCCCGGGCGACGATCGCCGGCCGGCGGCCCTGGATCTCGACCCGGGCGTTCAGCGCCCGCATCGCCTCCGCGTCGAGCCTCCCCGAGAGCGGCGCCAGCGCCCCCTCGATCGCCGGCCAGCGCCGGAGCGCCTCGTCCCGGACGACGAACGCCGCCTCATACGGGGGGAAGAACCCTTTCGGGTCGTCCAGCACCCGCAGGCCCAGCCCGGGGATCACGCCGTCGGTGCCGACGCCGATCGCCACGTCCACCCGGCCCCCCTCCAGCGCCCGCATCCGGTCCAACACGTCGGGGATGACCGCCGGCGGCGACGACAGCCGGATGCCGTACGCCTCCACCAGCGGCCCGAGCCCGTCCCCCGGCCTCCGGAGGAACTCCGGGGGGCAGGCCACCCGGATCCCCCCGGGGAACTTGCCCGGATCCGAGAGGTCGTCGATGCTCGCGAGCCCCAGCGCCGACGCCCGGCCCGAGGGGACGAGCACCGCGTAGCCGTTGTCGAACCCGAGCGGCCCCAGCCATCGCAGCCCCAGCGGGCCGTACGCGTGCCTGGCCGCCTCGATCGACGACCCGGCCTCGCCCCCCGGGGCCTCCCCGCCGATCAGGTTCAGGGCCGTGCCCGAATACTCCGCCATCAGGTCGACGGCCCCTTCCCTCAGGTTCGCCTGGGCCTGGTAGCTGTCCGTCGCCGTCTTGATCCGGGAGACGGGCACCCCGGCCTCCCGCAGCAGGCCGGCGGCCATCTCGGCGAGGATCGCCTGCTCGACGAAGTCCTTCGAGCCGATCGCCACCGAGTCCCGCCCCCCACCGCAGCCGGGGAGCACCGTCGAGGCCAGGAGCAGGCCAATGATGCAACTGCGCGTCTTCATCGGTCAGGCCTCCTCCACGCCGGGCCGAGGCCGGTCGACCGCCGCGCCTTCCGTGCGCCCCGATCCCCGGGCCCGCCCCGGGTCGGTGGCGAGCGACCGGACCAGCGCCGCCGCCTGCAGGAGCAGGATGAGCGTCAGGGGCAGGGCGAAGCTGATCGCCCCGGCCCGGACCACCGCGATGTTCTTGCTCAGCGTCAGCGCGGCCCCGAGGGCCGCCAGGGTGATCCCCCAGGCGAACTTCCGGGACCGAGGGGGGTCCATCGCCCCCCGGCTCGTCAGCATGCCGAGCACGTACGTGGCGCTGTCCACGCTCGTCACCACGAAGACGAACAGCAGCACGAGGGCCGTCCCCATCAGCAACGCCGGGGCCGGCAGGCGGTCCAGCAGCGCGAACAGCGCCGTCGTCACGTCCTCCTCCACCACCGAGGCGATCCCGCCGGCCCCGTGGGTCTCCTCGTAGATCCCCATGCCGCCGAAGACGGAGAACCAGACCAGCGAGAAGGCCGTCGGCACCAGCAGGACGCCCGCGACGAACCCCCGGATCGTCCTCCCCTTGCTGATCCGGGCGATGAAGATCCCCACGAACGGCGCCCAGGCGATCCACCAGATGAAATAGGTCAACGTCCAGGAGCCCACCCACTCCCTCAGATCTTCATGGGGGTAGAGCCGGAACGAGAGGCTCGGCAGCGCCGAGAGGTAGTCCCCCAGGCCGGTGATGAGGCAGCGGAGCAGGAACGGCGTCGGCCCGACGAGCAGGACGAAGGCCATCAGCAGGATCGCCAGCGACATGTTCACGTTGCTGAGGATCTTGATCCCCTTGTCCAGCGAGGTCGCCGCCGAGGTCATGAAGGCGGCGAAGAGGACGAGCAGCAGGAGCAACGCGAACCAGGTCGCGTCGGCCGGCGTGCCCACCACCAGGTTCAGGCCCGTCTGGAGCTGGAAGACCCCCATCGCCAGCGACCCCGCCACGCCCAGGGCCACCGCCAGCACCGCGACCAGGTCGGCCAGGTCCGCCACCGGCCTCACCCACCTCCCGGTGAAGGCCGCCCGGATCGGCGCCCCGGCCAGGAAGGAGGTCCCCCTGCGGTAGTGGAAATACGCCAGCACCAGGGCCCCGACGCTGTAGACCGCCCAGGCGTGGAAGCCCCAGTGCAGCATCGTCAGCACGATCGCCTGCCTCGCCGCCTCGGGGGAAAGCGGCTCACCCAGCGGGGGCGAGGCGAAGTGGGTCATCGGCTCGGCGACGCCCCAGAACAGCAGCCCCACCCCCATGCCCGCCGCGAAGAGCATCGCCAGCCAGGAGGCCGTGGAGAACTCCGGCGTGTCCCCCGGCCGGCCCAGCGTGATCGACCCATACGGCCCGATCGCCAGCCAGGCGGCCAGCACCAGGAACCCGGTCACCGAGCCCATGAAGAACCAGTCGAGCGTCTCGAAGAACGTCGAGGTCAGTTCGGAGACGGCGCCGGAGAACGTCTCGGGCCAGAGGATCCCGGTCAGGGCCACGATCACGCAGCTCGGCAAGGCGACGTGAAACAGCCCGATCCGCCCCCTCCCGGGGCGAGGTCGGTCGTCCATTCGATCACTCTCATCCCAAAGACCAACGGGAGCAGGTCGGCCGGGCGCATCGACGCGTCACCGGCCCGAGACGGCCCCCCCGAGCCTAACGGCATCCCCCGGCCGAAGACAGGTCCCATCCCCGGGCCGCCGCCCCGGGCCTCAGCCGTCCCTCGGCGCGAACCGGGCGGCGGCCTCGGCCGAGGGGGTGTCGATCGGCGACAGCTCCCCGGCGTCGAGCCGGGAGACGCGATCGGCCACCAGCCGGTCGAGCATCGGGTCGGGCCCCAGCGGGGGCCCGAGCAGGAACGACACCCCCGGGTGCCGGGCGGCCAGGCCCTCCCGGGCGGCGGTCAGGTCCCGCAGCAGGTGGACGCCCATCGACAGGAAGTACGGCAACATCAGGACCCGGGTCGCCCCCCGGGAGACGCATCGGTCCCCCGCCTCGGGGATCTCCGGCGTCGTCAGCTCCAGGAATCCGGGCTCGACGATCGGGTAGCGGCCCTCGCCCGCCATCCGGGCGGCGAGCCGTCGCAGGTCGGCGTTGGCCGGCTCATGCCGGCTGCCGTGGGCGATGAGCAGCACGGCGGTCACGTCGTCTCGGGGCATGATCGGGCTCGGTCTGCTCGAGTGCGGGCGGGAGGATCGCCCCCCCCATTCTACCACAGGAGCCCCCGACCGATCACCCCGATCGGGCCCGCCCCGTGGCCCACGCGGGGGGAGCCCTGACGGGATCGGTCGTCTCCGACCCCCTCCCCTGCATGCGGGGGAGGGGGTGGCCGGAGGCCGAGTAGGCCGATTGTGAGGAAGTCGAGGCGGAACTCGTAGGAGCCATACCGACGGCGGCCCCACCCGAACGGGGCGGCGGCCTCACCGGGCCTGCAGGCGGAGGCAGCGGGCGAGCAGCTCCGCCCGGCTCGACACCTCGAAGCGCCGGTACAGGGCCGTCACGTACTCGTGCACGGTGGGGCGGCTCAGCCCCAGCCGCACCGCGACCTGCTTCTCACTATCCCCTTCGAGCAAACACTCGAGGACCTGGCGGAGCCGGGGCGGGAGCCCGGTGATGACCCGGTCCGGCTCGCGGAGCAGCACCGGGCCCACCAGCCGAGCGAGCTCGTGGTGGAGCAGGTGCACCAGGCGACGCTCCCGCTCGGCGAACCGCGCCGCGCCGGGCGGGCGGAGCAGGACGATGAGGTGGATCGCCCGCGGATCGCCCAGCGCGGATAGCGAGTGGACCCAGTCATCCACCCCGGAGGTCCGACGATACTCGTTGAAGACGGCCGAGGAGTACCAGGCGTCGTCGGCGATGAGCTGCTCGCGCCTCCGCGTCACCAGCGGCCGCGCCAGGCCGACCAGCGGCGCGAAGGTGACGTCGTCTGCCGGGCTCCGCTCCATCTCGAAGTCCATCAGCACCGCCCGGGCGGCGGCCGAGTCCCAGCCGACGTCGGCCGGCGCGTGCAGGGCCTCCTTCCAGGTGGGCCCGTCGCCGCGCACCTCTGCCGCCAGGCCGACCTGGGCGCCGACGAGGCGACGGAGCCCGGCGAGCAGGTGCTCCCTCCAATCCCGCACCCGGCCGCCGAGGTCGCGGCACTCGCCGACCAGGCGGTACGCATCCCTGAGCTCGCGCAGCCGGGGCCTGGACGACTTGCCCATGAGGCGCTCCCCCGCCCGGGCGGCGCGGGACGACCCCTCTGTTTAGAGGGATGGATCGAAAGGAACCGTGCCTTTACTCATGATAATGATCCCGCCGGTTGAATGGATAGAATTTTTTCCCGGGGGGCAACTCATGTCGTCCGACCCGACCTGCCCGCTCTGGGGCGACGCGCTATCGGCCGAGGCCCCGCTCGGGCTCTGCCCGGCCTGCGTGCGGCGGGCCGGCCCGGCCGGCGACACGGCCGGGGGCCTCGAGCCGGACGCGGTGACCCGATCGTTCCGCCTGTCGGACCCGACCGCGATCGCGGCCGGGCCGGCGAACTTGGCGCCGGGCACGGTCCGCTGCTTCGGCGACTACGAGCTGCTGGAGGAGATCGCCCGGGGCGGCATGGGCGTCGTCTACCGCGCCCGCCAGATCAGCCTCAACCGCCCCGTGGCCCTGAAGGTGATCCGGGCCGGGCACCTCGCCGACGAGGGCGACGTCCGTCGTTTCCGCCTGGAGGCCGAGGCGGCCGCCGCCCTGGACCACCCCGGCATCGTGCCCGTCTTCGAGGTCGGCCGCCACCGCGGCCAGGACTTCTTCTCGATGGGCTACGTCGCCGGCCGCAGCCTGGCCCAGGAGCTGGCCGCGGGCCCCCTGCCGTCGCGCCGCGCCGCCGAGCTGCTCCAGCAGGTGGCCGAGGCCGTCGCGTACGCCCACGGCCGCGGCGTCCTGCACCGCGACCTGAAGCCGGCCAACATCCTCCTGGACGGGCGCGGCCGGCCGCGGGTGACCGACTTCGGCCTGGCCAAGCGGGTCGAGGGCGACAGCGGCCTGACCCGCTCGGGGGCTGTCGTGGGCACTCCCAGCTACATGCCGCCCGAGCAAGCCGAGGGCCGCAATGTCGAGGTCGGGCCGGCGGCCGACGTGTACGGCCTCGGGGCGACGCTGTACGCGGCGTTGACCGGCCGGCCGCCGTTCCAGGCGGCGACGGTGGCCGACACGCTCCGGCAAGTCGTGGAACGTGATCCGGTGCCGCCGCGGCGGCTGAACGCAGCCGTGCCGCGCGACCTGGAGACGATCTGCCTGAAGTGCCTGGAGAAGCCGGCCGAGCGGCGGTGCGCCTCGGCGGGCGAGCTGGCGGCGGACCTGGGCCGGTGGCTGGAGGGCCGCCCGATCCGCGCGCGGCCCGTCTCGCCGCCGGAGCGGACCTGGCGCTGGTGCCGTCGCAACCCGGTAGTTGCCGCCCTGTCGACCGCCCTGTCACTGCTGCTGGTCGCGGCGGCCGTCGGCGCGACGCTGGCGGCGATCCAGCTCCGACACACCGCCGAGGAATACCGCCGCCTCTTCGTCCGGCAGCTCGTCGACGCCGGTGTCCGGTCCCTGGATCGGGGGGACCCGCTGGGCTCGCTCCCCTGGTTCGCCGAGGCACTCCGCCGCGATGGCGCCGACCCGGATCGCGAGCGGGACCATCGCATCCGGCTCGCCGCCGTCCTGGGCGGCTGCCCCCGCCTGGTCCAGGTCTGGGGCCACGACGGCGGGGTCGCCTCCGCGGTCTACGACGCCGCCGGCCGCCGCGTCGTCACCGCCAGCAATGACAAGACGGCCCGCGTCTGGGACGCGGTGACCGGGCAACTGATCGCGTCACTGAGGCACGGCGACGCGGTGCGGCACGCGGCGTTCAGCCCCGACGGCCGCCGCATCGTCACGGCGAGCGTGGACGGTCGGGCACGAATCTGGGATGCCTCCACCGGGGACCTGCTCGAGACCCTGGAGCACGGCACTGGGGTGCAGCACGCGGCGTTCAGCCCCGACGGCCGTCGCGTCGTCACCGCCGGCCACGACGGCGCGGCCCGGATCTGGGAGCTCGCGATCGGCGGCCAGCCGAAGCTCTTGAGGCATGGCGCCATGGTCTGGCACGCGACGTTCAGCCCCGACGGCTCCCGCGTCGTCACCGCCAGCAATGACAAGACGGCGCGGGTCTGGGACGCCGACACCGGGGCACCCGTCACGTCACCGCTGGAGCACGACCGACAGGTGCGGCGCGGCGCGTTCAGCCCCGACGGCCGCCGCGTCGTCACGGCCTGCTACGACGGGACGGCGCGGGTCTGGGACGCCGACACCGGCATGCCCCTCACGACCCTCGTGCACGACGGCATCGTCTGGCACGCGGCGTTCAGCCCCGACGGCTCCCGCGTCGTCACCGCCAGCCACGACGGGACGGCGCGGGTCTGGGACGCCGACACCGGCATGCCCCTCACGTCGCCGCTAAAGCACAGGACGCTCGCGTTGTACGCGGCGTTCAGCCCCGACGGCCGCCGCGTCGTCACCGCCAGCGACGACAAGACGGCGCGGGTCTGGGACTCCGACACCGGCGCGCTGCGTGCCACGCTGGTGCATTGCGGGCCGGTGCAGCGGGCGGCGTTCAGCCCCGACGGCCGCCGCGTCGTCACCGCCAGCGACGACGGCACGGCCCGTGTCTGGGATGTGGCCGTCGAGATGCCACGCCTGACCCTGAGGCACGGTCCCGGCGTGTGGAGCACGTCGTTCAGCCCCGACGGCCGCTATGTCGTC
The DNA here is from genome assembly GCF_007752535.1 of Tautonia plasticadhaerens. Classification (GTDB taxonomy): domain Bacteria; phylum Planctomycetota; class Planctomycetia; order Isosphaerales; family Isosphaeraceae; genus Tautonia; species Tautonia plasticadhaerens. The sequence goes on from NZ_CP036426.1 coordinate 7,936,581, forward strand.
ACCGCGGGCGAGGACGGCGCGGCCCGGATCTGGGACGCGGCCACCGGCGCGCACCTCAGGACCCTTGAGCACAACTCGGCCGTGTTGCACGTGCAGCACGCGGCGTTCAGCCCCGACGGCCGCTATGTCGTCACCGCGGGCGAGGACGGCGCGGCCCGGATCTGGGACGCGGCCACCGGCGCGCACCTCAGGACCCTGAAGCACGGCGCCATGGTCTGGCACGCGGCGTTCGATCCCGACGGGTCCCGCGTCATCACGGCCGGCGGAGACGCCCCGGTGGGGCGGACCATCAATCGAATCGATCGGGTCGCCAGGCCCGCGACCGAGGGCGTGGCCCCGGGCGAGGGCACGGCCAAGGTCTGGGATGCGGCGACCGGCGTGCTGATCGCAACCCTGAGTCACGGCTCGATCGTGACGCATGCGGCGTTCAGCCCCGACGGCTCCCGCGTCGTCACCGCCGGCAACGACGGCACGGCGCGGGTCTGGGACGCCCACACCGGCGTCCCAATCTCACGCCCGCTCCGGCACGGCAACGGGGAGGATTACGCGGTGGTCTACGCGTCGTTCAGCCCGGACGGGTCGCGCATCGCTACGGCCTGCTACGACGGGACGGCGCGGGTCTGGGACGCCCACACCGGCCGCGAGCTTCTCTCACGGTCGTTGATGCACGGCCGCTCGGTGGCGGTTGCCGCGTTCAGCCCGGACGGGACGCGCGTCCTCACCGCCAGCGAGGACGGCACGGCGCGGGTCTGGGATGCTGACTCCGGCAAGCCGATCACGCCGTCGATGGCGCATGGCCGGCCTGTGTGGCACGCCACGTTCAGCCCCGACGGCCGTGCCGTCGTCACCGCCAGCGACGACGGGACGGCGCGGGTCTGGGACGCCGACACCGGAGCTCCCCTGACACCTCATCTCGGCCACGGGAGAGTCGTGCGGCACGCGGCGTTCAGTCCCGACGGCTCCCGCGTCGTCACCGCCGGCGACGACGGCACGGCCCGGATCTGGGGCCTCCGGCCCGACGCTCGGCCGGTGGGAGACCTCGTCCGGATCGCCCGCGTCCTCTCGGGACATCAATTCCAGGAGACCGGAGGGCTCATCACCGTCGGCCCGGACGACCTGCGACGCGACTGGCTGTGGCTCCGGGCACGCTACCCGTCGCAATCCGCCCCGGTTGAGTGACGACCACCGCGATGCCCCCGGCCCGCGGCCTCGACCGGCCCCGTGGGCCGAACGTCATCGATCGTCTGATACGGAATTGCGTCGAGCCGTAACCATTGCGGACCGGGGTGGCCGGGCGCACGACCGCCGACCGGCCCGATGCCCGCCGTCCACGCCTTCCGCTTCCGGGCCCAAGACGTGGCGATCGGACAACTCAGGACGAATTGATGACGACGGCTCTGCCGAAAGTCGACAGCCTGGCCGACCGGACCGCATCCGCTGTGAGAGCATGGCCTGAGGAGCCCATATCGCTCCTGAGCGGTGCGTTATCTGGGGCGGAGGGCGCACCGCAGTCCCGCGCAGAGGATGCCCTCAGGTGCGGACCGGGGGCAGCTCCTCGGTCGTCTCGACGCCACGATCCAGGGCGAGCTGGTAGAGGTCGACCACGTGGTTGAGCAGCAGCTCGCCGGCGGCGCCGACGAAGGAGACCTGCTGGCCGACGTGCGCGAACGTCTTGCCCATCGTCGAGGCCGGCACGAGCGTGATGCTGTCGGCCAGGTTGACGACCCGATAGGCGTTGGGGACCAGCTCGCCGAACGCCTTGACAAAGGCAGGGTCGCCGACCCGAGGGCCTGCGAACGAATAGAGGCGGATTTGCTCCGACAGCTCCGGCCGGAGCAGCGCCAGCCTCAAGGCCCAGATCGTCGCCACCGCCGAGCCGAGGCTATGCCCGGCGATGTAGCAGGGCTTCGACGGGTCGAGCAGCGCGGCCACCTCGACGGGCCTGGGCCGGATCTGGGCGGCCATCGCCAGGAAGCCGCCGTGGATCCAGCCGCAGAACCGGCCCGACTCGGGGTCGGTGTAGGGGCGTTGGGTGCTGGAGAGGTTGTGCAGCCACTCGGCCGAGGTCTGCGTGCCCCGGAAGACGACCACGTTGGCGCGCTCGGTCTTCAGCACGAAGCCGACGAAGACCGGGAGGCGGTACTCGTGGCGGACGTAGCGGGGCACCGTCTCATAGAGCGCCGTCTCGACCGGCCGGACGAGGCGCTGCATCGGGCTCTCGGCCCCTTCCCAGAGGGGAGGGTGCTCCACGTCCAGGTATTGCTCGTAGAACTCCTGCTCGGCCACGAGCGTGGCGACCTGGTCCGAGGTGCCGAAGCGGTCGCGGAACTGGATGGCCTCGGCGAAGAAGCGGGCCATCATCGGGTCGTCGCCGAAGACCTGCGCGAACTCCCGGACGCGGGTCACATTCCCCGAGTAGTCGGGAGCCGCCCGGCCGATGCGGTACTGCATCACGGCCATCTTGCAGGCGAAGATCATCCGGCGGGCCTCGTCGCGGTCGTAGGGGACCCTCGGCGGAGGGATCGCGACCCGTTCGCCGAGGTCCAGGATCGACCGCACCTCCGCCTGCCAGGCCGCCTCCGTCGCGTAAGCGGCGGCGAAGGGGTCCCCGACCGCCCCCTCGACCGGGGCCCTCCCCCGGGCGACCGAGCGCCGCCAGCGGAAGAAGTCGGCCACGCTGCCCGCCACGAGCCCCAACCCGACGCCGCCCAGCAGGACTCGGCGCCGGGTCCATCGGGCCGCCTCCCGCTGCTGCTCCGCCCCCCGGCGGGCCCGACGCCGGGCGATCAGCCGGGCGAGCCGATCGCGGTCCACCGTGCGGGCCCCCTGGAAATACTCGTTGGCCACCCGGCCGACGGCCAGGGTCAGGGCGAAGTAGGCGGCCGCCTCGGCCCAGCTGCGGACCACCGGCACGTACAGGCTGATCGAGAAGACGACCATGAACGCCATCACCGCCACCGCCACCGCCCCGATCAGCCCCAAAGCAGCGATCGCGATCGTCAGCGGCCCCTGGCCCCGGGAATTCCCCCAGCGCCGGCCGACCTCGCGGATCATGAACCCGTTGAGGAGCAGGACGACGACGAGCTTCAGCTCGTACATCCAGGAGGCCGACGGCAGGGCCGTCACCAGGGCGCCGGCCAGCGCGAAGGTCAGGATGAGCCGGTGGGCCTCCGCGTTGACCGCCAAGGCGGCGTCCAGGACCGTCGCCGCCTGCTCGACCGAGGGTTGTCCGTCCGCCGGGCCCTGCGCCTCGCCGTCCGGCGCGGCGGCCTCGGTTCGCTGATCATGCGCCATGATGGTACCTCGTGTGGTCACACGCTCGGCGTCACCACGTCCAGGTGGCGATCGCGAGGTCCGAAGGTCGGCCGACGGCGGATGTGGGCACCCTGGGACGATGCCCCGACGACCGGAGGACGTGCTGGCGGCCCGCGTGAAGGGTGAGATGATCCGGCGACCGCTCGCCGTCGAGGCGATCGATCCCCGGCGATTCCATCCGAGGCGGACCGAATTCTCCAGATGTCATCATACCGCAGGAATCGACGGACTCCTTCGAAGCCGCCTCGAACGCTCACGGCGAGATTCGGGGGCGAAAAACCTGGACGAGGGCGTCAGTGCGGTTTTAGACACCTCCCGAGACGGCGTTCCCCACCGGGGTGGCGACGGGGGGGCCGTGAGGCCGATCGACATCACGATGAGGCCCTGACCCTGAAACAACCAGCTGGAGATCAGAATCCCACTGCCCGGATCCAAGTCGGAACTCGCTTCAAGCCGATGAGATCAGTCAGATACCCGGGCAAACCGTTTCCCGAGGCCCTGGGACTCGGGCGTTGGCCGACATTCGGGCATCCGACGGACAGGACGGGGATGCCAGCAACTCCAAATTCCTGAAGGTGGACCGATGGCAGGATGCCGCCCCCTTCGCCTGCGAGGCCGGTTCGCAGCCGCCCTCACCGTCACTCTGATCGCGTCCGCGGGCGTTGCCCGGGCGCAAGCCCCGCCACCCCCCTTGCCGCCGGCCGGGATGCCGGCGCCGGGCCTCTCCGACCTCTACGACGGCCTTCCGGCGCCGATGGTGATGACCGGCCCGGTGACCGCACCCGGGCCCGCGTATCCCCCCGGCTACGGCGCGGCGCCCCCGATGCCCCGGGTCGAGATGGGGGTCCTCGACACGATCGCCGAGTCGATCTTCGGCGACGCCTCCGCCCCGGGCAAATGGCGGCCGCTCTCGCTCGGCACCTTCTTCAGCGAGGGCTGGCTCGAGCCCTGGGCCGGCGGCCCCGCCGGGCGATCCGGCCTGACGCCGCGCCACGGCTGGCTGGGGGCGTTCGAGGGCGTCTTCTACCGGCTCTGGCTCGTGGATATGATCTACCAGAACAACCTCAACCGGCCGTACGGCGGGAATGGCTACCGGGGGGACGCCGCCATCTTCATCCCCTTCAGCCGCCGGTTCGAGCTGTTCCTCAACGTGCCGTTCGTCACCGCCAACGGGACCGAGGACCCGACCCGAGGCTACCGCTCGGACTTCGGCGACATCTCCATCGCCGGGTCGTTCCTGCTCTCCGAGACGGAGTCGTTCACGCAGTTGTTCACCCTGGGTGCGATCGTGCCGACGGGCCAGACCGAGACGGGGGGGGATCTCATGACCATCTTCCCCCGCTACTCGTTCTGGAGCAACCCGGGCGGCGGCGCGTGGGTGTTCCGCGGCGGGACGGGCATCAACGTCCCGCTGAACAAGAACGACCAGCGGCCGGACCCCGTGATCGAGCCCGGGGGGGGACTGGTGTTCGGCGAGTCGACCTCCCAGACGAGTTACAACGCCGCCCTGGCGCTCGGCCGCTACTTCACGCCCCACGACGTGCCGTTCGGCGACCTCGTGCTCTATGCCAACTGCAACCTCATCGTCCCCCTCGAGGATGACAACCTCCCGACCTACGTCGGGGTCGGCCCCGGCACGCGGTTCCACATCGCGAACAACTTCTGGTTCCTGCACTACTGGGAGTTCCCGCTGACGGGCGACAAGCCCTACGACTACCAGATGTCGACGGCCATCGTGAAGGCGTACTAAGGAGTCGCGCAAGGATAACCTGGTCAGAGATCTGGAGGGGCACGTGCCGGGGTGGCCGGGGTCTCGTCCGCGAGACCCCGGTGCGATGGCCTCCCGGCCGGGGTCTCGCGGACGAGACCCCGGCCACCCACCCCCGGAATTTCACCAGTTTCTTCTTGCGCGACCCCTAATCTCCGGCGCCCGTCGCCGTCGCCGTCGCCGTCGCGTCGGCGGCGGGGGGCGAATCGCCCGAGGCCGGCTCGATACCGGGAAGCGCGTCATACCTCGGGTCGACCGGCCCCGCCCCGGGGGCAACCAACGCCTCCCGGGCGGTGCGTCATCGTGCGGGGCGGGCGGGCCTCGGGACCGGAGGCCACCGACGATGGCAGGATGTTCGACCGTCGACCCTCCCGAGCCGACTGCCGGCCGCGACGCTCGTCGGCGGAGGCGCCAGGGCAAAAGAGCAAACACGATCGCATGATATCAATCCGCTGGCATGGCAATTTGCCGGGATATCTAGATTCTAGGGATTGGGCACATTATGGTGGCCCGTGCGGGACCGATGCGACGTCGCGTGGCACCGCGATCGTGCGAGTACCTTCGTGATTGCCGCGGGCCCCGTGGGAGAATCGATGATGACGCGCACCTTGAGGTGGAGCCTCCTGATTGCCCCGACCTTGATCGTCGCGTTGGCGACGACGTCCGAGGCGTGCCATCGGCGTCGGGCCCGCGCGACCGCCACGACCTGCTACGCGGGGTATAACTCCGCGGGGTACACCTACGCGGGCACCACGGGCTACTACGACGCCGGGGGCGGCTACGCCATGGCCGGCGGGGGATACGACTACGGCGGGTATGCCGGCGGCACGGCTGGCTATCCCGGCGGGTACGGATACGGCTACAACCCGGGCGGCCTCGGCGGGCCGTACTCCGGGCTGGGCGTCCGGCCCGGCCTGGGCTTCGGCGCACCGGGCCTGGGCATGGGCGGCAATCCGGGCGGCCTCGGCGGGCCGGCCTCCGGGCTGGGGGTGCGGCCCGGCCTGGGCTTCGGCGGCTTCGGCCCGGGTCGCTGACCGTCCCCCGGTCCTCCGATCCCCCCGCGGGGGCGCCCCGGCCTGGGCCGACGGGCCCACCCGGGGCGATGTCGGCGGCGGCCCGTTGATGGTCGCCGCGCCCGGTCCCCGCGCGGCCGGCGGCCGGCGAGGGCGCTCGCACGCCGGCGGCTGCGGCCGGGCGTCACCGCGGTGGCGACCCGGCCCTCCGCTCAGGCCGCACGGGCGGGCGTTGGCGGCGGACAGCCCCTCCGCCGGGCTGGCCCTCGGGCCGGCTGGAGGGGCCCGAGGCCAAGCGGTTGCTCAGCGACGTCCTGGTCGGCCTGGTCGAGCGGCGGGAACGCCACGACGGCGACTCCGCCGTCGTCCGTCGCCAGGAGCGGGTAGGGGGCCGGTTGCTCCCCGAGCAGACCCCGCGGATGAAGGTGCGGCACCGGCCGGCGTCGATCTACGTGAAGCACATCGGCGGGCCGGACGGCTGCGAGATCAACCACGTCGAGGGCCTGCGGGCGTACCGAGCTGAAATGAGGGGTCGCAGCGTATTCGCCGCGATCGGGCCCGCCGGCCGGGCGTTGCCCCTAATCGACGCCCGGGGCTCCCCGATCGGGCTCTCGCCGGGCACTCCACCCCGGCCGCCTCGCCGATCGGGTTGCGAGGCCCGCTCCGGACCCCGGATAATGGCCCTCGGAGCGAGCCGAACGACCCCCGGGGGATCCCATGACGCAGGCCAGCGCCTCGACCAGTGCCCGACCGACCGGCCCCGGAGGCCCGGCCGACGCCGTGCCGGAGGTGGCGATCGTCGCCCAGCACGCCTCGCTGGAGTTCGGGGGGGAGGCCGCCCTGCCCTTCCACTTCTTCCGGGTGCTCCGCAAGCGGGGCGTCGGCGCCCGGCTGGTCGTCCACGAGCGCTGCCGGGACGCCGTGGCCGGGGCCTTCCCCGACGACCTCGACCGCGTCGTCTTCGTCCCCGACCGGGCCATCCACCGCCTGCTCTGGCGGGTCGGCTCGGTGCTGCCGGGTCGGGTCGCCGCCATGACGACCGACACGCTGTTGACCCTGGTCACCCAGTGGCAGCTCCGCCGGGCCGCCCGGGATCTGATCCGGGACCACGGCGTCGGCCTCGTGCACCAGCCGATCCCGGTCTCGCCGAAGGCCCCCTCGCTGATCGGCGGCCTGGGGGTGCCGGTCATCATCGGGCCGATGAACGGCGGCATGGACTTCCCCGACGCCTTCCGCGGCTACGACGGCGCGGCCACCCGGCTGCTCTACCAGGTCGGCCGACGCGCCTCCTGGCTCGCCCACCGGCTGATCCCCGGCAAGCTCCGGGCCGACGCCCTGCTCGTCGCCAACCGGCGGACCGCCCTCGCGCTGCCCTCCGGGGCCAGGGGGGAGGTGATCGAACTGGTCGAGAACGGCGTCGACCTCGACGTCTGGGACGCCCCCGACGACCCCCGGCCCGACTCCGACCGGGACGGCCTCCCCCGCTTCGCCTTCCTCGGCCGCCTGGTGGACTGGAAGGCCGTCGACCTGCTGCTGGAGGCCTTCGCCCGGGTCGTCGCGCAGGCCCCCGCCCTCCTGGAGATCCTCGGCGACGGCCCGATGCGCCCCTCCCTGGAAGAAAAGGCCCGGGGACTCGGCCTGATCGGCGGCGACGGCCCCGACCGCGTCGAGTTCCTCGGCTGGCAGCCCCAGGCCGAGTGCTCCCGGCGGCTCTCCCGGGCCGACGCCCTGGTGCTCCCCAGCCTCTACGAATGCGGCGGCGCCGTCGTCCTGGAGGCGATGGCGATGGCCCGACCCGTCGTCGCCACCGACTGGGGGGGCCCGGCCGACTACCTCGACCCGAGTTGCGGGATCCTCGTCCCGCCCGACTCCCGGGAGGGCTTCGTCTCGGGCCTCGCCTCGGCCATGCTCCGGCTGGCCGGCGACCCGGACCTCCGCCGCCGGATGGGAGCGGCCGGGCGCCGGAAGGTCGTCGATCAGTACGCCTGGGACCGCAAGGCCGAGGCGATCCTCGCCATCTACGCCCGGGTCGCCTCCCGGGCCCCCGGCCGGCCCGTCGGCTGACCCCCGCCCTCCCTCGACGGGGGCGGGGGCGGCCTCGCCCCGATCAAATGGTGATCGGCTTGCCCAGCTTGCGGCGGACGGCGACGAACTGGCCGACGTGCATGATCGGGTGGCTGCCCACCATGTTCATGATGGCGCCGACGGTGGGGGCGAACGACGGGAACGTCTCGTCGGTGCGGTCGAGGTCCTCGTCGGAGAGGCTCTCGAGCAGGGCGAGGGTGGCCCGGCGTTGGGCCCCCCAGAGTTCCTGGTATCGCTCCCGGGGGTAGAACTTCGAGGGGTCGTCCTCGGCGTGCGTGCCCTTGGCGTGTGCCTCCTGGAAGCCGGGCGGCAGGGCGGGCGAGGTGCCGGGCTTGATCAACTCGACGAAGTGCCGCTCGGACCCGATCAGGTGCCCGAGCTGCCAGGCGATGTGGTTCATCCCCTCCACCGGCCGGATGAGCAGGTCGGCGTCGGAGAGGTCCTTCAGGTAGGTGTCGACGAACATCGCGCTCATGTCGATGGTGCTGCGGATCACGTCCGTGGCGTTCATGGGGGGGGCGGGCTCCGGGGGGGAGGGGGGAATCGGGTCCCCGGGGCCGTCCCGACCCCGGGGATCGAGGCCCCCGGTCAGGGGGCCTCGTCGGCGTCGGCCGCATCGCCCTCGGGGTCGAGCACGAAGTCGGCGATGAACAACTGGCTCGTCTCGTCGGCGGTGCGGCCCTTGGAGGTCCACATCATCTTGGTCCCGTCGGGGCTGAAGACGGGGAGGCCGTCGAAGCCGGGGTAGTAGGTGATCCGCTCCCTCGCGCCGGTCTCCGCGTCGAGCAGGTAGACCTCGTAGTTGAAGTGCCCCTGCTCGCTGGTGGCGTAGGCGAGGTGTCGGCCGTCGGGGTGGAAGTAGGGGCCCCAGTTGACGTGCTCGTTGTCGGTGAGCTGCCGCTCGTCGTCCCCCTCGACGCTATTGACGAAGATCTGGAGCAGGTCGTTCTGCTCCCGGTCGCTCCGGTAGATGAGGGACTTGCCGTCGGGGGAGAAGAAGGGGCCGCCGTCGTAACCGGGGGCGTTGGTGATCTGCCGGACGTCGGAGCCGTCGGCGTCCATGACGTAGATGTCGGCGTCGCCGTCCCGGAAGCTGGTGAAGACGATCTTCGAGCCGTCGGGCGAGTAGCTCCCCTCGGCGTCGTAGCCGGGGGCCTCGGTGATCCGGACGAGGCCCGAGCCGTCGGGCTCGGCCCGGAAGATGTCCATGTGCGGGTCGAAGTCCCAGGCGTAGCGCTCCGACCGGCTGTAGGCCGGGGCCTTCTGGCCGTCGGACTCGGCCGACCCGTCCTCGAGGGCGGGGTCGAGGTGCGAGGAGGCGAAGAGGATCGATTTGCCGTCGGGGTGGAAGAAGGCGCAGGTGCACTTGCCCTCCCCTGTGCTGACGAGCTTCGGCTCTGCGCCCGGGATCAGCTCGGCGGTGTAGATCTGGTACGCATCCCACCCCTCCGGGGGGGCCTGCAACGTGGTCGGCTCGGGCCAGCGGGCGGCCTGGAAGATGATCGACGTGCCGTCGGGGCTGAAGTACCCCTCGCCGGCCTTGGCGAAGCCGAAGGTGACCTGGCGGATGTCCTTGAGGTGCCGGGCCTCGTTCGCCGCGACCTCCTCCATCGACATCTGTTCGGCGCCGGGGGGCCCGCCGTAGGGGGACGGCCGCCCCCCTTGCTGCTGCGGGGCGATCGTCGCCGGCAGCAGGGCCGAGAGCATCGCGAGGGTGAGCGTCATCGTCGAGGGCCTCCCAGGTGATCGGGCCCGGGGCGTCCCTGTTCGACCCCCGGCGGCGGGACTAGTATAGGGGCTGCGTCCCGCCCCGCCAATCGGCCCGAAGCCGCACACCGAGACGAGCCCGCGGGCGCCTCCCGCCCGGAGGAACTGGTTCCTTGGCAAAGATTTATACGAAAACCGGCGACGACGGCACCACCGGCCTGCTCGGGCCCGGCCGGGTCCCGAAGGACGACCGGAGGATCGAAGCGTACGGCACGGTCGACGAGCTGAACGCCGTGCTCGGCGTCGCCCGGGCCGACCGGGAGATCGGCCTGGACCTGGACCGCAAGCTCGGCCTGGTGCAGGAGGAGCTGTTCGCCGTCGGCGCCGCCCTGGCCGACCCGGATCCGGAGGGGCCCTTCCACGGGGCCGTCCCCGGGCACTTCGCCGATCGGCTGGAGCGAGAGATCGACGCCCTCGACGCCGAATTGCCGAGGCTGGAGCACTTCATCCTCCCCGGCGGGACCCCGATCGCCGCGAGGCTGCACCTGGCCCGGACCGTCTGCCGACGGGCCGAGCGGGCCGTCGTCTCCCTGGCCCAGGCACCGGGGCAGCACGTCCCCGAGCCGATCATCGTTTATTTGAACCGCCTGAGCGACTACCTGTTCGTGCTCGCCCGATCGGCCAACGCCCGATCCGGCGTGGCCGACGTGCCCTGGAGGGGCCTGTGAACCTGCCCGGCAAGGCCGTGCTCATCACCGGGGGCCGCCGGGTCGGCGGCGAGCTGGCGAGGCTCCTCGCCGACCGGGGGGCGAAGCTCGCCATGACCTACCGGACCAGCCGGGAGGCGATCGAGTCCACCCTGGCCGACTGCCGGGCCCGGGGGGCCGAGACCCTGGCCGTCGAGGCCGACCTGGCCGACCCCGAGCAGGCGGATCGGGCCGTGGCCGAGGTCGTCGATCGGTTCGGCAGGATCGACGCCTTGGTCAACATGGCGAGCATCTACGAGCGGACCCCCTTCCGGGAGCTGACCCCCGAGCACTACCACCGGATGATCGCCGCCAACCTGAGCGCCCCCTACTTCGCCGCCGTGGCCGCCGGCAAGGCGATGCTCGGGCAGCCGGGGATGGACGGCCCCCCGGGCCTCAAGGGGAAGATCGTCACCGTCGGCGACTGGTCGACCGAACGCCCCCGGTCCGGCTACCTGCCCTACATCGTGGCCAAGGGGGGCCTGACCACCATGACCCTGGCCCTGGCCAAGGAGCTCGCCCCCCACGTCGCCGTCACCATGGTGCAGCCGGGGACGATCGAGCCGCCGCCGGACCTGGACGACGCCGAGCGGTCGGCCATCCTCCGGGCCACCCCGCTCGGCCGGATCGGCTCACCCGACGACGCCAACGCCCTGATCCTCTGCCTGCTGGAGGGGACCGACTTCGCCACCGGCGCCTGCTACCGGGTCGACGGCGGCCGGTTCCTCGGCACCGACGACGAGCCGACCTGACCCCTCCCCCCGGGCCGGGGGACGCATCGGGAAACGCGTCCCGCCCCCGCCCCCGCCCCCGGGGAACGCCTCCGGGGACACGGCCGGGGGTTTGGCCCGGGAATCGCATGGCCACGCATCCCTCCCGAATCCCCCCTTGAGGGGGGACGGGCCCGTCGAGGAGACTGGATCATGACGCGATGATCGCCGAAACCGACCGGACGGTTGCCGCACCGCGGGGGGAAGCCGCTATAATTTCGCGGTGCCGCCCGCGACTCACCGAACCGTCAGCCGGCCTCCCGGCGATGATCACGAGGCCCTTCGGGACTGCGACCGGACGATGACGGGAGACCTCCGCACGATCCTGAACGTCCACGGCGACGGCGAGACGAGGGCGGCCGTCTCGAACCTGCTCAGGGCCGAGGGGATGCGTCCCCGAGACCTGGCCTCGGCCGACGAGGTCCTCGCCGTGCTCCGGAGGCCCGGGGCCGAGGGGGCGGGGCTGGCCCTGGTCGACGCCTCGCTCGACGAGGCCGAGCCGCTCTGCCGGGCGTTGAAGGGCGGTCCGGGCCACTGGCTGCCGCTGCTGCTGACCCGATCGGCCGACGCCGACCCGCCCCCCTCCCTCTCGGCCCTGGCCGACGACGTGCTGCAACGGCCGCCCGACCCCGGCCCCTGGATGGCGGCCGTCCGGGCCTGGCTCCGGGTCGGCGCCCGGCTTTCCGAGTCCCGGGCCGAGGCCGGCCGCTGGCGGGAGATGCTCGAGGCGATGGAGGAGGGCCTGGCGATGGTCGGCCCCGACGGGGCGATCCGCTGGTGCAACCCCGCCCTGGCCGAGCTGCTGGGGGCCGAGCCCCGGGACCTGGTCGGCCACCGCCTGGCCGACCGGGCCTCCCACCTCATCCCCCCCGGCCGCCCCTGGCCGCTCGACCGCACCCTCCGGGGCGGCGGCCGCCTGCGGGACGAGTGGGAGCTGGGCCGCCGCTGGCTCCGCTCCACCTCGGCCCCCCTGCGGGACGACCGGGGGGCGATCGGCGGCGCCGTCGCCTCGCTGGAGGACGTCTCGGCCGAGGTCCACCTCCGCCAGCGGGTCGCCCGGGTCGAGGGCGAGGCCGCCGCCCGGGAGCAGCAGATCGAGCAGCTGGAGCGCGACGCCCGGCTCTACCAGGCGCTGGCCGGCATCGACGGCCGCCCGGGGGACCGGGCACGCCACCGGCCGTCGATGAGCCAGGCCCTGCCGGGGTTCTTCTGCGACGCGGTCGAGCAGTACGGCCGGGTGCTCGACCTGCGGCTCCGGCGCCGCGGCTACCTCGTGGAGGACGAGCCCGACGGCTCGGCCGAGCTGACGACGCTGGCCGAGCGGCTCGCCGACGCCGGCGCCGGCCCCCGGGACGTCGTCGAGCTGCACGCCCTGGCCCTCCGTCAGCGCTCCTCGGGGGCGCAGTCGGCCAAGGCGAGGGCCTTCGCGGAGGAGGCCAAGGTCGCCGTCCTCGAACTGATGGGCCGGCTCGCCGAGCACTACCGCGCCGGCCGGGGCGCGGCGGCTCGGCCCGTGACGGCCCCCCCGGGGCCGTCCCCGGGACCGTCGGAGTGACCGCTTCATGGACCGCTATCTCCTCAAGCTATATGTGACCGGGCTGACCTCCCGGTCGCAGCGCGCCATGGCCACGCTCCGCCGCCTCTGCGAGGCCGAGCTGGCCGGGCATTACGAGCTGCTGGTGGTCGACGTCCTGGAGCGCCCGGAGCTGGCCGAGCGGGACAAGGTCCTGGCCACCCCCACCCTGATCAAGGAGCTCCCCGAGCCCGAGCGGCGGATCATCGGCGACCTGTCCGACCCGGCCCGCGTGCTCGCGGCACTGGAGTTGCAAGCCGCCACCCGCCCTTCGGAGCCCACCGCCGCGGAGGCCGATTGACCCGACCATGTCGATTTCCAAGCTGCCCACCGAGATCCACGGCTTCGACCTGATCGCCTGCGGCGGCCTGCCCGAGGGGCGCGCCACGCTGATCGCCGGCTCCTCCGGCAGCGCCAAGACGGTCTTCGCCGCCCAGTTCCTCGCCGCCGGCATCATGGAGCGGCGGGAGCCCGGGGTGTTCGTCACCTTCGAGGAGACGCCGGAGGACCTCCGCAGCAACTTCCTCGGCCTGGGATGGGACATCGCCTCCTGGGAGGCGGCCGGCCTCTGGGCCTTCGTCGACGTCTCCCCGGAGCCGGGAGAGCCCCCCATCTTCGCCGGCGGCTACGACCTGGGGGCCCTGATGGCCCGGGTCCAGTACGCCGTCAAGAAGGTCGGCGCCAGGAGGCTGGTCCTCGACGCCCTGGGGGGCGTCTTCAGCCAGTTCCCCGACGAGACCACCGTCCGGGCCGAGCTGTTCCGCCTGACCCGGTCCCTCCGGGGCCTGGGCGTCACCGCCCTGATCACCGCCGAGCGCGGCGAGGAGTACGGCGCGGTCTCCCGGTACGGCGTCGAGGAGTTCGTCTCCGACAACGTGATGATCCTCCGCAACGTCCTGGACGAGGAGGTCCGGCGCCGGACCCTGGAGATCCTCAAGTTCCGCGGCACCGACCACCTCAAGGGGGAATGGCCCTTCACCATCGTCCCCGGCCGGGGGATCGTCGCCATCCCCCTGGCCGCCCTGCAGCTGAAGCAGAAGTCCTCCGACGTCCGGATCTCCTCCGGCAACCCCCTGCTGGACCAGATGTGCGGCGGCGGCTTCTTCCGGGACTCGATCATCCTGGTCAGCGGCGCCACCGGCACGGGCAAGACCCTGCTCTCCACCGAGTTCATCGGCGGCGGCGCCCGCTCCGGCGAGCGCTGCCTGCTCTTCGCCTTCGAGGAGAGCCGGGAGCAGCTCTTCCGCAACGCCTCGGGCTGGGGCACCGACTTCGCCACCATGGAGGCCGACGGCCTGCTGAAGGTCGTCTGCACCTACCCCGAGTCGACCACCCTGGAAGACGCCCTGATCCTGATCAAGGAGACGATCGACACGTTCCGGCCCCACCGGATCGCCATCGACAGCCTCTCGGCCCTGGAGCGGGTGGCCCCCGTCAAGAGCTTCCGCGAGTTCGTCATCGGCCTGACCTCCACGATCAAGGACCAGGAGGTCCCCGCCCTGTTCACCGCCACCACCGACAGCCTGATGGGCGGCTCGTCGATCACCGAGGCGCACATCTCCACGATCACCGACTCGATCATCCTGCTCCGCTACGTCGAGCTCTTCGGCGAGATCCGGCGCGGCCTGACCGTGCTGAAGATGCGCGGCTCCTGGCACGAGAAGGTGATCCGGGAGTTCACCATCGACGGCTCCGGCCTGCACGTCGGCTCGCCGTTCCGCAACGTCTCCGGCATCCTCTCCGGCGTGCTCTCCCACGCCGGGGCTTCCGACCAGGAACGCCTCGAGAACCTGTTCCGGGACGACCTCCCCCCCCGTCCCGGCTGAGCCGCATCGGCCGGCGGGGCGAGGCGAGGACCTTCGGGATCTCCACCCCCGAGCACGAGGGCAGGCGAGACGAGACGACGACCGCCCCTCTCCCCACCGCGATCGGGGTTCCCGACGGATGGACGGACCGACCGAGCGGACAGGAGCCGCCGCCGCGATGCAGGACCACCAACCCGCCGAGGGTGGCGACCCCCCATTCCGGCGGATCGTCGAGAACGGGGCCGACGGCGTGGTCGTCCTCGACCCCGAGGGCGCGATCGTCTACGCCAATCCCGCCGCCGCCGCCCTGCTCGGCCGGCCGATCGAGTCCCTGAAGGGCCGTCCCCTGGGCCTGCCCGTCTTCGCCGGCCAGTCGGCCGAGATCGACGTGCCCGGCCCCGGCGACACCCCCCGGGTCGTCGAGCTCCGCCCCATCCGGGCCGACTGGTCCGGCCGGCCGGCGCTGCTGGTCGGGCTGAGGGACGTGACCGCCTATCGCAAGCTGGCCGACGGCCAGCGCTTCCTCGCCCGGGCCGGGGCCGAGCTGGCCCGGTCGCTCGACCTGCCCGAGACGCTCGACCGGATCGCCCGGCTCGCCCTGGAGCACCTGGCCGACGGCTGCCTGATCGACCTGGTCCGGCCCGACGGCAAGATCTGCCGGGAGCGGGCCCGCCACGACTCCCCCGACCTCGACGCCGCGATGGCCCCGCTCCGGGACGGCGACTGCGTCCCTTCCGGCGGCCCCTCCGGGCTCCCCCGGGTCCTCCGGACCGGCCGGCCGAAGCTGTTCAACCGGGCCACCTTCCCGGCGATCGACTCGCTGACCGGATCCCCCGCCAGGAGGGAGGTCGTCCGGGCCCTGGGGGTCAACTCGCTGCTGATCCTGCCGCTGGTCGCCCGGGGCCGGACCCTGGGCGCCCTGACCCTGCTGGCCACCCGCCCCGGCCGCTGCTTCTCGGCCGCCGACCTGCCGGCCACCACCGAGCTGGCCCAGCTCGCCGCCCTCGCCCTGGATGACGCCCGGCTCTACGAGGAGGCCTGCGAGGCGGTCCGCCGCCGGGACGAGTTCCTGGCCATGCTCTCCCACGAGCTGCGCAACCCCCTGGCCTCGATCGTCCACGCCTCGGCCCTGCTCCGGGACGCCTCGGCCCTCGGGGCGGGGCAGCGCCAGGCCGTCGAGGTGGTGGCCAAGCAGTCCGAGCAGATGTCCCGGCTGCTCGACGACCTGCTGGACGTCTCCCGGGTGACCCGGGGAATCATCCGGGTCGACCGCCGTCGGGCCGACCTGCTCGACGTGGTCGACCGCGCCCTGCAGGCCGCCCGCCCGGCGATCGAGTCGGCCGGCCACCGGCTGCACTTCGACCGCCCCTCCGGCCCCATCCCGATCGACGGCGACCCGGCCCGGCTCTCCCAGGTGCTGGTCAACCTGCTGACCAACGCCGCGCGATACACCCCCCCGGGGGGGAACGTCTGGCTCGAGGTCGACGCCGGGGGGGGGCAGGCCCAGGTCGTCGTCCGGGACGACGGGCTGGGGATCGAGCCCGAGCTGCTGCCCCGCATCTTCGACCCCTTCATCCAGGGCCGACGGGACCTGGATCGGTCCCAGGGCGGGCTGGGGATCGGCCTGACCCTGGTCAAGACGATCGTCGACCTGCACGGCGGCGCGATCTCCGCCTCCAGCCCCGGGCCCGGCCGGGGCAGCTCCTTCCGGCTCCGGCTGCGGACCGCCCCCCCCTCCCCCGACGGGGACGGCGTCCCCGCCTCGGGGGCCCCCCCGGGCGGCCCGATCCCCGAGGCCGGCCGGCCGCTCCGGATCCTGATCGTCGAGGACCACGAGGACAACCGGGAGATGCTCCGCACCCTGCTGGAGATGTCCGGCCACCGGGTCGAGACGGCGGCCGACGGCATCGAGGCCCTGGACGCCCTCCGGAGGAAGCCGGACCTGGCCCTGCTCGACGTGGGGCTGCCGGGCATGGACGGCATGACGCTCGCCCGGGCCGTCCGGGCCGACCCCGATCTCTGCGGCCTCCGCATGGTCGCCATCACCGGCTACGCCCGGCCCGAGGACCGGGAGGAGGCACTCTCCGCCGGCTTCGACGCCCACCTCCCCAAGCCCGTCCCCATCGAGGAGCTGGACCGACTGATCGCCCTGCTCCCCGACGGGCACCCTCGCCTGCCCCCCCCGAGCCCCTGACAGGCCGGCCCCCGCCGACGGGGGCCGGCCCGTCCCATCGCCGTCAGAGCGACCAGCCCTCCCGGTACGTCGGCCGGATCAGCCGGTCGGCCTCGGGCCTGCCGGGCACGGTCATCGCCTCGGCGTCGTAGTCGATCGCCTCGCCGAGGCGGACGGCCACGTTGCCCAGCAGCATCGACTCGGTCAGCACCGCCGCGTAGTCGAAGTTCGACAGCGGGCTCGGGCCGCCGTCGACGATGGCGCGGACCCATTCGCGTTTGTTGTTCAGATCCCGGTCGTCCTCGCCTCCCAGCCGTTCGAGCGTGCGGGGGATCTCCAGCGCGATCGCGGTGTCGTTGGCGTCGTCGGCACGGGTCGGCCAGAGTTCCTGCTCCATGCCGTAGTCGCTGGGGGAGTAGAGCGTCAGCGCCTCTCCCACCAGCAGCGAGCCGCTGTCGACCGCCGTCCGGCCCCGGAACAGGGCCGGGTCGGGCAGGTTCCGCTCGCCGTCCTTCGCGCCTTCATACCAGGTTAGTTTGACGGGGGGCAGCTCGCCCCGGGCGGGGAACTCGTAGGTGATCGTCGCCCAGGCGGGGTAGGTCTCGGGGTTGATCGCGCCGCTGACGGCCGAGACCCGGGTCGGGTAGCCGAGCATGAGCCCCATGAAGGGCAGGTTCGCCGTGTGGCAGGCCATGTCGCCGAGCGACCCGGTGCCGAAGTCCCACCAGCCCCTCCAGTCGTGGGGGTGGTAGACCGGGTGGTACGGCCGCATCGGGGCCGGGCCGACGAACAGGTCCCAGTGGACGTGCTCGGGGACCGGCGGCGTCTCCTCGGGACGGGCCACGAGGTCGGGCGCCTGCTTCCAGTACTTGAACGGGCGGTTGGTCCAGACGTGGACCTCCCGGACGGGCCCGAGGGCGCCGGACCGGATCAGCTCGACCCCGGTCCGGAAGCCGTCGGAGGCCGTGCCCTGGTTGCCCATCTGGGTCTGCACGCCGTGGGCCCGGGCGGCCTCCAGCATGGCCCTCGCCTCGAAGGGCGAGTGCGCCAGCGGCTTCTGGCAATAGACATGCTTGCCGCGCTTCATGGCGTCGATCGAGGCGGCGGCGTGGGTGTGGTCGGGGGTGCTGACGACGACGGCGTCGAGGGTGTCCCCCAGGGCGTCGAGCAGCTCCCGGTAGTCGTGGAAGGTCTTCGCGTCCGGGTACTGCTCGGCCTTCTGCTTCAGCCGCCGGTCGTCGATGTCGCAGAGGGCGACGACCTGCCCGCAGGCGGCGGCGTGGTCGGTGTCGCTGCTCCCCTTGCCGCCGACGCCGATGCAGGCGATCGCCACCCGATCGTTCGGCGACTGGCCGAAGGCCCGATTCGGGTCCCGGCCCAGGATCAGGAACCCGGCGCCGAAGGCGGCCGACGACCGGAGGAACTGGCGGCGGTGGAGGCGGTGGGGCATCTCGGGGATTCCTGGGGGCGAAGGCTGATCTCGGGAGGGTATGGTTCGATTCGAGGGATCCGAGGGTATGATCCGGACCCTCGCCCCCGTCCTCGGGGGAGAGGGTGGGCGAAGCCCGGGTGAGGGGGCTCGGACGACTCGCAAGGCTTCAGGGCGAACGCCGGGACCCCTCACCCCGGCCCTCTCCCCGCGAGCGGGGAGAGGGGGAGGGACTCCGACCCTCGCCCCCTCGGGTGGGGGAACGGGGAGGGGGTTGGATGAAGACCGGGTCGAGATCGGGGTCGATCCCGACCGCCTTGAGGATGCCGAGGACCACCGACTCGGGATCATCCAGGACCTCGTCATTGCCGACCCGATGAACCACCAGCCCTCGGCTCTCCAAGTCACGCTGGCGGCTGATGTCCTGGTCGGCTCGATCGTCGTGGGTTCGGCCGTCGACCTCGATGACAAGCCGGTAGGCCGCACAGTAGAAGTCGACGAAGTAGGGGCCGATGGGGTGCTGCCTCCGGAACTTGAGGCTGGAGAGACGGCGATCCCTCAGCAGGTACCAGAGCGATCGTTCGGGGAAGGTCGACTCCCGCCGGAGTCGTCGGGCTCGGGCCCTCCGGTACCCGGCCGATCGAACGTCATCGGGATCCGGTTGGCTCATGGTACATCTCGATGCCAGGATAGCAAGCCAAGCGAGCGTGTTCGGACCTTCGAGGCGTTCCGACCCTCGCCCCCGTCCTCGGGGGAGCGGGTGGGAGAAGCCCGGGTGAGGGGGGCTCCGACGACTCGCAAGGCTTCAGGGCGAACGCCGGGACCCCTCACCCCGGCCCTCTCCCCGCGAGCGGGGAGAGGGGGACGGAGGCCGACTCGACGAGCCTCGCCCGCTCCCGCCTTCGGGGAGCGGGCGAGGGGCGGGGGGCCCGCGTCGGGGCCGGCTCAGACCTTCGGCAGCTCATAGCCGGTGCGATACGGGCGGGAGAGGAGGCGGTTGGCCTCGTCGTCGCCGGGGAAGGTCTCGGTCTCGGCGTCCCAGGTCAGCTTGCGGCCGAGGACGTAGGAGATGTTCCCCAGGTGCGTCGTATTGGTGGAGTGGTGGGTGACCTCCACGTCGCAGACGGGGCGTTCGCGGGTCTTCAGGCAGCGGAGGAAGTCGTCGACGTGGTTGGGGAGCCCGTCGTCCTCGGCCTTCACCTGCTCGGCCTGGGTGTTGATGGTCCGGGTGGGGACCTCCCCCTTGATGAGCTTGATGCCGTAGGGCTCGGCCAGCTTGTCGGGGATGATCTCGTGGCCGGAGCGGTCGATGAACAGCGAGCCGTCGGTGCCGCAGAAGAGGATGCCGTAGCCGTGGCCGTTCATCGGCATGCCGTTCCCCTTGCGCATCGAGTACGTCAGCACGCAGTCGCCGGGGAACTCGTAGACGACCTGCATGGTGTCCGGCGTGTCGCGGTCGTCCTTCACGCACCAGATGCCGCCGGTGGTGTTGACGGTGGACGGGCCCTTCTGGTCGATCGCCCACAGCGCGATGTCGTTGAGGTGCACGCCCCAGTCGCTCATCATGCCGCCGGCGTAATCGAAGAACCAGCGGAAGAGGAGGTGGAAGCGGTTGATGTTGAATGGCCGCGCCGGCGCGGGCCCGAGCCAGGCGTCGTAGTCGACGTAGGAGGGGGCCTCGCTGTCGGGGGCGATGCCCATGCCGTAGGGGCTGATGTTCTCGAAGTTCCAGGTCTGGATCCAGTGGACCCGGCCGATCTTGCCCTGTCGGATCGACTCGACGGCCGTCTTGAAGTTGTCGCTGGAGCGCTGCTGGGTGCCGACGGCGACGACCCGCTCGTGCTTGCGGGCGGCGTCGACCATCGCCCGGCCCTCGGCCACGTTGTGGGCCAGGGGCTTCTCCACGTAGACATCCTTGCCGGCCTGGCAGGCGTGGATCGTGGGGTGGGCGTGCCAGTGGTCGGGGGTGGCGATGACGACGGCGTCCAGGTCGTCGCGGTCGAGCATCGTGCGGTAGTCTCGCATCGCCTCGGGGCGGTCGTAGCCGCCGTCCTTGGCGATCCGGTCGGCCGTCTCGTTCGCGTGGTTGTCGTCCACGTCGGCGACGGCCACGAACTGGACCTCCTTGCGGGGGAGGAACTCGCCGAGCAGCTGGTTGCCCCGGCTGCCGGCGCCGATCAGGCCGAGCCGGACGCGGTCCTGCGCCGGCGAGGCGCCGGCGGCCCGGATGCCGAAGGTGGCGGCGCCGGCGGCGACGCCGACCGAGCCGACGAAATTCCGACGCGAGAGTCCCTTCTTCGGGGTCATGGGGTGCCTCGTCTCTGGTTCCGAGTCGGGAGAAGTGGGTCGCCCGGGGCCGAGGCCCGGGGAGCGAGGGGACGTACCCCCGATCCTACCCCCGGCGCCGGCGGGAGGCCAGCGACCGCCGGCCCCGGGCCGAGGGCGGGCGGCACCGCAATTGCTCGCTCATCCCGGCCAACCGCCCAGGGCGGCGCGGTCGGGCGGGGCACCCGGATCGGGACCGGGGGCCTCGGCACGCGTCGCCGTCGGACCATCTCGAAGGGAGGATCAACTCATGAATTCGGCAGGATCGATCCGGCAGGGCCAGCAGGCCGGCCGGGAGTTGTGGCAGGCCCAGGGCGATCGACGCCGGGTGAACGTGGGGCAGACCGAGCGGCTCGTCTCGCAGGTCGGCGGCGGGGCGCTCATCGTGGTCGGCCTGGCCCGGGGGGGCCTGAAGGGCCTGCTGGCCGCCGGCATGGGGGCCGCGCTGCTCGCCCGGGGGACCACCGGGCACTGCTCGCTCTACGAGGCGATCGGCATGGACACCTCGGAGCCCGAGCAGGGCCCCTATGGCGCCGTCCCGGCGCAGCAGGGCGTGCGGGTCGAGGAGTCGATCATCATCGACCGCGTCCCGGACGACATCTACCTCTTCTGGCGCGACCACGCCAACCTCTCGAAGTTCATGACCGACGTGGTCGAGGTCACCTCGGCCGACGGCATCCACTCGCACTGGGTGGTCGGCGGGCCGATGGGGCTGACGCTGGAGTACGACGCCGAGATCCACAACGACGAGCCCGGCCGGCTGATCTCCTGGCGGTCGCTGCCCGGCGCCCAGCTCGCCACGGCGGGCACCGTCCGCTTCTCCCCCGCCGCCGGGGGGAGGGGCACGGAGGTCCGGGTGAACCAGAAGTTCGACCCGCCCGGCGGCAAGCTGACCGTCGGCCTGGCGAAGCTCCTCGGCCACGACCCGACCAGCGTGACCCGGGAGAACCTCCGCCGCCTGAAGCAGCTGATGGAGGCCGGCGAGGTCGCCACCATCTCCGGCCAGCCCTCCGGCCGGGCCTGACGCCGCCGGGATGGCGGATGGCCGATGACCCACATCCCCCATCCGCCATCCGGCGATCCCCACCCCCGATTTCCCCCGTCGAGAAGGTCGTCGAACGATGAAGGCCCTCTGCTGGTACGGCAAGCAGGATGTCCGCGTGGTGAACGTGCCGGACCCGAAGATCCTCAACCCGAGGGACGCGATCATCCGGGTCACGTCCACGGCGATCTGCGGGTCGGACCTCCACCTCTACGACGGCTACATCCCGACGATGCAGCCGGGGGACATCCTCGGCCACGAGTTCATGGGGGAAGTCGTCGAGCTCGGCCCCGGCGTGAACGCCAACGGCGGCCCGAAGCTCGGCGTGGGAGACCGCGTGGTCGTCCCCTTCCCGATCGCCTGCGGCCGGTGCTCCTTCTGCAAGGGCGACCAATTCTCCCTCTGCGACAACTCCAACCCCAACGCCTCGCTCACCGAGACCGCCTACGGCCACGCCCCGGCCGGCATCTTCGGCTACTCGCACCTGATGGGCGGCTACGCCGGCGGCCAGGCCGAGTACGTCCGCGTCCCCTACGCCGACACCGGCGCCTTCAAGGTGCCCGACGCCCTGACCGACGAGCAGGTCCTCTTCCTCACCGACATCCTCCCCACGGGCTACCAGGCCGCCGAGAACGCCGGCATCAAGGCCGGCGACACCGTGGCCGTCTGGGGATGCGGCCCGGTCGGCCTCTTCGCCATCAAGAGCGCCTACCTGCTGGGCGCCGGCCGCGTCATCGCCATCGACCACTACGAGTCCCGCCTCCGGATGGCCCGCGAGCACTGCGGCGCCGACGCGATCAACTACCAGGACGTCGACGTCTTCTGGTACCTCAAGGACACCACCGGCGGCCGAGGGCCAGACGCCTGCATCGACGCCGTCGGCCTGGAGGCCCACGGCCACAGCGTCGACGCCCTGTACGACTACGCCAAGGCCGCCATGTACCTGACCACCGACCGCGCCCGGGTCCTCCGCCAGGCGATCACCTCCTGCCGCAAGGGGGGCACCGTGTCGATCCCCGGCGTCTACGGCGGCCTCGTCGACAAGTTCCCCATCGGTGCCGCCTTCAACAAGGGCCTGACCCTGAAGATGGGCCAGACCCACGTCCACCGCTACCTCCGGCCCCTGACCGACCGCATCGAGAAGGGGGAGATCGACACCACCTTCCTCATCACCCACCGCCTCCCCCTCTCCTCCGCCGCCGAGGGCTACTCCACCTTCCGCTTCCAGCCCGACGAGTGCGTCAAGGTCGTGCTCTCCCCCTGAACCCCGGCCGAGGGCATCAGGCGCGGCGAGCCGAGGGCGGATGCCGCATGACGGCGGGTGGCCTCGGCGAACGGCCGACCCCGGCTGCCACGGGCTCCTCCGGTGCCGGGCCGGCCGCCGCCGTCCTCACGCCTCGCGTCGCGACGAGGCCGGGACGACCCGCCGTCCCGGCCACCCGCGGCTCGCCCAGAGGACGGTGACGCTACCCCGAGTCGCGGAGGAACGGCCGCCTCTCGTAATTAGCGGGGATGGAGACGATCGGCTCCTCCAGGGGGACATCCGCACGGCGACGGCCGACGGCGCGGACATAGCCGAGATAGCGGCCACGGTCCTCCTCCAGCGCCCCGATCTCGGCCGCGTTCTCCGGCGCGACCACCTCGTGCCAGTCGCGCCACAATTGCCAGCCGTCGGGCAGGGTGTCGGCCGACTGGATGTCGAGGATGCCCGTCCGCTCCCAGTGCCGACGCCACCAGGCCGCCGAGTGCAGGCACCAGAGGTCCGGCGTCCACCACCCGCGGAGGTGGTCGGGGAGCGGCCCGTCGATCTCCCGGACCAGCCCGGCCCCGGCGATCGCCACCAGGCCGCCCGGCTTCACGAACCGGGCGAGGGAGCCCAAATAGAGGTCATCGGTGCCGTAGTAGACGAATGAGTCGATGGACACGATGGCGTCGAAGAAGTCGGCGGCGAACGGCAGCGCCCGGGCGTCGCAGCGGATCGGGAAGACGCCATCCCCGACGCCGGCGTCCTGCACGCGCCTGAGGTTTTCCGAGGGGCTGAACCAGAGGTCGGCGGCCCAGACCTGCACGCCGAACTCGCGGCGGAGGAAGATGGACGAGACGGCCCGCCCACAGCCGAGGTCGAGCACGCGCATCCCCGCTCGGAGGTCGAGCGCCTCGCAGAGCCACTCCGTCATCCACAACGGATTGGCCCCGCCGCTGACGCCCGCGAGAAGCCATTCGGGGTGATATGCCGAGGAGCGGGGGAACCGCGGGGAGTTGAGGCGATCATCCATTTCGACGAGTCCCCTCCGCGGGGTGGCCGGGACGACGGGTCGTCCCGGTCGAGAAGCGACACGAGGTCGATCGAGCCAGGCGGGCCGGGTGGCGGTGGCGGCGTGCAGTGCCACCCAGAAATCGCCTTCGAACGGTGCCACCCGCCGTCGACGGTACGCCCATGACAGGAGAGGCCGCGAGGGCGGTCATGCGGTCTCCCCGACCTTGACACGGGCCCTCGGGAATTCCTCCAGCAGCCTCGCGTAGATCGGGACGGTGCGGAGCCAGCGTTTCAACGCCCGCTGGCCGGACCGCCGGAGCTTGGGATGATAGCACGAGGCGACCCGCAGGGGGGTCGGTACGATGGTCTCGCGGCCGACATCCGGCCGGGGTTCCTGGAAGAGGCCCAGCAGCAAGATCGGCGACACGAGCAGGCCGAGCCAGGCATACGCCCGGTGGTCGCCGCCCGGGTAGATCCGCTCGGCCTCGACGGAGAGGTCGGCGACGTCGTCGGTCGATTCGCCGCTGATCGCGCAGCGATCCCCGGCGGGCAACTCGCCCCGCCACAGCATCCCGCGGATGACGTCGATCGTCCCGGCCTCGTAGGCGAGTCGGCCCGCCAGTTCGCGGAGCCTGCCGACGCTCGGGACATCGACCTCGGCCCCGCAGGGGCAACGCAGCGTCGTGCCGGCCTGCGCGGCCTGCACGGCGAGCGATCGACCGCACGAACATTCAAGCGAGAAGCTCATCGACGACGCGGCCTCCGTACGTGCGACGCGGGACGGCCGGGCGGGCGGCCGGAGCCGGGGGGGGCGTACCCCGGATTCGGCGCCTACGCCCCCGGGGGACGCCCCGCGTCGCCCCGGCCGCCCTCGGGCTCCTGCTCAACAGCGTATTCGAGCGCCACGGTCCCGGTCGCGGGGTACGGCTTGCTCTCGACCAACTTCATCCGGGTGCGTGCCGCCCCGGCCGGCAGCAACGGCACGCCGCCGCCCAGGAGGACGGGGGCGATCGCGACCTCGATGCGATCCACCAGCCCCAGGTCGAGCAAGCTCCGGAACAGGCCGCCGCCGCCGAACAGCCAGATGTCCCGTCCCGGCCCGGCTCGCATCTGCGAGAGCGCAGGGCCGAGCCCGTCCCCGAGGATGGTGTGGCCCGGGTAGTCCTCGGGGTTGAGCGTCCGCGACACGACCACCGACCGGACGCCCGGCATCTCCATCCCCTGGCCTTGCGCCCGGGCGATCTCGAACGTGCGGCGACCCATGAGGACGGTATCGAACCGGGCGAACAGGGCGCCGAAGTCGAACTCCGGGTCCATCGGGATCCAGTCGAATTCGCCGTTCGGCCCGGCAATGTACCCGTCCAGGCTCATGGCAACCGAGTAGACGATGGTTCTCATCGGTCCCCCCGCCGGGTGACCGGGACGACGGGTCGTCCCGCTCGCGAAGCGACATGAGGTCAATCGAGACAGGCGGCCGGGGCCGGGCGGGGCGTGCCCCGAATTCAGCCGCCAACGATCCCGGGGCACGCCCCGCCCGGCCCCGGCCGTCCGCCGCACCCAGGACCCGGAATCCATCATCCCCACGAGCCACCCTGAGTACAACGCACGCCTTCGTCCCAGGCTCGGTCTGGCGAAAGGATTCTCAGCCTCGCAAGTCCAAAAAGAAAAAGAGTGACTGCGAGGGCCGATTCCCTGATCTCAAGGGTGTACGCCTGGTGCCAGTGTCTCCGCCGGTGCCGGCCCGACCGGGTGGCAATGACCGCTCGTCGGCCAGTGTCATCGACCGGCCCAGCTCACGGGCGGGCAAGCGGCCAGTGCCATCCGGAAGCGGTCTCCGATCAGCGCCACCTTCCCGCCCGTGACTTCGACCGGCGGTCAGGGAGACTCGCAATCAGATCAAGCACCCAACCGCCGCCCCGGCCGAGCGGCTTGCGAACGCTTCGGCCGGATACAAGACGAAGGCCAGAGCGATGAAGACGGCGAAAGTCACGACCAGGAACAACACGAACAACCCGATCGCCGCGACGAGGCTCGTCCCTCCCCGCCGAGCAAGCGCTCCGGCGACCGCCTGCTCTCCCAGTCCCTGCGCCCGGACATCCGAGATCACCCTGCGTGCGTGCGAGTAATACCAACGATTCCCATAAGATCCGCAGACAATCGCCGCCACCAGCCCGACCACCAGACCCCGGCCGGCCGGGACCGCCTCGTTCCCGAGGACGACCACGAAGATCACTTCCTCGACGACGGATTCCAGGAGGATGACGGCGAAGAAAATCGCGGTCACCCTGTACATCTTGCGATAAACAAGCCAGAAGCCGGACAGGAGGAACGCAGCCAGGTTGAACCCAGCCCCGGCCGACTCCCGCTCCAAAAGGTGAGTCCACCGCCTGAGGTAGTAATCCGCATTCGAGCCAACAAAAGCCCGAAGATCTCGCTGTTCGGGTGTCTCGGCAGGGACCGATCGCGCCCCGATCGATCCCGACTCGGGCGCCGCATAGGGGTTCTCGGGCAGCGAACGATCATCATTAGCAGACATCGCATGGTGCCTCGCTGAGGAGATTGCCCTCAAGGGGCCTACGCCATCTGGACACAGGAGACCGGGGCTGGGCAACCGCGCGGTGGCCGGGACGACACAACGTGTTGTCCCGATCTCGAAGCGACAACAAGCCAATCGAGCCGGGCGACCAGAGCCCCAACCGATCGGCCCGTCTCATCCTATCGCGCGGGGTGGCCGGGACAACGTGTCGGCCCGGTCGCGAAGCGACACGAGGTCAGCAGGGCCAGGCGACGGGGACGCCCACCGATCGGCCCGTCTCGTAGGATCGGGCAGAACTCCACGGCCAATCACACGGCCTCTCGACGAGCCCGGCCCGCACCGGGTTCAGGTGCATGGAGATCAGCTTCTCCTCGGTCTTCCGCTCGGTGAACAGATTGAACTCATTAGACCCGGCCTGCCAGACCGGCTGTGTCAGGTCGATCGTCCCGGCATACCCGAGCAGGCAGCAGCGGACCAGGCGCCTGATCTGGACGGAACGACGCTGCTTCCACTGCGTCATGAAGTGGCTGATCTGGTCGGGGCGGGGGAACCACACGATGGCATGGACGTGATCGGGCACGACCACGAACCCGACGCACCGCCCGTCCTGCCGGCTGAGTTGGGAATTGAGGACTCCCAGCACGACCTGCTTGGCTCGGTCGTGATCGAGCAGCCTGTGACGCCGATCGCACGAGAAGGTCACGAAGTGGGCGTGGCCCTCCCGGTCGAACGTCCGCTTCCTGACCATGCATCGAGCCTGGTGCCCGCGATGACTGACCTCAAGCCTCCTGTCGCTTCGCGACCGGGACAACACGTTGTCCCGGCCACCCGCGGGTGCCACTGGCTCCGCCCGTGTCGGGACGGACCGGAGCACTGGCGGGGCCAGTGTCACCCAGACATGAGCACCCATCGTCCGCCAGTGCCACCCGCTCGCAAGGTTAGGCGGGACCCCCAATCCGAGGCTCGAAGGCCCTGCTCCAGTCACCTGTCGGAGCCGCCCTCCTTCCCAGGAATACTGGCCTCGCCTGGAAAGCAATTTCAGTGAAGAGGAGCGGGACGGCCCAGCAGGCCCAGCTCATAACGGACAGGCGATCCGCCTTCGTGCCGATGCCCCAGTAGGCCAAGACGTCCTCCCCGAGCCTGAAGGAGACGAATGCCAATGTCACCACATAGCTGCGGATCATCCATTGCTTGTGCTGATCGACGTTCCGATTGAGGATCGCTGCGAACGCCATCCCGGAGGTCGTCAGCCAAGCGACGGAGAGGAAGGCCAGGCCGGCAGCGTAGGTCGGTGTCACGCGGCTGGTTGTGGCGAGAAAGAGGCCCGTGGCCCCGCCGAGCACGACGCTGGAGAGATACACGCGCCCGACGACACGATGCACTTTGACGTGGTCCCTCCGAAGTCGCGGCCAGAACTGCGGCAAGCCGGTGCCGATGGCGACCAGACCGGCCAAAACGTGAAGCAAGAGCCAGCTCGCGCGCGGCCAGAAATAGAGGCCGTATGCCTGGGGAGTAACCACAAGAAATCTGAGGGCCCGAGTGCTTACGTAGTGAGTCGTGAGGCAGAGCACGACGACCCAAGATGCGGTGACAACTAAATGCGAGAATCCGCCGCCGGTTCTTTGCGATGGTGATGCCGGAGTCACGGGTGCCCTCCCCCCGCTTCGGGAGACACGACCATAGAGTTGGTCGATCTCATCCCATCCCACTCCGCTCCGACAACGCGCGAATTCGCCGCCTAACGCCAAAGCTCAGCGGACCGGCCGCCGACCAGTGGCCCTGATGATACCGGAGAGCGCCCGCGGCGGCCGGGTCCGCCGCAGCGCGAGGTTAGGCGGTCCGACCAAGGTATGGACATACCCACGAAGACCTGATCGTGTCCCGCTGTTAACTAACGCCCGGCGTTGGTCGGCGGCGTCATGACGAGCCGGACACAACAGGTCATCCACCGATCGTCTCCGCGGAGGGAGACGACCGTGCCCCGGCCCCGGCTCGGGCGGTCGGTCCGCGTCGAGTTGGTGACGGACCACGTGAGGTCGCTGACGAGGACGTCCGGCGTCACGAACCGGGCATGCTCCGTGGTGAGTTGGGCCCGGATCTGCGGCGAGTTCGCGAAGGTCTCCCTGTAAAATTGCTCGATCGCCGCACGTCCCTCATGGTGCGTGATGACTTCGTCCCCGAGCGAGGAAATCCAGTCGGCGTCAGGGGTGTACCTCGTGGCGAGAGCGGCGACGTCGTGGGCGTTGTAGGCCGCGACGTAGGACTCGGTCTGTTCTCGGGCCAGTTGCATCGCCTCCTCGCCCGATCCGGTCTCCTGCTGTTGCGCCGCCACCGGAGCGACCAGCAACGACAGGGCGACGATCGGAGCGATCAGCGTCGTGAAGGTGCGCATCGCATCGTCTCCTGGAGAAGGTTCTTGAGCCGCCTAACTTTGTTTAGCCGGACGAACTTTCGTGAAAAATCATGCCTATTCGTCCGTATGATCCCGATCCACGTCTCGATCATCCCTTGATGCCTAAGACGATAGCAAGTGAAATCCCGGTATTATACAGACGAACAGGAAGCGACAAACGTGCCCCGCCCCTCCCCGCCAAGATCGGGCCGGGGCCGAGGGAGGATTCTCGGCCCGCCCGCCGGATAAAGTGACTGAGGGGGCCCGATTTCCTGATCTTAAGGGTGTACGGCCGACGCCGATCGGGCGGGACGATGGGGTCCCGGGGCGCGGCGGCCGGGGCGAGATGCGCCGGGCACCCTTGAGACATCGACCCATGAAGACGCCGTCGGAGAAGCAGGTCGAGGCCAATCGTCGGAACGCGATGCGGTCCACCGGGCCGAGGACCGAGGCGGGCAAGGCCCGGAGCCGGATGAACGGGCTGGTCCACGGCATGGCCGCCGAGGTCGTCGTCCGCGAGGAGGACCGGCCCCGGTACCAGGCCGAGCTGGACCGCTGGGATCGGGACGCCGGGCCCTGCAACGCGGTCGAACGCCACCTGATCCGCCGGGCCGCCGTCGGCGCCGTGCGGGCCGACCGCATCGAGCGGGCCCGGGAGGAGAACCGGGGCACGGCCGCCCATGACGCCGCCGAGCGCTGGCGGAAGCGGCGGCAGGCCAGGGCCCGGAAACTCGCCCAGACCCTCGCCCTGGACCCGAGCAACGTCCTGCCCGACCTGGAATCCTCCGCCTTCGGCTGCGACTGGCTGATCGGCCGCTGGCAGGCCCTCGACGCCCTGCTCCGGGTCGGCGCCCCCTGGGACCAGCTCCGGCTGACCCGCACCCAGCACCTGCTCGGCCTGCCCGAGGGGACGCCTGCTCCCGACGCCGACCCCGCCCTCCGCGCCCTCTGGATCCTCGCCGAGGCCTGCTCGCCCGGCAGGATCACCCGGCTCCCCCGCGTCTCCGAGGCCGAGGCCCGGCTCCCCGCCGAGCCGGGGGCCGCCCGCCAGGCGCTCCGGGCGATGGTCGCCGGACAGCTCGACCGGGTGGAGCGGCTCCGCGACGACGCGTGGCAGGCCGTCGAAGGGCCCGAGTGCCGCTCGGTCGCCGTCGCCGCCGCCGCCGCCGACACCGCCCCCGACGCCCAGCTCCACCACCGCTACGAGGTCGCCTCCGACCGGTCGGCCAACGCGGCCGTCCGCCTCTACCTCAACATCCGGGACCGCCGCCGCCGCGAGCAGATCGAGCTGGCCAAGGCCGCCCAGGGCTGCACCCTGCTGCGCGTCCCCGTCGGCGGCGGCTGGTGGTGCGAGGTCGACGCCGCCCCCGCCCCCCCCGGCTTCTCCCCCCTCGACCCGCTCCCCGACCCGAAGCCCCCGACGCCCGCCCCCGACGGCGACGGCGACGGCGACGGCGATCGGGGAGGGCCCTTTGCCCCGGCTCCCCGGGTCGACCGGGCCCTCGACCTCGGGCCCCCTCCCTCCCCCGGGCCCTCGACCTCGGGCCCCCTCCCTCCCCCGAGCCCTCGGCCCCCGATCCGTCCCCGGCCTTCGACGGCCCCCCCGGCCCGGCCGCCCCGACGCCTCCCCCTCCCTCGACGATCGCCCCCGCCCCGCCCCCCCGGGCCGTCCTCCCCCCGACGGTCCCCCACCTCGACCCGACGCCCCCGACCCGGCCGTCTGCCCCCGCCCTCCCCGGGGCGACGGCCGCCGACGATCCCGCCCCGACCGCCGATCGGCCCGCCCCGACCGCCGGCCGGCCCCCCGGCGAGCGGCACTCCCGACCCGGTGCGCCGGAGCGGAACGAACCCATTTCGGCCCCCTCGCGACCGGACTTCCTGACCCGCAAGTCGTTCAAGGATTTTGAATTGCGACGCGACTCCCGGATCCACCCGCCCCGGCCCGTTTCGCGCACCGGGTCGTCACCGGGCCCCTCCCTCCGGCCCCCCGACGGTTTCCAGGGCCCCGAGCCTCCCCCGTCCGCCCCGGGCGTCCTCGACCCGACCCGGAGCCTCCGGGGCTCCGCGCGGCCAGGCCCCGACTCCCCTCGATCGGGGTAATCCCGCATCGGCTGGGTGACTCGCCTTCGGGGCGCCGGGGCCTTGTCCGCGAGGCCCCGGCGCCCCGAAGGCGACTGATGATAAAGTCAATCCCGCAGATGAGGAACGGATTGCCCGGATTACGGATCGTTGGGGTGGCCGGGGTCCGCGCAGCGGCCCCCGGCCGACGGCCTCGGGCACCGGGCGCCCGGCCAGGCCCCGGCTCCCCCGGATCGGACCGAGGAAGCCCGCCGAGAGGACCCGTTCGACGGTGTTGATGGGACGACTGGGGTCTCGCCTTCGAGAACCCGGCTCGCCCGGAAACCGGGATCTCGAAGGCGAGACCCCGGTCACCCTTCACATGAGGCTGCGGAAATGGGTCAGGTGAACGTGTCGCTCGGCCCGACGTCCGAGGGGCGGGATGACCGATGGGCCTCGGCCCGGGTCCGTCGGCCGCCCGGGGTTGACCGACCGGGGGGGGCGGCGGCCGAGGCGGGGGGAGATCGGCCAGCCCGACCCGGCCCGGGGGTCCGGGCCGGGGTCGGGAGGCCGTGGGAGAGGAGGATTCGTCGGGGACCGTCAGCGGGACGGGCGGCGTCGGCGACGCAGCCCGGCCGCCAGGCCACCGGCCAGGCCGAGGCCGCAGAGGGCGATCGAGGAGGGCTCGGGGATGGCGACCGCCGTCGGGGTGAAGAGGACCGTCACGAGGCTCCCGGCGCCGAAGGTGGCGTCCGGGTCGACCGAGCCGTCGTCGAAGAACTCGTAGAGGGTCAGGTAGACCACGCCGTTGGACGAGAACGAGTTGGCGGCGATCGAGCCGCTGGCCGCGAAGGTGCCGGGGGAATCCGGGGCGCCGTAGTCGAACATGTCGAGGTCGGCGTCGAGCGACAGGTCGTCGTCGGTGTCGACGGCGATCAGGACCTCGCTGACCCAGCTCGGGTCGAACGACTCGTAGTTGACGTCGAACTCGACGCCGACCACCGTGCCCTCGACGCCGAAGTCGTGGGTCAGGGTGGGGAAGGCGTCGTCGAAGGAGTCGGTGAAGGTGGACAGGCCGCTGATGTCAAAGGTGTAGGACTCGGCCGATGCGGCCGAGGCCGTCGACGCGGCGATCGCGGCGCAAAGCGCGAGCGTGCGGGAACTCGTCATCGAGTCTTCTCCGTGAATGAGGATCGAGGGATGCGGGCCACGATCATCGGGCGGGGAGGGGAGACCGCGAACAGGTCATCACCCGTGATGGGGCTCGGCACATGAGACCGACCCAACCGCGCATGTGCAAGCGGGTGATGCATTTTTCCATCACCCCCGCACCGGCCTCCATCCCGGCGTCGCCCGACGAGGGGCGGCCCGGCCCCGCCGGCCTCGGCCCCCGGCCGGGCATCGGGGCGGACGCCGGTCGGGAGCCGGGGCCGCCAGGTCGTCGATCCGGCCCCGCTCGCGGCCCGCTCGCGGTTGACCATGCGGGCGGATCGGCTTATGATCCGCCGCGCCGGGGGCCGGCCGGGGACGGCCTGGCCCTCGGCACCCGGACAGTCGGGTCGGATCGGACCGAGTCGCCCGCTCGGCCCGGGCCCGGAATCGACAGGGGAGGGATTCCCGATGCTCTTCGCGATCGTCCTGGCGGCCTCGCTCCCGGCGTCGCCGTGGGGCCCGGCCCCGTTGCAGACGCCCTTGCAGTTGCCGACGGCCCCCGTGCCCTCGACCGACCCGGCGGCCCCGGCGGTGGTGCCGGCCGGGCCGGGGGGAACCGCCGTCGGCGGGGGGCCCCGCTACGCCTTCGAGGTGAAGGACATCCAGGTCGAGGGCCTGGACTGGCGGGGGACCCTGCGGGGCAAGGCCCGGCGGCTGGGCTGGGAGGCGGGGGTGACCACCTGGGCCGTCGACGAATTGACCGTCGAGGCCCTGATGGCGCACGTCCAGGGGTCGAACCGGTCGCTGCTGATGCAGGCCCCCCCGGCGATGGCCGGGGCGGGGGAGTCGGCCCGGACCTTGACCGGGTCGACCGTGCAGCTGGTCGTCGACATGGAGCGATCCCCCGTCGGGGCCGGCGGCCCGGGGCAGCCGCAGCAGGACGTCTCCTACTCGCCGGTGCTGGAGCAGATGCACAACGGGGTGGATCTGGCCGTCTCGGCCAGCCCCTCGGCCGGGGGCGGCCTGATGCTGGGCCTGAACCTGGACGAATCGAGCATCCAGCAGGTGCACACCGGCACCTTCGAGGACGCGATCGACGGCAATGCCTCGGGGGACGACCGGCCGATCCTCGGCCTCTTCCGGCGACGGGGCGGCGAGCCGGACGACCCGAGCGTCTCCAAGGCCGGCGCGATGAGCCTCCAGGCCAGCTTCAAGGTGCCGGAGGTGATCCGGTCCCACGTCGAAGGGTCCTGGGAACTGAAGCGGGGGGAGAGCCTGCTGGTGAGCCTGGGGGCGCGCTCCGGCGCCGAGAAGTGGGGGCGGCCGTCGGTCGTCGAGCGGCTGGTGCTGATCACCGCGAAGCCGGAGTCGGGCCTCTCGCCCCGGTCCCTCGAGGCGATCCCCGAGGTCAACCCCGCCCCCACGGCCCCCCCGCCGGTCCCGGGATCTCCCCCCCTGCCCTCGGCGACCCCGCCGCGCTGATCGAGGGGCCGTCGGCTTCAGGATGGGGCCTTCGGCGTCGGTCACCGACCCGGCCCCCTCGGCTCGTAGAGGAACAGGCCCCCGGCGGTGCCGACGAGGCGGTAGTGGCGCCGGGCGGCCTCGGCCAGCCCGGGGGGGAGGCCGAAGTCGTAGGTGTCGTAGGGATCCCGGGCGTCGAAGAGGTCCTTGGTGGTGACGATCGCGTCGTACTCGGCGGCCTCCAGGCGGCGTCGGATCTCGGCGGGGTCGATCCGGCCGGTGGTGACCATGACGCGGAAGAGCCAGGGGTCGACGAAGGGGGCGCGGGCCCCCATGCGGAGCTGGACCTCCCCGCAGTCGGAGAGGATGGCGAGGCCGGGGTCGGCCGCCTGGTCGCAGAGTTCCCGGCGGATGTCCAGCCCGGCCCGCCCCGGCCCGGAGATGAAGGCGACGAGGCGTCGGGCGGTCTGCATCTGCTCGAAGGCGTGCAGGGAGCCGGGGATCATCGCGTAGCAGAGCAGGGCGACCGCCGCCGTCGCGGCCAGGCCCCGGGCGGCCCGGAGCCGGCCGGGCCCGGGGGCGGGGGCGGGCGAGGAGCAGAAGCGCCGGGCGGCCCCCCAGGCCGAGCCCCCGGCCAGGGCGGCGACGAGGCGGAGGCCGAGGAAGTAGTTCAGGTCGGCCCCGAGCTTGGCGGCGGCCAGGGTCGAGCCGACCAGCTGCACGGCGGCCAGGGTGGCCAGGGGGAGGTCCCGGGGGCGTCGGGGGTCGATCGTCGCCCAGAGCCCGGCGGAGCCGACCGGGATGAGGGCGACGGCGAGCACGATCAGGGGGTTGGGGTCGACCGGCCAGATCAGGACGGCGGCGCTGCTGCCGACGAGGATCGCCGCCGGGGCCAGCAGCGCCGGCCAGTCCCGGGGCTTCCGGGCGGCCCAGAGGCCGAAGCCGACGGCGGGCAGGACGATCAGCTCCCGGGAGAGGGTCCAGAGCCTCCAGAGGACGTGGCGCCAGCCCTCGGCCGAGGAGGGGGTGCCGGCCTCGCCGAGCAGGTCGGCGGCGAACCTGGGCTCGACCGCGAGCGTCACCCCGAGCACGACCAGGGCGGAGGCCAGGGCCGAGCCGACCGCCAGGGCGATCGCCTGCTTCCTGGATCCCGAGATCGCCAGGGCCAGCACCGCCGCCAGCAGGTAGAGGGCGGTCGTCTGCTTGGCGAAGGTCGCCGACACCAGCAAGGCCCCCCCCAGGGCCAGCCGACGACGGCCCGGGGGGGTCCTCCCCCCGCCGGCCGCCAGGAGGAAGCCGAGGAACCCGAGCAGGTCCGCCACCACGTCGGGCCGGACCATGACGCCGAAGCCGATCATCGGCGCCGGGCCGATCGCCAGCAGCCCGGCGAAGATCCCGGCGAGGACCCCCTCCCGACGGCCCGAGGCCACCCCCACGGCCAGGCCCGCGGCCGCCCCGGCGGCGACCGTCACCAGGCGGCCGATCCGGGTCAGGGCGTCGAGGTCGGCGTCGACGAGCCGGCCCAGCCCGCCGACGAGCAGGAAGTAGAG
The DNA here is from genome assembly GCF_007752535.1 of Tautonia plasticadhaerens. Taxonomy (GTDB): domain Bacteria; phylum Planctomycetota; class Planctomycetia; order Isosphaerales; family Isosphaeraceae; genus Tautonia; species Tautonia plasticadhaerens. Next base: position 7,971,738 of record NZ_CP036426.1, read on the forward strand.
CGGGCCGAAGAAGTTCGAGACGTGGACGGGCCCCGATCGCCAGTCGGGGTAGAGCGGCTCGCCGTGCTGGGCCCTCCAGGAGAGGTGGACGGACTTCGCCTCCAGGTGGTACGCCTCCAGGGGGGAGACGACCAGGGCGGCGGCGTAGGAGACGAAGAGCCCGGCCCGGGCCAGGGCCATGACGAGCAGCAGCGCCAGGAGCGGCCGGAGCAGGGTCCGCATTCAGCGACCCTCCTCCCCCGGGCCGGGGCCCGGGTCGACGGTCCTGGGGGCGAGGCGGGAGGCGGCGACGACCTGGGGGGGCGGCGGGCCGACCCGGACCCGGGGCAGGTCGACGTACAGCGCATGGCGGTCGTCGCCCGGGTCGATCGCGAAGGCCGGCAGGTAGCTCGCCCTCACCGGCACGATCAACCCCGGCGGCAGCAGGAACTGGTGGTTCAGGGCGATCGGGGCCCGCAGGTCCCCGGTGGAGATGACGGCCTCGAACTCGCCCCGGACGACCCGGCGCCTCAGGTCGTCGGGCCGGAGCCGGCCGTCGATCGCCAGGCTCCGGAACAGCCAGGGGTCGGCGAAGGGGGCCCGCCCCCTCATCCGGAGCAGGATCGGCCCGCTGTCGGTGAGGATCGGGCGGTCGGGATCCTCGGCCAGGTCGAAGAAGAGGCGGTAGGCCTCCAGGACCGCCCGGCCCCGGTCGGAGGAGTAGAAGCGGGCCTCGGCCCTCGACTCGCCGAAGACCCGGGCCGCGTCCCGGAGGCCCGGCACCATCGCGAGCGTCCCCACCAGCGCGACCGCCAGCCATCCCCACCGGGGCCGGGGCCGGGGGCGGGCCGGCCCGCCCTGCTCCCCCCCCTCGGGGCGTCGGAGCTCGGCCCCCCAGGCCGCCCCCGCCCCCATCGCCGAGACGAGCCGGAGGCCGAGGAAGTAGTTCAGGTCCGAGCCGATCTTGGCCGAGGTGACCACGGCGGCCGCCGGCACCAGGACGGCCAGGGCCGCCAGGGCGGGCTCCCTCGGCCTCCGCGCGACCCAGAGCACCAGGCCGACCGCCGCGAAGTAGGGCAGTTCCGGGGCCCGCTCCACGATCGCCCGGTTCGCCATGACCCAGAAGACCGGGTCCCAGCCCATCTCCCGCTCCCCCAGCAGGGACAGGACGAACATCGGGCCGTCGCGCACCGTCGCCACGCCGACGATCGCCCCGACCGCCAGGAGGGGTCCGAGGCCGACCGCCGCCGACGCCTTCCAGCGGCCCGAGGCCAGCAGCCCGGCCGAGGCGGCGAGCAGGTAGACGCCGCTGGTCTGCTTGGTCAGGATCGCCGCCCCCAGCAGGGCGGCGCCGATCCACTGCCGGCGGGGTCGGGCCGAGATCGCGGCCAGGAACCCGGCGAAACCGAGGGTGTCGGCCAGCAGGTCCGGCCGGGCCATCGCGCCGAAGGGCATCAAGGGGGCGGAGCTGAGGCCGATCAACCCCGAGAGCACCCCCGCCCGCCGGCCGTACCTCCGGCCGCTGGCCAGGCCGACGACCAGGGCCGCCGCCAGGCTCGGCCCCACCGAGCCGAGCCGGCCGATCCGGGTCAGGGCGTCGAGGTCGGCGTCGGCGAGCCGGCCCAGCCCGCCGACGAGCAGGAAGTAGAGCGGCGAGAAGAAGTTCGCCACGTGGGGCTCGATCCGGTAGTCGGGATAGAGCGCCTCGCCGGCCTGGGCCCGCCAGCAGAGGTGGACGAACTTCGATTCGAGGTAGAACGCCTCCAGCGGGTCTCCGTAGAGGACCGCCGCGTTGGCGAGGAAGAACGCCGACCGCGAGGCCGCCAGGGCGATCGTCAGCGCGAAGGCGACCGGGACCAGACGCTTCATCGGGCGAGGGGCTCCGCTCGACTGACTCGACCCCGATCAGGGCGTCCCCGGGGCCGGCAGGACCCGGGGCAGGAGGGACTCGACCCGGGGGAGGCCGGGGTCCATGCCGGAGAGCCGCATCGCCCTGACGTGGGAGCCGAGCAGCCTCCAGTCGTCGGGCGCGTCGACATCGTACCACGGCGGCAGCACCGCCAGCGACCGGCCGGCACCCCGGAGGCGGTCGAGCGTCTGGCCGAGGACGGCCGACGTGCCCCAGGCCACCCCCTCGAAGATCGGGGGGACCGGCGGCCGGCAGCCGACGAGGTAGTACCCGCCGTCGGTCGCCGGGCCGAGCACCACGTCCTTCGACTCCAGGCAGAGGAAGGCGCCGATGACGATCGAGGGGTCCAGCGTCGGGCTGTCGGAGCCGATCAGGACGACCCGGTCGGCCCCGTCCCCGAACTCCCCCTCGAAAAAGGCCCGCATCCGGGCGCCCAGGTCCCCCCCGGCCTGGGGCTGCATGACCAGGCCGGGGGGCACGACGGGGTCGAACCAGGGGCCGGCGTCCCCGGGGGAGTAGACGAAGACCCGCCGGCCCCCGGGGGCGAGGAAGCGGTCGGAGGCCCAGGCGTCGAGGGTGTCCAGGAGCATCGCCTCGTGCGCCTCGCAGGCGAACCCGTCGCCGAAGCCCGCGGCCAGCCTCGTCTTCACCTTGCCCGGCTCCGGCTTCTTGCCGAAGATCCCCAGCACCGCCCCTCCCGGCATCGGCCACGCCACGCGATCACCTCAACTCGACGCTTGAATGTGTGTCTTCCTGTCCGCCTCGGCCTCGAGCAGCCGGTCGAGCAGGGCCGGGTCGACCTCGCCCCGGAACCGGACCTTGCCGTCGACGCTGACCACCGGGACGAGGCCCCCGTAGGCCTCGGCCAGCGCCGGGTCGGCGTCCACGTCCACCACCTCGACCCGGAACCCGTGCCGGAGGCGTCGGGGCTCGATCACCGCCCTGGCCCGATCGCAGCAGGAGCACTCGGCCCGGGAGTAGACGGTGACGACCAGGTGATCGGCCCTCGCCCGGGGGGCGAGCAGGCGGCTCAATAGCGGCAGTCGCATCGGTTCCGGAGACCTCCCGAACAGGGCACTCATCCCAGCGAACCGGGCACCGGCTTCAAACTCGTCCCTTCCAGTATCCCGGCGCTCGATGCGAGTGGGCCACGGCAACGACGACGATTCGATCCGGTAGGACCCGGTAAACCACGCCATACGGGAATCGTCGGAGCATCACGAAGCGGTGCTGGTCATCGTACAGGGGAAACATCGCGGCGCTCTTCGCGATCATCCCGAGGGCTCGTTCGAACTCCACCTCGAACCGATTCGCCGCCTGGGGGCTGCGGCCCCGGTACCAGATCAGAGAAGCCTGATACTCGGCCTGGGCCTCCGGGTGAAGCCGGAGGTCATCCACCAGCCGCCTCCCGGGCTCGACGCTTCACCTCCGACCAGGGCACCGGTTCTACCTCGCCGGAGTCCAGTTCGGCCGATCGACGGCGAATGACCTCGCGCCAGGAATCGTCGAAGGGGGGAGCCTCGGAGGATTGGAACGAGACGATCAGCGCCTCGACGAGTTCCAGGCGATCCCCCTCGGGCAGCTTCAGCGCGTCGGCCAGCACGTGTTCGGCGTCCTCTGTCATGGAGGCGGTCTCCCGGGTGCGTCTCGCGTTCGATCATAGCGGTCGGTCGACCGCGGTGCGACCCTCCGCGAATCCGAGGACTCGCCGATCCGCGTGAATTCCCCGAGGAGGGCCGCCCGGGACGGCCGGTTCGGCTTGAGCGTCGGCGGGCGATTTGCGATCGTGTTCCGATGAGCACGACAGCAACCCCCCCCGCCCCTCCTCTCCCCCGCCCTCCCTACCCCGCCCTCGACACCCCCCGGGCCGAGCCCCTCCCGAAGTCTCCGACACCGGGACGTCGGCGATACTATTACGGCTGGGTCATCCTGGGCGTCGCCGCGACGGCGATGTTCATGTCCGGGCCGGGGCAGTCGTATTCGATGGCGGCGTTCATCGACCCCATGCTGGCCGACCTCGGCCTGGCCCGGAGCCAGTACTCCCTGGCGTACCTCGTGGCGACGCTGATCAGCGGGTCGCTGCTACCGGTGATCGGCCGGCTGCTCGACCGCAAGGGGGCGAGGCTGGTGCTGCCGGTCGTGGCCGCCCTGCTGGGCCTGGCCTGCCTGGGGATGTCCGGGGTGGGGGCGTTGCTGGGGCTGTACCTGGGCCTGACCTGCGTCCGGTCGCTCGGCCAGGGGGCGCTGACGCTGGTGGGCACCTGGATGGTCAGCCAGTGGTTCGAGCGGCGGAGGGGCCTGGCGATGGGCCTGCTCGGGCTGGGCTCGACCCTCTCCTTCATGGCCTTCCCCGCCGGGAACCTGGCGATGATCGAGGGCCTGGGCTGGCGGGGGGCCTGGGTCGGCCTGGGACTGGGGGTCTGGGCCTTGCTGATGCTCCCGGCCCTGCTGCTGGTGCGGAACCGTCCGGAGGACCTCGGCCTGGAGCCCGACCGCATCGCCCCGCCGGAGGGCGCCGGGGGGTCGGCGGCGGGCGGCTCGTATGCGTCGTGGACCTCGGGACAGGCGATCCGGACGGCGTCGTTCTGGAAGGTGGTGGCGGCGCTGAGCACCAGCGCGATGGTCTCGACCGGGCTGGTGTTCCACCAGGTGTCGATCCTGGGCGAACGCGGGCTCTCCGGCGGCGCGGCCCTCTCGCTGCTGACGATCCAGGCCGCCTTCGCCTGCGTGATGAGCCTGGTCGGCGGGGCCCTGGCCGACCGGGTCGCCCCCCGCCGGCTGCTGGCGACGAGCATGGCCCTGATGGCCGTGGCGATGACCTTCCTGCTGGTGCCGGTCACCCCGGGCACGGCCCTGATCTACTCGGCGCTGCTCGGCCTGCACACGGGCATCCAGCGCTGCTGCGGGGCGGTGACGCTGGCCGGCTTCTTCGGCCGGGGTCACTTCGGGTCGATCAAGGGGATCGCCATGTCGCTGGTCATCGGCGCCTCGGCGCTGGGGCCCTTGCCGCTGGCCCTGGCCAAGGACCTGCTCGGCCGGTACGACCTGGCGCTGATGGCCCTGATGGCCTTCCCCGTGCTCGCCGGGATTGCCGTCTGGTCGGCCCGGCCCCCGGTGCTCCCCCGGGAGCCCGCGGGGACGGCGGCGGCGTCGGCCTGACCGGGCCCCGGCGGGGGCGGGGCGGGCCGACCCCCGCCCGTTCGCTCACGAGGGCGTCCGGCTCGTGTGCTCGACCGACCGCCTCACCAGCTCGCGGAGGACCTGCGGGTCGACGTCGTCGAGCCGCTTGAGGTACAGGCAGGACTTGCCGGTCTTGTATTTGCCGAGGGATTGCATCAGCTCCGCCTCGCGATCGAAGCCGGACATGATGTAGAGCGTCAGGTTCTGCTTGCGGGGCGAGAAGCCGGCGAGGAACCAGTCCCCCTCCCGGCCGCTCTCGTATTTGTAGCGGAACGAGCCGAAGCCGACGATGCTGTCGCCCCACATCCTCGGCTCCAGGCCGGTGGCCTCCTGCATGAGGTCGAGCACCGCGAGGGCGTCGGCCCTCCTCCGCTCGTCGGGCACGCCCTCCAGGAACTCCGCGACGCTGCGGTCGTTGGGCCCCGTCTTCAGCTCGGCCATGCTCGCGGTCCCTCCTCGGGGTCGCCCGGGGCCATCGCGTCGGGCCCGGAGAACCCGGGGCATGATCGGCCGGGGGCCCGACGCCGACGGGCCCTCCGGGTCGTCATTTCTTCCAGATCAGGAGATAGCGCGGGGCGCCTCCCCACTGGCCGAAGTCCTCATATCGGACCCGCTCTCGCAGGGCGTCCTCTTCCCAGGGGGCGTTCGGGTCCATGTAGAAGACCCGGCTGTGGTCGGCCCCGTAGACGACGACGGTGTGCGCCGGGTCGGCCTGGTCGGCCGGGGGCAGGACGACGAGGACGTGGCTCGACTGCAACTTCTCGGCGAAATGGGACAGCGCCAGGTCCTTCGTCCTGGTGTGCGACACCCCCCTCGACGGCGTGGCCGAGCGATACACCCACCGGCCGCCCTCCTCGACGAGCTGCTGGATGAGGATCTCCTCGATCTCCAGGTCGTACTCGTCGGCAAACTGGATCCACCCCTGCGGGGTCTTCAGCGCCCGGTCGGCCATCACCGGGTCCGGCGTCCAGGAGCGGAACTCGTCGACCACGTCGTCGACCTTCATCCAGTTCGGGATCCCGCCCGTCACCCGGCTCCACGACGCCACCGCGGCGGCCCAGCACGTGTTCTCCGATTGCCGCACGTTCGGCGGCCTCATTCGCCAGACAGCCATGGCTCTGACCTCCGGTCCCGGGCCTTCATCATGTGTCGGGACGACGGCCCTGTCAATCTGGAGTCGGATCCCCGGATCGGGCGGCGACAGGCGGGCCTCCCTGCGTCGATCGGACGCCACCTCGCCCGCCGGGCGGTGCCGCCGGGGCGGGGGCCGTGTCGCCGACGGGTGCTCGAACCCGAGTGCTTTGATGACTCGCCGTCGCGGCGAGCCCGACCCGATCCCCCCGACGGGGCGGGGGGGTCCCCCCGAGCCGAGGAGCGTCCCATGGCCTCAACGCGCTTCCGCCGGGCCCGCTTCGGGGCCCGGCCTGCCCTGCGACCCGGCGTCGAGCCGCTGGACGGCCGGGTCCTGCTGAGCGTCGGGCTCGGGCCCCTGCCCCGGCCCGATCCGGGGCCTCCGGTCGCGGCCGTCGGCGACTCGACCGCCTTCACGCCCCCGATCGGCTCCGACAAGGGCTCGATCACCGCCCCGGGGCTCCCCCGGCTGGGCGAGGAGCCGATCGATTACCCGGGCCACTGACCCGGGCCCCCTGCCGGGGGCCGAGGCGGACGAGCGGGGCCCCGGCCTCCGGTCGTCCTTCGCCCCGGGCCGGGTCGCAGGCGCGTCGGCATTCGAACCGGGTCCTGGACGGGGGGAGGGCCTCGGCCCTCGGGAACTCGTCCCCATCATGGGAGGATCGTGACGATGAGACGTCCGAAAGATCGTCGGGTGGCGCCGGTGCTGGAAGGCCTCGAAGGGCGCCACCTCCAGTCGGGCCTGGCCGCCTCGACCCAGGGCGCCCCGGCCTCGCTCCTGCTCCCCCACGTCGAGCAGGGAAACCCCCAACCGACCGACCCGGGACGGGCCCCGGGGTCCGGCGGCGAGTCCCGGATCATCGCCATCCTGATCGGCCTGTAGGGTCGGCCATCGCCCCGGGGCCCCGGCCCGGGGCCGCCGGGAGGGCGACGGGTGCGCCGGGCCCGAGTCAGCCGGCTGCCGGTGCCTGGAGACGTCGGCGGGCGGGCGTCAGCTCTTGGTCGTGTCGAGGGCGCGAGCGGCCCGAGCGGCGGACGGCCCCTCGTCGACCCCCCGGAAGTCGCCCCGGAGGGCCATCAGGGCATAGCGCTCGGCGTCGATCTCGGACTGCGTGCGGACCCCCAGCCTCCGGAACAGGGGGAGCGGCGGGCACCAGCCCTGCAACGCATGCTGGAGCAGGAAGCCGCCGACCACCAGCGGGATGGCCGCGAACCGGCGATCGACCCCCAGCGCCAGCGCGGCCCCGGCGGCGGAGAGGGTGGCGGCGTTGGCCTCCAGGGTCCGCTCGATGTCCCACTCCCGGTCCAGCTCCCGGAGCCGGCGCCGGACGGCCAGCGGCCCCCGGGCCGCGATCCGCTCGGCCTGCCACCGGGTCTCCCGGCGGATCCGCTCGTTGACGTGCGCGGCGGTGTTCTCGGACACCCGATCGGCGGTCGTCGGGAACATGGCCGGTCCTCCCGGTCTGGGGGTGAAGGCGGCCTGAGCCGCCCGGTGATCGGGGGGCCAACGCGGCAAATCGGATGCCCTGGCCGCCGGGGCGGTTCGGCTCGGCGGGCCGGGGACCACCGACCGGCCCCGGGGACCCGGGGGTCGGGGCGACCCCGGCCGCCCGTCCGGGTGGCATGCCCCTTGCATCGCCCGAGCCGGAGGACAAACCCTCGGATCAGCGGAAGCATCCCGGAGCTGCAAGGAGCGAGCCATGGCGAACGAGCATCCCGACAAGACCGCCGCGTCCCTCTCGGAGAGCACGGGCGCGGTCGGGTCCCCCGCCGACATCCGCGAGCACATGGAGGTCTATGCCTCCTGCGGCACGAAGGTCGGCAAGGTCGACCACGTCGAGGGGGACACGATCAAGCTCACCAAGAACGACAGCCCCGACGGCCAGCACCATCGGATCCCGATGGCCTGGGTCGCGAAGGTCCACGACCACATCCACCTGGACCGCGACCACAACGAGGTCCACGCCCAGTGGCAGCCGGCCTGATCGATCGGGCCCGGAGTCGGGACACGGGCCCCGATCTCGGACAAGGGCGTTCAAGGGCTGGGGTCGGGACGACCCCACCCCCACCGCCGAAGTCATGCCCACGCCTCGCCCGGGTGGTACTGGTGTCCTCAGCAGTGTCATCCGTCGGCCGACGTGACCGAGGGGGGGACGCCCGGACGGCGTCGGGTCCTCCCCCGGGCTGGTGCCGGGCCCGGTCACGTCAGCCGGGACGCAGGCCTCGGCCTCGGCCGGGCCTCGTGACCACTGGGGAGGACGCCGGTGGCACCCAATTCATCGCCTCCTGTCGGGGGAGGGGCCACCCGGGCCACCCGCCGTGTCGTCAGGGGCCTCGGGCTCGGGGGGCGGCGGCTGCGTCCCCTCTTCTTCCCACGGGACGACCCAGAGATAGACCAGGCGATCGGGCCCGCGCTCGTCCTCGACCGAGAAGATGCGTTTGGGCTTGGCCCCCTTCATGTCGAAGTTGTGCGACACGATGCGTGAGCCGGGCTTGAGCTTGCGGAGTTGCGGCATGAGCTTGACGTTGAGGCTCGGCAGCAGGTAGAGCGTCACGACGCTCGCCTCGCTGAGGTCCTCCCGGAAGATGTCCGCCTGCCGGATCGTGACGAGGTCCCCCACGCCGTTCTCCTCGACGTTCGCCCGCGCCTCCTCGACGCGCTTCGGGTCGATGTCGAGCCCCACGGCCTTGACCCCGTACTTCCTGGCCGCCGTGACCACGATGCGGCCGTCGCCGCAGCCGAGGTCGTAGACCACGTCCCCCTCCTTGACCCCGGCCGCCTCCAGCATCGCCTCGACGACCGGCTGGGGCGTCGGGTCGTAGATGACATCCGGGTTCCGCGTCTCCTGGGCCTCGCCCGCCCCCTCCTGCCGCGCCGCGGCGGACGGCGACGGCCCACAAAGGCAGCAGATCAGGAGCACCATCCAGAGCGACCGACCGGCGACGGAGACTCGCGACGCGAAGCGCATGGCTTGGGACCTCCCGTGCCTATCCCCCGCTCCTCGACTCCGCCCCCATCCCCCGGAGGCGTCCCCGACGCTCGGGTCGATTCGCCCGCAAGAGCCGCCTCGCCGGCCTCGCCGGGTGTCGGCGGCTGGATGGGACTGGCGGCTTGCCCGCCCGTGTCTTCTAACGCCCGGAACCCGCGCGGGCAAGTCGCCAGTTCCACCCAGAAACGGACTCCTACAAGTCCCACCCGCCGACGGCCAGCACCATCGGATCCCGATGGCCTGGGTCGCGAAGGTCCACGACCACATCGACCTGGACCGCGACCACAACGAGGTCCACGCCCAGTGGCAGCCGGCCTGATCGATCGGGCCCGGAGTCGGGACACGGGCCCCGATCTCGGACAAGGGCGTTCAAGGGCTGGGGTCGGGACGACCCCGGCCGTCCCGCCGACCCATCAGCTGATCCTGGGGAGCGGGCGGACGGCCAGGATCTCGTCCGCTCGAAGCGACTCGATCTCTGACTCCTTGACCGTCACGATTGCAGTCGACTCCCCGATCGCGTTGAACACTTCAAGGATGACGCCATCCTCGCCGCCCAAGGGGTGGGGCACGAAATCGACGAGGGTCGCGACGTCTTCTCGCTTGAGGCCATGCTCGTCGAGGTCGCGGCGGAGGGTTACGCGGTCGTAGAGGGCGGGTTTCATGGGTGCTGGCTCGTCTCGGCCGGTCGGCCGGGGTGGCTGGGGTCGTCCTCGACCCCGGCGCCGCGGGGCTCGGACCATCCGGCAACCCGGGGACAATCTGCCCTGCCCTGGCGAACTGGGGCGAGGACGACCCCGGCCACCAGTCGCCCAGCCTCCCGGATCGCCTCCGCGTGGTTGACGTGAATCGGAAGCAACGGCCTGAGTCTCGTGCAACGATCAAGCCGGGGCACGTTCGGTCAGATCTGCGAAGTGGTCTGGGCCGTCGTTGGATCCAGGCTCAAGAAGCGAGAGCTCAACAGTGAGGTCACGCGAGCGTAGCAACGAGACGCCTCATCCATGCGCGCCGCATCGATGATCGGAGCATCGTCATATCGAATCGCACGGTCGATGTATCCCTTCTTGATGTTCGGGGAGGTATCCCCGCTGACGTATCGGCCCGTCATGCGCGTTTGGTGATAATTCTCCGAGAGTTGCGTACGCAGTCCCAGGAAATGCTCGATCATTCCAAACGAATCATAAGTTCGATTGATTAATTGATCGTACGTCAAAAAAGACGCTCGATGCTGATCGCGGATCGCCCGGGCTTCCTGTTCGATCCCGCGAAGCCTCAACGTGTAATGTCCCCAAGCATCCGAGAGGACTGCGTCCGCATCGACCTCGGGGTCGCCGTGCCATTCCGGGATGGCGCGGACCAGGCTTCGCAGCGTGCCCTCGGGCTCTCTGACGAGAAACAGGAACATGCAATCCTGAGAAAAGAAGAGACACTCTTCGAGATAATCGTTGTGGAGCACCTTATCCATGGTGAATCGCGTGACCCTGACCTGCCTGAGATCCTTGTAGACCGTCCAGACCAGGCGGTCGAGGTCCTGACGCGAAGAATAGCGCAGGTGCGTCTCGCCGTATCCTGAGATCTCGGCGTTCGTGTTCAGAATATGCGTCAGCAAGGAGGACCCCGAGCGCATGTGCCCGACCACGAACAGGAATCGAGTCGGGCAAAGCACTTGCTGGATCTTGTATGCCGACGCCAGGCCCATCTTCGCGAGGAGTCGTTTCATATCTGGTCTCGCCCCCGGGTTCTCCTTGGTTTTCGAGGGGGCGGCCCGGTGAGGAAACAGCCTCCAGGGATTTCATCGTGGAGCCGACTCGCGACCGGAAGGAGGCCGCGCGATCGGCGTATTCCGCCGCGTACGCCTTGCCGGGGGCTCCGTGTCGAGTGCCGGCGGTGGCATGGACGTGTCATCGTCGAAGCTCTCCGACAGGGTCCGACCCTCATCCACTCCGGCGGTGAAGGAGGACCCGACCGGCCCAGCCCACGCGACCGCCCCCCACCAGCAGCAACACCGTCGCGACGAGACCATGCCGCATCACCAGGACCCTCCGATGCTGGCATCCCCCGACGCGACAGACAACGCCATGCATGTACAACCTCCGCGTCTGCTCATGGCCGACTGTAGGATCGGGTCGTCGTTGGCGACAACAGCCCGTGAGGACCATGTTGACCGAAATCAACACGGCCGGGGGGTTGGCCGCGTCCACTCGGGCGATGGGGTGGCTGGGGTCGTACCCGACCCATTGACGCAGGGCTTGACTCACCCGGCATCCCATGGACGACCCTGAACTTCCATGGAGATCTGGGGTCGAGGATGACCCAAACCACCCATCAATGACCACACGTGCATACCAATGCGCTTTGGCATGAAAAAATAAGCCGAAATGCTGGGCGCGAGTCGTGCCCGAGCCTCCTCGATCGCCCCGGCCAGTCAGAGGCAGGTCCGCTCCGCACGGAGGAACGGATATCTGCGATCGCAAGAGAACGTCATCTCGTGGGCGTGGCCGGGCTCGTTGTCGGACCGGCGATGGACGCGGAGGTGCCCCATGATGGGCCGAGCATAATGCGGAGCGGCATCCTGCTCAAGCGCCCTGGGAACTGGGGCCGCGGACGACCCCAGCCACCCCGGTGTGCGGTCCCTCTTTAAGAGATGCTTGTCCGTCGTCGATGGGGTGGCTGGAGTCGTCCGCGAACCCAGAGACGCATCGCTCGGCTCATCCGGCAACTGGGGGGTGATCTGAACAGCCCCGAGGAACGGGATCGAGGACGACCCCCAGCCATCCCGCCCGCCATGAAGTAGAGGCTCATTCCGACGGCTTGACTGGGGCTTGAGGGGTCTGGGGTGGTTGCGGCAATGGAGGGGTCGGCAGCGTATTTGTGGGAGGGATCGAGCCGGCGCCGGGCTTGATATCCGGAACAGCCATCAAGGGCTTCGGAAGCGAGCAATTCGGGGGCACGGTCCCTTTAATTTCGCCCTGAGGGTTGTGCGACTCCGGGGTCTCGCGAGGGCCTGCCATTTATCCAACTCCTGTGAAATTGACTGTGCTGAACCAGACGAAAGCCAACACGCCGGTCGCGAAGGCGACCAGGCACGATATGTTTAGGATCTTGGTAGCACCGGCCCAAGCGTTGCCGCTTTCGGGCGGGACACCACCATTGGTGAACGCCTCGTCCTCACGGTCCATCGCCCGCTGCCAAGAGTACTGGCTGGTCAAGAATGACGAGAGGATGAGCACGAGCGCTAGACCAAACAGGCCCCAAGCGATGTGTAGCCCCCAGATCGTCTCGGGTGCCGGGGCCGGTGCAACCTCCTTGACGAATACGACCGACAAGCCCAACGCGCCCGCCGAAAGCGTGATCATAGTCTTGTCGAAGCTTCTATAGGCGTCGAGCAGAGCGTCGAGATATCCCTTGCGTTGCTCATAAAATGCATGATGATATTCTTGCAAAAGCGGTCCCACCGAACCTGACGAGGAGTGTGGCGCCGTCACAGCGTGCACTTCGTGTTGAATCTCCGCCTTCGGCTCCCCTATGAATGGGAGTGGAAGCGTCTGGGGAGAAACCTTGCTTTTCCTACGTCCCATAGCTGCTCTACCCAAATGGGCCTAACCAATACAGCCATTAATACTACCAAATTGGTAGTACTCCAGGGGAGAATAGCCGAGAGGCCATCGATTGGATCGGGGTGATGCACCCAGCGTCTGGGCGGCTAAGGCCGTGTCGATCCTAATTCGTGAGGCCTTGAGTGGCGGCTTCAGGAGAGGGCTTCGGGGAGCGATGACCTTGGGATTGTAGTGGGGGCAGTGGCTCCCTGAATGGGATCGTGCAGACCCCAGCCACCCATCCGAAATCACAATAATGTTGTGCAGGAGCGTTTACGGACGTTGTTGAGTTGTCTCAGTATGAAGTCGCGTGGCAATTTCACGCCGACGCGGAGGCATACCGCTTGGCAGTAGCGATCTGCTTCATCACGGGTGTAGGACAAGGCCTCATCCGACCAATCGGGGAAGAGCTCTTCCTTGATGGCGACGAGATCTTTCCGGAAGTCGGACGGGGGAGTGTCACACCCCAGAGACCGCAACTGGATGGAAAGGCGCTGAGCCATTGACGCTTCTCTCCGTGATGGTGTCAATCAAGGTGGTTCAGACTTGAAGCTGTCGTCGCCGTCAGCGACGGGAAATCGACCCGCGGGGCTCGCTCGATGGGAAGTCTCATGAGGCCGCGTGCGGGGCACGCTTGGGCGTGCCCCGCGGGTCGCATTGCGGGGGGATGGGCGGCTAGCCCCTGACGATCAGGTCAGGAGCAGCCCATCGAGTTGCCGCAGTTGAAGCAGCGGTAGCAGGTGCCGCAGCGGACGGTGAGGGCTCCGCAGTTGTCGCAGGAGGGGGCGTCGGACTGGAAGCGGGCGAACTCCTGCTGCTGGACGCCGAGGCCGACCTCGTGGGAGGGGACGGCGGCGTCGGTGCCGGCGGGGGAAGGGTGGTGGTGGCCGGCGGCCTCGGCTTCCTCCAGGTCCTTCATCGAGGCGGTGCGGTGGCCGTTGGTCTTGACCATCGGGGCGACGGGCCGGGTGGGGTCGTCGAGGTCGGCCTTGCCGGGGGACGGGCCGGTGAGGGCGGCGGGGGCGGGGGCCGAGACGGGGATGGGGGCGGTCGGCTCGACGCCGTCCCGGCGCGGGGTGTTCGCCTCGCGGTAGCCGGGGATGAACTGGATGCCCAGCCAGCGGAAGATGTAGTCCGTCACGCTCTTGGCGATCGGGATGTCCGGGTTCTTGGTGAACCCGGCGGGCTCGAACCGGCTGTGGGCGAACTTGTTGACGAAGACTTCGAGCGGGACGCCGTACTGGAGGCCCATCGACACCAGCGTGCCGACCACGTCCATCAGGCCGCCGACGGTGGAACCCTCCTTGGCCATCGTGATGAACAGCTCGCCGGGGCGGCCGTCGTCGTAGAAGCCGACGTTGATGTAGCCCTCGTGCCCCTGGATGTCGAACTTGTGGGTCATGCTCCGCCGGGTGTCGGGCAGGCGCTCGCGGCGGGGCGGGCCGACCTCGGCCGGGCGGCCGCCGACCTTCGCGGGGGCCTGGGGCGCGGCGGCGGCGGGGGCGACCCCGGCCTTCTCGCGTTCGAGGCGGGCGGCCTCGGCTTCCAGGGCGGCCTTGGCGGCGTTGATCTCGTTCCAGGCCTTTTCGACGTCGGACTTCGCCTTCGCCAGCTCGGCGGCGACCTTCTGCTCCTCGCTGGAGGTGTTCACCGGCTGCGACTCCTTGGAGCCGTCCCGGTAGATCGCCAATGCCTTCAGGCCGACCCGCCAGCCTTCGAGGTAGGCCTCGCGGATGTCGGCGACGGTGGCCTCGCGGGGCATGTTCACCGTCTTGGAGATGGCGCCGGAGAGGAACGGCTGGGCGGCGGCCATCATGCCGACGTGCCCCCGCCAGGCGATCGCCCGGCTGCCGTTGCGGGGCGGGAAGGCGCAATCGAAGACGGCGAGGTGGTCGTCGGCCAGGCCGGGGGCGCCCTCGATCGTGTCGTGCTCGTCGATGTAGTCGAGCACGCCGCGGATGGACGGCTCGTCGTAGCCGAGGGTCTTGAGCGCCATCGGCACGGTGCGGTTGACGATCTTGAGCATGCCGCCGCCGGCCAGGCTCTTGTACTTCACCAGGGCGATGTCGGGCTCGATCCCGGTGGTGTCGCAGTCCATCATGAAGGCGATGGTGCCGGTGGGGGCGAGCACCGTGACCTGGCTGTTGCGGTAGCCGTGGGCCCGGCCCAGTTCCAGGCACTCGTCCCAGACCTTGCGGGCCTCGGCCAGCAGGGCGTCGGGGCAGCTCGGGTCGATGGCCTCGACGGCATCCCGGTGCATCTCCATCACCCGGAGCATCGGCTCGCGGTTGAGGGGGAAGCCGTCGAAGGGGCCGAGGCGGCCGGCGTGCTCGGCGCTGGTGCGGTAGGCCTCGCCGTGCATGATCGCCGTGACCGCCCCGGCCAGGGCCCGGCCCTCGGGCGAGTCGTACGGGCGGCCGGTCGACATGATCAGGGCGCCGAGGTTGGCGTAGCCGAGGCCCAGCGGGCGGAACTTGTGGCTGTTGGCGGTGATCGTGTCGGTCGGGTAGCTGACGTGGTCGACCAGGATCTCCTGGGCGGTGATGAAGATCCGGCAGGCGGCGCGGAAGCCTTCGGCGTCGAAGGTGCCGTCGTCGCGGCGGAACTTCATCAGGTTGATCGAGGAGAGGTTGCAGGCGCTGTCATCGAGGAACATGTACTCCGAGCACGGGTTGGACGAGTTGATCGGCGCCGTGTTCGGGCAGGTGTGCCACTTCTGGATGGTGTCCTCGTACTGGACGCCGGGGTCGCCGCAGATCCAGGTGCCCTCGGCCACCTTGTCGAGCAGATCCTTGGCCCGGTAGGTGTCCATCGGCCGGCCGGTGGTGACGGAGCGGGTGGTCCACTCCTCGTCGTTGACGCCGGCGCGGAGGAAGGCGTCGGTGACGCGGACGGAGAGGTTCGCGTTCTGGAAGAGGACGGAGGAGTAGGCCTCGCCGTTGAAGTTGGCGTCGTAGCCCTGCCGGATGAGGGCCTGGGCCTTCTGCTCCTCGTTGGTCTTGGCGGTGATGAATTCGAGGATGTCGGGGTGCCAGCACTTGAGGGTCTGCATCTTGGCGGCGCGCCGGGTCTTGCCGCCGCTCTTCACGACGCTGGCGACGGCGTCGTAGACCCTCATGAAGCTGACCGGGCCGGAGGGCTTGCCGCCGCCGGAGAGCTTCTCCCGGCTGGAGCGGAGGGTGGAGAGGTCCGTGCCGGTGCCGGAGCCGAACTTGAAGAGCATGGCCTCGGCGTGGGCGAGCTTCATGATCCCCTCCATGTCGTCGGACACGGACTGGATGAAGCAGGCGGAGCCCTGGGGATACTTGTAGGCGTCGTCGACGCCGACGACCGAGCGGGTCTCCTCGTCCCAGCGGTAGTTGTTGGCCGCGCCCCTCACCCCGTTCTGGTGGTAGAGGCCGACGTTGAACCAGACGGGGGAGTTGAAGGAGCCGTACTGGTTGACGCAGAGGGCCGACAGCTCGTCGTAGAAGGTCTCGGCGTCGGCGTCGGAGGCGAAGTAGCCGTCGGCCTTGCCCCAGTCGGCGATGGTCCGGGTGACCCGGTGCACCAGGTCCCGGACGCTGGACTCGCGCTCGGGGGTGTTTACTTCGCCGTAGAAGTACTTGCTGACGACGACGTTGGTCGCCAGCTGGCTCCAGCCCCGGGGGACCTCGCAGCCGGTCTGCTCGAAGATGACCTTCCCGCGCTCGTCCTTGATGGCGGCCGTCCGCTCCTCCCACTCGACCTGGTCGAACGGGCTGACGCCCTCGGTGCTGAAGACCCGGGGCACGACCATGCCCCGACCGGCCCCCGCCGTGTTGCGCTGCTGCCCGGTCGCTTCCCGATGATCAACGGTCGCCATCGCCGGCCTCCGCCTGTGATCTCTCGATCGGCTAATCGTGTGGTTTACCCTGCCCCAGATCGGCCAGTCAAGAAAAAATCGTGACCAAAAGTTCATCGTGATCGCTTGGCGACCAGATGACTACGACTGGCCGGGTGAATAATTCCGAATGGGGCCCGGCCGGGGAGGGCCGGACTTACGCCATGGGCCAACGGTGCGGCCTCCAGGACGTGAATTTGGCGACTCTGTAAGTGCCGCCGAAAGATAATTGTGGCGCGCGAATTCTAGGTATCCAGGTTATGTGAGGGAAGTGAGTAAGCACCGATGCCATCCTGGGGCGATTGGGCGACATGCGCGCTCCCAAGGAGCCGATTGGGAGAGTATCGGCCGGTCCTGAATCCGGCTTGACGCGCAGCAAAAAACCGTTTGGAGCGGCATAGTCCACCCCAAACGGCCTGATTTGGCGAGAATTGCGATCCAAGGCGATTCAAGAGGCCTGGATGCTGGTGATCTGAACGGTCGTGTAGTACTGCCGATGGCCGCGCTTGCGGCGATAGCCTTTCCGACGGCGAAATTTTCTGATGACGATCTTCTTCGCGCGGAACTGGCGGACGACCTTGGCGACGACCTTGGCGCCGGCGACCAGGGGGGTGCCGATGGTCGGCTCGCCGTCGGTGCCGGCGAGGAGCAGGACCTTGTCGAAGATGATATCGTCGCCGTCCTCGCCGTCGCGGCGGTCAACGGTGACGACGTCCCCCTCGCTGGCGCGGAACTGGTGGCTACCGTCCTCGAAGATGGCGTACATGGTTCGGAATGGGTCTCTCGACCCGGGCCGTCGGGGGGACTGACGCGCCCGGCCTGGGGGGGCGGGGGGTCGCCTCGCGGTCGGCCCGGTCTGGACAGCTCGCCGGTGGCCGGGACCGGGTCACGAAGCCCGGTGCTTTCGATCCGGGGTTCCTGGCGAAGGGGAAATCGTATCACGAGGGGGGTCGGGCGCGAAGGGAGGAATACCGGCGGGGCCCGGGGCCGTCGGGGACGGTCGCCGGAAAAATCGGCCCGCCGGGGAGCCGGGGCGGTGCCGACCGGGGCCGGACCCCCTATACTTGAATTTCATGGGCTGTGGTCGTCCTCGGGTGGGCGGGACGCGCAAGAGATCGGGATATGGGCGGTCCGACCTTTGCGGTAGGATGGATCCGACCCGAGGGATCGGGCCCGAGTTCCCCGCGTCGTCGCGCGAGGGATCGATCCGACGTATTTCGCCGCCTTCACGGCAAGCATCGGGGCCGGGCCGCGTCGCGCGCCGTCGCGAGCGCCGCTCCCCGAAGGTGGGACACGCTGCGATGAATCGCTCGACGGTCGCGAATCGGTGGAACCAGGACCTGATCGAGGAACATTACCTGCAATGGCAGCAGGACCCCGCGACGCTCGACGCGTCGTGGCGGCACTTCTTCGAGGGGTTCGAGCTGGGCCGGGTCGACGGCTCTCCGCCGGGAGGCGAGCCCCCCGGCGCCGCGCGGCCCCCGGCCTCCTCCGCCGTCGCGCCCGTCGACGCCGAGGCGCTGGAGAACGCCCAGGCGCAGGCGGCCGTCACCCGGCTGGTCGACGCCTACCGCGAGGTCGGCCACTACCTGGCCGACCTCGACCCGCTCCGGCTGGCCGGCCGCAAGGAGACGTACGACCCGCTGGACCTGGCCGAGTTCGGCCTCTCCGACGCCCACCTCGGCCGCCCCTTCTTCACCCGGATGTTCGAGCCGCCGCAGGCCAGCCTCGGGGAGCTGATCGAGGCGCTCCGCACGACGTATTGCGGGTCGATCGGCGTTGAGTACATGCACATCCGCGACCGCCGGGTCCGCTCCTGGCTGCAGGAGCGGATGGAGCCGGTGCGGAACAACCCGGGCTTCGAGCTGAAGAAGAAGCGGCGGATCCTCTGGAAGCTCAACGCCGCCAGCCTCTTCGAGACGTTCCTGCACCTGCGCTACGTGGGGCAGAAGCGGTTCTCGCTGGAAGGCGGCGAGATGCTGATCCCGCTGCTGGACGCGATCATCGAGCAGGCGGCGGGGTTCGGGGTCCGGGAGATCGTGCTCGGGATGCCGCACCGGGGCCGGCTGAACGTCCTGGCGAACATCCTGAACAAGCCGTACAGCCAGATCTTCCACGAGTTCGAGGGGAACATGCCCAAGACCGTCGGCGGTGACGGCGACGTGAAGTACCACCTGGGCTTCTCCGCCGACCACGTCGCCGCCGACGGCCACTCGGTCCACCTCTCGCTGACGGCCAACCCGAGCCACCTGGAGGCGGTCAACCCGGTCGTCGAGGGCCGGATGCGGGCCAAGCAGCGGATGTTCCTGGACCGCGACCGCAAGCTCGGCGTGCCGATCCTCATCCACGGCGACGCCGCCTTCGCCGGCCAGGGCCTGGTGGCCGAGACGCTGAATCTCTCGCAATTACCCGGCTACCGGACCGGCGGGACGATCCACATCGTCGTGAACAACCAGATCGGCTTCACCACGGCGCCCATGGAAGGTCGATCGAGCCGGTACTGCACCGACGTGGCGAAGATGATCGAGGTGCCGATCTTCCACGTCAACGGGGACGACCCCGAGGCGGTCGTCTACGTCGGCGAGCTGGCCCTGGAGTTCCGGGAGACCTTCGGCCAGGACGTCGTCATCGACATGGTCTGCTACCGCAAGCACGGCCACAACGAGAGCGACGAGCCGGCCTTCACCCAGCCGGTGATGTACGAGGCGATCCGCCGGAAGCGGCCGGTGCTGGAGATCTACACGAAGCAGCTGATCGACTCCGGCGACCTGACCCAGGAGGAGGCCGACACGCTGGAGGAGACCTTCCGGGAGAAGCTGGAGTCGATCTACAAGGAGGTCCACGACGCCACCGAGGCCCCCGAGCCGATCCAGCCCGGCTTCAAGGGGCCCTGGGAAGGGCTCCGGTCGGAGTTCGACTGGACCCCCGTGGACACCGGGGTGCCCCGGGACCGGCTCGCGCTGATCGGCGACCGCATGGGGTCGCTGCCCGAGGGGTTCACCCGCAACCGGAAGCTCGACCGCATTCTCTCCGCCCGGGTCCAGGCCGTGCAGGAGGGCGGGCCGATCGACTGGGCCCTGGCCGAGGGCCTGGCCTTCGGCTCCCTGCTGCTGGAGGGGACCCCGGTGCGCCTGAGCGGCCAGGACAGCCGACGCGGCACCTTCAGCCAGCGGCACGCCTCGGTGGTCGACGTGCAGACCGGGGAGCGGTTCTACCCGTTGCAGCACCTGGCCCCCCGCGAGCAGGCCGAGTTCTGCGTCTATGACAGCATGCTTTCCGAGGCCGCCGTGCTCGGCTTCGACTACGGCTACTCGCTCGACTCCCCCCACATGCTCATCTGCTGGGAGGCCCAGTTCGGCGACTTCGGCAACGGGGCCCAGGTGATCATCGACCAGTTCATCGCCTCCGGCGAATCCAAGTGGGGCCGGGGCTCGGGGATCGTGCTCCTGCTGCCGCACGGCTACGAGGGCCAGGGGCCGGAGCACTCCAGCGCCCGGCTGGAGCGGTTCCTGCAGCTCTGCGCCGAGGAGAACATGCAGGTGGTCAACTGCACCACCCCCGCGCAGTACTTCCACCTGCTCCGACGCCAGATCCGCCGGTCGTTCCGCAAGCCCCTGGTCGTGATGACGCCCAAGAGCCTGCTGCGGCACAAGCGGTGCGTCTCCTCGATCGACGAGCTGACCACCGGCGGCTTCGAGGAGGTGATCGACGACGGCGCCGCCGACCCGGGGAAGGTCCGCCGCGTCGTGCTCAGCGCCGGCAAGGTCTACTACGACCTGCTCGCCCGCCGCGAGGCGGCCGAGAAGGACGACGTGGCGCTGGTCCGCCTGGAGCAGCTCTACCCGTTCCCGGCCGAGGCCCTCGCCTCGATCCTGGCCCGGTACGAGAACGCCCGGGAGCTGGTCTGGGCGCAGGAGGAATCCCAGAACATGGGCGGCTGGGGCTTCGTCGCCCCCCGCCTGGAGGAGCTGGCCGGCCGCCCCTTCCAGTACGTCGGCCGGGACGCCAGCGCCAGCCCCGCCACCGGCTCCAACGCCGTGCACACCCGGGAGCAGGAGGAGCTGGTCGACGCGGCGCTCGGCTCCGCCTCGCTGCCGCACCTGGTCACCGCCTCGGCGGCGCGGAAGGCGGTCGCGGCGGCGTCCAACGGGCAGCGGTGAGCACCGGCACGGCGCGACGACTCGACCCCCGGGCGGCCGTCGGGATGCCCCTGAATCGGATTCGCCGGCTGCCGGGGCGGCCCCAGCCGCCCCGCCGTCGAGCGGGAGGCGCCGGATCGCCGAATCCCCCTGCTGATCGCCCTGCCCGAGGACGCCGGGAATGCTTCGAGCGCCACTGCTCAAGGGCCGGGCCCTGCTCGCCTCGGCCCGATACAAGGGCCGGAGGTCGCTGGGTCGGCCCGCGGCCGACCTCGCCGGGGCCGCCCGGCGGTCCTGGGTGGTCTGCCCGGGGGGTGAGGTCGAGACGATCCCGATCCTCGTGGCCGAGGGGCACCTGGGGAGGATCCGAGACGGCATCGGCGGGGAGTCGGCCGGGGAGGTGGTCGAGGCGATCGGGGGGGCCAGGCATCCGCTGAGGCCGGCCACGGCGTACGAGCTGGACGAGGCCGTGCTGCTGGACGCGAGCGTCTACTCGGGGGCGTACAAGCACGACCTCTGGAGGCAGTACCCCCGGCTCGACTGGCTGCTCGGCGGTCCGGTGGCCGAGCTGGGCGAGGCGGCGCTGGCCACCTCGTTCTCGGGCTCGAAGTGGTTCGGCCACTGGCTCGTCGACGAGCTGCCGATGCAGGTGCTGGCGAGTCGGCTGGCGCCCCCGGTCGGGCACGTGAGGCCGGGATACGCCCATGAGCCGGGGTATCGGTCGGCGTTCGGGATCCCGGCCCCGCCGTCGTACCGGGCCTTCCTCGCCAGGAAGCTGATCGTCGTCCACGAGTTGGCCCACAACGCCGACAAGGTGGCCCGGCATCTCGCCATGAGGGAGGCGATCGCCCCCCTGCCCGACGGCCACGACCGCATCTTCCTCCGGCGGGGGAGCGCCTGGGGCCAGCGTCGGAGGCTCGTCAACGAGGACGAGATCGCCCGCCGCCTGGAGCCCGAGGGCTTCGTCCCGCTGGACCCGACCGCGATGACCGCCGAGGAGATCCTCCGCAGGTGCAAGGGGGCTTCGATGCTGGTCAGCCTGGAGGGGTCGCACACCTGGCCGGGCTACTTCTTCATGAAGGAGGGCGGCCAGCACGTCACGATCCACCCGCCGGACCGGGTCAGCGTCCAGACCTGCGGCGTAGCCCCGTACTTCGGCCTCTTCGGCGCCCTGTTCGTCGGCGAGGACCGACCGGGTGGGGCCAGCCTGGAGATCTCGGCCGACCCGGAGGAACTCGCCCGGTTCATCGACCGGGTCCGCCTCGGCGCCGAACGCGACCCCGACGCCCCCCGGCGGTTCCTCGACGCCGTCCGGGCGACCGGATCGCCGTCGACGGTCAGCCCCTGAGGGCCGGGCCGATGGTCGGCCGACGGGCCCGAGGTGGGGGCGAAATCGGCGGCCGATGGCCTCGGTGCCCGGGGAATTTGGTATGCTGGGAGGGGCCCGACGTCGGCCGCCCGCTCGCCGAGCGCGCCGGGAGACGCCCGGCCGACGGCCCGTCGGTCGTTCGCCCGGTTCGGGCCTCCCGAGGGCCGACCGAGCCGATCGGATCGAACCGAATTCCCCCTGAACCGAACCGGACCGGACGCCCCCACCCCGCCGCGACCTCGCCCCGGCCCGGCGATCGGCGACGGCCTCGGGGTCGGGACGGCCCTCGAATCGAGTCACCCCGAGATGGCAGCAGTCGAGATCAAAGTGCCCAGCGCCGGCGAGTCCGTCACCGAGGGGATCCTCTCTCGCTGGATGAAGCCCGACGGTGCGCGGATCAAGTCGGGCGAGCCGCTCTTCGAGGTCGAGACCGACAAGGCGAGCACCGAGGTCCCCGCCCCGGCCGACGGCGTCCTGAAGATCGGCGTGGCCGAGGGGGAGACCGTCGAGGTGGGCGCCACCGTCGGCACGATCGACCCCTCCGGCTCTCCCGCCGGGGCCCCGGAAGCCCCGAAAGAGACGGCGGGGAAGGCCGAGCCGGCCCCCGCCGAGGCGCCCTCGACCTCGACTTCGGCCGCGCCCCAGGCCCCGCCGACCCCCGCCCCGACGGCCGGGGGCGACGGCCCGATGGCCGGCGAGCCGTCGCCGTCGGCCCGGAGGCTGGCCGAGGAGGAGCAAGTCGACCTCAAGTCCGTGGAGGGCTCCGGCCGGGGAGGCCGGATCACCAAGGAAGACGTGATCGGGGCCGTCGAGGCCCGCGGGACCTCCCCCGCCCCCTCGGCACCGGCCGCCCCCCCCTCCCCCGCCCCGACCCCGACCCCGACCGACGGCGCCTCCCGGACGGGCCGTCAGACCCGGCAGCGGCTGCCGTTGATCCGCCAGAAGATCGCCCAGCGGCTGGTGCAGGCCCAGCAGACGGCCGCCATCCTGACGACCTTTAACGAGGCCGACATGTCGGCCGTGATGGCGCTCCGGGGCAAGTACAAGGACGCCTACAAGGAGAAGCACGGGGTGAACCTCGGCTTCATGTCCTTCTTCGTCAAGGCGGCGGTCGAGGCGCTGAAGGCCTTCCCGGCGGTGAACGCCCAGATCGACGGGACCGAGATCGTCTATAACAACTACTACGACGTCGGCGTGGCCGTCAGCACCGAGCGGGGGCTGATGGTGCCGGTGATCCGGGACTGCGACTCCCTGACGTTCGCCGGCATCGAGAAGACGATCGTCGGCTTCGCCAAGAAGGCGAGGGACAACAAGATCGGCGTGGACGACCTGCAGGGGGGCACGTTCACGATCACCAACGGCGGCGTCTTCGGCTCCTTGCTGTCGACGCCGATCCTCAACCCCCCGCAGAGCGCCATCCTCGGGATGCACTCGATCCAGAAGCGGCCGGTGGTCGTGGACGACGAGATCGTCGTCCGACCGATGATGTACCTGGCCCTCTCGTATGATCACCGGATCATCGACGGCCGGGAGGCGGTCAGCTGCCTGGTCCGGATCAAGGAATGCGTCGAGGACCCCGAGCGGATGATGCTCGAGATCTGAGCCGAGCGGGAGGCGGGCCGAGGGCAGTCCGGATCGGCACCGGCCCCGACTGCCGCCGCCCTCCCCCCGACTCGCCCCCCGTCCCGCCTACCGCCTCCTGGCGACTCCACACTCGAAAGGACCAGCAGTGTCGGACCGTTACGATCTGGTCGTCATCGGCGCCGGCCCCGGCGGCTACGTGGCCGCGATCCGGGCGGCGCAGCTGGGGATGAAGGTGGCCTGCGTCGAGAAGCGGGCCACGCTCGGCGGCACCTGCCTGAACGTCGGCTGCATCCCGAGCAAGGCCCTGCTCGACTCCAGCGAGCTGTACGAGCTGGCCTCCCACCGGTTCGGCCGGCACGGGATCAAGCTCGAAGGCGTCGGCCTGGACCTGGGCGCGATGATGGGCCGGAAGGACCAGGTGGTGAAGGAGCTGACCCAGGGGGTCGGCGGCCTGTTCCGCAAGAACAAGGTCGAGCCCGTCTTCGGCTCGGCGACGATCACCGGGCCCGATTCGGTTCGCGTTTCGCTTAACGACGGCGGCGAGCGGGCGATCGAGGCGAAGGCCATCCTGATCGCCACCGGCAGCGTGCCGATCGAGCTGCCGTTCCTGAAGTTCGACGGGTCGACGATCGTCGACTCGACCGGGGCCCTGGCCTTCGACCGGGTGCCGGAGCACCTGGTCGTGGTCGGCGGCGGGTACATCGGCCTGGAGCTGGGTTCGGTTTGGAAGCGGCTCGGCGCGAAGGTCACCGTCGTCGAGTTCCTGCCCCGGATCGTGCCGATCGTCGACCATGAGCTGGGCAATCAGCTCTTCAAGGTGCTCCAGAAGCAGGGGATCGAGTTCAAGCTGGAGACCAAGGTCACCGGGGCCGAGGTGGAGGGCGGACGGGTCCGCCTCTCGGCCGAGTCGAAGGGCGGGGAGACGCTGGCCCTCGACTGCGACAAGGTGCTCGTCTCGGTCGGCCGGAAGGGGTACGTCGAGGGGCTGGGGCTGGAGGCCGTCGGCGTCGAGCACGACCCGAAGGCGGGCAAGGTCACCGTCGACGTCCACTTCCGCACCACGGTGCCGTCGATCTACGCCCTCGGCGACGTGATCTCCGGCCCGATGCTGGCGCACAAGGCCGAGGAGGAGGGCGTAGCCTTCGCCGAGCTGCTGGCCGGCAAGCCGGGCCACATCAACTACGAGACGATCCCGAGCGTCATCTACACCTGGCCGGAGGTCGCCGGCGTGGGGCTGACGGAAGAACAGGTGAAGGAGCGTGGCCTCGACTACAGGGTCGGCAAGGCCCCCTTCATCGCCAACGGCCGGGCCAAGGCGATGGACGAGAAGGACGGCATCGTCAAGGTGATCGCCGACGCCAGGACCGACCGGGTGCTCGGCGTGCACATCATCGGGCCGAGGGCCTCGGACATGATCGCCGAGGCGGTCGCGGTGATGGATTTCGCCGGCAGCGCCGAGGACATCGCCCGGATCTGCCACGGCCACCCCACGCTCTCCGAGACGCTCAAGGAGGCCGCCCTGGCGGTCGACAAGCGGACGATCAACTGCTGATTGGTCGTCGACCGGACGGTCCCGATGGCCCGGGGCAGCACCTCGCCCCCCGGGCCTCCCCGACGGAGGCCGACCCATGCCCTCGCCGTTCCCCGGGATGGACCCGTACCTGGAATCACCGGCCTTCTGGTCGGACTTCCACGCAGGGTTCCTGGTCTGTCTGCGAAACGCAATTTTCGATCGCCTGCCACCGGGCTATGAGGCCCGGATCGACGAGCGGCTGAGCCTCGCCGGCCCGTCGGGGGATAGCCCGAAGCGGGTGGAGCCGGACGTGGCCGTGCTCCGGGATCCGGACCGTCCGGTCCCGGGGGAGGGGCCGGCCGTCGCCGTGGCGCCGCCAGAATTGACCCTGGTGCCTGTGGCGGTCCCACTGCGGGTCGGCCGGAGGCGACAGCGCCTCATTAAAATCCTCAAGCGGCCCGATCGGACGCTGGTCACGGTGATCGAGCTCCTCTCCCCCTCGAACAAGGCGGGTGACGACCGGGGCGCCTACCTGCTCAACCGGCAGGCGATCCTTGCGCAGCCGGTCCACCTGCTGGAGCTAGACCTGCTGCGCAAGGGCCGGCGCCTGCCGGCGGCCGCCCCCCTGCCGAAGGGCGATTATTACGCGATGCTCTCCCGGGCCGGGCGTAGGCCGATCTGCGAGGTCTTCGCCTGGCCGATCCGATGGCCCTTGCCAAGGCTCCCCGTGCCTCTACTGGCCCCCGACCCCGACGTGGTCCTCGACCTCCAGGCGGCCTTCACGACCGCCTTCGAGCAGGGCCGGTACGAGTCGGCCCTGCCGTACGATGATCCGCCGCCGGCCCCCCCCTCGGAGGCTGACCGCGGCTGGTTCGACGAGCGTCGGGCGGCCGCCCGAAGGGCCTGAGGCCGGCCGACGGCCCCGGTGATCGGAATGGGCCGATCAGAGGTGGACCGACTCCCCCAGCCCCTGCCCGGCGGCCTCCATGACGGCCTCGGAGAAGGTGGGGTGGGGGTGCATGGCGTGGAGGATCTCCTCCTGGGTCGCCTCCAGCTTGCGGGCCATGACCAGCTCGGCGATCAGCTCGGTGGCGTTGGCGCCGATGATGTGGGCGCCGAGGAGCTCCCCCAGCTCCTTGTCGAAGATCAGCTTGACGAACCCCTCCGGCTCGTCGGCCGCCACGGCCCGGCCGCTGGCGATGAAGGGGAACTTGCCGATCCGGATGGGCCGGCCCGACTCCCTGGCCTGCTTCTCCGTCAGGCCGACGCTGGCCACGCCCGGCTCGGTGTAGGTGCAGCCGGGGACGTTGTCGTAGTCGACCGTGCGGTCGGAGACGCCGCAGAGCCGCTCGACGCAGCAGGTCGCCTCGTGGTGGGCCACGTGGGCCAGCCAGGGGGGGCCGATCACGTCGCCGACGGCATAGATGCTCGGCACGCTGGTGACGTAGCCGTCCTTGGGGTCGGCCTTGATGTGGCCCTTGAAGGTCTCGATCTTGACCCTGGACTCGTCCCAGAGGCCCTGGATGTTCCCCTCGACGCCGATGGCGACGAGCATCACCTCGGCCTCGACCTGCTGCGTGCCCTTGGGGGTCTCGATCGTCGCCTTCACGCCGGCATCGGTCTTCTCGACCTTGGCGGTCTTGGAGCCGGTGAGGACGGTCATCCCGCGCTTCTCGAAGCTCTTGCGGAGGGTCTGGGAGACCTCCTCGTCCTCGATCGGCAGGAGGCGGTCGAGCATCTCGACGATCGTGACCTTGGTGCCGATCGCGTTGTAGAAGTAGGCGAATTCGCAGCCGATCGCCCCGGCGCCGACGATCAGCATCGACTTCGGCTGGGCCTGCGGGGCCATCGCCTCCTTCGACGAGATGATCGCCTTGCCGTCGAACGGGGCCCCGGGGAGGGCCTTCGGGTGGACGCCCGTGGCGAGGATGATCGAGTCGGCCGTGATCGTCTTGCCGTCGACCTGCACGGCGTTCGGGCCGACGACCTTGGCGGTCCCCTGCTGGTGGCCGACCTTGTACTTGCGGAAGAGGCCCTCGATCCCCTTGTTCATCTTGGTGGTCACGTCTCGGCTGCGCTTGACCATCTGGGAGAAGTCCCAGCCGGCCTGCCCGGTGAAGCCGAAGCTCGGGCCGTGGTTGCTGATCAGCTCGACGACGTGGGCGTTGGTGAGCAGGGCCTTGGTCGGGATGCAGCCCCAGTTCAGGCAGATGCCGCCGAGCTTGTCCTGCTCGACGCAGAGGACCTTCTTGCCGAGCTGGGCGGCCCGGATGGCTCCGGCGTAGCCGGCGGGGCCGCCGCCGATGACGAGGATCTCGTAGTCATTGGCCATGAATGCACGTCTCAGTCGGTTCGGTGGGAGGTCGTTGATCGCGGGGAGGGGACGGGGGCCGATCGCCCCCTCCCCGTCGGCTCGGGCCGGGACGCGAGGCGGGGGTGGGGCGGGGCCGGCAGGCGCCGGGGATCGACGCTCGGGCCCCCGCGCCGCCCGCCGTCCTCGGGGCGATCGGCCGGGGGCCGCTCGATTCGTCTCAGTGCGCCGGGGCCGTGCGTCGCCTCCCCCCGGCCGCGTCCTCCCCTCCCATTGTGACGATCGGGGCCGCCGCCGTACAGACGACGCCCCGTCCCGGCCGGAGGGCGGAGTCGTCCGTTCCCGGCGACGAGGCCGGGCGCCCGGATCGTGGACTACGCTTCAGGGAGTCGGGCGCCCCGGGCCGATTCGAGGCCCGACGTCCCCCCCGGGCGACATGGCCGGGCGGGGCCGCAAGGCCAGGCCGGGGCCCGTCGAGTTCCGTTCAATCACCCCCAGGAAGGGCGGCGACGCAGCCGACCGATGCCGATGGACGCGACCCGAATCCTCCTCGAACCGAGCCAGGCCCGGCCGACGACCCGGGAGTCGAGCCCGCCGAAGGCGATCAGCCCGGCGTCGGCCCCCTCCCCGAGCGCCCCCCCCCGGGGCAGGGGGTGGAGCCGGCTGCTCCGCTGGTCGATCGGCGGGGCGATGCTCGCCGAGGCCGCCTACCTCGTCCTGCCGTCGGTCCTGTACCGGACCAGCGTCCAGGCCTCGGTGACGGCCCCGCTGGCGACCGTCCGGGTCTACCAGCCGGGCGTGGTCGTCGGGACCCCGCCGGAGGTCGGCGACCCGGTCTCGCCGGGACAGACGCTCTTCGAGGTGCGGGAGGGATCGCCGGACCTCCGACCCTCGGGGCAGATCGAGGCCGAGCGGGAGTCGGTCCGCCTGGCCGCCGACGCCCTGAGGGCCCAGCTCGACGAGCTGGACGCGCTGAAGGCCACGCTCGGGACGCACTTCGACGCCTACCGGGAGGCCCGGATCGGCCGGGCCGAGACGCTCCTGGCCGAGCAGGACTCCCAGGTCGCCGCGGCGGAGTCCCGGCTGGAGGAGGCGGAGTTCGAGTGCCGGGTGCACGGCCAACTGGCGAGCCGGGCCGCCTCGTCGGACGTCGAGCGGGCCCGGGCCGGGCTCGCCCTGGCCGTGGCGAGGGACGAGCTGGAGGTGGCCCGGCAGGCCCGGGAGCGGCAACGGCTCCAGCTCGACGCCGCCCGACGGGGCCTGTTCGTGGGGGAGGCCGACGGCGGGCAGGACCGGGTCGCGTCGTTGCAGCGTTGCGACGAGATCATGCTGCAGCAGGCCGGGCTCCGGGCCCGGCTCGGCGAGCTGGACGGCCGGCTCGTCGAGCTGGGGGCCCGGCTCGACGCCGAGCGGGAGCACCTGGCCGACGGCCGACACGAGGTCGTCTCCCCGATCGGGGGCCTGGTCTGGTCCTCCTCCCTGGCGACGGGCGTCGAGGTCGAGCCGGGCGCGACGGCGGTCGAGGTCGTCGACCCGGCCCTCCTGGGCATCGAGGCGTTCTTCAAGGAGGCCGACGCGGGCCGGGTCCGGCCGGGGACGGCGGTCGAGGCCCGGCTCGTCGGCTCGACCCGGATCCTGCCCGGCCGGGTCGTCCGGGTGTCCGACCCCCGGGCGATCGACCCCAGGAGGATCGGCGGCGCCGAGCGTGACTCGGTCCCCCCCGGCACCTTCCGGGCGGTCGTCGAGCTGGAGGTGCAGCCCGAGTCGGGCGACCTGGCGGACCGGCATCACATCGGCGTGCCCGCGATCGTCTGGGTGCGGCGATGAGGGGCCGGAGCGGGCCGAGGGCCGCCGGGACGGGGTCCCCGATCGAGGGCCGACGACGATGACGACGATGACACCGATGCCCGGATCCGAGTGGGCGGCCGTCCTGCTGGTGATCGGGGTCTGCGTGGCGATCCTGCCTTCGCTGCCCCGTCAGCGGACTTGGGCCCGGTCCCTGGTCGTGGCGATGGGCATGCTCGTGGCCGCCCGGTACCTGGGCTGGCGGTTCTCCGAGACGGTCCGGCCGGCCGACCCGACGACCCGGGGAGGGCTCTGGATCTGGTCCGTCTTCCTCTTCGAGCTGGCGGCGATCTTCAACTGCGCCGTCACGTATCTGATGCTGACCCGCACCAGCGACCACTCCGCCGAGGCTGACCGTCACGAATGGAGGCTCCGGCGGTCGTCCCCCTCCGCCCTGCCAAGGGTGGACGTGTTCCTCTGCACCTACAACGAGGGGATCGAGGTGCTGGAGGGGCCGATCCTCGCCGCCCGGGGGCTGGACTACCCGAACTTCGACGTCTGGGTGCTCGACGACGGCCGACGCCCCTGGCTGCGCGACTTCTGCGAGGCGAAGGGGGTGGGCTACATCACCCGCCCCGACAACGCGCACGCCAAGGCCGGCAACATCAACCACGCCCTGGCGGTGACCGACGCCGAGCTGTTCGTGGTGCTCGACGCCGACTTCGCCCCCCGACGCGACTTGCTGATGCGGACGGTCGGCTTCTTCGAGGACCCGAAGGTCGCCATCGTCCAGCTGCCCCACCACTTCCTCAACGCCGACATCTTCGAGATGAACCTGGGGCTGGGGGACCAGTCCCCCAACGAGCAGCGGCTGTTCTTCGACACGGTCCAGCCGAGCCGGGACGCCTGGGACTGCGCCTTCTGCTGCGGGTCGGCCAGCGTGCAGCGGCGGTCGGCCCTGGCGGAGATCGGCAACGTGCCGACGGGGTCGGTGACGGAGGACATCCTCTCCTCGCTGTTGCTGCTCCGGAAGGGCTACATCACCCGGTTCCTGAACGAGCCGCTGGCCTTCGGGCTGTCGCCGGAGAGCGTGAAGGGGATGTTCGTGCAGCGGCAGCGGTGGTGCCGGGGGGGGATCCAGCTGATGTTCCTGAAGGAGGGCGTGCTCGGGCCGGGCCTGACCCCGCTGCAACGGCTCTTCTTCTTCCCGATCGACTGGCTGGTGCAGACCCCCGTCCGGCTCTTCGGCGTGCTGGTGCCGATCGTCTACCTGTGGACGGGCCTCTCGCCGCTGGTGGGGGCCGACGTGTCGGAACTGATCGACTACCAGCTCCCGGTGCTCGCCGCGCTGACGGGACCGATGATCTGGCTCTCCGGGGGGAGGTACCTGCCGCTGCTGTCGACGGGGTTCTCGCTCCTGTTGAGCTTCCGGCTGGTGCCGACGATCCTCTCGACCCTGATCAAGCCCTTCGGCGAGCCGTTCCGGGTGACCCCCAAGGGGAGCGGGGCCGGGCAGGGCGTGGACGGCTTCGCC
This sequence comes from Tautonia plasticadhaerens, assembly GCF_007752535.1. Lineage (GTDB taxonomy): Bacteria > Planctomycetota > Planctomycetia > Isosphaerales > Isosphaeraceae > Tautonia > Tautonia plasticadhaerens. The sequence continues at coordinate 8,002,617 of NZ_CP036426.1, forward strand.
CGGGGGCTGGCGCTCACCCTGCTAGGGCTGACGATGCTCGGCCTGCTCATCAATGCCCGGCCCGAGACCCAGGTCGTCTCCGACCCGGAGCACCGGACGGCGGCCCTGTTCTTCTCGGCCGGGAACGCCTGCGCCCTGGTGCTGGCCATCCTGGCCGGCCGGGACCGGGGCCGACGGCGGACGGCCGAACGCTACCGGACCGACGCCCGGATCATCTGCGAGGGGGACAACGGGACCTGGGCCACGGCCGGCCTGCTCGACGTCTCCGTCGGCGGCGCCCGGCTCTCCTGGCCGGGCGACCGGGCCGCCCCGGACTCGCTCCGGCTGCACCCGAGCGGGGTGGACCCGATCCGGGCCGCGGTGGTCCGGGACGACGGCGACTGCCTCGGCATCCGGTTCGACCTGGCCGACGACCGGCAGCGGGACGCCGTGCTGCAGTGGATCTACTCCGTCGGCGTCGACGCGAAGCGGGCCCCCCTCTCCCCCGCCCGGCTCACCCGGCGGCTGGTAGCCCGATGCCTCGGGTGACCGGGGGATCGCCCCGGGGCCGATCGAGGCACGGGGGGCGGGCCGGGGGGGGCGGGCCCGCCCCCCTCGGCGATCGCGAGCCGGCGGGCCGACGCCGACTCAGAGCAGCATCGACGCCGGCTCCTCGAGGAAGCCCTTGAGCGTGCGGACGAACTCGGCGGCCATGGCGCCGTCGACCGCCCGGTGGTCGGCGGTGAGGGTGACGGTCATGACCTGGCCGGCGACGAGCTGCCCGTCCTCGACGACCGGCCGGGGCTCGGTGGCGCCGACGGCGAGGATGCCGACCTCGGGCATGTTCAGGATGGCGTCGAACTGCTTGACGCCGTACATGCCGAGGTTGGAGATGGTGAAGGTCGAGCCCATCATCTGCTGGGGCGTCAGCGTGTTGCCCCGGGCGGCCTCGGCCAGGGCCAGGGTGCCCTGGCGGATCTCGACCAGGCCGAGCCGGTCGGCGTCCGGCAGCACGGGGACGATCAGGCCGCCGTCCAGGGCGACGGCGATGCCGACGTTGACCTGGCCGTGCAGGACCATGTGGTCGGCCTCGTAGGTCGCGTTCAGGCCGGGGTGCGCCCGGAGGGACATCGCCACGGCCTTGGTGACGAAGTCGCCGACGGAGAGCTTGACCTTCTGCTTGGAGAGCTGGGCGTTGAGCCGCTCCCGGAGGCTGACGATCTGGTCCATCCGGATGTCGGCCGTGACGTGGATCTCCGGGGCCGCCTGCTTCGCCTGGAGCATCCGCTGGGCGATCGTCTTGCGCATCCGGGAGTGCGGGACGCGTCGGGTCTCCCGCGCCGGACTGGCGGCGACGGGCATCTTCGGTGCGGTCCCGGCACCGCCGTCTCCCGAGGGGGCGGCGGCCGGGGCGGCTCCCCGGTTCTGGAGGAAGGCCTCGACGTCGCTGCGGATGATCCGGCCATTGGGGCCGGAGCCGTCGACCTGGGCGAGGTCGATCCCCTTGGACTCGGCGATCTTGCGGGCCAGCGGGCTGGACCGGATCCGGCCGCCGTGGGCGGCGGCGCCATTTCCGTTGCCGCCCTGCTGGCCGTTGGTCGCGGAGCCGGTGGAGTGGCCGTAGTCGGGCCCGCCGGAGGCCCCCTGGGCCCCTGCCCCCGGGGCGGCACCGGTCCCGGCCGCGGCACCGGCCGCGACCGGCTCTTCCTTCTTCTCGGCCGGGGCGGCCTCGGCCTTGGCGGAACCGCCCTTCATCTGCTCGGCGAGCTGGGAGGGGTCCTCCCCCTTCCCGGCCAGCACGAGCACGCGCTGGCCGACGGCGACCTCGTCCCCCTCCTGCACGTCGAGCAGGGCGACGGTGCCGTCGTCGAACGACTCCATCGGCATGACGGCCTTGTCCGTCTGGATCTCGGCGAGGACGTCCCCCTCCTTGACCGGGTCGCCGACCTTGACGTTCCACTTCACGAGCTGCCCGCTCTCCATCGTCGGGCTGAGCTTGGCCATCGTCACTTCAACGGGCATCGGTGTCGCTCCGGGGAGGCAGGCGGTCGGCGATGGGGTCGGGATGGGTCGAGGATTCAAGGCACGCGGCCCCCGGCAGTCGGCGAGGCGCTCGACCGCCGGGGGCCCCGGATGGATGGGTCGTCGGGCCGGGGCTCCCCGGCTCGGCTCAGCGATAGAGGACGCTGTTGACCGCCTCGACCACCCGCTCCACGTTCGGCAGGATGTCGAGTTCGAGCGTGCGGTTGTAGGGGATCGGGGCGTCCTTGGCGGCGACCCGCTGGATGGGGGCGTCCAGCTCGTCGAAGGCGGCGCGGTAGATCCGGTCGGCGACCCCGGCGCCGATGCCGCAGTAGTACCAGTCCTCCTCGACGAACACGCAGCGGTTGGTCTTCGTGATCGAGGCGAGGATGGTGTCCATGTCCAGCGGGCGGAGGGTGCGGAGGTCGACGACCTCGACGCTGACGTCTTCCTCGGCCAGTTTGTCGGCGGCCTTGAGGCTGGTCATGACCGACCGGGAGTAGGTGAGGATCGTGACGTCGGAGCCTTCTCGCTTGACGTCGGCCTGGCCGATCGGGACGACGAAGTCGGGGTCGTCGGGGACCTCGCCCTTGTCGCCGAGCAGGTTCTCGTGCTCGATGAAGATGACGGGGTCGTCGTCCCGGATGGCGGCCTTGAGCATCCCCTTGGCGTCGGCGGGGGTGCTGGGCATCATCACCTTCAGCCCGGGGAAGTGGGAGAAGAGCGCCTCGGGGCGGTGGGAGTGGGTGGCGCCGAGGTTGCCGGCGATCCCCGAGTTCCCCCGGAAGACGATCGGCACGCTGAACTGGCCGCCGGACATGTAGCGCATGTTCGCGGCGTTGTTGACCAATTGGTCGAAGGCGACGTAGCTGAAGCTGAAGGTCATGAACTCGATGATCGGCCGCAGCCCGACCATGGCGGCCCCGATGCCGATGCCGGCGAAGCCGTTCTCGGAGATCGGCGAGTCGACGATCCGGCGGGCGCCGAAGCGGTCGAGCATCCCCTGGCTGACCTTGTAGGCGCCCTGGTATTCGGCGACCTCCTCGCCCATGAGGAAGACGCGGTCGTCCCGCTCCATCTCCTCGGACATGGCCTGGTTCAGGGCCTCTCGGTACTGGATGACGGCCATCGTCCGGGTCACTCCTGGGGGATGTGGGGGGAGACGGTGATGTCGGTGTAGATCTCGTCGAGGCCCGGCTCGGGGGCCTCCTCGGCGTGGGCGATGGCCTCGTCGATCAGCTCCTTGACCTCGGCCTGCATCAGTTCGAGGCCCTCGTCGTCGACCCAGCCGCGCTCGCGAAGGACGACCTCGTACAGCGCGATCGGGTCGCGCTCGCGGGCCTTCTCCAGCTCCTCGGCGGTGCGGTACTTCATCGGGTCGCTCATCGAGTGGCCGCGGTAGCGGTAGGTCTTGGCCTCGATGAAGGTGGGCCCCTCGCCGGCCCGGGCGCGGTTGGCGGCCTCCAGGGTGGTCTCGGCCATGGCCTCGATGTCGTTGGCGTCCACGGCGACGCTGGCGGAGAAGCCGTAGGGGGGCCCGCCCCGCTGGGTCAGATCCAGCACCGCGGAATGGCGATGCAGGTGGGTGCCCATCGACATCAGGTTGTTCTCGACGACGTAGATGACCGGCAGCTTCCAGAGGCCGGCCATGTTGAAGGCCTCGTGCAGGGCCCCCTGGTCCATGGCCCCGTCGCCGAAGAAGCAGATGGTGACCCGGTCGTCGCCCCGGTACTTGCTGGCGAAGGCCATGCCGGCGGCGAGGGGGATGTGGCTGCCGACGATGGCGTGCCCGCCCATGAAATTCCGATTGGCCTGGAAGAAGTGCATCGAGCCGCCCTTGCCCTTGGAGCAGCCCGAGGCCTTGCCGAGCATCTCGGCCATGCCGGCCCTCGGTTCCATCCCCCGGGCGAGGGCGTGGCCGTGGTCGCGGTAGGCGGTGATGACGTAGTCGTCCTCCCGGAGGACGCCGATGGAGCCGACGGCGCAGGCCTCCTGGCCGCTGTAGAGGTGGCAGAAGCCGCCGATCTTCTGGCGCTGGTAGAGCATGGCCGAGCGTTCTTCGAAGCGCCGGATCACCAGCATCTGGCGGAGCCAGTCGAGGGCCTGCTCGCGGTCGACGATGGGCTTGGCTTCGGTCTGCGCGTGGGCCATGTCTGCCAGCTCCTGCTCGGTCTCGGGTCCGGAGGATGATCGGGGCGAGGGGTCCGACGGCGGCGAGGGGGGGAGGGACGGCCCGGGCCCGGGGGCGGCCTCGGCCGGGGAGGCGGCCCGGCCGGCGGAGGGGGCCCGGCCGCGCAACGCCGGCCGGCGGCGGATGATCGATAGCAATACGCGAGCGATTCTACTCAATCGCGGGGCATCCCTGCCAGTCGAGGCGGCGGGTGCGTCGGTCGACCGGCGGTGCGGAACGCCCGCCCGGCCCCGGGCGAGAGGGCCGGGACCGGGGCCGGCCCCGGGCGATCGACGGGGCCGGCGGCGGGCCGATTCGACGCGAGACGATGCGGTCCTCCGGAGGACCGGGCGATCGGCGAGGCGGGGGCCCCCTCGATCAGCCCCGGGCGCCCTTCAGGAGCTGCCGGAGCACGTAGGAGAGGATCCCGCCGTGCTCATAGTACTTGATCTCCTGAGGCGTGTCGATCCGGACGGTCGCCGGGAACCTCGTCGTCGCGCCGTCGTCCGAGGTGGCGATCACCTCGACCTGCCGGCCGGAGGCGAACCCGGAATCGAGCACCGCCTTGAGGCCCTCGATCGCGAAGGCCTCCTCGCCGGTCAGGCCGAGCGACTTGGGGTCGTCGCCGGCGCCGAACTGGAGGGGGAGAATCCCCATGCCGACGAGATTGGAGCGATGGATCCGCTCGAAGCTCTCGGCGATCACGGCGCGGACGCCCAGCAGCTTCGGCCCCTTGGCGGCCCAGTCCCGGGAGGATCCGGAGCCGTATTCCTTGCCGGCGAGGATGATCAGCGGGACGCCCCGCCGGGCGTATTCCTCCGAGGCCTCGAAGATCGTCGTGACGTCCCCCTCGGGAAGCATCCGGGTGAATCCCCCCTCGGTCCCCGGCGCCATCTGGTTCCGGAGCCGGACGTTGGCGAACGTGCCGCGGACCATCACCTCGTGGTTCCCGCGGCGGGAGCCGTAGGAGTTGAAGTCGGCCGGCTCGACCCCGCGCTCGCGGAGGTACTGCCCGGCCGGGCTCTGCACCTTGATCGAGCCGGCCGGCGAGATGTGGTCGGTCGTGATGCTGTCGCCCAGCAGGGCGAGCACCCGGGCGCCCTCGATCTCCTGCACCGGCTCCGGCTCGATGCCCATCCCGAGGAAATAGGGCGGGTTCTTCACATAGGTCGAGGCGTCGTCCCACTCGTAGAGGTCGCCCTCGGGGGTGGGCAGGGAGCGCCAGCGCTCGTCGCCCTGGAAGACCTCGGCGTACTTGCGGCGGTACATCTCGGAGCGGACGGACTTGAGGATCGTCTCCTGGACGTCCTTCTGCGTCGGCCAGATGTCCTTGAGGTAGACCGGCGTGCCGTCTTCCCCGGTGCCGAGCGGCTCGCGGGTCAGGTCGATGTCGATCGTCCCGGCCAGGGCGTAGGCGACGACCAGCGGCGGCGAGGCGAGGTAGTTGGCCTTCACCTCCGAGTTGATCCGCCCCTCGAAGTTCCGATTGCCCGAGAGCACGGAGACGGTCACCAAGTCGTCCTCGTGGATCGCCTGCGTGATCTCCTTCGAGAGCGGGCCGGAGTTGCCGATGCATGTCGTGCAGCCGTAGCCGACGGTGTTGAAGCCGAGGGCGTCCAACGAGGCGCTCAGGCCCGAGTCGTCCAGGTAATCGGTCACCACCTTGGAGCCGGGGGCGAGGCTCGCCTTCACCCAGGGCTTGGCCTTCAGGCCGCGCCCGACCGCCTTCTTCGCCAGCAGCCCGGCGCCGATCATCACCGAGGGGTTCGAGGTGTTCGTGCAGCTGGTGATGGCGGCGATGACGACCGAGCCGTGCGTGATCGAGCCGCGGCCGTTGGTCAACGGGTGCGACTCTGCGGCCGGCGCGTGCGGATCCTCGGCACCGGGGGCGACACCACCACCCCCTTCGGTCTCCAGCCGGTCCTCGGCCTTGGGGTCGGTGGTCGCCTTGCCGCCGGTCTGCCGGGCCAGCTCGGCGGCCTGGGCCTTGTCCGAGCCCTTGATCAATTGCGAGAGGACGTGGGCGAAGCCCGCCTTCACCTCGCCAAGGGTCACCCGGTCCTGCGGCCGCTTCGGGCCGGCGAGGCTCGGCTCGACCGTCGAGAGGTCCAGATCCATCACGTCGGTGAAGCTCGGCTCCGGAGCCCCGGTGGCCCGGTACATCCCCTGCTCCCGGGCGTACGCCTCGACCAGCGCGATCTGATCCGCGGGCCGGCCGGAAAGCTCGAGGTAGCGGAGCGTCTCGGCGTCGATCGGGAAGATGCCGCAGGTGGCGCCGTACTCGGGGGCCATGTTGGCGATGGTGGCGCGGTCGGCTAGGGGCAGGTGATCGAGGCCGTCGCCGAAGAACTCGACGAACTTGCCGACCACGCCGCGACGGCGGAGCATCTGCGTCACCGTCAGCACGAGGTCGGTGGCCGTCGCCCCCTCGGGCAGCCTGCCGGAGAGCTTGAAGCCGATGACCTGCGGCACGAGCATCGAGACCGGCTGGCCGAGCATCGCCGCCTCGGCCTCGATGCCGCCGACGCCCCAGCCGAGCACGCCGAGGCCGTTGATCATCGTCGTGTGCGAATCGGTGCCCACGAGCGTGTCGGGGTAGGCGACCGGGGTGCCGTCCTCCTCCCGGGTGAAGACGACCCGGGCGAGGTACTCCAGGTTCACCTGATGGACGATCCCCGTCTCCGGGGGCACGACCCGGAAGTTGTCGAACCCCTTCTGACCCCACCGGAGGAAGGCGTAGCGTTCCTGGTTCCGCTGGTACTCCAGCTCGGTGTTCTTCAGGAGCGCCAGGGCGGAGCCGGCCTCGTCGACCTGGACCGAGTGGTCGATCACCAACTCGGCCGGCTGCAGCGGGTTGATCCGCTTCGGGTCGCCGCCGAGCCGGGCCATGGCGTCCCGCATCGCGGCCAGGTCCACGATGGCGGGCACCCCGGTGAAGTCCTGCATCAGCACCCGGGCCGGCCGGAAGGCGATCTCGTCGGTCGGCTCGGCCTTCGGGTCCCAATTGGCGAGCTTCAACACGTCGTCGGCGGTGACGGTGACGCCGTCCTCGCAACGGAGCAGGTTCTCCAGCAGGATTTTCAGCGAGAACGGCAGCCGGGCCAGGTCGACCCCCCGGCCGGAGAGGCAATCGAGGCGGTAGATCTGATACGAGCGGCCGTCGACCTGGAGGGAGGCTCGGCTCTGGAAGCTGTCGGCCATCGTGGGGCAACCTGTTCGAGGGGGACCATGCCGGGTCGTCCGGGGCACAAGTTCCCCCCATCATACCAATTCCGCCCCGTGGGCTCCCAGATCGGAGCCCCCCGGGCCCGTGGCGAGGCTCCCGGGGCCGGGGCCCCATGACTGGCCGATCGATCGGCTCAGGGGGAGTCGGCGTCGACGGTCGCGTCGGCGGAGGGGTCGTCGGATCCCGGATCCCGGACGGCCCCCTCGGGGGCGGTGCCCAGCTCGGCGGCCTCGGCGGGGGAGGAGGAGGCGTCGACGGCGGCCCCCCGGGCGTTGGCGGCGCCGGCGGCCCCCCGGGCGTCGGTGTTCCCCTCCAGGCCGGGGAGGTCGACGTTGGGGGCGGGGGCGGAGACCTCGGCGTCGGGCATTTCGGGGTCGAGGTAGGTGCCGCTCGGCCGAGGGTCGCCGTCGTCCGTGGACGGAAGGCGCTCGAGCCCCGCCACCACTCCTGCCTCGTCTTGCGAGGCCCGTCCCGCATCTCTGAGCCCGGCGTCCTCCTGGCGTTGAGCGGCGTCCTTCCCGCAGCCGACGAGGGGTGAGGCGACGAGGAGCAGGGCGACGAGGAGCGTCGGCCGGGGGAGCGATTCGATGGGCATCATCGGCAGGGCCTCGCGAGCTGGGGCATCGGGGCGGTCGACCGCATCGGGGACCACGCCGATCCCCGGGGCCGTTGCCGGGGACTCAATGCACCTCGCGCGCCGTGGAGCGGGGCGGATCGATCAGTCGACCGGCCCGGCCCGGGGAGGCAGCTGGATCTGGAACCGGATCGGCTGTCCGGCCCTCCGGAGCAGCAGCTCATCCCTGGCCGCCTGCACCGCCAGGGGGGTCAGCCCGCTGGCGAAGTATGGGTTGGAATACGCGGCCCCGGCATAACCATACGGGCCGACGCCGTAGCCGCCGAAGGGACCGTCGGGGTAGGCGTAGTGAGAGGCCCGGCCGGTCGCCAGGGCGTTGTAGGCCAGGCCAGACCGAATGTCGGGCTGGTTCAGGACGGAAAAGGCGCCCGGGTAAATCCCATACCCGTGGCCGTATCCCGGGAAGCCGCCGAAGGGGGCACCCACCCCGTAGCCGACCCCGGCATAGGTCGGCCCGAATCCATAGCCGTAGCCGCCGAAGGGGGTGCCATAGCCGTACTCCCAACCGGGGGAGACGAGCCACTGGCCCCGGGCCGTCGAGTAGGCCGGGCCGAGCAGCGAAAGGGAGGCGATGAGGATCGACGGCGGGGCGAGACGGTCAATCCATCGGGAAATCATCATGAGACGTGCTCCTGGTTGTCCCGACTCCGGCCGCCTCGCCACCGCTGCCCGTCCGAGCCGATCCGGTCGTTCAGCCGACGAACCGGACGTCGACCGGGCCGGGGACGAGGCCCAGCTCCTCGGCCCGCTTGAGCAGGGTGCGGACGGCCTCCCGACCCCGCTCGCCGTAGTCAACGGTCCACTCGTTGACGTACATGCCGACGAAGCGGTCGGCGAGCTTGGGGTCGAGCCCCCGGGCGTAGGTCAGGGCGTAGTCGAGCGCCTCCTGGCGGTGGTCCAGGGCGTACTGGATGCTCTGCTTGAGCAGGCGGGCGACGCGCTCGACGGTCTCCTGCCCCAGGTCCCGACGCACGACGTTGCCGCCCAGGGGGAGCGGGAGGCCGGTCTCGCCGTACCACCACTCGCCGAGGTCGGCGACCAGGTGGAGGTCGTGGTCGGGATAGTAGAGCTGGCCCTCGTGGATGATGAGGCCGACGTCGACCTTCCCCTCCAGGACCGCCGGGATGATCCGGTCGAACGGGACGACCTCGACGGGCACGTCCTTGCCCAGGCAGATCTGGAGCGTGAGGTAGGCCGTCGTCAAGGTGCCGGGGACGGCGATCGTGGGCTTCCGCTCCCGGAGATCATCGAGCGTCATGGGCTCCCGGGCGATGAGCTTGGGGCCGTAGCGGTCCCCCATGCTGGAGCCGGAAGCGAGCAGGGCGTACCGGTCCGCCAGGTGGGAATAGGCGTGGATGCTGACGGCGGAGACCTCCAGCTCGCCCTCCAGGGCGCGTCTGTTGAGGGTCTCGATGTCCTCGAGCTGGTGGACGAAGTGCAGGTCGCCCGTGTCGAGCTTCTCGTGGGCCAGGGCGTAGAACATGAAGGCGTCGTCGGAGTCGGGGCTGTGTCCGACTCGGATCGTCCGCCGGCCTTCGGTACTCATGGGCTGCGGGGGCCTCGGGCGGGGCGTGGGGCGGGGTCAGGTTCGGTCCGGTCCAGTCCGGGGGATGGCAATCGGTCGATGCGGGTCGCAGGCGGTCGGCCGTCGAGGACGGTCGCGGCCATCCGCCCGGCCTTCACGCCCCCCCGATCGGTCGTTCGCCGTCGGCCGTCGGCCGTCCCATGACTCCTAAGAATAGACAAGGCCGCCCCCCCGGTCCACCCGGGGGGTGGAGGCCGGGGGCGGCGGCCTGGGGTCGATCGGGGGTGCCGATCGGCGCGGGATCAGTCGGTCGTCGGCTCGGGGGCGGCGGCGGGCTCGTCGCCGAGGGGGCCGAGCATGTCGAGCGCGTCGAAGGGGTCGAGCATCGGGTCGAGCTCGGCCTCCTGGATCAGCTCGCCGAAGGGGATCTGCTCGGGGTCCACCTCGCGCCCGGCCTGGCGGAGGGCCTCGGCGTAGCGGACGACCGTCTGCCCGGTGTCCTTGCGGTTCAGGTCGTCGTTGCGGTAGGTGGGGTAATCCTCCAGCAGCGACTCCCAGAGCTGCAGCCCCTCGAGGTAGAGGTCGGCGGCCTTGGGGAAGTCGGCGTTGAGGTAGGCGAGGTAGCCCTCGTAGAACAACTGCCGGGCGCGGACGCCGTCGGGCTGCATCTCGGCCCGGCAGCGCTCGACCCAGTAGCGGAAGTTATTCTGGTCGGCCCAGCGGGTGGTCCAGGCCATCTTGTTGTCGGTGAGGTTCTCGGCCTCCTCGGGCGTGACCTCGCGGATGTCCTTGTCCTCGTACCGGCTGAGCAGGTCGGCCCATTCCTGGGTGTTGGCCTTCAGCCGGGTGATCAACTCGGGGTCGAGGACGTCGCCGATGCGGATCGGCTGCGCGACCAGCTCCCCCTGGATGCGGAGGGCGTTGGGGGAGCGGAACTCGTACTCGCCGAACGTCAGCCACTCGTCCTCGGCCAGCTCCCACTCCCGGCGGGCCTTCTCGCCGAACTGGGCGGGCACGGCCACCTTGCTCCGCTTCTCCAGGGCCGCGGCGTAGCGGGTCTGGGCGTGGGCGGGCATGGTCCGGAAGGCCAGGTCGCCGGGGCGTCCCTTGCGGTTCTCGACCGGGTCGACGAACTCGACCGGCGCCTCCAGCTCGGTGGCCAGGCGCTGATACTCGTCGGCCTTGTCCACGGCCAGCTCGAACCAGCCCCGGGCGACCTTGAAGTTGTCGTCGTAGGAGCGGTTGTCGATCGGGTCGGTCTGGAAGGCCTCGTCCTCGTCGTCGTGGAAGAGCTGGCGGAGGATGATCGCCTCGTCGGCGAAGCCGAGCTTGTGGTAGTAGGTCCAGGCGGTGTCCCAGACCAGGTCCGGGCTCTTGGGGTTGTTCTCGACCCCGTCCCGGAGGAAGTTGATGCCGTTCTTGATCCAGACGTACTTGTCGGCCGGGTCGTCCCACTCGACCGAGACGTTGTACGCGAGGTTCCAGCCCTGGAAGGTCCAGATGGAGAGGAAGTGCGGCTGGAGCTTGGTGATGAAGTCGACCTTCGTCTTCAGCAGGTCCCACTCCTGGAGCCGCTGCAGCTCTTGGGCCTGCATCCAGAGGGCGTTGGCGACGACGCCGCGCGCCCCGCCGATCATCGCCAGCTTGAGCATGAAGCTGCCGGTGTCGACCTGGCCGACGGTCGCCTCCCCCAGGTCCCGCTCGGCCTTCTGGCGCTGCAGCCAGGAGCCGTAGGGGACCATCAGCGCGAAGATGCCGACGATCAGGGAGCCGTAGAGGATCTGCTTGGACCGGATCGAGAGCGTGCTCATGCGGCCACCTCGCGGTTCTTCAGGATGAAATAGCCGGCGATCGAGAACGGCAGCGCGTAGGCCAGCGCCAGCAGCACGTTCGCCCCCAGCGTCGACCAGCGGATCGCGAAGCCGTCGGCCACGAGGTTCGACAGGTCCATGGCCGAGAAGTTGGGGACGATGAAGATGAGCAGCGACATGATCGGCACCACGATCGAGTCGAGCGACTTGGCCAGGATCACGCCGAGCGTGGCGTCCAGCTCGCTCATCTGGTTCTGGTGCGAGATCATCCGGATCATCGACTCGAACGGCCCCCCGCCCACCATCTGGCCGGTGGCCAGCTGGTTGAGGATCGGGAAGAAGATCTCCCCGGCGGCGAAGAAGAAGACGGTGATCAGCAGCGCCACCGGCCAGCTCAAAAACGTGCCGGCCCAGACGCCGATGGCCGTCAGCACCATCGCCTGCAGCCAGATGCCGGCCAGGCCCCTCATGTAGTTGACCAGGAACGAGCCCTGGCTGGCGACGACGAACAGGTCCCCCTCGGCCATGCCGAGGTACTGGGTGGGGCTGAGGCACTGGACCTGGATCGTCAGGTAGCCCTGGCTGCCGACGAGCTTCTGCGCCGGGAAGGACCACTTGTTGGTGTAGTACTCCTTCACGTCGAAGGTGTCGCTGTAGACCAGGTCGCCGACCAGCGGGTTGGGCCCGCCGCCGAACTGGGAGGCCAGCGGGTCGATCAGCAGCGGCTGGGGCCGCGGGTCGCTGGGGAACATCGGGGCCTCGGTCGAGAACGGGTGCGCGACCTGGATCGAGGCGTAGACCGGCTCCCCGGGGCGGCCCTTGGTGGTCCGGTAGACGGTGAAGGTCATCTGCACGGGCACGTCGGGCGACCTCAGGTCGTCGGCCTCGGCCCGGAGCCGGGCGGCCTCGGCCTCGTCCTCGGCGGCGGCGGCCCGGTCGGTCAGCTCGACGTAGCGGCCGACCATCTCCTGGTGCTGGGCGGCCAGGCCGCCGATCTGCTCGTCCAGCCGGGCGACCCGGGCGTTGATCCGGGACAGCTCGCCGGGCTCGGCCCCCTGCTTGCCCGCCTCCTCCTCGGCCTTCTGGTAGGCGAGCTCGTAGATCTCGTTGGCCAAGTACTCGATGGTGCCCCGCTCCAGCAGCAGGTCGACGGGGATCGGCTTGGAGACCATGGGGAAGGGCAGCCCCGGGCGGTTCGGGAACAGCCGGTCGACCGGGTGCGGGACGATCGGGCCGAAGAGCCAGCTCGCCTCGGCCTGGGTGGCCCCCTCGACGAAGCTGCGGATCTCCAGCTCCTGGCCGACGTCGATCCCCTTGATCCGGGGCTCGCCGACCGAGTCGATGAACGTCAGGGAGCCGTCGACCGGCAGGCGGGCCGACATCCGGGTCTGCAGCTGGTCGAGCTGCGCCTCCAGCTGCTCGGCCTTGTTGGTCAGCCCGGCCTCCCGGGCCGCGGCCAGCTCCTCGCGGAGCTCGTCCACCCGGCCGCCGACGTTGCGGTCCAGGTAGATCAGGCTGATGCCCCCCAGGGCGAGGATCAGCACCGTGACCACCGCCATGAAGCCGAGCATCCGGCCCCAGACCACCTCCAGCCGGCGCACCGGCTTCGTGACGACCGTGTAGATCGTCTGGAACCGGATGTCGTTGGGCAGGGTGATCGGCGTCAGGATGGCGACCATCAGGGTCAGCAGGATCGACGAGAGCAGCATCAGCGTGCCGACGTACAGCCGGCTCAGCTCGGCCTCGCGCTGGGAGTCCGGCGGCTGGAGGAACCAGTGGGTGAAGGCCAGGATCAGCAGGAAGATCGCCAGCACGGCCCAGGGGATCCGGGTCTTGCGGAACGACTCCACCCAGCTGAATTTGCCCATCGCGTAGAGCCGACGCGGGCGGACCGAGGCCACTTCCCGGATCACCAGCTGGGCGATCCGGGCGAGGACCGCGAAGCCCATGAACGTCAGCGCCATCCGCACCGAGGTCAGCACCAGCGCCACCGTGCCGGCGGAGGTCAGCCCGCCGTCCGGGGTGACCACCGCGGTGTCGGGCGGGAATCCGAGCCCGGCGGCGAGGTACGGGATCGCCGACGCCGGCAGGCTCGCCGACAGCCCCACCGCCGCCAGCAGCGCCAGGTGGATGCCCAGCAGCACGACGAGGTCGCCGGTGCGGCGCTCGCGGCGGATCCCCGACCAGAGCAGCACCTCCAGCCAGGCGAGGCCGACCAGCAAGCAGATCATCCCCACCAGCGACGCCACCGCCACGCCCAGGACGTAGGCCTCCGGCATCTGCCCGGAGCCCTGCGCCACCCGGACGAACACGCAGCCGATGCCGACGATGATCGCCAGCAGGAGCGCCGCGTCCAGCGGCCGGGCCCCGCCGACGGTGAACGAGGCGGGCCGACGGCCCCGCAGCGAGGAGACCGCCCAGGCGCCGACCCAGCCCAGCAGGCCGGCCAGCGAGATGATCTTGATCCAGCTGAGGATCGGACCCCACCAGACCGGCGCCGTGCGGATCGGGTCGCCGATCAACAGCACCCAGCTCTGCCAGGGGGCCAATTGCTCGGCCATCACGGCCGATTGCTGGACGACCGGCCCCCCGGCGGGCGGCGGGGCGGCGTCGCCACCCCCGGCCGCGGGGGCCGGGGCGCCTCCGGGGGCCGCCGCGGCCGGGGTGTCGAGGGCAACCGGCGCGGCGGCGGCCGGCTGCGGGGACGGGGAGGCCGCCGGATCCGGCGAGGAGGCCTCGGGGGCCTGGTCGCCGGTCTGCGCCCAGCAGAGCAGCAGGAAGAGACTCAGCGCGGACATCGCTGGGGGAGACTCCAGAAGCGGATGAGGACGGGATCAGGTCGAGGTCGGCCGTCGGAGCGATCGGGGGGCCCGGGTGCCGGATCGGTCGGTCGGTCGTCGGCCGGGATCGGCCGCTCCCCCGCCCGCGATCGGGCCTCTCGGCCCGGATCCGTCCCCCGGCCGCCCCCGAGTCAGGATGCCTTGCCGGCGGGGGTCGCCGCGGCCGAGCCGTCGCCGTCGCCGTCGGCGGGCATGCCCGGCCGATCGCCGACCCGACGGCGGCCCGGGTGCAGCTCGCTGTCCCGGACGATCCGCAGGAACAGCTCTTCCAGCGTGGTCGTCGGGTGGTCGACGGCCAGCAGCTCGCCGCCGTGGCGGCGGATGACGGCCTCGATCTCCGCGACGGCCGCCTCGGGCAGATCCCTGGTCTTGATCTGGGTGACGTCCTGCACGGTGAGCAGGTCTCTGACCTTCCCCAGCTCCTTCAGCTCGCCCCGGTGGAGGATGGCGATCCGGTCGCAGATGTCCTGCATGTCGGCCAGCAGGTGGCCGGAGAGCACCACCGTCTTGCCCCGGTCCTTCAGCTCCCGGATCCGGTCCTTGATCTCGGAGGTGCCGATCGGGTCGAGCCCGGAGGTCGGCTCGTCCAGCAGGATCAGCTCCGGGTCGTTGATCAGCGCCTGGGCCAGGCCGATCCGGCGCTGCATGCCCTTGGAGTACTCCCGGATCTGCCGGTGCTTGGCCGCCGAGAGGCCGACCATGTCGATCAGCTGGTCGACCCGCTTCTTCCGTTCGGCGTTGTCCAGCTTGAACAGCCGGCCGTAGAAGTGCAGCGTCTCCTCGGCGTTGAGGAACTTGTAGAGGTACGACTCCTCGGGCAGGTAGCCGATCCGCTCATTCTTTGCCACATTGGTGGCCGGCTCCCCCATCAGGAAGGCTTCCCCCTCGGTGGGGAAGAGCAGGCCCAGCAGCAGCTTGATCGTGGTGGTCTTGCCCGAGCCGTTGGGCCCGAGCAGGCCGAAGATCTCGCCGCGCCGGACCTGGAGGTCCAGGGCCTTGAGGGCCAGCACCTTGGGGCGCCCCCAGAAGTCGCGGTAGACCTTCGTCAGGTTCCGGGTCTCGAGGATCACGTCGGAGTTCATCGCAAGGCGCCCTGCTGCGAGGATCGGATGAGAGCGTCGGGATCCGCCCGACCCGTGGGGCCGAGGCGTCTCGCGGGACCGTTCGATTCGAGGCGATTCGGCCCGAGTACGGGCCGGGGAGAGGACGGATCGGATGCAATCGGGACCGAACGGGGCCGGGAGCGGGTCGAGGAGTGTCGAGTCGATCGTCCCCCCCGGGCCATCGCGACGGATGGGCCGGGCCGCCGGTTCGGTCCCGGGCGCAGGGCCCGGATCCCGGCCGGAGCGTATTCTTGGGGGGAATCACGACTCCTACGACGGAACCCGGCTCCCGGTTCGGTCGCCGAGGGAAACCGGAGTCGTCGACCGCGGCGGGGCGGCCGGCCCTCGGCACGAGGCGGGGGACGGCCGTCAAGCCCATCCGCCTCCCGGGCCACGGACGAACTCTAACATAATGACCCTCACGCCGTCCCGGCAATCCGCCTGCCCCCCGATCGGCCCGATCGGCACGCCGCCACCCGGCTCGTGATCGACCAACCGCCGGAGGGCCGACCGATCACCGGGGGCGGCCGACCGCGAAGGGCCGGGTCGGCCCCCCGGCCCGGGACAGTGCCCGGGTGACCGGCCCGGCTCGGTCCCGGGAGGCGCCGAAGGGGGACACGGCCGGGGGAACCGGCGGGGGAGGCTCGGCCGGGGGGAGGATCTCGATCGGCCCGTCCGGCGGCGCCAGGGCCGGCGGCAGCAGGCCGGGCTGCGGCCCGGGGTCGACCGGATCCACCCCCCCCGGCAACGCAGGGGCCGGGGTCGACCACTCAGATCGCTCCTCAAGCGGAAGCGAGAGGTCGAACGGTACGTCGCCGTGAATCCGGGGGCCTCGGGCCGGCGGCAGCACCTCGACCTCGACGTCGTACCCGGTCGGCACCGGCGAGGCGAACCCCGTCGGCTCGACCGGAGTGACCGGGCCGCAGATCGGGCAATCGGTCAGGCACCGGTCGTCGAGCCTGTCGAGCGCCCGGCGGGCCCATTTCCGGGTCGCGTGGTCTGGGTCGGAGTGGGCCGCCTGCCGGAGTGCCAGGTGGGCCATCCCGTCGCGGGGGGCGAGCCTGGCCAGCGTCTCGGCCGCCTCCTCGCGGACCTCCTCGTGACAGTCGCCGAGCATCGCGGAGGCCAGGGTCGGGGCCAGGTCGGGGTGGCACCGCCAGTCGAAGTCCCGGAGGTCGTGGGCGGCGTCGTCCCGCTCCTTCCAGCTCGGGTGCCGCTGCATCACGACCAGCAACCCCTGCACCTCCCGGTATTCGGAGAGGCACGACCGGCAGCACCCCGGCCCGTCGTAGCGGTGGTCGTCGCGGTCATGTTTCGCCTTCAGGCAGTCGAACAGACCCAGGCCGCCGACGGCAAGCTGGGCCGCCAGGACCGTCGAGCAGGCGATCGCGCCGGTCATCGGTGTGCTCCTCGGACGAGGTCGTCCCGTCCCGGTCGGGGGTCGATCTCACGCCACAATCGACACGACCAATTTAACCCATTCATCCTACACTTTGCAAACACCCGAGAGAACCAATCCTTCCCCCCTCCCCGGCCCCGGGCGTCCCTCGGGGGGCCGGCGGGCCCGAGGGGAGGGCGGTCACGCAAATGAGGGAGAAAATGGCGAGCCGACACACTACGATCGAGAGGGACGTAGTTTGTGGATAGCCATGGCGTCAGCCCCGCACCCGAGCCGAGCCCGGCGCCCTGCCCGCTGATGAACGACCGAGACGCACGCACCCAGCCGGAGGACCGAGAGGTGGGACGATCGCGATCAAAACAGCGACTGAACGTCAAGGCGGTGATCGGGACGGCGATCGTCGTCCTGGTCCTCGTCGGCGGCGGCCTGCTGGCGGCCGGGGTCTTCCAGGACCGGGTACGTGACCAGGTGTTGACGCAGTCTCGGGATCTGATCGAGGGGGACAACCCCGGGATGGCCCTGCGGCACCTGGAGCGCTTCCTCTCCAAGAATCCCGACGACGTCGAGGTGCTCGACCGCTATGCGACGCTGCTCTCCGAGGCGGTGCTCCGGCGCGGCGACTTCGGCAGGATCGACCCGGCCATCGCCAGCAACGAGCGGCTGCTCCGGCTCGACCCCGAGGGGGCCGTGGCCGAGGATCCGCAGCAGAACCGGCGCCGGCTGATCGAGCTGTATATCCTCCGGACCGAGCTGACCACCTCCGACTTCTCCCGATTCAGCTTCCGGGAGGCCGACCAGAGGGTCGCCCTGGAGAGCCGCTACCAGGCGGCCGCGAACGTGGCCCGGGACCTGATCGCCCGGGGCGCCGACGACGCCGAGGCCCACCGCCTGCTGGCCATCGCCCAGGAGGGGGTCGCCGGCAAGGACGACGCGCGGCTGAGGGCCACGGCCGTCGAGTCCTACGAGAAGGCCCTGGCCCGGGATCCGGCCGACCGGGTCGCCGCCGAGCGGCTGGCGCGGGCTTACCGGGACCGGCTCGGACGGCCGGAGAAGGCCGATCAGGTGCTCGAGGAGCTGGCCAGGGCCGCCCCGGACTCGGCCGACTCCTGGCTGGCCGTCTACCGCCACTACGCCCATTCCAAGGCGCCGGGGAAGGCCACCGAGGCCCTGAACAAGGCCGTCGAGCTGGCCCCGGACGACACGGCCGTGGTCATGGCCGCCGCCACCGACGCCCTGGACCGCGGCGACGTCCCGGCGGCCCGGGGCCTGCTCGATCGGCTCCCCGACCGCACCCGGGCCCTGCCCGAGGTCGAGCTGATGCGGGCCACCATCGACTTCCAGGAGCGGCAGACCGACGAGGCCATCGCCCGCCTCCGCGAGGGCCTCAAGAACGTCGGCGGCGCCAACGAGCGGTTGGTCCTCTACCTGGCCAACGCCCTGATCGAATCCGGCAACCTCGCCGAGGCCGCGCCGCTGGTCTCGCGCTACAAGGGGCTGGCCGGCTCGGAGTCGACCTACCTGTACCTGCTCGGCCTCTACCAGCAGAAGGCCGGGGAGCCCGCCAAGGCGATCGATTCGTTCGACGGGGCCGAACGCGGGATCAACGAGGCGCTCAAGCCGAGGATGCTGGTCGCCCGGGGCCGCTGCAAGCTCATCCTCGGCCGGGGCAGTGATGCCATCCAGGACTTCCGGGCGGCCGTCGCCGCCGACCCCCGCTCGGCCCAGGCCCGGCTGGCGCTGGTCGACGCCCTGGCCAGGGGGGGCGTCGACCGCGCCCTGGTCGAGCTCCGCGAGGGGATCGCCTCCGCCCCCGAGTCCCCCGAGCTGCGTCGGGCGCTGCTCCAGATCCTGCTGGCGATCCAGGCCGCCCGGCCGGCCAATCAGCGTTCCTGGCTCGACTTCGACTCCGCCCTCCGCGACATCCGCGAGCAACCCGCCCTCGCCGACGACCCCGCCCTGACCGCCCTCCAGGCCCAGCGGGAGATGCTCGACGGCCGCACCGACGACGCGGTCGCCCTGCTGGAGACGGCCGTCGAGGCCCACCCCGACGCCTCGATCCTCTGGTCGACCTGGGTCGACACCCTGGTCCGGGCCGGCCGCCGCGCGGACGCCCTCTCGGTCCTGGAGCGGGCCTCCCGGCCCGAGGCCGCCGGCGACAGCGCCACCTACCGCGTCCTCCGCTCCCAATTGCTCACCCAGCTCGGCCGGGGCGGGGAGGCGATCGACCTGCTGGTCGCCGGGGCCTCCACCCTGCCGACCGACCAGCGGGCGCCGATCCTCCAGGCCCTCGGCCGGATGCAGTCGGCCCGGGGCAAGCTCTCCGAGGCCCGCAACAGCTACCTCGCCTGGCAGCGGCTCCAGCCCGGCTCGGCCGCCCCGACCCTGGCCCTGCTGGAACTGGCCATCGACACCGGCAACACCGAGGAGGCCGAGGCGGCCCTCCGAGATCTCCGGGGCTCGTCGGAAGATCCCGGCCTGCCCTACCGCCTCGGCTACGCCGAATACCTGCTCCGGATCCCCGGAGGCGACCGCGGCGAACGCGCCAAGAAGGCCCTCGAGCAGCTCGAGCCGATCCTCGCCGAGGGCTCCCAGACCGCCAAGCTGCCCGCCGCCCTGCTGCTCCGGGGCCTGGCCTACCGCGAACAGGCCCGGCTCGAGGATGAGGGGCCGACGGCCGATGCCCTGCTCGGCAAGGCCCTGATCGACCTCCGGCAAGCCCGGGATTTGGGCGAGCGCAAGGCCACGGCGCCGATGATCGACGTGCTCGTGCAGCTCGACGACTTCGCCGCCATCGACGACCTCCCCCGGCTCACGTCGGGCGGGCTCGACCACGAGATCGACAAGCTCGCCACCGAGGCCTGCATCCGCCAGGGCAAGCTCGAACGCGCCGCCGACTACCTGGAGCGGACCACCCAGGCCGCCCCCAACACCCCGCAGTTCTCCGCCTGGCGGGTGACGGTGCTCGACCGGCTCGGCCAGACCCCGCAGGTCGAGCAAGCCCTGCTCGCCCAGGCCCGCAACCGAAAAGACGCCTCCGCCTGGATCAGCCTGATCCGCTACCAGGCCGCCCGGGGACGCCGGGAGCAGGCCGAGGAGGCGATCGCCGAGATGAAGCGCACCGTCAAGGTCGACCCCCCCGAGCTGCTCGAGGCCCAGGTCCGGGAGGCCATCGGCGACCGCCAGGCCGCCGGGCTCGCCTACGAGGCCGCCCTGGGGAAGCGGCCCGAGTCGCCCGACGTCCTGCTCGCCGCCGCCCGGTTCGACCAGACCGCCGGCCGGTTCGACCGGGCGCTGGAGCACGCCGAGAAGGCCCTCGCGGCCGACCCCTCCTCCCGGCCCGCCGCCCGGATGAAGGCCCTGCTGCTGGCCGAACGCGCCAAGGACGCCCCCTCCTGGCAACTCGCCTGGGACGCCCTCGGCCCCGAGCCCCCCGAGGCGGACGACCAGGCGCCCCAGGACCGCCTGGCCCGCGCCATCCTGCTGGCCCGCCACCCCGAGGCCTCCCGACGCGAGGAGGCCGTCGGCCGCCTCGAGGCCCTCGTCGGCGACCAGCCCTCCGGCGACGTGCTCGCCGCCGCCGCCCGGGAGACCCTGGCCAAGCTCCTGCTCCAGCAGGACCAGCCCGAGCGCGCCGCCGAGGTCGCCGCGGTGACCGCCCTGAGCGCCACCAATCCCGCCGCCGTCGCCCTCTACGCCCAGGCCCTCCTCGCCGCCGAGCAGGTGGACGAGGCCGCCCGGCAGCTCGACCGCCTGGAGAACCTCGCCCCCAACTCCCCGGCCCTCACCGAGCTGGAGCTGAGGCTGGTCGAGGCCCGCGCCGAGGCCGGCTCCAAGGCCGAGGGGCTGGAGGCGGCCTACTTCGAGGCCGTCGAGCAGGCCGACGGCGACCCGACCGCCCGGGCCGTCGCCACCTTCCGCCGCCTGGTCCAGCTCGGCGAGCCCGCCGTCGAGGTCGCCGATCGCGTCGGCCGGGACCTCGCCGGGCGCTTCCCCGAGCAGGCCTGGCTGCCCTCCCAGTGGCTCGCCTCCCGGGACGCCTACCCCGACGCCCTCGAACTGGCCGAGGCCGCCATCGCCTCCGAGGACCCCTCGGCCTCCTTCCAGGGCGCCCGGGCGGTGCTCACCGTGGTCGAGCGCTCCGGCGCCTCCCCCGACTCCATGGGCCGCGCCGAGGAGTTGATCGAGCGGGCCGCCGCCGCCGGCCCCCCCGCCAACCGGGCGATGCTCGGCATGTTCCGCCACTTCCAGGGCCGAATCGACCCGGCCCGCTTCCAGGACGAGATCCGGATTTACCGGGAGCTGCTGGGGAGCGAGCCCGACAACGTCATCTACCTCAACAACCTCGCCTGGGCCCTCGGCGAGTGCTCCGACCAGCCCGAGGAGGCCCTCGACCTGATCGACCGCGCCTTCCAGTCGCTGGGCACCCGCCTGCCCGAGCTGCTCGACACCCGGGGCGTGATCCTCGACCGGCTCGGCCGGCACGACGAGGCGGTCACCACGATCGAGGAGGCGCTGGAGGCCCAGCCCAACAAGGCCATCTACCACTTCCACCTCGCCCGGGCCCTCGACGCCGTCGGCCGCACCGAAGACGCCCGGGCCTCCCTCTCCCGGGCCCTCGAACTCGGCCTCACCGCCGACGACGTCGAGCCCACCGAGGTCGAGGACTTCGATCGCCTCAAGGCCCTCGAATCGACGTGATCCCGCCCGACCCCGCCGACCCGACCGGGGCCCCTCGTCTTCCCGGTCGGGTCGGCCATCGCGCCCCCTGCGGCCCCGGTCAATCGCCCCCCGGCC
This sequence comes from Tautonia plasticadhaerens, assembly GCF_007752535.1. Classification (GTDB taxonomy): domain Bacteria; phylum Planctomycetota; class Planctomycetia; order Isosphaerales; family Isosphaeraceae; genus Tautonia; species Tautonia plasticadhaerens. The sequence goes on from NZ_CP036426.1 coordinate 8,024,120, forward strand.
CGGTCCGCTCCCGCAGCCGATCGGCCGCCTCGCCGAGTTCGCGGCGATCGAGGGCGCCGTCGCCGTCCTGATCGGCCCGGTCGAACCGCGGGGCGAGCCGATCTGGGACTTCCTCCCGGTCGACCCGGCCGTCTCCGTTTCGGTCGAGCCGATCGATCGCCGCCCGGCCGGGCCCCTCGGTGCCCCCTCGCCTCCCGAACCGGCCCAGGAGTCCCCGCAACCGGCCCCGGTCTCCGTTCCCGATCGCCAGGAGGCTGCCGCTCCCCCCGGACAGGTCGCCCCCGCGCTCGTCGGCCAGGACGTAGCCGAACAGCACCGTCCCCATCTCGTCGGTCGACTGCTCGCCGAAGGTCACGTCCACGGGCGGGTGGCTCGGGTTCCTCGGGTTGCCCTCCGAGTTGTCGTACACGAGCGTCACGTCGATCCGGGTCCCGGCCGGGATCCGGACCGGCTCTTCGAAGAAGTACCGGCCCTGCCAGTCGAAGTCCCAGTCCGGGATCCGGAACAGGTCGATCGCCGAGCCGTCGGGACGCGTCGCCACCGCCTCCATCGACTCGCAGATGTAGTGGGCATGGCCGCCGACGCTGATCAGGTCGATGTCCCGGTCGATCGTCCGGGAGGCCCTCACGGTGTGCGCCTCGTCCCCCGCCTCGATCCGGCCGAGGGCGAACCTCCCGAACGCGGGGGGCACCTGGAACCCCCTCAGCCGCTTCGACGGCGGCCCCTCGGCCAGGTACAGGCCGATCGTCGCCTTCTCGTGCTCGACCTTCCCCGACGGGTGGAAATGCGTCTGCATCAGGAGGTCCGTCCCCGACGGCAGTGCCATGGCCAGGTCGTCCGGCAGGGGCTGGGGCCGGGTGCCCAGCACCCAGCCGCCGAGGCTCCCCCTGAGGTCGAGCAGCCGCATCCGCCGGAACCCCGGCCGGCCGTCCTCGCCGTCGAGCCGGCGGGCTCCCTCGCTGTCGGCGACGAAGAAGAGGGCGTGGTGCACCACCTCCCGGGCCGACGGCCTCAGCTCGACCGCCTTCACCCACCTGTCTTCGGGCAGATCCAGCCGGAAGACGAACGTCCGGAACTCGTCAGGCCCCCCGGCAGGGACCTCGAACGCCTCGTCCATCGTCACGACCAGGTCCGGATCCCCCAGCGTCCAGCCCTCGGGGAAGTCGGGCACCGCCGGCGTCCTCGACGGATCCCCCTCGGGCATCCCCCGCTCGACCCAGAGGCCGAGCAGGTCGACCTGCTCGGCGGTCAGCCCCCGCTCGTCCCTCAGCGGCAGGCACGAGGGGTCCGGGTGCCAGGGCGGCATCAGCCCGCTCGCGGCCACCTCGGCGATCGTCGCCCCCCGCGTGCGGGCATCCTCGTACGACCTCAGCGGGAACGGCGCCGGCTCCCCCGGCCGGTGGCACTCGGTGCAGTTTCCGAACAGGATCGGCGCGACGTGCTCGGCGAACGTGACGGGACCCGGGTCGTCCGGGTCGTCCGGCCCGATTGCCACCGCGAGGCCGAGGGCGATGAGTGCGATCGACATGGCGAGGTGACGCTCCCCTTGATTCGGGTCGGAGGCTCGGACGGCGGCGAACCGGCGGGACGGCCCCCGGGGCGAAGCCCGCGCCGACGTCCCCGAGGGCTCGCCTCCCTACCCGATGGAACACCCCCGGTCCCCCCGGGTATCGTGCAGGCCGGCGGCGAGGGCGCGATCGAGGACGACGAGACGCCCCGCCCGCGGCCAATTGACCGGCACTCTCCCCCCGGAGCCCCCCGATGAGCCCCATCGCCTTGCTCGCCCCGATCCTCTCCCTGCTGTTCCCGAGCCACCGTCCCGGGCCCCCCGAAGGGCCCGAGGTCCTCGTCGGCGTGGCCCGGGTCGACGTGACGCCCGAGGGGCCGATCCGCCTGACCGGCTACGGGAACCGAGCGACCGAGTCGGACGGCGTCACGCATCCGCTCTGGGCCAAGGCCCTCGCGATCGGCGGCGACGAGGGGGAGGGCCCGGCCGTCCTGATCACCGTCGACAACCTCGGCATCTCCGACGCGATCACCTCCGAGATCGCCGATCGCCTGGCGGACGCCACCGGGCTCCCCCGGGATCGGCTGGCGATCTGCGCCTCGCACACGCATTCGGCCCCGGCCCTGACCGACGTCGCCCCGTTCATCTTCGCCGAGGCCCCGCCCCAAGACCAGCAGGCCCGCATCGACCGCTACACCGCCCGCCTGACCGACCAGCTCGCCGAGGTCGCCCGGGCCGCCCTGGAAGCCCGGCGGCCGGGGCACCTGAGCTGGGCCGTCGGCTCGGTCGGCTTCGCCGCCAACCGCCGCGTGCTCAGGGACGGCACCTGGTCCGGCTTCGGCGTCTCGCCCGACGCCCCGGTCGACCACTCCCTCCCCGTCCTCCGGGTTGCCGACCCCGACGGCACCACCCGGGCCGTGCTCGCATCCTACGCCTGCCACTGCACCACCCTAAGCGGCGACTTCAACGCCATCTGCGGCGACTGGGCCGGGTTCGCCCAGGAGGACATCGAGCGCGACCACCCCGGCGCCGTCGCCCTCATCGCCATCGGCTGCGGCGCCGACGCCAACCCCGAGCCCCGCGGCGAACTGTCCCAGGCCAAGGCCCACGGCCGATCCCTCGCCCGGGCCGTCTCCTCGGTCCTGAAGCGACCCATGACGCCGATCAGCGGGGTTACGCGGGCCGGGCTGGCCCGGGTCGACCTCCCCTTCGCCGACCTCCCCTCCCGCGCCGACTGGGAGGTGAAGGCCGGGTTGGAGGACCAGGAAGGCCGACGCGCCCGGTCCATGCTCGCCCTCCTCGACCGGGGTGACGCGATCCCGACCGCCCTGGAGGGCTACCCCGTGCAGGTCTGGGCTTTCGGCGACGACCTGGCGATGGTCTTCCTGGCCGGCGAGGTCGTGGTCGACTACGCCGTGCACCTCCGCCGCGTCGCCGACCCGGCCCGCCTCTGGATCAACGCCTACAGCAATGATGCCCCCTGCTACATCGCTTCCGACCGCCTGCTCGGCGAGGGCGGCTACGAGGTCGACAGCTCGATGATCTACTACGGCCAGCCCACCCGGTTCGCCCCCGGCGTGGAGGGCCGGGTGGTCGACGCCGTCCTCGAGCTGATACCCGCCGCCTTCCGGGCCGAGCCCGGGGGAGAACGCTGATCGATCGGGCCTCGACCCGTCACGGGAACAGCGGCTGCCGCTCCGGCCCCGGCCGCCGCCAGACCCGGCAGATCGGCCCGCCGACGCGCCGATAGCCCTCCCCCGGCTCGTCGCCCTCGGTCGCGTAATGGACGTGACCCGAGTCGTGCCGGTACTCGAAGAGCGGCGCGGTGCCGGGGGGAGGGTCGGCGAGATCGGCCGGGAGGGCGTGGAAGATTGGCTCGGGGTCGTCCGGCCCGCCGATCCGGATCATGCCCTGGTCGCCCACCAGTCGCTCGGCGATCGGCACCGTGCCCTCGGCCTCCCGATCGAGGGCGAAGAAGGCGATCGACTGCTCGGCGGGCCTCCCGTCCGGCCCCGGACGCAGCCTCGCGTCGCCCATCCGGTAGACGGCGACCGGCAGGTTCAGCCGGGGATCGTCCAGGTCGAGGCGGTACATGATCTGGTTGTAGTCGTAGCGCGGCGTCGGCGTCCGTGTCCCGGAGAACGTGTGCGTATACGTCCCCTCGAAGTAGATCCGGCGGCCGCCGTCGGCGTCGAACAGGTGGTGGTGTTTCGGGTTGTAGAAGCTGTAGTCGTCGTGCGTGACGACCTTGCGGGCGAAGGCCCAAGGGCCGAGCGGCGAGTCGGCCTCGGCGTACCAGACTTCACCCAGGGACGAGCTGCCAAAGAGCTGCGTGGTGATCATCACCCATCGGCCCCGGTGCTCGTTCCGGTTCACCGTGCCGGCATGGGCGAAGACAGGCTCGCCCGTCTCGATATCGCGGAGGTTGAGCAAGCCCTCCCCCTCCCCCAGCGTGCCGGCCTCGATCAGTTCCGCCTGCCGTTTCGGGCCGAGGGCCGTCGCCCCGTCCCGCCATCGGTAGACGGGCCTCCCCCCGGCGTCCCGCTCGACCCGAGGGCCATCCCCATCCGATTCGAGGCATGTGAAGGCCTGATAGCGCGACGGGTCGGCCATCGCGCCGGGGTCGGCCGGGACCCGGACGAGCGGATAGGGCGTGGCGAAGTAGACCCACGGCTCGTCGCCGACCCGGAAGGCATGCCCGTCCGGGTGCAGCGTGTCGAGCCCCGGGAAGGCGTCGACCCGCTCGAACCGCCCGGCCTCGTCGTCGAACACGCAGAGCCCGCGTTCGTACGTCTCCAGCGGCGGCTTGATCTTCGCATAGCCGGCGTAGAGCCGATCGCTCCCCTCGGCGTCGGGCAGGACCACGAACCCGGACAGCCAGGTCGGCCCGTCGCCGGGCATCCGGGCCATCTCCCGGGAGAATCCGTTTTCATCGACGAAGTAGTCCAGGTCGATCCCGATGCCCGGGTCGAGGCCCCCCTCCGAGGGCAGCCCCGAGGTCGCCCCCGACATGTGGAAATTCCCCAGCGGGTAGGCCGGTCGGCTGGTGTCCCCCCAGAACCACCAGAGCTTGCCGCGATACGGGACGGTGAAGACGCTATCCTGGCCGAACACCTTGCCCGCCATCAGCGGTTCCTCGATCGGCGCCTCGCGGCCGAGCCGGACGGTGTCGGCGTAGATCCCGCCCCCGGTGACCCGGTAGAGCCGTTCGGCGACGTTGACCCTCGGCAATTCCAGCCTCGCCGCCCCCCCCGGCTCGACCCTCAGCCGCACTCCCCGGTAGCCGAAGCCGTCGGCCGGGTATTCGTATCCGTGGCTTGAGACGTGGAAATAGACCTCCTGCCCCATCAGCTCCGGCGCATCGATCGCCGCGAGCCCGGCGCTGTCGGTGTCGTATCGCAGGTTGTGGACCGTCCTCAGCTCGACCATCGGGACGCCCCGCCCGGTCTCCGCGTCCACCACCTCCACGGCGAACGGCTCGCCCCGCTGGACCGCGGGCGGGGCGGGGGCGATCAGGAACAGCAGCGAGGGAATCAGGGCCGCGTGGCTCATGCGTCATCCTGTGGGTGCTGGGAGTCGAGCGAGGCCGTCGAGGGCCCGGCGAGTTTGCCGCCCCCCCCGCCCGACGTGGGAATCATCGGGATGCGTGCCGGCGTGGTGTCGGCGTCATCTCCTGGATCGGTGCCCGGGCCGACGGGCGGGGGCCGACCGCTGGCCCGGGTACCGCGACGGGATCGAGCTGCCGGGATCGTGCGCCGACCGGGCGACCCGACCGGCGGGTCGTGCCACCTCATGCCCCGTCCCGGGTCGGTCCCGGCCCCGGCCGATGCGAGTCGCGGCGGAGCCACTGGATCCGGACGTGGATGTTCCAGACGGGGTCGCCCTTGGCCTCCCGGCCGCAGTCGACCGCCCAGCCGAAGAACCTGGACAGCCTCTCGACGGCGACCCCGGCGCCCTCGTCCAGCCGGACCGACCCGAGGCGTTCGAGATCCCCCCGGATCTCGAACGATCGCGACAACGCCGGCTCGACCGGGAAATCCAATTCGAGGAGGTCGGTGAGCGCCGGCACGTCCCCTCGCCATCCCTCCCGCCGGAGCTGGGCGGCGAGCTCCCGCCAGTGGTCCGGGAGGACTGTCTCCCCGAACCCATATGCCGACCAGTCGTCCGACGGCGTTCCTCCCGGCCGTCGGATGCGACGCTCGGAGCCGATCCGGCAGAAAATCACGCCCCCTGGCATGGTCCCTCTGCGGGGGAGTCCCGCCCTCCGATCGGTTTCGGAGCCACTTCGGCCCCCCCGGGCAACCCCGCCGACGTCCCGGAGGTTGCGGGCATCGTACCATTTTACCCCGGGCGAACGGCGTCCCATCCCACGTCGGGGGGGTGATCTCCCTCGACGGACCGGGAGGATCGGACTTCACGCGCCCAAGCACGCCGACGGTCGGGCGAGGAGCCCCGGTCGTCTACGCGGGGGGATCGCCAGAGGTCGAGCCCCCGGGGGTGCCGCCCCCGGGCGACCCCGGAGTCGGAAACGACCTCGGGGGAAATACCGGTCATGGTACCCCTCCTCGGGCGGGACGGGCCCGATCCCTCGGGTCGACGAACCGGCCTCCGGGCCGGGAAGGGCGGGCACGACGCCGAACGCCGGCGCCGGGCCCCGTCAGCCTTCGTTGCCCCCCTCACCCTCGCGACCCTGCGACCCCGCGAGGGGCCCTCCTGCCGGGGGCGGCGGATCGAAGGTCCCCAGCTCGGCCTCGCAGGCCACCGGCTTGGGCCGGGTGTCGACGAGCAGGCGGAACACGTCGGGCCGGGCATAGTGGCCGACGGCGTCGAAGTCGTACTTGGCCCGGGGGATGAGCGACAGGTCGAGGTCGGCGGCGAGGATGCACGGGCCGTCGAAGTCCGGCCCGGCCAGGACCCGGCCCAGCGGGTCGACGATGCACGAGCCCCCCCCGCAGAGGACGGCGTCGGGGGCGAGGTCCCCCTCGATCGGGTAGTCGTCCGGATAGTCCGACCGCCGGGCGAACTGGTTGCACGAGAGGACGAAGCAGCGCCCCTCCAGGGCGATGTGCCGCATGGTGGCCGTCCAGGACTCCCTCGCGTCGGCGGTGGGGGCGATGTAGAGCTGGATGCCTTGCGCATAGAGGTGCATACGCAAGAGGGGCATGTAGTTCTCCCAGCAGATCGCCGCCCCGATCCGGCCGAGCGGGGTGTCGATCACCGGCAGGGTCGAGCCGTCCCCGAAGCCCCAGACCAACCGCTCGGCCGCCGTGGGCATGAGCTTGCGGTGCTTGCCGAGCAACTCGCCGCCCGGCCCGAAGAACAGGACGGCGCAGTAGAGCGTGCCGCCGTCGCGCTCGACCACGCCGACGGCGAGGTGGACCGAGGCCGCCTTCGCCGCCCCGCCGATCGCCGAGCAGGCCGGGCCGGGCACGTCGACCGACGCCTCCCAGTAGCGTCGATACCAGTCCCTCCCCTCGGGGGTCCGCCAGCCGACCCGGGCGCCGAAGTCCAGCCCTCGGGGGTAGGCCGGGACGAACGCCTCGGGGAAGACGACAAGACTCGCCCCGTTGGCGGACGCCTCGATCGCCAGCGACCGGAGGAGGTCGATGGCACCGTCCCGGTCGAACGCCGGGGGGGCGGCCTGCACCACGGCGGCCCGGATCACCGACATCGTCGCCTCCTCCTCCCCAAGGCGGGTGGACCGGGGATCAGGCGGCCTCCGCCCTGATCGGCCGCCAGTCGGCGTCGACCGCCCCCCCCTCGGCCAAGGGGCCCGACACGGGCGAGGAGAGCAGGTCGAGCAGCGAAGGCCCGCCCGTCCCCCTCCTCCGGAAGAAGTAACCCTGGCAGACCACCACCCGATCCCGGTAGGGCGCCCACCGGCCGAGGGTCGCGTGGGCCTCGGGCAACCGATGATGAGGAATGCTCATGAACAGGTGATGCGTCAGGTGGAAATCCTGTCCGTAGGGGAAGACGCAGAACCGAAGGAGCGGGTGGACCCGGAAGACCCGTGAGTTCGTCAGGTCGCCGGCATCGGGGGCGTTGGCGTGGTGGGCGACCTCTCGGAGTTGCATCAGCATCGGATAGAAGGTCAGGAGGGGGAGCACCCAGAAGAGGAAGAACACCGGCCAGGCGCCGGCCAGGTGCACCGCCGCCAGGACCGCCAGCCAGTATGCCCCCCGCATCCGCCTCGCCACCGACGTCCGGTAGGCCGCCGAAGGCACACCCGAATCCGCCGGGGGCCCCAGGTTCGCCGCCTTCGCCCGGCCGATCAGGTAGCCGATCACGGCCGGAGGCCAAAGCGCCCGCAGGACGTACCGCCGCCAGAACCCCAGCTTCGGGATCGGGAACCGGTGCGGCTCCGGGTGATTCAGGCGGATCAGGTCCGAGTCACGTTCCGGGTCGTTGACGTGCCGGTGATGGCCCCAGTGGGCGGCCCGGTAGCGCTGGGTGATCGCCACGAGGGGGAACATCAGCAGCAGGTCGCCGGCCAGCTCGTTCGCCAGCCGGTTTCGGAACAGGACGAAGTGGCTCGCCTCGTGCGCCAACCCCGAGATCCGGTGCTGCACCACCGCCACCCCGGACGCCACGAGGAGCGCGATCGCCACGAAGCCCGGCCCCCCGACCCTCCCGGCCGACCACGCCGAGACCGCCGTCGCCCCCCCCGCCAGCAGCAGGGCGAGCAGGGCGTAATCCCGGCCGATGCAGGCCAGGTTGGTCCGGTCGTCCGGCCGGGAGAGGGCCAGCAACGCCCGCCGGGCCTGGTCCCATGACAGGTCGGCCTCAAGACCGGGATTGGTGTCGGCGTCGGTACCCATGGTCGATCCCGGGGTGCGGGCGGGGCGGATCGGGCGGGGCCGGCCTTACCGCCCGGCGTCGGGCGAAGGGTCCCAAAGTCGACCCCGAATCCTCATCGCTGGATTCGACCGACCGGCCCGACCCCGTCCACCCGATCGCCCCGGCCGGGTCGCCCCCGGTTCGGGCTGTGCCGTCTCAGCGGGCCGTACCGCCACCACCTCCCGAGTCCTCCCCCCTCGCCCGTTGCTCCTCAACGGCCGGGGCCTCGACGCGTGCCTTGCCGTCCTCGGCCCCGGGAGACTCGTCGTTGGCCCCGTGCATCACCGGTTTGGGGCCGAAGATCTTGTCGAAATTCGGGAAGCCATACTTGCGGACGATCGGGCCACTCATGGTCGGAGATGTCTCCTCGGGATCTTGCGATGCGAACCGCGAACGCCCGTTGAGGTCGCCCCACCGCACCGGGGTGGGGCGATCGACGGCTCAGGAGCCCCGGGGCATCGGGCCGTGGGGGCCCCGGGAGCGGAGGCGGCGGATGTTGCGGACCCGCTGGTGGACCTGCCTGGGCACCCTCGCCACCCTCAGGCGGGTGAACCGGCCGATGATCAACCGGTTGCCCCGCCAGATGACCCGGGGGTTGATCAGGGCGTCGAACCAGATCGGCATCAGGAACAGGTCCTTGATCGGGCTCAGGGCCAGGGCCTTCCAGCCGGGGGTCTCCCCCCTCAGCAGCTTCGACTGCGCCGCGTCCCGGAACACCCCCAGGCCGATCAACGCCAGCAGGCCGCCCCAGGCGACCCCCGAATCGTCCGAGAACGCCCAGGCCAGGCCCACCGTCGAGAGGTTGGCCAGCGGCTCGATCGCGAAGAGCGGCCCGGCCATCTGCCGGCGGATCTTGAACCAGCGCGAGTGGCGGTTCAGGAACCAGCGGAGGCCCCGGTCGCTGTTGACGTTCTCGATCACGTGGTGGCTCAGGCGGATCGAGTAGCCGGCCCGCCGGACCCTCAGGCCGATCGCCTGGTCCTCGGCCAGCAGGTTCCGCACCGAGGCGAACCCGCCGATCGCCTCCAGCACCCGCACCGGCAGCAGCATCGACTTGCCGACCACGCAGGTCAGCCCCATCGCGTTGCCCCAGGCCACGTTGCCGGCCACGAACCCGTTGAGCTGCAGGTTCTCCAACGCCGCGCCGAAGGTCCGCTCGCCGACCCCGGTGAAGATGTTCGTCACCAGCCCGACCCCCGGCTCGCCGAGGTAGCAGGCCGTCTCCCGGAGGTACTCCGGCCTCACGCGGACGTTGGAGTCGCTGATCAGGATGACGTCGTGCCTGCGGAAGCGGTCCATCATCGCCAGGCTCTCGACCTTCGGGTTCAGGCCGAAGGCGGAGCAGCCGACGATCAGCTCGGCGTCCCGCCCGGGGAACTCGGCGAGCAGGCGGCGGACGACCTCGATCGCCGGGTCCAGGGGGTCGGCCACGCAGAAGAGCAGCTGGTATTCGGGGTAATCCAGCCGGAAGAAGCTGCGCAGGTTCTCCTCCAGGCCCTCGTCCAGCCCCTTGAGCGGCTTGTAGATCGAGACCGCCGGCGTGTAATCGGCCAGGTGCCGACGGCGCCCCCGTCGGGTCATCAGCAGCAGGGCGACCGCCGGGACGACCGTCGTGAACACGGCCACGCTCGCCGCCCCGATCAGCAACAGGCTACCGCCGCTCAGGTCTATCATGATCGGCCGATCCTTGGCGGGCCTCGCCGCCGACGGTGCAGGGAAGGAAGGGGAAGGGGCTCGGGCCCCGTGGCGAGCGTCGCCACCCGATCGTCCGACCGCTCCAATCCGATCCGATCCGCCCGCCTCGTCAGTCTAGTCCTCGGGCGTATACCGCAGCTCCATCGGCGACTGGCAGCACGGGCAGGGCTGGTCGTAGCGGACGCTGATCGTGCAAATGTCGCAGTAGTACTCGGGCGTCCGCAGCTCGCCGGACCCATCCTCGACCCGCGCCGAGACGACCTGCAAGTAGGGCAGGCCCTCCATCGTCCTCGCCACCAGCTCGGCCGGCCGGTCGCGGAGCCGATCGTCCTCGAAGAACGCCCGGCTCCCCACGTTATACAGCAGCGGGACGACCCCCCCGCCCTCCTTGCGCAGCACCACCTGGCCCTCGATCGGCCCCTGCTGCTCCGGCACCCCGAACGAGCCGAGCACCTCGACCAGCCGCACCACCTCGCCGCGCAGGGTCACGGTCTCCGGCCCCCCCCCGGCCACCTCATCGGCCGGGATCGGGGACAGGGCGACGACCAGGGCGGGGACAATCCATGCGATCATGCCGATCTCACCAGGCAAGTGGGATCTCCGGGTGACTCCCCCAATCATATCGGACGGGCGGGCGCCGGCAACCGAAAATCATCCCAATCGGGGGCCGTTCGCGGGGGGCAAGTCCCCGGACCCCGCCGCCCCCGGGGAGGGGGTGGTCGTCGGCCGCAGCAAGACGTGCTGATCCCGATGCCCGAGTCCTGCCGCCCCTCCTAGATCCCGGGGAAGACGGGGCACGGGACCGGGCCCCCGATCTCGCGGCGGCAAGCATCGGGCTCCGACCCCCACATCCCCCCCGTCGGCAGATCCCGCCCCGGTCGCCCGCCCGCACACGATCGATGTCCCGGATGGCCCGGTCCTGGTCGAACTCCCGGACCAGCGTGGGGAGAAACAACGGGCCTCCTCGCCGCCGAATCCGGCCTCCCCCGGAGGTGTTGCCGGGCTCTTCGACGAGACGGCGGCCGATTTCCGATCGATACGCCCGCCCCGAAAAACGAGGACGCCCAGGCTCCGGGGCAGATCCCCGAGGCCTGGGCGGGAGTGACGGTCGATCTCGGTCAGAAGGACGGGCCGGCGAATCGGCGGCGCTCAATACTGGCCGGCGGCCTTAGCCGGGGCGGACGGGGCACCCTGCGGCGCGCCCTTGGCCGGCGTGGCCGGGTAGCCCTGGGGGGCCGACTTGCCCGGGGCCTGCGGGGCGGCGGCCGGGGCCGACTTGCCCGGGGCCTGCGGGGCGGCGGCCGGGTAGCCCTGGGGGGCCGACTTGCCCGGGGCCTGCGGGGCGGCGGCCGGGGCCGACTTGCCCGGGGCCTGCGGGGCGGCGGCCGGGTAGCCCTGGGGGGCCGACTTGCCCGGGGCCTGCGGGGCGGCGGCCGGGGCCGACTTGCCCGGGGCCTGCGGGGCGGCGGCCGGGGCCGACTTGCCCGGGGCCTGCGGGGCGGCGGCCGGGTAGCCCTGGGGGGCCGACTTGCCCGGGGCCTGCGGGGCGGCGGCCGGGGCCGACTTGCCCGGGGCCTGCGGCATGGGGGCGACCTTACCCGGGGCCTGGGCGGTCGGCATCTGCTTCGACTGGGCGTCGGCCGACGAGGCGAACAGGCCCATCACCGCGGCCGCGGCCGCGGCGCCAACAATTCGACGGACGAACATCGCTGCACGCTCCTCGGGTTCTCGTGATCGTGAATCGTTCACCCCGGGCCCGAAACGCCGCTCGCCACGACCCCGGGCCGAGGTCTGCTCCAGTATATAACTTCTAGAGTTTGGGCGATCCAGTGATTTTGCAAAATTTCAGGACTATCGGTCGAATTGTCCGGATCTACGCTAAACGTTCGATCAGGAAATCTGGCGAATCTCCATCAACCCATCCGACCCAGTCGTCCTGGCGGGTGCCCCGGGCCATCCGGGTTAGGTAATTCCTGCCGGCTATAGTGACTGCCGACGGCGATCGATCCGATAGTAATGAGGACGGGCCGTCCTTGAGACGCCCCCCCTGTCTCCTGCAACGACCGTACCCGGTCGAGGTCGCATCGCTGATCGTTCCTTGGCAATCCGATCGATGCTCAGGCCGGCCTTACCTCGGGAATGCCCGAGGGCGTGCCCCCGGCCTCCGCAACCCCGGCGGCACGCCCTCGGGGACAGCCCTCCCCCGTTCGCCCTCCTTCGCACGCCCCCACCCGCCTCGACCGGATGTCGTGTCGGCCAGACGCGTCATCCGGGCGGAACGACACCGGCCGACGCGTCCGCGCGGAGCGAACCCAATCGAGATCCCGCAACTCGTTACTAGATCGAGGAAATCGTCGGTTCACCCCCGGCGCACCGCGGCGCACCGGCCCCCGACCGGCCCCGCCCCCGCTCCGAAGACCTCGACGGCCCGATGGCCCAAGGAGGGTGTCGCCGTTCCCGAAATCGACCCCGCGAAGTTCAAGTCGGGCCGCCCACGCGGTAGCCGGGGGAGGCCGGAATGGCGCCGCGCGGAGCGAACCCATTTCAAATCCCACAACATGTTTCGCCACAAGGAAAACGGCGAAATCAAGCCCGGCGCACCGGGGCGCACCGAGCCCGTCCCGGTCCTGGATCGCCTTGGTCTTACGGCCCCCCGGGGGCCCGGCTCGGGTCAGGTGAGCGGCACGAGGCCGGAGGGACCCCGGGGCCGCCGGTCAGGGAACGCCGACCGAGGGGGAGGGGGCCGAGCCGAACGACGAGGACGGGCCGCCGATGCCGGGGGCGGGGGCCGAGCCGAACGAGCCCAGCCCGGTCCCGCCGAAGGGGGAGGGGGTGGCGGGGACGACCGGGGCGATCCCTGTCCCGAGGTTCGACCGGTAGTTGTACGACGGCGACGCCTGGTTCAGCAGCGGGATGCCCGAGGCGGGCACGGCCTGGCCGGGCTGGAGGCTGAAGCTCGGGTTGTTGATAATTCCGGCGGCCGAGCTGGCGCCGACCCTGGGGATCCCGCCCAGCCCGAGGTCCCTGCGGTTCTGGAGGCTGTAAGTCAGGGTCTGGTCGTAGACGACCGTGGCCCCGGTGCCGGGATCGTAGGCGACCGACTCCAGGCCCCCCCGGGCGTTGGTATAGGTGTAGAGCCTCGTGCCGCCGAGGGCCGCCGACGGGGGGAGCGTCACCGGGGCGCCGAAGGTGGGCACCCGGGCCGAGAGGACCCCGGTCGAACCGGGGAGGGCCCCTTCCACCATGCCCAGGGGCACGGGGACGGGCACGCCCGTGTTCAGCAAGGATCCGGCGGCCGGGGCGGGCATCCCGGGTCGGGTGGCCCCGGCGAGGACCCGGGGGGGCCTCGGGGCGGGCTCGGCCGCCCTCGACTGGGGGGGCGCGAAGCCCTGGGCCGCTGCCGGCCCGGCGATCAGGACCCAGAGCGGCAGGAACAGGAGCCGTCGCATGGGGGATCCTCCGGTCCGAGGTGCCGGATCGGCCCGTCCCCCGACCCGGGCACTGCCGCGTCGGATCGGGGCAGGTCGATCCCTTTCATCGTAGGGGCAGCTCCCCCGGAAGTCGACGAAAACCCGGGAACGGCGAGGGGATCAGTCCGAGTCCGGGACCCCCTCCCGGCCGCTCAGCGCGGCCTCGGGGGCCGGGCCCGGCACGCCGGCCCCCGGCGTGTCCCGGCCCATCCGCCGGCTCGACTGCTCGATCACCCGGCAGCGGCCCTCCCCCCGGCAGCGGTCGCAGAGGTGCTCACCCCGGAGCCGCTCCCCGGCCCGCCGGAGCGCCTCGGGCAGGTCGGGGAGGATCTCGCACTCCCGGAGGTGTTTCAGCTCCCCCTGGGTGAAGCTCTCCAGGCGTCGGCGGACCTCCGGCGTCGGCCGGGCGAACAGGACCGCCGTCCCCTGCGCCTGGAGGTCCTCGATCGACTCCTCCAGGATTTCCGCCGCGGTGAAGTCGATCATCGAGACCTCGGCCAGGTCCAGGATCACGCAGCGGTAACCGTCGAGGCGGGAGACCATGCTCCTGAGGTGGAAGCCGGAGGCGAAGAACATCGGCCCGCCGACCCGGAGCAGCATGACCTGCGGGCACCGGCCGGAGGTCTCGGGGTCCCCCGGCCCGTCCCCCGCCCCCAGGCCGGCGACCGGCATCGGCTGCAGCTCGATCTTCGACATCTCGTAGATCACGTAGAAGACCGCCGCGATCAGCCCGACCGGCACGCCGACGATCAGGTCGGTCATCACGATCGCCCCGACCGTCACGAGGTAGACCGCCGCCTCGGCCCGGTTGCCGTGCCAGAGCGTGCCGAGGAGCCGGATCTCGACCATCCTCGTCGCCACCGCCACCAGCACCCCGGCCAGGGCGGCGATCGGGATCCGCCCGACCGTCTCCGCCAGGGTGAGCATCATCACCAGGATCATCCCGGCGTGGAGGATCGCCGAGGCCCGGGTCCGGGCCCCCGACTGGATGTTCGTCGCCGACCGGGCGATCACCCCCGTCACCGGGATCCCGGCGAAGACGGCCGACGCCACGTTGCCGAACCCCTGGCCGACCAGCTCCTGGTCGTTGTCGACCTTCGAGTCCCGCGACATCGCCCCCACGACCGAGGCCGACAGCAGGCTCTCGATCGAGGCCAGCACGTAGATTGTCAGGGCCGCCAGCATCAGCTCATTCCAGTGCTCCCAGGGGATCGACGGGATCGTCGGCCTCGGGAACGACCGGGGAAGCTCGCCGAGCAGGGCGACCCGCTCCGGCCCCCAGCCGAAGGCGATCGGCAGCAGCGTGGCCGCCGCCACCGCGATCAGGGGGGTCGGCAGCTTCCGGGACACCTTCGGCAGCCCGACCATCAGGCCCGCCGCCGTCAGGCCGACCAGGACCGAGCGCCATTCCGTCCGCTCGATTTGACGGAAGGTCTCGAACAGCAAGCCGATGGCGCCCCCCTCCTCGTCGTGGGTCACGTCATAACCGAGCACCTTCGGCAATTGAGTGCAGAGGATGGTGATCCCGATCCCCGAGAGGAAGCCCGCCACCACCGGGCGGGGGATGAACTGCATGATCCGTCCGATCCGGAAGTACCCGGTCAGCACCTGGAAGATGCCAGCCAGCAGGGTCGCCGCCACGATCATCGTCAGACCGTAGTTCGGGCCCAGGCCCTCCTCCTCGCCGAACCGGTTCCAGACGGCGATGATCTCGTAGACCAGGAACGTCATCGCCGCCGCCGGCCCGGAGACCTGCAGCCGACAGCCGCCGAACAGCGCCACCGCGATGCCGCCGACGATCGCGGTCACCAGGCCGACCTCCGGCGCCACCCCCGAGGCGTTGGCGATCGCCAGCGACAGCGGCAAGGCCACCAGGGCGACCGCGATGGCGGCCAGGAAGTCGGGGAGCAGGTTCGAGGGGCGGGCCATCATCCGCCACTCGCCCAGCAGGTATCTCGCCTGCACACCGAGGTCGAGCCGCATCCGGCCCTCGGCCGACCCGTTGGGACCGGGTCCGTCCTTCGATTCCAGAGACATGGGGGGATCGCTCCGGGGCAAACGGGAAGACATGCGACGGCCGATGTCCGGACCGCGACCGGCCGCCCCCCCGATCGGGGGACATCGGCGGCCTCGAGGCCGGATCGGGGCTCTTCGAGATCGGGGCCGTCGCGGCCCTAGCAGCGATGGGACTGGAACATCAGGCAGACCCCCCGGCCTCCCGTCGGCCGACGCCCGAAGGGCCCGCCGGCGCCCGCCCGGCGGTCCCGGAGGTCGGGCCCCGGGGCGGCCCCGCCGATGGACCAGGCCCGGTCGCCTCCGGCGGCGTCGCCGACGGCCCGCGGGCCCTTACCCCGGCCTTCGAGCGACTCCTCCGACTCGGAGGGCCTCGACGAATCTTCCTCGGGCGGGTTGATCGGCGGCCGGGTTTCCCGGGCCGGGCCGTCGGGCCGCAGGACCTCGACTAGCGCAGCCTGGGATGCCGACGGCGGCGGGGCCGTCTCGAGCTGGTCGAGCGCGAGGACGAGCGTCAGCAAGATCGCCCATCGCACCGCCCCGCCTCTCCTGGGCGTTCCCGAGCCCCCGAACATCCCGGCGTCCCCCTTACAGGTCGAGCGCCCGCCGCCCCCGAGGCCCCCGGTTCCGGGCCTCGGGACTTGGGGCGTCCCCGGCACAACGCTATGGGAAACGGCTCGTCGGGTCAACCGCCTTCGATCGATCGGGGGCCGGCCCGGCCTCCCTCGCCGGGGGCCACGCCCCCGGCCTCGCCCTCCCCGATCGCCGATCAGGGCGGCGAGGCCCCCGCCGGCGCCACGGGGGGAGGGCCGGGGCGGGCGACCTGGTAGACCAGGGTCGGCGTCTTGCGGCGGGTGATCGCCGCGGCCACCTCCGTCCGGATGTGCGCGGAGGCCGCCCCGAGGTGCTGCATGACCTGCAGCGGGTCGATCTCCACGTTCGAGGCGAAAGGCCCGACCGTCACCAGCAGCCTCGACTCGTCCGGCGCCGGCTCGACCGCCAGGACGCAGAGGTTCCGCAGCACGTCGTCGTCCAGGTCGCCGAGGATCACCTGCTCGACGGTCCGCTGGACCTGCGAGCAGAGCTGCATCGTCTTGCGGTCGTTCCTCGGCGCCGGGCGGCCGGCCCCGGGGGCGAAGACGCGACGGGGGTCCACCGGGCCGTCGGAGGGCCCCCGGCCCCCGGCCGTGCGGCCTCGGGATGCTCTCTTGCGCGAGGACATGGTCGTTCCCTCTCGCGGTTCGGACGGCCGGGATCGGCTCGGCTCGATTCGCCGCCGGTGGAGGAGGACGGTCGGCTCGGGGCCCGGCCCGGTCGGCGAGGCCGATCGGGGCTCGAGGTCGTCCGGCGATCCGGTGCCATGGCGGGCCGATCGGGTTCGGGGAGGTCGGTCCCCAGGCCATCATAGCCCACCCGGGGGCCCGATCAAGCCGCGATCAGCCCCCGGCCCCCCCCGGCAGCATGGCCCGGATCGCCTCCAGGCGGTCGGCCTCCTCCGGCGTCTTGTCCGACCGCCAGCGGAGGATCCTCGGGAACCGCACCGCCACCCCCGACTTGTGCCGGGTCGACCGCTGGATCCCCTCGAACGCCAGCTCGAAGACGAGCTCGGGCGTCACCGTCCGGACCGGGCCGAACTTCTCGACCATGTGCCTGCGGATCCAGGCGTCGACCCTGCGGATCTCCTCGTCGGTCAGGCCCGAGTACGCCTTGGCGAAGGGGACGAGGTTGCCCGACTCGTCCCAGACGCTGAACGTGTAGTCCGTGTAAAGGCTCGCCCGCTTGCCGCTGCCCCGCTGGGCGGCGGTGAGCACGGCATCCACCGTGATCGGGGCGATCTTCCACTTCCACCAATCTCCCCGGACCCGGCCGACCTGATAGATCGAGTCCAGCCGCTTGAGCATCAGCCCCTCCGCCAGGTTGTCCCGGCTGGACGCCCGATGCTCGGCCAGGTCGGCCCAGGAGGCCCCCTGCACCGTCGGCGAGAGGATCAGCCGGCCGGGCACGTTCGTGGCCGCCACCAGGTCCGCCAGCCTCGCCCTCCGGTCCCGGAGCGGCCGGGATCGGAGGTCCTCCCCGCCGTCTTCCAGCAGGTCGAAGGCGAAGAGGGCGACGGGGACTTCGGCCAAGAGCTTCTTGCCCACCGTCTTCCGGCCGATCCTCCGCTGGAGCTGGGCGAACGGCCGCACCTCGTCGTCCCGGTAGACCAGGATCTCGCCGTCGATCGCGGTCCCCTCCGGCAGCATCGGCCCGAGCCCGGCCAGCTCGGGGTAGCGTTCGGTGACTAGCTCCTCGCCCCGGGTCCAGAGGAATGTCTCGCCCCCCCTCCGGATGAGCTGGCAGCGGATGCCGTCCCACTTCCACTCGGCCTGCCAGCCGACCGGATCCCCCAGCGCCTGGGGCATGTCCCCCGCCTCGTCGATGGGGTGGGCCAGGCAGAATGGGTACGGCCGGCTGAGGTCCGCGTCGGCGGAGTCGGGATGGATCAACGCCCGGTAGAAGTCGGCCGACGGGGTCCAGTTCCCCATCAGGCGATGCGCCACCGCCCCCGGCTCCAGGCCGCCGGCCTTCGCCAGAGCCCGGGTCACCAGCTGGGCCGAGACGCCGACCCGGAACTGCCCGCTGATCAGCTTGTTCCAGACGAACCGCTGGGTGCGGTCCATCTCGGCCCAGGCGTCGAGCAGGAGGCGACGCTGGTCCTCCTCGTCCCGGTCCCGGAGCGTCAGCAAGAGCCCCTCGACCCACTCCGCCAGTGGCCGGTCGCTCGACCGCTCCGCCTCCGGCAGCAGCAGGGCGATCGCCTCGGCCGAGTCGCCGACCGCGTCGTAGCACTCGCCGAGCAGCCAGTCCGGGATCCCCGCCTCGGCCGCCGCCCACTCCCTCAGCTTCTTCGACGGGACCGCCTGCCTCGGCTTCCGGCCGACCAGGAAGTAGACCGCCCAGCTCGCGTCGGCCGGGTCGGCCTCGGCGAAATACCGGACCAGGGCCTCGACCTTGGCGTTGGTCCCGGTCGTCTCATCCAGCGCGGCGAACAGGTCGGCGAAGGCGTTCATGCGATCAAGTCCGGGGGAGTGTCGGCGGTCGACCGGGAGCCCGGGGGGCGACCCCACGCGGATCATCGCGACGGCGACCCGCACGAGGGGGCGACCTCGGCCGTCAGAACGACCCGAACGCCGAGCCCAGGATGAGGACCACGACCAGGGCGAGGATCGTGCTCACCTTCACAGTCATGATCATGTCGAAATAGCTCTCCCGGTGGGTCAGCCTGCTGACCTGGAGCACCGTGAGGACCGTCCCGTTGTGGGGCAAGGCGTCGAGCGTGCCGGCGCTGATCGTGGACACGCGATGCAGCAGCGAAGGGGCGATGCCCTGCTCGCCGGCGAGTCGCATGTAGGTCTCCCCGAGGGCGTCCAGCGCGATCGCCATCCCCCCGGACGCCGAGCCGGTCATCGCGGCCAGCGTGTTCATCGAGACGGTGAGCGAGATCAGCGGCCCCCCCTGGATCGACAGGACCGCGTCCCGGACCGCCCCGAAGGCGGGCAGCGCCGCCACCACGGCGCCGAAGCCGACGAGGCTGCCGACCGTCATCACGGGCAAGACCGAGGAATTGGCCCCGGAATCCATGCTCACACGCAAGGATTCCAGGCGTCGGGAGTTCAGGAGGACGAGGGTGAGGCTCCCCGCCGCCAGCGCCAGGGCAACCGACCAGATCCCGGCCAGGGCACCGATCGAGGTCCCCCCCCACGCCTCCCCGGCCAGGTACGAGAAATCGAGCCGGAGGAGCACGACCAGCGACATCAGGAAGTTCATGACGATGACCACGACGAGGGGCAGGATGGCGAGGACCGTGGGAGGTCCGCCCTCGCTCTGGCCGCCGAGGCGGATCTCGGCCGGGTCGAAGTCGCCCGTCGCCGTCGCATGCTCCCGGATCCGCTCGTCGAGGGCCGGGGCGGCCGCCGAACCGCCGCCGAAGCCCTCGCCCGCCCTCCGAGCCGCCGCCTCGGCGCGATTGAGCCACCACATGCCGAACGCCAGCGTGACGATCGCCGCGATGATCCCCAGCCCGGGGGCCGCGAAGGGCGTGGTGCCGAAGTAGGGCATGGGGATGGCGTTGTTGATCGAGGGCGACCCCGGGAGGGCCGACATGGTGTACGTGAACGCCCCGAGGCAGATGGTCGCCGGCATCAGCCGTCGCGGGATGTCCGCGGCCCGGAACAGTTCCTGCGCCATGGGGACGAGCACGAAGAAGGCGACGAAGACGCTCACGCCGCCATAGGTGACCACGGTCGACGCGATCACGACGGAGAGCATCGCGCGTCGAGTCCCCAGGCGTCCGGTCAGGAATCGCGCGATCGAGGCGATCGAGCCGCTGTCATCCATCAGCTTGCCGAACAGGCCGCCGAGCAGGAACAGGGGGAACCACTGCGCGACGAAGCGGGACGCGCCTCCCATGAACGTCTGCGTCCAGTGCGCCAGGAGCGGCTCTCCCGACAGGGCCGCGGCCAGCATCGCGGCCGCCGGCGCCACCAGCAGCACGCTCCATCCCCGATAGGACAGCCCCATCAGCAGGGCCAGCGCGAGCAGGATTCCGAGCAGTCCCACGGTCCTGACCTCCCTCATCGAATCGACCCGCCGGGATGGGCATCGCCCTCGAGGACGCCTCGGCGCCGGGTCTCGGGCGGACCGGTCCCCTCGGGTCGTGGGCCGGGCCGGGCCGGCACCAGACTACCTCACGCCGATCGGCGTGTCTCGGACTTCGGCCGGGGGCCGCTCCGCCGGCCGAGCCCGCCGGGGCATGGTCGGGGACCGCGCCCGCCGAAACGGTCCATTCGTACACTAAATTCAATTGCACTGGCCGGACGACCGTATTATCGTAAAGTACGAGACCGAATGGAGGGACCGGCGGGCCGGGCGTGCCCGATCGTCCGAGCACGAGGCGTGATATGGCCCGAAGACGGCAAGGCAACGGGGATGGCCGCGGCGAGGGGGCCGGGCGGGACGAGGTGATCGACGTCGTCCCGCTGGCCGAGGCCACCCGGGAACGGTACCTGAACTACGCGCTGAGCGTCATCACCTCCCGGGCGTTGCCCGACGTGCGGGACGGCCTCAAGCCGGTGCAGCGACGCATCTTATATGCGATGTGGGCCGACCTCCGGGTCACGGCCGACGGCCGGTACATCAAGAGCGCGGCGGTCGTGGGCGAGGTGATGAAAACGTACCACCCGCACGGCGACCAGTCGATCTACGACGCCCAGGTGCGGATGGCCCAGTCGTTCAGCCTCCGCTACCCCCTGATCGAGGGATACGGCAACTTCGGCTCGATTGATGGCGACCCCCCCGCCGCCATGCGGTACACCGAATGCCGCCTGACGCCGATCGCCCAGGAGATCCTGACCGAGCTGCGCGACGGTACCGTCGAGTTCCGGCCCAACTACGCCTCGACGGCCGACGAGCCGGTGGTCCTGCCCGCCCAGGTGCCTAACCTGCTGATCAACGGGGCCGCCGGCATCGCCGTCGGCATGGCGACGAACATCCCGCCGCACAACCTCAAGGAGGTCTGCGGCGCCCTGGTCGCCCTGCTGGACAGCGACCGGGACCTGCCCGTCGAGAAGCTGCTCAAGTACATCCAGGCCCCCGACTTCCCGACCGGCGGCGTCATCCTCAATAGCGCCGACGAGCTGAGGCAGATCTACGCCACCGGCCAGGGCACGGTGAAGCTCCGGGGCACCTATGAGACCGATCCGGGGAACCCGAACCGGATCTTCATCACCTCGATCCCCTACGGCGTCGAGAAGGACCCCCTGGTCCTCCGGATCGGCGACCTGATCGGCCGGGGACAGGTCCCCCAGCTGACCAACGTGAAGGACCTGAGCACCGACGACATCCGGATCGTCCTCGACCTGAAGCCCGGCGCCAACGCCGACGCGGCGCTCGCCTACCTGTTCAAGAACACGCCGCTGCAGAACAACTTCAACGTCAACATGACCTGCCTCCAGCCGGCCGCCGGGGCCGAGATCGCCGTGCCGGCCCGGCTGGACTTGAAATCCATGCTCGTCCACTTCCTGGACTTCCGCATGGACGTCGTCACCCGTCGGCTGCGGCACGAGCTGGACGCGATCCTGCGGCGGATCCACATCCTCGAAGGCTTCGCGATCGTCTTCGACAACCTCGACGAGGCGATCAAGATCATCCGGGCCAGCGACGGCAAGGCCGACGCCGCGCCGAAGCTGATCGACCGCTTCGGCCTGACCGACCTCCAGGCCGACGCCGTGCTGGAGACCAAGCTCTATCGCCTCGGCAAGCTGGAGATCCGGGACATCCTCGGCGAATTGGGCGAGCGGCGGGCCCGGGCCGCCGAGCTGGAGGCCCTGCTCGCCGACGAGGCCGCCCGGTGGGGGGTGATCCGGGAGGAGATCCGGGCGATCTCCAAGAAGTACGGCGATCCCCGGCGGACGGCGGTCGAGGGGCCGGTCGAGGCGGTCGAGTTCCGCGAGGAAGACTACATCGTCGACGAGGACGCCTGGGTCATCGTCACCCGGGACGGGTGGGTGAAGCGGCAGAAGTCGTTCACCGACGTCGCCAGCATCCGGGTCCGGGACGAGGACCGCGTCGGCTGGGTCTTCCGCTCAACCGCCCGGCAGACGATCACCTTCTTCACCACCCGGGGGATCGCCTACACGATCCGGGCCAACGACATCGGCATGACCACCGGCCACGGCGAGCCGATCCACCGCCAGTTCGCCTTCGAGGACCGCGAGGCCATCGTCGGCGTCGCCTGCCACGACCCCCGATGCCTGCCGACGCCCAAGGCCCCGGCCCCCCGAAACGGGAAGGCCCACCAGGGCTATCTCGACGCCGACATGCGGCCCGACCGCAACGGCTCCAACGGCGACGGCAAGCACGACGAGGGCAGGTCCTCTCCCCCGCCCTACGGCGTGGCCCTGACGGCCGGCGGCAAGACGCTCCGCTTCTCGCTGAGCTACGTCGCCCCGGTCTCCACCAAGAAGGGACGCGGGATCGTCCGGCTCGACGCCGGGTATCCCGACGACGCGGTGATCGGCGTCGAGGCCTCCGACGGCTCAGAGAATGTCTGCCTCGTCACCCGATCGGCCCGGGTGCTGGTCTTCCCGGTCGACGAGGCGAACGTGGTCTCGGGCGTCGCCAAGGGGGTGACCGCCGTCCGGCTCGACGCCAAGGACCGGGTGCTCGGCTTCACCCTGGCCGGGGCCAAGGGGGACGGGCTGGAGGTCCGCACCAGCCGGGGCGCCACCCAGTCGCTCCGGGCCTCGAAGTACCCGGTCACCGGCCGGGGCGGCAAGGGCTACGCCATCATGCAGCGCGGCTCGATCGCCGAGGTCATCCTCCCCGAGGCGACCCCGGTGCCGCCGGTCGACCAGGTGGAGCAGTGAGGCCCGATCCCGCCCAGGGGGATGACATGGACGACCCGAGCCGAGGCGGCCCGCCCTCCCCGAACCGGGGGCGGGCCGCCCGACGCCATCAACGCTCCCGGATGATCGAACGGGCCCGCCGCTGCCTGAAGTTCACGGGCATCCCCGACCCGGACCGCGAGGCCTTCGCCCTCAGGAATCACGACCACCTGGCCTCCTGCTCCTGCTGGATGTGCGGCAACCCCCGCCGCCACCTCGGCGAGCCGACGATCCAGGAGCGGCGGGGCGACGACGCCCGGGCACCCGACCTCGGGGCGGATTGCTGACGTACTGCCGGGACCGGACGCGACCCGACGAGGATAGGAAAACGCATGGCCACCGGAACCTATAACGCCGACTCGATCACCGTCCTCGAAGGGCTCGAGGCCGTCCGACGCCGGCCCGGCATGTACATCGGCGGCGTGGACAAGGCGGGGCTGCACCACCTGCTCTGGGAGATCGTCGACAACGCGATCGACGAGGTGATGAACGGCCACGCCACCCGGATCGTCGTCACCCTGTCGAAGGACGGCAAGACCTGCGCCGTCTCCGACAACGGTCGCGGCATCCCGATCGACGTGCACGCCAAGACCGGCAGGAGCGCCCTGGAGGTGATCTTCACCACCCTGCACGCCGGCGGCAAGTTCGACAACGACGCCTACAAGGTAGCCGGCGGCCTGCACGGCGTCGGCGCCAGCGTGGTCAACGCCCTGAGCGAACGGCTGGAGGTGCAGGTCCGCCGGGACGGATTTTCCTGGATCCAGCGCTATAAACGGGGCAAGTCGGAGGGCGACGTCTCGAAGGGAGAGCCCGCCCGGGGCTCGGGCACGACCGTCCGCTTCACGCCCGACCCGGAGATCTTCGTCGACGCGACGTACGACCCGAACCTCATCGCCGAACGCCTGGAAGTCAAGACGTACCTGAACAAGGGGCTGTCGATCCAGTTCGTCGACGAGCGGGCCGGCACCTCGGTCGAGTACCGCCACGACGGGGGCGTCAGCGACTTCCTGGAGGCCGTGAACAAATCCCGCGAGGACGCCCGGGTCGCCGCCTCGCCGTTCGTGCTGGAGAAGGAGGAGGACGACCTCCGCCTCGAACTCGCCCTGGCCTGGACCGAGGCGACCGACGAGGACATCCGGTCGTTCGTCAACACGATCCCCACCCGGGACGGCGGCACGCATGAGTCGGGCCTCCGCGAGGCGGTCCGCGCCGCCGTGCAGAAATTCATCAAGGACCACGAGCTCGCCAAGAAGGGCCCCGAGATCAAGGCGGAGGACATCCGGGAGGGGCTGACGGCGGTGCTCTCGGTCTGCGTCCGGGAGCCGCAGTTCCAGGGTCAGACCAAGGGGCGATTGAACAACCCCGAGGTCCGAGCCCTCGTGGATTCGATGGTCCGACCCCGGCTGGAAGACTTCCTGATCAAGAACAAGAGCGTGGCCGACGCCGTCGTCCACCGGGTCATCCAGGCCGCCCGGGCCCGGGAGGCCAGCCGGGCCGCCGCCAGCCAGGTCCGCCGCAAGACGGCCATCAGCAACCGCCTGAACCTCCCCGGCAAGCTCCACGACTGCGACAGCACCGACCCCGAGCGCTCCGAGCTGTTCATCGTCGAGGGCGACTCGGCCGGGGGCTCCGCCAAGCAGGGCCGGGACCGCCACATGCAGGCCATCCTCCCCCTGCGCGGCAAGGTCCTCAACGCCGAGCAGGCGACCAAGGGGAAGCTGCTGGAGAACAAGGAGCTGACCGACCTGGTCTCCGCGCTCGGCTGCGGCATCGACGAGCACTACGACCCCGCCCGCCTCCGCTACGGCAAGATCGTCCTGCTGACCGACGCCGACAGCGATGGCCACCACATCGCCACGCTGCTGCTCACCTTCTTCTATCGACACCTGCCCGGCCTGCTCGACGCCGGGCGCGTCTACCTCGCCTGCCCGCCGCTCTACAAGATCTCCCACGGCAAGGAGAACTACTGGGCGGCCAACGACCGGGGACGCGACGCGATCCTCGCCAAGCTCCCCAAGAACGCCAAGTTCACCATCACCCGCTTCAAGGGGCTCGGCGAGATGCCCGCCAAGCTGCTCTTCGAGACCACGCTCGACCCCGCCCGACGTCGCCTGCTCCGCGTCTCCATCCCCGACGAGGACCGCCCCTACACCGATCACACCGTCTCCGACTTGATGGGCAAGGAACCGGAAGCCCGGTTCAAGTTCATCATGGAGGAGGCGTACTCGGCGCGAGACATTGACATCTGATGGGGAGTCGGCGTCCCGGGCCCGGAAGTCCGGGACGCCACTCGCCCCCCAATTCAGGCGTCGATCAATTCGCACGCCTCGGCATAGCCCGGCGCGGGGCGGCCGAACTCGCTGGCGGTGACTCGGGCCAGCGCGACGAGCTGTCGCCACCGGAAGGCGGGGCGGGTGGAGGCGAACTCCTCCCGGGTGGTGCGGTAGTACTTCTCGGCGTGCAGGGCACCGTCCTCGCTGACGGCGTAGCCGAGCAGCAGGTTGAAGATCGGTTCGGGGTCGGCGGAGGTCTCGCCGAGGCGGTGGACCAGGGCGGCGGCCAGGGCCTGCTCGTTGCCCCGGACGGCGGCGTCGAGCTCGCCGAGGAGCGAGCCTTGATCGGCCGATCGGATCGAGCCGAGTTCCTCGGGGCGGGGGTACGGCTCCCAGGCCAGGAAGTCGCCGCCGCGGTTCACGCGGTCGAGGGCGACCTGATAGGCGCCGAGGATCAGGCAGGCGCAGGTGTTCCTCGGGTTCGAGGCGGCCGCCATGTTCCGCCAGGCATTGGCCGAGTCGCAGGCATGGACGCCGATGGAGTCGCCGTGGACGCTGCCCAGTGGCTTGCCGGGCTGGACCTCGCGCTCGGTCCGGCCGGCGTCCCGGAGGACGAGCTGGTTGGCGGCCAGGGCGATGGCCTCGCCGATCGCGCCGGGGGCCATCCCCTCGGCGATCGCGGCGGCGGCGGCCTCGGCGGCGGCCTCAGGGGTGGCCTCGAAGATCGTCCGGCTGAGATGGTCGACCCAGGCATCGTCCGGCTGGCGGTCGCCGATCGGTCGGCCTTCTAGCGTGTACTGGTCCATCAGGCGGGGGAGGATCACCCGGGGGCGGTCGGTCTCCTCGGTGTGCTGCCATTCTCGCTCGCTGACCACGCAGTAGCGCACCGACTGGCGGAGCAGCGTGTGCGCCTGCTCCTGGCCGATGATGCCGAGCAGGTCCCAGGCCCGGTAGGGGAGCACCGTGCGGTGGACCTCGGTGTTGTCCTGGACGGCGTAGAGCAGGTCGTTGAACGCCTGGTCGGCACTCCCCTGGGCGAGCGTCGCGAAGGTGGCCTCTGCACCCTCCATGTCCTTCGTCCGGACCGCGTCTCGCAGGGCCTCGCCGCCCGATCGGCCCTCGGGCAGGCAGCAGAGCGGCTCGACGGGGCGCAGGGTCTGGAGTTCGGTCTTGCCCGAGTCGTGAATACGGCTCGTGTTGCGGTACAGGACCTTCAAGACCGGCAAGGCTCGGCGACCTTCGGGGAGTTCCCGGCTCATCTGATAGGCCGGGGCCAGGGCCATCATCGTGTGGTAGCCGATGTAGTCCTCGCCGCCGAAGGTGCGGGCGTTGGCGAAGGCTGCCGCCGCGACGAGGTCCCGGATCGGGGTCCCGCCCTGGAGCCGGTCGACCAGCGCCGGCAGGAGGCGGTCGGACGGCGTCTCCTGCATCAGCGCGACCAGCGGGTCGAGCGGGCCGAAGGCGAGGCGATCGCCGCCGTCCTCCGATCCGAAGCGGGCCGCGAACCCCATGTCGGCCGCCATGCCGCTGCCCAGGGTGGCCACGAGCGCCCCCCGGCCCACGTCGGCGAGGAACCCTCTTCGCGTGCGATGAGGAATCAGCATCCCCGTTCTCCCCGCGAGGGAGGGAACCGGAGCCGGACGCAGTGCCCTCGCTCGCCGCGCCCGGCCGTCGAAATCGAGGGATATGGAAGCGTTTCCCTCTCGCGGTTGTACCCCGGATCGCCGAGGGGGACAAGGGACCAGGGGAGCGATCGGCGGGAGGTCAACCGGCCTCTTCGGCCGAACCGTCTTCCGGCTCGGCGGAGGCGTCCTCCTCGCCGACGAACCGGGTGGCGACGACGTGGGCGTCGGTCCCGTGCTCGCGGAGCCAGCGGACGAGCACGGCGGAATAGCCGTGCGTGGCCCAGACGGTCTCGGCCCCGGTGGCGGCGATGGCGTCGAGCAGGCCGGGCCAGTCGGCGTGGTCGGAGAGGACGAAGCCGCGGTCGACGGCCCGTCTGCGCCGGGTGCCCCGGATCGTCATCCAGCCGGAGGCGAACGCGGAGGACGAGGGCCCGAACTTCCGGGCCCAGGGCGTCCCGTGGGCCGAGGGGGGGGCGACGACGATCCCCCGCGCCCAGGCCGATCGGTTCGAGGCGGTGCCAGCGTAGCTCGTCGGCGGCAGGGGGATGCCGGTGGCCCGGTAGGCGGCGTTGAGCTTCTCGACGGCGCCGTGGCAGAAGATCGGGCCGATCGAGGGGTCCAGGCCCGAGAGCAGCCGCTGGGCCTTGCCCAGGGCGTAGCTGAACAGAAGGCTGACCTTGCCGGAGTCGGCGTTGCTGCGCCACCAGGCGTTCACGGAATCGAACACGTCCCGCTGGCTCGGCCAGCGATAGATCGGCAGGGCGAACGTCGATTCGGTGATGAAGACGTGGCAGCGCACCGGGTCGAACGGGACGCAGGTCGCGTCGGGCCCGACCTTGTAGTCCCCCGAGACGACCCAGACGGCCCCCCGGTGCTCGACCCGCACCTGGGCCGACCCCAGGATGTGCCCCGCCGGGTGGAGCGAGACGCGGACCCCATTGATCTCGACCGGATCGCCGTACCCGGCGGCCTCAATCATCGGCTCATCGCCGACCCGGACCCGGAGCACCCCGGCCCCGTCCCGGGCGGTCAGGTATCGTCTCGACCCCCAACGGGCATGATCGGAATGCGCATGGGTGATCACCGCCCGATCGACCGGACACCACGGGTCGATGAAGAAGTCGCCGGCCTCGCAGTAGAGGCCGGCGTCGGTCAGGCGGAGTACGGGATCGGATCGGGTCATCTGGGCGATCCGCCGAGAAACGGGCAAGAGATGGGCCCCGGAGGATTGCGGATGGCGGGCGATTCGCCGCCGACGCCCGTCCCGGGAGACGGGGGCTGATGGCCCCGAGATCGGCGAGTCGCGGTCATCCACTCGCCATCCATCGTTCGTCATCCGCTCCCGAGCCGGGTCTCCTCAGTCCTCCACCAGCGAGAAAGTGGCGGTGGATTCGGCGACGGAGGTCAGCTCCTGGTCCATCACCCGGGCGACCACGCTCAGGGTCTGCGTGACCTCGGAGGATCGGAGCAGCCCGGCGGAGGTGTCGAAGGCGTAGGAGCCGCGGCCCTCCTGCTCCTGGACGGTGAGCTCGAAGGGGGAGTCCGGGGCGGCCTCCAGGGAATCGATGGTCATGGCCACGTCGATCGTCGCCGTCTCGCCGTCGTCGCCCCCCTCGATGCCCCGGAACGTGAACGCGTTGTCCAGCGTCATCGTGCCCTGGGGGGTAGGCAGCTCGACCTTCCGGGCCCAGGTGGCACCCTCCTCGATCGGCTCCTGGGGGAAGACGAGGGTCGACTGGCCGATCAGCCCCTTCATCCCCTCGGGCGACGCCAGGTTCTGCAAGGCCTGGGCGGCGGGGCCGGCGTCCTTGAGGCGCTGGATCAGCTCGTCGGGCACCTCGACCTCTCGCACCTCGCCCCGGGGGGTCATCACCAGGACGACCGGCACGCCAACCAGCGCGTCGACCACCGGCTCCAGCATCGCCGCCTGTCCCTCGGCCGGGGCGTCGTCGGAAGAGTCGTAGGAGAACGTGAGGAACTGCGACTCCAGCGCGACTCGCATCCGGTCGATCGTCTGGACCAAACGGGCGGCTCCCTCGTCCTCGACCGATTCGACCTCCCAGGTCATCTCGACCGTCTGGAAGATCGACATCTTCACTTCCTGCTCCATGACCACCGCCGTGTTGATGGTCGTCTGCTCGAGCCTGTAGCGGTGGGAGTCCCCCTCGGCGAACTTCCACCTCAGGGTCTCCGCGCCCCGGGAGGCCGAGCCGGTCAGGGCGAGGGCGATCGACGCCAGGGCGATCGGGACGAGGCGACGGTCCATCGGGTGCTCCGGGTCGGGTGCGGGTCGCGGGCCTCGGGCCGAGGCTCCTGCCGTCGAAACCGACGGCAACAATCGGGAGCCGGTCGGGCGACTCGACCACAGTCTGACCGCCCCGCCCCGGCCTGGCAAGACGACCCGCCCGGCTCACCCACTCGCCCTCGACGCCCGGCGGGCGAGCACCGCCCGGGACGGCCCCGATCTGCCGCCGCCGACCAGCAGCAGAGTCGCCGACCCCGACCCCTTCGGCCTGAGCTGCGCCCTCAGCGACTCCGGCCGGATCTCCAGCCCCCGGACCTTAATCTCCAGCGTCCCGATCCCCCGTTCCAGCACGACCCGGCGCATCGCCTTCACGTCGACCGGCAGCTCCTCCACCACCTCGAACGCCGCCAGGAACGGCGAGTCGACCCGATCGGGGCCGGTCAGGAAGTCGACCGCGTCGTGGATCCGGCCCAGGCCGTGCGCCTCGGCGAACGCGTCGACCAGGCCGGAGCGCAGCAAGGCCGGATCGGGGTCGAAGGCCCACGCCTCCAGCGGCCGGGCCGGGGCGTAGCCGCCGGGGGGGCCGTCGAGGTCGGTCCAGGTCACGCCCTCGGGGAGCCTGGTCGCGCGACGACGGCAGGTGACGAGGCCTCCGAACCAGGCGGTCGCCTCCCTGGCCTCGCCGCCGAGGCTGACCAGCTCGACCTCGAACCGATCCCCGTAGAAATGGGCGTCGAAGTCGCTCGCGGGGCCGAGCTTGATCGCCCCGCCGGGGCAGGAGCGGGCCGTCCTGAGCATGAAGTCCGTGCCGGGGTGGTAGTCGGCGAGCATCTGGGCCGCCCGCCTCGTCCCCTCGACGCGCCGGTCGGGATCGACGTGGACGAGGGCACCCCCGGGGATCGGGAACCGCTCGGCGTCGGCCACGACCGCCGACACGCGATCGTCGACCCCGTAGGCCGCCGCGTTCCAGAGCGTCCGTCTCGCCATCCCCTCGTCCCGATCAACGGCGATCACCCGGTCGGCGACGGACCCTTGCGCGATTGCATCGCCGCCGACGCCGCAGCAGAGGTCGACGACCAGGCCCGCCCCCCGGAACCGCCCGGCCTTGTGCCGGGCGACGGGCTCGGCGGTCGCCTGCTCGACGCCGAGCGGGTCGAGCCACATCCGGTCGGCCCGCTCGAACTTCGCCTTCCCCTTGCGCCGTGCCTCGACCAGGTGGACCGCCGCCGTCACCACCTCGCCGGGCGCCCGGTCTCGCCACCGGACCATCTCCGCCGGCCCGGGGCGAGGGTTGGCCTGGACCTCACCGAGCAGGGTTTGGCCGTCTTCGGTGGTCAGGAGGAAGGCTTCGGCGTCGGCGGGGGTCATGGGGTCGATCCTGCGAGGGGGGAGGGGAGGGGACCTGACGCAGAGGCGTGGGGTCGCGGCGAAGAGAAGAAAACCCGGTTCCCTTTCCCCCTCTTCTCTCGCGCCTTCGCGGCCCTGCGTGAGGTCCCCTCCCCTTCCCCCCTCAAAGCGGCTCTGACAAATCGCGTCCGATCCCCTAGAATAACGAATCTCGCCCGCCCCCACCGCGACGCCGACGGAGGAGACCCCGCGACGTGTCCGCGATCGCCCCCCCCCCCCGCCCCGACGCCGGCCCTCCCCCGAGCTGCCCCCCCCGCCCCCGAGGGCGAAGGAGCCGCTGGCGATCGGGTCGGTGACGGTCCCCACCTGCTTCTTCCTCTCCCCGCTGGCCGGCTACACGGCGCTCGCCTATCGCCAGACCGTCCGGGAGCTGGGCGGCCTGGGCCTGGCGACGACGGATCTCGTCAACGCCCGGTCGCTCATCGAACGTCGGCCGAAGTCGTTCGAGCTGGCCGCGACTAGCCCCGAGGACCAGCCGGCGTCGATCCAGATCTACGGCGCCACGACCTGGGAGATGATCGAGGCCACGAAGATCGTCGCCGACCTCGGCCCGTCGATCATCGACATCAACATGGGGTGCCCCGTCCGCAAGGTGGTGAAGTCCGGCGGCGGCTCGGCCCTGATGTGCGACGGCGACGGCGCGAGGAAGCTCGTCGGCGCGGTGGTCGAGCAATCGCCGGTCCCGGTGACGGTCAAGATGCGCCTCGGCTGGGACCAGCAGAACCCGACCGCCCCGGAGCTGGCCCGCCTGTTCGAGTCGATCGGCGTGGCCGCCGTGATCGTCCACGGCCGGACCCGGGCCCAGGGCTTCAGCGGCATGGTCGACCGATCGGGGATCGCCCGGGTGGTGGAGGCGGTCGACCGGATGCCGGTCATCGGCAACGGCGACATCCGCACCATCGTCGACGCCGAGGCCATGTTCCGGGAGACCGGCTGCGCGGCCATCTCCATCGGCCGGGGTTCGCTCTCCAATCCCTTCGTCTTCCGACAGCTCCAGCACTGGGCCGAGCACGGCACCGCCGGCCCCGAGCCCTCGTTCGAGGACCGGATCGCGGTGATGGAACGCCACTTCCACCGCCTCGCCGAGACCCGAGGCGAGCACCTGGCCTGCCTCCAGTTCCGCAAGGTCCTGAAGTGGTACAGCTACGCCATCCGGCCGCCGAAGGAGCTGTACCTCCGCCTGGTCAACCTCCCCAGCCGGGCCACGTTCGATGCCGTCGTCTCCGAAATGCGGGCCGCCGGGCCCTGCGCCCCCCTGCCCTCCCAGTTCGAGCCCCGGGTCCCCACGCCCAAGGGGCCGATCGACAAGTGGTGAGCCTCGATCGGCCCGGCACTGCCGGAAAAATGGATTGATCCTCCCCCGGCCCGGCATTACACCGAGGACACCCCGCGTCAGGGAGGATCGCGACCCGTGCCCCGGACCATCAACGGCGAGGCCCACCGGCACCTCCGCACCCTCTTCGGGGGCGGTGCGGCCGGGGGCCTCTCGGACGGCCAGCTGCTGGAGCGGTTCAACGCCCGGGACGGCCCCGGGGCCGAGCGGGCGTTCGCGGAGCTGGTCGGGCGGCACGGGCCGATGGTCCTCCGCTTGGCCCGCTCCATCCTCCGAGACCGGGACGCCGCCGAGGACGCCTTCCAGGCCGCCTTCCTCGCCCTGGCCCGCCGGGCCGGCTCGCTCTGGGTCCGCGACTCGATCGGCCCGTGGCTGAACGCCGTGACCGTCCGGCTCTCAACCCGGATGCGCTCCGACCGCGCCCGTCGCCGACTCCTCGACGAGCGGGCCGCGAGCCGGTCGTCAACCTCCAACGAACCGGGCGAGGCGGACGACCTCGGCGCCGCCCTGCACGAGGAAATCGCTCGCCTGCCCGACCGCCACCGCCTGCCGATCGTCCTTTGCCTGGTCGAGGGCCTCACCCACGACGAGGCCGCCCGACGCCTGGACTGGCCGGTCGGCACCGTCCGCAGCCGACTGGCCCGGGGCCGCGATCGCCTCCGTGACCGGCTCGCTCGGCGTGGGATCTCGCCCTCGGCGATCCCGATCGGCCTGGGGATCAGGCGATCGGCCCCCGAGGTGGTCCACGCCTCGCTCCGGGCCGCGACCGTCCGGGCGGCGGTGTCCGCAACGCATGGCGGCCTGATCGCGGCGGCCGGGGCGGTCCCGGCCGGCACGATCGCCGCGGTGATTGCCGTCCTCAGGGAGATGACCATGATTCAGCGCACCTTGCTCGTCGTCGGCCTCGTCGCCTCGGGAGTCCTCGCGGCCGAGGCCTCGCGCTCGGCCCAGTCGAGGTCGGAGCTGCCCCCGACAACTAACCCTCCGCCGGAATCGTCGACCCCGTCGCTCGAGAGTGAGTCAGAGTCGATCACCCGGGTCTATTCGGTTGGCGACCTGATCTTCATCCCCCACGCGGAGCGGATCCTCTCCTTAAAGGAGGACGGCACATCCGTCGCGACAGTCTCCCCGGGCCTGGCCAGCTTCGGCCCGCTCATCGACCTCCTCACGTCAACCGTCGCCCCCGGGACCTGGACCGTCGGTGAACCTCGAAGCGGAGATGGATCGACCGTGACGGATCGCTCGATCACGCCCTTCCACCTGAACCTCAGCCTAATCGTCCGCCATTCGCCCGAGGTCCACGAACAGGTCGTCGAGCGACTCCGGCAGCTCCGCCGGATCGTCGGGCCGCTCGCCGGGGTCGGAGAGGAGGTCGAGGAACATCGGCCAGTGCCGGTGCCGGGCGGCCTGGGGCAAACTCGCGGGCCGAGCAATCCCGACCAATCCCCCCTGGCCAGGCCCAACCGACCTGAAGGCGGCCTCGCCCCGTCGGAATCGTCCGAGACAACCGAGTCGCCCCGAGCGAGGCTCTCGACGGACGGGACTCTGCTCGAATCGCCATTCGGACTCGTGCCTTCCGCGCGCTCATCCGGCCGAACGACCACCGATCAGGCCGACCGCATTGAAGCCCTTGAGCAGAAACTCGACGCGATCCTTGAGGAACTCCGCTCAATCCGGGCCGAGGGCGACCGGCTCGACCTCGAACCCCTCGACGGGCCTGGATCGTGAGGCGAGGCCGACGAGGTTCCGGGCCCGGGCATCCGGGAGGATGCCGACGGGTCGGCCCGTCGCCCGACACGTGACCGATTCGCTCGGGATCGGGACGAGGACCGTTCGATGGGCAATGGATCGGCGAACGCGGGACTAATCGGAGGGAGTCGACCAACCCTCCAGGGGCCGTGCCACCGATTCACCCTCGACGAGCCGATACGCCGCGTCGGGCCTTAGGTCGTCGAAGCGGTCGACCCGGCCGCCGGGCCATCGGACCTCGACCGACACGGGCTCGCCTGCCGGCACCGGGCCGAGCCCGACGTGCACGCGGCCGTCGTTGGCGGACAGGAAGCTGCCGCCGCCGAGGCGGTGGCGGGCCTGGGTCCGGCCCGAGGCCGACACCCGGACCCGGGCGCCCACGGCGTCCCGGTTCGATCGCGTCCCCTCCAACTTCAGCGTCAGATATCGGCCGGCCGACCCCGCGCCATCCGTCGTGCCGAGGTTCCGCAGGAACGCCAGGGGGCCGGCCTGGGAGAGGATCAACACGTCCTGCCATCCGTCGTTGTCCAGGTCGCCGACCGCCAGCCCGCGCGCCACGCGCTCGACCGACCAGCATTGGCCGGCGCGATCGGACACCTCGGCCAGCCGGCCGTCCCCCATGCCGAGGAACAGCTGCGCGGGCATCGCGTATGGGGTGCCGGGGCGGAAGTCGTTGACGTGGCCGTTGGCCTGGGCCACGTCGAGCCGGCCGTCGTTGTTGGCGTCGAGCAGCGCCAGGCCGAAGCCGAGGACGAACCGGGTCGGGGCGGCGAGGCCGAGGTCGCCGGAGGCGTAGGCGAACTGGCCGCCGCCGAGGTTCCGGAAGGCGGAGGTCGATTCGCCGTAGAAGTTCGTCACCAGCAGCTCGGGCCGTTCGTCGCCGTCCAGGTCGCCGCAGGCCACCCCCATGCCGGCCTGGTAGCCCCCGTCGGCGTTTGAGCCCACCCCGGCCAGCTCGCCCACCTGCTCGAACCGGAAGCCGCCGAGGTTGCAGAACAGCAGGTCGGCGGTCATGTCGTTGGCGACGTAGAGGTCGATCCGATCGTCGCCGTCCAGGTCGGCCGCGACGACCCCCAGCCCCCGGCCGTCGGGGTCGACGATCCCGGCCTGCTCCGTCACGTCGACGAACCGGCCCCCGTCGTTGCGGAAGACGCGGTCGGGCTCGGACTCGAAGCGCCGGGGGACGCAGTACATGAACCGGCCCGGGGAGTTGGGGTCCGGGCAGGGGGCGTCGGTCTCGGGATCCCAGCGCACGTACTGGCAGACGTAGAGGTCCAGGTCGCCGTCGTCGTCCAGGTCGGCGAAGGCGGCCGAGGTCGGCCAGCCCCGATCCCCCCCCAGCCCGGCCTCCTCGGTGGCGTCGGCGAAGGTGCCGTCCCCCTCGTTCCGATAGAGCGCATACGACCGCCACCGGGTGACGAACAGGTCCGGGTCGCCGTCGTCGTCAAAATCGCCCACGGCGACGCCGTGGCCGAACCCCCGGGGGAAGCCGGAGATGCCGGAGGCGTCGGTCACGTCCTCGAAGGTGCCCTCGCCGAGGTTGCGGAACAGGCGATCCCCCCCCCCGGCCGACGCGGAGCCTCCCGGGAACCGACCGCCCTGGACGCAGTAGACATCGACCCAACCGTCGCCGTCGTAGTCGAGCAGGCCGAGGCCGCCCCCCATCGTCTCGGGGAGCCGACGCTCGGGGGTCTGGTCGTTCTCGTAGACGAACGCCAGGCCCGAAGTCGCCGCCTCGTCCCGGAAGCTCGGGATCGGGGGGAGGTCGCCCGGTGAGCCGACGGGCGAGGGCGAGTCGGCCGGGCGGGCCCCGGGGATGAGGTCGGCGAGGGTCGTCCCGGCGCCGGGGGTCGACGGCCCGGGGAGGCTGCGAAGGCGGTCGAGCGCCGCCCGGGCGTCGAGGTCTCCGGGGTCGTCCAGGACCCGGATCGTCCACCAGCCCTCGGCCTCGAACCGTCGGCCGAGCGACTCGGCCAGTCGGGCCAGCTCGGCCGAGGGGGGAGGCCCGCCGGCCGCGAGGGCCCCCATGAGCTTGGCGTATTCATCCTTGAGCCGGTCGATCTCGGCCTTCCGCTCCCGGAGCCGGGAGCGGCGGTCGTCACCGGCGCCGGGCCGGGCGGCGAGGTCCGCCAGGCGTCCCCAGGCGGCGGCGTCGCCGGGCTCCAGCTCGACCCGACGCTCCAGCGCCGCTCGCTCGGCCTCGGCGTCCCCCCGGATCGAGGCGAGTCGGGCCCCGATCGAGGCGCCCCGGGGCGAGTCGACCCGATCGGCGGGGATGCCCGCCAGCACCCGATCCGCCTCCCCGGGACGCCCGGCGACCAGGGCCCATTCGAGCCGGGCGAGCAGCACGTCGGGGTCGTCGGGGCGGCGTGCCTCGCAGCGGTCGAGCCAGGAGTCGGCCTCGTCGAGCCGGCCGGAGCGTCGGGCGAGGTCGGCCAGGCCGAGCCAGACACGGTCGTCCCCCGGGGCCTCGCGGTAATGACGATCGAGCCGCTCCCGGACGGCGGCGATCGGCAGCGGCTGCGTCTCGGCCAGCCAATGCGACCGGAGGATCTCGGCCGAAGCCCTCGGCCCCCGGTCCCGGGCCGTCCGCCACTGGCGCTCGAACCAGTGGGGCAACCGGTCGGACCGGCCGGAGAACAGCAGGAGCTGCTGGGTCATCCGGATCGCCTCGGCGCCGACCTCGTCCCGACGGCCGGCGATCGCGTCGAGGCTCCGCTCGGCCTCGGCGAGCCGGCCATGCTCCAGGGCCAGCCGGGCGCGATCGAGGGCCGCCCGGGGTCCGAGGCCGGAATCCTCGGGGACCAGGGCCCAGGCGTCGAGCGCGGCCTCGACGTCCCCGAGGTTCGCCTCGCAGGCCCCGAGGCGGTAGGCCACGTCGGCCCGATCCGGCCGACGATCGAGGAGCGCGGCCAGGAGGCCCCGGGCCTCCTCGAATCGGCCGGCGGCCATCGCCCGCCCCGCCGCCTCGGACGCGGCCGCATCCCTGCGGTCCCCGATCACCCAGGCCATCCCCAGGCCGATCGCGGCGGCCATCGGGAGCAGCAAAATCACTCTCGGTCGCATGATTCCGGCCATGGGACGTGGCATCGGGGCCCCCGGATCGGTCGGCCGAACGATCGTCGGGGCGAGGCGGGATGCGAGAAAAGGCCCCGCCCGGATCGTCGGGCGGGGCCTCCCCATGGTACGGGATCGGCGAGCCGATCAGAACTGGTCGGCGCTGATGACCTCGCCGCCCTGCCGGGTGCCGAGGGCCCAGTAGGTGGGCATGGCGATGGTGCTCTTGAGGAACCTCACGCTGCCGTCGCCGAGCAGGAAGTTGGCCCCGCCGGGGTGGCCGCTGGTAGCGTTGACGATGTTGGAGTGGTCGGCGGAGTACGTGCCGCAAGGCTCGCAGCCGAAGCGGCACTGGCCCCACTGGTGCTGGGTCGAATTGGGTGGGACGATCGTGTTGAACAGGGTCATCGCGTCGGCGCCCCAGGCCCAGTAGTAGCCCCGGTTGCTGGCCAGGCCCTGGCCGGGGGCCGCGGTCTGCCAGCGGGTGGTGCAGGCCTGCAGGTTGCTCAGGGTCGTGGGGACGTCCTGGTTGGCGTCGTAGTGGCCGACCAGTCCGTCCTTGTTAGCTCCGGTGACGTAGGCCCTCCGGAGGTCCTCACCGCTGCCGACGAGCCCCTCGCTGAAGGCGATGGTGTTCGACGAGCCATCGGCGATGCTCTGGATGCCATAAGATGTGGCGTAGTAGAACAACCCGGTGCTCCGACCGCCCGGCCTCTGGCAATTGTTGTGGTCGTGGTTGTTGGACGTGTTCGTGCTCGTCCCCGTACTGGCGTAGTAGTTGTTGAAGAACTGCCGGCCGGCGTTGCCGTCGGAGGGGCAGAGGAAGGTGGCGAGCCGGGTGTTGGTCAGGGTGCTGTTGAAGGGGTACGACGGCCAGGAGATCGGGTCGAAGTTAAAATTGATGGCGTCGTAGAGCGGCTGGCCCTCGATGTAGCCGAGCAGCATCGCGTGGGGACTCCAGCCCATCCAGTTGATGCAGGTTCTCGGGCCGTCCTGAAGGTTGTAGGGGTTGTCGGTGGCCGTGGCGCCCAGCGGGAAGGTCCCGTGGGCGCTGTGGTAGTTGTGCATCGCCAGGCCGATCTGCTTGAGGTTGTTGGTGCACTGGGCGCGGCGGGCGGCCTCCCGGGCGCTCTGCACGGCCGGCAGCAAGAGGGCGATGAGCACGCCGATGATGGCGATGACGACCAGCAGCTCGATCAACGTGAAGCCGCGGGCCCGTCGCTTGAGAGTTCTCACGGATTCGTCTCCCTGGAGAAAGAAAAAAGGACCAAGAGGGCGCTCCCGGGCCGAGGCCGATGAGATACGGCGGGCGGGCACCGGGAGGGGCGGAAACCGGCTCGCCCGATCCGACGGCGGCCGGCTGACCGGGCCGATGCGCGAGGCGGCGTCACCGGGGACGCTCACTTCTGCTGCATCTGATTTCGGTAGTAATCCATGGAGTCCTTGGCCTTCTCGGCCGGGGGTTCCTTGGGGATGACCGTCTCGTTCTCCGGGCCGCCGCACCCGGCGTAGATCATCACCACGCCGCAGACGGCCGCCAGGGCCAGCAGCTGGGACAGCCGCCGACCGGCTCGAATCGCTCGCATTGTCCACATGCCTCGTGAAGTGCAGGATGGGCTGCTAGCCCTCCCGGGATGACCTAGATCGGTCCGTTAATATTTGAATGCAGGTCGCATGCCGGGACCAGACCGCGCCGATCGGCGCATCGACCACCACCGAGGGGCAGTTCCCGCGGAATCCTCCCGTCACCGCCGGGGTCGGAGGACGATCCCCCACCCTCCCCAGCGTGTTCGACTGCACGCACCTCGAACGGACCGGTCAGCCCCAGATTCAGGGCAAGTCTCCATTATTTAGCGACGAGACGCGTCTCGATCAATGAGTATCTCGACGATTCTCGTCATTTTGGATTATCCCAAATTTTGTCGGGCTCCCGACCCTCAGCGGTGCCCGGCCCCGGCACGCCGAGGGAGACCCCGTTTGCATCAGCACTCCGGCCGACGATAATGGGCCGGTGCGAGACAACCGGGCCGGGCGATCGGCCCCCGGTCAGGACAACCCGACGGGCTGCCGCCCCGAGAGCATCGGGGCCGTTCCCAGTGCGGCGTCATGCGGAGGACCTGGACGATGACTCAGCCCGGACCCGGCGTCGACCCAGCCCCGGATCCCCCCGTCCCGAGCGGGAGGCCGCCGCACCGGAGGATGCCTCCGACCGCCGTGGTGCTCATCGCCGGGGTGCTGGCCACCGCCTTCTCCTGGACGGCGGGAGAGGTAGCGTACGGCCGGTTCGCCCCCTCCGCGCTGGCCGACCCGATGCTCGGGCCGACGGCCGGAGGCGCCAGCAGCGAGGACATCCACCGGGGTCTCGTGCTGGAGGCGACCCTGACGTATGCCGTCCAGGGGGCGGTGCTCGGCCTCTTGCTCGGCCTGGCGGGGGCGGCGGCGGGCGGCTCGAAGCGGTCGGCGGCCGTCGGCGGGGTCGCCGGGCTGGTGCTCGGCGGCCTGGTCGGGGCGGGGGCGGCCTTCGGGCTGGCCTCGGTCTACCTGGAGAACGCCGACCCGATCTCCCATGACCTGCTGCTGCCCCTGGCAACCCACGCCTCGCTCTGGGGCCTGATCGGCGGGGTCGGCGGCCTGGCCCTCGGGCTGGGGGGGGGCGGCGGCGGGGCCCGGGTCGCGAAGGCGGCGGTCGGGGGGCTCGTCGGCGGGGCGATCGGCGCGGCGGCCTACGAGATCCTCGGCGCGATCCTCTTCCCCCTGGCCCGGACCAGCGAGCCGGTCGCCGACTCGACCGCCGCCCGGCTGTTCGCGCACGCCACGACCAACGTGCTCGCCGCCCTCGTCGCCGCGATGGCCCTGGCCGACCCGGGCCGACCGAAGAAGAGATGACGGGCGCGCCCGGCCCGGTCGCCGGAGGCGCCCCGGGCTCGCGCTCCCTTTTCCGCGGCCCGTCGTACAATACTGCGACGGGAGGCCGATGCCCCGGCCTGCTCGGCCGGGGCCGGCCCCCGGTCCCGCGCCGGAGCGAGGTCGGCCGTGGAGATGCGCCTGAAGTTCGAGATCCAGCCGCAGCCGGACGACGTGACGTGCGGCCCCACCTGCCTGGACGCGCTCTACAGCTATTACGGCGACGAGATCCCGCTGGAGCAGGTCGCCCGCGAGATCCCCCAGCTCGAAGGGGGGGGCACGCTCGCCGTCCTGCTGGGCACCCACGCCCTGAAGCGGGGCTACGAGGCGACGCTCTACACCTATGACCTCCGCGTCTTCGACCCCACCTGGTTCTCCCCCAAGGCCCCCCACCTCGCCGAGAAGCTCCGCGCCCAGGCCGCCGCGAAGGAGAACCCCAAGCTCCTGCTGGCCACCGACGCCTACCTCGAGTTCCTCAGCCTCGGCGGCCGGATCCGGATGCGGGACCTCAACGGGGCCCTGATCCGCCACTACCTGGACCGCCGGACCCCCATCCTCACCGGCCTCTCGGCGACCTACCTCTACCGGATGCCCCGCGAGTACGGCCCGAAGTCCGACCACGACGACGTCCGGGGCGAGCCGGCCGGCCATTTCGTCGTGCTCTGCGGATACGATCAGAAGTCGAGGGAAGTCCTCCTCGCCGACCCCCTCTGGCCCAACCCCCTGGCGGCCGACCACTACTACATGCAGGGCGTGGACCGCGTGCTGTCGGCCATCATGCTCGGGATCGTGACCTACGACGCCAACCTGCTGATCGTCCGCCCCCGGGACACCCCCCGCTGAACGACCGAACCGACCCGAGCCGAAGGGAAGGGATCGCCTCGTGCCCACGCTCATCGTCACCGACGACCCCAAGGACTGGCCCTCCGAGCTGCCCGAGGCCGAGGTCGTCGACGCCTGGTCGTACCTGACGAGCCCCCGCTTCGCCGCGCTCCGCAACGCGAAGCTGTTCAACCTCTGCAAGTCGTACCGATATCAGAGCGCGGGCTACTACGTCTCGCTGCTGGCCGAGGCCCGGGGGCACCGCCCCCTGCCCTCGATCACCACGATCCAGGACATGAAGTCCCCGGCGATGGTCCGCCTGATGGGCGAGGAGCTGGAGGACCGCATCCAGAAGGACCTGCACCCGCTGCAGTCCGACGCCTTCACCCTGAGCGTCTACTTCGGCCGCAACGTGGCCAAGCGCTACGACACGCTGAGCCGGTACCTGTTCGACTCCTTCCGGGCGCCGATGCTCCGGGCCCAGTTCAAGAAGATCGACGGCCGATGGCAGCTCCGGGGCGTGGCCGCGATCGGCGCCAGCGAGGTGCCCGAGGCCCACTGGCCGATCGTCGCCGAGGCCGCCCGGGAGTTCTTCGCCGGCCGTCGCGGGTCGGTCCGGCGCCGGGCCGCCTGGCGGTATGACCTGGCGATCCTCCGCAACCCGAAGGAGGCCGAGCCCCCCTCCGACGACAAGGCGCTGCAGAAGTTCGCCAAGGCCGCCGAGGCCGTCGGCCTGGCCGTCGAGGTCATCGGCCCCGACGACTACGGCCGGATCGCCGAGTTCGACGCCCTCTTCATCCGGGAGACCACCGCGCCGAACCACCACACCTACCGCTTCTCCCGCCGGGCCTCCGGAGAGGGGCTGGTGGTGATCGACGACCCCGAGTCGATCGTCCGCTGCTCGAACAAGGTCTACCTCGCCGAGCTGCTCAGCCACCACCACATCCCCTCGCCGAAGACGCTGGTCGCCCACGAGGAGAACGTCGACGAGGTGCTCGAGTGCATCGGGCTGCCGTGCGTCCTGAAGCAGCCCGACAGTTCCTTCTCCCGGGGCGTCATCAAGGTCGAGACCGCCGACGCCCTCCGGGACGAGCTGGCCCGATTCTGGAGGGAGTCCGACCTGGTCGTCGCCCAGGAGTACCTGCCCACCACCTTCGACTGGCGGATCGGCATCCTCGACGGCCAGCCCCTGTTCGCCTGCAAGTACTTCATGGCGCGAAAGCACTGGCAGATCATCAAGCGAGACGCCGAGGGCAAGTCCTCCTACGGCAAGTTCGAGACGCTCCCCGTCGAGCTCGCCCCCCGCAAGGCCGTCCGGATCGCCACCCGGGCCGCCGAGCTGATCGGCGACGGCTTCTACGGCGTCGACGTGAAGCAGTCGGGCGACCAGTTCACCGTCATCGAGGTCAACGACAACCCGAACCTCGAATCCGGCGTCGAGGACGCCATCCTCCGGGACGAGCTCTATCGCCGCATGGCCGACGTCTTCCTCCGCCGCATCGAGCGGCGCAAGCTCGGCTACGGCGGGGGGAACAACCGCCCATGAGCCTCCGCCTCTTCGAAGGGATCGGCGTCGAACTCGAATACATGATCGTCGACCGCGAGACGCTTGCCGTCCGGCCGATCGCCGACCGGCTGCTCTCGGCCGTCTCCCCGTCCGGGGGGCCCGAATCCGAGGTGGAGCTGGGCCCGATCTCCTGGTCGAACGAGCTCGCCGCCCACGTCGTCGAGCTGAAGACGACGAGCCCGGCCCCCTCGCCCTCGGGCCTCTACGGGCCGTTCCGGGAGCACGTCCGCCGCATCGACGCGATCCTCGAACCGATGGGCGCCCGCCTGATGCCGACGGCGATGCACCCGCTGATGGACCCGGCCGCCGAGGCGAGGCTCTGGCCGCACGACTACGGCCCCGTCTACGAGACGTTCGACCGCATCTTCGACTGCCGGGGGCACGGCTGGTCGAACCTCCAGAGCATGCACCTGAACCTCCCCTTCTCCGGGGACGAGGAGTTCGGCCGCCTCCACGCGGCGATCCGCCTGATCCTGCCGATCCTGCCCGCACTGGCCGCCAGCTCGCCGATCGTCGAGGGCAAGGTCACCGGCCTGCTCGACAACCGCCTCGAATTCTACCGGCACAACTGCCGTCGGGTCCCCGAGGTCACCGGCCGGGTCATCCCCGAGCCCGCCTTCACCCGGGCCGAGTACGACCGCCTGATCCTCGAACCGATGTACGCCGCCATCGCCCCGCTCGACCCCGACGGCGTCCTCCGACACGAATGGCTCAACGCCCGGGGGGCGATCGCCCGGTTCGACCGCTCGGCGATCGAGATCCGCCTGCTCGACGTCCAGGAATGCCCCTCGGCCGACCTGGCGATCGCGTCCCTGGTCGTCGCTTCGGTCCGGGCCCTGGTCGAGGAACGCTGGTCCTCGACCGGGGACCAGCGCGCCCTCCCGGTCGACGTGCTGGAGCCGATCCTCCTCTCCTGCGTCGGGGGCTCCGGACTCTCCGCATCCGAGCGGTCCGTCGTCGCCGACCCCGCTTACCTCCGGTGCTTCGGCCTCGACGCCCGCGGCCCCCGGCCCGCGCTCGACCTCTGGCGGCACCTCTTCCATGCGCTCCGGGATGAGCTCGGCCCCGAGGTCGATCGCAGCCCGCTCCCCCTGATCCTCGACCGTGGCCCCCTCGCCCGCCGCATCCTCGGCCGCCTGGGTGCCGATGGCCCGGTGACCCCGTCCGAGATCCGATCGGTCTATGCCGACCTCTGCGATTGCCTGGTCGACGACCGGCCCTTCGGCTGAGCGGGGAGGCGGCCGGCCGATCACCGATCCCCCGGGTCCCAGATCGTCGCCGCGAGATAGCGGTCGGGGCCGGACCGGTCGTTGTAGTAGTAGACCGACAGGACCGAGCCATCGGGCCGGACCACCGAGCGGGGATAGCCGAGGTCGGTGCCGCCGCCGTCGTCCCGGAGCACGATCGGCCCGGACCAGGTCCGGCCGTCGTCGTCGCTCAAGCGGGCGAGGATGCCGAACGGCTCGTCCCGGTGGCCGTAGACCAGGGCGAGCCGCCCGTCGGGCAGCCGGACCAGGCTCGGCGGGTTCCCGGTGCCGATCTCCGGGGCGGGGGTGGACCGGAACTCCCAGGACCGGCCGTCGTCGCGGGAGGCGTAGCAGTCGATCCAGGCCCGATCGGGGTCCCGCAGCCGGACGGTGGTCACCAGGTCGGTCGGCCCGACCCGGACCGTGGACGGCATGATCGCATACCCTCGATCCGGCTCCGGGCCGATGAAGGAGAGGAACTCCCAGGACAAACCCCCGTCGGTCGTCCGGGCGGCGAAGGGCCGGCCTTCGAGGCGGTCGGCCTTGGCGGCGGTCAGCACCGCGATGCAGTCCCGGGGACCGTCGACGAGGTAGTCCGTCCTCGCCATCACGCCGGGCAGACCGAGCGGGGGGAATCGGAAGGGGCCTCGCCAGGTCCGTCCCCGGTCGTAGGAATACGCGAACCAGGAGGTGCCCCGGTCCTTACCCTCCATGCGGAGGGTCATGGCGAAGTCGGGGTGGGCGAAGTCGATCGGCTCGTCCAGGGGGACGGGCACCGCCTCGGCGACGCCCGGAGGCATGGTGCCGTGCCTCATCCCGGCCGAGCCGGCCAGCACCCCCGGCGGCCTCGGCTCCTCGACCGTCCAGGACAGGCCGCCGTCGAGGCTCCGGGCGAGCAGGTGCTCCTCGGGCTGCTCGCGGTCGATGTGGTGATACGGGCCGAGGTCCTTGTAGGTCCCCCGGCTGAAGCCGACGAGCACCTCGTCCCCCCAGGTCCACATCCCGTGGTTGGCCGGCCAGCCGGCGAACCGCCCGGCCTCGCCGTAGACGACCACGTGCCGGAGCACCGCCGGCCCCCCCGCCCCGTCGGCCCCCCCCGGCAAGACCGCCCCCAGGGACAGCCCGACGGCCCCCGCGACCCTCAGCACCGACATCATCGCCGCTTCCTCGGTCCGTAGGGCCCGGTCGACCTCGCGCACGCCCGGGGCCGGCCGACCTCAAGGGCCCGACCGCCCCAGGGTGCCCCGGCCCCGCCCCCCGGTCAAGCCGCCGCCGGATCCCTCGGCGTGCGGATCGTTGGCCGAGCGCCCTCGACGGGGGGATCGACCGGGGCCCCCTCGACGACCTCGGCCGGGGCACTCGCCGGACGATCGTCACGCCGGGGCCGTCGGTTCGGCACAACCCGGGTAAAAAATGTGTTGAACAAATCGGCCTGCCCGGCCCAGAATGAGCGACCTGGCCGGCCGGAGGGCCGGCCCCCCGGGATCCGGGCCCCGAGGCGGGGCCGGGGACGCCGGGGGACGTTCGGATCGGGTGATCGACGACCGGGCCGCCGGGGCCCGGATCCCGGGCGAGGTGCCGCGAGGGTCGCGGGGCCGCCCGAGGGCCGGGCGACCGGGGCGGGTCAGGGGGGGCGACATGCTGCGCATCGACCTCGGATCGGCGGGCTCATACTGCGACCGCCTGAGCCGCCGGAGCTTCCTGCAACTCGGGGTCGCGGGGATGGCGAGCGTCGGCCTCCCCCGATTG
Organism: Tautonia plasticadhaerens; assembly: GCF_007752535.1. Taxonomy (GTDB): domain Bacteria; phylum Planctomycetota; class Planctomycetia; order Isosphaerales; family Isosphaeraceae; genus Tautonia; species Tautonia plasticadhaerens. Next base: position 8,069,044 of record NZ_CP036426.1, read on the forward strand.
CTGCGGGCCAAACAGGAGTCGGCCTCGGGCGGCCTGCCGGGCAATCCGACCTCGGTGGTCCTCATCTGGCTCGACGGCGGCCCGAGCCACATGGACCTCTACGACCTCAAGCCCGAGGCCCCGGAGCAGTACCGCGGCCTCTGGAAACCGATCCCGACGGCCGTCCCCGGCTTTGAGGTCAGCGAGTTGTTCCCGCTCCAGGCGGCGCACACCGACAAGTTCTCGATCGTCCGTTCCCTGCACCACGACACCGGCGACCACTTCGCCGGCGCCCACCGCATCCTGACCACCAAGGACCAGGGCGTCTCCGGGGCGAACACCACGGGGAAATTCCCGTCGCTCGGCTCGATCGCCGCGCGGGAGGTCGGCCCCCGCAAGCCCGGGGTGCCGGCGTATGCCTCGGTGCCGGTGGCCAGCAGCGTCGGCCTGAATCCCGGCTACTTCGGCGGCAACCTGCTGGGCATGCAGTACGACCCGTATCAGCCCGGCGGCGACCCCAACGCGCCGAGCTACGCCGTCTCGGACCTGAACCTCCTGCCCGGCCTCTCGATCGACCGCCTGGAAGACCGCCGGTCCCTCCGGCAGCGGCTCGACGACGCCTGCCGCAACCGAGAGGCGCTCTCCGAGGCGGCCAACGTCGACCGCTTCACCGAGCAGGCCTTCGACTTCGTCACCGGCCCCGCCGCCCGGGAGGCGTTCGACATCAACCGGGAAGATCCCCGGCTCCGCGACCGCTACGGCCGCCACTCCTGGGGCCAGAGCACGCTGCTGGCCCGCCGGCTGGTCGAGGCGGGCACCACGTTCGTCACCGTCCACCTCGGCGGCTGGGACCACCACTGGGACCTCAAGACGGGCATGGAGCACTACCTGCCGATGGTGGATTCGGCCGTCTCCGCCCTCTTCGAGGATCTCCACCAGCGCGGCCTGCTCGACACCACGCTCGTCATGCTCTGCGGCGAATTCAGCCGCACCCCCAGGATGAACGACGGCGGCAACGGCGGGCCGCCGATGAGCATGGGCACCCCCGGCCGGGACCACTGGGGCCACGCCATGTTCTGCCTGCTCGGCGGCGGCGGCCTGAAGGGCGGCCAGCTCGTCGGCTCGACCGACCGCCTCGGCATGTACCCGCACGATCGCCCGGTCACGCCCTCGAACCTGCACGCGACGATCTACCACGTCCTCGGCATCGACCCCAACCTCCAGCTGCTCGACCAGCTCGGCCGGCCGATGCCCGTGCTGGAGGACCCGGAGCCGATCCGAGAGCTGATCTGATCGGGCCCGACACGACCCGACCCGACCTGCCGGCGGCCCGCCGCCGCGCCCTTGCCAACGGGCGGCGGCGCCGGTCCAATCGGGGGCGCCCGCCCGGCCCTTCACCGGGGGGCGTACGGCCGTCCCCCGGGAACCGCCCCCATGGTCATGCCCCTCGGCGACCACCAATACCACCCGACCCGGATCACCCCCTGGGTGAACTACGGGCTGATCGCCGCCAACATCCTCGCCTTCCTGCTCCAGGCGAGCCGCCCCGAGTCGTTCACCGTCTCCTACGCCGCCACCCCGTTCGAGATCACCCGCAACGTCGACCTCGACGAGCCGGTGACGCTGCTCGTCGAGGTCGCCGTGCCCGACCGGTTCGGGATCGAGCAGGTCGTCGAGCAGGAGGAGGAGCTCCCCCAGGGGCCGGTGCCGTTCCCGGTCTGGCTGACCCTGCTCAGCTCGATCTTCATGCACGGCGGCCTGCTGCACCTGGGCGGCAACATGCTCTATCTCTGGATCTTCGGGGACAACGTCGAGGAGTCCCTCGGCCACGGGCGGTACCTCGCGGCCTACCTGGCCTGTGGGCTGGTCGCGAGTCTCTCGCACATCGCCGTGGCGCCGGATTCGATGGTGCCGAGCCTCGGCGCCTCGGGGGCGATTGCCGGGGTGATGGGCATGTACGTCGTCTGGTTCCCGAAGAATCGGGTGCTCGTGCTGGTCGTCCGGGTCCTCACGACGATGCCGGCGTCGCTGGTCATCGGCCTCTGGATCGTGATGCAATTGGCCCTCGGCATGGGGGACCTCTCGACGGCCGGCGAGGGAGGCGGCGTGGCCTATGCCGCCCACATCGGCGGCGCGGCGGCGGGGATCTTCATCGGCCTCGCCTTCCGCCCCAGGGCCGAGCGGTCCGGCACCGGCGAGCACCCCCTCGAACTGGGCTGGGCCTCTCCGCGGTACCGCACGCCGGGCCGATCCCGCTGAATCGGGAGGCACACGCCGCATATCCCCGACGTCTCGACCCGATCCACCCCCCTGCCCTCCCTTTCCCGACACCTCCCCCACCCACCGAGCCGATGAATTCCCCGGACGGATCCGGACTCGACCACTCGCCAGGGAGGGCGAACGCGATGGGACATCGAGGCTGGGGGCGGATCGGGGCCCTGTTCCTGCTCGGCATGCTGCTGGCCCTCCCCGGCTCGGCCCGGGGGGAGGAGCGGTACTATGTGCTGATCTTCGGGTCGCAGTCGCATCCGAAGCTGCCCCGCTACACCCACACCTGGGCCACCTTCGTCCGGGCCGTCGGAGAGGGGCCCGATCCGTCCGGCTGGGCGATCGAGCACCACACGATCAGCTGGCTGCCGACGACGCTGGACGTCCGCGTCTGGAACCTGGTCCCGGAGCCCGGGATCAACCTCGACCTGGACGAGTCGATCGGCGCCGTCCGGTCGACCAACCAGCGGATCGCCATGTGGGGCCCGTTCCAGATCGTGCCACAGGTCTATGCCCGGTCGCTCGGGGTCCGCACCATCCTGGAGAGCGGCGCGGCCCAGTATCGGGCGATCAGCACGCCGAGGAACCTGCTGATCAGCGACTGCATCCACGCCGTCGCCGCCTGCGACCCCATCTTCGGCCGGGATCACTACCCGCTCATCCGCATCGGCAAGCCCGCCAGCCGCTTCATCGCCCGGGAGGTCATGACCCGGAGCCCCTTCGACCAGGCCGCCAACGACAACGCCTGGCTCATCGCCCGGCTCGGGCTCGACCGCTACCCCGTCGAAGTCGTCCCCCCGAGCCGGATCCCCAAGAAGCCCTGCTTCCTCTGCCGGTGCCCGGAATGAGTTCCGGGCACCGGCGGGTCGGGCCGGGTGTTCAGCCGACGGCGACCGGCTCCGGCTTCGTGGATTCGTCCGAGGTCGCATCGGCCTCCACGGAATTGCCGAGCAGTCGGGCCAGGCCGTCCCGGGCCTCCAGCGCCAGGCTGAACAGGGTGGGCACCAGGACGATCGTGAAGATCGTCGAGGCGATCAGGCCGCCGAGCACCACGCTGCCCAGGCCCCGGTACAGCTCGCTGCCGGCACCGGGGAAGAGGACCAGCGGCAGCAGGCCGAGCACGGTGGTCGTGGTCGTCATGAAGATCGGCCGGATCCGGCTGCGGACGGCCTCGGCGATTGCCCGGTCGTAGGGCATGCCGTCCTCGCGGATGTGGATCAGGGCCTGGTGGACGATCAGGATCGGGTTGTTCACCACCGTGCCGATCAGGATCACGAAGCCGAGCATCGTCAGCACGTCCAGCGGCTGCAGGACGAAGAGGTTCAGCAGTTGCAACCCCGCCAGGCCGCCCACGGCCCCCAGCGGCACGCTGAGGATGATCACCAGCGGGTAGAGCCACGACTCGAACAGCGCGGCCATCAGCAAGTAGGTGATCACCAGCGCCAGGAACACGTTGAACTTCAACGAGTTCCAGGTCTGCTGGAGCTTGTCGGCCGTGCCGGAGAGGTTGATCCGGGTCAGGCCGTCGAGCTCGCCGCCGTCCTCCAGCGGCCGGACGATCTCGTTGCGGATCAGGTCCATGGCCGATTCGAGCGGCATCTCCGGCGGCGGGGTCACCTCGATGGTGATGGCCCGCTGCCGTTCCCGGTGGTTGATCTGCTCGGGGCCGGAGTTGAGCCGCACGTCGGCCACCGCCGCCAGCGGGACGAGCTGCCCGGTGGGCGTGGCGATGGCCAGCGACCGGAGGTCCTGGGTGCGGGCGGCGAACTGCTCCTGGCCGATCAGGGTCAGGTCGATCTTGTCGCCCCCCTCGTAGTAGTCGCTGGCATAGGCGCCGTCGACCAGGGCGTCGACGATGTAGCCGAGGTTCGAGGAGTTCATGCCCAGGTCCGCCGCCTGCTCCCACTTGGGGATGACGTGCACCTCGGGGCTGGAGAGGTCCAGGCTCGGCACCGGGCGGGCCTGGACGTTGGGGATCATCTGGTTGACCTGCCCCAGCACCCGGCCGCCGAGCCCGACGAGCTTGGGCAGGTCCGGGCCGATGATCTCCACCTCCACCGTCCGCCCGGCCGTCAGCCCCTGCTCGAAGAGGCTCGACTGCTTGGCCACCACGATCACGCCGGGGATCCGCGAGCCGATGCTCCGCATCAGCGGGACGAGGTCGCCGGACTTCAGCGGGTCGGCCGACCGGATGCCCATGAAGATCTGGCGGCCCCGGGCGACGTAGAAGAAGTCGCTGATGACGGGGTAATCCAGCGCCTCGGCCTCGGCGCTGCCGGCCTCCACGTCCCAGTAGGGCCGAAGCGACTCCTGGATCTCCTCCCCCATCTCTACGAGCTGGTCCAGGTTGTACCCCGGAGGCGGCAGCAGGATGCCGATGACGAGGTTGCGGTTGCCCGAGGGCAGGTATTCCACCTTCGGCATCAGCATCCAGCTCGCCGCGACGGCGCCGCCGACGAGCAGGGCCACCGTCGCCACCCGCCGGATCACCCCGCGCTGGAGCCACGCATTCAACGCCACCACCGCGGAGACGAAGCCGCGGCCGAGGGCGTCGAGCGGGGCGACGACCAGCCGTCGGACCGGCCAGGACAGGGCCCGGCCGATCGCCGCCACCGGCCGGCGTCGCGCCCCCTTCGGCCGGCCGTTGCTCGTCGCGCCGTCGTGGCCGGCGCCCGTCACCCGGGAGGCGAGCGGGGCCGAGGGCCGCTCCTTCAGGATCGCCGCCGCGGCCGTCGGGATCACCGTGATCGAGACGACCAGCGACAGGCCGACCGCCGCGCTGATCGCCAGGGCGATGTCCCGGAACAGCTGCCCGGCCTCCTCCTGCACGAAGACCACCGGCAGGAACACGGCCAGGGTCGTCAGGGTCGACGACAGGACCGCACCCCAGACCTCCCTCGTCCCTTTCACCACGGCCGTGAACACGCGGTCGCCGCGTTGGTAGTGCTGGTAGATGTTCTCCAGCACGACGACCGCGTTGTCCACCAGCATGCCCACCGCGAAGGCCAGCCCGGCGAGGCTGATCACGTTCAGCGAACGGCCCAGGATGCTCAGGATCAGGAACGTGCCGATGATCGAGGTCGGGATCGCCAGGCCGATCACCAGCGTCGATCGCCCGCTCCGGAGGAACAGCAGCAGCACGGCGACCGTCAGCAGCCCGCCGACGACGATGTTGCTCTGCACCAGGCCGATGGCCGAGTAGATGTAGTCCGTCTCGTCGTAGACCTGCATCAGCTCCAGGCCCCGGGACTTCAGCGGGCCGGAGTTCAGCTCCTCGGTCGCCTCGCGGAGGCCGGCCATCACGTCGAGCACGTTGGCGCCCGTCTCGCGCTGGGCGTTGACGGCGATGACCGAGGTGCCGTAGCGGCGGACCATGCCGTCGGGCTTCTTGTAGCCGATCTGGACCGCCCCCACGTCCCGGACGTAGACCGGCCGGTCGTCCCGCCGGGCGATGATGACCGCCTCGACCTGCTCCGGGCTGCGGAACTGCCCCAGGGTGCGGACGACGTAGCGGCGCTTCCCCTCCCAGAAGTCGCCGCCGGAGGTGTCGACGTTCTGGTTGCGGAGGGCGTCCCTCACGTCGGCGATCGTCAACTGCCGAGCGGCCAGGCGCTCGGGGTCGACGATCACCTGCATCTCGACCTCGCGGCCGCCCATGACGTTGGAGTTCGAGACGCCGGCCACGCGCTCGAAACGGGCCTCGATCACGTCCTCGGCGAAGCGGCGGAGCTTGGGCACGTCGACCGGCTCGTCCAGGATCCCGGCGATCTCCGGGTGCTCCTCGGCCGCGAGGCGGAGCCGTCGGAGCTTCAGGCCGATGTGCGAGGTGCGCAGGGCCGGGGCCACGGCGTCGGCCAGCCCGGGGTGCTCGGCGGCGAAGGCGCGGATCACCTCGTCGGGGGGGGGCGTCTCGCCGAGGATGAACCAGGCGATGGGCCGGTCGGCCAGGCTGGAGGTGCTGACGATCGGCTCGTCGGCGTCGATCGGGTACTCCGGCACCTGCTGGAGCCGGGTGTTGACCTTCAGCAGCGCCTCCTCCATGTTCGTCCCGACGGGGAACTCCAGGCTGATCGACCCCATCGAGTCGGACGACTCGGAGGACATCTTCCGCACCCCCTCGACGCTCTTGAGCTGGTCCTCCTGCTCCTGGACGATCTGCCGCTCGACCTCCTGGGGGCTGGCGCCGGGCCACCGGGTCTCGATGCTGATGGTCGGCACCTGGACCTCGGGCGTCAGCTGCGTCGGCATCGTCACCAGGGCGATGCCGCCGAAGAGCGCCACCAGGAGCACCCCCACGGTCACCTTCACCTTGTTCTGGACACAGGCGGCGACCAGGTTGCCCTCCGCCCGACCGATCGCCTCATTGGGATTCATCGTGCGCTCCTGCCTCTGGATCGAGCGTGGCTTCGTTCGGGAGCCGTCGGCTGGTCCGGGGGGTCAATGAAATGAATGGGATGGTGGACGGTTCTTCGATCAGGGCGGCGGGACCGACGCCGGCGAGCGATCGGTCCCCGCGAATCCGGCAGGGCCCATCCCCGACCCTCATCTTCCTCGTCCGGCCTCCGCGACCGCGTCGGGCTCGGGCTGGGCCTCGATGATCCGGATGACCTTGACCTCCTGCCCCGGCCGGAGCCGCTCGTTGCCCTGCACGATCACGCGCTGGCCGGGCTGGAGCGGGCCGGAGATCTCGATGAGCGAGCCGGAAGCCACGCCGAGCGTCACCGGCACCGGCCGGACGGTCCCGGCCTCGCGGTCGTCGCCCGAGGGGTCCAGGGCGTAGATCGTCGGCGAGGGGCCGCCGAGGACGAGGGCGTCCTTGTGGACCATCATCGCCTGGTGCTCCCGGCCGACCGGCAGCGTGACCCGGGCGATCATGCCGGCCTTCAGCACCGGCCCGCCGGGCGAATCCTCGTTGCCCAGGCGGACCTTGACGGGGAAGCTCCTCGACCGCAGGTCGGCCCGGGGGACGACCAGGGCGACCGACCCGATGAACGCCTCGTCCGGCAGGGCCGACACCTCGACCCGGGCCGAGGTGCCGACGGCGATGTACCGGATGTCGTCCTCCACCACGTTGACCTCCACGTCCACCTCGTCCAGCTCCACCAGGTCGACCACCGGATCCCCCCGGCCGAGCCACTGGCCGACCTCGGTGTGCTCGGCGGCGACGTACCCGGCGAAGGGGGCGGTAATGGTGTGCTCGGCCAGGCGATCCTCCAGCCGCCGGACGACCTCCTCCTGCCCCGCGACCTTGGCCCGGGCCCGGGCGACCTGCTCGGCCCGGGGGCCGGCGATGAGCAGGTCCAGGGCCGCCTGGGCGGCGTTGAACGCCTGCTCGGCGGCCTCGGCGTTGGAGATGGCCTCGTCCAGCTCCTGGGCGCTGGCCTGTCGCTTCCGGATCAGGTCCTCGATCCGGCGGCGGGCGGCCTGGGCGTAGTCCCGGAGTGCGGCGGTGCGGGCCAGCTCGGCCCGGCCTCGGTCAATCTCCTCGGGCCGGGTGCCATTCTCCAGCTCGGCCTGCTCCTGGCGGAGCGCCTCCAGCTCGGCCTTCGCCCCGGCCAGCTCGATCTCCAGCGTGGCGGTCCGCAGCCTGACCAGCGGCTGGCCGGCCTCGACGCGCTGGCCCTCGTCCACCAGGAACTCGGCCACCCGCTCCTCGACCGTGCTGCCGACGGTGCTCTCCCGGACCGGCATCACCGAGCCGACGAAGCTCCGGCCCTCGGCCACGGTGCTGCGGACGACCGTCGAGGAGGCGACCGGGGTCGGGCCGGCCCCCTGGGCCGCCGCCGGCCGGGCGTCGGCGAGCACGGCCATCGCCGCCGAGGCGGCGGCCGAGGCCACGATCAGGAGTCGTCGACGGGCTCGATTCGGGGGGCCTGGGGATGTCATCGGCGGTGGTCCTCGGCGAAGGCCGGCGTGGGGGCGGGCGCGGGGTGATTCGGCGGAGAAGAGACGTTGGACCGGATCCGTTCCAGGGCGTCGAGGAGCCAGTTCAGCTCGGCCTCGGAGAATCCCTCGGCGGCCCGGGCCCGGACCCTCCGGGCGGCCGAGGCGATCGCCTCCCAGACCGGGCCCACCCGATCGGTCGGCGTCAGCCGCTTCTTCCGGCGGTCCTCCGGGCAGGGGGCACGCTCCAGCCAGCCGTCCCGCTCCATCCGCTCGACGATCCCCGCCAGCGTGGGGGGCTCGACCCGCATCCGCTCGGCCAGCTCGGCCTGGGACAGCCCCCCTTCCAGCGCCAGCCAGCCCAGGACCTGCCATTGCCGGTGGGTGATCCCCAGCGGGGCCAGCTCCTCGTTCAGGGCCTTCTCCATCGCCTGGGAGGCGGTGCAGACCCGGTAGATCAGGCTCTGCTCGAAGTCGTAGCGGAACACGGCGCGACCCGTTTCTGGCGGTGCGGTGCTGCGTGCGGGGGACGCAGGTCTGAGGACCCGCCCCGGTTGTTGCGGCCGGGCCCCCCTGCCCGTATGAGCGTCGGCGGGATCATGAGCGTGCTAACGATCTCGACAACTCCTGTTATACACGCATCCGACGCCCCGTCCAACGTCCGTCGCGTCGGCGACGGGACCGGCCCCTCCCCGTCCCGGCGGGCGGGGACGGCATCACGCCCCACGGGCCGCCCATCCCGGGCACCCGGGCGTGGTCCCCGGGGCGGCGGCGCGACCGGCCCCCCGATCGCCGATCGCGACCGACGGCCCGGACGGCCGCGCCGGTCCGCTTGCGGGGGCGGCGGGGGGCCGGTAGGATCGACCGGCGAGGACGAGCCTGTCCCACCTCCCCTTCCCTTGCGACTCGGGCGGCCCCGCCGATGCACGCCTTCTTCGAGGCCACGAACCACTACTTCCAGCAGGCGGCGGCGATCCTCGGCCTGTCCGACAACATGCGCGTCCTGCTGGAGACGCCCGAGCGGGAGCTGCGGGTCGAGGTGGCCATCGAGCTGGACTCCGGCCAGATCGGCAACTTCATCGGCTACCGGGTCCAGCACGACAACGCCCGGGGGCCCTTCAAGGGCGGCCTCCGCTACCACCCGACGGTCGACGAGGACGAGGCCCGGTCGCTGGCCAGCCTGATGACCTGGAAGACCGCCGTGGTCGACATCCCCTTCGGCGGCGGAAAGGGCGGGGTCAACTGCGACCCCAATTCCCTCTCCCGGGCCGAGGTGGAGCGGATCACCCGGCGGTTCACCCAGCAGATCCACGACTTCATCGGCCCCGACAAGGACATCCCCGCCCCCGACGTCGGCACCGACGCCCAGGTGATGGCCTGGATCGCCAACGAGTACTCCAAGTTCCACGGCCACCACCCGGCCGTGGTCACCGGCAAGCCGGTCGAGCTGCACGGCTCGCTCGGCCGCGAGAGCGCCACCGGCCACGGCGTGGCCGTCGTCACCCGGGAGTACCTCCGGCTGGCCCGGGACCGGCCGGTCGACGGGATCACGGTGGCCGTCCAGGGCTTCGGCAACGTCGGCAGCTTCACCGCCAGGGAGCTGGCCGACATGGGGGCGAAGGTGGTGGCCGTCTCCGACGCCTATGGCGCCGTCTGCAACCCCGACGGTCTGGACATCCCCGCCTTGCAGCAGCACGCCGCGGCCCACCGCAAGGTGGTCGGCTTCCCCGGCGGGCAGGCCGCCACCAACGAGCACCTGCTGACGACCGAGGTCGACGTGCTCATCCCCGCCGCGCTCGGAGGCGTCTTCGACGCGAAGCTCGCCGCCGAGGTCCGGGCCGGGGCCATCGTCGAGGCCGCCAACAGCCCCACCTGGCCCGAGGCCGACGAGGTCTTCCAGCGTCGGGGCATCGCCGTCATCCCCGACATCCTCGCCAACGCCGGCGGCGTGATCGTCAGCTACTTCGAGTGGGTCCAGAACCTCCAGCACTTCCGCTGGTCCATCGAGCAGGTCCGCGCCGAGCAGGACCGCCGCCACGTCGAGAGCGTCGCCGCCGTGCTCGACCTCGCCCGTCGCCAGGGGGTCTCCCTCCGCACGGCCGCCTTCGTGCTGGGCATCCAGCGCGTCGGCCGGGCCAAGGTCCTGGCCGGCATCTGATCCCGCCGGATGCCGGATAGCCGACGCCCGCCCCGCAGGTCGATCGTGCGAGCCCCCCGCCGCGTCTGCCGAACGCCCTGCCCCCCGTCATCCCCCTGCCCCGGAGCCCCGCATGGATCCGCACCAGACCTACGAGAACCCGCTGATCACCCGCTATGCCTCCGCCGAGATGGCCGGGCTGTGGTCCTCGCAGCGGAAGTTCTCCACCTGGCGGCGGCTCTGGGTCGCCCTGGCGAGGGCCGAGCGGGAGCTGGGGCTGGACATCTCCGAGGGGCAGATCGAGGCGATGGAAGCCCGGGTCGAGGACATCGACTTCGAGGCCGCCCGGCGCTACGAGAAGAAGCTCCGGCACGACGTGATGGCCCACGTCCACGCCTTCGGCGACGCCGCCCCGGAGGCGAAGGGCATCATCCACCTGGGGGCCACGAGCTGCTACGTCACGGACAACACCGACCTCATCCTCCTGCGGGACGCCCTGGGGAAGGTCCGCGACCTGCTCGTCGGGTCGATCGACGCCCTGGCCGTCTTCGCCGAGCGGTGGAAGAAGGAGCCCTGCCTGGGGTACACCCACTTCCAGCCGGCCCAGCTCGTCACCATCGGCAAGCGGGCGACCCTCTGGTGCCAGGACCTGATCCTCGACCTGACCGAGGTCGAGCGGCGGGTCGCCGACCTCCGGTTCCTGGGGGTGAAGGGGACCACCGGCACGCAGGCGAGCTTCCTCGACCTGTTCGACGGCGACCACGCCAGGGTGGAGGAGCTCGACCGCCGGGTGGCCGCCGAGTTCGCCTTCGACCGGGTCTTCCCCGTCACCGGGCAGACCTACCCGAGGAAGCTCGACTCCCTCGTCCTCTCCGCGCTGACCGCCCTGGGCGAGAGCGCCCACCGCTTCGGCAGCGACCTGCGACTGCTCGCCCACGAGCGGGAGCTGGAGGAGCCGTTCGAGGCCGACCAGGTCGGCTCCTCCGCGATGGCCTACAAGCGGAACCCGATGCGAGCGGAGCGGATGTGCTCCATCGCCCGGTTCCTGATGGCCCAGCAGGCCGCCGCCGGCCAGACCGCCGCGACCCAGTGGCTCGAACGGACGCTGGACGACAGCGCCGTCCGCCGGATGGTCCTGCCGCAGTCGTTCCTGGCGGCCGACGCCTTGCTGACCTTGTACCTGAACGTCGTGCCGGGGCTGGTGGTCCGGCCGTCGGTGGTGGCCCGGCACGTCGCCCGGGAGCTGCCCTTCATGGCCACCGAGGCGATCCTCATGGCCGGGGTCCGGGCCGGGGGGGACCGGCAGGACCTCCACGAGCGGATCCGGATCCACTCCATCGCCGCCGCCGACGCCCTCAAGCAGGGGGCCGATCAGAACGACCTGCTCTCCCGGCTCCAGGGCGATCCCGCCTTCTCCGCCGTCGACCTCCACGCCACGCTCGCCCCCCGTCGCTTCATCGGCCGCTGCCCGAAGCAGGTCGACGCCTTCCTCGCCGATGAGGTCGAGCCGATCCGCCGGCGGTATCCGGGCCTGATGGGGCAGCACCAGGAGGTCCACGTCTGACCCGGAATCGGCCCGGTGCGCCCCGGTGCGCCGGGCCCGATCGCCGGGAGTCCCTTCGGACAGAACAGGTTACGCCGACCCAAATGGCTTCGCTCCGCGCGGCGCACCGGAGCATTGGCTTCGTTTCGCGCGAGCGATCCGGAGTGGTCCTCCGGGCCCGGACCCGCGCCGCCCTCGACCCGGGGGGAGGCACAGCGGAGGGGGGTGGTGCGCCGGTCCTTGATGGCTCGGTGCGCGACGGTGCGCGACGGGCAAACGGCCGATTTTCCTGATCGGCCACCGAGTTGCGTCAAACCAATTGGCTTCGCTCCGCGCGGCGCACCCGGAGCATTGGCTTCGTTTCGCGCCGGACGGGGTCGGCCCGGTCGTCGCGTCCGGTTTCGGGGCACGGATCGGGTCCGCTGCGCGACGAGGAGGATGGGAGGAGAGGGTCCAGGGGCCTTCTTCGTCCTCGATGCCGGATGGATTGTCAAAGAGGCCGTCCCGGGCACCCTCCCCCGGCAGGAGGATCGGCGACCGGGGACGACGAGGGGCGGCCCGAGTTGCGAGGCCCCATACCGATATCATCGTGGCGAAGCGGCCCGTCAGTCACAAGAAACGGGGCGGGGCCGGAGAATTGCCCGAGGAGGGGCCGGCGGGGCGATCCGGGAGGCGTAGGGATGTCGGGGGTTCATCCCGGATTCGTCCGTCGAGGGGGGGGCCGGCCGGCAACGGCCGGCGACGATGGGAACGGCCCCGAGTCGAATCCCCCGACGGGCCCCGACCCCGGGCCTGCGCACCGGGGGTACGCCGGCGGGGCCCCGAAGATCGAGGTCGGGGTGTGATGCTGGGGGGGCGACGGGGAGCGTCCCGGGCGACTCGTCGCCCGGGACGTCCAGGTTGGGCGGATGGGATCGCCCGGTCGAGTCACCTCGAAGGAGGCCGCAACGCCGATCGGCCGGTCTTCTCGACCGGGCCGATCGGCCCCGGCTCGGCGGGCGAGGGCTCCTACGGCTCCTCGGTCGCCTCCGGCACGATCGACCCGGCGTCCCCGGCGGGATCGTCGGGGGCGGGGGGCAGGTCGGGGTTCGGCACCGATTCCGGCGAGGCCGGATCGACGGGGGGCAGGATCCCGATGCCGGGGTCGCTCGTCGCCTCGCCGGAGGGGTCGACGGCCTCGCCCGGCGTCCCGGGCGTCGGGGCCGGTTCCTCCAGGGTCGATCCCGGAATCCCCTGATCCAGGGACTTGAATTCCTCGGGGCTGAGCTGGTTCTCCGGGGGGACGTCCTTCGTCCAGTCGGGTTCCTCCGGTGCCAGGCTGCCCGGGGGCGGCGCGGGCGTCTCCGGCTGGAGGCCGTCCATCCCGTCGTCGCAGCCGACGAGGGCCACGGCCAAGGCCAGGCCCGTCCATCCGATCCCCCGGGCCGGGACCGGCACGAGGGACGCCTGGTTGCGCTCTCGCATCTCATCCTCCTTCGATTCGTCGGAAGGCGACGCGGTGGGCGCACGTCCGATCGCCCGGGTCACCTCCTCGGGGGCATCTCCGACCTCGGGGCGGGCGGGGTCTCGAAACGACCGACCTCGGCGCCCCGATTCGGCCTGTCGTCCGTCGGGGGACCCACGGGCATATGTGGTGCCAAGGCGAGCGGAGGCCCCACGCCCGGGGAGGGGGACGCACTCCGGTCCGGGACGGCACCTCCCCGGCCAGGGCGAAAGCGACGAACGGGCCAAGGAGGATGCCCGCCCGGGGTGGCGGGAGGGACGGGACCAACCGATCAGCACGGTCGATCGACGATCAACCGAGCAAGTAATCCTGCTCGAAGACGTCTTCCCAGGAGAGGGCCGAGACCTCGGCGTCGCGGTCCATCTCGGCCTCGGCCTCGTTCCGGGCGAGGCGGAAGCAACCCTCCCAAATCGATTCGAGCACGTCCCGGTCGAGGCTCGGCGTCTCGTCCCGGATCTCGGCGATCTCGGCTCGGGCGTTGGCGATCGTCGCGACCCAGCTTCGGGAGCGGCGGTCGGGCTGCGTCTGCCATTTGATGACGTGGGACATCAGGCGGATCAGGTGACTGCGGAGCGCCCGCTTCTCGGATCGGGACAAGGCGTCGATCAGCTCCTGGATGCCGGCGTCGGCCATGGCCAGGTCCCCATGCCGCATCGCCTCGTGGACGGCGACGGCGGTCCGGTAGTGGGAGGACGCCGCGAGGTCGTGCCAGTCGATCGGGGCGTCTCCCGGGGCCATCGTCGTTGATCTACCTGAGGGGAGGAATCGGGCCGCCCGCTCAGACGCGGGAGGCCTGACGGGCCTTGCGCAGGCGCTTGAGCTGCTCTCGGCGGCGGCGCTCGGAGGGCTTCTCGTAGTAGGCCTTGCGGCGCATCTCCTTACGCAACCCACTCCGCTCGCAGAGCTTCCGGAAGCGGCGGACCGCATCCTGGATCGATTCGCCGGCACGGACCCGTAACTTCACCACGGTCGAGGCCTCCCCATCGCGGGTTCTCGGAGGATCGGGGTCGGGCGATTGGTCCGGATCGTCGATAGCTCGGATCGGATCGCGGCCGACCCCGCTCGCCCGGATGGCGGGGCCGACACCGGGGCCGCGAGGCGCACCGGCAAACCGGGAGTGTACCATGCACCGGGGACGATTGCCAAGCCGGGGCTCCGGGGAAGATCCGGATCTCACGCGGGGCCCAGGGCCGCGGAGGAGCCGGGGGAAGCGGAGATGGATTGTCCTTCAGCTCTCCCCGCGGGCACTCGCCCTGCGGGCGATCCCCCCCATGCCGTCGAAAAAAAAGGCCGGGCCGGGCCGCGTCTCCGGAAGGACGCGACCGACGGCCCGGCCAACATTGCGGGTGGGGCAATGCCGAGATTCTAGGAAGAAGGTGACGATCAGGCAAGCAGGTCGTCGACCTTGGGGAGCAGTTTGGTGAAGTCGAGGCCGTTGGGGCAGGCGTGGCGGGCGGCGAGGAGGTCGGCGCCCCGCCAGTCGCGCTGGGCGTCGGAGAGTTCGGCGTAGAGGCGACGGGCCTCGGACTTGTAGCCGTGGTGCTCGTGGTAGGTGAGGTATCGGGTGAGGTCGCCGAGGGGGGCGGCGGTGCCGGCGGCCCGGGAGCATCGGCCGTCGCAGTCGGCGCAGAGGGTCATGCCGTGGGACCGGCAGGCGTCCCGGAGCTGGTGGATCTGGGAGAGCGTCAACGGGCCGGACGCGCCGTAGTCGAGCACGGCGGCGACGTTCTCGCGGATCTGGTCGGTGTTGCGCATCGAGACGCAGGTGGTGGTGATGCGCTCATCGGACCAGATGGCCTGGAGCAGGCCCTGATAGGGGGTGAAGCCCTTCTCGGCGAGCACGCCGACGCGATCCCGGGCCTCGCCCAGGGGGTCGATGCCGGGCTGGTCCCAGCCGCTGAAGGTGCCGGCGACCTGCTTCATGGAGATCAGGCCGATGCCCTTCTCGAAGCAGGCGTCGAGGGCCCGGTTGAGGGGGTCGTCCCGCTCCAGCCAGGGGGTGAACTGGAGCATGATGGCGTCGACGAAGCCGCCCTCGGCGGCGTTCATGATCTGCTGGGCCCGGGTGGCGTCGTGGGTGGAGAAGCCGACGAACTTGACCTTGCCGGACTTCTTCAGGGCCTCGGCGGCCTCCTTGAATTCCTTCGACTTGGGCCAGTCGACCTCGGTGCCGCCCAGGCCGTGGACGAAGTAGAGGTCGAGGTAGTCGGTCTTGAGGTCGGCGAGCCGCTCGTCGACGGAGCGGAGGAGGTCCTTCGGCTCCCGGGGGTGGTCCTTGGTGACGAGGAAGATCTCCTTGCGGACCTCGGGCATCTGCTGGAGCCATCGGCCGATGGCGGGCTCGGATCCGTAGGACTTGGCCGTGTCGATGACGCGGACGCCCTGGGAGTAGAGCACGCGGAGCAGGCGGTCGAGGCCGGGGGCGCGCCAGGTCCCCGCGTCGAGCATGGTCAGCTCGACGCCGGTCTTGCCCAGCGTCCGGGTGGGGAGGGGCTCGGCGGCCCGGGGCGCGGGCATCGGCGAGGCGACGGCCGATCCGGCGCCGGATGCGGCGATCGCGGCGGCGCCGGCCTGGAGGAAGGTGCGACGATCGATCCCGATGCGGTCGTTCCGGGGGGTCTGGTCTGCCGACATGGCGGGGGGGGACTCCTGGTGGGTCGGCTCGGGGCGGATCGGGTTCCGTTCCGGTTGCGTCGTCTCTGGGGATGAAACTACGCCCGGAGGGACCGGGTGTCGAGCGGATTCTCCCGGTGGGGATGTCGATCGCGCCGATCGATCCGGCCGCCCCCGGCCCGCGTCGAGGGCCGACGCGGGCGGGGCAGGGTGGGGCCGGCTCAGGCGTCGGTGGCGGCGCCGGCGCCGATGGGGACGTCGATCTCGCGGTACTGCCGATGGGCGCCGAGCAGCTCCTCGCGGTAGACCGAGACGTCGCCGGGGGCCTCGATGCCGAGGCGGACCTGGTTGCGGTCGATCTTGACCACGGTGACCACGATCCCGCCGTCGATGACGATCTTCTCGTTCAGCTTGCGGCTCAGGACCAGCATGGGAACCCTCCGTGTCTTCTCGTGTTGGTGAGCCGTCGGATGACTGGAGACCCGAGGCTACGTTGCGGCCCGCCGGGGGGTCGGTTCCATTCTCCGACCATCACCTCGGCGTACGAAATAGTCTAACGCACCGACGGTGCCATTGCCGACACGGGGGATCGCAGGTCATGCCCCAAGTCGGGACGAGACCAAACTTTAATCTTTTTTCCGGATTTCGACGGGTTGGCCCGACAGGGGTGATTTTGTACAGACCGACCCCGGAATCGCCCCCAAACGTTCCCCGCGATTCTCAAAACTGCCAGGCGGTGCGCGCGGGATGAGAAGCGAGGTACGCACCCCGGGGTCCGGGGGGGTGACGGGGGGCGATCGCGGTGGTCGATCGGGAGCCGGTGCGGTCACGGGGCTTCCCGCCGGGGCGGGGATGGGAACCGTCGCGGGATCCGACGCGCCATTCCGCCCGGGGGGGGATTCGGGCACAATGGCGGTCCCGTGCCCGGGGGACGACCGGGTCGGTCGGCAGGTCGGGGGGCCGTCGTGGCGAAGCGTGGGACGCGATGGAAGGGGCCGGCGATCCGGGGGGCGAAGCTCGTCCTCGGCGCGCTGATCGTCTGGATGGTGGCGAGGGCGCTGGTCGGGGCCTGGGACGACCTGCGTGCCTACGGCGAGACGATCCGGCCGAGCGGGGCGTGGCTGGCGGCCTCGGCGATGCTTTACCTGCTGGGCCTGTCGAGCTTCGGGGTCTTCTTCGCCCGGATCATGGGCCGGAGCCGGACGCCGATCGGCCTGGGGGTGGCGCAGCGGGCGTACCTGATCGGGCACCTGGGGAAGTACGTGCCGGGCAAGGCGATGGTGGTGGTGCTCCGGGTCGGCCTGGTGGTGCCCTACGGGGCGAGGGCGGCGACGGCGGCGTTCGCCACCTTGTATGAGACGCTGGTGATGATGGCCTCCGGGGGCGTGATCGCGGGGCTGGTCTTCCTGCTCTGGCCGGGTCCGCCGATCGAGATCCCGATGGGAGGGGGGAGGTCGGTGGCGGCTCCCCTGGCGATCCTCTCGCTGGGGATCGGCCTGCCCCTGCTGGTGCTGGCGACCCCCCGGATCTTCCCGAGGCTGGCCCTGGCCGTGAGCGTGCCGTTCCCGGGGGTGGGTCGGGAGGCCCTGCCGGGGTTCTCGGCGGGCCTGCTGCTGGAAGGGCTGGCGTGGTCGCTGCTGGGCTGGGTGCTCCTGGGGCTGAGCCTGGTGGCGACGGTGCAGGCGATCGACCCGGGCAGCCTGCCGGCCTCGGGCTGGCCGCCGGCGGTCGCGGCGGTGGCCCTGGCGACGGTGGCCGGGTTCCTCGTGGCGATCTTCCCGGGGGGGCTGGTGATCCGGGAGGCGGTGCTCACCGCCGCACTCGGGCCGACGCTGGGGGCGGAGCCGGCGATCGTGGCCGCCCTGGTGCTGAGGCTGGTCTGGGTGGTGGCCGAGCTGGGCTGCTCGGGGGTGCTGGCGGCGCTGAGGCCGTCGAGGCCGGTCGAGGCCGATGCGGAGTCCCTCGCCCCGGTGCCGGCCTCGGCGTCGGGCCCGTCCCCTTCCTCGTCCCCGTCCGGTCCCACCGAGCCATGATCAGCTTCGTCATCCCGGTTTTCAACGAGCGAGAGAGCCTGTCGACCCTGCTCGACGAGCTGTCGAGGGCGGTCGAGTCCAACGGCCTGGGGGAGGCGGAGTTCATCTTCGTCGACGACGGCAGCCGGGACGGCTCGTGGTCGGTGTTGAAGGGGCTGTCGGCCCGGGACGCCCGGGTGAAGGCGATCCGCTTCCGCCGCAACTTCGGCAAGGCCGCCGCGCTGACCGCCGGATTCGGCGAGGCCGCGGGGGACGTCGTCTTCACCCTCGACGCCGACCTGCAGGACGACCCGGCCGAGATCCCCAACTTCCTGGCCAGGCTGGGCGAGGGGGACGGGCTGGACGTGGTCAGCGGCTGGAAGCGGACGAGGCACGACCCCTGGCACAAGGTGCTGCCGAGCCGGGTGTTCAACCGGATGGTCAGCGGCATGACCGGCGCCCACCTGCATGATCACAACTGCGGCTTCAAGTGCTACCGGTCCGAGGTCCTCCGGGAGGTGTTCATCTACGGGGAGCTGCATCGGTTCGTCCCCGTGCTGGCGCACGCCCGGGGGTTCCGGGTCGGCGAGGTGGAGGTGAAGCACCGGGCCCGGCGGTTCGGCCGGTCGAAGTACGGCTTCTCCCGGTTCGCCAAGGGGTTCCTGGACCTGATGACCGTCCGCTTCCTGACCCGATACGGCCAGCGTCCCCAGCACCTGCTCGGGGTGGCGGGGCTGGTGCTGTTCTCAATCGGGGCGGCGGTGATGGGCTACCTGGCCGTCGCCTGGGTGGTCGACCACTGGATCCGGGGGGAGGACCACCCGATCGGCACGAGGCCGCTGCTCATCTACTCGACGGCGCTGCTGGGGGTGGGGACGCAGCTGATCTGCCTCGGCGTGCTGGCCGAGCTGATCACCTCGTACAACCTGCGGGCGGAGGACACGTACAGCGTGGCCGAGCGGGTCGGCCAGGACCCCGGCGCCGGCGCCGGGGACGGCGTCGCCGGGCGGTCGGGCCGGGACCCGGCCTCGCGGCCGAGGTGAGCCGGACGCCCCCCGCCCTTCGAACCCGACGACCGACCGAGAGGACCGCGACCCGATGTCGTACCCCGAGATTCCCGAGACGGTGGTCATGGATCCCGACGACCCGATCCGGCCGAAGCCTCCCGGGAGGAGCCCGACGCGGGAGGCCGTCGGGCAGATCCTGATCGCGGCCTCGGTGGCGCTGGCCCTGGGGGCGACGCTCAAGCAGAAGGCGATGATCAGCGCCAACGACATCTCCCGGTGGTGCACCGTCTGGGCCCTGCTGGAGCGCGGGACCTACGCCATCGACGAGTGCCCCTGGCAGCTCGGCACGCAGGACAAGGTGCTGCTCACCGAGCCCTTCCCCACCGAGGGGGAGGAGCCCTCGAAGAAGTTCTATTCGAGCAAGCCCCCCCTGCTGCCCACCCTCATCGCCGGGGCGCTCTACCCGGCGAGGGCGCTCACCGGCGTGCCGCTGGACGCGAAGGTCGAGCAGCAGCGGTCGCGGCGCAAGGAGGTGCAGAGCCTCTCCGACACGCCCCCGGAGGACCCGAGCAAGATCCTCAGCGAGGACCCCGAACGCGGCTATCGGGTCGTCGACGTGACCCCCGACGAGCCGGCCGAGTGGCCGGTGCAGGTGCTCTACTTCAACCCGGTCGTGGTCCTGCTGAACGTGGTGCCGCTGCTGGTGGCGCTGGTCCTTTATGCCCGGCTGCTGGACCGCTACGCGGGGAACGACTGGGCCTGGTTCCTCTCGATGGCGGCGGCGGGGCTGGGGACGAACCTGGTCATCTTCACGACGACGTTGAACAACCACACCGTCGCCGCCTGGAGCGCCTTCTTCGCGCTCTACGCCTTCCTGCGGATCTGGGACGACGGGGAGCGGCACTGGGGCTACTTCGCGGTCGCCGGGTTCTTCGGGGCCTTCTGCGCCTGCAACGAATTGCCGTCGGCGCTGTTCGGCGTGCTGCTGTTCCTGCTGCTGGCGGTGAAGGTGCCGGGCAAGACGCTCTCGGCATTCGTGCCGGCGGCGCTGGTGCCCGTGGCGGCACACTTCGTGACCACGTACCTGGCGATCGGCGAATGGGCGCCGGTCTATGCCGCGTTCTCCGAGGAGGGGCCGGACTCCCCCTACCGATACCCGGGCTCCTACTGGCTCAGCCCGCTGGGGATGGACTGGTACGACCTGAACCCGGAGCCCTGGTGGCAGTACCTGCTGAACCTGCTGGTCGGGCACCACGGCATCTTCTCGCTGACGCCGGTGTTCCTGTTCTCCTTCGCCGCGATGGTGCGGAGCGTCCTCGGGCTCGACCGGCGGCTGCGGACGCTCTCGGGGCTGACGCTGGTCCTCTCGGCGGCGATCGTCGCCTTCTACACCTGGCAGACGCACAACTACGGCGGCTCGACCCAGGGGGCCCGCTGGCTGTTCTGGCTCTTCCCGTTCTGGCTGATCCTGCTGCCGATGGGGCTGGAAGGGGGCCAGGACCGGCCCTGGCTGCGCCGGCTGACGCTGGCGGCCCTGGCCTTCGCCGTGTTCAACACGGGCTACGGCCTGCAACAGCCGTGGAGCCACCCCTGGATCGTCGACGCGATCGAGCACCTGGGGGTGCTCGACGTGAAGCGATAGCCGGCAAGGCCGGGCCGGCCGTCGGGGTCGACTCCCGACGGCCGGCCGAGGCCCGGGGCGATCGCGGATCGATCAGGCCAGGGGCCGGGCGGCGAACCGGCCCGGCCGCAGGGGGTTCGAGACGCTCGGCCAGAAGGCGGAACCGTCCTGGGCATCGCCCCGATAGAAAGCCACGATCCGGAGCCCGGCCAGCGGGGGAGTCGTGGACAGCGTGGCCACCCCGTCGACGACGGGGGCCGAGGCGAGCAGCCTGCTTCCCGCGAAGAAGTCGACCCGGCCGCCGGGGAGGTTCGAGTGCGAGGCCCGGCCGGAGACCCTGGCTTCGAGGACGAGGGATCGCGCGTCTCCCGGGCCGACGAGCCGCCCGGTGAGCCGGGTGGCGGTGGCCGGGGGCTGGTACTCGAAGGCCCCCAGGTCGGCCGACCGTCCGATGACCCGCCCGAAGCCCGGGCCCCGGGCGTCGGTGGCCGAGGCCGATGCGGCCCCCGCGCCGGCGTCGACGGCCGGGCTCCCCCGCAACAGCGCCATCGTGGGGACGAGGCCGCCGTTGTCCTGGAGCGGGCCGAGCCTCGGGTTGATGTTGAACGGCCGGGCCCCGGCCCACGAGGCGCCGCCGAATCGCTGGTAGCCCTGCACGATGTTGCGGCCCGCCGTGAACACCTGCGCCGGGCCGCTCGCCCGGTTGTTGACCACCGCGGCGTTCCCGGCGACGGATCGGGAGAGGATGCTGTTCTCGATCCGGAGGGCCGCCGAGGCGGGGCGGGGGGCCGTCCCGGGCTCGGCGAAGAGCGAATTCGAGGAGACGTCCGACGACGAGGAGGGGGGTGCCGCCCCGTCCGGCAGGTTGCCGAGGGAGAGGTTGTAGACGGCGTCGCCGCCGCTCGACGAGGTATTGGACGCCACCGTGCTGGAGGAGATCGAGACCGAGCCGTCGAGGTTGAAGACGGCCCCGCCGAGGCCGTCGCCGCTCTCGGAGCCCGTCTGGGTCCCCTGGTTGGCCCCGGTCCCGCCGCTGGCGGAATTGTTCGAGAGGGTGCTGTTGGTGATGACGGCGTCGCCGTAGAAGTTGAAGATCGCGCCCCCCATGCCGGCCCCGCCGCCGCCGGCGAACAGGTTGCCGTCTCCGCCGCCGAAGCCGCCGGGGCCGGCCGCCCCGCCGTAGACGGTGTTGGCGCCGCCCCCCCCGCCGCCGAAGCCGCCCCCGCCGCCGGAGGTGCCGCTGGCGCTCGGCCCCGAGACGCCGTTGCCACCCCCCCCGCCACCGAAGCCGCCCCCGCCGCTCTGGCCGCCGCCGCCGCCGCCGACCCCGCCGCCGCCGGTGTCATTGCCGCCGATGCCGAAGGGGCTGCCGCTCCGGCTCTCCCCCCCGCCGTTGGAGCCGGCGCCGCCCCCGCCGTCGCCGCCGAGGCCGCCGCCGCCCGGGGAGTCGTCCTTGACGACGCCCGAGTCCTCTCCGGTGATGGTCGCGTCGATGACCTGATAGACCCCCGCCGTCCCCCCGAGCCCGCTCGAACCGCCGCCGCCGCCGCCGTAATCCCCGGACGGGGCCCCGCCGGGCTGGGTGAACCCGCCACCGCCTCCTCCGGCCTCGGTGCCACGCCCCGAGGAGACGCCGCCGGCCCCGCCGAAGGTGGTGGGGAAGTCCGGGCCCATGTCGCCGCCGCCGCTGTCGCCGATCGAGTCCGTCCCCATCCCGCCGCCGCCGTAGCCGCCGCTGCCGGCCCCCGTGACGCTGCCGCCCTGGGCGAGGTTGCCCGTCAGGGTGACGCCGTCGAGCACGAGCGAGCCCATGTTGAAGATCGCCCCGCCCGCGCCCAGGCCGCCGCCGCCGAAATTGCTGCCGCCGCCGACGGCAGAACCGCCCTGGAGGGTGAGGCCCTGGAGCGTCAGCGACCCGGCCGCCGGGCCGTTGGCGACGTAGCCGCCCGAGACGAAGAAGAAGCGGGCGGGGAACTGGGGGGCCCCGGCCAGCACGGCACTGTTGCCCTCGATCGTCAGGTCGTTGGCGATGGCGGGCAGGTAGTTCGGCCCGAACCAGGAGTTGGTGATCGGGTTCTCGCCGGAGGCGCCGAAGTCGTAGGTGCCGGCGGACAGCTCGATCGTGTTCGACCCTCCCACGGCATTGGAATCGTTGATGGCCTCGGCCAGGCCCGCGACGTCTCCCACGGGAACGGAGAAGGTCGCCGGCACGTCCCGGGCCTCCAGGCATTCCAGGCCGGGGTGGGGCCGGCCCTTCCGTCGGCCCGGGGCGGCGAGGGCGGGGCGAGGTCGCCGGGATCGGAGCAGTCGGGCGAGCGTCATGGGTGGTGAGTTCCTGGGTCGTTGATCGCCGTGGGGTCGATTGGAGGCGGCCCGTCCTCGTCCGCCGGCCGAGCGGCCGGCATCGGACCCGCCCGGGCCTGCCCCGGGATCTGGGTCGGGCATCGAGGAGTGGTGCGAGGTATTCGCCAGCCACGCACCCCTGCCCGGACGCCGCCGGTTCTCGGAACCCTAGGTCACGGTCGGCCGTCCGGACTCGGCACCGGCCTTGAGGCCGGGCCCCGGGGCGGACGGGGTCGCCGGCCTCGCCCTCGGGCTCCTCGGCCGGGCGGCGACATCCCGGGCCGGTCGATGCCGAGGCGGGCCCGAGACCGAGGCGGGCGACGCGCCGAGTCCCGCCGGCCCGGCACCGCCCGGTAGGGGCCCGGGGCGATGGCTCCGGCTGGTGGGTCGACGGACCTCGACGCACCGGCTAGGCTGACCTGGGGCCGACGGCCGACGATCACGCCGGACCCGGCCGGCCTCGGCCCCGGACGCGGCCAATCCTCCCCGAAGCACCCCGAATCCAGGAGAGCAGGGACATGAAACCGATCCCACGTCGGAGCTTCCTGAAAGGATCGATGACGGCGGGCCTGGCGCTGGGGATGCCTCGGCTGATGCTCGGCGCCGGCTCCCAGGCGGGCAGCCCCAATGACGCGGTGAATGTGGCGGTGATCGGGCTGGGGTCGACCACGGCGGTCGGGGGCGTGGGAGGCCGGGGCCACCAGCTCATCGGCCGGCTCCGGGAGATCCCCGGGGTGAAGATCGTCGCGCTCTGCGACGCGGACCAGGAGCACCTCGACCGCGAGCTCAAGGCGGCCCGGGACCACGGGGAGACGCCCGCGTCGTATCGCGACCTCCGCGAGGTCTTCGACGCGCCGGACGTCGACGCGGTGGTGATCGCCCTGCCGAACCACTGGCACGCGCTGGCGACGGTCTGGGCCTGCCAGGCGGGCAAGGACGTCTACATCGAGAAGCCGTTCTCGTACGACCTCTGGGAAGGCCGGCAGATGGTGGAGGCGGCCCGCAAGTACGGCCGGATGGTCCAGGTCGGCACCCAGAGGCGGTCGAGCCGGTTCCTCGCCGACGTGTTCGGACGCCTCGACGGCGGGGAGATCGGCGACATCCGGTTCGCCCACGCGCTCGTGTACCGGCCCCGCGAAAGCCTCGGGACGGTCGAGACGCCCACCCCGCCGCCGCGCACCGTGGATTACGACCTCTGGTGCGGCCCGGCCCCGAATGAGCCGCTGATGCGGAAGCAACTGCACTACGAGTGGCACTGGTTCTGGGACACGGGCAACGGCGAGATGGGGAACAACGGCATCCACGTCATCGACATCTGCCGCTGGGCCCTGGGGCAGGACCGGACGCCCCCCCGGGCCATGAGCATCGGCGGCCGGTTCGCGTTCCACGACTGCGGCGAGACGGCCAACACCCAGATCGCGCTGCTGGACTTCGAGCCGGCCCCGCTCATCTGCGAGGTCCGCAACGTGAGCGCCGGGAACGAGGCGTTCTCGACGGGCAAGTTCCGGGGCCTGAACGGGGGGATCGTGATCGACTGCGAGGGGGGCTACTTCGCGGGAGACTCCGGCGGCGGGGCGTTCTACGATCGCCAGGGGAAGAAAATCGAGGATCTCGGCGAGGGCGACGACGCCGGGGCGCTGGAACGGGCCCACCTGTCCTCCTTCCTCGACGCCGTCCGCAGTCGCAAGGCCGGCGACCTGACAGCCGAGCCGATCGAAGGTCATCGCTCGACGGCCTGCTGCCACGTGGCGAACGTGTCGCACCGGCTCGGCTCGCGGGAATCCCCCGAGGCGATCCGGGAGGCGACCACGGGCAACGCCGAGCTGGCCGACGCCTTCGAGCGCTGCCGCTCCTACCTGAGCGAGAACGGCGTGGACCTGGACGAGACCCCGGCCACCCTCGGCCCCTGGGTGACCTTCGACGAGGAGAAAGGGCAATTCGTCGGCGACTTCGCCGACGCCGCCAACAAACTCTCTCGCCGGGACTACCGCAAGCCGTTCGAGGTCCCCGACCTCACCTCGGGATGATCGTGCCGACCCCGTACGGCGGCGCCCCAGACGATCTCGCCCGGCCGCTTCGCCTCCCCCTGGATGGGGTCTCGGGGCGGCCGGGGTGGCTGGGGGCCGCGCAGCGGCCCCCGGTCGGCGGCATCCTGAACTGGGGGCCGCTGCGCGGACCCCGACCACCCGAAACGTCGGTCATCCGGGCGATCCGGCACGAGCGAGGAGGACGGCTCTCTTGCCCTGCCGAACCCCGCCGAACAGGGCCGACCGCACCTGACCCGAACCAACCGTCGGGGCCAGGTCGTCGGGAGCCTGCCCGCGCTTATTGGGTTGGGAAGCGGATTCGTACCGGCGGCGTCCCTCGGCCCGTTCGGCCGACGCGACGATCGATGAAGGGGACGACGCCGGAGGGATCACGAGTCTCGCCTCGGCCAGGGCCGGGTCCTCCGGGCCGGGAGCCGGGCAGCGGGACCGGACGCTTGCGATCGGCGACGGCATCGGCGAGGCTACGCCGATCCTCGGGTCGACGTCCGACCGGCACCGATCCGATCCGCCCCCGAATCCGATTCCCCGTCCATCCAGCCCACGGTGCCCCGTGCCCCCGACCGACGACCATCCTCCCGGGGCCGACGCCCCCGCCGGCGCCGCCGGCCAGCCTCACGACGACGAGCACCCGGACCTGATCTCGGCCCACGCGAAGGCCGGGCTCCGGCTCTTCGCGGTGTACCTGGCGCTGTACGGGGCGTTCGTGGGCGTGAATGCGTTCGCTCCCGGGGTCATGGCGAGCCGGCCGACCGGGGGGCTGAACCTGGCGGTGGCGGCGGGGCTGGGGCTGATCGTGGCGGCGGCGGTGCTGGCGCTGGTGTACATGGCCCTCTGCAAGCGGATCGCCGACCGGCACCGGGCGGGGGGGGGCGGGCGATGATCTACGAGCCGACCTGGATCGCCGTCGCCGTCTTCGCCGCCTTCGTGGCCGGGGTGCTCGGGCTGAGCGTCTGGCTGGGCCGGAAGGCGAAGTCCTCCGGCGGCTACTTCGCGGCGCACGGGGAGATCCCCTGGTTCGTCAACGGCGTGGCCTTCGCGGGAGACTACCTGTCGGCCGCCTCGTTCCTGGGCATCTGCGGGATGATCGCCTTCTCGGGCTACGACGGCTTCCTCTACTCGATCGGCTACCTCGCCGGCTGGGTGGTGGCCCTGTTCGTGGTGGCCGAGCCGCTGAAGCGGCTGGGTCGATTCACGTTCGCCGACGCGCTCAACAGTCGATACGACTCCCGGGGGATCACCCTGGCCGCGGCCCTTAGCACGCTGGTGGTCAGCATCTTCTACCTGATCCCCCAGATGGTCGGCGCCGGGACGCTGGTCAAGCCCTTGCTGGGGCTCTCGCACCAGGCGGGGGTGATCGCCGTCGGGGCGGTGGTGGTGTTGATCGTGGTGACGGCGGGCATGGTGTCGACGACCTATGTGCAGTTCATCAAGGGGGCGCTCCTCGTCCTCTTCTGCGCCGTGCTGACCGTCGCCATCCTCCAGCGCGGCCTGACGACCCGGCCGGCGGCGGCCAACACGCCCTTCCAGGCATTCGAGACGACCACGATGGAGGAGTTGCGGGAGAATCCCGGGCTCCGCATCCTGCCCGAGACCGGCCCCTGGCGGGACGAGCCGTTCGTCCGGGCCGAGGACTCGGGCACCGGCCTCGTCACCGTCTGGCGGGAGCTGGACGGCGGGCTGCTGGCGAGGTCGCAGACCTTGACGGTGCTGCCCGACGGGTCGAGGCTCGCCAACGGCTTGCCGCAGGGCAAGGAGGAAGGCCAGGCCGACCTGCTCGCCGTCGGCCAGGTGATCGAGCTGCCGGGGGGAATCGAGCGGACCGGCCCGCTCGGCCCGTTCTCGTTCCTGACCACGGTGCAGGACAGCACGATCGCCATCTGGTCCAACCGGATCCTCCGGGAGGACGACGGGACGACGGTCACCGTCTATTTCCCCCAGCCGACGAACGGCAACGACGTGCTCGTGCCCGGCGGCAGCTCGACCTTCAAGGGGATCCGGGGCGACCGGCTGGCGGACAAGCTCGACTTCATCTCGCTGATGCTCGCGCTCTTCGGCGGCACGGCATCACTCCCTCACATCCTGATTCGCTATTACACGGTGAAGGACCAGAAGGCGGCGAGGCGGAGCACGGTGGTCGGGATCGCCTCGATCGGCTTCTTCTACGTGCTGACGCTCTACCTCGGCCTGGGCGCCATGACAGGTGGGGTGCTGGACCCGACGAATTCGAACATGGCCGCCCCCCTGCTCGCCCGGAGCTTCGGCGAGCTGCCGTTCGCGATCATCTCGGCCGTGGCGTTCACGACCGTGCTGGGGACGGTCAGCGGCCTGATCCTCGCCGCCAGCGGCGCCGTGGCGCACGACCTGATGGAGAACGTCTTCCGCCTGACCATGACCGACCGGGCGAAGGTGAGGGCGGCGAAGGTGTCGGCGGTGCTGGTGGGGATCGCGGCGATGGGGCTGGGCATCGCGTTCGAGAAGCTGAACGTCAGCTTCCTCGTGGGCTGGGCCTTCAACGTGGCCGCCTCGGCGAACCTGCCCGCCCTGATCATGCTCCTGTTCTGGCCGAAGACGACCAAGCGGGGGATCGCCGCGGCGATCGTCGTGGGAATGCTCACGTCGCTGGGCTGGATCCTGCTGAGTGCCCAGGCGTATCGAGATGTCTATGGACTGCCCCCGGAGGACTCGTTCATCCCCTTCAGCCAGCCGGGCCTGGTGACGATCCCGCTGGGGTTCCTGGTGCTGGTGGCCGTCTCGCTGCTGACGCAGCCGAAGGGCGGGCCAGCCTCAAGCGACGACAACTGACGGGGATACCAGTGCAAGTCTGTCCCCTCGTCACGCGACGCTCGGCCGAGATTCGTTGCGCAGCGTGACGACGGGATCGGGGCTCTCGGGAGGCACGGGCAGCGACCTGCCTCTGAGCAGCTCGACGTGCTCCCTCATCCCCCAACGCGCCTGGTAGAGGCAGTCCTCGACCGAGTGTCCGACGCCGGTGAATCCCTCCAGTTCGGGGGAATAGAATCCGAAAAACGTCGGGTCCTCGGTCGCCTCGATGACCAGCGAATATGGCAAGTCGATCATGGAATACGCCTCATGGCATGTCGATGCCGGCGGCCTTGAGGATCGCGCGCATGGTACCGACCGGGACCTCGCGTGAGCCGTGGTAATCGACCCGGACAAGCCTCGGCCAGCCGTCTTTGCCGTAGTAACGAATCGATCCCTTCTCGCGGATCAGTCGAAACCCATGTCCCTGGAGCAGCCGGACCATCTCGTTGAAGGACACATCGTCGCTCCTACACGGTCTTTCCCACGGAGCATACGCTTATCCTCGACCTCCCACCAGCCCAGGGCCACTGTCCCGGCGGCATGGCCGACCGATTACCCTGTTCGCAAGGCCCGCCGTGAGAACCTCACCCCGATTCGGGAGGTCCGCAAACGAATCTCATCCTTGCAACGACCGACCTTGACGCCCGTCGCCCGGCCGTTATGGCCCGTCAGCTCACCTTCGCTACCAGCATCGTCCGGTCGTCCTCGACGGGGTGGCCTTTGGTGAAGCGGTCGAGGGCCCGGAGGACCGAGGCGATCAGCTCGTCGGCGTCCTCCCGGCAGGTGTAGAGGGAGCGGTCGAGGCGGTCGAGGCCGAAGTAGCGGCCGTCGGGGTCGGTGGCGTCGGTGATGCCGTCGGTGTAGAGCACGAGCTGGTCGCCGGGGGTGAGCGGGGCGGTCGCCTGCTCGTACTGGATGCCGGGGAAGACGCCCAGGGGCAGGCCGCCGACGGCGTCGAGGCCGCCGATCGAGCCGTCGGAGCAGCGCTTCAACCGGGGGGGGTTGTGGCCGGCGTTGGCATAGGAGAGCGTGCGGGTGGCGGGGTCGAAGATGGCGTAGAACGCGGTGACGAAGGCGGCGCCGTCGGCGGTGTAGAGCCGGGAGAGGCGGTCGTTGACGTGTTCGAGCAGCTTCGAGGGCGGGTCGGGGTGGCCGGGGTGGCCGTGGGCGACGGCGTGGGTGATCGCCATCATGACGGCGGCGGGGGTGCCGTGGCCGCTGACGTCGGCGATGAGCAGGCCCCACTTGCCGTCGGAGAGCTCGAAGAAGTCGTAGTAGTCGCCGCCGGCCCACTGGGAGGTCTGGTAGTGGGCGGCGACGCTGAGGTGCGGGATGTCGGGGAGGATCTTCGGCAGCAGGGAGCGCTGGATCTCGGCCACCCGGTTCAACTCGCGGTCGACGGTGGCGTAGGCCCGCTCCAGCTCCTGCCGGAGGACGAGGTTGGCGGTGGCCCGGCCGAAGAGGTTGCTCATCCAGACGCGTTCGGGCAGGGTCTCGGGGTCGAAGGCGTCGGGGTCGGCGCGGAGGGCGAGGACGAGGTTGAGCCCCTGGCCCTGGTCGTAGTTCGGCAGGGCCATGAGCGACCGCATGCCGTCGAGGTAGGGGAAGGCGGGGTCGTCCGGGGAGATACGGAGGTCGTTGACGATCCGGGGCTCGTCGGCGTAGATCAGCTCGGCGAGCAGGCCGCCCTCCAAAATCGGCAGGCGGTCCTTCTGGGTCCAGGGGTTGATCGGGTCGTCCCAGCCGGAATAGCGGGTGACCCGGAACCTCGGGAAATCCAGGCCCCGTCGGCTGAGGGAGAGGCGGCGGTCGGAATGGAGCAGGCTGGCCATCTTCTCGCCGTAGGTGCGGACGATCGCCTCCGGGTCGCTCTGGAGGCTCATCTCGCGCATCATGGAGACGACGACGTCGAGCCGCTGGTGCCAGTCTCCGGCGGTCGCATCGAACAGCGCCTGGGTGCGAAGCATGACGGGAACGGCCCCTCCGGGTTGCCCTGAACCCCCGGCCGGGATGCTGACCGGGGCGCTCGGCGTTTATTGTAGGGGGGGACGCGTCCGGGTCGAGGGGTCCGGCCGATCGCCCGGCCCCCTGGCGATCGCGACGGAGCGACCGACGATGAGCCTGAGACGACGGATCCTCGGCCCGGCGGTCGCCCTGGCGATCGCCGTCGGCCTCGGCCTGGCGACGGTCCTGGGGCTCGGGGACGGCCTGGGGTCCCGCCCCCCGGGGGCCCCCCCGGGGCCTGGGGAGGTGGCCGAGCCCTCCTGGGAGGCGATCGTCGAGGCGACCCAGGCCCAGCAGTGGCCGAGGGTCGAGGCGCTGCTGCGGGACTGGGTCGACCGCCGGGAGGACGACGGCAAGGCCCGGATCATGCTCGGCCAGATGCTCGTCTCCACCGACCGCCGGTCCGAGGGGGCCCGGGTGCTGGCGGGCGTGGGGGCCGACGACCCCTCCTATGCCGACGCCCGGACCCAGCTCGGGGAACTCGCCCTCTCCCTCGGCGACGCCCCTCGGGCCGAGGTCGCCTTCCGCCAGGCCGCCGAGGCCGATCCGAAGGCCGTCGCCCCTCGGGGGCGCCTGATCTACCTGCTCGGCCTCCAGCTGCGGTCGGCCGAGGCCCGGGACGTCCTCTGGCAGCTCCACGAGGCCACCGGGGACGCCCGGATGCTCGTCGACCTGATCCTGGATGCCGCCAAGTCGGAGGTCGACGTCCGGGGCATCTCTCCCGAGATCGGGCAGTTCCTGGACGGGTCGCCCGACGACGCCTTCCTCCGGCGTGCCTACGGCCTCTCGCTGCACTGGAAGGGAGAGTTCTCGGCGGCCTTGCCGCACCTGGAGGCCGCGGCGTCGGGCCTGGTCGACGACCCGATCGGCCGGCTCGCCCTGGCCGAATGCCGGGCGCAGCTCGGCCTGCCGGTCGAACTGCCGGGGGCGATGGGGACCATCCCCGATCCCCCGGCCGACGCCTCCCGATGGTGGGTCTCCCTCGGCCAGCTCCAGCAGGCCGAGGGCCGCCCCGGAGACGCCTTGGAGAGCTTCCGACGCGCCGTCGCGTTGAACCCCGAGTCGCCCGAGGCCCACCACCGGCTCTCCCAGGAGCTCTCGAGGTCGGGGGACGACGTCGGGGCCGCCGAGCACTCCCGACGGGCCGAGGAGCTGCGAAGGCGCTGGGTCGTCCTCCGCCGCAACTTCACCGACCTGCGCAGCTTCGGCTTCGAGGAGGACGCCGAGTTGCTGGCCCGGCTGGGGGACCAGTGCCGGGACGCCTCGCTCCTGGCCGAGGCCCGCGCCTGGTACGAGCACGCGATCGGGCGCGACCCGGGCTCGCCCGCCGCCTCCCGGCTCGCCGCCCTTGCCGGCCGCACCGACCCGTTCCCGGTCGCCCGGTCCCGGCCCCGTCGGGTCGCCGGCCCCGCCGGGGCCGATCGCGACCGGACGCCCGGGCCCGGGCCGGACGCCCCGCCCACGGCCCGCTTCGAGGACGTCGCCGCCTCGGCGGGGATCGCCTACCAATACGACCACGGGCCCCGCGACGAGATTTATCTGGCCGACACGATGGGAGGCGGCGTGGGCCTGCTCGACTTCGACGGCGACGGCCGGCTCGACCTCTATTTCGTCAACGGCTGCCCGATGCCCTACGACCGGGACGACCCGCCGGCCCCGAACCGGCTCTACCGGAACCTCGGCGCCTGGCGGTTCGAGGACGTGACCGAGTCGGCCGGCGTCGGCGGCCACGGCTACGGGATGGGCTGCGCCGTGGCGGACTACGACGACGATGGGCATGAGGACCTGTTCATCACGGGGCTCGACCGCACCGTCCTCTACCGCAACAACGGCGACGGCACCTTCGAGGACGTGACCGAGTCCGCCGGCGTGGCGTCCGACCGCTGGACCACGGCCGCCGGCTTCGGCGACTTCGACCGCGACGGCGACCTCGACCTGTTCGTCGTCACCTACGTCGAGGACGACTCCGACGCCCCCCGGCCCTGCCGAGACCACGCCGGCCGGCCGGTCCACTGCTCCCCCGCCCACTCCCCGGCGCAGCAGGATCTCCTCTTCCGCAACGAGGGGGACGGCACCTTCGCCGACGCGTCGGTCGGGGCGGGCATCGAGGCCCCCGCCGGCCGGGGGCTCGGCCTGGCGATCGCCGACTTCGACGGCGACTCGCTCCTGGATGCGTACGTCGCCAACGACGCCAGCCCCGACTTCCTCTTCCGGAACCTCGGCGGGCTGCGGTTCGAGGAGGTCGGCGCCGCCTCGGGCCTGGCGCTCGACGGCTCCGGCCACGCCACCGCGAGCATGGGGGTGGTGGCCGACGACCTCGTCGCCGACGGCCTGATCGACCTGCTGCACACCAACTTCCTGAACGAGGCGAACACCCTGCACCGCAACCTCGGCGGCGGGCAATTCGCCGACGCCACCCTCTCCGGCGGCCTGGCCGCCCCGAGCCTCTCGACCACCGGCTTCGGGACCGCGGCGGTCGACGCGGACAACGACGGCACGCTCGACCTGTTCGTCGCCAACGGCCACGTCGACGACCAGCCCTGGGTCAACAGCCCGATGCCCCAGCCGCCGCAACTGTTCCTCGGGCGGGGGGGCGGCCGGTTTACCCTGGCCGACGCGGACGCCTTCCCATACCTGTCCCGCCGCGTCGTCGGCCGGGGGCTGGCGAGCGGGGACCTGGACGACGACGGCCGGGCAGATCTGGTGGTCGTGCACCGCGGCTCGCCGGCCGCGGTGTTGCGAAATGTCACCGAGGGGGGGCACTGGCTGGGCCTCCGGCTGATCGGCACCCGATCGCCCAGGACCCCGGTCGGTGCCCGGGTCGAGGTCGAGGCCGGGGGCCTCCGAATCGTCCGCTGGCTGACCTCGGGGACGGGCTACCTCTCGGCGCACGACAACCGGCTCTGGCTCGGCCTCGGCGCGGCGGAGGCGGTCGATCGGCTGGAAATTCACTGGCCTTCCGGGCTCCGGCAGTCGATCGCCGGCCTGGCCGCCGACCGCCGTTACGAACTCCGGGAGGGGGGGGAGCCTAGCCCGATGATCCCCCCCCCGACCCGATGAATCCCGGCTGGCGCCAAGGGGTATCCCATGCAATCTTCCGGAGAATTCACTTGACCCGATCCCTTGCACGATTTAATGAAGTGTAGGAGACTCGATGGAGTGCCCCGATCGGCTCCTGTCCCTTCGGCATTCCTCGAAGCGTCCACGGTCATCGAATCGGGGCCATCCCGGCCCGAACCATCGCCTAGTCATCCTGGGCGACCGCTCTGAGGGCACCCTCGACGGAACCCGAACGGCCGGCCCTCAACTCGGCGGCCCCGCGGCAGGATGTGGCCGCTCCCGACGACACCATGGAACTCGGCCTCCCGTGCCGCGAAGACGCGGTCCGGGCCGATTGTGACGCACCTGAGCCTCGGAGTCCCCTCGTCCCATGTGCTTTCTCCGATTGCGAATCAGCCTGACGGCCGCCGCCCTCCTGGCCGCCCTCGTCACCCTGCCCGGCTGCGGCAGCGGCGGGGGCGGCGACGGCGAATTCGGCCAGGAGTTCGAGAAGCCGGCCGACTTCGAGAAGGGCGGCGACGCGCAGATCGAGGCGGAAGAGCCGTTCAAGCGGGACAAGTCCTGATCGACGGCCGATCTCGGCCTGATCAGGCCGCCCCGCGTGGTCCCGGGCCCGGCCCCAGAGCACATCACGCCCTTTTCCACCATTCCATCCAGGGAGACCCCATTCCATGGCACCGATACGCCGCTCGATCACCCGTGGATTCACGCTGATCGAGTTACTCGTGGTCATCGCCATCATCGGCGTCCTGATCGCCCTGCTGCTGCCCGCCGTGCAGTCGGCCCGCGAGGCCGCCCGGCGCGCCCAGTGCACCAACAACCTCAAGCAACTCGCCCTGGCGATGATGAATTACGAGAGCTCCAACGGGAGCTTCCCGATGGGCGACTCGTACGTGCTGGGCAACGCCGCGTCCGGCGGCGGCTGGATCCGCCAGAACTTCGGCCCGTTCGTCGGCATGTCGCAGTACTACGAGCAGGGCAACCTCTACAACACGCTCAACACGAGCGTGATGATCTACCTGGCCGAGAACTCCACCACCAACGGCATCGGCATCGCGACGCTCTGGTGCCCGAGCGACTCGGCCTCCGAGTTCCAGCTCGCCCCCGGGGTCTACGACGAGGGCTCCGACAACACCGGCTGGGACGGGGCGCTGATCCCGATGCGCTACAGCAGCTACGCCGGCAACTCGGGCGTGCTCTACTACCACGCCCCGAGGCTGGGCGGCAACCCGGGCCTCTACGGCCGCAACACGGGCATCTTCCAGCACGCGGGCCGGCCGCCCGGCCGCAGCTCCAGCGAGCCCACCGGCAAGGTGATCCGGCTCGCCGACATCCGGGACGGCACCTCGAATACGATCGTGATGGGAGACGTGAACTATGGGAAGCTCGCAGATGGCCTAACGGCCCTGGGCGAATCGCCCTACGGCTCGAAGTGGTGGACCTCGGGGCTGATCGGCGACACCACCTACGCGGCGATCTTCCCGCCGAACTTCTTCCGCACGATGGCGGATGCCCTGACCCTCGACCCGTACTTCCCCGAGAATCAACCCCAGAGCAACTTCGGCGCGACCGCCAACAGCTTCCACCCCGGGGGGGCGAACTTCGCCTTCTGCGACGGCTCGGTCCGCTTCGTCAAGGACACCATCAACTCCTGGAACCCCTTCCTGATCGATTACATCGACCGGGGGGTGGCCTACAACAACGACGGGCCCCTGCCGCCGCACGGCGTCTATCAGGCGCTGCACACCCGCGCCAGCGGCGAGGTCGTCAGCGCCGACCAGTATTGAGCGCCCGGATCCCGGCCGGATCGCCGGCCGCGGCCCATCCGGGCCGCGGCCGGCGGCCGGCCCCGAGCCGACCCCGAGCCCGCCTTGGACCGGCGACCGAGGACCGACGATGCGACGGCGATGGGCCTGGGTGGCCGCCCTCCTGGTTGTCCTCGGCCTGGGATCGGCCCTCTGGATCGACCGGGAGGCGCGGCTCCGCCGCTTCGGGGGCGGGCTGGAGGAGGCCCGCTCCGCCCTGCTCGACGGCCGACACGCCACGGCCCGGCGCCGGCTCGCCGACCTCGTCGATCGGCGGCCCGGCCACGGCGAGGCGCTCTACCTGCTCGGCCTCTGCGAGCAGCTGCTCGGCCATCCCGATCGGGCCGAGGCCGCCTGGGCCCGCATCCCCGGGGGGACTCCCGAAGCCGGCCTGGCGCTGCTGCACTGGGCCGACGTCGAGCAGGAGCGGGGCCGGTTGGCGGCCGCCGAGGACCGCCTGCGCGCCGCCCTGGGGATCCCCGGGGCGCATCGGCCGATGGCCCGCTGGTCGCTCGTACTGCTGCTGCGGCATGAGGGCCGGTTCGACGAGGCCCGGGTCGTCTTCCGCCGGGGGCTCGCCGAGCACCCCGAGCCGGTCGAGGCGATGAAGATCCTCTACAAGCTCGACACCGACCCCTTCCCCGTCGAGACCGCCCGGCGCGACCTGGAGATCGCCCACCGCCTGGCCCCCGAGGACGACCGCGCCTGGCTCGGCCTGGCCCACCTCGCCACCCGGTCCGGCCGGTTCGACGAGGCGGAGGGCTGGCTCGACCGCTGCCTCGGGCGCCGTCCGGGGGACCCCGCCGTCTGGCGGGCCCGGCTCGACTGGGCCCTCGCCGCCGGGCGCACCGGGGACGCCTCCGAGGCCCTCGCACACCTGCCCGCCGGGACCGACGCCGAGGCCGACGCGCTGCGGTTCGAGGCCTGGTTCGCCCGGCAGGACGGCGACCGCGAGGCCGAGCGACTCGCCCTGGAGGCGCTCGACCGGATCGACCCGAGCCGGCCCGAGGTGATCGACCGCCTCGCCGCGATCGCCGCCGAGGAGGGCCGCACCGAGGCCGCCGCCGGCTACCGGGCCGTCCGCACCCGGCTGGAGGAGGACCGGGACGCCTACGTCGACCTGCTCCTCGCCGGCGACCTGGTCGCCCGGTCCCGCGAGCTGTCCCGCCAGGCGGCCGCCCTCGGCCGGCGCTTCGACGCCCTCGCCTGGGCCGCCCTGGCCGACGGCGCCGTGGACGAGGCCGAGGTCCCCTCGGCGCCCGAGGCGGACGTCGGGGGGGCGTCCCTGGCCGACCTGATCCCCGAGTTCGCCCCCCGGCCGGGGTCGGCGGGCCGAGGGGCGTCGGCGGAGGGGAGAGGAGAGGGCAAGCGGGTCCTCGTCCCCCGGTTCGAGGACGACTCGGCCCGGGCCGGGCTGGACTTCGTGCACGACCGGGGCCACGTCGACGGCCGCCTCATCCTCCCCGAGACCGGCGCCGGCGGGGTGGGCCTGCTCGACTTCGACGGCGACGGCCGGCTCGACCTCTATGCCGTCCAGGCCGGCACCTTCCCCCCGGCGCCCGGGGCGCCGAACGCCGATCGCCTCTATCGCAATCGCGGCGACGGCACGTTCGAAGACGTCTCGACATGCTCTGGCATCGCCTCGATGCCCGGCGGCTACGGCCACGGGGTCGCGGTGGGGGACGTCGACGACGACGGCGACCCGGACCTGCTCGTCACCCGGTGGCGGTCGTACGCGCTCTATCGGAACGAGGGGGACGGCACCTTCGCCGACGCCACCGAGGAGGCCGGGCTGGGGGGGGACCGGGGCTGGCCGACCTCGGCCGCCTTCGCCGACCTGGACGACGACGGCGACCTGGACCTCTACGTCTGCCAATACCTGGAGTGGGACGAGCACGGCGACCGCACCTGCCTCGACCCCGACGACCCGACGAACTACGCCTGCAACCCCCGGGACTTCCCCGCCCTGCCCGACCGGGTCTTCCGCAACGACGGGGGCCGGTTCGTCGACGTGACCGAGGAGGCCGGGTTCGTCGACCCGGACGGCCGGGGCCTGGGGGTCGTCGCGGCCGACGTGGACGGGGACCGGCGGGTCGACCTCTTCGTCGCCAACGACATGACGCCCGACTACCTGTTCCTGAATCGGGGCGGCTTCCGATTCGAGGAGGTGGGGGCCGTGGCCGGGGTGGCCGCCAACGCCCAGGGGAACTACCAGGCCGGCATGGGGACCGCCTGCGGCGACCTCGACGGCGACGGCCGGCTCGACCTGCTGGTCACCAACTACTTCGAAGAGTCGACCTCGTTCTTCCGCAACCTCGGCGGCGGCTACTTCGCCGACCAGTCGGCCGAGGTGAACCTGGAGGCCCCGACCCGGGAGCTGCTCGGCTTCGGCCTGGCGCTGCTCGACGCGAACCTCGACGGCCGGCTCGACGTGCTCAGCGCCAACGGCCACGTCCACGACGGCCGCCCCCGATACCCCTACGCGATGCCCGCCCACCTGCTGCTGGGGGGCCCCGACGGCCGCCTGGTCGACCCCGGCGCCTCGGCCGGCCCGCCCTTCTCGGTGCCGCACCTCGGCCGGGGGCTGGCCGTCGGCGACCTGGACGACGACGGCCGGCCCGACGCCGTCCTCCAGGCCCAGGACGGGCCGCTCGTGTACCTGCACAACCGCACCGAGGATCCGGGCCGCTTCCTCGTCCTCCGGCTCGAAGGGACGGAGTCGAATCGGGACGCCGTCGGCGCGATCGTGACGGTCGAGGCCGGGGGTCGTCGCCTCGTCGCCTCCCGGAACGGCGGGGGCAGCTACCAGTCGGCCGGCGACCCCCGGCTGCACTTCGGCCTCGGGGACGCGAGCGAGGTCGACGCGGTCGAGGTCGACGCGGTCGAGGTCCGTTGGCCCTCCGGGCGGGTCGACCGCCACCTCGATCTCGACGCCGACGCCGCGTACCTGCTCCGGGAGGGCTCGGCGGCCCCCCTGCCCCTCCCCGGCTTCCCGAGGGCCGACGCCCCGGAGGTCGCCTCCGGCGGATGAGGCCCCGGCCGACGGTCGCATCCAGGCCGGATGCCGGGGGTCGGGTGGCGCTCGGGGAGGGCTCGACCCCTCCCCGAGAGACGGCGTCGGGCCGACCCCCGCATCGACCGTCGCTCATGACTCGACGCCCGATGGTGGCCCCCTGGTCCACCATCTTGCATCCGACATCCATCAATCACCCCCCCGCCTCGGGGGACCAACGCGGAGTCAACGCCCGATGAGCTCGATGGCAGGGACCGGCCGGATCGCCTCGATGGACCAGTTCCGGGGCTACACGGTGGCCGGGATGTTCGTGGTGAACTTCCTCGGGGGGATCGCGGCGGTCCACTCGGTGCTGAAGCACAACAACACGTACTTCAGCTATGCCGATTCGATCATGCCGAGCTTCCTGTTCGCCTGCGGCTTCTCCTACCGGCTGAGCCTCCTGCGGCGGATCGACCAGGTGGGTCCGGCGGCGGCCTACCGGCGGGTCGCGACGAGGAGCCTGGGGCTGGTCCTCGTCTCGCTCGTCGTCTTCGGCGTGGGGGGCGGGTTCGACTCGTGGTCGGAGATGACCGGGCGGGGCGTCCTGCGGTTCGTCGCCGAGCTGGTCAAGGCGGACGCGTGGGAGGTGCTGGCGATCATCGGCGTCTGCCAGGTGCTGATCATGCCGTTCGTCGCGCGGTCGGCCGGGGTGCGGTTCGCGGCGATGGTCGGCCTGTCGGCCCTGCACTTCGGCCTGTCTTATCTGTTCAATTACGACTTCGTCTCGGGCAAGCCGAACTGGATGGACGACCTCTGGGGCACGACCGGCCGCCGGGCCTGGGACGGCGGGTTCTTCGGGCTGCTGCACTGGTCGGTGCCGATGCTCGCCGGCACGCTCGCCCACGACGTGATGGTGGCCCCCGGCCGCTCGCCGGGCCCGGCCTCGGCCCGGCTGATCGGCTGGGGGACGCTGGCGATGGTGCTCGCCTACGGGCTCTCTTGCTTCAGCACCCTCTACGGCCCGGAGGACCGCCGGACCGACGGATTGGGCCGGCCGGAAGACATCGCCGCCTCACCGGTGATCCCGCCGCTGTCCCGCATCGCCGACCGGGAGCCCTCGGAGTTGCTGGCGACGGCGCCGCTGGTCGAGCCCGAGGTGATCGCCGCGAACTACTGGATGATGGACAAGCGGATCGTCACGATCCCCTTCATCTGGTTCTCCACCGGCTTCGCCCTGGCCCTGTACGCCCTGTTCGTCCTCGCCTGCGATCGGCTGGGCCTGTCGATCGAGCTGTTCCGGCTGCTCGGGATGAACCCGCTGGCGGCCTACGTCATCCACCACGCCGTCGAGGGGACGGTGCACTCGGTCGTCCCCGGCGATTCCCCGCTCTGGTGGGCGCTGGCGGGCCTGCTGATCTTCTTCGCGATCACGGTGACGTTCGTCCGCTTCCTCGACCGGCAGAAGATCTACCTGAGGCTCTGAGCCGGGGCGGGCGGAGGCGCGACGGTGGCCGACGCATGACGAGAACTCCCGCCATCACGCATTCACTCT
Source organism: Tautonia plasticadhaerens (assembly GCF_007752535.1). Lineage (GTDB taxonomy): Bacteria > Planctomycetota > Planctomycetia > Isosphaerales > Isosphaeraceae > Tautonia > Tautonia plasticadhaerens. The sequence continues at coordinate 8,108,241 of NZ_CP036426.1, forward strand.
TCCCCGTCCAGCATCCGTCTCGGGGCTCGACGCCCTGTTGAACACCGGCTAAACTCCAAGGGAGGTCGGGGGGTCCTCCCGGGTCGCGGCCAGCACCCGGGCGGGGCCCTCGCCGAGGGATCCGGGGCGCGTCGCCTCGCGGCGTCGCGTCGAATCGAGCAGCCGATGTATGGGAGGCCCCCCGATGAGGATCGCCACCACCAGGGCCCGACGACCGGGCCGGTCGACGACCTCCGCCGCCGCGCTGCTGGCGATCGCGCTGGGCTCGGCCCCGATCGGGGCCGAGGGCGGATCGGACGCGGAGGGGCTGACGCTGTTCGAGTCGAAGATCCGGCCGGTGCTCATCGAGCAATGCTACTCCTGCCACTCGGTCGAGGAGGGCACGGCGAAGGGCGGCCTGCAGCTCGACACCCGGGACGCCCTGCTGCGGGGCGGCGACGGCGGCCCGGCCGTCGAGCCGGGGGACCCGGATCTGAGCCTCCTGATCGAGGCGATCCGCTATGATACACACGTGCAGATGCCCCCGTCCGGGAAGCTCGAGTCGGGGGTGATCGCCGCCTTCGAGGAGTGGGTCCGCATGGGCGCCCCCGACCCCCGGGTGCCCGTCGACGCCGAGGCCGCGGAGGTCGCCCCGATGGACGCCCCGGCGATCGACTGGGAGTCGGCGCGGTCCTCCTGGGCCTTCTCGACGCCGACCCGGCAGGAGCCGCCGGCCGTCTCGGATCCGACCTGGGTCCGTTCCCGGGTCGACGCCTTCGTCCTCGCGCGGCTCGACGCCGCCGGGCTCTCCCCGAACCCCGAGGCCGACCGCCGCGCCCTGGCCCGTCGGCTGTCGTTCGACCTCACCGGCTTGCCCCCCGAACCGGCCTCGGTCGAGGCGTTCGTGGTCGACGGCGGGCCGGATGCGGTGGGCCGGTTCGTCGACGGCCTGCTCGCCTCGCCTCACTTCGGCGAGCGCTGGGCGAGGGCGTGGCTCGACCTCTCGCGATATGCCGAGGACCAGGCGCACATCGTCGGCGACGACGCGTCGCTCTGCTATCCGAACGCCTACAGGTACCGGGACTGGGTCATCCGGGCGTTCAACGACGACTTGCCCTTCGACGCCTTCGTCCGGGAGCAGCTCGCCGCCGACCTGATCGACCCCGACGACGAGGAGGGCCTGGCCGCCCTGGGCTTCGTCGGCCTGGGGCCGAAGTACTATCGCCGGAACTCCCCCGAGGTGATGGCCGACGAGTGGGAGGACCGCGTCGACGTCGTCTCCCGGGGCCTGCTCGGGCTGACGGTCGCCTGCGCCCGCTGCCACGACCACAAGTTCGACCCGATCCCGACCGAGGACTACTACGCCCTGGCCGGCGTCTTCGCCAGCACCGTCATGTTCAACCGCCCGCTGGACGACGACGCCGAGACGAAGAAGTCCGGCGAGGCCGAGGAGCCCGAGGAGGCGATCCACATCCTCAAGGATGCGGAGCCGACCGACCTGAACATCTTCATCCGGGGGAACGTCGACCAGAAGGGCCCCGTCGCACGCCGCCACTTCCTGGCGGTGCTCTCCGACCGGGTCGACGAGCCCGTCCCGCTGGGGGACGATTCCTCCAGCGGCCGGCGGGACCTGGCCGAGGCGATCGCCGACCCGGAGAACCCGCTCACGGCCCGGGTCTTCGTCAACCGGGTCTGGGGGCAGCTCTTCGGCCGCCCGATCGTCGGCACCACCAGCAACTTCGGGGCGCTGGGCGAGCCGCCCACCCACCCGGAGCTGCTGGACGACCTGGCCGCCCGGTTCGTCTCCGAGGGGGGCTGGTCGCTCAAGTGGCTCGTCCGGGAGCTGGCGACCTCCGGCACCTATCGGCAGTCGACCGACATCACCGATGAGCACCGGTCGATCGACCCGGCCAACGCCCTGCTCGGCCGGATGAGCCGCAAGCGGCTGCCGGTCGAGGCCTGGCGGGACGCGGTGCTCGACGCCTCGGGCGCGTTGGACCGCACCGTCGGCGGGCCGTCCATCGACCCGAGCGACCCCGAGGCGGGGCGTCGGACGGTCTACAGCGCGGTCAGCCGCCTGGAGCTGCACCCGATGCTCGCCCGGTTCGACTTCCCCGACCCGAACACCCACAGCGACGGCCGGGCCCGGACGACGACGCCGCTCCAGAAGCTGTTCGTGCTGAACAGCCCGTTCGTCACCCGGCACGCCGAGCGCCTGGCCGACCGCCTCGCCCGGGAGGCCGGCGACGACCCGTCTTCCCGGATCGAGCTGGCCCATCGCCTCCTGTTCTCCCGGCCCCCTTCGTCCACGGAGGAGGCCCTGGCGCTGGACTTCCTCGACGCCGACGCCGGCGATCCCTCCCGGGCCTGGGCCACCTACGCCCAGGCGCTGATCGCCTCGAACGAATTCCTGATCATCGACTGATCCGATCCCAGGTCGATCCTCGCGTTTCCCCGCCCGCCCCGCCGCCGAGACGAGGAGCCCACCATGACCCTCGACCGCCGAGACGACCCCCGCCCCCTGACCCGCCGCCAGCTCCTCGGCCGCGCCGGTTCGGGCTTCGGCATGCTCGGCCTCGCCGGGGCCATGGAGGCCGGCGGCCTGCTGGCCGCCCCCGCCCGGGGGGCGACCACCGGCCTCGACGGACTGCACCACCCGGCGAAGGCCAAGCGGGTGATCTTCCTGTTCATGAACGGCGCCCCGTCGCACGTGGACACCTTCGATCCCAAGCCCGCGCTGGCGGCCCACGCCGGGGCGGAGCCGTCGGCGAAGGAATTCGCCGTCAGGACCAAGGGCGGCACGTTCATGCCCTCCCCCTTCCGCTTCCGCCCCCGGGGCGAGAGCGGCGTGGTGATGAGCGAGCTGTTCCCGAACCTGGCCCGGCACGCGGACGACCTCTGCGTCCTGCGCGGCATGCACACCGACACGCCGAACCACGAGCCGGGCCTGCTGATGATGCACTCCGGCAACCAGCAGCCGATCCGGCCGAGCCTCGGCTCCTGGGTCAGCTACGGGCTCGGCTCGGAGAACGCGAACCTGCCGCCGTTCGTCGTGCTCTGCCCGGGGCTGCCGGTGGTCGGGCCGCAGCTGTGGTCGAGCGGCTTCCTGCCGGGCGAGCACCAGGGCATGTCGGTCAACACGACCGACCTCGACGTGCACACGATGATCGCCCACCTGAAGCACGCGAAGCTCGACCGCCCCGAGCAGCGTCGGCAGCTCGACCTGATCCAGCAGATCAACGACCTGCACCGCCGTCAGCGCCCGCACGAGGCCGCGCTCGACGCCCAGATCTCCGCCCTCGAACTCGCCTTCCAGATGCAGTCCGAGGCGGGCGAGACGTTCGACCTCGGCCGCGAGCCCGACCGCCTGCGGGACGCCTACGGCCGGACCACCTTCGGCCAGAGCTGCTTGCTGGCCCGGCGGCTGGTCGAGCGCGGCGTGCGGATCGTCCAGGTCTACTACGTCGACGGCCGGAACAAGCAGCCCTGGGACACCCACACCGCCAACGACGAGGGCCACCGCCGGCTGTGCGACGACGCCGACAAGGCCACCGCCGCGTTGCTGGCCGACCTGAAGGGTCGCGGGCTGCTGGAAGACACCCTGGTCGTCTGGGGGGGCGAGTTCGGCCGGACGCCCTATTCCGAGCCGGCCAAGAAGGGGGAGCCGGGCCGGGACCACCACAACACCGGCTTCTCGATGTTCCTCGCCGGCGGCGGCGTGAAGGCGGGCCACACCCACGGCGCCACCGACGAGTTCGGCATGAACGCGATCGAGGGCCGGGTCCACGTCCACGACCTGCACGCCACGATGCTCCACCTGCTGGGCGTCGACCACGAGAAGCTCACCTACCGCTACTCCGGCCGGGACTTCCGCCTGACCGACGTGCACGGCACGGTGGTCCGGGACATCCTGGCCTGAGCCGGCCGGGGCATCCGACACGTCCCCGCTCCGACTCCCTCTCCCCGCGAGCGGGGAGAGGGCCCGGGTGAGGGGCCTTCGAGGAATCGCAAGGCCCTGCGCGTCGACCAAGCCCCCTCACCCGGGCTTCGCCCACCCTCTCCCCGCAAGCGGGGGCGAGGATCGGAGGGTCACCGGATGCGCCATTCGGGTCAATCGTCCTCCCGGAACGCCCCGTCGCCGTGGCGGACGGAGACGCCGACCGGGTCCTTGAAGGTGAGGGTGCGGTAGGGGAACGGGATCTCGATGCCCGCGTCGTCCAGCGCCCGCTTCACGGCGGCGACGACCTCGTCCCGGGACCGGCGGATGTCCAGCGGCCGCGAGCCGGTCCACCAGGTGACCTCGAAGTCGATGCTGCTGGCGCCGAAGCCCTGGGCGAAGATCTCCACGTCCTTGCGGGTCGAGACGGTCGGCAGGCCCTCGACGGCGGACCGGATGACCTCCCGGGAGCGGTCGACGTCCTCGCCGTAGGCGACGCCGCAGACGATGGTGGTGCGCCTCAGGTCCAGGTCGGTGCGGACGGTCACCGGGTTCATGAACAGGGCGGCGTTGGGGATGACCACCCGCTGGCCGTCGGTCTGGCGGATGTGGGTGTCGCGGATGGTGATCTCCTCGACGAAGCCCTCCAGCCCCTGGCACTCGATGCAGTCGCCGAGCTGGAAGGGCTCCCGGAGCAGGATCAGCATCCCGGCGATGAAGTTCTCGAAGATGTCCTTGAAGGCGAAGCCGACGGCGATGGAGCCCAGGCCCAGCGCCGTCAGGGCCTTGGCGGGCGTGACGGTGGGGAAGATGATGACTGCGGCCGTCAGCAGCCCGGCCACCCAGATCAGGATGGTGGCGAGCTGGCGGAACAGCTCGCCGAGCGACTTGCGGATCCGGGTCCGGCCGAAGACGTTCTTCAGGCCGCGATCGGCCCCGGCGGCCGCCAGCCAGGTGACCGCGAGGAAGGCCAGGCCGATGGCCAGCTGCGGGAGGAGCGAGAGGAAGTCCCCCGCCAGGTCGCGGAGGCTCCTCAGGACGATCTGATTCGGTTCCATCGGGCGGTCCCCTGGCGATCGGCACGGTCATCGGGCGAGGGGCGCCCGACCGGGGTCCTTCCCCGCCCTCGGGCTGGGCAAATCGGGGGCCGCCCGGCGTCGGCACGGCGATCGCTGGGCTTCCCGGCCCCGATCCCGGACGACCGGGTACGGTCGGGGCGGCTTCCCGGGCGAAGGGCGAGGCGGAGGGGCGGATGCAGACCGAGGTGATGGTCCAGCTGGCGGCGATCGTCGTGCTGGGGATCGGGGCGCAGTGGGTGGCCTGGAGGCTGAACCTGCCGGCGATCCTGCTGCTGTTGATCGCCGGGCTGGCGGCCGGGCCGGGGGCGGAGTGGCTGGGCCCGGGACGGCTGGTCGACCCGAACGCCCTGCTCGGCGACACGCTGCCGCCGCTCATCTCCCTCTCGGTGGCGGTCATCCTGTTCGAGGGGGGGCTGAGCCTCCGGCTGGCCGACCTGCGGACCTCGATGGCGGTGATCCGCAACCTCGTGACCGTGGGGGCGGGGGTGACCTGGGCGATCGGCGCGGTGGCGGCGAAGCTCCTGGTCGGGGTGCCCTGGCCGCTGGCGATCCTGCTCGGGGCGATCCTGGTGGTGACGGGGCCGACGGTGATCGGCCCGCTGCTGAGGCACGTCCGGCCGTCGGGGGGGGTGGGGCCGATCCTGATGTGGGAGGGGATCGTCATCGACCCGATCGGGGCGGTGCTGGCGGTGCTCGTCTTCGAGTTCATCGGCTCGGCCGACGGCGCGGGGGCGGGGCTCTCGGTGGTGATCGCCGGGGCCCTGAGGACGCTCGTCGTCGGCCTGGCGGTGGGCGTCTCGGGGGCGGCGGCGATGATCTGGGTGCTCGGGCGGTACTGGGTGCCGGACTACCTGCACAACCCGGTGGCCCTGATGGTGGTGGTGGCCTCGTTCACGCTCTCGGGGGTGCTCCAGGAGGAGTCCGGCCTGCTGACGGTCACGGTGATGGGCCTGGTGCTGGCGAATCAGCGGTCGGTGTCGATCCGGCACATCGCCGAGTTCAAGGAGAGCCTGACGGTCCTGCTCGTCTCGGTCCTGTTCGTGGTGCTGGCGGCCCGGCTCTCCCCCGGGCAGATCGCGGCGGCCGGGCCGGGCAGCGTGCTGTTCACCCTGGCCCTGATCCTGCTGGCCCGGCCGCTGGCGGTGCTGGCGTCGACCGCCGGCCAGGGCCTGGGGTGGCCGGAGCGGATCTTCCTGATGGGGATGGCGCCCCGGGGGATCGTGGCGGCGGCGGTGGCCTCGGTCTTCGCGATCCGCCTGAGGGGGGAGGGGATCGCGGGGGCCGATCGGCTGGTGCCGGCGGCCTTCACGGCGATCATCGGCACGGTGATCGTCTACGGCCTGGCCTCCGGGCCGTTGGCCCGCAGGCTGGGGCTGACCGGCGGCCGGCTCGGCTACCTGATCGCCGGGGCCAACCCGATCGGCCTGGCCATCGCCCGGGCCCTCCGGGCCGAGGAGATCCCGGTGATGCTGGTCGACACCCGGACCGACCGCCTCGATTCGGCCGACCACGACGGCATCCCGACGCTGCACGCCAGCATCCTCTCCCCCTTCGTCCGGGAGCGGATCGACGCCGGCCGGATCGGCCGGCTGCTGTCCCTCACGCCCAACGAGGAGGTCAACAGCCTGGCCGCCCTGCACTTCACCAGCCTCTTCGGCCGCGAGAGCGTCTTCCAACTCACCCCCGAGCCCCACGGCGCCGCCCGCAACCCGGCCAACGGCGACGCCGGCCCCGAGCCCGACGTGGCCTCCAGCCTCTCGGCCCAGATCGACGCCGTCGACGCGCACGAGGCCGGCCGCTCCGTCGCCCTGGAGCTGCACGGCCGCGTCCTGTTCGGCCCCGGCATGACCTACAAGCACCTCGATTCGATGCTCTATTCCGGGTCCACCGTCGAGCGCCTCCCCCTGGAGGACGGCGACGACCCCGCCGGGGCCTTCCGCGCCCGGTTCGGCCCCGAGGCCGTGCCGCTGCTGATCTCCAAGGAGGGGGGCGACGTCGTCCCCGTCACCGCCTCCCCCGTGGCCGACGCCCGCATCCCCCGGGCCGTGATCGGCCTCGCCCCGCCCCCCCGGCGGGACGGCTGACCCGGCCGCCGGTCACCGCAGGGGCCGGGTCCGGCGGCCGACGACCGTGTACATGCGGGTCGGCTTGCCCTGGAAGATCTGGAAGCTGTCGGTCACGGACTGGTCCTCGAAGCCGAGCACGCCGAGGAACTGGCCGATCGCCTCGGGCGGGAGGCTCCACCAGGCGAAGGCGCCGGCGGGGTCCTCGCAGACCGGGTTCGGCAGCAGGTAGACGGCCCCCGGGATCGGCGACCGGGCGTGGCGGGGCACGGCGGAGCCGAGCCCGGCCCCCTCGGGCTGCTCGGGGTGGACGTCGGCGACGATCATCGTCTCCCGGGTCAGCCGGGCGGCGTTGGCGAGGGCGCCGAAGGGGTCTCGGAGGTGGAGCAAGATCGCGCAGGCGGTCGACACGTCGACCGGCCCGATCTCGGCGGGGATGTGGTGCGCCGTGCCGTGGACGAGCCTCGCCCGGAGGTTGAACAGGCGGTGGACGAGCCACCAGGCGTTGTTCAGGCGTCGGATGTGCTCCCGGCTGGAGGCGATCAGCGCGTCGACGTCGAACTTGGCGAAGGGGACCATGTCCCAGGAGTGCTCCGGCGAGAGGTCGAAGCCGACCACCTCGGCCCCCTGCTCGTCCATGAACCGGCAGAGCGCCCCGCTGGCCGTGCCCAGCTCCAGCACCCGACGCCCCCGCAGGGGCTCGCCCCCGAGGTAGGCGTGCTCGCGGCCCCGGAGGTCCCACTCGCCGCCGACGACGCCGAAGCCGGGCAGGTCCATGACGTGGTAGAAATGGCAGTCGCCGACGTCCTCGACCTGCCTCGGCGCCTCGTAGATGCCGCCGTCGTCCATGCGATCCCTCCGATCCCTCTCGCGTCGACCCCGCCCCCCGGGCCGGATCCGGAGGGCCGATCTGTAGTCGACCCCGGCAATTGCGTCAAGGACAACCGGCCGCCGCCCTCGGATCCGCCCGGACATCCGAGCGAGTTCGGCGCGGCGTTTGCTCAAGGAATTCGCCACACGCCTCGCATCCTTCGCGTCCAGACCCGATGACGCGGGGCATCCACCGGATCGCGAAACTCGACGTTCGAACCACGGAGTCACCCCATGCTGTTGAAGAAGTTCGCCTCGCTGATGATGATCTTCGGCCTCGGCCTGTTCGCCGCCGCCGGCTGCTCCGAGGAGCAGCAGCTGGAGAACGCGCAGGACGAGCTCCAGGAGGAGCAGGCCGAGACCGCCGAGACCGCCATCGACGCCCAGGAGGACGGCATCGTCACCTCCGACGAGGCCGGCGAGATCACCGAGGAGCAGGGCGAGACTTACGAGCAGGCCGGCGAGGTCGCGGCCGAGGCCGGCGACGTGATCGAGGAAGACACCGACAACTGATCGATCGGTCGCGCGACGCCCACCCGCCTTGCGACCCCCCGGCGCCCCGGGAGGCCCGGACTCCCCCGATGGGGGGGCCCGCCCTCCCGGGGCGTCGTTCGTTCCGGGGGCGGGGCCTCGGGGTCACTCCGATTCGCCGAGGACGATCAGGCAGCGGAGCACCTCGGCGACGCTCCAGGCCTGGGCGATGCAGCCCCGGGGGTGGAAGGGGGGCTCGGCGTCGAAGACCTCGGCGATGGAGCCGACGCAGAAGTCGTCGAGGTGGGCGATCAGGCCGTCGAGGCAGGCCCGGGCGCCGGCTCGGTCCTCGGGGCGGACCTTGAGCCAGGCGTCGAGGAACGGGCCGATCAGCCAGGCCCAGACGGTCCCCTGGTGGTAGGCGGCGTCCCGGGCCCGGCGGTCGCCGAAGTACTTCGGCTTGTAGTCGGGGTGGCCGGGGGCCAGCGACCGGAGGCCGACGGGCGTCAGCAGGCGGTCCCGGACGGCCTGGAAGACCGGGAGCCACCGCGACTCGTCGAGGACCGGGTTCGGCAGGCTGACGGCGAAGATCTGGTTCGGCCGGCAGGCGGGGTCGTCGGCGCCGTCCTCGCCGTCGACGACGTCGTAGAGGAATCCGCCCTCGTCGTACCAGAAGCGATCATTGAAGGACACCCGGCAGCGACCGGCGTGCTCGGCGTAGGGGGCGGCCTCGGCGTCGCCGTGCAGGTCCCGGACCCAGCCCTCCAGGTTCTTCAGGGCGTTGTACCAGAGCGCGTTCAGCTCGACCGCCTTGCCCCGGCGGGGGGTGACGACCCAGTCGCCGACCTTGGCGTCCATCCAGGTGAGCTGATATCCCTCCTCCCCCTGGGTGAGGAGGCCGTCCGCCGGGTCGATCCGGATGCCGTGCCGGGTGCCCTCCAGGTGGCGTTCGACGACCTCCCGGAGCCTGGGGACGAGGGACTCCAGGGTCCGGCGGTCGTTGGTGACGCGGAAGTAGCGGTCGATGGCGTGGAAGAACCAGAGGGTGGCGTCGGCGGTGTGATAGAGGCCGTGGCTGTCGCCTTCGGGATAGAGGTTGGGGATCAGGCCGTCGCGGATGGCGTGGGCGAAGGTGCGGAGGATGTCCCGGGCCTCGGCCTCCCGGCCGGTGCAGAGGGTGAGGCCGTCGAGGGAGATCATCGTGTCCCGGCCCCAGTCGGTGAACCAGTGATAGCCGGCGATGACGGTCTTCAGCTCGTCCCCTGCGGCGTGGGCGCGGGCGGCGTCCTCCACCCGGCCGGCGGGGGTGATGAGGAACTGGTCGGCGGCCAGCACCAGCTCGGCGGCCGGGCCGGATCGGGCGAGCGGGTGGGAGCGGTCGATGAGCCGGGTGCGTCGGGTGAACTCGGCCTCGGCGGCTTCCTCGGGGGAGAGGGCCTCGACGGCCGACCAGGGCTCGGTCGAGGCGATCAGCGTCACGTCCTCCCCCTCGGCCAGATCCGCCCGGAAGTAGCCGGGGCTCCAGAAGTCGCCGGTGGCGGGATAGCCCCGGTTGTCCTCGATCCGGTAGTACACCTCGTCGACCCGGGCCCGCTCCATCGTGTAGGCCGACCTCGGGCCGACCAGGGTCAGCCGGAGCGGCGGCAGGCCGCCGGACTTGCTCAGCTCGTAGCGGTCGGCGGCGGCCGTCAGGCTGTACTCGCCGGGGAGTTCCCGGTCGACCTCGGCGTCGTGGGAGCGGAAGTGGACCGAGGGGCGCAGCTTCAGCCGGAGCGGCCCCGCCCCGGAGACGAGGCGGTAGGTCAGGTGCGTCGTGTTCTGCAGGTGCGGCATGAGCAGCCGCTTCTCGACGACGTGGCCGGTGGGGAACTCGTACCGCCAGACGGGCAGGCCGTGGTTGAGGCGGAACTCGGCCAGGTGGGCGGCGCCGTGCAGGTCCAGCGCGTCCCCGCGGGCGCGCTCCTCCCCGCCGAGGCCGACGACCGAGCCGTCGGGCAATCGGAGGCGGTCGGAGAGGTGGCCGAGCATCAGGGTCCGGCCGAAGCTGCCGGCCAGGGCGGCGATCAGCAGGCCGTGGTAGCGCCGGGTGTGGGCGCCGGAGAGGGTGCCCGAGGCGTAGCCCCCCAGGCCGTTGGTGACCAGCCACTCACGGTCGAGCAGGCGGCGGGGGTCGTCCTCGTCCCGCCTCCAGGCCAGGGTCCGGATGGTGTCGGTCTTCGACTCAGACGGCATGGGGGGCGTCCTCGGTCGGGTGGTCGTCGTCGGCTCGGGGGCGGAGCAGCACGGCGGCGTGGCCGGGGAGGTGCCAGCCGTCGCCGGCCTCCAGGGTCGGGGTGCCGGTGCCGCCGTACTGGTGGGACTCGCTCGACCAGAGGATCTCCCAGGAGGTCCCCCCCGGCGGGGCCAGCAGGGGCTCGGGGGGCGGGTCGAGGTGCAGGGCCCGGCCGAGGTTGACGACGAGCAGCCGGTCGTCGCCGCCGCCGTCGGGGTCGAACGACCGGACGACGAACGCCTCGGGCCCGAGCACGGCGCCGTCGACCGGGCCCCTCAGGCCCTGGCGGTCGCGCCGGAGCCGGAGCAGGTCGCAGTGGAGGGCGAAGTCGTGGGCATGGCCGACCCGCTCGTCGTGGTCGAGCTTGCAGCGGAGGAACGTGGCCGGGTCGCCGGGGTCGGGCAGCCGGGCCTGGATCTCCGGCAGGGCGAGGTCGTCGAACTGCATGAGGAACTCGTCATGCCCTCGCCGGACGGCCTCGGCCAGCTCGGGGACGTGGTCCATGAAGTAGAGGAAGGGGCGGGACGAGGCGAACTCCTGCCCCTGGAAGAACATCGGCGTCTGGGGGGCGAGCAGCCACAACGCTGTCATCGCCCGGTACCGTCCCGGGCCGCACTGGTGGGGCAGCCGCTCCCCCCTCATCGAGTTGGCCAGTTGGTCGTGGTTCTGCAGGAAGAAGACGAACTGGCAGGCGGCGCGGTCGAACGCCGGGGTGCCCCTCCGCTTCGACTGTCGGACGTTCTTCTGCCCCTGGTAGAGCCAGCCCCGCTTCAGCGCCGAGACGAACTCCTGGGCCGAGCCGAGGTAGTCGGCGTAGTAGGCGTCGTTGCGGCCGGTCAGGGCGACGAGGGCGGTGTGGTGGAAGTCGTCGGACCAGGCCATGTCGAAGCCGAGGCCGCCCTCCTCGATCGGCGTCAGGATCTCGGCGTGTTGCGGCTCGTTCTCGGCCACCAGGAGCACCCGGCGCCCGCCGGCCGCCCGGCGGGCGGCCCGGGTGATGGCGGCCAGCAGGTGCTCGGGGGAGTCGTCGTGGACGTCCTGCGTGGCGTCGACCCGGAGTCCGTCGAGGTGGAACTCGTCGATCCAGTAGGCCGCGTTCGCCAGCACGAACTCCCGGACCGGCCCGGACTGCTCGCCGTCGAAGTTGGGGGACTCCCCCCATTCGGTCGTGTGCCGGGTCGACATGTAGTGGCGGCTGAAGCTGGGGAGGTAGTTCCCGTCGGGGCCGAAGTGGTTGTAGACGACGTCGAGGATCACCCCGAGGCCCACCTCGTGGGCGCGGTCGACGAACCGCTTCAGGTCGTCGGGGCGGCCGTAGAGCCGGGTCGGCGCGAAGAGGTCGACCCCGTCGTAGCCCCAGCCGAAGCGGCCGGGGAACTCGGCCACGGGCATCAGCTCGATCGCGGTGACCCCCAGCTCGGCCAGGCCCGGCAGCCGGTCGGCGGCGGCCCCCCAGGTGCCGGCGTCGGTGAAGGTGCCGACGTGCAGCTCGTAGAGGACCTGGCCCTCGGGGTCGATCCCCTCCCACCCGGCGTCGGACCAGGGGAAGCCGTCGGGGTCGATCACCTCCGAGGGGCCGTGCGGCCCCTCCGGCTGGAATCGGGAGGCGGGGTCGGGGAACGGCCCCTCGCCGTCGAGCCGGAACCGATACCGGGCGCCGGGGCCGACGCCCGGGATGGGCCCCGAATGATACCCCCCCGGCTCCCGTTCGAGGGCCAGGGCCCGGGTCTCTCCCCCCTCGAAGACGACCTCCACCCGCTCCCGATCCGGGGCCCAGACCCGGAAGTGCACCCCGCCCCCCCCCGGGAGCGGCTCGGCGCCGACGGGCAACCGCCGCCCTGTGGTCGATCCCATGATGATCCGCCCCCTCTCCCCCTCGGGTCCCGCCGACGACCGCGGCCGGTCCCCACCGGCCGCGCTATCCTTCATTTCGCGTGCCGATCGGCCCCGGACGCCCGGCGGATCGGCCGATCGGCCCTTGCGGGCGGGTGTCCCGGGCGGGATATTCGAGGAGTGCGCCGATGGGTCGCGAGGCCCATGATCCCGAGCCGACGATCGCCCCGCGGAGCGCCGACGCCCCATGTTCGCCTTCGTCAAATGCAAGTGCGGCCGGATGCTCCGGGCCCGTCGCAGCCCGACCCGGACGACGATCACGTGCTGGGACTGCCGATCCGAGGTGGTCGTCCCCCGCTTCAAGTCGGCGGAGGGGCCCAGCTCGGTCGATCGCCTCCGAGGGGCGATGAGCGCGCCCTGGGCCGAGACCGCCGCCGCGGTCATCTTGCTGGCCCTGGCGACGACCGCCCTGATCGCCGCCCCCGTCGTCGGCGTCTGGCTGGCGATGGGGATGCTGGTCACCGCCGCCTTCACCTACGTCCGGCGGATCGAGCACGCCGGCCGGTCGATGGAGCCGGCGGACGCCCCGAAGCCCGCCACGGCCGCCGGGGAGAGGTTCGGCCGGGCGGCCGGCCGGCTGCTGCTGGCGACCGGGCTGGTCGGCGGCCTGGTCCTCGTCCCCTGGCTGGCCGACGGCAGCCAGCAGGTCGAGCCGGCCAGGCCGATCCTCCCGCCCCCCACCCTTCTGGTGCTGGGGATCGTCCTGCTGGTCGCCCTGCCGGCGGCCGTCTACCTGACCACGGCCCGCGACGGGGACGGGACGCTGGGGCCTCGACGCGCGATGGCCGCCGCCCGGAAGCGGAAGGGGGCCTCGACGCTGGCGATCCTGCTGCCCTTGCTGGCGATCTCGGCGATGGAGGCCACGCTCTTCGGCGTGCTCGTCGCCACGAAGAACATCGGCGTCTTCACCTACGACCTCTTCCCGATCCCCCCCGGGGACCGGATCGACCACACCGTCTACGTCAGCGACGGCGACGTCGCGTTCAGCCGCCAGGAGTACGCGAGGCGGGTCTATGCCCATGGCCTGCGGCGGGGGGCCACGCTGGTCGGCTCCGTGCCGATCTCCTTCAACCGGGGGCTCGCCCCCCGGGTGATCGTGCCCGCCTACGGCACGCTCGGCAGCGAGGCCTACCTGCTGGCCCGACTGGGCATCACCCTGGCGGTGGTCCTCACCCTGCTCACCGCCCTGATGTTCCAGGCCGACCTCTTCGGCCGCATCAGCCTGGCCGCCCCGGACGACGACGAGGACGACGAGGGCGAGGGCGAGGACGAAGGGAAAGACGACGCCGAGCCCCTGCCACCCCCCTCCGCCTCCCAGGGCCGCACGCCCGTCGAGGCCGGCACCACCCCGGCCGGGTGATCGGCTCCCGGTCGACCGGCCGATCGCGGCCCGGACGCCCCGCGATGCGACCGGCCCCCCCCGGCCCGGTCGCATCGATCTCCGGGGAGGGGGGGGCCGGGCCCTCAATGCCATCCCGGGATGACGTCCACCCGGCCATCGGCGTACCGCCTCCAGGTGCCTTCTCCCTCCCCATCCCGGTCCGCGTCGACGGGGCCGAGTGCGACGACGGTCGTCCGCCGCCAATGGGTCACGCTCGCCGACCCGAGGGCCGCGACGGCGACCAGGACGAGGAGCATCCACAACCGGAACCGCGTCCGGCGCCCGGGCGGGCTCCCCCGGCCACGTGCCCCCATCTCGCCTCCCTCCCCCGGCCCCCGACGGGTCAGAGCGTCACCCGGTACATCTCCTCGATGGTCGTCACCCCCTGGATCACCTTGGTGATGGCCGCCTGGCGGAGGGTCTTCATCCCCTCGTCCCGGGCGACCTGGCGGATGACCTCCTTGGTCGTCTGCAGCAGGATCAGCTCCCGGATCAACTCGGAGACGTCCATCACCTCGTAGATCCCCGTCCGCCCGTGGTAGCCGGAGTGGAAGCAGGAGGCGCAGCCCTCTCCCCGGTAGAGGGTCAGGCCGCGGTGCTCGGAGGGGTCGAGCTTCAACGCCCGGACGACCGTCTCGTCGGCCCTGAAGCTGACCCGGCAGTTGGGGCAGATCGTCCGCACGAGCCGCTGGTTGACCACCCCCTGCAGGGCGCTGCTGAGCGTGTAGCCGGGCACGCCGTAATTGAACAGCGAGGTGATCGTGCCGGCGGCGTCGGAGGCGTGGATCGTGCTGAAGACGAGCACGCCGGTCAGGGCGGCCCGGATGCCGATGGCGGCCGTCTCGTCGTCCCGGATCTCGCCGATCATCAGCACGTCGGGGTCCTGCCGGAGGATCGACCGGAGCCCCTGGGCGAAGGTCAGGCCGATCTGGTTGTTGATCTCCACCTGGTTCACCCCGGGGAAGTTGTACTCGACCGGGTCCTCGATCGTCATCACGTTGCGGCGCGGGTGGGTGACGCGGTCCAGGCAGCTGTAGAGCGTCGTCGTCTTCCCGGCGCCGACCGGCCCGCCGACGAGCACCGCGCCGTAGGGCCGGGAGAGGAACTGGTTGATCTTGGTCGCCTGCTCCGGCTCCAGGCCGAGGTTGCCCATCTCGAACCGGACGGAGATCGGCTCCAGCACCCGGAGCACGACCTTCTCGCCCCGGGTCGTCGGCAGGGTCGAGCAGCGGAGGTTGTGCGTCCGGCCCTGGTGTCGGACCGTCAGGGCGCCGTCCTGGGGGTGGCGGCACTCGACCAGGTTCATCTCCGAGAGGATCTTGATCCCCCGGACGACCGCCTGGCCGGTCTCCAGGTCGAGATCCACCATGTGGTGCAGCTGGCTGTCGATCCGGAACCGGACGAGGTAGCGGTCGTCGTGCGGGTCGAGGTGGATGTCGGTGGCCCGGGCCAGCAGCCCCCGGATCATCACCTGCTCGATCAGGTCGGAGGGGACGGCCGTCTCGGCGATCCCGCGGAGCTCGGCCCTCAGGTCGCGCTCGGCACGTTCCTCGTCGGCGACCGGCTCGGCGGCCGGGGCGTCGGGCGTGAGGCCCTCGGCCTCGGCCTCGGCGCGGGCCCGCTCCTCGTCCTCCTGCTCCGCCAGGCGGTCGGAGACGGCCTTCTCCAGGTCCTCGGGGGCGACCAGGTGCAAGTCTCGCAGGGCGCGCATCAGGGCGATGTCCTGCTCCTGGGCGTGTCGCTGGGCGACCAGCAGGCGGTCGGTCGACAGCAACTGGCGTTCGAACAGGACCCGGACCAGGGCCTCGTCGTCGATCGCCGTGTCGGCATCCCGGGTCACCACGTCCTCGGCCATCGCGATCGCCTCCGGGGGGCCCTCGCACCGTCGCTGGTCGACGGGCATCCGATCCGAACCTCGTGCGGCGTGCCGTCGCATCCCCACGTTGCGAAATTGTAAGCCCCGGAATCATGCGACGAAACTTATTTCCCAACCTCATCAGGACTTCGATCCCGGCGAGGCCCCCCGGCCGCCGGGGCGGGCCTCGCCGACGGCCGATCCCCGGCCGGTCGGGGCGGTCGACCCATCGACGGCCGGCGGCATGTTCACCCCCTCCCGGGCGACCGGGGCCCGAGGCGAGGCGACGCGGGACCGAGGGGTCCCGGCCCCCCGAGGCGGCCCCCCCCGGCGACCCGGGCCCGAGCCCCGGGCGCCGGGGCCGCCCCGAGGTGGCCTTGCCCGGCGGGGCGATCCGGGGTAGGGTGACGCCCCACGTCGCCGACGCACCGCGAGGAGGGACCGGACGAGCCCGGCCCTCGAGCCCCTCCCCGTCGCCCGACGCCCGGACCCCGGGCGTCGGCCCGAGCCTTCACCCGAGATGACGACCCCGACGCGACCGAGGCTGGGCCCGAGGACCCGAGTCGCCCTGGCCCTCGGCGCGGCCGCCCTGCTGGCGGCGCTGGGCGTGGCCCGGACGCTCGAACCGGACCCCAGGGGGTTCGGCACCCACGAGCGGCTGGGCCTGCCGCCCTGCGCCTCCCGGCTCCGGACGGGCGTCGGCTGCCCGACGTGCGGGATGACCACGAGCTGGGCCCTGGCCACCCGGGGGAGACCCCGGGAGTCCTGGCGGGCCAGCCCCGCCGGATGCCTGCTGGCGCCGGGCTCGGGTCTCCTGGCGGCCTGGATGGCCTGCTCGGCCGCCTCGGGGCGGCCCCGGCCGTTCCGGACCGCCTCCGGCCCGATGGCCGGGGCGGTGGTGGTCGCCTCGGCGTCGGGACTGGCGGCCTGGATCCTCCGGACCTACTGGTCCGGGTAAGCTCGATCAGCACTCAAGGGAGGGGACACGGATGACCCTTCGGCCATTCGATCGGACGCGACGGGCGGTCGCCGCCGCGGCGCTGGGCCTCGCGATGCTCTCCCTGGCCACCGGGTGCGACCCCCGCGCCCTGGCCTACTTCCTCCAGCCCTTCGAGCCCAAGGTCGACCCCCCGGGGCCGTCGCTCAAGGGGAAGAAGGTCGTGATCCTGACCCACGCCACCACCGGCACCCGGGGGGACTTCCCCGACCTGGAGGCGGACCTGGCCAAGGGGCTCGGCCGGGCCCTCGCCGCCGAGGTGAAGAAGATCGAGGTCGTCCCCTACCCCAAGGTCAAGGTCTGGGCCGACGGCCACCCCAACTACACCGACCCCGCCGCCGCCGGCATCGACTTCGACGCCGACGCGGTCGTCTTCCTCGAGGTCGAGGGGATGGAGATCGACAACCCCAGCAGCCCCGGCCTCTTCCAGGGGCTCTCCCGGATCCACGTGAAGGTCTTCGAGCTGACCACCCCCACCGACGAGAAGGGCAAGCCCATCCCCGGGCGGGACGAGGAGATCCTCGTCACCTACGACCAGGTCCTCGAATCCAACTTCCCCCGCACCCAGGGGGCCATGCCCATCAGCGCCACGGTCAACCGCACCGCCTTCCGCCGGAAGTTCATGGAGGTCGTCCTCTCCGAACTCTCCTGGCAGTTCATCCCCCACGCCAACGCGGACACGATCCAGGACACGAGCCTCTGACCCGGGCCTCGTGACGGAGGACGGAGGACGGATGCGATCCGGCCCCGGATCGAGGCCGACGCGATCATTCGCCCCGCCGGCCGGGCCATCCGTCCTCCGCCATCCCGCATCAGTCGGCCGCCCTCGGCGATTCCCCCAGCAGGCGGGCGATCGCGTCCAGTAGCACGATCTCGACCGTCGGGGCCACCTTCGACGCCCGGTCGCTCGCCTCGTAGCCGACCTGGTCGTAGGCGTGGGCGGTGCCGATGTAGCCGGGGCCGTAGTCGCCGTAGGCGGCCATGCAGACGAACCGGTCGAGGCGGATCGCCTGGGCGGCGAGCTGGTACTCCACGAACAGCTCGCCCGGCAGGTGCAGCACCTTCGCCGGCCCGATCGACAGGCAGGAGACCGGGATCGGGTCGCCCGCCCGGCAGCGCCTCAGCCAGGCCAGGCCCCGGGCCGCGGACACCCGGCCCTCGGCGTCCCCGCCCTCGAGGGTCGCCTCCAGCTCCTCCTCGACCAGGTGTTTCCCCGGCGGCAGGAGCACCGGCACCGCCTCCCACCCCAGATCCCCGGCCGAGATCGGGTGCCGGGCCGTCGAGGCGGCCTCCCAGGCCCGTTTCATGCCCTCGGCCAGGCGATCGGCGAGGAGCCGGCGGTTCTCGGGGGCCCCGTCGTTCCACTTGCCCGCGCCGATGTTCCCGCCGGCGCCGTCGAAGTGGACGTGGGGCACGCCGGTCTCGTCCTCCCGGGCCTCCCGGGCGAGGCCGGGGAAGTCGCACGAGGCCAGCCCGGTGCGGTAGTAGCTCTGGGGATGGGTGGCGTAGTACGACAGGGCGGCGACCGGCTCCTCGCCGTCGAAGAAGGCGAGGAGCTTGACGTCCGGGTCGATCGTCCCGGCCGGCTCGGCGCGGAGTTCCACGTCCTGGCAGGCGGTGTACCGGGTGGCCCGGACCTTGCCGTCCTCGCCGAGGATCCGGCGGTTCGAGGCCACCTGCCCGACCATCCCCTCGCCGATGCCGAGGTGGGTGACGGGCCTCGCCTCGTCCTTCGCCTCGCGGGCGGCCTCGGCGGCCCGGGCGATCACGTCCCGGGCGAAGTCGGGGTCGAAGTAGGACTCGGCCGGGTCGATGCCGTGCTCGACGAGCAGGTCGGCGACGGTGAAGTCGCAGGTCGGCGCGTCGTGCTGGTGCAGGGCATGGACGGCGACCCGGTCCGGGGTCGTGCCGACCGCCCCGGCGATCGCCCGCTTGAACGCGTCCTGGCCGCCGTTGCCGATGCCGATCCAGTCGACCGCCACCAGCACGATCGGCCCGCCCTCGCCGACGAGCACCACGCCCTTGCAGTGCAGGGGGTCCTGCACCCCCTCGGTCGGGTCGTAGGCCATCGGCGTGCCGACCGGCGGCGAGGCGTCCACGTCGAAGGTGCCGACCTTCAACGGCTCGCTCGCCGGGGAGGGCGGTGCGGCCAGGCCGAGCAGGGCCAGCACCGCCATTGCGACGGAGTCTATGCGCATCGGGATCACTCCGGGCTGGTGGGCAGCGGTCGGATGCTGACCTCCTTGAAGAAGACCACGTCGCCGGGGTCGTGGACCTGGAGGCCGATGTAGCCGGCCCGGGGCCGCACCGGCTCCCGCTTCGGCTCGTACCACTCGGTCCGGGGGGGCAGGTCCTCGGCCTTGGGGTCGAACTCGGAGAGGCGGACGCCGTCGACGTCGACCGTGACGAGGTCGCCGTCGAGGGTGATGACCATCGTCTTCCACTCCTCGGGGGCCTTCTCCGGGCTCGACGTGGCCGGGGCGAGGGAGTAGATGGCGCCGGTGCGGTGCAGCGGGTCGGGGAAGTCGCAGATCTGCACCTCGTAGCCGTGGTGGACGGCGAACCAGGCGCCGGTCTCGGCGTCGGGGTCGGAGGGGGCCTTGAGCTTCTCCAGGTCGTCGGCCACCCGGACGTGGACCCCGGCGTTGTCCCGGGCGTCCTCGGAGCGGTAGACGACCCGGATCTGGCAGTCTCCCAGCGTCTCCTTCGTGTAGAGGAGCACGCCGAGGCCGTCGGGCGAGGGGTCCGTCCGCAGGGAGCCGTCGACCAGGGAGAAGCCGCCCCCGCCGACCTGGGTCCAGGCCTCCCGGTCGAGGGCGGTGCCGTCGAACAGGGGGCGCCAGCCCTCGTCGTCGGCCGCGAGGCAGGGGGCGGGGGCGGCCCCCCCCAGCAGGATCATCGAGAGCAGGGCGACGCGGGGGGATCGGGGCATGGGATGCACCTCCGGGGGCCTCGGCCGGGGAGGACCGCCGTCCGGCGTCGACCGGTCGGCCTCCTTTCGGCGGTCGGAAACCCGGAGGATAAGGCCCGATCGCCCCCGTGTCCAGGACCGGCAGCGGGCCGGGCCGGGCCGGGCGTCTCAGCCCCCGAGGCCCCAGTCGAGCCAGTCGTACGCCCGGGCCTGGGCCTCGGGCGGGTAGGCGTGCCCCTGGCGGTGGTTGAACAGGCCGAGGGCGTCGGGGGCGCCGAGCAGGCGATAGGCGGGCAGGCAGGCCTCGATGTAGGGCCAGCTCCGGTCGCCGTCGGCCGAGTCGCCGCCGATGAGCAGGAACGGGCGGGGAGCCACCAGGGCGAGCACCTGGGCGTGGTCGAGGGCGAAGCCGGGCCGGTTGACCGCCTCGCCGTGGTACCAGGGGGCGTCCCAGTTGGAGTAACCGATGCCGATGCCCCCCTCGCTGGAGACGGTCGCGGCGACCCGGTCGTCGAGGGCGGCCAGGAACAGCGCCTCCTTGGCCCCGAGCGAGTGGCCGATGGCGGCGACCCGGTCCCGGTCGACGTCGGGCTCGGCCAGGAGCAGGTCGAGGGCGCGCCGGGCGTCGAAGGTCATCTGGGCGGTGCCGGTCGCCCCGGGGTGGCGTCGGCGCTGCCAGGCGACGGCGTCCTGGTAGCGACCGGGGCCGCCCTGTTCCCAGAGGAAGCAGCGGGGGCAGACGGCGACGTAACCCCGTCGGGCCAGGTGCAGGCCGATGGACTTGTCGGCGGGCCCTTCGAGCCCGGCGGGCTGGCGGATCGTGTAGTCGACCGTCGAATGGAGGACGACCGCGCCGGGGCGGCTGGCGAGCGGGGCCGGGTCGGCCGGGCGGAGCAGGTAGGCCTCGACGAGTCGGCCGGGCTCCGGCTCATACCGGACGAGCAGGCGATCGACCGGAGGCTGGCCGTCGGCCTCGGGGGCGACGGTGTCCCGCCCCAGGACGGTCGGGGGCGGGAGCGGGCCGGGGTCGTCGATGCGGCCGAGGAAGTCGAGCCAGGCGCGTCGCAGCTCGGCCCGGCGGCGCGCCCAGGCGTCGGGCGAGGGGATCGGCCGCCCCCCGGCGTCGAGCAGGGCAGGGGCGGGCCGGTCGGCATCCGCCGGGATCGAATCGGGGGGCGTCTGGACCTCGGCCAACCAGGGGGGTGGGGTGCCGCGATCGGGGCGGGGGGCGGTGCGGGACGGGGATCGCATGGGTCGGCAACCTCCGATCGGTGTTCGATGGGCCGGCTCGTCCCGTTCGTTCATCCGAGGGTGGTGCAGGCGGGGCCGGGCGTCCCGGTCAGAGCCTCCCCTCTCCCCGCTCGCGGGGAGAGGGGGGCAGATCCGGACCCTCGCCCCCGTCTGCGGGGGAGAGGGTGGGCGAAGCCCGGGTGAGGGGGATCGGACGACGCGAACGGCCTTGCGATCTTGCACCGACCCCTCACCCCAACCCTCTCCCCGCGAGCGGGGAGAGGGGGGCGGAGTGCCGGGCGATGCCCGGCGTGAGGGCGGTCGGCCGGGCCCGGCCCGGACGGCCGGTCGGGATCACTCGGCGCCCTCGGCGGGGGCGGACTCGCCCTCGGCGCCCTTCTTGGCCTTGGGCTTGGGGCCCTCGGTGGCGCGCTGGGCGCGGGCCTCGATCTTGGCGGCCTTCTTGACCTTGCGGGCCTCGCGCTTCTGGACGCGGGCGGCGGCGGCCTCGGCCTCGCTCGCCTTGCCGCGGACGCGCTCCTTCAGGCGGACGGCCTTGCCGACGCGGTCCCGCAGGTAGTAGAGCTTCGCCCGGCGGACCTTGCCCGAGCGCTTCACGGCGACGTCGGCGATCCGGGGGGAGTGGACCGGGAAGGTCCGCTCCACGCCCTCCCCGGCGACGATCCGGCGGACGGTGAAGACCTCACGGACGCCGCCGCCGGAGCGGGAGATGACGACGCCGTTGAAGATCTGGATGCGTTCCTTGTCCCCTTCGAGGATCCGGACGTGCACGTCGACCGTGTCGCCGATCTCGAAGTGCGGGACCGTCTCGCGGAGGCCGGTCTTCTCGACCAGCTCCATCAGGGCGTTCTGCATGGCTGGGGTCCTCGTGTCGGATGACTGCGATTGGATTGATGATCGGTCAGGCCGGGGGCCCGGCCTCGCGGCGGTGCCGGCGTCTCCAGCGGTCGATGGCGGCGTGGTCGCCGCCCAGCAGGACCTCGGGGACGCCCAGCCCGCGATAGGAGCGGGGCCGGGTGTAGTGGGGATATTCGAGGCCGCCGTCGGGGCCGAAGGATTCGTCGAGGGCGCTCCGCTCGTCGCCGAGCACGCCGGGCACCAGCCGCATGACCGCGTCGATGACCGCCATGGCCGGGACCTCGCCGCCGGAGAGGACGTAGTCGCCGATGGAGAGGGCCTCGGGCCGGAGCACGTCGAAGATCCGCTGGTCGAAGCCCTCGTAACGGCCGCAGAGCAGGACGATCCGGGGCTCCCCGGCCAGTTCCGAGACGAACGCCTGGTCCAGCCTCCGGCCGGCGGGGGTCATCGCGATCAGCCGGCCGGGCCCGTCGCCGAAGCTCGCCCGCACGGCCTCGACCGCCGAGACGACCGGGGGGGCCATCATCAGCATGCCGGGGCCGCCGCCGAAGGGGGTGTCGTCGACGCTCCGGTGCTTGTCCAGCGCCCAGCGGCGGATGTCCCAGAGGTCGACCGAGACCAGCCCTCGGCGGATCGCCCGCTTCAGGATGCTCTCGGAGAGGAACCCCTCGAAGAGGCCGGGGAACAGGGTCAGCACGTCGAACCGCAGGGGCGGCGGGGGCATCGTCGGGTGGACCTGGGCGGCGGCCGTTCGGGGGGGAGGGTGGGTGACGGATGGTGGGCGACGGAGGTCGGGGATTCGGGATCCGGACCCCGCCATCGGTCATCCGCCACCGGGCGTCCCCGCCCCGGCGGCCGCGGCGGGCGAGCGGCTCAGGACGACGATTCCTCGGCCTTGGCCTCCTCGGCGGCCGGGGCGGCCTCGGCGGCCGGGGCCGGCTCGGGCTCGGGGGCCGGGGGGGCGGCCTTGGCCTTGGGGGCGGGGCCGCCGGTCAGGTGCGTGGTCTTGGCGCCGGGGGCGGGACGCTCCTCGGCCGGGACGTTGTCCCAGGGCTCGCCGTTGCCCGGCTTGGTGATGCCGTGCCGCTTGAGCATGGCGGCCACCTTCTCGGTCGGCTGGGCGCCGACGGACAGCCAGTAGCGGACCCGCGGGGTGTTGAACCACTCCCGGGCCGCCTCGTTGCGCACCAGCGGGTCGTACCAGCCGAGTTCCTCGATGGCGCGGCCATCGCGGGGGGTGCGGGCGTCCATCACGCAGATGCGGAAGAACGGGCGGTGCCGCCGGCCGAACGACTTCATGCGAATCTTGACCATCTGGATCGATCACTCCCGGTGGGTCGGGGCGCGGCTCGGACGCATGTTCGAGGGTCCCAAACTGGCGGGCACCCCCCTGCCCTTGCGCCTCGCAAGGTCGGGGGGCGGGGCCGGTTCCCGAGCCATCGGCGGCCCCGCGGCCGGGGTCGACCCAAGAGGGTCGGTCCCGGCTCATGCCCTCTCATTCGGCGATCGGCGAGACGTCGTTCCTGTCGTCGGATGACGGCCCGGCCCCTCGTCGTCTCGCCTGCCGAGGGGGCCGGGCCGTGGTTCGGTGGTGGTTCGTGGGCTCAGTCGTCGAGGGTGAAGTCCCAGGCGTGGAACTCGCGATTCCAGGCCGAATACCAGGGCCCCGCCCCGTGCGGGGGGACGCGGCCGGTCCGGGTCAGGTGTTGCCAGAGTTCCCGGAACTCCCCCGGCTCCGAGGGGTGGAGCCGGGAGGCGTCGAGCCGGCCGACGCGGCTGTCCGGGGGCACCCGGTCGCCCGGGTCCTCCCCGCGCAACTCCCGCTCGACCGTCCGGAGCAGTTCGCGGTAGAGGTCGAGCACCGTCGCGACCTGTGCCGGCTCGACGCCCGCCGCGGCGGCGACCCGCCGGGCCCCCTCGGCGTCGATCGCGGCCAGGTCGGCCCGATCGGCGGGGGTCACGGCGTCGAGGATCGCCAGGTAGCGGTCGACCCCCGCGTCCGGGTCGAGGAGGTGGGGGTCGAACAGCGGGCCGAACAGCTCGGGCAGCTTGCCGCGGAACGCCTCCCGGATCGTCACCCCCCGGCCCCGAATCTCGGCGATCAGGCCCCGGAAGTGGGAGAAGGTCAGCAGGGAGGCGGGGTCCCCGGGGTCGCTCATGGCCTCGGCCCTCCCGAGGAGGGGTCGAGGGTGAAGTCCCAGAGGCGCTGGTCGCGGTCCTTGTGGTCGGCCAGGGGGCCGATCGACCGGTCGTAGCGGGCGGGACCGACGAGGTCCCGGACCAGATCCCGGTGCCGGGCCTGGGCGGCCGGGTCGGGCGCGTCCGGCCGGGACCCGGCCGGGGGGCTCGTCAGGAGGAGGAAGTAATAGGACAGCGCCTCCGGCCAGGGCATGGGCTGTTTCTCGGCGATCATGCCGATGGCGGAGAGTCGGCAGAGGATCGCTTTGACCCGGCCGGGCTCGACCCCGGCCGCATGGGCGATGCGGCGCCGGGCGAGGCCGTCGATCGAGCCCAGGTCGGCACGCTCCCGCGGGGTCATCGCGTCGAGGACCGCCAGGATCACGGCGACCTCGGCCCCGGGGGCCCGGACTCGGGCCCAGTAGGGCTCCAGGTTCCGGTGACGGACGACCTCCTCGGCGAGCGTCCCGGCGTCGATCAGCCGGGCGAGCTGGGATCGGAAGGCGTCGAGGTCGAAGGGGGGGATGGGCCGGTCGCTCACGGGTTGGGCCCCCCCTTGCGCTTCTCCCGCAGCTCCTTCTGGATGCGGCGGGCCTCCTTCTCCCGGAGCTTCTTCTGCTTCTCGCGCTCCTTGGGGGTGAGGCGCTTGCCGGTGCTCTGCTTGGTGGTCTTGAGGATGGCGCCGGGGTTGAAGGCGCCGGCCTTGCCCAGGCCGGAGAGCATCCGGACGCGGTCCATCATGCTCATCTGCGACATGCCCTTGACCATCGCGGCCATGGCGTCGAACTGCTTGACCAGGCCGGAGACGTCCTGCGGCTCGCAGCCGGCGCCGGAGGCGATCCGGCGGCGTCGGCCGATGTCGATGGAGTGGGGGTCGCGGCGCTCGTCGGGGGTCATGCTGTCGATGATCCCCTGGATGCGCTTGACCTCGGCGTCGGCGTCCACCCCCTCGAGCATCGCCCCCATCTGGTTCATGCCGGGGATCTTGCCCATGAGGTCCTTGACCGACCCCATCTTCTTCATGGTGACGATCTGCTTGCGGAAGTCGTCGAGGTCGAACTTCCCCCTGGCCATCCGCTCCTGCTGGCGCCTCGCCTCGTCCTCGTCGACGGCGTCCTTGGCCGCCTCGACGAGGCCGACGATGTCGCCCATGCCCAGCATCTGGCCGACGATCCGCTCGGGGTCGAACGGGTCGAGCCGCTCCAGCTTCTCCCCCATGCCGACGAACTTCACCGGCACGCCGGTGACCTGCCGGACCGACAGCGCGGCGCCGCCGCGGGCGTCGCCGTCGAGCTTGGTCATGATGACGCCGTCGAGCTCCAGCGCCTCGTTGAAGGCGCCGGCCGAGGCGACGGCGTCCTGGCCGGTGAGGGCGTCGCAGACGAAGTAGACCTGGTGGGGGCGGACCTTCTTCTCGATCTTCTTGAGCTGGCCCATCAGCTCGTCGTCGACGTGCAGGCGGCCGGCGGTGTCGAGGATGACGGTGTCCCGGCCCAGCTTCTCGGCCTCGAGCACGCCCTTGCGGCAGACCTCGACGGGGTCGGCGGCGGCGGGGTCCTCGGCGTGGACGGGCACGTCCAGCTGCCGGCCGAGGACGAGGAGCTGCTCGATGGCGGCGGGGCGCTGGAGGTCGGCGGCGACCATCAACGGCTTGCGGCCGAGCCCGATCAGCCGCCGGGCGAGCTTGCCGCAGGTGGTCGTCTTGCCCGAGCCCTGGAGGCCGCAGAGCATGATGACCGTCGGCCCGGCCTTCTCGAACCGGATGTGGGGGTCGCCCTCCCCCATCAGCTCGATCAGCTCGTCGTGGACGATCTTGACGATCTGCTGGTCGGGGCGGACGCTCTTGATCAGCTCCTGGCCGGCGGCCTTCTCGGTCACGCGCTTCATGAAGCGCTGGACGACCTCGTAGTTGACGTCGGCCTCCAGCAGGGCGGTGCGGACGGCCCGCAGGCCCTCCTGCATGTTGGCCTCGGTCAGCTTGCCCCGGACCTTGAACCGGCCGAGGGCGTCCGACAGGCGGTGCTGGATGTCGTCGAACATGGGGACGTACCGTGATCGCCGCGTTTCGTGGTCGCGAATCGCCAATTCTAACGATCGCGCCGACGCCCGGCAATGGCATCCGATCGGCCGTCGGGGGCCGCCCCGGCGAGGCCGGCCGGGATCGTCGCGGGGCGGGCCCGGCGGCCGGTGGGACTCGGGCGGTGCGCCGATGGCGATTCGGCGATTCTGAGACAAGGCAAGGAGTTGCGCCGAAGAAATGGGTTCGCTCGGCGCCGTGCACACCGGGGAGGCGGCGGCGAGGACCGGGGAACACCCCGGCCACCCGGCGGACGGAGATCCGGGGCGAGAACGGTGCGGCCGGTGCGCCGGGACGTTCGCGGGCGGTGCGCCAAACTCGAATTCGAGATTCCCAGGCGAGACAAGGGGTTGCGTCGAGCAATTGGGTTCGCTCCGTCGCGGCGCACCGAGGAACGCCCGAGGATCGGCGGGCGATCCGGGGTGACCCGGGATCGCGTTGTCCCGCAACCCCTCCGGCCCGGGGTGGCTGGGATCCGCGCAGCGGCCCCCGGCGACGGGCACCTCCCGACCGGGTGCCCGCCCCGCTCGACCCCGGCCACCCCCGAGGAAATCATTGCTATTGAGAACGCATCAAATGGTCCATGTGGGCATCTCTGGAGTGCCGTCAGCCGTTTCCGTGTGGCGCCGGAACAATGGGACCGGAGGACCGGGCGCAGGAGGGCCGGGACGCCGGGGGCGTCGGAGGGGGATCGGGGGGCACGGGGGGCGGTTTTCGGCACGTCGAGCAGGCCCGCGCAGGGGGAAGTTTGGCGGGGCCGAACGGACGACCCCTCCCCTATAAGATCGTGGGGAGGGGCGTTTTCAGTCACACGAACCGGCGCCCTCAGCGGTCGAGCAGCGGGGAGCCGTCCCGGGCGATCTCGGCGAGCGTGGCGACCTCGTCGGCGGAGAGGGGGCGGTCGAAGACCATCAGGTCGTCCATCAGGCCGGCGTAGCCGAGGCCGAGGAAGACGACGGCCTCGTCGGGATCCCAGGTGTAGACCTGGTTCCGGCCGGAGACGGTGCCCTGGGGCCGGCCGTCGAGGTAGAGGCGGGCCTCGCCGTCGGCCCGGCCGGTGTTGAAGCGGTCGAAGGTGATGGCGACGTGCGTCCACCGGCCGGAGGCGAAGGGGGTCTGATCGACGACCACCACCGGCTTCTCGGAGGCGGGCATCGTCTCGAAGTCCTTGTTCTCGGGGTTCCAGACCTCCAGGTCGGCCAGGACGCCGAGCCGGAAGACCCGGGGGCGGTCGTCCCTGGTGAAATCCGTCCAGATGGCGGCGTCGTTCCAGGCGCTGTCGGTGATCTGGATCGGGTCGGCGAAGCGGGGGGGCAGATCCGTCTCGGGGTCGAGGCTCAGGAAATAGGAGATCGTGCCGGACCAGCCGTCGGGGCCGGAACCGGGGGGGGTGTAAGGGAGGTTCCCCGGGACCCTGTAGAAGTGGGCCCGGGTGTTCTCCGGGGAGAACCGGAGGGCGCCCCCGGCCCGGCCCCCCTCGGCCAGCCGTTCGAGGCCGGGGCCGGCGATGCCCTCGACCGGGTCCTCCCGGGAGGCCGAGGCGGAGGAGTAGAAGGTGGGATCTCCCCGGGCCAGGTCGGCGTCGAGGCCGTCGTCGAAGCTGACGGCGAAGGTGAGGGACTCGGCCATCGACGCCGGCAGCGGCCCGTCGGCGGCGGTCGCCGGGGCGGTCGCGGCGAGGGCCAGGAGCAGGGGGAGGCAGGGGCGGCGGTCGGTCATCGGCGCGTCCTCCGGTCGGTCGTTCGGTCGCGGCGGGTCGGAGCGTGGGCCGCGATCATCTTTATCCGACGGGAGGGGGGATTCCCAGCGGGTCAGGGGAGGAGGTCGGGTCCCCCCGGGGCGTCCCCCCCTGCCCTCCGGGCGCCGGAGTGGTCCGCGTAGGTGGCCCAGGAGGGGGCGTAGCCGTCGACGGCCTGGAGGCCCCAGGAGGACCAGCCGGGGCGGGTGCCCCGGGCGAAGAGTTCGAGGTGGGGGCCGGGGGAGCAGGACTCGATGATCGGGTACTGGGCGTCGGGCTTGCGGCTGTGCTCCTGCTTGCGGGAGGCCAGCAGGTTGACCTGGCGACGGCCGGCGGCCAGGGTCCGGGCGTTGCGGCCCCGGACGCCGAAGAGGAGCAGCTCCGTGACGTTGCGGAAGTAGAAGCCGACGCCCCGGCCATCGCTGCCGCCGTCCTTGCGGACCTTGTGCCAGACGAGGTTGGCCTTGTAGCGGAAGCCCCAGGCCGAGAGCACGGCCAGGCCCTCGGGCAGCAGCGCGTTGGGGACCCAGAGGTAGAGGTGGGCCGGCTCGTCGACGACCCGAGAGACGGGCAGCGCGGCGATCTCGTCGAGGGTCATCGTGCCGTACCGGCTGAGGCGTCGGTGCTCCGGGGCGACCTTGCCGGTCCGGTTCTGGAACCGCCAGGGTGGGTCGGCCAGGACCGTCCGGAAGCGGCGGTCGGCGGCGAAGGCGAGCAGGTCGGTCGAGGGGCTGGTCATCGTCGGGGGCCGCTCCGGCTCCGGGGGCGCGTCGGATCACCTTGAGCCTACCATCGTCCCGGCCCGGCGGCCCGGCGGCCCGTCGGCCCGGCCGGCTCGCCGCCCCGGGGCCGGGCCCTTGTGCCGGGCCCGCGACCGCCTGTCTAATGACGAGAGGCCGGTCCAGGGATTCTGGGTAAAATGGGGATTCTCCGCGACGGCTCGATGGTGCGAGCCGGGTGCGTGGGTCCCCGCGAGGGCCCGGCCGATCGCCGACCCCGGGCCGCGGTGCCGCCCGCCCGGCGAGGTGAGGGGAAGTGGAGGTGGGTGATGGGTGGGGGAGATGCGCGGGTGGTGGACGCCTCGAGACGCCGGGGCCGGTGGATGTGGAACTTGATCGCCCTTTGCAGCGGCATCGGGGCGGTGCTGCTGCTGCTGGTCGGGCTGGGGTCGGCCGCCTACCTGGTCGCGGTCCCGCTGCTGGGGCTGGGGGACGTCGCCTACCGGGCCGAGCCGTCGTCGATCGTCTGGGCGGTGCTCGTCTCGTCGCTGGCGGCGTCGACGGCGGTCGTGCTGCTGACGGCGCTCGTGGCGGCCCTGGTCCTGCGGGCGAGCCGGGAGGCGGCGCCGCTGTTCGGCCGGACGGCGCTGGCCCGGCTGCTCGGGCTGGGGGTGATCGCGTATTTCTTCCGCGAGTCGATCGGGGCGATCCTGCGATCGGTGGGCGAGTTGCTGGGATCGATCTGGCTGCTGATCCCGAACGCCTCGTCCCGGCTGATCGAGCAGCTCCTGAGGTGGCCGGGGGACTTCGACCAGCCCGGGCTCCAGGCGGACGTCGTCGGCATCTTCTTCGAGCAGCTCCAATACGTGGTCTCGTTGCTCACCCGCCAGTTGCTCACGACCTTCCCCCTGGTCGACCTGGTCCTGATCCTGGCGGCCTGGGCCGTCGTCGGCCGGGCGTTCGGCCCGATCGGCGAGGGGCGGGGGGCCGGGGGCGGGGAGGCCCGGCCGGGCGGCCTGGTGGGGGCGATCCGGGGGATGGACCGCGTCACCAGGTGCAACATGGTGCTCTTCCTGCTAGTCGCGATCGCCCTGTACCTGAGCGTCGCGGCGATCGTCACGATCCCCTGGCTCCAGGAGTTCGACGACCCGACCGTGCCGACGTCCCAGGCCCTGCGCGAGCGGCTGGTCGGGCTCTCCCCCAGCGACGAGACGTTCGCGGGGCGCTTCCCCGCGGACCTGACGATGCCGGCCGACGGCACGGCGGAGGGGCTGGGCCGCGCCATCACCGAGGCCGAGGGGGAGATGGGAGCGGCCCCGGATCGCGACCGGGTGGCGGCGGCGATCGCGCAGGCGAAGGCCGACCTCGAGCAATATGCCGAGGAGAAGATCGATAAGTTGAATGCCTACCGGGGGGACCGGAACTACGTCCTCGACGAGCTGGCGCGGCTGCGCGAGCGGGCGTGTTCGTCCTACCAGTCGGCCGGGATCATCGGCAACGGCCGGAAGGAGCGGCTGTCCTACTTCCAGAGGCTCGAAGGCTGGTATGAGGGCAACATGCACAGCCTGCTCGTGGGGTTGCAGTATTCGAAGGGGTCGGCGATCCGGTTCGGGGAACGCCAGGACGAGTTGCTGGGCCAGGCGGAGGATCGGCTCCGCCTGGCACTGGCCGACGAGCCCCCGCCGTTGGGCACCTTCGTCCCCTTCCCCGAGTACCTCCCCGGGCGGGCGTCTCCCGCGATGCGGAACGCGTTGCCCGGGCTCCCCGGGCTGGACGACCCGACGGCCCCCCCCGGCCAGGAGGTGGGCGTGGTGGGGTCGATCGTCCCCTCGCCGCCCCCGCCGGGGCTGGATCTGGGGCCGTTCAACTTCGTGGCGGGGTGGCTCCTGCGGACGCGATCGCTGGCGCTGTCGCTGATCATCGGGATGCTCGGGTTCGGGCTGCTGGGGTCGGCGGTGTCGACGTTCGTGCGGGAACAATCGGCCCGGGAACGGACCCGGGAGGACGGGGGCCCGCTCGTCACCGACCTGACCGGGGTGGTCTTCCGGGGGTTCTCGGCGACGATCGTCGTGTTCCTCGCGGCCGTCGGCGGCCTGGCGATCTTCGGGTCGGGCCAGGCCGACCCCAATCCGTACGTCCTGTTCTTCGGCTGCCTCGTGGGTGCCGTGTTCAGCCAGGAAGTGTGGGCCTGGGCCCGCAATCACTTCCTCAGTGTGGAAGACGCCCCGCCCGACGTACCGCCTGCCACTCCCAGCGTAACGCCGGACGACCAAGACGTACCGCCGGCCCCCGGCGGCGTACCGTCGGACGATCCCGACGTACTTCCGGCCGCCAAAACTGTGTCGCCGGCCGCGGACGACGTAAGCTCAGGCGACCCCAACGTACCACCGGCCCGGGACGAGCCGAAGCCGGATCGGCGATCCCGCTCGGACGAGCAGCGGCGCGAGGCGGTCAGGCGGTTGGAGGCGGGAGGATCGCCCGAGGAGGTCGCCGGGCGGTTCGGCGTGACGACGAAGACGCTGCGGAACTGGCAGAGGAACCCCCGCCTCCGGCCGGACGCCGGGCCGGGCTAAGTCACGCCCGCCCGGTAGGGATCCGCTGAGGTCGGTCGGCGTCCCGCATCCGTACCACGACTAGGGGCGTCTTCCCCACCCCAGAACGCCCGCGAGGCCGGCGGCGTCGGGGCCCCGACCGTCGACGCCCTGACTGGGGGGGACAGCCGGGGATCGGGAGAAACCCCGGGATTCTCGGTGAGCCCCCGGGGTCGGGATTCCGAGGCGCGGCGGTTGCACGACGGCCGATGGGGGGGGATCCTGGGGCGATCACCCCCGCCTCCGGGAGGCGGGACGACTCCGGCCAACCGAGGAGGGCGAGGCGATGGCAGGGGCGAAATTCCGGTCGGTCCTGGTGACCGACTTCGACGGCACGCTGACGGACCAGGACTTCTACAAGCTCGTCCGGGAGCGGCTCGTCCCCCCCGGGACGCCCGACTTCTGGGCCTCGTACCGCGAGGGGACGCTGACCCACTTCGAGGCGCTCCGGGCCTACTTCGCGTCGGCCCGGCCGGACGAGGAGGCGCTGGTGGGGATGGTCGACGAGATGGGCCTGGAGCCGGAATTGCCCGAGGCGGTGGAGCTGCTGAACCGGGCGGGCTGGAAGGTGGTGGTCGTCTCCAGCGGCTGCCATTGGTACATCGACCGCCTGCTGGCGAAGGCCGGGGTGGCGCTGGAGGTCCACGCCAACCCGGGGGGGATCGAGGGGGGGCGGCTGGCGATGCACTGGCCGGCGGGGACGAGCTACCCGTCGAAGCAGACCGGCGTGAGCAAGCCGGCGGTCGTCACCTCGTTCCTGGAGGAGGGCCGGGCGGTGGCCTACGCCGGGGACGGCGACACCGACGCCGAGGCGGCGGTGCTGGTGCCGGCACACCGTCGGTTCGCCCGGCAGGACCTGGCGGAGGCGCTCCGGGGTCGGGGGGAGGAGTTCCGGCCGTTCGACCGCTGGATCGAGGTGGCGAGGGCGCTGGCCGAGGGGCCGGCGTCGTGACCGGGTGGCGGGCGGAGGTGGGCATCCCGTCGTTCGTGAGGATCAAGCCGGGTGCGATCGACCGGCTGGGGATCTACGCGGCCAGGCATTCGCACCGGAGGGTGGCGCTGGTCGTCAGCGAGGGCCTGCCGGGGGGCATCGTCGATCGGGCCGAGGCGGGCCTGGGGGGCGAGGGTGCCGAGCGGGTGGACCGGATCGAGGCGGGAGAGGCGAGCTTCGAGGCGGCCTCGGCGATCTTCTCGGCCTTGCCGACGGACTGCCAGGCGGTGATCGGCCTGGGAGGGGGCAAGGCGCTCGACCTGGCGAAGTACGCCGCCTTCCTGGCGGGCCGGCCGATGTACGCGGTGCCCACCTCGCTGTCGAACGACGGGTTCTGCTCGCCGCAGTCGAGCCTGACGCTGGGGGGGGCGAGGCGGTCGCTGCCGGCCCACCTGCCGTTCGCGGTGGTGGTGGACACGGCCGTCTGCCTGGGGGCGCCGAGGCTCCTCTGGTGGTCGGGGGTCGGCGACCTGTCGGCCAAGGTGACGGCCGTGAGGGACTGGAAGCTGTCGTACCACGCCACGGGGGAGCCGGTGGACGACTTCGCCGCGCTGCTCTCCGACGCCACCGTCTCGCAGTTCTTCGGCGGCCCCTCGCACGACGAGGAGGGGATGCGGCTGCTGGCCACGGCGCTGTTGCTCAACGGGATCGCGATGGCCGTCTGCGGGTCGTCCCGGCCGGCGAGCGGGGCGGAGCACCTGATCTCCCACGCGCTGGACGCGATCGCCCGTCGTCCGAGGCTGCACGGGCTCCAGGTCGGCGTGGCGACGTACCTCGTCAGCCGGCTCCAGGGGGGCGGGGGGACCGCCCGGATCGCCGAGGCCTTCGACCGCACCGGCTTCTGGGAGGGGGTCCGGGCCGACCCCTTCCCGAAGGCCGAGTGGCTGGAGGCGGTGCGTCGGGCGCCCGCGATCAACCCGGGGCGCTACACGGTGCTCTCGACGAGGGACTGCGTGCCGGAGGTCGCGGCGATGATCGAGGGGGACGGGCTGCTGCGGGGCTGCTTCGAGGGGTGATCGGCGGGCGAGCCCCGGGCCGAGGCCCGCCGCGCCCGTGCCCCCGGCGGGCGGGGAGGCCCGGGGTCCCTCACCAGCCGAGGCCGAGGGAGGAGAGCTCGTCCCGCAGGGCGAGGAGGTCCCAGGCCTCGACGATCCGCTCCTCGGAGCCCCGGCCGTCGATGCAGGCGAGGCGCCGGCCGTCGGGGGAGAAGATGAGGCCGAAGACGGCGTTGCGGCGGCCGGGCAGCCGGAACAGGCGGCGGGGCCCCTCGGCGTCGTCGAGGGCCCAGAGGGCGAGCGCGCCGTCGTAGTCGCCCACGGCGATCGAGGATCCGTCGGGGGAGAAGGCGACGGCGGAGGCCCATCGGGGGCGGGCCGGGTCGGGGGCCGAGAGGCGGTCGAGGACCTCGAAGGTCCCGGTCGAGACCAGGGAGACCTCGCCCCCCTCGCCGCCGAGGGCCAGCGTCGAGCCGTCGGGGTGCATCGCCAGGCTCCCGGATCGCCCCATCGGGGGGATCGCCAGGGGCCCGGGCCGGCCGTCGTCGAGCGACCAGGCGTGCAGGTCGCCGCGGTCGAGGAAGTACAGGCGACGGCCGCCGGGGGAGAGCGCCGAGGCGGGGACGAAGGGGGGAGGGGGTGCGTCGGGCCGGGGGAACCGGCCGATCCGGACGCCCTCGACGAGCCCCCGGAGGGCCTCCTCGATCCGCTCCTGGGTGCGTCGGGAGGGGGGGAGGTCCCCGTCCCGGGAGGGGAGCAGGCCCGCCAGCGCCTCGAAGGCCGACGCCCGGCCGGGGAGCGACCCCGAGTCGTCGTCGAGGACCATCCGCCCCTCGGAGTCGAAGGCCCGGACCCGGGCCGTCCCGCCGACGGGGGCGACGACGACCAGGTCCCTCCCCTCGGGGGGCAGCCCGGAGGGGTCGTCCATCGGCGGGAGCACGAGGATCTCGGCCCCCCGGGGGGGGGCGAGCCGGGTCAGGGAGCCGGGGCCCCCCCGGTCGTCGGCGCGCCAGAGCCAGAGCTGGTCCGGGTCGCGTCGGGCCGGGTTGCCGGGCCCGGGGGGCTCCCGAGGCCGGCTCGGGTCGTCCTCGGGCCAGTCGAAGTCCCGGAGCAGCACGACGGCGAGGCGGTCGGGGGACCGGGCGAGCACCCGGATCCCCCGGAATTCGGCAGGGGTGCCGTCTCCCGGGTCCCGGTCGGGCCCGGCGTCGGCGGACGGCCAGGGGAGCCGGTCGACGGGGGGCGCGTCGTCGGGGGTGTCGAACCGGGAGAGGCCGTCGGGGCCGAAGGCGAGCAGCAGGCCGTCTGGCCCGAGGGCGAAGGCGGCGGAGTGGACCTCGGGCCGGTCCCAGGGGCGGGCCCGGGTGGGGCAGTGGTCGGGGTGCCAGACGCGGGGGGAGTCGTCCATCAGGGGCATGACCAGCAGGCCGTCGGCCCCGAAGGCGGGCAGGCGGGTGGGGGCGTCGGCGGCGAACTCGAAGGCGACCCGGCCGATCGGCTCGGCGATCGACCAGACCTCGGTCGACGGCCCGGAGGCGACCAGCAGGGTGCGGTCGTCGGCGAAGGCGGCGTCCTGGACCCAGCCCTCGGTCGAGACCACGGCCACCGGGGAGTTGGCGGCCGGGTCCCACAGCTCGACCCCGGTGTTCGTGCCCACCGCCGCCAGCAGCCGGCCGCTGGGGTTGAAGTTGAGCTGGCGGATGTAGCCGCCGCGCGGCTCGCTGAGGCCGGGCAGCTGGATCGGGTCGGCGCCGGACCAGGGGTCGACCTCCCAGAGCAGGATCCGGCCGTCCCCGGCCGTGGCGACCAGGCCGTCGGGCCCGGCGGCCAGGGCGGTCAGGCCCATCCCGGCGCCGAAGCCGGCCAGCCGGCCGCCGTCGTCGGCGTCGAAGATGACCACCCGGGACTCGGGGGAGGACCGCGCGACGAGGACCGTCCGGCCCCCGGGGTCGACGGCCACCAGCGGGCGGATCTCCCCGAACCTCGGGCCCGGCTCGACCTCGATCTCGTCGAGCGTCTCCAGCTCGGCGGCCGGGATGGTGTCCAGGTCCCAGAGCCGGATCCGGAAGCCGACCAGCGACCCCCGGCCGTCGCGGTCGTCGGCCCGGCGGCGGTCGGCGGCGGCGTCGTCCGGGGCGTCCCCCCCCCCCGACCGGTCGGGGGGGGGCCGGCGGGTCGCCTCGATGGTAACGAGGCGCCGGCCGTCGGCCGCCGCCAGCAGGCCGAGGACCTCGGCGCCGTCGAGCATCAGCTCGGAGGAGGATCCGGAGGCGGGGTCGACCAGCAGGACGCCGGACCCGTCGGGATCGGGCACGGCGACGGAGCGGTCGACCAGGGCGGCGCCCGGCCAGGGGGGGGTCCAGCCCCCCCTGCGGGACGACTCCCCCGGGGCGTCCTCGCCCCCGGCCGGGACGGCGGGGCGGAGCCGATGGGCGGCCGGGGCCCGGCCCTGCTCGACGTCCCAGATCGAGAGGGTCTCGCCGTCCTCGCCGAGCACGGCGACCGGCCCGGCCGGGCCGTCGGGCCGGGGGTCGATCGGGGCCAGGCCCCGGACCCGGCCGGTGGCCAGGGCGGGGCGGTCCTCCACGTCCCGGTCGGCCAGCAGGGCGACGGCCTCGTCCCGGAGCCGGAGGCGCATCGACTCGTCGGGGGCGAGCCGGGCGGCCTCGTTGAGCTTGGCGCGGCCGGCCTCCCGACGCCGGGGCATGATCGAGTCCCGGAGCACGGGGAGCTGGCTGAGCAGCTCGCCGGCCCGGGCGGCCCGCTCGGACCGGGTGGCGGCGCGCGACACCTCCAGGGCGTCGGCCAGCTCGGCCCGGGCGGTCTGCGCGGCCCGGGTGGCGTCGCGTTGCTTCTCCAGGGCGTCGGCCACCCGGTCGCGCTCGTTGGCGATCCGGACGTAGGCGAAGGCCGCCGTGGCCAGGATGGCCACGGCGGCGGCCGAGGAGATGATCGAGGCCGCCGGGTGCCGCCGGGCGAGCCGCCAGGTCCGGCCGACGGGGCTGATCCGCCGGGCCCGGACCGGCTCGAAGTCGAGGAAGCGGCCGAGGTCCTCGGCCAGCTCGGCGGCCGATTCGTAGCGGTCCCCGGGCCGCTTGGACATGGCCTTCAGGACGATCGTCTCCAGGTCCCGGGGCAGGCGTCGGGCGAACTTGCGGGGCGGCGGGGGGTCGCGGTCGGCGATCTGGCGGACCAGCTCGGCGGTCGACCGGCCGTCGAAGGGGGGGCGCAGCGTCAGCAGCTCGTACAGGGTGGCGCCGAGGCTGTAGACGTCGGTCGCGGGGCCGACGGTGCGGCCCTCAGCCTGCTCGGGGCTCATGTAGCGGGGGGTGCCGACCAGGCCATCCCCCCGGGTCTGGCCGGGATCCTCCAGGCGACGGGCCAGGCCGAAGTCGGCGACCCAGACGATCCCCCGGGCGTCGACCAGCAGGTTCGACGGCTTCACGTCGCGGTGGACGACCCCGCGGCGGTGGGCGTAGGCCAGCGCCTCGGCGGCCTGCCGGCCGACCCGGGCGACCCAGCGGTGGTACTCGGACCCGGTCGGCGGCAGGAACGGCGGCGGCCGGTCGTCGCGCCGACGGGGGGCCCCCACGGGGGCGCCGACCCCCGGGGCCCAGCTCGTCGTGCTCCCCTCGCCCCGGCCGGGGACCGAGAGCAGGCCGGAGGCGGAGGCCGAGTGGTGGTCGTCGTCGAGGACGGCCGTCGGGGGCGTGGGGCCGGAGGGGGCCCGGCCGCTGGGGGAGCCGGAGGCGGTCAGGCGGTCCCGGCGGAGGACCCGGAGGACCCGGTCCAGCCCCGAGCCCTCGATCCGCTGCATGGCGTAGTAGCAGAGCCCGCCGACCTGGCCGACGTCGAAGACCGGGACGATGTGCGTGTGGTGCAGGCCGGCGGCCGTCTTCGCCTCGTTGAGGAACCGCCGACGCCCCGAGGAGCCGGGGGCGGCGTGGCCGCCGAGGATCTTCAGCGCGACCGGCCGGTCGAGGTCGACGTGGACGGCCTCGTAGACGACCCCCATGCCGCCCCGGCCCAGCTCCCGGACGATCCGGTAGCCGGCCACCCGGTAGCCGGCCTCCAGCCGCCTCGGGCCGACGCCGCCGGGGCCGACCCCCGAGCCGACGAGCCCCTGGACCAGCGCCAGGCCGTCGAGCGCCTCCCGGAGCTCGTCGCCCAGGTCGGGGTACTCGGAGACGAACGACTCCAGGTCCGGCGCCCGGCCGGATTCGGCCAGCTCCAGGAACGCCTCGACGGCCTCGCCGAGCCGCTCGTCGCGGTTGCCGGCGCCGGGAGCGGGGCCGGGTCCGGGTCCTGCCTGGGGGGGCATCATGATCGACCCTCGGGTCGGTTCGTCGGAGTCGAAGGGAGGAGATCCGGCGGGGATGGGGGCCGGACGGGGACGCGGAGAGGGGCCGGGGCCACCCTCGGGGGTACGCGATCGAGGGGACGGACGCAAGCCCCGAGGCGGCCCGGCCGCCGCAGACGGGGACGAGGGCCGGCGGGGCCGATCCGGGGGGTCGGCGTCCCTCGGTCGGCCGCCCGGCGCCGCGAGGGCCCACCTGCCGGCGACCGGGTCCGCCCCGGGCGAGGGGGCGGCCTCCCCGGGCGGGCGGTCCCGGCCGGGGCCCCGGCCCCCGGCTTTTTTCAGCGATATTCGGGGGCGGGTCGGCCCATCAATCTCCGCCGGACCGGCGGGACGGGCCGCGCCCCTCCCGGGACTGCATGGATTGATGACATCCACCCGGCGGGCCGTGCGGGGCCCGGGGCCCGGGTCGGGACGGCGGGCGGGATCCGGGCGCCCGGGTCACTGCCCCTCGAAGCGGAGCGAGCCGCCGGGGGGCCCCTCCAGGGTCTGCTTCAGGCGCTTGAGGCCCTTGGCCCAGAGGCCCCGGACGACCTTGCGGCCGACGCCCATCTGGTCGCCGATGGCCTCGAAGGACTGGTTCTCGGCGTGATAGCGCCAGAGGACCTCGGCCTCGGCCTCGGGCAGGTCGGTGAGGGCGTCGGCCAGCAGGACGATCAGCTCCCGGCGGCTGGCCTGCTCGCTGGGGCTGGTCTGGCTCAGCGCGAGCACGTCGAGCAGCCGGCCGCCCCCCTCCCCCTCGCCCGGCGGGCCGCCCCCCTCGGCATCCCAGGGGGCGTCCAGGGGGAGGGCGTGGCCGTCCCCCCCCCGCTTGGCCCGGCTGTGATAGCGGCCGAGGTCCGCCAGCTTCTGGCCGACCAGGCGGCGGAGCCAGCCGACCAGCGCCGCCTCGTTCTGGCCGGTGAAGGCGGGGAACTGGCGGACGACCTCGACGAGCGTCTCCTGCACCACGTCGGAGAGCTCGACCCGCTCCCGGAGCCGGGGCCCCATGCCGGACCGGACGACCATCCGCAGGTAGTTGCGGTAGAGGTTGCAGAGTTCCCCCAGCGCCTCGGCCCGTCCGGCCCGGGCCTCGGCCATCAGTTCGGTCGGTCCGGCTCCCATCGGCGATGGCCTCCGCGGGCGTCCGCCGGTGACCGGCCGGGGGGCCGTCGGCGACGCTTGCTCGGGGGGGCGTGCGGTCGATCCGGGCCGCCTCACTCCGAGTTCCTTCATCATCGGCCCCGGGCCGCCGCCCGGCAAGGGGAGTCGGCCCGAACCCCGACGACCGCCCGACGCCGGGGCCTCGGGGGGTGGCGGGGGGGCGCAACGGGGAACGCCCCGCGCCGGTGGGCCGGCGCGGGGCGTCGTGGTGTGGTGCGTCGGGCTCGGCCCGAGGCCGAGGCCGGGTCAGGCGGCCTTGTGGGCCAGGGCCCGGCGACGCAGTCCCAGGCCGCCGGCCAGGGCGACCAGGAAGACGGCGATCGAGGCCGGCTCAGGAATCTGCACGGCTTCGATGCGGCCCTGGATGCTGGTGCGGCCGCCGTTGGTGGTGAAGGGGGCGATGTCCACCGGGTCGATCTTGGTGATCTTGGCGATGAAGTCGCCCACCTGGAAGGTCGGCAGGTTGTCCGGGTCGAGGTTGAACGTCGCGGTGACGCTCGACTGGGTCTCGCCGGTGATGACGCCGTTGAGCACGCCGTCGATGAAGATCGGCGTGTCGTTGGGGCTGGGCGCCTGGCCGTTGACCTCGCCCACGGTCAGGGCGATGGTGAAGGGCATGTCCTCGTAGGTCGTGGAGACGTTGGCGCCGAGGTCCGGCAGGACCTGGAACTCGCCGAGGCTGATGTTCGACGGGGTCCGGACGGTCTGCTGGATGATCCCGTTGTAGTTGAGCAGGTTGCCGTTGGTGACCTTGGCGGTGTCGCCGAAGGTGCCGGCGGTGCTGAACCGCATGAGCGGGCTCGCCGGGACCGGCTCGGCGGCCACCGGCTCGAGGACCTGGGTCGTGGCGATCTCGTCGACGACGGTCTCGTCGACGTCCGTCTCGATCTCGTCGGCGAAGGCCGACGGGGCCACCAGGCCGAAGGCCAGGGCCAAACCCGCCAACCGCAGCCCGGCCCAGCCGTGAATCGTGTGCATCCTTACCCTCCTGAATCATCGAAGATTCGACGCCCTTCCAGGGCGCCGGGACCGGGCCGCCTCCGCGGTGCGGTGGCCGCCCCGGCCTCGGAATCGTGGCCAGACCCCCGGGGCCCCCCTGCCCTCGCCGACGCACCCCGCCGCGAGGCGGCCGGGGCGACGGTTCGGGAAGAGCGGCCCGCGATCCGGGTCCGGGGAAGCACCCCCCGGGTCCCGTTCACGTCCTCGCCCCCCTCGCGTCTTCTGGGGGGGCGTTCGGACCAGAGCCTCTCGGTTCGAGCGACGGCGACCTTGCCGGGCCCAGGTGTCTCGTCTCGGCGGGTCAATCGATGGGGACGCGGTCCGGGTCGAGAGCGATCCATCTCCACCGGCCTCCCTGCCGGCCCGAGTCGATGGGTCGTCGGTTCCGTCGCAACGATCCTCAAGGTGGAGTTCCGAAACCGGGGCGGAGGATACTGGAGGCCCCCGAGGCTGTCCACCTCAAGTTCCCCCATTCCGGGGGAATTCGCTGAAGTTCTCCCCGGGACCCGCCGAAGCCCCGGCCGGGATCGGCCCGGGGGGCGGGACGAGGGGACCGACGACCGGCCTCCGTGCCCGGCGATCAAGGCGGCGACCCGCTCCCCCGCCCCCGGGGAGCGCGTCGCCGCAGCCCGAGGTGAGGGGGCCCTGGCGAGGTGCCGGGCCCCGCGTCCCGTTCGCGGGCCCCTCACCCCGGCCCTCCCCCCGAGGACGGGGAGGGGGGGGCGGATCCGGCCGGTCGATCTCCCCGAAGGCCCGGCTCGATCTCGCCCGCCGGGGTCGCCCCGCCGGCGTCGCGGGTTTCCTGGTTGACGATCCCGAATCGCCCGCCGTAAGATCAGGGTGACTCGGACGAGGCAACGGGCGGCCCGTGCGCCCCGGCCCATCCCGACGATTCGCGAGCGACCATGCCGACCCCCTCCCTCCTGCTGGGCCTGCGACTTCCTCTGGCCCTCGGCCTGCTGCTAACAGGCCGGGTGGGGGCTTAGGGACCGTCGTCGGCGAGGCGTCGCGAAGACTCGAACGACACTCGACGGAGCCCCGAGACCCACCCGGCCGGTGGATCTCGGGGCTCCGTCGCGTTTTAGCGACCGAGTCGAATCGATCGATCCACTGCATCCCCACCGGCCTTCTCTGGACCTCAGGATTTCGAGAGAGGACAGGCCCCCCATGGCCGACGACCAGCGGATCCGGATCTTCGACACCACGCTCCGGGACGGCGAGCAGTCCCCCGGCGCCAGCATGACCCACGCCGAGAAGCTGGAGATGGCCCGGGCGCTTGCCGACCTGGGGGTCGACGTCATCGAGGCCGGGTTCCCGGTCGCCTCGATCGGCGACTTCGAGGCGGTCCGGGCCATCGCCGCCGAG
Source organism: Tautonia plasticadhaerens (assembly GCF_007752535.1). Taxonomy (GTDB): domain Bacteria; phylum Planctomycetota; class Planctomycetia; order Isosphaerales; family Isosphaeraceae; genus Tautonia; species Tautonia plasticadhaerens. The sequence goes on from NZ_CP036426.1 coordinate 8,149,211, forward strand.
ATCACCGGCCCGACCATCTGCGGCCTGGCCCGCTGCAACGACCGCGACATCGACCGCGCCTGGGAGGCCGTCCGGTACGCCCAGCGGCCGAGGATCCACGTCTTCCTCGCCACCTCGGCCATCCACCGCGAGCACAAGCTCCGGATGACCCCCGAGCAGATCGTCGAGCGGGCCGTCGCCGGGGTGAGGCGGGCCGCCGGGTACTGCCCCGACGTCGAGTTCAGCCCCGAGGACGCCGCCAGGACCGAGCTCGACTTCCTCTGCGCCGTGGTCGAGGCCGCCATCGACGCCGGGGCGACCACGGTGAACATCCCCGACACCGTCGGCTACGCCACGCCGAGCCAGTTCTCGAAGGTCATCCGGACGCTCAGGGAGCGGGTGCCGAACATCGGGAAGGCGGTCATCAGCGTCCACTGCCACGACGACCTCGGCATGGCCGTGGCCAACAGCCTGGCGGGGGTCGAGGCCGGGGCCAGGCAGGTGGAGTGCACCATCAACGGCATCGGCGAGCGGGCCGGCAACGCGGCGCTCGAGGAAATCGTGATGGCGCTGCGGACCCGACGCGACTACTACGGGGCCGACACCGGGGTGAAGACCGAGCGGCTCTACCCCACCAGCCGGCTCCTGACGACCGTCACCGGCCTCTCGGTGCAGCGGAACAAGGCGATCGTGGGCCGCAACGCCTTCGCCCACGAGTCGGGCATCCACCAGGACGGCATGCTCAAGGAGCGGTCGACCTACGAGATCATGAGGCCGGAGGAGGTGGGCGTCCCCAAGACCGACCTCGTGCTGGGCAAGCACTCCGGGCGTCACGCGTTGAAGGACCGGGCGATCGGGCTGGGCTTCCACCTCACCGACGAGCAGCTCAACGCCGTCTTCGACGACTTCAAGGCGCTGGCCGACAAGAAGAAGGAGGTCTACGACGACGACCTCGCCGTCCTGATCGAGAAGCAGATCGGCGACGACGTGCCCAAGGCCTGGGAGCTGATCAGCGTCCAGACGACCACCGGCTCGAACATGCTGCCGACGGCCACGGTCTGCATCCGGAGGCCCGACGGCGAGATCGTCCAGGACGCGGCGATCGGCACCGGCCCGGTCGACGCGATCTTCAAGGCGGTGGAGCGCGTGACCGGCGTGCGGGCCAGCCTGCACGACTTCGCCATCCGGAGCGTGACCCGGGGCAAGGACGCCCAGGGCGAGGTGACCCTGGAGCTGGCCGTCGAGAGCGACGACATCGACTTCCGGGGCCGGGCCGCCTCGACCGACATCATCGAGGCCAGCGCCCTGGCCTACATCAACGCCGTCAACGCCATCGCCTCCCGTCGCGAGCGGGGCCGGGTCCGGGAGGTCGCCGGCCGCCCCGGCGCGGGAGCCTGATCTCGGCCCGATCGCCCCGGCCCGACGCCCGATCCCGGGCGTCGGGCCGGGGGCCTCGACGAGGGCGTGCCATGCGGCTGATCGAGGTCCTGCTGCTGTCGATCCCCCCCGCGACGGCCCCGGGGTCCTCCCGGGACGGCCAGGCGGTCGAGGCGATCGAGTACCTCGGCCAGGCCACCCTGCCGGGCACCTTGACCGAGGACGGCACCCGGGTCGGCGGGCTTTCCGGCCTGGCCTTCGACGAGGGGGAGGGGGTGTTCCTCGCCCTCTCGGACGACCGGGGAGGCCCGGATTCCCCCGCGCCGAGGGCCTACCGGCTGCGGATCGACCTGGCCGACGGCCGGCTCGACCCGGGGGACGTGGGCGTCGAGGGCGTGCTCGTGCTGACCCGGCGGGACGGCTCGGCCGTGCCGGCCGGGACGGCCGACGCGGAGGGGATCGCCCTGGGGGGCGGCGGGGGGCTGTTCATCGGCTCCGAGGGGATCCCGGGGGCGGATCCGCCGGTCCCGCCGTCGGTCGACCGGTTCGATCGGGGGGCGGGGAGGCACGTCGGGGCGTTCGAGGTCCCGGCCGCCTACCGTCCCGGCCCCGGCCGGGGGGTCCGGGAGAACCTCGGCTTCGAGTCCCTGACGATCACGCCGGGGGGCCGGTTCGTCGACGCGGCGACCGAGAACGCGCTGCTGCAGGACGGCCCGGCGGCCTCGGTCGAGTCGGGGACGACCTGCCGGATCCTCCGGTTCGACCGGGCCTCTGGGGAGCCGGCGGCCGAGTTCGCCTACGAGGCGGGGCCGATCGTGGGCAGGATCGGGCCGAGGGTGGCCGGGCTGGTGGAACTGCTGGCGATCGACGAATCGCGGTGGCTGGCGCTGGAGCGGTCGTTCTCGGCCGGCTCGGGGTGCTCGATCCGGCTGTTCGAGGCGTCGATCGATGGCGCGACGGATCTCCAGGGCGTCGACGCCCTCGCCGATCGCCCCGGGGTGGTGCCGGTGAGCAAGCGTCTGGTGCTGGACCTGGGGACGCTGGGCGAATTCCTGCCGACGAACCTGGAAGGCATGGCCTTCGGCCCGGACCTGCCCGACGGCCGGAGGTCGCTGATCCTCGTCGCCGACAACAACCGGATGGCGCTCTTGCCCTCGCAGTTCGTGGCGTTCGGGGTGACGATGGCCCCTTCGGAATGACCCAGGGTCACGGTCACTCCCGGACGAGCACCGCCCGGGCGAGCCGGCCGTGCAGCATCCCGACGCCCCGGATGACCAGCAGCATCAGCCAGAGCAGGACGACCCCGAGCGCCGCCAGGCCGATCAGCAAGGCCGGGCCGACCTCCGGCTCGGCCCCCACGAAGCCGAGCTGGATCCGGGCATACTCGCTGCCGGTGGCCAGGTCGATCAGCGACCCGAGGGTCAGCGACACGGGCACCGTCAGGCCGACCACGACGAGGACGAAGTAGGCGATCCCCAGCGGCAGCATCAGGATCATGTTGGCCAGGGTCGACCAGGTCCGGGGGTCCAGGAACGCGCCGAGGACGCCGCGGTCCCCCCCGGCGAGGTCGAGCGTCGAGCCGGGGGAGGACCGGGACATCCGGACGCCCAGCAGCCCCTCGACCAGCCAGCCTTCGAGCACGCCGACGAACCGGACGGACATCAGGAACATCATCAGCAGGGGGATGCCCACGAGCACCACGACCAGCGAGACGGAGACCGTCAGCCCGACCACCGCCCAGGTGAAGTAGGCGACCCCGGTCCCCAGGGACGTCAGCAGGTAGAAGATCGCCCCGTACGTCCTGGGGTCGGTCAGCACGCCGAGGGGGTTGGCGGCGGGGTGGCCCGGGAGAGGATCGGCCCCGATCTCGTCCCACTCCCACTCGGGGATCGGTGCCCTGGCCGGTTTGCCCATGATCCTGCTCCGGTGGCCTCGGTGGCGTCGCCCCCGGGTCCGGGCGCCGTCCGGGGCGGGGGCGAGGCGATCACCCCATGATACGAGTTCGGCGGGCCATCGACCGGGGTCGTCCCGCGGAGGATCTTCGGTCGGGGCGGGCCGGGATTGGGCTCGCGATCGCCCCGTGCCCGGGCGGAGCGGGTCGGGGAGGAGGGCGTCGGGGACGGAATCGGGCCCGGCCCGGCCCCTTCCTGAGCGAAGGGGCCGGGCCGGGCCCGGGGGATGATCGTCCGGCCGGGATGACGGGGGAGGCGGCCGGCAGGAGGGCGGACGGCCGGGACGGCCCCGGCCGGGATCGATCGGCCCGGTCGGCTCAGGTGCCGAACTCGGGACGCCGGCCGTTGAGCTGGGCCTGGAGCCGCTGGATGATCGAGGAGTGCATCTGCGAGACCCGGGACTCGGAGAGGTCCAGGGTCGCGCCGATCTCCTTCATCGTCAGCTCCTCGTAGTAGTAGAGGATGATGATCAGGCGCTCGTTGCGGTTGAGCCCCTTGGTCACCATCCGCATGAGATCCTTGCGCTGGAGGCGACGGGTGGGGTCCTCCCCCTTCTTGTCCTCCAGGATGTCGATCTCGCGGACGTCCTTGTAGCTGTCCGTCTCGTACCACTTCTTGTTGAGCGAGATGAGGCCGACGGCGTTGGAGTCCATCGCCATCTTCTCGTATTCGCCCATGCTCAGGCCGAGGCGTTCGGCCAGCTCCCGGTCGGTGGGCGGGCGGCCGTGCTCGGCTTCGAGGGTCTTGCGGGCCTCCTCCATCTTGGTCGCCTTGGCCCGGACCAGCCGAGGGACCCAGTCCATGGTGCGCAGCTCGTCGAGCATGGCACCGCGGATCCGGGGCACGCAGTAGGTCTCGAACTTCACGCCCCGGCCGAGGTCGAAGGCGTCGATGGCGTCCATCAGGCCGAAGACGCCGGCGGAGATGAGGTCGTCGAGGTCGACGCCCTCGGGCAGTCGTTGCCAGATCCGCTCGGCGTTGTACTTGACCAGCGGCAGATAGCGCTCGACGAGCCGGTTCCGCAACTCGGTGGTCGGGTGTTCCTTGAATTGACGCCAGAGTTCAGCGACATCCACGTCCACCTTGGCAGTCATCCTTGACCTCCACGGGGGGTCTGCGGAGAGGCCCGTGCGCCATCCTGGCCGCCGGGGACGGCCCGCCGACCCGCCCCGCTCGGGGGGCGTCTCGGCGGGTGGGGTCGCCCGCGACGGGGCCGGAGTGGAGCCCACTCCGGGGCCGGGCGACCCGCTCTCACGCTAGATATCGGACAACCGGACGAACCGGCTTGAACCTCGCACTCATTTCTTTCCCTGGCGAACTCGAATTATCGAGACGCCATTTCAGGCGAACCGCGGCCGATGAGCGCCGCCAGCAGGCCGGGACGTCGGGGGGCCGAGCCGGAGGCCTCGTCGGCCTCGGCGGCGACGGCCCGGGCCAGGCGCCTGATGCAGCGCGAGGCCTCGCAGCCGGGGGCGTCGAGCAGGAACGGGCGGCGGCGGCGGACGGCCGTGGCCACCTTCGGGTCGAAGCGGACGAAGCCGGGGCCGACCGGCCGCACGGCGGCGCCCAGGAACGATCGGCAGGCCGAGGAGAGGCGGTCCAGCGCCTCGATCGCCTCGGCGCTGGAGCGGGCCTGGCCGATCACCGAGCGGATCGGCGGGCAGCCCTGCCGCTTCCTCAGGCGGGCGACGACCGCCTGGGCGTCGGCCAGGGCCGTCGGCTCGGGGGAGGCGACGACGACGACCGAGTCGACCGCCGAGGCCAGCATCGAGCCGCTGGGGGCCAGGCCCGAGCCGCCGTCGATCAGGACGAACTCGGCCTCGGTCTGCCGGGCGATGTCGGGCAGCTCGGCGGCCAGGCGGTCCCGGGCGGCCTCGACGGCGCCGTCGGCGGCGCGGGCGGCGTGGACGCCGGAGAGGAAGCGGATGGACTCGGGGCCGTCGACGATCGTCTCGGCCAGGGGGCGGTCCTCGGCCATGGCGTCGCCGAGGTCCCGGTCGAGCGACAGGCCGCAGAGCAGGTCGAGGTTCGCCAGGCCGGCGTCGGCGTCGATCAGGACCACCCGGCGGCCCATCATGCCCAGGGCGACGGCCAGGTTCAACGTCAGGTTCGAGGTGCCGACGCCCCCCTTGCCGCTGGTGATCAGCAGCGAACGGGCCGGGGCCGGGGCGGGCCCGGGTCGGGTCGGGGAGGGCGCGGGCAAGGGCTCGGTCTTGATCCGCTTGCGGAGCAGGTCGGCCTGGTCGGGCATGGGGTTCCCCTGGCTGGCGAGGGTCATGGTGGGTCCTCCGTCTCGGTCGGGCTCGGGTGGCGTCGGGGCGTCGGCGGTCGGCCCCGGCCCGGGGGCCGGGGCGCCGGGGTGCTTCGGGCGGGCGTCGGGCGAGGAGGGACTCACGAGGGCGCCTCCCGGCCCAGGATCAGGGCGGCGAGGCGGTCCCCGTCGGCGGGCTCGATGTCGTCGGGCACGCCCTGGCCGGTGGTCAGGTAGCTGATCGGTCGGGAGGCCCGGGAGACGACGCCGAGCACGGCGCCCAGGCCGTCGGCCTCGTCGAGCTTGGTCAGGATCAGCCGGTCGAAGCCGAGCGGCTCGAAGCGGTCGACGACCGCGCGGAGGCTCTTCTCCCCGGCGGCGGCCGAGAGCACGAGGTGGACCTCGTCGGGCCGGCAGACGGCGAGGAAGGCGGCCAGCTCCCGGATCTTCACCTCGTCCCGGGGGCTCCGGCCGGCGGTGTCGACGAGGGCGAGGTCGACGGGGCCGAGGTCGTCGAGCGCCCCGGGCATCCGGCCGGGGGCGTCGGCCACGGCGAGGGGGAGGTCGATGATCTCGGCGTACGTCCTCAATTGTTCGACCGCGGCGATGCGGTAGGTGTCGACCGTCACCAGGCCGACCTTGAGCCCGAGCCCGAGCTTGGCGTTGGCCGCGAGCTTGGCCACGGTGGTCGTCTTGCCCACGCCGGTCGGGCCGACCAGGGCGACCACCCGCCGCGTCCCCGCCACGGCGCCGACCGGCGGCGCCACGGGGAGGCAGAGGCCGATGCCCCGGCGCAAGGCCTCCTCCACCGCCTCGGGCCGGTGCATCTCGTCGGGCTCGACCGAGTCGGCCACGAACCGGACGAGCCTCCGGGCCAGGTGCTCGGGGATCTCGGCGTCGAGCAGCCGGGCGTAGGTCGGCGCCAGCTCGGTCGGCACGTCGATGAGCAGGTGGTCGAGCATCCCGAGCCGGGTCAGGCCCTCGACCGCCTCATGCACCCGGCCGAGCCGGTCGTCGAGCCCCGGCCGGGCCGGGGGCGGGGGCGACGCCGGGCCGACCCGATCGACGCGGGCCGAGACCTCGATCCCCCCCCGGCCGGCTCGGGCCCCGGGCGGCGCGGCCGTCACCTCGACCAGCTCCCGCCCCCCGAGGCCGAGCAGCCGGCGGCGGCGCAGCTCCCTCGTGCCGAGGATGACCGCCGAGCCGCCCAGGTCGCGACGGACCCGGGCGAGGGCCTCCTTCAGCGTGCCGGCTCGGTAGGTTCGGGGGGCGGGCTGGGGCATGGGGATCGGTCGGGTCCTGTTCGTTCGGGTTCGCTGGGAGGACCGGCCTGGCCTCGCGAGGGTCGATGGCAGGGGCCGGGATCGGGAGGGGGACCTCAGTGGTCCATCCGCCGTATTGGTCGACAGATCGGTTTCCGTCCCCCCCTCCCCGCTCTCGGGGAGAGGGTCGGGGTGAGGGGGCCCGGCGTTCGACCTGAAACCTTGCGCGTCGTCGGCTCCCCCCTCAACCGGCCTCCGGCCACCCCCTCCCCCGCAAGCGGGGGAGAGGGTCGGGGACGACCGCCCTCGTCAGGGATCGTCCCGGATGGACCATCCGGTCGGGGATGATCGTGGCGTGTCCCGACCCCTCGGACACCCGCTCGCACGGCCATTTCACATCCATCGTTCCCCATCCGTCTCCTCCCGTCCGCGGTCTCGCGTCCGTCATCACCCCGGTCATCTCGCGTCCGTCGATCGCCCCTCCCCCGCCGCCGTCCCGCGTCGGGGGTCGGCCGGGGCCCGGGTGGAGATCGGCGCGTGGGGCCCTCGGAGGATGGACGGGATGCCCGAGGCCGGGGCCGGCACCGGGGGCACGGGGCCTTCGGGGGGGTCCTGCTCGACGACGGTGCCGATGACCTCGATCGGCGTGTCCCGGGGGACTTCCCGGCGGCTCAGGACGACGAGCCGGGGCAGGTCGGCCCGGGTGAGGTCCTTGAGCACCGGGCGGGCCTCGGCGGAGCAGAGGATGACCGGGTGGACGCCGCCGGCCACGGCGGCGGCGACGCCGTCGGCCACGGCCCGGACGACCCCCCGGGCGGAGTCCTCGCCGAGGGCCTCGGTCGGGCGGTCCTCCTCGCGGGCGGCGGCGACGAGCCGGGCGTCGAGCGGGGCGTCGACGGAGACGACCCGGAGGCGGCCGTCGAGGCCGAGGTACTGCTGGGCGATCCGGCGGCCGAGGGCGCGCCGGACGCATTCGGTCAGGTCGTCGGTGTCCCGGGTCCGGCCGGCGTGCTCGGCCAGGGCCTCGAGGATCGTCTCCAGGTCCCGGACGCTCACCCGTTCCCGCAGGAGGTTCTGCAGGACGCGCTGGACCTCCCCGGCCCGGAGCATGCCGGGGACGACCTCGATGACCAGCGCGGGGGAGGTCTCCCGGGCCCGGTCGAGCAGGCGGTAGACCTGCTCGTGGGTCATCAGCTCGTCGGCGTGCCGGGCGACGATCTCGCCGAAGTGCTCGGCGATGGAGGCCGAGGGCTCGACGATCCGGCACCCGGCCCGCTCGGCCGGCTCCCGGCCGTCGGCGTGGATCCAGACCGCCGGGCGCCCGGTGGCGGGGTCGACGCCGTCCCTGCCGTGGACCTGGGGCCCGGTCAGCCCGGCGGGGGGGACGGCGAGCAGCCGGCCGACGAAGGCGGTCCCCTGCCCCACCACGGCGCCCCGGATCTTGATCCGGTAGTCGTGCGGGGGCAAGCCCATCTCGTCCCGGATCCGGACCTGCGGGACGATCAGCCCCAGTTCCCGGGCGACCCGGTGGCGGACGGTCCGGATGCGGTCGAGCAGGTCGCCGCCCCGGGTGGGGTCGGCCAGGGCGATCAGGCGGAAGCCGATCTCCAGCTCCAGGGGGTCGACGTGGAGCAGGTCCTCCATCCGCTCGCTCATCCCCTCGGCGAGCGTCCCCGAGGGGGCCGGGGCCGACGGCGTCGGCGCTTCGTGGCGAGTCGTCGGCTCGGGCGCGGTCGGCTCCGACCCGGCGGCCTCGCCGAGGGGCTTCGACCGGGAGGCGACATACGCCCCGGCCCCCAGCCCGGCGGCGACGGTCAGCAGCGGCACGGCCGGCAGGCCGGTGAAGGCGAGCAGGCCGATCGAGACGGCCGAGACGGTCATCACCTCGGGGCGGCCGAGCAACTGGCCGACCACGTCGCGGCCCAGGTCCGACTCCCCCGAGGATCGGGTGACGATCAGGCCCGCGGCCAGCGAGGTCAGGAAGGCGGGCACCTGGGCCACCAGGCCGTCGCCGATGGTCAGCTTCGTGAAGACCTCGACCGCCTCGAGCGGCGCCATCTCGAAGCGGATGACGCCGATGGCCAGGCCGCCGACGATGTTGATGGCCGTGATGACGACGCCGGCCATCGCGTCGCCGCGGACGAACTTGCCGGCGCCGTCCATGGCGGCGAAGAAGTCGGCCTGGCGCTGGACGCCGTCGCGGCGCCGGGCGGCCTCGGCGGCGTCGATGGCCCCGGCGTGCAGGTCGGCGTCGATGGCCATCTGCTTGCCCGGCATCCCGTCGAGCATGAACCGCGCGGCCACCTCGCCGATCCTCCCCGCCCCCTTGGTGATGACCAGGAACTGGATCGCCACCAGGATCAGGAAGATGACGGCGCCGACGATCACCTCGTCCCCCGAGACGAACTCGCCGAACGCCTGGACGACCCCCCCGGCGGCGTCGAGGCCCTCGGTCCCGCCCCGGGTGAGGATCAGCCGGGTGGTGGCCACGTTGAGCACCAGGCGGGTCAGGGCGGTCGTCAGCAGGATGGTCGGGAAGGCGCTGAATTCCAGCGGGGTCCGGATCGCCAGGGTCGTCAGCAGGACGACCACGGCCAGCGCGATGTTGCCGGCCAGCAGCAGGTCGAGCGCCCCCGGCGGCACCGGCACGATGAGCACGAGCACGGCGCCGACGATGGCGACGGGCAGGGCCGCGTCCACGATCGTCGAGCGGCCGAGGGCGATCATGCGATGGGGGGACGCGGGCATCCGAACCTCCGAACCGAACCGTCCGGCCGCCGTCCTGCGGCGGCCCGACCAACGGGCGCGGCCGACCCGGACCCGGCGCGGACCCCGAGCGACCCGGGACGCCTCCGCGGCGTCTCGGTCGTCGGCTCCCGACGGCGGGGGCGGGCCGTCTCGAAGTCGCGGCTCTCAAGGGTGGGAACGGCCGGGCCGGATAGGTGCGGGGACGATACTGCGGGCCGGGGCTCCTGTCCAGTGCGATCGGCGGGGCGTCCGGTCGTGCCGCCTGGGGCGATCCTGCCGATTGGGACCGGGGGACCGGATGGGCAGGGCGTATTTTCTCGCGAAGAAATGCGGCAGGCTGGGGAATACATCCTGCACTTCACCCGGGGGAACCGAGCACGGCCGGAGGCGACGATGGGCACCTTCTTCCTGATCTGCGCGGCGATCGGCGGGACGATCCTGGTCCTGCAACTCGGCCTGACGCTGCTGGGCCTCGGCGGCGACCTGGCCGGGGCGGACGCGGTGGACCTGCCGGACCTGCCCGACGGCGACGGGGGGGACGGGGCCGTCGGCCACGAGGGAGCCGGCTTCTCGGACCTGGCCCGGAAGCTGACGTTCCAGGCGGTCGTCTCGTTCCTGGCCTTCTTCGGCATCGGCGGGCTGTCGGCCCGGGGGTCCGACTGGTCCCCCGGCCTCAGCCTGGCGACGGCGACGGCGGTCGGCCTGGCGGCGACGGCCCTGCTGGGCTACGCCTTCGGCGGCCTGAGGAAGCTCCAGGGCAGCGGCTCGTTGCGGCTGTCGAACGCCGTCGGCGAGGTCGGCCGGGTCTACCTGCGGGTGCCGGGCGGCGAGGGGGGCGTCGGCAAGGTGATCGTGACGGTCCAGGGCCGCTCCGAGGAGCTCCGGGCCGTCACCCCCGGCCCCGAGCTCCGGGCCGGGGAGGCGGTGGTTGTCACCCGGGTGGTGGACGACCGCACGCTGGAGGTGGTCGACCAGGCCGCCCACGTCGCCAAGTCGGCGTCGCTCGCCGACTGATCGATTCGGTTCGGATCGGATCGATCCGCCCTCGCACCCCTGATGACCTTGACTTCGAGGATCTGCAGCCATGAACCCGATCCCGCTCCTGCTCGTCGCCCAGGTCCCCGCCGTGGAGGGGAACATCTGGCCGGTCGTCGGCGCCGCGTTGTTCGCGATCGCGGCGTTCAGCATCGTGACGACGGGCGTGAAGTGCTACAAGCGGTGCCCGTCGAACAAGATCCTGGTGAAGTGGGGGGCCGGCTCGGGCAAGCAGGCGGCCAAGTGCGTGCAGGGCGGCGGCGAGTTCGTCGTGCCAATCATCCAGGATTATGATTATCTGAGCCTGGAGCCGATCCAGATCGAGATCCCCCTGCGGGGGGCGCTGTCGTTCGAGAACATCCGGGTGAACGTGCCGAGCGTCTTCACGGTGGCGATCGGCTCGGACCCGCAGGTGCAGCAGAACGCGGCGATCCGCCTGCTGGGCCTGAGCCGGGAGCAGGTGAGCAGCCAGGCCAGCGACATCATCTTCGGCCAGCTCCGCCAGGTGATCGCCTCGATGACGATCGAGGACATCAACCGGGACCGCGAGAAGTTCCTGGAGAACATCCAGCTCTCGCTGGAGTCGGAGCTGAACAAGATCGGCCTGGTGCTGCTGAACGTCAACATCACCGACCTGACGGACGACTCGGGCTACATCGAGGCCATCGGCCGCAAGGCCGCCAGCACGGCGGTCAACCAGGCCGAGATCGACGTGGCCGAGCAACAGAAGAAGGGGTCGATCGGCGTCGCCCGCGCCGAGCAGGAGAAGGCCGTCGAGGTGGCCAACGCCGAGAAGCTCCGGGAGATCGGCACCAAGACCGCCGAGCGCGACCGGACGCTCCAGGTGGCCGAGCTGACGAGGGCCCAGCAGGTCGGCGTCGAATCCGCCCGCTTCCAGCAGCAGGCGGGCATCAAGGACGCCGAGCGCGGCATGCGGATCCAGCTGGCCGACGCCGACGCCCTGGCCATCGCCGGCGAGAACGAGGCCAAGGCGAAGATCGCCGCCAGCAAGGCCGAGCTGAACGTGAAGGAGGCCGAGGCGTATCAGATCGGCGAGACCCGGCGCCGGGAGGCCGAGGCCGCCGTGGCCGAGGCCCAGTTCCGGGCCCAGGCCAAGGCCGCCCTGGCCGAGGCAGAGAAGGTGGAGGCCGAGCAGCGGGCCAAGCTCGAAGCCCAGGCCAAGGCCGAGAAGGCCCGGGTCATCGTCGACGCCGAGGCCGCCGCCGAGCGCCGACGCCTGGAGGCCCGGGCCGAGGCGGACGCCGTCTTCGCCCGGCTGGAGGCCGAGGCCCGGGGCCAGTACGAGCAGCTCGCCAGGAAGGCCGAGGGCCTCAAGGCCATCGTCGAGGCCTGCGGCGGGTCGCAGCAGGCGTTCCAGCTGCTGATGCTCGAACACATGGACAAGCTCTCCGAGACGGCCGCCCAGGCGATCTCGAACATCAAGTTCGACAAGGTGGTCGTCTGGGACGCCGGGGCCAACGGCCACAACGGCCAGGGCGACGGCCCCGGGGTGGGGGCCACCGCCGGGTTCCTCCGCAACATGGCGCATACCCTGCCGCCGATGCTCCAGATCATGCAGGAGATCGGCGGGGTGAAGATGCCCGACTACTTCGGCAAGATGGTCGGAGACGACCCCGGCAAGGGCAAGGGAGAGGGCGAGTCCTCCCCCAACGGCTCGGCCCCCGAGCACGCCGAGGCCGGCACCGGGGGAGAGCCGAAGGGCGGGCGTCCCGGCCCCGGTCCGAGCCGGGGCCCCGGGAACCGGCCCTCAAAGTCGTAGGCCGATCCGAGCCGGGGCGGGGACGGGCCGGGCCCGACGCCCGATGGCGTCGGCCCGGGCCCCTCGACCCGCCCGGGGGGCCGATCCGTACTGGCCGGCGCCGATGACCTCGCCCCCTCTCGGGTGTGCAACGCCCGGTCGATCGATGCCGGGGCCGGCGGGGCCCACCCGGTTCGGGCGTCCGCCCGCGGTCAGATCGCACCGGGGCCGGCGGGCTCGGCGACCCCGGGGGCCGGTTCCCCCCGCCTCCCCGCCCGGAGGCGGGCACGGATGCCGGGATTCCCCCCCTGCTCGCGCTGCTCCTCACGCTGCTCCCGGGGAGAGATGCGCAGCCGGGCGTCGAGCCGCCGGACCTGCACCGCGCGGTGGACCAGGCCGACCGCCAGCAGGGCCAGGCCCAGCCGGGAGATCGAGGCATGGAGCGTCCCCCCCGCGAGCCGGATCACCTCCGAGGGGTCGGACGCGGTCGAGGCGGCGGGATCTCGGAGGACGCCCCGGATCGCCCACCAGGTCAGGGCGACCAGCACCACGGCCCGGGCCACCAGGCCGGCGGCCCGGCCGAGGCGGTCACCGGGGGTCCCCGCCGAGGCTCCCGGCCGGAGCCGGGCCGGGTCGGGGAGGGCCAGGCCCGGCCGGAAGAGCCCGCCGGCCTGGACCTGATGGGCCACCAGGCTCGCCAGCACCGGCACCGCCAGGATGACCGCCATCGGCGACGCGACCGAGCCGATCGCCGAGCGGACGAGGGCGACGAACGTCGAGGCGTCGGCGACCGCGAGGTCCTCGCCGGAGAGCCCCTCCCGGATCAGCCCGAGCATCCCCGAGAGCAGCCCCTCGCCCCAGACCCCCAGCGCCGCCGACGCCGCCAGCAGGCCGACCGCGGCGGTCAGCTCGCCGCTGACCGGCACCATCCCGCGATCCCGGGCCTCCCGGAGCCGCCGGGGAGAGGGTTCGAGCGTGCGATCGTCGGACATGGGGCCGCCCGTCGTCGGGGTTGGTGGGGAGGGAGCCGGGTCGGGGCCGGGGGCCGGGGCCCTCGGGCGGACCCGAGATTACGGGGTCCCGCATGCTCATCCCTGCCGGCGTTTATCCAGCCGGGAGCGTCGCTGACCACGCCGAGGCGAGCGCCGAGGCCATCCCGGCCACGCCGAGCAGGGTCAGCAGCAGGCCGATCCCCAGCCGGACCGGGAGCCAGGCCGAGAAGCTGGACAGGGCCGGGGCCGACCGGGCGAGCAGCCCGACGGCGACCTGGGCCACGAGCAACGCCAGGGCGATGGGCGCCGCCAGCCGGAGGGCCAGGCCGATCGCCTGGGAGACCATGGCGAATGCCGACCGCAGGGACGCCTCGCCGGTCACGCCGACGACGCCGACGCCCCCCGCCGGGCCGATGCGATAGCTCCCGGCCAGGGCGATCATCAGCCGGAAGGGGCCGTCGAGCGCGGCGAAGGTCGCCAGGGCGACCAGGCCGCCGAGCGTGGCCAGGGGGGGCTCCGGGCCGTCCTCGGCCCCGGGCCCGGGGGCGATCGAGGCGGCGGCCGAGAGCCCGGCCTGGGCCCCGATCACCTCCCCCGCCAGCCGGGCCGCCGCGGCGATCAGCCCCGCGCCGATCCCCAGGACGGCGCCTGCCATCGCCTCGTACAGGGCGAGGCCGCCCAGGGCGAGCGGATCCGACGAGGTCGGCACGTCGTCCCCCACCAGCGGCGACACCGCCGCGGCGATCACCGCCGACGCCGCCAGCCGGACCCGCAGCCCGGCCCCCGCCCCCCCCGCCAGCCAGGCCAGCGCCCAGACCAGGCCCACCGATCTCGACAGCACCAGCAGGAACGCGGCCGGGCTGCCGAGCAGGTCGAAGGGCGGCGGGGGCATGGGGGTCCCTCCTCGGGCCGTGGTCGGCGGTCGACCTGCGGCGGATGGCGGATGATCGAGGGGAACGGTCGGCCGAGGACGGACGACCGGCGGTCGACGACTCGGGATCGGCCGAGGATGGTCGGGGCCGTTCCGGCGGCCGGCATCCCAGGTCCGCCATCCGAATCCCGCCCCGGGCCCTCCCGGATCGACGTCAGAGCAACTCCGGGAACCCTCCCAGGGCGGCGGCGGCGAAGTCGAGCCAGCGGGCGAGGAGCCAGGGGAGCAGCAGCACCGTGACGGCGGCGACCGCGAGCAGTCGGGCGACGAGGCCGACCGTCGGCTCGTTCATCTGGGTCATCGCCTGGCCGAGGGCCGCGAGGAGCCCGACCACGAGCGCCGCCCCCAGCGGCCCGGCCGCCAGCAGCAAGGCCAGGCGGACCGCCTCCCGGGTCGCGCCGATGAGAACCGCGTCTCCCATGATCATCCTCCGATTTGATCCCGGCAAGCGTGGTCCCGCCCGATCGATCGGTCATCCGCCGCCGGGGGAGCCGACGGCGAAGGTGCGCAGCAGGGCGTCGGCCACCAGCCACCAGCCGTCGGCCAGCACGAAGACCGCCAGCTTCAGCGGCAGGGCCACCTGGGCCGGGGGCAACATGATCAGCCCGGTGGCCGCGAGCACGGCCGAGGCCACCAGGTCGATCACCAGGAACGGCAGGTAGATGACGAAGCCGATCCAGAGCGCCGTCGTCAGCTCGCTGATGAGGAAGGCCGGGGCGACCACGCGGAGCGGCGGCGACGACGAGGCCGACCCCGCCCCCCCCGCCCCCCCCGATCCGCCGCCGACCTCGGCCGCGCGGGCCTCCAGGGCCTCGAGGTATCGGTCGTGCCCGGTGCGGCGGATCTGGTCGAGCATGAAGGCCTTGATCGGCCCGGAGCCGGCCCGCCAGGCCTCCTCGGCCGACAGCTCGCCGTCGGCATAGGGTGCGATGGCGTCCCGGTAGACCGACTCGGCGGCCGGGGCCATGACCATCGCCGTCAGCAGCAGGGAGAGGGCCATGAGCACCTGATTGCCCGGCACCTGGGGGCTGCCGATCGCCTGCCGGAGCAGCAGCAGGACGACATTGATCCGCACGAACGCCGTCGCCATCAGCACCGCGACCGGCGCCAGCGAGACGGCCGCGAACAGGCCGACCGTCCGCGCGACCCGCTCCAGCTCGTCCCGGGCCGGGGGGGCGACGACCGCCTCCCCGGCGCCGGCCGACTGCACGGCGGAGGCCGGGGCGACCGCCTCGTCGAGTTCGATCGACCACCGGTCGAACATCGCCGGGTCGACGCCCATCAGCGAGGGTCCCGCCGGGGAGGGCGGGACGCCGCCCCCCTCGCCGCCGAGGGCGAGGGGCCCCGCCAGCAGGCCGAGCAGGAGCACGCCCGGGCCGATGATGAAGTTGACGGCGGGCCGACGACGGTCGGCGGGCCGATCCTGCGGTCCCGGGGTCGATCGCCTCATCCCTTCCCTCCCGGTCGAATCGGGTCGGCAGGTAACCCCGGGGCCGGTTCGGCGGACGTCTCCAACTCGCCGAGCAGGGCCGGGGGCCCCTGGGAGCCGACGCCGAGGATCAGCGTCCGGTCCCCGGCCCGGAGCAGGTAGACCGCGTGTCGGCCGGTCAGGTGGGCGCGGCCGACGACCCGGAGCGCCCCCGCACCCCCGGCCGGCCGGAGCCGTCCGGAGGCCAGCACCGCGACCCCGAGCACGGCGAGCACGGCGGTCGCCGCGACCCCGATCGACCCGTCGAATCCGATCCCCCCGCCCCCGCCGAAGGCCGGTGCGGGATCCCCTCCCGTCCCCGTCGCCTGGGGGGCATCCTGGGCCCTCGACGGCGACCCGGCGAGGACCAGGGCCGCCGCGAGCACGGCCGGGAGCGCGGCGAGGCGGCGGGGTGCCGAGCCGGGGCCGAGGCCGGGGGACGTTCGGGAGGTCATGAGCATGAGCATGCCGATCGGTGGAAGGGACGATGCATCCCGGTCGGGCCGCGTCCGCCCGGCGCCCGTCCCGGCCGTGGGACGGGCAAGTCGCGCCGCCCGGGGGATCGCCGGGCACCCCGGAGGTCGGTCCTCCGGGCGACCCGGCCTCGCCGGGTCCCGCGCCCGGCTCAGACGAAGACCGCCTCCCGCCCGGCGGGCTCGGGGAGGGTGATCAGGCCCCGGTCGTGGAGCCGCCGGAGGTGCTCGGCCAGCTCGGCCTGGGCGGCCTCGGCGTCGTCCAGGCGGAAGGGGCCGAGCCCTTCCATCGCCGCCCGGAGCGTGTCGGCCGACCCGGGGGGGAGGGCCTCGAGCACCGTGTCCCGGACCGACCGCGCGGCGCCGGCCAGGGCGAGCGCCCAGAGCGGGGCGTCCTCGTCGTGGTAGGAGGACCGGAGGTCCCGGGCGAGGAGCTTGACCACGTCGTCGAAGGAGAACCAGAGCCGCCGCAGGCCGAGGTCGAAGAACTCGCCGAGCACCCGGCGCTGCTCGACCGGGTCGATCCGCTCCAGGCGGGCGATCTCCAGGGTCACCGCCTCGACGGCACCCCGGTCCAGCTCGGCCAGCAGCTTGGAGGCCAGCGGCTGCTCCAGGCTGACGACCAGGATCGCGGCCTTGCGGATCGGCGGGATCGCGTCGGGGTCGGTCGCGTCCTCGGCCGTCTCGAAAAACTGCGTGCTCATGCGTCGACTCCCTGCTCGACCCAGCGTCTCAGCACGGCGGCGGCGGCCGACGGGTCGCGCCGGACCAGCTCCCGGACGCGGTCGGCCGGGCCGGGCGCGTCGTCGTCCCGGAGGTCCGGGAGGTGCGGCCTCGGGGGTTCGGCGGCGGCCGGGGCCGACCCCGGGGGCGGCCGAAGGCCCGGCAGCCATCCCCCGGCGGAGGCGAGCAGCGCCAGCGCCGCCCCGACGCCGATGATCACGGCCGGCGCCCACCAGTACTCCGGCCAGCCCCGGGCCTCCCGGGCCCGGGGGGCGTGCTCGGCCGGCTCGGGGGGCAGCGGCCCCATCAGGATCTGGACCGGGCCGCGCGATTCCTCGGGGATCACGTGCGTGACGATCCGACGGACGTAATCCTCGGTGTAGGAGACGAACCGGTCCAGGACCTCCCGCCTCGGCTGCTTCCCGTCGGCGAAGGCGTCGTGACGGGCCAGGTAATACCCCGCCGGGACCTCGACGAGCACCTTCGCCCGGGGGGCGACCGCCCCGGGCCCCTCGGAGTCCGTCGGGGGCGACGCCCGGGGCGGGGCCGGCCGGGCCAGCGACATCGGCCCGTTGGGCACGACCGCGACGGCCGTCCACCGGGGCGCCTCGGGCTCCTCCCGGGCGGCCGTCGGCCCGGGGGCCCGGGGGGAGGGGCCCGGGGGCCCCTCCAGTGTGACCTCGACCCGGACCCCCTCGACCGACCGGCCCAGCTCCTCGGCGATGGCGGCCTCCCAGCCCCGGGCCCGGGCCTCGGCCTGCATGCTCTGCGCGTATCGATCGTCGCCGGCCTTGAGCAGGGCGTCCCCCTTGGCGTCGATGATGGTCACGTCCTTCGCCTCCAGGCCGGTGAAGGCGGTCACCACGTTGAGGACCCGGCCGACCGTGTCGGGCGAGATCGCCCGGTCCCGGTCGGCCGTCAGGCGGATCCCGGCCCGGGCCGGCTCCGGGTCGGCGAAGGGACGGGACGGGCCCGGGTGCAGCTCGACCTCGGCCGACAGGAGGCCGGGGATCCGCTCCAGGGCCCCCCGGATCTTCGCCGCCTTGGACGTGAGGACCACCTGTGCCCGCTCCCTCGCATCGGCCAGGATGCCCGGCCGGAGCGGGTCGGCGAACTCCCGGCTCAACGGCCGTCGGGCGAGCCCCTCCTGCTCGAGCACCTTCAGCGCCTCGGCCTCCCGGTCGGGCGAGACCCCCAGCCGGCCCCGATCGTCGGGCTCGGCGCCGATCCCCTTGATGGCCAGCGCCCGGTCCAACGCCTCCAGCTCGTCGGGGGCGAAGGATCGGCCGTTGTCGAGCCAGGAGACCCGGGGGGACTCGGGGGAGACCAGGGCCATCCCCGCCGCGGCGGCCAGCGCCGAGGCGACGGCCAGGGCCGCCGCCCTCCTCGACGCGCCCCGGCGATCCCGGAACCACCGGCCGATCGGCCCCAGCCGATCGGCCAGCCGCCCCTTGCCGATCGCCGGGGCCGGACGGGCCCCGACGGCCTCGCGATCCTCGATCCGCATGGTCGCCCCGCTCCTCCGAGCGATCGCCGGGGCCGGCCCGCAGGGCCTCTCGGCCCGGGTCGGTCCGACACCGCCCCTCGCGGCTTCGCCCCCGGGTCCGATCGCGTCGCGACGGCACCCCGGCGGCCCTCCTCCCGAGCGGGCGAGTTATCCGACAATCCCCCGGTCTTGTCAATCTCGGCAGCGTCGCCGACCCGGGGGGGAAATGCGGGCGGGGCGGCCCGCCTCTCGGCGGGTCGCCCCGTGTGGTGTGGGCTCGGGGTGCTCGTCATGATCGACCGATCGGACGGCCGGCGTTCGCCGGCCTCGGGCCGCTTCGGTCACCCGGGATCATCGGCCGATCGGGCCTCAGCGGTTGGTGCCAAACAGCGAGGAGCCGAGGCGGCCGTAGGCGCTGGGGACCACCGGGGCCTCGGGGGCCTCGTCGGTCTCCGGGGCGGCCGGGGTCATGTCGCCGGCGGGGACGGGCTCGGCGCCGTACATCTGGCCGGTCGCCTGGCCGGCACCGTAGGCCTGGCCGGCGCCGTAGACGTCGCCCGAGTACTGGGCGGTGGGGTAGGCCTGCGGGGCGGCTGCGACCTGCGGGCTGGCGTACTGGCCCGAGGGGTAGACGTCGCCGCCGTAGGCATAGCCGCAGTCCTCGGCACCGCCGTGGCCGCAGCCGCCGCCAAGCATGCCCATCAGGCCGCCGCCGCAGCGCTTCTTCTTCAGGACCCACTCGTACTCGAAGCACTTGGGCGGGCACTTGGGCAGCTCGATCTTCGGCAGGCAGATCTTCGGCATGTGCAGCTTCGGCAACTTGAAGCCGCAGTGCTTCGGCTCGGGGGCGCAGTAGTCGGCGACGTAGCCCTGGCCGGAGGGCAGGACGCCCTGGGCGCTGGGGGCGACGTACTGGGGGGCGGCCTGCGGGGTGGGCAGCAGCCCGCCACCGGCCTTGGCGATGCCGCTCGTCGAGGCGAGCGCGAGGGCCAGGCAGACGCTCAGGGTCAGGGGCTTCGACATGGGAGGTAGCACTCCTCAGGAATCTCACCCGATCGGGTCCCGGGCCGCTCGGTCGATCGGCCGTCCCCAATCGGAATTCGTATGACTGGCGCCTCTGCACGGCGGACGTTCCCGGCGTCCGGGGCCGACCGGCCCACCCGTCGAGAGGACACCCCCTTGGGTCTCGATGCTCCCGAGTCCTCGCCGCGGCGTGACCTTGGCGAGCCACCCGTTGTATCGTCATGGCGCGGGGCGCCCTTGAGCACCTTCCCCCTTTTCCTGCAAGGGTTTAGGGCGATCGACCCTGGCGGTCGCCCCGATCCCGAAAGGATGACCGCCTGGGTAAACCCTGATGCCGGAACGACCCTCACGCCCGCGACGACCGCAACCGGAGCCCCTCGCCCATCGGAGAACTCACGCCGATCGGCCCGCCTTGCCCGGCGGGTATCGGGACCCGATCCGGCAAGCTCTCGCACGACGCCCCCCGGGCGAGCCTCGCCCGGGGGGCGCGTCGGCGCGGTACGCCCCCCGAGGCACCCGGGACCGGCGCCGATCGCATCGAGCCCGCCCGAGTCCGGCCGGGGCCGGCGCCCGGACAGGGGCGAAACGACCGGGGCCCGGCGCCCGCGACCAGGTCGCGGGCGCCGGGCCCCTGGGTCAGATCGTGCCGGCCGGGACGACACGGTGATTCGAGATCGCCCGGATCGGCCACCCGGACGCAAGTCTTCCGGGCGATGCGGCCTCAGCGGAGCGGGCCCGTCCCGAGGTCGGAGGCGGGGTCGGCGTCGGCCGAGGCGACCGTGCCGGCGGGCGCGTCGACGCGGAGCAGGACCAGTTCATTGCGGCCCAGGTCGGGCTCCCGGTACAGCTCGGTCGTCAGCCCCCGGAGCGCGGGGGCGAAGCGATCGTAGAGGCGGTCCCGGATCAGGAAGTGGCGCGCCTCCCGGTCGGGGTCGGCGATCCAGCCGAGTAGCACGTCGAGTTCCTGCTGGAGCCGCAGGCCGGGATCCTCGACGAGGGTGCCCTGGCGGGCCTCGACGACCATGTCGTGGGCGTCGTTGGTGCTCGGCTGGCTGCCGGGCACGGGGGCGAGCGCGCGGTCCCGGAGGTAGAACCAGAGCCCCTCGTCCAGTTCGTGGAAGAACAGGACGGTCGACTCGTCGTCGGGGACGAGCCGGTCGATCGTCGCGGCCAGGGGGCGGTGGCTCTGGGAGCCCAGTAGCGGCCGGGCGATCGCCCCGTAGGCGATCAGGACGCCGACGGAGACCGAGGCGGCGATCGGCGCCAGCGCCGTCGCCTCGGCCCCCCTCCTCCAGGCCACGGCCGAGGCGACCACGCCGGCCACCACGACCGCCGCCAGCGCCAGCGACGCCCCGAGGAACTCGGGGGCCCGCTGCGAGACGACCACCGGGGCCGCGCAGGCGACCACGAACAGGACCACCCAGAGCGACTGGAGCATCAGCCTGGGGCCGATCGCCCCGGACCTCGCCTCCCGGGCCATCCGGATCCACCCCGACCCGGCCAGCAGCGCCACCGCCGGCAGGCAAGGGACATAATAATTGGGCTTGGCCACCGACCAGGTGCTGAACATCGCCAGGTTGGCGAACGCCCAGAACCAGGGGAACCAGGGGGTCGACCTCGACGCCCGGCCCCTCGCCGTGAAGGGCACGACCAGGGCCAGGATCGCCAGGGGGGTCCAGGGCATCGCCATCCAGAACCACTCGGCGACCAGGGGGGTCCGCCAGTCGTGGTGCGCCACCCCGGCCGAGCCGACCTTCTGGCCGATTTCCAGCATCCAGACGCTCAGCGCGTCGAACCGGGAGACCAGCACCGGCACCGGCCAGCAGAGGCAGAGGGCGGTCATCAAGGCGACCCCCCGCCAGTCCTGCAGCAGGAGGAGCCCCGCCTTCAGCCGCCTCGAGACGGCGAGGTACGGCACCACCGTCAGCCCGACGAGGACCAGGATCACCGGCCCCTTGGTCAGGAAGCCCAGGCCCAGGCTCGCGTACATCAGGATCGACCAGCCCCGGGGGCCGGGCTCCTCCGATGGCGGCGGCAGGCCAGGCCCGACCCGATCGCCGTGCAGCCGACGCCAGGCGGAATAGAGGGCCAGCGTGGTGAAGAAGGCGAGCGGCCCGTCGTTGCCGGCCTGGCGGTGCTCGGTGATCGCATAGAAGGTCGAGCAATACGCCAACCCCGACGCGATCCCGACCCACCGCCCCCCGAGCCGACGACCCAGGTCGTAGACCAGCAGCGCCACGCCGACGGCCGCCAGGGCCGAGGGGAGGCGGACGATCACCTCGTCGCTGCGGCCGGTCAGCAGCATCAGCGAGGCGCTGGCCCACCTCGGCAGCGGCGGCTTCTCCAGCCGGGGGCGGCCCTGGATCTCGGCGATCAGCCAGTGGCCGTGGTTCACGGTGTCGAGGGACTCGGCGGCGGCGCGCTGCTCGCGCTTGCCCCAGAGGTCCACGGCACCGAGCAGGCCGACGAAGGTCACCAGCGCCGAGGCGAGCAACACCAGCTCGGGCCAGCGCGACCGGACCCGGTGCCCGAAACGAAGCGGCATCGTGAGCAGCCCTCCCTGGCCGTCCCGGCCGTGGCCCGGCCCGCCGCCCGGCGGCGAGGCGCGAAGCAGGCCGGCCTCGATCGATCGGGGACGATAGCCCAACCGGGCCCGACCGGCAACCCGAACCGGCCCGCGTCGGGGCAATCCGGGAATCTCCCGGGGAATTCCGCCGTCACTACCCCGACCGACCCGCAACGCCCCCCGGAGATTGCGCCGATTCGGCCCGGGACGCGCCACTCGGCGTCGCCTCAGCCCGAGTTGACAGGCCCTCCGGCCTTCGGTTATACCCACGCCCCAATCGACCCGTCGTGGGACGGACCTCGGGGCTCCGAGCGTCCGGACCGCCCGGGTCGACGGCGCCCGGGATGCCGGACCATCGGCCTCCCCGAGGCGTCGGAGCGTGCAAGGATGCGCCCGCGGGGGGGCACCAACGGGCACAGGGACGGCCCGGCCCCCTCGCGTCCCCGATCACCCGCCGTCGAGGCGCGGCGAGGGAAGACGAGAGGCCCGGCAGGCACCGCACCGCTCCCATCCGACCCGACCGGCCGAGGCGGGATCCGCCGGGCGATCGAGGCCCGAGCCCCGCTCGCCCCCGGCCCGCTCGCCCCGTCCCGACCGATCGATCGACGCCTCGAGCCCGATACTCGTCCGCCACGGAAGGGGGATGGCCCCATGCGGCTCGCCATGACCAGGATCGTCGCGCCGCCCCGCGCGCCCCACCGCCGGTACGTCCGAGAGCGGACCGAGGTGGACCCCGCGCCCCGGCCGGCCGGCCTCTACCCCGGCGAGCCCGACTCCTGCCGTCGGAGCTTCCGTCTCTTCCTGCCGGTGGCGCTGCAGCTCGGCCTGCTGGTGGCCGTGGCCGAGGTCTACAACCTCGAAGGCCGGGCCTTCCGGCTGCTGCTGGGGATCGCCGCGGCCGCGTTGCCGGCCCATTACCTGCTGCCCTATCGCTACAAGAAGCCGTTCTTCGTGGCCGCCTCGGTCGTGGGCCTGGCCTGGGTCTTCGGCTTGCAGACGACGGCCGTGGTGCTGCCCGCCGCCTTGGGGCTGATCGGCCTCTGCATGGCCCCCCTGCCCTGGCGGGTCCGGGTGGGCGGGGTGGCGGCGGTGGCGATCACGCTCGCCCTGGTCCGGGGCGGGGCGATCGAGGCCGACCTGCCCTCGCCGGTCCTGCCGGTGCTGGGCACCATGTTCATGTTCCGGCTCATCATCTTCCTGTACGAGTTGAAGCACGCCGAGGCGCCCGAGACGCCCGCCGACGTGCTCAGCTACTTCTTCCTCCTGCCGAACTACTGCTTCCTGCACTTCCCGGTGGTCGACTACCGGACGATGCAGCGCGGCTACTTCTCGGGGGAGGTGCACGCCGTCCAGCGCGACGGCCTGCGGATGATCTTCCGGGGCTTCGTCCACCTCCTGCTCTACCGCCTCGTCTACCACGAGCTGCTCATCACCCCCGAGCAGGTCGCCGGCCCGGGGAGCCTGGGGCGTTTCCTGGCCTGCAACTATTTCCTGTATCTGCACGTCTCGGGGCAATTCCACGTCGCCTGCGGGATGCTCCACCTCTTCGGCTTCAAGCTGCCCGAGACGCACCACAACTACCTGCTGGCGACCGGCTTCACCGACTACTGGCGGCGGATCAACATCTACTGGAAGGACTTCATGGTCCGGGTCGTCTTCAACCCGGTCGCCTTCCGCCTCAAGCGGAGGCCCCAGTGGCAGGCGCTGGCCGCGGCGACCTCGGTCGTGTTCGTCGCCACCTGGCTGCTGCACGCCTACCAGTCGTTCTGGCTGAGCGGCTCCTGGCACTTCAGCGTGCCGGACGCCCTGTTCTGGGGCGTCCTCGGCGCGTTCGTGCTGGTCAACGTCCAGCTCGACGCCCGGCGCCCCCGGGCCCGCCGCCTGAAGAAGCCCGCCGACCCGACCCGTTGGCGGTCCGCCCGGGCGGGGCTGATCCGGGGGTCGAAGGTGCTGGGCACCTTCACCACGATCGCCCTGCTCTGGTCGCTCTGGACCAGCCCGAGCCTCGACTCCTGGCTGGCGATGCTCCGCCGGGGCCTGGGGGTCGAGTGACCCTCCCGACCGGCCGCGATCGCTTCCGTCCCCGAACCGAGCCCGACGGCACCATGGCCGCCTCCCGAACCTTCCCCCCCCAGTTCGCCCTGACCGCCGCCCTGCTCGCCTGGGGCCTGGCGCCGGACTCGGTCCGCCCCCGGGCCGCCGACGCCCTGCTCCGATCGGGGAAGAACCGGGCCGACCTCGATCGCCTGGAAGCCGGGTATTATGAGCACCTGCTCGACACCGGCCGACGACTCGACGACGACGCCGTCACGCCCCCCCCGGCCCCGTTCAAGGACGGCCCGCTCGCGATGAAGGTCGAGGACCTCCGGGAGTGCGTCCTCCGTCCCGACCTGGCCACCACCTTCCGGGGCGCCCGCTGGACGACCAACCGGCTCGGCCTTCGGGACGACGGCTGCGAGGCCGGGGATGCGGCGGGCTCGTACCGGGTCGCCGTCATCGGCGACTCGATCGGCGTCGGCTGGGGCGTCCACGACGGCGAGGGGTTCGAGCCGAGGCTGGAACGGGCGCTCGACGCCCGGTCGGCCGACCTCGGGGGACCCCGGGTCGAGCTGCTCAACCTCTGCGTCCCCGGCTACGCCCCCGGCCAGCGTCGGGAGCACCTGGAGCGGCTCGGGTGGTCGTTCGGGCCCGACCTCGTGCTGTACCAGGCGACGGCGGCCGACATCGGTTGGGACGAGCGACGCCTCCGCGCCCTGCTGCCCGGGGGCATCGGCTGGGACGCCCCCATGTACCGGGAGGCGATCGCCTCCGGCGGCCTCCGCCCCGGGGACGGCCCCGACCGGGTCCGGGACGCGCTGAAGCCGAGGCGACTGGACATCCTGGCCGGCGTCTATCGGGCGGTCGTCGCCGACGCGAGGGGCCGGGGCGTGCCGATCGGCTGGGTCCTGCTGCCCCGGGTCGGCCGGCCGATCGACCCCCGGGAGCGTCGATCGCTCGTCGGCCTGGCCACGGTCGCCGGCTTCGACCCGATCATCGACCTGTCCGACGCCTTCGACGGACTCGACCCGCGGTCGATCGCCGTCGGCCCGGACGACTACCACCCGAACGCCGACGGGCACGCGATCCTCGCCCGCCGGCTGGAGGCCGCGCTGGCCACCCGGCCCGGCGTGCCCTGGACCGACCCGACCGAATCGAGCCGGCCCGGATCGGCCGGGGGAGCGACCCGACGATGACCCGGACCTCCGCCTCCCAGGCCCCCCGCGCCTCGCTGCTGACGGCCCTGCTCGCCTCGGCCGCCCTGCTCGCCGCCGGGCTGGCCGACTGGCCCGCCGGCCGGGCCCGGTCGGCGATGCAGTCGCTCCGCTCGGCCGAGCCGAACCGGGCCGACCGGGAGGCCACCGCCGGGGGCTACTACGAGGGGCTCATCAACCGGGGAGCCCCCGAGGATCGCGCCACCGACGAGGTCGCCCTCCGGCTGCTCGGCACCCCCGACCGCTGGGTCAGCTTCCACGACATGGGGGCGACGCACTACATCCCCGACGCCTTCCTCCAGTTCCAGCTCCACCCCGACGTCCGCCGGCCGGTGCTCGACCACGAGTTCACCACCAACGCCCTCGGGCTCCGGGACCGGGACGGCTATACCGTCGAGAAGCCGGAGGGGACGTTCCGGATCGTCCTGCTCGGCTCGTCGATCGACATGGGTTGGGGCGTCGACGTGGAGGACACCTACGAGAACTGGCTGGAGGACTGGCTCAACGCCCGGGCCGAGAAGATCGGGCTCGACCGCCGCTTCGAGATCCTGAACTTCGCCATGGCCGCCTACGGGCCGGCCCAGCGGCTGGAACGCTTCCGGACGTATGCCGCCGGGTTCGACCCGGACCTCGTCCTCTACTCGGGCACGATGCTCGACCCGAGGCTCTCGGAGATCCACCTCTGCGACCTGATCCGCTACCGGGCGGACCCGACCTACGACTTCGTCCGGGCCGTGCTCGACGTCGCCCGGCTGACCGACGAGGACACCGAGCTCGACCCCTCCGGCCAGCTCGAGAGGCGGAGCCGCCTGAAGGCCAAGCTCGCCCCCTACCTCTGGGCGATGGTCGACGGCTCGGTCGGCACGCTCGCGACCGAATGCCGGGCCCGGCACCTGCCGCTGGCCTACCTGGTCGTCCCCCGGGCCGGCCTCTCCGACGTGCCCGGGACCCGGGACCCCGGCGTGAGCCGGCACGTCGAGATCGCCACCCGTCACGGCGTCGACCTGCTCGACCTGACCGGAGCCTTCGACGACGACGACCCCGACGCCCTGGCCCTCGCCCCCTGGGACGACCACCCCAACGCCGACGGCCACCGCCTGATCTTCTATGCCCTGGCCGAGGCCCTGGTCGCCGACCCCGGCCTCTCCCGCCTCCTCTTCGGCGCCGAGGGCGGCGGCCGCGTCCTCCACCCCGGCGAAGGCCCGGTCGCGGCCGAGTCGGGGCGTTGGGGGAGGGGCGGGGGGAGGACACGATGATGAGCGGGGACCGGGAGGTCGATGGCTGATGAGTTCGCCCCCTTCCCCGGCCCGGGCGGCGTGACGCCCTCCCCCCGCCGCCGACCCGATCCAGCCCGGCGATCCCGCGGGACGCCGGCCCGTCGCATTCCACTCGCCCCGATGCCCGTCAACGGATTGACGATCATGCAACCCAGAACGACCCAGCCGCGCACCGCCCCCGCCCGGACCACCCCGGTCACGACCCCGGCCCTCCAGGACGATCGCCTGCGGCCCGACCGCCGCGTCGACCCCGCCCACGCGGCCCACCGACCGGCCCTGGCGCCGAGGGAGACCATCCACCTGGCGCAGTTGCTCGACCGCGCCGCCACCCGGTGGCCCGACCGCCCGGCCGTCGAGGCCGAGGACGGGAGGGTCCTGACCTACGACCAGCTCGACCGGGCCGCCGACCGGCTCGACGCCCGGCTCGCCCGCTACGGGATCGGCCGGGGGGACCGCGTCGGCCTGATGCTGCCGAAGTCCCCCGAGGCGGTGGCCGCGATCCACGGCGTCCTCCGATCGGGCGCCGCGTACGTCCCCGTCGACCCGACCGCCCCCCCGGCCCGGGGGGCCGGGATCCTGGCCGATGCGTTCGTGAAGGCGGTGGTGGTCGACTCCGGGCTGGTCGACGCGCTCCGCTCCTGCTGGCCCGGCCCCGGGCCGATGCCGAAGCTGATCGTCGTGGGCGAGGGGGCCGCCGACCACCCCGACGGCGTCTCCTGGGCCGAGGTCATGGCCGACGAGGCCCCGACCCCCGACCCGTCCCCCCGCTTCGACGGCGACGTGGCGTACATCCTCTACACGTCGGGGTCGACCGGGACGCCCAAGGGCGTGACGCTCTCTCACGCCAACGCGCTCTGCTTCCTCGATTGGTGCGCCTCCGCCTTCGGCGTCGAGCCGGGCCGCCGGTTCGCCTCGCACGCGCCCTTCCATTTCGACCTGTCGGTCTTCGACCTCTACGCCTGCTGCCGGGCCGGCGGGACCCTGGTGCTCGTCGGCGAGGGCCTGGGCAAGGACCCGGCCCGCCTCGGCGATTTCCTGACCGACCGCGCCATCGACGTCTGGTACTCGGCCCCGTCGATCCTCGCCCTGCTCTCGGAGTACGGCCGGATCGACCGGCCGGGGCTGACCCCGCCGAGGCTCGTCCTGTTCGCGGGCGAGGTCTTCCCGATCGCCCACCTCCGCCGGCTCCGGAGGCTCTGGCCGTATGCGACGCTCTGGAACCTCTACGGCCCGACCGAGACGAACGTCTGCACCGCCCACCGCATCCCCGAGGCCATCGCCGACGACCGGGACGAGCCCTTCCCGATCGGCCCGGTCTGCCCGCCGCTGCGGGCCCGGGTGGTCGACGAGCAGGGGGACGACGTGCCCGACGGCGACGAGGGGGAGCTGCTCATCGCCGGCCCCGGCGTGATGCGCGGCTACTTCGGCCGGGACGACCTGACGGAGGCCGCCTTCATCGAGTCGGTCGACGGCACCCGCTGGTATCGCACCGGCGACCTCGTCTCGGATCTCGGGGGCGGCTGCTTCTCCTACCACGGCCGCCGGGACCGCATGGTGAAGAAGCGCGGCTACCGGATCGAGCTGGGCGAGATCGAGGCCGCCCTGCACCGCCTCGACGGCGTCTCCCGGGCCGCCGTCGTCGCCACCCCGACCGCCGAGGGGCTGGTCATCTCGGCCTTCGTCGCGATGAAGGCGGGGCAGAAGGGATCGATCATCGCGCTGAAACGCCATTGCGCCTCGGTGCTCCCGTCCTACATGATCCCCGACGCGATCCGATTCCTCCCGTCGATCCCGTCGACCTCGACCGACAAGGTGGATTATCCCCACCTCGGGGCCCTCGCCTCGGGCCCCGAGCCGGAGGCCGCCTGAGCGGATCGGGCGGGATCCGGGGGCAGAGCCGATCACCCCCGTCGGCGGAGGCATCCCGGATGAGGCGGGGCGGGCGGCCGACGCCGGATGGCGGGCGGGGGATGCCCCACTCCGGTCCGATCGCCCCCCCCGGACGGGCCGATCCCTTCCCGAGTTCCTCGCCGCGACGCTTCGAGTCCTGGCCGCCCATGCCCGGGATCGAGAACCCGGATTCCTCCCCGACCGAGGTCCCCGTGCGTCCGATCCCGCGACACCTCACCAGCTGGAAGCCCTGGTTCTACCGGGCGATGCTCCCGGCGCTCCGCCGGCTCGGCCCCGAGGGGTGCGACGCCGCCCTGGTCGCCGTCGGCCTCGTGCTGGGGACCGTGCCGGGGCGGCGGGGTCGGATCGACCGCCGGTTGCGGTCGGCGCGGTCGGCGCTCGGGTGTGTCTGGGACCTCGAGGTCGCCCGGTCGGGCCTGGCCGGCAACCTCGCCCGGTTCGCCGCCCGGGACTGCACCCTGGAGGGCCTGGCCGACGACGAGGCGATCGCCCGGTTCGACGTCGACGGGGCCGGGCACCTCGACGCGGTCCTGGCCGATGGCCGGGGGGCGATCCTGCTCGGCGGCCACTTCGGCGCCTATCTCTCGGCGATGCACTGGCTCGTCCGACGACGGGTGCCGATGCGGGCGATGGTCCAGCGGCCCCGGCACGTCTCGGCCGAGCTGGCCCGCTGGTTCGACCGGGCGGGCACGGCCGGGGATCCCGACTCCCTCGGCCGACACCCACAATCCGGGTTCTTCCTCCGCCGGTCGATGCCCCCGGGAGAGGGGGTCCTCCGGGTGCTCCGGGCCCGATCGGCGCTGCGCGAGGGGATGGCGATCTTCATCAATGGCGACGTCGCCTGGGACGCCGGCTGCGCCCGCCCCGGTCGGCTGCTCGGCCGGGAGTCGAACTACCAGTCGGCCTGGGCCGACCTGGCCGCCATCACCGGGGCGCCGGTCCTGCCGGTCTTCTGCTCCCACCGGCCCGGCGGCCGGTTCTCGATGACGATCGACCCGCCCTGGTCCCTTTCGGCGGGCGATCAGCAACGCGCCGTCGACCGCTACCTCTCCCGGCTCGAATCGGCCATCGCCGCCGAGCCGGCCGAGGCGATCGCCCACCTGCTCTGGGCCTCCTCCCCCCTTGCCGTCCTCGGTGACCGTCCCGTTGGCCGCCCCGCGAGGCCCGTGCCCTCGGCCAAGCCTCGGGTTCGGGTGCGAGGGCGGGTCGGCCCGGATCGGGCCCCGTCACCGCTGCGCTGACGGACCGGGCTGCGCCGACGGACTGGGGCACGCACGGTCCGATTCGGCGACTCGGCCTCGCAAGAACGTCCGGGCATCGCTCCTCCTCGGCCTCGCCGCCTGCCTCCGGGTCCTCCCGCAGGGACGCGTCCTCCCGGCACGCACAGCCTGACGGGAAGATCGGGAACGGGCGGGTAGGATCAAGACACCGACCGATTCCTGACGATTTCACAGGAGCGACGGGCGGCGAGGGGAATTCGGGCCGGGGGAAGTGGAGGGCGTCACGACATGCTGCCGACCGTACTCCTGCCGACGCTTCTGTGGCTGGGCCAGTCTCCCGGCATCACGTTCCTCGCACCCGTCCCGCCGGGTCCACGGCCCGACTACGCCCGGCCCGTGGTGCAGTCGGACCGGGCGGTGGTCCCGGAGACGGTGGCCGGCTGCATCCACCGGCCGGCGGAGTTACCGTTCAACCCGGAGCAACTCGACCGGGCGGCGATGCGGATCCTCCAGCTCATCAAGTGGAGCCGCCTCCGGGAGGCGAAGCACTTCGCCTCGCTCGGATCTCCGGCCGCCCCGGACCGACGCCTGATCCCGAGGCGGCCGCCCTCGCCCGAGGAGCGCCTCCGGCTGAGGGCGATCGCCGCCGCGATCGACGAGCACTGGAAGTACTTCGAGGCCAGGCTCTACGAGGTCCGGATGTTCCGCCACCGCCCCGAGGAGGGTCAGCTCGCCTGCCGACGGGCCGCCGAGGCCTGGGACGCCCTGCTCGGCCTGATCCGGCAGCACCCCGATCCCCTGCCGCCCGACCTGGTGAAGGAGTTCGAGGCGGTCGACGCCCTGGTCGCCGTCATCCGGGCCTCATCCATCTAGCCACTTCCCATCTTATCTAGATCCCCGGCCCAATCGAATCATCTGCCGACGTCGATAAAACGCAACGCCGCGGGGCGGCAAAGTCTGCCGGCTGCGTCCAGGACTGCATGGTGACACGTAGGGAAGCTGGCGTCCCCCCGACATCGTGAGCGTGCCGGGTTTCCCTCGCCGAATCACCCCCGACGCAGATGGCCCCCGGGCTCGGCCCGGGGGGCCCGATCGCGCTTGGGCCACGGCAGGAAATCGGGGCGGGATGGGGCGCCTGGCCCGGCTTTGAGACGCAGCAAGGAGCAAGCTCTGATGCAGTTTGAAACGATGGCCCCCCGCCTCAGCGGCGGGGGTACGATGTCCCTGGTCCGCGCCCTCGCCCTCGCGGCGGTCGCCCTGGCGATGGCCGCCGCCCCGAGGCCGTCGGCGGCCGATCCCTTCCGGTTCGCGCAGTTCGATCCCCTGGTCGGTCAGGACCAGAACGGTCAGCCGATCTACAACCTGAGCTATCGCGATTCCGGCTCCGGCGGCAAGGAGTTGGTGACCACCTCCTACCCGAGCGGCGCCCGGGCCGTGGTCCCGGTGGCCTTCGAGTTCACCGCCTTCGACTCGATCCTGCCCGCGGCCCTGCAAGGCAGGCTGGACGCGACGCTGGACATCGACATCGACCTGGCCCCCGGCATCTCGGGCACGACCCGGCTGTCGCAGGCCATCACGTCCGGGACGATCACCGTCCGCCTGGACTCCCCATACCTCGGCCAGGATCTGCTGCTGAAGGCCGTCTTCACCGGCGGAGAGATCACCGGCCGGCCCGGCGCCACAGCGGGCTTGTCCGACGTCTCCGTGACCGCCGGGGACGCAATCACCTTCTCCTCGGACTTCCTCGATTTCTCCCAGGCCACCACCGAGGGGATCACGCTCGACCTCAACCCCCTGTTCCCGAGCCTCCAGAAGTTCGGCGCCAACTCGTTCCGGGACTTCCGGGCGACCGGCTCGGGCCAGTTCTCGCTCGACGGCCGGGTCACCCTCCAGTCGGTCCCCGAGCCGTCGTCGATCGCTCTGCTCGGCCTGGCCGGCGCCCTCGGCGGGCCGGTCGCGCTGGCGCGGCTCCGACGACGGCGCTGAGGATGCCCGTCGCCGCCAGTCGGGGCGGACCCCCTCCGGCAGCGGCCGGCGGGCGTCCCGCCCCGTCCGTCGTCGGCCCCCGGAGCCGCCCGATCACCGGCTCCCGGTCCGGGGATCGGGCGACGCCCCCCCGGGTCCCGGCCCGTCGATCATCGGCGGGCGGTCGTGACCGGCCTCCGGCCCGAGACGACCGCCGCCAGCCGATCGGGGTCGGGCCGCAGCTCGACGGCGATCATGCGATCCCGCTCCCCCTTGCGGGGGTGGACCGAGGCGGCCTGGTCGATCACCCGGATCTCCCCCATCCGGCCCAGCGGCCCCAGGATCAGCCTGGGGCCGACGACATACACCGGGCCCCGTCGCTCGACGCCCGTCGAGGCCGCCAGCCGATCGGCCAGCGATCGGGGGTCGTCGTGCCTCCGGACCGGGATCGGCAGGTAGTAGGTCACCTGGGGGTCGGGGATGGCGACCACCGACAGGTCGGCCCCGGCCGGGAGGCTCGCCGAGAGCCGGAGGGCCAGGTCCGACTGACCCCGGTAGTCGTCGAACCCCGGCATCGCCAGGGAATGCACGGCGACGAACGCCGCCCAGGCCGTCGCGAAGATCCCGGCCGTCGCCACGCCCGGGCGCCCGGCCCTCCGCCATCGCTCGGCGATCGTCAGCCCCAGGCCGACCAGCCCGGCCACGGCCCCGACGGCCAGGACCAGCCTCGACCCCGATCGCATCCCCGCCAGCCCGGCCGAGAACCCGGCCAGCGCCAGGATCGGCAAGGTCGGCCGGAGCCGGGACCGGAGCCGGGACCAGCGTCCCCCCTGCTCCGCCGAGACGAGCCGGGACAGGCCGATCGCCGCCCAGATCGACAGCGGGGGCAGCGCCGGGATGATGTAATGCTTGTGCTTCCACGCCGAGAGCGAGAGCACCAGCGCCATCCCCAGGGACCAGCAGGCCAGCAGCCTGCCCCGCCCCCCCCGGCCCTCGCCCGACCGCCAGGCCGACGCGATCCCCGCCGCGGCGACGGGCGTCCAGGGCAGGGTGAGCCAGAGGGACGTATACAGGTAGAAGAACGGGTCCTTGCCGCCCCCGGCGAGGTCGCCGCTGAAGCGCTCGACGTTGTGCCGCCACCAGACGTCCAGCAGGCCCGGCTCACGGAGCATCGCCGCCGCCGGCCAGGCGAGGATCAGGGCGAGCATCACCCCCCAGCCGATCGGGTCGAGCAGCAGCCGCCAGGGGGCCCATCGCCGCTCGACGATCGCGAACAGCCCGCCGCCGGCGGCGACCAGCGCCGGGCCGATCGGACCCTTCACCAGGAACGACAGCCCCGCCGCCCCGAAGTAGAGCAGCGTCCAGGATCGGGCGGGGCGATCTCGACCGACCACGCCGACGGCGAAGCTCGCCATCGCCGCACTCACGGCGGCGCAGAGCATCATGTCCGCCTCGGCCAGCCTGCCCTGCATGAACACGTAAATCGAGCTGGACTGGACCAGCCCCGCCAGCAGCCCGACCCGGCCGCCGAACCACCGGGCGGCCAGGGCGGCGACGACCAGCGAGGTGGCCACGGCCGACAGCGCCGCGGGCATCCGCGCCGCCCACTCCGCCTCGGTGCCGAAGGCGGCCATCGAGGCGGCGATCGACCAGTGCATCAGCGGCGGCTTGTCCCAGAGCGGCCGGCCCATGATCCGGGGGACCAGCCAGTCCCCCGAGCGGAGGAACTCCCGGGCCGGCCCGGCGAAGTTGACCTCGTGGAAGGTCAGGGCCCAGGGCCTGCCCGGGTTCACCAGCAGGATCGACACCCCGTAGGCCGCGACCGCCGCCGTCGCCCACCCCCAGGGGAGGCCGCGGGCGTCGGGGGCGTTCGCCGGTCCCTCGGGATTGCTCGGCTTCATGTCGCGGTCATCCTCGGCCGTGACGGCACCGAGGCGAGGGTCGGGCCCGCCCCCTCGCCCGCCGCGCCGCGCGGCCCGCCGTTCGCCCTCCGACGCGAGCACGGCTCCGGAGGGCCGGATCACTATTCCAGGTCGCCCCCACGCGGACAACCCGACTTCCTCACAAGTTCGGCCGAGCCCGTCGAACACTTGAGGCCTCGGGGCGGATCCGGCCGGGCGACCCCGGTCGATTCGGCGTGATCGTCGCCCCCCCCGACTCGGCCCGAGCACCTCGGCCCACGCGTCCCGATCGAACCCACGACCGCCCCCGCGTCGATCGGTCACCTCGGCGGCATCGCCCCCCGAGCGCCGACCTCGCCCCGACGATCGGCCCGATCGGCGCCCGGGAGGAGGTGGCCCCGCTCGTCGCCGACCCGATCGCCGAGACCGATGATCGGCGCGGGAACGCGGCGTGTCCGAGACCCTCGATCCGCAGGCCGCCGCCCCCCGGCCGGCGGCCGGGCGTCCAACCGGCCTGGGAGCGACCCGTCCCAATCGCTAAACTGACAGGGCGGGCGTCCGATAGGGACGCCGGCCCCGCCCTTCGTGCCGCGACCGCCACGGACCGCCCCCCCATGCCCGGCCCCCCGCTGTTCGACTTCGGACCCGACCCCGACGACGAGACCGAGGCGGCCGTCGGCCTGCCCCCCGGCCCGCCGATGCTCGCCGTCTCGGAGCTGACGGCGTTGATCAAGGAGGTCGTCGAGACCGGCTTCGCCGACGTCGGCGTCTTCGGGGAAATCTCCAACCTCTCCCGGCCCCGCTCCGGCCACGTCTACTTCGACATCAAGGACGAGGGGGCCCGCATCCGGGCCATCCTCTGGCGGGGGCAGGCCGCCCGGGTCCCCTTCGAGCTGGAGAACGGCCTGGCGGTCCGGGCCTGGGGCGGCCTCGACGTGTACCCGCCCCAGGGTGCCTATCAGCTCATCGTCCGCAAGGTCGAGCCCGAGGGGATCGGCCCGCTCGAACTGGCGTTCCGCCAGCTCTGCGACCGCCTCCGCGCCGAGGGGTTGTTCGACCCGGGCCGCAAGCGGCCGCTGCCGCCGTTCCCTTCCCGGATTGTCGTCGTCAGCAGCCCGACCGGCGCCGCCGTCCGGGACATCCTCACGATCACCGCCCGGCGTTGGCCCGCCGCCGAGATCCTGATCGCCCCGGCGAAGGCCCAGGGCCAGGGCGCGGCCGGGGAGGTCGCCGCCGCCATCGAGCTGGCCAACCGGGTCGAGGGGGTCGACCTCGTCCTCGTCGCCCGGGGGGGCGGCAGCCTGGAGGACCTCTGGGCCTTCAATGAAGAGGTGGTGGCGCGGGCGATCGTCGCCTCCCGGGTGCCGGTCGTCTCCGGGGTCGGCCACGAGACCGATCTGACCATCGCCGACCTCGCCGCCGACGCCCGGGGGCCCACCCCCAGCGGCGCCGCCGAGCTCGCCGTGCCCGACGCCCGGGAGATCCTCGCCCGGCTCGACGCCGACGCCTCCCGGATGGGCCGGGCCCTGACCACCCGGGCCGCCGACGCCAGGGCCCGGGTCGAGTCCCTCGCCGACCGCGCCGACCTCGCCGTCTCCCGATTGCTCGACCGCCGCCGCGACCGCCTCGCCGCGATCGCCGCGCAGCTCGACGCGCTCAGCCCCCTGGCCGTCCTCTCCCGCGGCTACAGCCTCACCCAGCGGGCCGACGACTCCCGGATCGTCCGGGCCCGCGAAGATGCCCGGCCCGGCACCCTGATCCGCACCCGGCTCGCGACCGGGTCGGTCCTCAGCCGGGTCGAGCCCGATGCCGAGTCCCTCCCCGAGCCGCCCACCCCCGCCGAGCCGGCCGATCCCCCCCGCCCCTCCCGGCTCGACCGCCGCCCCGCCCCCGGGGCCGCCGCCCCGGGCCCGACCGATCGCCCCCGCAAGCCGCGTGCCCCCTCCGGCGGCGCCGGCCCGTCCCGGACCGACCCCGAGCGGAGCTGACACGCCATGCCCCCGACCGAGCCCCCATCGACCCCCGACGACCCCCGGACCTTCGAGGCCGCCCTCGGCCAGCTCGAGACGATCGTCGCCGAGCTGGAGCGCGGCTCCCTGGACCTCGACGCCTCCCTCTCCCGCTACGAGCGCGGCGTCCGCCTCCTGTCGAGGTGCCGCTCCACCCTGCGGGACGCCGAGCGCCGGGTCGCGCTGCTCACCGGCTCCTCCCCCGACGGCTCCCCGATCACCACCCCCTTCGACGCCCCCACCGCGGCCTCGCCGGACGAGCCCGACGACGATTGAACCGCCGAGCCCCGCCCCGACGCCGCCCATCCTCGGCCGCCCCGTCCGGCCGGATCCGGCATCCCCCAACCACCCGCCGCCATGCGTCTCCGCCGCATCGACCTGAAGCTCGTCCGCCTGCCGCTGGTCCGCCCCTTCCGGACAAGCTCCAGCGTGAAGGACCACCTCGCACACATCGTCGTCCGCGTGGAGTCCGACGACGGCCTCGTCGGCTGGGGGGAATGCGCCAGCCCGTCCGACCCCTACTACTGCCCCGAGACGACCGAGACGTGCTGGCACCTCCTGCGCGACTTCCTCGGCCCGCTCGTGCTGGGCCGGGAGTGGGAGGCCATCGACGACCTGACCGCCTTCTATCGGTTGGTCAAGGGGAACAACTTCGCCAAGGCCGGTCTGGAGATGGCCTGCTGTGACCTGTTGGCGAGGGCCGAGGGCGTCCCGCTCGCCGCCTTCCTCGGCGGCGTCCGGCCCCGGATCGCCTCGGGCGTGAGCCTCGGCATCGAAGACGACACGGCCGCCCTCCTGGACACGATCGAGCGCCACCTCTCCTCGGGATATAAACGCATCAAGCTGAAGATCGGCCCCGGCCGGGACGTCGAGGTCGTCCGGGAGGTCCGCCGGGCCTACCCCGACATCCTGCTCCAGGTCGACGCGAATTCGGCCTACACGCTCAACGACATCGACCTGCTCCGCGCGCTCGACGAGTTCGACCTCCTGCTCATCGAGCAGCCCCTGGCCCACGACGACATCATCGACCATGCCCGCCTCCAGGCCGCGTTGCGGACGCCGGTCTGCCTCGACGAGTCGATCCACTCCGAGGCCGACGCCCGCAAGGCCCTGGAGCTGGACGCCTGCCGGGTCATCAACATCAAGGTCAGCCGGGTCGGAGGCCTGATGGAGGCCCGACGCATCCACGACCTCTGCTTCACCCGGGGCGTCCCGGTCTGGTGCGGGGGCATGCACGAGTTCGGCATCGGCCGCGCCGCCAACGTCGCCGTGTGCAGCCTCCCCGGCTTCGTCTTCCCCGGCGACGTCTCCGGCTCCGACAAGTACTACCTCCAGGACCTCGTCGATCCCCCCGTCCTCGCCCACGACGGGTACGTCACCGTCCCCACCGGCCCCGGCCTCGGCCACGAGCCGATCGAGGATCGCATCGTCTCCAACACCCGACGCGAGGTGACCCTGGAGGCGGGCGTGGCCTGAGCGGCCGATCGGCCGACCGCGGTCCCGATCCCCTCCCGATTCGCTCCCCTCCACCTCCTGGGATTAGCACGCGAGAATCGGACCCCTCCCCATGCCCACCCCCGACCTCCTCCCCCACCTCACCTCACGCCTCGACGACACCGTCGCCCTGCTCCGCTCCCTCGTCGAGCACGAGTCCCCCAGCAATAACAAGCCCGCCCTCGACGCGCTGGCCGACCGCCTCTCCGGCCTCCTCACCGCCGCAGGGGCGACGACCATCGAGCGCATCCCCAACCCCGGCGGCGGCGACCACCTCCGCGCCCGGTTCCCCTTCGGCCATGCCACAGGCCCCGACGCCCCGAAGCCCGCCCTGCTGCTCTCCCACTTCGACACCGTCTGGCCGATCGGCACCCTCGCCTCGATGCCCTTCCGCATCGAGGACGGCCGCATCCACGGGCCCGGCACCTTTGATATGAAAGGCGGCCTCACGCTGCTGCTCGTCGCCCTCGCCGCCCTCCGGGACCTCGGCCTCACGCCCCCCCGGCCGGTCGAGTTCCTGCTGACCTCCGACGAGGAGGTCGGCAGCCCCACCTCCCGCCCGATCATCGAGGCCTCCGCCCGATCGGCGGCCTACGCCCTCGTCCCCGAGCCCCCCCTGCCCGGCGGCGCGTTGAAGACGGGGCGGAAGGGGGTCGGCCGCTACACCCTCAAGGTGACCGGCGTCCCCGCCCACGCCGGGATCGAGCCGGAGAAGGGCCGCAGCGCCCTGCTGGAGCTGGCCCATCAGGTCATCGCCATCCATGCCCTTGCCGATCCGTCGCTGGGCACGACCCTGACCGTCGGCCGGGCCGAGGGGGGAGGCGCCGTCAACGTCGTCCCCGCCTCGGCCGCCGCCGAGATCGACCTCCGGGTCACCTCCGCCGCGGAGGCCGATCGGGTCGACCGGGCCCTCCACTCCCTCTCCCCCGCCCTCGACGGCACCCGCCTCGCCCTCTCCGGCGGCCTGAATCGCCCGCCGATGGAACGCACCCCCGCCATCGCCTCCCTGTTCGGCCGCGCGAGGGCCGCCGCCGAGCCCCTCGGCCACTCCCTCTCCGAGGGCACCACCGGCGGCGGCTCCGACGCCAACTTCACCGCCGCGATCGGCCTCCCCACTCTCGACGGCCTCGGTCCCCTCGGCGCCGGCGCCCACGCCGAGCACGAGCACGTCGAGGCCGAGTCATTACCGATCCGGGCGGCCCTGATCGCCACGCTGCTCCTCAAGCTTTGATCGATTGGCTTTGTCCTCTTGTCGAGCGCGGCTGTACGAGGCCGATGAAATCCATCCGCATGACCACCCGTCGCTGGATGATCGCCATCGCGATCCTCTCCCCAATCTTCGCCGTCTCGGCGGCGCTCTACCGGGCCGGCCAATCCCTGGACAGGTTTTACGGCCCGGGAGGCTTGCTCGAAACGCAACGCCGGCTCTCGCTCGTGTACGAAGCTGCCTCCGAGGCTTCGGAGCGGGGTGAGTACGCGAAAGCCGAGGCCGAATACCGCACGGCCCTCAAGCTCCACGAACGGCTCGAGTCCCTTCAAGGCGGATTGTCTTTTTTGAACAGCACGCCGAGCCTCATCGGCCTTGCCGACTCGCTCGCCGGACAAGGCCGCCTCACCGAAGCGGAGTCGCTCTACCGAACCGCCTTGTCCGTCGAAGAAGATGACGGTGCTGGAGTAAGCCTCGTGCTCGTCGAGGCGCTCGAACGCTACTCCGCGTTCCTGAGGCGATCGGGGAGGGCGGAGGAGGCGATAGAGCTGGAAGATCGGGCCATCGACCTCCTCGATCGCCACGCGGCATCGCTGCGGAAGGATGGCCACGACCCAACAGCGACCGAGGCCCGCGCCGAGGCGATCCGGGCCCGAAGGCCCGGGGCATCGTCCGATCCCTGACTCCTCGCACAACACCCGTCGGACACCGCACTCACCGCTCAGAGAGTGATCCACTCCCAGGGCCGGGCGTCGACGAATCGAGACAGGTGCCCGACGTTCGAGGTGGCGACCGTCACCACGTCCCCCGGCCCGGCGGCCCTGATCACCACGCTCCTCCTCACTCTTTAGAATTGGACTTCGGTCCGATGCGGGGCTATCGTCGGGATTCGTCAGACGTGGATTCGCCCATGCGACCGGGAGCCCGGCCGCTCCCGCCCCCCAATCGAGGCCAGGACCATGACCCTGATTCGCATTGTGGCGGCGTTGGCGCTGTTCGTGGCCTGCGGGATCGCGTCGGCTCGTCAAATCGAAGTTTCCGAGGATGAGAAGACTTTCCTCATCCCGTATGCCCGACTGTCGCAGGACGTGCGCACCCTCCTCGAGGAAGGGAAGGTCGAGGAGGCCCATCTGCGGGTCGAGGAGGAACTCCGGGAGATCGAGGCGGCCCGGGAGGCCGACCCGGACGACCGGCTGCCGGCGATTCGCCTGGCCTGGACGCTCCCGGAGCAGATGGAGTTGACGCTCAAGACTCGGGGGCTCCAGGATGCCTCCGAGGCCTGCGAGACGATCCTGACCCGGCAACAGGAACTCGTCGACGCGTTCCCGGGCGAGCTCTATGTGATCAATCGCCTCCTGGTCGGCTACGACATCGCGATTCGTCACCACCTCGAAGACGACCCCGACCGGGCCGAGCGGTTCTTCCCCGCCTACCGGGCCGCCCTCGACTCGACCCCGACCGACGACCCCGAATGGAAGGAGATGGTCGAGCACTCTGCGCGATCCTACGAGTCCTGGAGGAACAAACTGGCCCGGGTCCGGCATCATCGCTCCCTGATCGGCCAGCCCGCCCCGGCGCTGCCTTTGGCCGGCGACTGGGTCAACGGGAATCCCCTCACCGAGGCCGACCTCGACGGTAAGGTCATCCTGCTCGACTTCTGGGCCGTCTACTGCGTCCCCTGCATCGAAGCCTTCCCCAAATTGACTCGCTGGCAGGAGCAGTACGCCGACCGCGGCCTGGTCGTCGTCGGGGTGACCGGTTGCTTCGACTACAAATGGGATGATGCGTTCGAGCAGGCGGTCCAGGTCGAGGGCCTGTCCCGGGAGGACGACCTCCGGACGCTCGAGCAGTTCGCCTCCCATCACAGGCTGAACTACCGGATCCTCGCCGAGGGTGAGGACTATCCCCTCCACCAGCAGTACAAGATCGGCTCCATCCCCAGCACCGTCCTCATCGACCGCGAGGGGAAGATCCGGCTCATCGAGGTCGGTTCCGGCGAGGACTCCCTCCGGACCATCGAAGCCAAGATTATCGAGCTGATCGGGGTTCCCCGATCATGACCCAGGGGACCGGCCAGCTGCCCGCCCGGCCCTGAGTCGAGGAAGACCAGCCGCATCAGGGAAACCGCCTCCGGTAGGACATCCGGTCCTCGTCGATGAGCTTCATGAGGAGGTCGAGCGTCTGACGTTGCTCCTCATCCCCCTCGCCGTCGACGGCGTCGAGGGCCCGGATCGCCTCCTCGGCCCGCTGTCGGACCTCGTCCTCGGTCATCGGGATCGCCCGGCCATGCTCGTCGACCGAGCGGCGGGGCGGGGAGGCGTTGGGCGGCTGCATGGCGGTCCCCCTCGGGTTTTGCGGCAACGATCGATTGTACGAGACCAC
This sequence comes from Tautonia plasticadhaerens, assembly GCF_007752535.1. GTDB lineage: Bacteria > Planctomycetota > Planctomycetia > Isosphaerales > Isosphaeraceae > Tautonia > Tautonia plasticadhaerens. Next base: position 8,189,853 of record NZ_CP036426.1, read on the forward strand.
CGGAGAGCCGCCAATCGACGTCGGGCCATGCGTCGGCGTCATCGGCCCCCCGGCTGCGGTTGCAATCGGGGGCGTCCCTCGGCGATCATCCGGGGACCATACCGGAGCCCCTCGCCATGACCGAGCCCGCCCTCGACGACCTGACCATCCGACGCGCCGAGTCCCCGGCCGACTACCTCGCCTGCCAGGACGCCCAGCGGAGGGCCTGGAACCTGAGCGATGAGTCCTATGTCGTGCCGGTCGCCACCCTGGTCGGGGCGAACCTGCACGGGGGGCTCGTCCTGGGGGCATTCCGGCCGGACGGCTCGGCGGCGGGGCTGTCGTTCGCGTTCCTGGGGCGCATCGGGGTGAAGCTCGGGTTCTATTCGCAACTGACGGGGGTCGTCCCGGAGTACCAGGGGAGGGGCCTCGGCCGTCGGCTGAAGCTGGAGCAGTTCGCCGTCGCCGAGGCCGAGGGCCTGGCCTGCGTCGCCTGGTCGTTCGACCCGCTCCAGTCCGGCAACGCCCGGTTCAACCTCGAGACGCTGGGGGCCACCGCCTCGCACTACGTCGCCGACATGTACGGGCCCCGGACCGACGCCCTCAACGCCGGGATCCCCACCGATCGGCTCGTCGCCGTCTGGGAGCCGGGCCCCTCCCGACGACCCCCGCTCCCCGACGACCCCTTCGCCTCGCTCCCCCTGCTCATCGACCCCGACGGCCCCGGGGCCCGTCCCGTCGGCCCCTCGGAGCCGGTCGCCCTGCTGGAAATCCCCCCCGAGCTGGCCGCGCTCCGGGCCGTCGACCTCGATCGGGCCAACCGCTGGAGGGTCGCGGTGCGGTCCGCCTTCTCCTCCGCCTTCGAGGCCGGATATCGGGCCGTGGGCGTGGTCCGAGGGGGCGGCACGACGCCCGCCCGGGTCGCCTACGTGCTCCACCGATCGCCCTGAGCCGGAATCGGGCGGTCGGCGATCTCCGCGCCTCCCCGGCGACGGGGCGGGCCCTCCCCCGAACTCCGGGCCGATCGGCCCGTTGATCCCGGGCGCCGGCGGGTGGACAATCGGGCCGCGATCGCCAACAATAAACCCTGGGCCGCCGAGACGGCCGACCCGACCGGGGACGCCTCCGCACGTGCCGAGCCCGATCCGGCCGACCGGCGGGCGGGACGCCCCCACCTCGCCCCAAGACCCTCCGCCATGAGCAGCCCGAGCACCGACGTCGACCTCGCCGCGTTCCTGGCGGACGCCCGGCGGCGGGTGGACGCCGCGTTGGACCGCTACGTCCCCGGCGACGACGACCCGGGTGCCGACTGCCCCCCCCGGCTGGCCCAGGCCATGCGCCACAGCCTGCTCGGCGGCGGCAAGCGCCTCCGCCCCATCCTCGCCCTGATGGCGGCCGAGGCCGTCGGCGCCGAGCCCGACGTCGCCCTGCCCGCCGCCTGTGCCCTGGAGATGGTGCACACGTATTCGCTGATCCACGACGACCTGCCCGCGATGGACGACGACGACCTCCGCCGTGGCCGCCCCACCTGCCACCGCGCCTTCGACGAGGCCACGGCCATCCTCGCCGGGGACGCCCTGCAGGCGCTCGCCTTCGAGGTCATCGCCCGGGACCTCTCCCCCGCCGAGGCCGCCGCGCGGTGCTGCCTGGAGCTGGCCGTCGCCTCCGGTCCGATCGGCATGGTCGGCGGCCAGATGGCCGACCTCCAGGCCGAGCACCGCACCGACGCCACCGCGCCGGCCCTGGAGGCCATCCACCGCCGCAAGACCGGCGCGTTGCTCCGCGCCGGCCTCCGCATGGGGGCCATCGCCGCCGGGGCCGCCGAGGCCGAGCTCGACGCTTTGGACCGCTACGGCCGGGGCGTCGGCCTCGCCTTCCAGATCGTCGACGACCTGCTCGACGTGCAAGGGGACGAGACGAAGCTGGGCAAGCGGGTCGGCAAGGACTCCGGCCTCGGCAAGTGGACCTACCCCGGACTGCTCGGCGTCGACGGCAGCCGCCGGCGCGCCCGACAGGTGGCCGAGGACGCCGTCTCGGCATTGGAGCCGCTCGGCGACCGCGCCGCCCGACTGAGGGCCCTGGCCCTGGACCTGCTGGAAAGGGACCGTTGACGATGACCACGCCGCAGTCGCAGCCGATCCTCCCCCGCATCCAGTCGCCGAGCGACCTGCACGCGCTGTCGGAGGCGGACCTCGGGCGCCTGGCCGCCGAGATGCGCGAGGAGCTCATCGGCGTCGTCGGCCGACGCTCCGCCCACTTCGCCAGCAACCTCGGCGTGGTCGAACTGTGCCTCGCGCTGCACCTGGCCTTCGACTTCGCGAAGGACCGCCTGATCTGGGACACCGGGCACCAGATCTACCCCCACAAGCTCATCACCGGCCGGGCCGACCGGATCCACACGATCCGGACCAAGGACGGCCTGATGGGCTACCCCAACCCCGCCGAGAGCCCCTACGACCTGTTCATGACCGGACACGCCGGCGCCGCCCCCTCCACCGCGATGGGCCTGCACGCCGGCGACATCGTCATGGGCCGCCCCGAGCGCTACAGCGTCGCCGTCATCGGCGACGGCGCCTTCCCCTCCGGCGTCGTCTACGAGGCCCTCAACAACGCCGGCGACCAGGCCCACGGCAGGCGTTACATCATCATCCTCAACGACAACAAGATGTCGATCTGCCCCCGGGTCGGCGGCATCGCCTACTACCTCGACAAGGCCCGGATGGCCCCCGAGTACAAGCGGGCCAACACGCTCGTCCGCAAGGTCCTGCCCAGCATCCCGCTGGTCGGCGACCAGGCCGACCGCCTCCTCCAGCAGTTCAAGGACGCGGTGAAGGCCAGCGTCCACGGCGGCATGATCTTCGAGGAACTCGGCTTCACCTACCTCGGCCCCATCGACGGCCACGACCTGAAGACCCTCAACACCTACCTGGAGAAGGTCAAGGCCATGGACGGCCCCATCCTGCTCCACGTCCTCACCGACAAGGGCCGCGGCTTCGAGCCCGCCGAGCGCGACCCCGTCTCCTTCCACGCCCCCGCCCCCTTCCAGCGCTGCGAGGAGGGGATCATCCCCCTGAAGACCTCGTCGACGAGGGCGTACACCAACGCCGTCTCCGAGGCCCTCTACGAGGCGCTCCGGCGCGACCCCAAGGTCGCCGTCCTCACCGCCGCCATGTGCGAGGGGAACAAGCTCCAGAAGATCCGCGACGCCTTCCCCGAACGCTTCTTCGACGTCGGCATCTGCGAGGCCCACGCCGTCACCTTCGCCGCCGGCATGGCCAAGGCCGGCGCCCGCCCGGTGGTCGACATCTACAGCACCTTCCTCCAGCGCGGCTACGACCACATCTTCCAGGAGGTCGCCCTGCAGGACCTCCCCGTCCTCTTCTGCCTCGACCGCGCCGGCCTGGTCGGCTCCGACGGCCCCACCCACCACGGCTCCTACGACCTGGCCTACATGCGGCCCTTCCCCAACATGGTCGTCATGGCCCCCGGCGACGCCAAGGACGTCGCCCCCATGGTCGACTGGGCCCTGCAGCACGACCACCCCGTCGCCCTCCGCTACCCCAAGGCCAACCTCGAAGAGGTCCAGCGCGACCCCCAACCCATCGAACTCGGCCAGGCCGAGGTCCTCGAATGGGAGACCGACGGCATGCTCGTCGCCCTGGGCGCGCAGGTCCCCGACTGCCTCCGGGCCGCCGAGCGCCTCCGGGCCGACCACGGCCTCCGGGTCGGCGTCATCAACGCCCGGTTCGCCAAGCCGCTGGACACCGCCACCATCTTCAAGGCCCTGGACGAGTGCGGCTTCGTGCTCACCATCGAGGAAGGGGCGCTGATGGGGGGCTTCGGCTCCGCCGTGCTGGAGGCCGCCAACGACGCCGGCCGCTCCACCTCCCACGTCCGACGCCTCGGCCTGCCCGACCGCTTCGTCCTGCATGCCGAGCGCGACGAGCAGCTCGCCGAGGTCGGCCTCGACGTCGACGGCATCGTCGCCCGGGCCCTCGAACTCGCCCAGCAGCTCGGCATCACCGGGGAGCTCGGCACCTCTTCCGCCGCCACCCGATCCGTCGGCTGAGGCCCGCCGGCTGATTTCCGGATTTTGAGTGACTCCCGCACCCCTCCCCCTCGATAGTATCACCGGGCACCGCCGATGCCGCCGGCCGTCCGGAATGAGAGAACCACCGAGGGGACGGGCAGCGAGCGTCAGCGAATCGCTCCGACCGCCCGCCATCACCTGGCCCGGCCCGGAGTCGCCACCCCATGTCTCCGCCCACCGCCGACCGCAACCTGCTCTTCGGCATCCTCTCGCTGCAGATAGACTTCATCACGCGAGACGCCCTGATCGCCGCCCTCAACGCCTGGGTCCTCGAGAAGCACCGGCCCCTCGGCGAGATCCTCGTCGCCCGCGGCGACCTCTCCGAGGCCCGCCGCACCCTGCTCGAGCTTCTCGTCGACGAGCACGTCCGCCAGCACGGCGGCGATCCCCGGCGGTGCCTCGCCACCCTCGTCTCGGCCGACTCGACCCGCACCGTCCTGCTCGGGATCGACGACCTCGACGTCCGGGACAGCCTCGGCCACCTCGACGTCGATCGGCCCCCGGACGGCCCCGCCCGCGCCACCGACGCGACCGGGAGCATCCCGACCGCCCCCGACCCCGACCCCAACGCGACGGTGACGTACGTCGTGGGGCCGGATGGCCCCTCCCCCCGCTACCGCGTCCTCCGCCTCCACGCCCAGGGGGGCATCGGCTCGGTCTCCGTCGCCCTCGACTCCGAGCTGAACCGCCAGGTCGCCCTGAAGCAGATCCAGGAGCCGTACGCCGACCACCCCGAGAGCCGCTCGCGCTTCGTCCTCGAGGCCGAGATCACCGGAGGCCTGGAGCACCCGGGCATCGTGCCGGTCTATTCGCTCGGCCACGACCCGAACGGCCGCCCCTTCTACGCCATGCGCTTCGTCGAGGGGGACAGCCTCAAGCACGCCATCGCCCGCTTCCACGCCAATGCCGACCGGCACGATCCCGGCCGGCGCATCCTCGAATTCCGCCAGCTCCTCCGCCGCTTCCTCGACATCTGCCAGGCGATCGCCTACGCCCACAGCCGCGGGGTGCTCCACCGCGACATGAAGCCCGGCAACGTCATGGTCGGCCGCTTCGGCGAGACCCTCGTCGTCGACTGGGGACTGGCCAAGGTCGTCGGCACTCCCGAGGGCTCGGACGAGGCGACCCTGCGGCCCCCCTCCTCCGTCGGCGTCGGCCAGACGGTCGCCGGTAAGGCCGTCGGCACCCCCTCCTACATGAGCCCCGAGCAGGCCGACGGCCGGCTCGACCTGCTCGGCCCGGCCAGCGACGTCTACAGCCTCGGCGCCACCCTCTACGCCCTGCTCACCGGCCGCCCCCCCGTCGAGGACCTCGACACCCCCTCGATCCTCGAGCGCGTCCGCCGCGGCGACTTCCCCCCTCCCCGCCTCGTCAACCCCGACGTCCCCCCCGCGCTGGACGCCCTCTGCCTCAAGGCGATGGCCCTCACCCCGACCGACCGCTACCCCTCCCCGCTCGCCCTGGCCGCCGACCTCGAGGCCTGGCTGGCTGACGAGCCCGTCTCCTGCTACCGCGAGCCGCCGCCCGTCCGCGCCCGCCGCTGGGCCCGTCGCCACCAGGGGCTCGTCTCCGCCGCCGCCGCCGCCTTCGTCATCGGCTTCGCCGCCCTCGCCGCCCTGGCCGTCGTCATCACCTCCTCCAATCGCCGCCTCGACGCCGCCAATTTCCTGCTGGCCACCGCAAACACCGAACTCGCCGACGCGAACACCCGCATCCTCGACCAGAACACACAGCTCCAGGCCACCAACGCCGCCCTCGACCGCTCTCGGGCCGAGGCCCTGAGGGAACGCGACCAGTCCCGGGTCGTCACCGAGTTCCTCATCACCAGCTTCCGAAGCCCCGACCCTGGACGCGACGGCCGCACCATCACCATCGTCGAAATCCTCACACGCTCCCTCGACGACCTCCGCGACCGCGACGCCCTCGCCCCGCCCACCCGGGCCGCGATCCTGAACGCGATCGGCCAGTCCTACCGCGGCCTCGGCCTCACGCGAGAGGCGGTCGACGTGCTCGAGGAGGCACGGGCCCTCTCCGCCGAACACCTCGGCCCCGACCACCCGGACACCCTCCGATCGCAGAACGAGCTCGGCATGGCCTACTGGGACGTCGGCCGGAGGGACGAGGCCATCGCGATGCACGAAGCGACGCTCCGTGCCTGGCGGTCGACGCTCGGCGACGACCACCCCGAGACGATCACCACGCGCGGCAACCTTGCCGGCGCCTATGCGGACTCCAGCAGGCATGCCGAGGCGGTCCCGCTCGCCGAGGCGAACCTCCGCGCGGCGAGGTCGGCATACGGCCCCGACCACCCGGACACCCTGACCTCCCAGAATACCCTCGCATTTGCCTATCAAAATGCGGGCCGGCTCGACGAGGCGGCCCCGCTGCTCGAGGCCAACCTGGAGGCCGTGCGCCTCGCTCATGGCGACGACCACCCCGTCACCCTCACCGCCCGGAGCAACCTCGCCGAGGCATACCGGGAGTCAGGCCGCTGGGACGAGGCGATCCCATTGTTGCAGGCGACCCTCCCGGCGATGCGGGCCGCGCTCGGCGACGACCACCCCGACACCCTGCGAACGCAGAGCAACCTCGCCACCGCCTTCCTGTCCGCGCACCGCTGGGATGAGGCGATCCCGCTGCTCGAGGCGACCCTCCCGGCGATGCGGTCGAAGCACGGCGACGACCACCCCGTCACCCTCACCGCCCGGAGCAACCTCGCCGGCGCCTATCAGCAAACGGGTCGCTGGGACGAGGCGATCCCGCTGCTCGAGGCGACCCTCCAGGCGATGCGGGCCGCGCTCGGCGACGACCACTTCAACACGATGGCCGCCCGGAACAACCTCGCCACCGCCTACGCGTCCTCCGGCCGCTCGGCCGAGGCGCTCCCGCACTTCGAGGCGACCCATCGTGCCTTGCAGTCGATATTCGGCGACGATCACCCTACCACGATGACCGCCTTGAACAACCTCGCCGTCACCTACCAGAAAACCGACCGCCTGGACGACGCAATCGCGCTCCACGAACGCAACCTGCACGCGGCGCGATCGAAATTCGGCGACGATCACGCGCATACGCTGACCTCGCTGAATAACCTTGCCGGCGCCTACATGGACGCAGCCCGCTGGGACGAGGCGATCCCGTTCGCCGAGGCGAACCTCCGCGCGGCGAGATCGACGCGCGGCGACGACCACCCCGATACCCTCCGGGCCAAGAATAATCTCGCCGAGGCCTACCGCGGCGCGGGCCGCCGGGACGAGGCGATCCCGCTGCTCGACCAGGCCCTCGACGGGTTGCAAACCCAATTCGGGGCGCAGCATCCCTGGACGACCCGGACACGGGGCAACCTCATCCTGGCCCTCGAAGAGGCGGGCCGCCACAGCGACGCCGAGCCGCTCCATCGCGACCAGCTCGACGCGGACGGGCGTCGGGAGCCTGCGGATGAGCCCGCATACGCCGATGCGCTCGCGATGCTCGGCCTGAACCTCCTCATCCAGCGGGAGCACGCCGAGGCCGGACCGGTCCTCCGCGAGTGCCTGGAGCTCCGCGATCGGCTCGATCCCGGTGCCTGGACGACCGCCAATACCCGGTCGATGCTTGGCGAGGCTCTGACCAACCTCGGGCAGTTCGACGAGGCCGAGCCCCTCCTGCTGGACGGCCGGCGGGACCTGGAGGATCAAGCCGACGCGATCCCGGACCAGGTCCGCGAGTCGCGCCGCCGCGAGTCCATCGAACGGCTCGTCCGGCTCTACGAGTCCTGGGGTAAGCCCGAGCCGGCGGCGCGGTGGCGGCGGGAGGTCGCGGCGTTGCGAGCCGAGCCGGGGCTGCCGGACGACGTGTTCGCCGGCTCGGAGGCGGGCCGATAGAATGGGCCGGGAGGCGACATCCGACGGCATCTGGCCGCGAGGAGCATCGATCATGGCCACCGCATCGAAGACGAACGTCGGTGATCCCGAGGCCCCGACCCGGCGGGTCCTCCCGCTGGAGAACGGCGATCGGCTGACCCGCGCCGAGTTCGAGCGCCGCTACGAGGCGATGCCCCAGGTGAAGAAGGCCGAACTCGTCGAAGGAGTCGTCTACATGGGCTCTCCCGTCCGCCTCCGGAAGCACGGCCTGCCCCATTCCGACCTGATGACCTGGCTGGGCGTCTATCGGGCATCAACCCCCGGCATCCTCATCGGCGACAATGCGACCGTCCGGCTCGACCTGGACAATGAGCCTCAGCCCGATGCATTCCTGATGATCGACCCGGCCAAGGGCGGTCAGGCGCGGATCTCCGAGGACGACTACGTCGAGGGGGCCCCCGAACTCGTCGTCGAGATCGCCTCGAGCAGCGTCAGCCTCGACCTGAACGCCAAGCTCCACGTCTACCGCCGTAGCAACGTCCGCGAATACGTCACCTGGCGGGTCCTGGACCGGGCGATCGACTGGCGGGTGCTCCGCGAGGGCGAGTACCAGCCGACGACTACCGATGAACGGGGCCGATACCGCAGCGAGGTCTTCCCCGGCCTCCGGCTCGACCCCGCCGCCATGCTCCGAGGGGATCTGGCCGCCGTGCTCGACGCCCTCCGGGACGGCCTGGCCAGCCCCGAGCACGCCGCGTTCGTCGACCGGCTCCGGGGCTGATCCGGCCCGCCCTCCCATTTCGAGTGACTGCCGACCGCCCTTTCCACGATAATTTGGTCGAGGGGGCTCGTCGCCTCATGCGCCCATCGTCCGTCCCCGCCGACGCTCGGACGGTCCGTCGTCGCTCCTTGGCAACCCGATCAGCCAGTCCCAAGGGAACTCGGCCGACCCCGACGGGCCAGAATCGGCTCCCCAGCGAGTCCCGACGAAACGAACCCAATGGCCCCTCGCTCGATCGACGGAACGAACCCAACTCGTATTCCGTAACCCCTGTCGGGAAGACCAGAACGGACAATCCAACGCCGGTGCAATTCGGCGCACCAGCCCGTCGACCTCGGCGTCCCGATTCGGATCCGGAGCCGAATGGGCCCCCCGGATCGGGCCACGATCAGGCGCGACGAAACGAACCCGATCGGGCGGGGCCGTTTGACGGAGCGAAGCCAATTCAAATCCCGGAAGTCCCATACTGGATTGGGACATCGGGCCAATTCTCCGGGCGCACCGCAGCGCACCGGCCTCCGTCGGGGCCGGATCGAGGAGCGTCGTCGAATCCCGAGGACCGTTCTCGGGAGGGATGCGGACGACGACCCCGGCGGGCGCCGGGGCCGTCGTCCCGGGGCGATCGCGGATGCGATCGCCGGGGGGTTCAGCGGCCGTCCTTGTCGAAGTCGCCGGGGATGGCACGCTCGACGCGGTGCCAGGCGTCCCGGGCGGCGAGCTTGGCGCGGTCCCATTCGAGGTGGTCGTCGGACCGCGAGGACTCCCAGTCCCGGCGGACGTCCGTCTCGGCGTCGTCCCAGGAGCGGTCCTGGTATCGGCAGCGCGACTCCCAGCCGTGACGGTAGGCGGGGCCGTAGGTCTCGTAGCCGGACCCCTCCTCGTAGTACGGCCGGCTCGAGTAGTTCTCCCGCCAGTAGGACTCCTCGACGGTCGGGTCGACCTTCTCGCCGATCGCCTTGCCCGCGTAGCCGCCCGCGACGCCGCCGACCACGGCGCCGACCACGGCACCGACCGGCCCGGCCACCGCGCCGGCCGCCGCGCCCGCGGCCGCGCCGCCGGCCGCCGCACCCAGGCCCGCCCCGACCGGGTGCGAGCCGTGCTCGCCGGTGATCGGGTCCGGGTTCGTATCGACCTCACGCTCGTCATCGCGACGACTGGTCGCCATCGTTGCATCCTCCGGTTGACTGCTCCCCCACCCTCCCCCGACGGGGGACGGGCTGAGGATTGGGAAATATCCAAGCATTTCGAATGCCAAATCCCAGTAGGCCGAGGCCGGGTCGGGAGACGCACACCGGCTCGGACATCCCCGGGCCTGTATAATGGCCGGTCGCGTTCGGGGCCCGGCGGCCGGGGCCGGGTCGATCCCGGGCCTTCCGTCCGGGAGAACCCCCGCCCCCCGCCGCCGGTCCTCGCCTCCGTCCCAACGCCCCGGAGCCCCCCCATGCCCGAGCCCAGGACCGAACCGAGCCCCGTGTTGCGGGTCGCGCTGCTCGGCAACGGGACCAAGCCGGAGGTGGTGGCCGAGGCCGATCGGCTCGGCCGGGAGCTCCGGAGCCGTCCCCGGCTGGAGTTGACCGGGATCGACCTCGGCCCCGACTCGGACCTGACCTGCCTGGAGGCCGACGTCGCCCTGGTGCTCGGCGGCGACGGCACCGTGCTGCACACCGCCCGTCGGATGGGGGACTGCCCCATCCCGGTGCTCGGCATCAATCTCGGCCGCCTCGGCTTCCTCGCCGACCTGGCCCCCTCGGAGTTCCTCGACCGCCTGGACGACCTGTGCGACCGACGCCTCACGATCGACAACCTCATGACCCTGGATTGCACGATCCGACACCCCGACGGCCGGTCGGAGACCTTCCGGGGGCTCAATGACGTGGTCCTCCGGGCCGCCCCGCCGTTCCACCTGATCGAGTTGGGGATCCGGATCGACGGCGAGAGCGTGATCAGCTACCGGGGGGATGGTCTGATCCTGGCCACGCCGGTCGGCTCGACGGGCCACAGCCTCTCGGCGGGGGGGCCGATCCTCCCGCCGGATGCACAGATGTTCGTGATCACGCCGATCTGCGCCCACACGCTGACCCAGCGCCCGCTGGTCGATTCGGGGCACAAGTGGTACGAGATCGCGCCGGAGGTGACCGAGTCCCACGCCGTCACCGCGGTCATCGACGGCCAGATCCAGCGGAAACTCGGCCCCGGCGACCGGGTCGCCGTCCGACGGGGGGAGTCCCCCTTCCCCATGGTCCGGCTGCCGGGACATTCCTTCTACCGGACCCTCCGCAACAAGCTCGGCTGGGGCGCCGACCCGGCCCTCGACCGCCGCTCCGGGGCCGGCTCCGGCTGAAGGCGGCCGGGCTCGGGCGGAAAGGGCCAACGGTTCGGGCCGAGATTTGCGTACCAGGGGCAGGGCAGCGGCGCCGGCCCCCGGCCGTCGCCCCCGACGACCGCCCGAGGCGAAACGCACCCACCCCCCCGGCTCGGGCCGGGGGCCCCGGCGGTCGAGCCCCGATTCCGGATCCGATCAGCCAAGGAGCCGCACCCGATGACCGACCTGATCAAGCGCCTCGGTTGGGTGACCAGCCTCAGCTTCTCCGCCGCCCTGCTGCTCGCCGGCTGCGGCGGCGAGCCCGGCGACATGGACGACGACGGCGTCGATGAAACCATCGAGGTCATCGAGCCGTCCCCCGAGGGAGTCCCCTCGACTGACATGGACGACATGGGCGGCATGCCCGCCCCTTCCGGCGAGATGGACATGGAGACCCCCGTCCCCGAGCCCACCCCGACCCCCGAGCCCGAGATTGAGTCCACCCCGACCCCCGAGCCCGAGATCGAGCCCGCCCCCGAGGAGCCCGGCACCGAGGAGCCGGCCCCCGAGCAGCCCTGAGGCCGACCCGGCCCCTCCCCTCGGCGGGATCCCCCGACCGGATCCCGCCCGGCGTCCCCGTCGAGCAGACTCGATCGCTCGACGGGGACGCCCCGGGCCCTCCTCCCCTTGATTTGATCCCGTCCCGTCGCCCGAGCCCCCGCCGCACCGCCCATGGTCCACTCCGAGACGATCACCGTCGACACCCGGGGGCGGGGGACGGTCGAACTGACCGACCGCATCGGCCGCATCGTGGCCGATTCCGGCGCGGATCGGGGTCTATGCTCGGTCTTCGTCCACCACACGAGCGCCTCGCTGATCATCTGCGAGAACGCCGATCCGAGCGTCCGCTCCGACCTGGAGCGCTATTTCGCTCGCCTCGTGCCCGACGGCGACCCGATCTTCCGGCACACCCTGGAGGGGCCCGACGACATGCCGGCCCACGTCCGGTCGATCCTCACCCAGGCCTCCCTGTCGATCCCCATCTCGTCCGGCCGCTGCGACCTCGGCACCTGGCAGGGCGTCTTCCTCTGGGAGCACCGCGCCGACGGCCACCGCCGCCGCGTCACCGTCACCATCCTCGGAGACCCCGCCTGACCCGGGGTCCGGCCCAGGCCGGGACGACCAGGGCCGCCGCGACCCCCGACCACGCCGTCGTCGTCGTCGGGGGTGCGGGCTCGCCCGTCGTCGGCCCGGTCCCCGAGGTCCCGAACGGGGCCCCCGGGGACCGGGCTCGAATCACGACCGGACCGATCACACGCCCGGCGTGCAGCAGGGGGCAGAGGCCCCCTTCACGTCGGCCTGGCAGCAGGGCGCCACGCCACAGGCCTTCGTGCCGGCTTCGGCGGGGACGGAGCAGCACACCGCCTTCACCTCAGCCTCCTGAGCGGCCCCGCAGCCGTCCTGGCAGCACGGGGTGCAAGCCGCCTCGTCCTGCCAGCAGGACGAGGCGGCCTTCGCCGCCTTGGCCGCCGGGCAGCAGGAGTCGCAGCCGTCCTGGCAGCAGGCCGCACACGCCTCCTCCTCCTCGCAGCACGAGGCGTCGCAAGCAGTCGTCGATGCCTTCGCCGCCCCGCAGCAGGGCGAGACGTCCTGGCAGCAGGCGACGGCCGGGGCGTCCGACTCCACCGCGGCCTCCCGGGCAACCCCGCAACCCTCCGGGCAGCAGGCCTTGCACGCCTCCTCCTCCTCGCAGCACGAGGCGTCACAGCCGGCCACCGACGCCTCCGGGGAGGCACAGCACGCCGCCTTCGGGGCGACGGCGCAGCACACCGGGGCGGCCGGGGCCGGGGCCGGGGCGCCCGGCTCGGTCGCCGAGACGACCTCGGCTCCCACAGGGACACTCGCCTTCGGGGCGGCGGCGCAGCACGCCTCGGGCTTGACCGCCGAGGGGGCCGCCCCGGCGAGGGCAACGACGCAACATCCCCTGGCCTTCGCCTCGGCCTCGGCCGCGGCGACGACGGCGCAACAGGGCTTGGACTTCGCCTCGGCGGCGACGGCGCAGCACGCCTCGGCCTTGGCACCGGGGGCGACGGCCTCATCGGCCGGCGCGGTGGTCGCGGCGAGGGCCAGGGCGAATGCCCAGGAGCCCAGGATGACGAAAGACATCCGACGATTCATCGTATCGATCTCCGATCCGAATTGCCTGGACTGGTGCTCGGGAACGACGGGCCGGGCTCGGCCCGGACCATCCGAATGACGACCATGGACGGGGAGCGGGCCAGACCCGGCCGGGCCGGTCGATCGACCAGCCCGGCCGGGTCGGCGGTGCTCGTTCAATTCACGCAGGGCGATCCGCGCCCGGTCGTTCGGCGCGGACTCACCGCATCCCCGTCGGGATTGCCGGAGGGCGACCGCCCGGGCACGGCAAGGGGGGATCGGCTTCGCACCGGGACGGCGCGAACGACGGCCCCCGAGGGGCGCGGCCCGAGGCGGGAGGGATCGGGGGGCGCGTGCTAATTCCGCAGCCGGGCGGTCCTGAGGTAGAGCGGGACCTTCGCCGGGGCGGGGGGAACGAGGAGGGCGGCGAACCGAGGGCCACGGCCGCACGGCCCCCTCGGGGGCGTGGCCGGCGACGGGGCGATCTCGAGGTTTCGAGCGGCGACCGCCCGTCCGGGACGCTCGGCAACCGCCTGGCCGCCCGGGGCCACGCAGCAGCAAGACGGGGATCTCGCCCCGCACGGGTCACCGGCACCCGACGCCCCGGGCGAGGGCACCCCCGGCCGTGACGTGACGGCCTCGGGGGCGTGGCAACAGGATCGATCGGCCGGTCCCGGCCCCGGGAGTGGCACCTCCCGAAGGTCGTCCCCGGCGTGGCGGCCCGACGCCTCGACCGACGCGATCATGCAACGATCGCCGGCGGGCAGGACGCCGAGGATCAGCCCGAGCAGCACGCTCAGGTTGATCCTCGCCCGACGCCGATGTCGCTGACGCTGTGCCATGACCCGACCCCGGAGGGGCCCCGAGCCATCGGGGCCGACCTCGATACGATCCTAGATCGGCCCGAACTCGCCGTCAATCGGGATCGGCACGCCCGGCCCGCCGTCCGCACCGAATCCGCGGATGATACGACGACGCCCCGCCCTCGGTTCGCGCGGCCAGGCGGTCGGCCCGGGAACGGTCCAGCCCCGTCGGCGTCCGCCACCCCCCTCGCCGCAGGGCCGCCGAGCCCGGGGGCCGGGCGTCGAGGGTCGGCCCCGGCCCCGCCGACCCCCGAGGCCGCACCGGCCGACGGGCCGATCCGACCGGATCGCGGGCCCCCGGGGACGCCCGGGCGGATCAACCGGAGGGGACGGCCCCGGCCCGCTCGGCGGTCGTCTCGCCGCAGCCGAGGTAGCGACCGGAGAGGCGGTAGTCGACCGGGGCCAGGCCGACCTCGGCCATCAGGCGATGCAGGCCCGATCGGGTGAAGAAGTGCAGATGCTCGGCGACGCGCCACATCGGGTCCCTCGGGCCGAGGGCCCGGGCCCAGGCGCCGTCCCGGTTCGGGGTCGACACCCAGGCCAGCCCGCCGGGCTCCAGCAGCGAGGCCACGACCTCCAGCCCCCTCCTCGGGTCGGGGAGGTGCTCGATCACGTCGCCGAGCAGGACCACCTCGAACCGACGGCCCCCGAAGGGGAAGCCCAGCAGGTCGCCCCGGAGCAGTTCGACGCCGAAGCGGCGGATGCTCTCCTCGAAGGCGGGGTTCACCTCCAGCGCCGAGACCTCGAAGCCGAGCTCGGCCGCCGCCCCGGCCATCACGCCGCCCGCCGCCCCCACGTCGAGCAGCCGGCCGCCCGGCCGACGGGACCGGAGGCGGTGCACGACGGCCGACGCCTTCCGCAACGATTCGTAATTCCAGGTGACCAGGTGGGGCGGCGGCGGCGAGGCCAGCGCCTCGGCCAGCGCGGCGGGGGTCGGCCTCGGGTCGGCCATCCCGTGCCCGCAGCCGAGGCAGCGGGCCCAACGCCGGACGGGGTCGATCGCCGTCGGGGTGGAGTCGGCGGCCAGGCAATTGACGACCCGGATCGTCTCCCGGTCCGACGCGCCGCAGACCGGGCAGGCGGGGGCCGGCTCGGCCCGGTAGGCCCTGGCCGTCACGGCCAGGCGGTGCGGCGCCCCCTCGGGGGCGACCCGGGCGGCCAGGCCCGGGTCGGCCACCACGGCGAGCCGGTGCAGCCGGGTCGCCTCGTCGAAGTCGCCCCGGGCGTCGGCGATCGTCCCGAGCCGATAGGCCATCAGCCCTTCGAGATAACCCTCGTCGAGCAACTCCCGATAGATCGCCTCCGCCTCCTCGACCCTCCCGGCCGCCAGCTCCCGATCGGCCCGGGCCAGCGACTCGGCCGCTCCGGGGGGGTCGGGGATCGCCCGGAGGGACGCGGCGGGGGCGGTCCCCACCCCGGTCTCGGCCATTCCCCCTCCTGCCCCCCGCGCTCGGGGTGCGGGCGGGGGTGAGGGGGCCGGCGTGGCCTCCTTCGGCCCTGAGCCCACCCTCGCCCACCCCGCCCCCGGGCCCGCTCGCATCGGGGGCGGGGGTGGCGAGGGTGGGCCGTCGTCTCGTGCGCCCGGCCCGGCACCGTCCCCGAGCCGTCTCCGCAGGTCCTCGGCCGCATCGGCGCCCCCGGGGCACCGGGCGAGCTGGTCGGTCGCCTGGCGGGCGGCGTCATGGAACCCGTGGGCGAGGTACAGCTCGGCCAGCCCCCGCCAGGAGGGGCCGAAGTGGGGGGCCTCAGCCGAGGCGGCGCGCCAGTGGGTCTCGGCGTCGGCGTCCCGGCCCCGCTCACGGCAGATCTCGGCCAGGTTGTGGCGGGCCCGGTGGCCCCGGATCCCCGGGTTGTAGCCGGCCGTCAGGTAGGAGGGGGCCGGGCCGGAGATGAGCCGGTTGAGCAGCGTCTCGGCCCCGGACGGGTCGCCCCGCTCCCGGAGCAGCAGGGCTTCGAGGAAGGTCAATTCGTCGTCGTCCGGCAGCGCCGCCCTGCCCTCCCGGCAGATGGCCAGCGCCTCGTCGGGGCGGCCGAGCGCGTGGGCGTCCCGGGCCCAGAGCGAATAGAGCTTGCGCAGGTAGCTGATGGTGGGCGTCGACCGGGCCCGGGCCTCGGGCCAGATCGCCATCGCCTCGTCGAGCCGACCGAGGACGTGCAGCGTCCAGGCGAGGTTGAAGAGCGTGAAGCCGTCGCCCGGCCGCTCCGACCGCTCCCGCTCCAGCAGGCGGAGGTTCCGCTCGGCCTTGCGGCGGTGGGTGGCCGGGTCGCGGTAGCCCTCGTGCTCGAAGGCGATGTCGGTGGCGATGACCCTCGCCCCCAGCCGCTCCAGGCTCGGCAGGATCTGCTCGTGCACCCGACGCTCCCAGCGCACCTCCGGGCGCCGGGGGAACAGGTGGACGCGGTCGAAGACCACGCGCTCTCCCGGCGCCTCGGCCACCGAGTTGACCTGGCGCATCAGGTAGCCGGCCGGCTCGTCGCCGAGGCGGGCGATCAGCGACCGCAGGCGGTCCCGGTTCGGCTCGTCGAGCCGGTCGTCGGCGTCGAGCCAGAGGATCCAGTCGCCGGTGGCGTGGTCGATCGCCGCATTCCGGGCCTCGGCGAAGTGGTCGACCCAGGAGAACTCGACCACCCGGGCGCCGAACCCGGCCGCCACCTGCCGGGAGCGGTCGGCCGAGCCGGTGTCGACCACCACCACCTCGTCGACCAGGTCGGCCACCGAGCCCAGGCACCTCGGCAGGTCCCGCTCCTCGTCCCTCACGATCATCGTCAGCGAGACCCGCCGCCGCCCCGTCGCGTCGGCCATGCCCGGCCCTCCCTCCCCCGGTGACCCCCGCCCCATCCGTCCTCGCCCGCCCGACCGGACGATAGCAGGAGGGCCGGCGGCCGGCTACGGCGGGCTCCCGGGGGATGGCGGTCGCCGGATGCCGGGGACGGCGGGCCACATGCCGGCGTGACCGCCCCCCGGGCCGTGCCGGGTCGCGGTCGGGCCCGTCCGCCCCGCCCCCCACCTCCATCCCCCGATCCCCTGCCGGCCCCCATCCGCCCCCTCGCATCCGGCATCCCCCGTCGTTCCCCGGGGCCCGGGCCATCGCCGCCCGCTTGAGCCCCGGCCGCCCCCCGTCGTACGCTGGAGGGCCGTCGGCTTGCGAGAGCGAGCGGGGCCCCCAGATCCGCCGCCGGGAGGTTGAACATGAAGGCGATCGTCCTCCGCGAATTCGGCCAGATCGACCACTTCCGCCTCGAGGACATGCCCGACCCGACCCCGGGCCCCGGCGAGGTGGTGGTGCGGCTCCGGGCCGCGGCCCTGAACCACCGGGATCTGTGGATCTCCCGGGGCAAGTACCCCAACGTCACGCTCCCCGCCGTGCTCGGCTCCGACGGCGCCGGGCAGGTGGCGAGCCTGGGGGAGGGGGTCGAGGGCCTCCGCACCGGCCAGGATGTGGTCATCAACCCGAGCCTCGACTGGGGGCCCGACCCCCGGGTGCAGGGGGATCGCTTCCGGATCCTCGGCATGCCCGACCACGGTACCTTCGCCGAGCTGATCGCCGTCCCGGCCGAGAACGTCGTGCCCAAGCCCGCGGGGATGAACTTCGAGGACGCCGCCGCCATCCCGCTGGCCGGCCTGACCGCCTACCGGGCCGTCGTCACCAAGGCCGAGGTCCAGCCGGGGGAGACCGTGCTGGTCACCGGCATCGGCGCCGGCACGGCCACCCTGGCCTTGCAGTTCGCCCTGGCCCTGGGGGCCCGGGTCTTCGTCACCTCGGGCAGCGAGGCCAAGCTGGAACGGGCCCGGGCCCTCGGCGCCAAGGGGGGCGTCAGCTACCGGGACGACGACTGGCCCTCGAAGCTCCGCGAGCTGGCCGGGGCGCCCGACGTGGTCATCGACAGCGCCGGGGGGGAGGGGTTCGGCCGGTGCGTCGACCTGCTCCGGCCCGGCGGCCGGCTCGTCACCTTCGGCGGCACCGCCGGGCCGGTCCCGTCGTTCAACGTCTTCCCCCTCTTCTGGAAGCAGCTCCGGCTGCTCGGCACCACGATGGGCACCGCCGCCGAGTTCGCCGCGATGCTCGACCTCGTCGAGGACCGCGGCATCCGCCCGGTCGTCGACCGCGCCTTCCCCCTCGCCGAGGCCACCGAGGCCCTCCGCCACATGGAGCAGGCCGGCCAGTTCGGCAAGATCGTCATGAAGGTCGAGTAGGCGAGTCGTGCGTCGAGGGCTCGGGCCGGCGCCGCCGCGCCCCGGGGCGACGCGCCGGGCCGCCCCTCGAACCCCTCCCAAACACGAAAGAGTTTTCCTCTGTGCATATTTTTGATACCTCTCCGCTCCGAGACTCGGGCCGACACCGCCGTCGGCTCCCCTCCCGGCCCTCCGCCGAGGTCGACCTCGATCCCGGCTCGGTCGCGCTGGGCATGCTCTCGATCGCGATCAGCCTGGCGACCCTGGCGCTGCTCGCCCTGCCCCCGCTCGGCCTCGCCGAGTCGGCGCCCCGGGCCTTCGACACGTCCCGGGTCCCGGTGATGACCGGATCCTCGACGCTGGAGGAAGTGTTCCTCCCGTCGCCGATGCTGATGATCGCCCCCGCCGCCGGGGCCTTCCTGGCGATCCTGGGGGCCGGGCCTCGCCGGCGGAGGGGGGTGCCGATCGTGCCGATCATCGGCGTGGTCTGCTCCGCCGTCACCCTGGTCGCCTGGTGGGCCTACCCCCTCTGGTTCCTGTCGACCTACGGGCACCTGGACATCGGCCTCCCCTGAGTCGACCCCCGGCCGGGATCGGATCGCCCGATCGCCTCGCCCCCCCTCACGCCGGAGCCCGTCGTGCCCGCGTCCCGATCCCCGGACCCCGACCGACCGCCCAACCCGGCCCGGCCGGGGCGACGCCCCACGGCCGAGGAACTGACCGCGTCGAGGGGCCGCACCGTGCCGGACCTGATCGCCCCGGGGCTCCGCGTCCTGTTCTGCGGGATCAACCCGAGCCTCTACTCCGCCGCCGTCGGCCACCACTTCGCCCGGCCCGGCAACCGCTTCTGGCCCGCCCTGTTCGGGGGCGGGTTCACCGACCGCCTGCTCCAGCCCCACGAGGGGGACGAGCTGCTCCGCCTGGGCCTGGGCATCACCAACGTCGTCGACCGCGCCACCGCCTCGGCCGACGAGCTGGCCCCGGTCGAATACGTCGAGGGGGGCCGTCGGCTCGCCGAGAAGGTGCGGGCCCATCGCCCGTCGGCCGTCGCCCTGCTGGGCATCACCGCTTACCGGCTCGCCTTCGGCCGGAAGCACGCCCGGGTCGGCCCCCAGCCGGAGTCCCTCGCCGGCGCGTCCCTCTGGGTCCTGCCCAACCCCAGCGGCCTGAACGCCCACTACACCCCCGCCGCCCTCGCCGAGCAGTTCCGGAGGCTTCGCGAGGCGATCGCGGGTGGCCCGATCGGGGCACCGGGCCGACCCGATGCGACGCCGGGCCGCGATTGACCCTCCCCGGCGCGGCCGGGGTGTCGGGAAAGGACAGGAGACCATGAGCGACCGCCCGTTCCTCGTCGGCATGGGCCAGATCCTGGTCGAGGGGGCGTGCCCCGAGGCGAACCTCGACCGGGCCTCCCGGGCGATCGGCGAGGCGGCCGATCGGGGG
The DNA here is from genome assembly GCF_007752535.1 of Tautonia plasticadhaerens. GTDB lineage: Bacteria > Planctomycetota > Planctomycetia > Isosphaerales > Isosphaeraceae > Tautonia > Tautonia plasticadhaerens. Next base: position 8,209,484 of record NZ_CP036426.1, read on the forward strand.
TGTCGCCTCGTCGTCCTCCCGGAGTGCCTCGACCTGGGATGGACCGACCCCTCGGCCCGGTCGATGGCCGAGCCGATCCCCGGCCCTCGCTCCGAACTCCTCGCCCGGCAGGCTCGCGACCGCCAGGTCTTCGTGGCCGCCGGGCTCGTCGAGCGGTCGGGAGACCTCCTCTACAACGCCGCCGTCCTGATCGGCCCCGAGGGCCGGATCCTGCTGCACCACCGCAAGGTCAACGAGCTGGACATCGCGCTGGACCTCTACGCGATCGGCGACCGGATCGGGGTGGCCGAGACCGAATTGGGGACGATCGGCCTGGCCACCTGCGCCGACAACTTCGGCAGCTCGCTGGCCATCGGCCACGTCCTGGCCCGGATGGGGGCGCAGTTGATCCTCTCCCCGTCGGCCTGGGCGGTCGACGCCGAGCACGACCACGACCGGACGCCCTATGGCGGGATCTGGCTCGACTCGTATACCGAACTCGCCCGCCTCTACGACCTGACGATCCTCGGCGTCAGCAACGTCGGCCGGCTGACCGCCGGCCCCTGGGGAGGGCGCAGGGTCATCGGCTGCTCGATGGCCGTCGGCCCGGGCGGCGAGGTCCTCGCCCGGGGCCCGTACGGCGAACGCGCCGAGTCGATGATCGTCGTCGAGGTCCGGCCCCGGCCGCCGATCGGCCGGGGCACTCGGATCGCCGAGGTCCTGGCGTCCCGAGGGTACCGTGGGCCGTGATCGGCCCTCGCTCCCCGCTCCCGGCCGGGCGAAGTCATACCGCATTGCCCGGGAGGCTTGCCATCGGGGGCCCGGGCAGGGCCACCGCGCGACAGGTGCACGGAAACCGTGCGAGTCATGGAGCCGAGGGCCCTCGTCCCAGGCCGACTGGCAAGCCCTACGTGCCCACGGACTGGCAAGTCATCGGGGACGTTCATCGGGGCAAGGGTGGGGCTCGACCTCCTGGCTCCCCCCCATGTCGCCACGAGTCCCGGCGTCAGGAGTTCATGGTGCGGCAGCCCTGCTCCATGCAATCGACGATCGAGCCGCCGAAGTCGCGGTCAGCGGTTGCGTTGATGCCCAGCTTGCCGAGTTGGCGGAAGTGCTCGCGGTCATGACGCTTCTAGTACTACTCCGTTAGCCACTACGAACCAGCCCCGGGGTCTTGTTCGTACCAGGTGGTATGAGCAAGACCTACACCCCCGAACTCGACCCCGAGGCCCTCTCACGCCTCGACGCCTACGCCGCCCGCTTCCGCGACGCCTTCGCCCTCGATCGGCCCGCCCGCTGGTGCCCGGTCTATCTCCGCGGCCTGATCACCGACGGCGAGCGCAAGAGCATCGAGCCGCTCTCCCGACGCGTCCCCCTGCCGCCCGAGCTGGCCGTCAAGGACCCCGAGCAGGCGCTGCAGCAGTTCGTCAGCCAGAGCCCCTGGGACGAGCAGGCGGCCTGGAAGCGCTACAGGGCCGTCATGGCCGAGTGCTTCGCCGACCCGGCCGGCATCTTCGTCATCGACGACACGACCTTCCCCAAGCAGGGCAAGCACTCCGTCGGGGTGCAGCGTCAGCACTGCGGCGCGCTGGGCAAGAAGGCCAACTGCCAGTGCGCCGTCTCGGTGCACTACGTCAGCCCGAAGGGGCACTGCCCGCTCGACCTGCGGCTGTACCTGCCGGAGAGCTGGCTGGGGGACGAGGCGCGCCTCGACCGGGCGGGCGTGCCCGAGCCGGAGCGGCGGATGCTGACCAAGGGGCAGATCGCCTTGGAGCTGCTGGACCGGGTCCGTGGCGAGGGGCTGCCGGGGCAGCTGGTGCTGGCCGACGCCGGCTACGGCGTCTCCGGGCCGTCCCGCGCCGGCCTGGCCGAGCGTGGCCTGCACTATATCGTCGGCGTCACCGACGAGTTGGTGGTCTTCACCGAGGAGCCCCGGTGGATCGAGCCGACGGCCGCGACGGGCGGCCGCCCGCAGAAGCGGCCCCGCCTGGCCGAGGGATCCCCCCGGCCGGTCAGCCTGAGGGAGCTGGCCTCGCGGACGCCGCGGCGGAAGGTCACCTGGCGCGAAGGGACGAAGGGCCCGATGTCGGGCCGCTTCGCCTGGCTGCGGGTCTGGCCGGGGCACGGCTGGGCCACCGGCGACTGTGCCGGCGAGGAGCCGCTCTGGCTGCTGATCGAGGAGCAGGCCGACGGCAAGCTCAAGTACGCCTTCAGCAACCTGCCGGCGGGCACCAGCCGCCTGCGGGCAGTGCGGCTGTGGCGGAGCCGCTGGCCGGTGGAGCAGGGCTACCAGCAGATGAAGGAGGAACTCGGGCTGGACCACTTCGAGGGCCGCTCCTGGCGCGGGTTCCACCACCATGCCTGCCTGGTGATGCTGGCCTACGGCTTCCTGGCACTCGAGCAGCGGCGAGCCCGCCGGGGTCGACCCCGGCCGGGCAAAAGGGGGGGCGCCGAGGTCCGGTGATCACGCTGCCGTCGATCCGCCGGGCGCTGCAACGCCTGCTGGCCCCGATCTGCCGGCACGACTGCCCCTACTGCCGGGGACTCGTCGACCCACCTCCCGAGCAACTAACGGAGTAGTACTAGAGCCCCTCTGCCGCCATTGGCTCCGGCTCTCTCGGGCTTCTCCGACATCCGGAACGGTGAGCACGGGACGGTGGACGGCGCAACTCCCGCTCATCGCGATTGCTGAACTTTGCAACGCAAAGTAAACTGCGAGTCAGTGCTGAGGAGTTGCGCAAGAATCACCTGGTCAGAGATCTGGAGGGGCACGTGCCGGGGTGGCCGGGGTCTCGTCCGCGAGACCCCGTGCGATGGCCTCCCGGCCGGGGTCTCGCGGACGAGGCCCCGGCCACCCACTCCCGGAATTTCACCAGATTATTCTTGCGCGAGTCCTTATCGACTCGGGCGAATCGACCGTTGACCGATCAGAGGAGCGGGGCGATGACGCAGAAGTACGAGGGGTCTTCGGGGGCGGCGATGGAGGCGTTTCGCGAGACGCGGCCGTGGGCGCTGGCGTCCGCGGTGTTTCTGCTCACATACGCGGCGGTGGGCGGGACGGCCGGCGTGCTGTGGCTGATCGCCCTGGTCGACCAAAGCGTCACGGGGCCGCCGCCGAGCAGGCCGTTCATCACGGTGTGGAGCGTCAATCTCCTCTTCGCCCCGGTTGCGCTGGTGGGCGGTGTGCTGGCGGTCGAGTATTACTCCGCCGCGTGGTTCGCCTCCTGGCGGCGCGATTCCGACGACCTGGAGCGGGCGTCGATCGCCCTGAAGCGCCTCCGGCTCTGGGCAGGCGCAGCGATGATCATCCTGATCGCGTTCCTCGCGTGTATGGCCGCCGCCGCCGTACTGACGGGCGAGTTCCCCGGCTGACGGTCGTCCGCCCGCAGTCGCATCCTGCCGCTCCCCGGTCCATCGGACGGGGCTCTCAGGCTTTGAGGCGGAGCGAAACCTCCCCTCCACCGCCTCACCGCCACGACCCTGAACCCGAGGTGGTCGTGGCCGCGCTCCGGCTCGTCGCGGAGGCGGGACGTCGCCCGGCAGAAGAGAGCACTCGGCGACAGGACTCGCACGGTTTCCGTGCACCTGTCGTGCGGTAGGCCCGGGGGTCGGGGTGGCTGGGACCTCGCCCGCGAGGCCCCAGCCACCCAAGGGTGATCGATCCGGGAAATCCCGCATCATTCCCGGCCCCCGGCCAGGCCGATCCCCCGGCCGGATCGAGGCGACGCTCGCGCGGGATGAGGCAGCCGGCAGCCGGGGTGCCGAGCTTACGACCCCGAGCCGGTCGCCTGCTTCATCTTCCGGAGTCCCTCCACCGCCACCTCCATCGGGTCGCGTTGCCAGTAGTCCCGGTTGAAGAGTTCGAGGGAAAACGTGCCGTCGAAGCCGATGGCGTCGAGGATGGCCATCAGGTCGCCGAGGGGCGCGACGCCGTCGCCGGGGAAGACGCGGTCGGCGTCGGAGATCGTCTCGCGAGGGGGGTCGGCCGGGTAGTCGTTCAGGTGGAAGACCCGGATCGTCCGGCCGCTGAGGTGGCGGAGCCCTTCGAGGCTCGACCCTCCCTTGTAGACGTGATAGACATCCGGCAGGATGCAGGCATCGGCCCGGCCGCTCTCGACGGCGACGAAGGCCACCTCCCCCAGCCGGCTGAAGGTCTTCGAGAAGCCCCAGACCTCCAGCTGGGGGACCACGCCCATCCGCTCCCCCAGCTCCAGGAGCCTCGCATAGCGACCGGCCAGGGTGAGCAGATCCTCATACTTCCGGTCGGTCAGCCCGACGGGGGGGGCGGCGATCCGGGTGCCGCCGATCTCGGCGATGGCGGCCATGTCCCGCTTCGCCTGCTCCAGCCCCTCGGCGCGTTCGGCGTCGTCGTCCACGGCCCACCGGGCGTAGCCGATGGCGCTGGGCACGGCGAGGCCCGCGTCCTCGATCCGGGCGGCGAGGTCCCGGAGCGACCCGCCCTCCTCGACGTATCGGTCGATGTCGCGGAGCCAGGGCTCGATGCCGTCGTACCCGGCCTCCCCGGCGATCCGGATCTGCTCGACCACGCCGACCTGGGAGTCCTGCCCCCGGATCGTGCTCGTGTTCAGGCAGTACCGGGCCTTCGGCATCGGCGTCGGCGTCCGGGCCGGCCGGTCCTGGGCCCGGCCGACCGCCCCCGGGGCGACCGCCGCGCAGGCGGCCAGCCCTCCCAGGGCACCCCGGATCGCCTGCCGGCGGGAGACGCCCCGCCCCTCCCCCCGCCCCGACGGATCTCGTTCGGTCATCGGCCTCATCCTCAAGGAGTTGCTGCGAAGTCGTCGATGGCCCGCCCCGACGACCCCGGGCGGATCGATCCGATCAGGAGATCGTCCCGCCCGGCTCGGTGGAAATCACCTCGGTCGAGAGGCCGAGGCCCTGCACGTGGTTGCGGAACTGCTCCGGGGTGCCGATCAGCGGCGGGAACGTGCCGTAGTGGCACGGGATCGCCGCCTCCACGCCGAGCAGCCGGCAGGCATGGGCCGCGGCCCGGGGGTCCATCGTGTAATGGTCGCCGATCGGCAGGATGGCCGCATCGGGGGCGTACAGCTCGCGGATCAGGGCCATGTCGCCGAACAGGGAGGTGTCCCCGGCGATGTAGAGCCTGAAGTCGTTCGAGAACGTCACGACGTAGCCGCCCGGCTCGCCGAGGTAGACCACCGTGCCGTCCGGCTCGGTCCAGGAGGAGGAGTGCCGGGCGTCGGTCATCGTCAACGCGATGTCCGGCGTCCCCAGGCGGACCGAGCCCCCCTTGTTCATGCCCAGCAGCTTCTCGCCGTCGACCCCCTTGGTCCCCAGCCACCCGGTCAGGTCGTACATGCCGACGACCTTGCCCGAGCACCGCTCGGCGGCCGAGAAGACGTCGGCCAGGTGGTCGGCGTGGCCATGGGTGATGGCGATCGCGTCGCATCTGACGTCGTGGAACTGCTTCGGGCACTTCGGGTTGCTCGCCAGGAACGGGTCGACCAGCAGCGTCGGGCCCTCCGGGGCCGCGATCAGGAAGGTCGAGTGCCCCAGCCAGGTGATGCGGACGCCCTTGAAGTCCATCAGCCCCATCGCTCCCCTCGTCCCACGGCCCGGCGACGGCCCTCCCGAGCCGGCCGGGCCTCGCCCCGATGTCCCTGGCAGTGTCGCCCACCGCCGCCCGACCGTCCACCCCGAGGCCCCCGCAACCCTCACCCAGCCCCCCGACCTACCCCGCCTCGGCCCGACCCGGACCGGCAGCCGGCGAAAAATGGCCGACCTCGTGGACGCCAACTTAAGGACGTGATATTCATGGTTTGGCGATGTCGCCACGCCCCTTCCTCGTCCAACGATCGGGACCTGCTTCCATGACCTTCCTTCGACGCACCCGTCCGTCACGGACGCGAGGGCGACGTCCGGCGACCCTCCGGGGGATCCGCCCGACGATCCAGGCGCTGGAGCCCCGGCACCTGCTGGCGATCATCGTCCCGCCGACCTCCGACGGCCCGCTGCACGAGCCGCCGGTGATCCGGAGCGTCGACGGCGTGCTCGACGCCGACGTCACCGTGATCCGGGCCGGGCTGCCGGGCTCGGGGGCGCCGGTCCTCTCGGGCGACATGCCGATCTACTCCAAGCCGGTGCCGGCGAATTACCAGCCCCCCGCCGCGTTGAACTTCGCCGCCGGCTATCAGTTCACGACCGCCGACGGCACCGTGCTGCCCCCGCAGTTCCCCGGCCCCCTCCTGAAGATGGAGCCCGGCGACACGCTCGACCTGATCCTCCGCAACGACCTCGACGGCGCCAACGACGACCCGCCCCCCTACCCGGTCGCCTACACGACCAACTATCACACGCACGGCTTCCTCGTCAGCCCGCTGGGGGACGGCGACAACGTCTACCGGGCCATGCTGCCCGACGGCACCTTCCGGACCCGGATCGAGCTGCCCGAGACCCAGCAGCACGGCATCAACTGGTACCACACCCACCAGCACGGCTCGACCGCCGACCAGGTCTACGGCGGCCTCGCCGGCCTGATCCAGGTCGGCGACCCGCTCGACCCCTTCCCCCAGTACCGGGGCCGGTTCGACGAGCGGTTGCTGGCCCTCACCCTGGGCAACGTCGCCGTCGACCCGGCCACCGGCGATCGCACGCCCGACGACGTCGGCTACATCAACAACAACAAGCCCCCCTACCTGCAGGACTGGCAGAAGCGGGTCAACGGCCAGCTCAACCCGACCTTCACGCTGCGCCCCGGCGAGACGGAGATCTGGACCTTCGCCTCGATCGGCCGGACCGGCTTCTACAACCTCGGCGTGGTCGACGCCGACGGCGAGGCCCCCTGGCAGGGGACCGTCATCGCCCACGACGGCAACAGCCGCGACCTCGTCCCCCGGGCGCTCTCGCTCGACCTGCCCGAGCCCTACCTCGTCGAGGGCCTGAGCTTCGTCGCCCCGGGAGAACGGTTGACGATGGCCGTCACCGCGCCGACGGAGCCGGGCACCTACTACATCGTCGACAACATGGCTCCGGACATCCAGCCGCTCGGCGAGTTCTTCGCCCTGGCGACGATCGTGGTGGAGGGGGATCCGGTCGCCGAGCCCCCGCCGGTCTTCGACCCCGTCGGCTCGATCCCCGAGGTCTTCTCGGCGGAGCCGGACCACCGCCGGGAGTTCGTCTTCCACTCCGGGGGCGGCAACTTCACGATCAACGGCTCCGCCTTCCCCGACTCGCCGATCGTCACCATCCAGGCGGGCCAGGTGGAGGAGTGGACCTTGAGGAACACCTCGAACGTCGACCACCCCTTCCACATCCACCAGAACGACTTCGCCGTCATCTCCATCAACGGGGAGACGGTCGACACCTCGACCGAGGGGGGCGGGGTCTACGACTACGTCTCGATGCGGGACACGATCACGATCCCCGCCAAGGGCGAGGTGGTCGTCCGCTGGCGAGTGCAGCCGCACTTCGGCAAGTACGTCTTCCACTGCCACATCCTGACGCATGAAGACGCCGGAATGATGATGGGGGTGCTCGCCGTCTTCAACCCCGAGCAGCGCCGGATCGCCGTCGGCGCCGGGCTCGGCCAGGGGGGCGGCGTGCTCGTCCAGGACGGCGACGGCAACCCCGTCGGCCGCGTCGACCCCCTGCCCCCCTCGTGGAAGGGGGGCGTCTCCACCGCCGTCGGCGACCTGGACGGCGACCTCATCGAGGACGTCATCGCCGGCCCCGCCCGCCGGGGCTCCCGGGGGTTCGTCTCGATCTTCGACGGCGCGACCCTCCGGGAGATCACCCGCTTCCGCCCCTTCCCCGAGCACCCGTTCGCCGGGGTGAGCCTGGCCTCGGGCGACCTCGACCGCGACGGCCGCCCCGAGATCATCGCCGGCCGGGTCGGCCCCGGCGGCAGCCTCGTCCGGATCTTCGGGCCCGACGGCTCGCTCGTCCGGGAGCTGGCGGGCGTCCTCCCCGGCCGCTTCCCCGACGGCGTGACGGTGGCCAGCGCCGACTACAACGGCGACAACTACGACGACCTGGCCGTCGGCGCCGGCCGGTTCCGGGAGCCCCTGGTCGTCGGCCTCGACGGCTACACCCTGGGCGTCGCCCACGCGATGCCGCCCCAGGAGCTGTTCTCGTTCACCGCGCCCGGCGGCCGGTCCTCGGGCGTGCAGGTCTCCGGCGGCTACCTCGACCCGGCCACGCGCCCCGGCCTGCTCTCGAACCTGATCACCTCGCCGATGCTCGGCCGGGGGGCCGGCACGGTCTCGGTCTGGAACGTGGCGCCGAGCCTGGCGATGGTCCACGGCTCCCCCAACGCCCACTCGGTCGTCCAGATCGGCCACGACGCCTCGGAGACCTCGCCCCCGGAGCTGCTCTCGCAGTTCACCCCCCTGCGGCGGCGGTCCCCCCTCGGCCTGAACCTCCAGTTCAACCGGCTCGGCTTCGACGGCAGCCCCGTCGTCGTCTCCTGGCAGAACGCCCACCGGCCCGTCTACACCACGATCGACGACGACGGCGAGCCCGTCGAGATCGGGCCGACCCCGGGCTGACCGACCGGGGGGTCGGCCCGTCGCCGAGGTCACCCCTCGTCGGACCATCGTTCCATCCGCTCCCGGAGCTTCCGCTGCTCCTGGGTCTCGGGCTCCTCGGGCCGGGGGGAGGCGGCCCGGGGGCGGCCCGGGCCCGGACCCGGGCTCGGATCCGGGGCCGGGCCCGCGGACGACCGACCCGGCCGGGCCCGGGGCTCGTCGACCAGGTCGTAGGCGCCCGGGCGCTCGACGACGCAGGGCAGCTTGCACTTCGGGCAGGTCATCGACGAGCCCACCAGCGACTCCTCGACCTGCAATCCCGCGCCGCACTCGGAGCATTCGACGTCGACGGTGGCCATGGCCGGACGCACTCCCGGGGTCGGGGAGGCCCCGGGCCCTCCCCGGGGTCCTCGCCCGACCCCCTCACGGTGGGCGATGGCCGCCCCCTCTGTCAAGTGGCATCAAGAATCGTGAAGGTGCCCGACCCGACGCGTTCCCCTGTCGCAGCCCGCCGACTGGCCGTATCCTCGTCGGGCGTCCCCCCCGATGGCCTGGGCCCCGGATCCGGCTCGATGCGACCGCCCCCCGTCCTGATCGGCCTGCTGCTGCTCTCTGGCCTGGCCCTCGCCTGGCCGAGGGCGTTCGGGTCCTCGGCGTTCGACCCCTTCCTCGCCAGCACGGGGGGCCTTTGGGGCCTGATCGCGCTGGCGATGTTCGCCATCGGCTGGCGGCTGCCCCGCGACGAGGTCGCGCAGGTCGCCCGGCGGTGGCCGGCGGTGCTCGGCGGGACGGCGGTCCAGTACGCGGCGATGCCCGCGCTCGCCTACCTCGCCGCCCGGCTCTCCCGGCTCGACGCCGACGCCACCGTCGGCCTGATCCTCGTCGGCTGCGTGCCCGGGGCGATGGCCTCCAACGTCCTCACCCTGATGGCCCGGGGCAACGTCAGCTACTCCGTCAGCCTGACGACCCTGGCCACCGTCGCCTCGCCGGTCGTCGTCCCGCTGACACTCCGGGTCGCGCTGGGGGGCATCTCGGTCGACTTCCCGGCGGCCGACGCCATGCGGCAGCTCTCCCTGTTCGTCGTCCTCCCGGTGGGGCTCGGCCACGCCCTCGGCCGGGCCCGGCCGGGATGGGCCCGTGCGGCCGGGCCGGTCGCCGAGGCGGCGGCGAACCTGGCGATCCTCTGGATCATCGCCGTGGTCGTCGCCGCCAACCGCGACCGCCTCGCCGTGCCCGACGCCCGCCTGATCGCCGCCTTGCTGGCGGTCAACCTCCTGGGCTACCTCGCCGGCGACCTCGGCGGCCGGGCCTTGTGCGTGGATCGCCCGATGCGACGGGCCCTCACGCTGGAGGTCGGCATGCAGAACGCCGGCCTCGGCACCACGATCGCCCTCTCCCTGTTCCCCGACCGCCCCGCCGTGGCCATCCCCTGCGCCCTCTACACCTTCGGCTGCATGCTCACGGGCACGGCCCTGGCCTCCTGGTGGGGCCGGGACCCCGTCGAGGCACGCCCCGCTCCCCCCTGAGCGGCTCCCCTTCGCGCCGAATTCATCCGGAGGGCCGGTGTCCCGGGGCGGCCCCCCCGGTATGATCTTCCCCGGGCCGGCCAGCAGTCCCGGCCCGTCACATCCCATGCCCCAATTCCCACGGATCGCGAGGCACGCATGATGATCGCTCCGCTGATGGTCCCCAGCCTGCTCGCCCTGCTGATCGGCCCCGGCCCCGCCCCCTCGCCGATTGTCGCCCAGGACGAGGAGGAGGCCTCCTATCACGGCACCTTCACCTACGTCAAGGGGATGCGAGGCGACCAGGAGGTCCCCGAGGAGAACCTCGAGGGCCGCACGGTCGAGATCGAGGAGGGCGAGCTCACGCTGGTCGGCCCCGACGGCACCGACGAGTTCGTGATCAAGGTCACCATGGACGGCGAGCCCGGCGAGGACGGCGTCGGCAAGTTCACCATGGAAATCACCGAGTCCTCGGCCTTCGCCGAGGCCGTCGGCTCCAAGGCCAAGGCCCTCGGCAAGCACGAGGGGGACACCATCACCGTCATCTACGACTACTCCGAGGGCGCCGAGTACCCCGACGACTTCGAGCCGGACGGCCCCACCCAGCACCTCTTCGTCCTCAAGAAGTCCGCCGAGGAGGAGGAGGACGACGACGACGAGGACGACGACGACGACGACACCGAGGAAGATGACGACGACCCCCGCGCCTGAGCCGTTTCGCGGCCCATCCCCCGTGTCGGTCGACGGGACGATCCCCTCCCCCTCTCCCCGCGAGCGGGGAGAGGGCCGGGGTGAGGGGTCCCGGCATTCGCATCAAGGTGTTTGAATCGTCCGATCCCCCCTCAACCGGGCTTCGCCGACCCTCTCCCCCGCACGCGGGGGCGAGGGTCGGAACTCCCCGGATAGGACGTTCTCCGCCCCCCGGCGGTCATCCCCCGATCGCCGCCGCCCTCCCCCGTCGCCTCGACCGGACGACGACCGCCCCGAGGCCGACGGCGCCCCAGGCGACCAGGCTGATCGGCTCGGGCACCGGGTTCGGGGAACCCGGGCCCGCCTTGGGCGAGATCCAGAGATCCGTCCGGTTGCGGTAGCCAGGCACCAGCCGGATCGGGTCGGGCAGCTCCAGCCAGGACATGGCGTCCGAGGCCCCCTCGAACAGGGGAGGGCCGTGGGTCCACAGGTGGCGGACCGAGGTCACCGTCGCCGTCAGGTCCGAGGCCCCCCCGGCCGTCACCCCGCCGTTGAGCACCCCCTCGACCACGAAATCGGACTCGGTCGCGACGGGACCCGGCCAGACTCCCCGCTCGAAGCCCAGCTCGATCCGGAAGGGCATGTCGATGTAGTCGAATCCGGAATTGGCCGGGAGTTCCCAGATCTCGAACGACCCCAGCTTGATCGGCGAGGCCAGGGCCGTCGGGCCCCAGGCCCCGAAGAAGTTGACGTGGTTGAACCCCACGCCCCCCCGATCGGCGATCCTCCCGGAGGTCGAGTATCCTACCAGCTCGCTCGCCCGACCCTCCCGGGCCCCGGACGCCGCCAGCATCGCCAGCACCCCGACCGCCGCCAGGCGGACGCCCCGGCCCCTGCCCGCCGCCCGCCGGCCCCGGACCCGGGACCGGGCCACGATCGCGCCCAGCCCGACCACGCCCCAGGCGAGCACCGAGGACGGCTCGGGCACCGGGCGGGGGTCGAACCTCGGGGTGATCCAGAGCTCTCCCCGATAGCCGTTCTCCTTCGACAGGAGGATCGACTCGGGGACCTCCATCCACCAGGGGTCGCTCCACGCCCCGTCGAGGTGGGAGGCGTCCCACCAGGACTTCAGGCGGGGCGAGTTGAGGGTCGCCGTCAGGTCGGACACCCCCGAGGGCGACACGCCGCCGTTGAGCACCCCCTCGATCACGTATTCCGGGCGCTCCCCGAAGCGGCTCCCCTCCGGGAAGAATTCCATGGAGATCCGGAACGGCATGTTGTGGTAGCGGAAGCCGGAGCCCTCCGGCAGCTCCTCGACCACCAGGTCCGCCACCTTGAACGGCGAGGCCAGGTCCGTCGTGCTCCGGCCCCAGAGGTCATCGCTGATGTCGACGTGGTGGAACCCCACCCCCGCGGAGTTGCCGACGCTGGCGTGGGTCGAATACCTGACCAGCTCGCTCCCCCGGGCCGTCCCGGCCTCGAGCGCCGCCAGCAGCAGCAACGCCCCGACCGCCGCGAGGCGTCCGCCCCGACCCCGACGCAGGCCCAGATCCGATCGTCCTTCGAGCGACATGCCGGCACTCCGTCCCTTCCCCGGGGATTCACGCATCGCCTCGTGCGAGCGTCGGCGAATGTAGCCGGCGGCGCCCCCCCGTCAAGCCGAATCCGCTCGGGTATGCCTCCGGGAGTAGGCCGGCCCGAGCCGACGCGCGGCGGGTCGGCTCGTCGGGGGTCCCCCTCACCCGGCCTCCGGCCACCCAGGACGGGGGAGAGGGGCGGAGTCCCTCCCCCTCTCCCCGCGGGCGGGGAGAGGGCTGGGGTGAGGGGACTTCGATGGCTCGCAACGCGTTGCGCGTGGCCCGATCCCCCCTCACCCGGGCTACGCCCAGATCTTCCCCAGCTCGTCCACCAGCTTGCCGAACTGCTCGGCGATCATCGGGAAGGCCTTGAAGTCGGGGGCCATCCTCCTCAGGTTCCGGAGCGCCCTGGCCACCCGGCCCGTCGCCTCCTCCTCCTTGGCCCCCTCGGCGACCTCCTCGACCTCCGAGAGGGCGTCGCTCGCCGTCTGCTCCCCCACGCCCTCGGCCTTCGCGCGCTCGATGATCGCCTTCAGCTCGGCGAGCAGGCCCTTCGCGTCCTCCCCGCCCGGCCCCGTCACCTCGGGCATCTGGTTGATCGTGTTCGAGACCCTCCCGCTCAGCTCGCCGAAGTTGATCGTCGAGCCCGAGACGTGAGAAACCTTGATGTTCTTGTTCGAGACATTCTTGCCCGGCTCGCTCATGATGAACTGCTCCACGTGGGCGATGTACGCCCCCCTGACGTCCCCCGACCGCATCCGGTCGGCCTCCCGGTCCCCCGCCGTCGTCACCCCTTCCAGCAAGTCGGCGACGTCGTACTTCCGGCCCGCACCCTCCGGCAGGTAGGTGCGTTCCCCCAGCTCTTCCAGCTTCAAGAGGTGCCGATAACCGACCACCACCCTCGGGTCGTCGGGCATCGGCACCTTCTCCTCGGCCTCCAGCCTCGGGATCGTCGCGTGGATGGCCCGGAAGGCGTCGCGGACCACCGCCAGCGCCGCCCTCCGCCTCCGCTCCGGACCCAGCACCGAGACGAACACCCGCCCCGAGTCGGAATCCCCCCGCACCAGCGCCCGGCAGCCGTCCACGCCCAGCAGCACGCCGCTCCGCCAGTACGTCGGCCGGTCGGGCGACAGGTAGCGGTGCATCCGGACGATGAACCGGCAGATCAGGCCCCCCGGCAGCACGTTGTAGTGGTACTGGAATTTCAAGGCCTTCGGGTCGTCCAGGTCCGGCAGGTCCGGCTCGTTGCGGGGCAGCAGCTCGGGGATCAGCCAGCGCCGGTTCGGCGCGTCGGCGAAGTCGAAGCACAGCTCGAACTTCCGCATCATCTCGATCAGGAACCGGTGCCGGTCGGCCGGATACCGAACCGGGTCGTTCAGGATCCCGGCGATCTGGCCCCACTCCAGCCGGCCCTGCTGGCCCGCGAGTCGGGCGCTGTTGATCAGCCGATAGACGCCCCCCGTCACCCATTCCGGGTTGAGGATGTTCGTGTCCCTGAGTTCGTAGGGGTCCTCGGGGTCGTCGAAGTTCAGGACGTTCCCCAGGTCGTGGAGGAACCGGAGCAGGAGGTCCCGATCCCGGCGGTCGGTGAGCCGGTGTCGGCCGCAGATCCGCTCGTACTGGGCGTAGTCGATGAAGTCGCTCGACCGGGCCCGCTTGATCAGGCTCTCCTTGACCTTGAAGTAGCGCTCCGGCAATTCGTCGAAGACGTGCGGCAGCCCGCAGGACTCCCGGACGATCGCCCCTCGCAGGGCGTCGATCCCCGTCCCCTCGGCGCACGAGACCTTGAAGAACCCCCGCAGGTTCGGCGCGTAATCCTTCGCCAGCCTCCTCTCGTCCAGCTCCAAGTGGTGCGACTCCGCCTTGTTCACGACCACCAGCACGGGCGAGTCGGCCCCGTAGCTCTGGATGATCTTCAGCCAGTAGCGGACGTTCCCCTCGTTTTCCCCCTTGCGGGCGTCGAGCACCAGCAGGTAGAGGCTCCGCCTGGTGAGGAAGAACTGGTGGGTGGCGTGCATGATCTCCTGGCCGCCGAAGTCCCAGACGTTCAGCCGGACCCGCTCCCCCGCCGGGCCCCGGCGGAGGCCCTCGGGCGGGTCGATCATCCAGGGCTCGATGGCGATCCCCTCGGTCTTCGCCTCCTCCGGGTCGAACTCGTCCCGGATCAGCCGACGGACCAGCGAGGTCTTGCCGACGCCCCCCTGGCCGACGACCAGCAGCTTCGCCTCGTTGAGCCGACGCCTCGGCTGTCGCTGCCGCTGGAAGTAATAGCGGAGGATGTCCTTGGGGTCCGCGGGCTGGAGCCTCGACCGGGGCCGCTTCCCCGAGTACCGGTCCTTCTGCACGGCCTGCCGGTCGGGGCCCAGGACCTCCGGGGGCATGTCCAGGCCCGGATTCTCGTGCAGGTAGAGCTCCTCCAGCTCCTGGAGGCGGGCCAGCGACTCGGGCAGCGCCGTCAATCGGTTGTCGAAGAGGTAGAGCCGCTGCAGCCCGGTGAGCCCCCCGAGCGACTCGGGGAGCGTCGTCAACCGGTTGTGGAAGAGGTAGAGCTTCCGGAGCCCGCGAAGGCGACCGAGCGACTCGGGGAGCCTCACCAGCTGGTTGACCGACAGGTCGAGCACCTCCAACCAGCCCAACTTCCCCAACGACTCGGGGAGCGTCACCAGCCGGTTGCCGCGGAGGTCGAGCAGCTCGAGTTCGGCCAGGTGCCCGATCGACTCGGGCAGCGCCGAGAGCCGGTTGCCGGACAGGTCGAGCGACCGCAGCCCGGCCAGGTGCCCGATCGACTCGGGCAGCGTCGCCAGCTGGTTGACCGACAGGTCGACCGCCGTCAGCCCCGAAATCCGGCCGATCTCCTCCGGGACCCGCTCAAGCCCGAGGTCGCTGAGGTCCAGCTTCGCCCCCCCCGAGCGACGAACCTCGTCGATCCGGCGCTGGGCTTCCAGGAAGGGGGCTTCGGCGGGCATCCCCGGGCCTTCCGTCGGAGGTCGACTCATCGACTCCACCCCGTCGAGCCGGGGCCAATAATGGCCAATTGTACACCAAGAGTGCCTAATCCGAAGGGAAATCTCCCGGCGATGGCGGCCCCGCGCGATTTCGTGTGACTGGAAACGGGCCGGGACACGATGGTAATGGACGGGGACCCCGCTCGACCGGGGACGCCCGGCGCCCGTCCGATCCGCTCCTTGGCAACCCGAATCGAGTCGAAGGCCCGACCGACCGCCCGTCGGCCATCGAGGAGACCGGCGTCCGGTCCGGGTCCCGGCCCATCCCCCCGATTGTCGCACGACGCCCCGCGCGAATCGAACCCAATCCGCCGGTGCGCCCGCGCGGAGCGAACCCATTTCGCCGACGTAACTCCCGGCCCGATCAGGGAGTCTTCCGGTTCAGTTCGGCGCACCGGGCCGCCCCCGGTCGGCTCCCCGACCCCGCCCTCGGCCGCGGGGCCGGGGCGAGACGACCCCGGGCATCATCCCGGGGCGATCCTCCTCGGAGGCGTTCCCGGAGTCCGGCGCGAGACGAAGCCATTTCCCCGGTGCGCCCGCGCGGAGCGAACCCATTTCTCGGACGCAACCCCCGTACTGATCAAGACCTCCGCGATCGGCCGTTGGCGCACCGGCCCGTGCCGGGGCACCCGAAGTCGTGCCCACCCCGAGGGCACGCCGGGGGTCGGGCCCGGGGTCGGGACGACCCCGGTCACCGTGCGCGAATCGAACCCAGTTGCCCGGTGCGCTTGCGCGGAGCGAACCCATTTCTCTCCGAAAACATCTTGTCCTACAACGACTTGCGTCAATCCCAATCGGCGCACCGATCCCCGGGCCCTACTGCCCCGAGGCGGTCGGATCGGCCAGGATGGGCAGGACCCGTGTCTGGAGGCCGCCGGTGACGTGGACCTCGCCGGAGGCGTCGACGAAGACGTCGACCTCGGACCGGATGCCGAACTCGGGCAGGTAGATGCCGGGCTCGATCGAGAAGCAGGTCCGGGGCAGGACGAGGCGGGTCTCGTGGGTCTCCAGGTTGTCCATGTTGGCGCCGTTGCCGTGGGTCTCCTCGCCGATGCTGTGACCGGTCCGGTGAATAAAGGCATCGCCATAGCCGGCGGCCTCGATGACCTGCCGGGCGGCGTCGTCGACCTCGAAGCCCCGGAGGGGGGTCCCGGTCCGGGAGGCGTCCTCGACCCGGGCGATGGCGGCGTCCCGGGCCCGGGCGACGACCCGGAAGACGGCCTCGTATTGCTCGGGGACCTCGGTGCCGACGAAGCCGACCCGGGTCAGGTCGCTGTAGACGCCCCCGGGGCGGTCCATCTTGGCCCAGAGGTCGATCAGGACGAAGTCCCCTTCGCGGATCTCCGCATCCTGCCCGGCTTTGGGCTCGTAGTGCGGGTCGCCGCTGTGGGGCCCGACCCCGACGATGGGGGGGGAGTAGGTGGTCATGCCGTTGCGGTGGAAGTGGTCCATGATGACCGCCTGCACCTCCGCCTCCCGGATGGAGCCGCCGCCGGAGCAGCGCCCGGCGATCAGGCCGAAGGCGACGTTGAAGGCCTCGGTCGTGTGCCCGGTGGCCTCCCGGTGCATCGCCCACTGCTCGTCCGACCACGAGGCCTCGAACCGCTGGATCAGGTCCCCGGACGGCCGGACCTCGACGCCGAAGGAACGGACCAGCTCCACCACCCCGGCGTCGACCCGGGCGATGTACGGGTTCGAGAGCCGGGGGGCGTACTCCATCGCCACCGCCTTCGATCCCCCGACGAGCGACCGGACCCCCTCCTCCAGCTCCTGCCATCGGAGGTACGCGGTGGCCTCGCCCGGCAGGTGGTCCAGGGCGCCGGGCTCGATCCGGTGGACCAGCTTCCTCGGCTCCCCCTGCCTCGGGATGAAGTAGAGGAATCGGCGGGTCGTCTTGGCCTTCTCGGGGAGGCCGAGCACCCGTCGGGCCAGCGGGTTGCTGCCCCGGAAGTCGTACAGCAGCCAGCCGTCGAACCCGAACTGGCCGAGGGCCTCCTGGACGGCGGTCAGGTCGAACATGGCGGGCTCCCGGGGTGGGAAATGACGGATGGAGGAGGTTGGATGGCCGGTGGCCGGGGACGGGTCATGCCGGGTCGGCATTCGACGGCCGCACCGGGCGGGCCGACCATCCTCCGGCCTCAGATCCCCGGCGGCACCCGCTCGGTCCAGTGGGTGGCCGACTCGTACGAGGCGCCGACCCGGAGCAGGGCGGCCTCCTCCCAGGGGCGACCGACCAGTTGCAGGCCGATCGGCAGGCCGGTCGTCGAGAACCCGCAGGGGACCGAGAGCGCCGGCTGCCCCGAGAGGTTGAAGGGCATCGTATGGTCCAGGTACAGGTAGACCAGCGGGATCGACCGATCGCCGACCGCCAGCTCCCGGAGGCCGATCGGCGTGGCGAGCAGCGGGCTGGTGGGGGTGGCGAGCACGTCGAAGGAGCGCCAGAGGTCGCGGTACTGGGCCATCACGACCCGTCGGGCCCGCTGGCCGTCGAGATACTGGTCGCCGTTGAGGAACAGGCCGGAGAGGATCAGGGCCCGGATGTCGTCGGTCATGCCGTTGCCCAGGTCCCGGGCGGCGGGCTCGTGGGCCGAGGCGGCCTCGGCGAAGATGATCGCCCGGTGGGCGGCCCGGGCGAGGTCGACGGCGGGGAAGTCGACCTCCACCACCGACGCCCCCAGCCCCCGGAGCACCTCGATGGCGTCCCGGACCGACTCGGCCACCTCCGGCTCGCTCGAGTCGAAGAAGTGCCCGCCCGGCACGCCGACGCGGAGGCCGGAGAGGTCGGAGCCGTCGGGGACCAGCGTCTCGGGCAGCGGCGGGGAATGGGCGGTGGCCCGGTCCTTGGGGTCGGGCCCGGCCATGACCGAGAGCAAGAGGGCCGCGTCGCCGACCGTCCTGGCCATCGGCCCGACGGTGTCCATCGACCAGCTCAGGGGGATGCCGCCGTGCCGGCTGACCCGGCCGTAGGTCACCTTCAGGCCGACGACCCCGCAGAGCGCCGACGGCTGCCGGACGGAGCCCCCCGTGTCGCCGCCGACGGCGGCCAGGGCCATGCCGGTCGCCAGGGCGATGGCCCCGCCCCCGGTGCTGCCGCCGGGGATGTGGCCGATCCTCCAGGGATTCTGGGCGTTGCCGAAGGTGGGGTTCTCATTCGTGAACCCATAGGCATATTCGTGCATCGACGCCTTGCCGACCAGCACGCACCCGGCCTTCTTCAGGCGGGCGACCGACTCGGCGTCCTCCCCGGGCACGAAGTCGAGCAACGCCTTCGAGCCGTTGGTCGTCCGGACCCCTTCGGTCCAGAAGCCGTCCTTCACCGCCAGGGGGACCCCGGCCAGCGGGAGGGATTCGCCCCGGGCCGCTGCGGCGTCCACGGCCTCGGCGTCCCGGATCGCCCGGTCGGCGGTGACGGTGATGAAGGCCCGGAGGCTCTCGTTGTGCCGCTCGATCCGCTCGAGGGCCGACCTCGCCACCTCGACGGCCGACAGCTCCCCGGCGTTCACCCGGCGGGCGACCTCCCGGGCGTTGGTCTGGGTCAGGTCGATCATCTCGGCCAGCCCCCCGGGTCGAGCGCGAAGGCGGTCTCCGGCTCGACCCCCGACAGGTCGGCCTCGGCCATGGGGGCCAGCTCGGCGACCAGGCCGTTGACCACCTGGCGGAGCCCTTCGAGCCGCTCGTCGTCCAGGCCCAGCTCCAGGACCTCCCGGGCGAGCAGTCGGAACACCTCGGGCCCGAAGGTCTCGGGGATCTCCTGCGGATTCGGCTGCGGCATGGCCGGGGCCTCCCCTCCGTCGTCGATTCGTCGCGGCGACGCCCATCGGCGCCGGGCCGATTGTGCCCCGCCCCCGCCCCCCGGCACAATAGGCCGGTCGACCCGATGTCCCGCCCCCCGTCCCGGATCCCCCGCCATGCCCGACACCCCTCCCGCCCGCATCGGCATCGTCACCGTCTCCGACCGCGCCAGCCGGGGCGAGTACGAGGACCGGGGCGGCCCGGCCATCCGCCAGTACTTCGAGGACGTGCTGACCTCCCCCTGGGAGGCCGTCCCCCGGCTCGTGCCCGACGATCGGGGGGCGATCGCCGCCGCCCTGGTCGAGCTGGCCGACGCCGAGGGCTGCCCCCTGATCGTCACCACCGGCGGCACCGGCCCCGCCCCCCGGGACGTGACCCCCGAGGCCACCCTCGACGTGGCCGAGAAGGTCATGCCCGGCTTCGGCGAGCTGATGCGGCAGGTCTCCCTGCGGAAGGTCCCCACCGCCATCCTCTCCCGGCAGACCGCCGTCATCCGGGGCCGGTGCCTGATCATCAACCTCCCCGGCCAGCCCCGAGCCATCGCCGAATGCCTCGACGCCGTCCTGCCCGCCGTCCCCTACTGCGTCGACCTCGTCGGCGGCCCCCGCCTGGAGACCAACCCCGACCGCATCGCCGCCTTCCGGCCCAAGACGTGAGCCGGACATGGGCGTGCGGGGAGGAGTCGGCCGTCACGGCGGTTGGGCCCGGTCCGGGTCGGCTCGTCGTTCAGGAGGCCGGGCCGACCAGTTGCTTCCAGCGATCTTCGAGGAGGCCGGAGTAGGCGAGCGGGCCGAGCCCGAGGCAGCCGAGCAAGAAGCCGTCGTTGACCTCGACCAGGTAAGTGCCCCCAACTTCGGCGACGCCGAAGTCGATCCCGAAGGTGACGGGGACCCCCGGTGCGTAGTCGTCGATCGCCGCCCTGACCACCGAGGCGTCGGGATATCGGAGCGGATCTCCCTTATAATGGCCGACGCCGACGACCTCGCCCCGCCGCACGAAGAACCGCCACTCCGAGGCGAACGACAGGATCTCCGAGGCCCAGAGCTTCATCTCCCCGGGCCATCTCGCCGTGTGGATCAGGTCGCGGAAGGCCGAGACGACATATCCGGTGAACGCCTTATCCTGCTCGACCGGCTTCACGAACACCGGGATTCCGGGGTCGTCGATCCGGGAGCGAACGACCGACCAGGTCGTCTGCCAGATTTTCCGCCCGAGGTAGCCTCTCAGCCGGGGCGGGTAATCGAGCGGGGCCGTCTCGACGCCGAGTCGGCCCAATGCCCGCCTCACAAACTTGACCGACCCGACCACGATCGTTGCGGGGTCGACGGGGGCGACCCCCGAGGCCATCTGCTCCCAGTCGAAGAACGCGACCTCGAAGCCTCGCTCGTCGAACCCCTGCCAGGCAGTGAACCCCTTCGCATTGACGAACTCCCCCCGCTCCTTCTGGACGATGACGCTTCCCCCCATGGCCACCACCTCCCCCAATCGACCCGGACGGTTCAGTCAGCCGCCGTCAGCTCGTCCAGCACGGCCCGCACGTCCCCCTCGGCCGGGGCGTCGGTCAGCTCGACCGAGCCGAGGGCCCGGGGGAGGACGAACCGGATCCGGCCCCCCGCGTTCTTCTTGTCGAGGGTCATGGCGGCGATCAGGGCGCGAGGATCGAGCCCGGGGGCGCTCGTCGGCAGGCCGAGCAGGCGGAGCAGGCGGGAGAGTCGGTCGGTGAGGCCAGGGTCGATCCAGCCGAGCCGCTCGGCCAGGCGACTCTCGGCCACCATGCCGGCGGCCACCGCCTCGCCGTGCTGGAAGGGGCCGCCGTAGCCGGCGACGGCCTCGACGGCGTGGCCGATCGTGTGGCCGAAGTTCAGGACGGCCCGGAGGCCGGTCTCCTCCCGCTCGTCCTCCGAGACGACCCCCGCCTTCAGCTCGCAGCAGCGGGCCACCACCGGGGCCACGGCCGCCGGATCCAGCGCGAGCACGGCGGCGGCGGCCCGCTCGACGGCCTCGAAGAAGGCCGGGTCGAGGATCACCCCGTACTTCACCACCTCGGCCATCCCGCAGCGCAGCTCCCGGGGGGGGAGGGTGTCGAGCGACCTCGTGTCGATCCAGACCCCGCTCGGCTGGTGGAAGGCGCCGACGATGTTCTTCGCGGCCGGGCGGTTCACGCCCACCTTGCCGCCGACGGAGCTATCCACCTGGGCCAGCAGGGTGGTCGGCGCCATCAGCAGCGGGATGCCCCGGGCGTAGGTCGAGGCGACGAACCCGGCCAGGTCCCCCACCACCCCGCCGCCGACGGCGACGACGGCCGAGTGCCGGTCGGCCCTCAGCGCGATCAGCCGGTCGAGCAGTTCGGCGGCCTGCTCCAGGGACTTGCTCCCCTCCCCCGGCGGGACCACCGCCACCTCGGCGGCGATCCCCTGCGCCGCCAGGGCCTCGGCGTGGCGGGCGGCGAGGGCCCGGACGTTGGAGTCGGTCACCACCAGGGCCGACCGGCAGGACCTCCCGGCCCGGGTCGCCTCCAGGGCCTCCCGGGCGAACGGGCCGAAGCCGCCGCTCTCGTCCCCGTGGACGATCCGGATGTCATAGGAACGGTCCCCCAGCGGCACCCGGACGGTCCGGGATCCGGGCGGGTGGGCGGCCCTGGTCTGCGATTCGGCGGTCACGATCGGCCTCGCTCTGCCTGCGACTCCGGGTCGGCACCGACCCGAGGGCGACTGTATCGGCCCCCGTCCGGGACGGTCAAGCCAGGGTCCTCGCCCCCCGGTCGCTCCCCGAGCGGCCTTCCCCGGGCCGGGCATCCCGGGCCCCGGGCGGAGCCCCCCTGCCCTGCGGCGTCCCCATCGGCCCGAGACGACCCGGTGCGCCTCCGGGATCGGCCCGGTGCGCGCACAACAGAATGCGATTTCCATTACCGAATCAGGACTTGCGTCCGAGAAATGGGTTCGCTCCGTAAATCGGCGCACCCGATCGCTCCCCGGCCCGGTCGAGCCACTCCCGGCGGGGCGGTTTGCCGGCCGGATCCGGCCGGTGCGCCAGACGCGAACCGCGATCTTCGTTGTGCGACAATGAGTTCGGTCGGACAAATGGGTTCGGTCCGCGAACCGGCGCACCGGGACGCCCGTCGGCCGAGTCGATGGATCTTCGACGGACCGGTGCGCCGGAGAGATGGGGCCGGTGCGCCAAACGCGAAGTGCAATATTTGTTTCCGGGAAACGAGTTGCGCCGACGAAATGGCTTCGCTCCGTCAACCGGCGCACCCGAGCATCGGCCCCCCGGAGGCGTCCCTCAAGTGTCCCCCCTCCGCTCGCCCCTTGCCCGACGCGACGGGGGCCGGCGACCGCCATCTGGGGGGACCCGAGGAGGGCCGGGATCGGGCGGAGGCCTCTCGGGCGATCCGCGATCGGGGGACGACCACGCCCCCTGAGGGGTCGATCCGCGCACCGCGATCGTCGCGGCGGTGGTCGGTTCGATCGTCGATCGGGAAGGGCCGGAGGCATCGCGGTCGGGTCTCGGGGGTCGATCGTGCCAGAGTCAAGGCGGACGACGACCGCCCCAGGCCGGCCATCGCCCCCCTCAATAAGATCGAGGATCGGGCGGTCGGCAGTCACAAAATCTCCCCGGGTCTCCGCTCGTGCCCGGCCCGAGGCCCCGGTGACCCGCCGGGTGCCTCGGGTGCATTGGCGGGTGGCCGGGGGCGGGCCAACCACCTCGTGTCGCTGAGCGCCACCAGGTTGCTCGCAACCGCCGCCACTCGCCGCCGGGCCCCACCCGAGCCCGGTCAGATCCATCCCCCTGTCACGGACCGTCGACGGTGCGCCCTCGACGGGAGAGGCCACGAGCGAGGCTAGACCCGCGACTTCCAGATCTTTGGATCACGTTTACTGTGGAACACCGCCAGGACCACGACCCGATGACCTCGGATCCGGTAGAAGATCGAGTACGGATAGGGCTTGACCAGGGCCTTGCGGACATCGCGGTAGACGAGGGCGTGGAGTTCGGGCATGGCACTGATGGAGTCGAAGGTCGCCTGGACACGATCCGCGAACTTGACGCCCAGGCCGATCTCCTGCCGCTCGTACCAGTCGAACGCCTCATCGAACTCGACCCGTGCCGCTCGGCGGATCACGAGCGGCAGGCTCATCGCCCCGCTCTCCTGAGCGCCTCCGACTTGACCTCCTCCCAGGTGACCACGTCGTCCGGAGACGCATCATCGTCCGCAAGGCGACGGTCGATCTCGGCCCGCTGGGCTTCGGTCAGGCCCGGCTCATCTCCACGATCACCCAGGCCCTCCCAGATTCGTTCCACCAGGCGGAGACGATCCTCGATCGGCCACGACTCGACCTCGGCCAGGATGGTTTGCAAGTCCATTGATGGAAACCTACCCGGCGATATGCCGTATAACGAAATCCTTCCGGCTCGGCCCCTCATCGGTCCAATCTACCCAATTCTGCCGGACACGCCCAGAGCGGCGGATGGCCCGGGTGGCCGGGCCAAAGCGTAGCGTGCCCCGGGGTCACAAGCCCCCAGATTCGGGGCACGCTACGCTTTGGCCCGGCCACCCGCCGCCCTTGACAGGGGAGGCCGTGAGAGCGGTTAGGCGGCCTCAATAGTGGGTGATTCGCGTACCGGGTAAGGACCTCTGCAACCTCACCATGCCGTCGTTGCTGATCCTCGTGCCGCCGATGTTCAATTCCTTCAAGCCGCCCAGCTCCTCTAACACAGGGATGCTCGCGTCGCCGATCCGGGTGGAGCCCAGGTAAAGTTCTTCAAGCTGCGACAGTCCATGGAGATGCCGCGCCTCGACGTCCCCGAAAGCCGGATCGGCGATGTATAGGCTGCGGAGGCCGCCGAATGAGCGGAGTTGACGCAAAGCTTCTTGGCTCGGCCCTCGATCGGTGAATCCTACGACGATGACATCGGAGAAAAAGTCATCACCCAGCTTCGTACGCAACCAGTCGGGAATGGGCGGCCTCCCGTTCGGGTCAGGGACTCGGGGATCCCCATTGACGAACTGATGAGCATAGGCGACACCACCGCCGCCCTTCTGGACTGCAGCGACCGCCGCTCGTTGGCGGCGCGCCGAGTTGACCCACCAGGCTAAACCGACCGCAAGGACTGCGACGGCAGCGAGCATTACGCGAAGCGAGACCCGTCGCTTCATGTCGAGGCTTGCCTCCCTTGCCGCCCAAAGAATCCATGTAAGCCGTGGGGCCGCCTCGGGGCAACCTTGAAGTGGTTAACGATCTCTCAATCCCACCGATCCGATGAGCCCCCACGGCCATGACCATCATCGGCATCGACCTGGGCAAGTTCAAGAGCGTCGCCTGCACCTACGACCCCGAGACCCGGCGGGTGGCCGGGGCAAAGCGCAGCGTGCCCCGGAGTCACAGGCCCCCGGATCCGGGGCACGCTGCGCTTTGCCCCGGCCACCCCGCCGCCTCGAACCCTCCGAGCGGACCAGGCCACCGGGCTCAACGCGGTGAGGAGACCGCATCAGGGGCACCGAGCAAGTTCGCAACGGCCCGGTCGAGGTCGTCGCCCCGCACATCCTTGAATCGGATCACGCCGTGGCGGTCGAGCACGAAGATGCTCGGGAACGAGTCGATCCCCCAGCGCGTCGTGATCGGCCCGTCGGTCCCGCCGTCCCACCAGCAGCGCCAGGTGATCTCGCCCGAGGCGATCGCCTCCTTCAGTGCCTCGACCTCCGTGTCGGTATCGACGCTCACGATCGCGAAGGGCTCGTCTTGGTGCCTCGACCGCAGCTCCCGCATCTGGGGATACATGGCCACGCAAGGCCCGCACCAGCTCCCCGTGAAGGTCAGCAAGACGACCTTGCCGCGCGTCTCGCCGAGCGTGAACGGCTTGCCCTCGTGGTCGGCCCCCTCGATCTCGGGCGCGGTCTGGCCTACGTTCAGGCTCCGGGCCGCGAATAACTCGCCGCGCGCGATCTCGGCGATGGACTGCGTGTATTCGGGCATCCGCACGTCGCCGAACTCGGCGATCGCCCGCCCGAGCAGGGCCTCGACCTCCGTGTCGAGGGCGACCGGCTCCTTCTCCTCGACGAACCTGCCGATCGGCTCCGCGGCGAGTTGGCCCTCGAAATTCTTCTGGTTGCCGGGCTTCTCACGCAACATTCGGCAGATGCGGGCCTGCTCGGAGAGGTAGCGTGCCAGCCAGTAGCAGGCCGCGGCCCGGTCGTCGCGGTTCGGGTTCCGATCGAGGATGCGGCGGAGCAGCGCCTCGGCGTCCGGGTACTGCCAGAGCCTCAGCGCGACGTGAGCGAGGTAGTCCCCCTGCCCCGGCCGGCGGTCATCGCCGTGGTCGAGCATCAATTGCAAGGCCCGCGCCGAACCATCCCCGGGACCGGACCCGTTGGTCCGGATCACGAACTTGAGGGCCTCGAAGGCCGCGGGATCGCCGGGGTTGGCACGGGCCAGCTCGAGCGCCGCCTCGACGTTCTTCACCACCTCCTTCAGGTAGCGGTCGATCGGTGCCTGTCGCGCCGCCTCGGTCTGCTCGACCTGCTGGAGTTCTTGTGAGTAGCGTTCACTCGCGGCCGCCTGTGCCGCCTCGATCGCCGCGAGTCGCTCCCCGGGCGTGTCGTCCGCCGCCTGCACCGGCGCCCCGCAGGCTGCCAGGACCAACGCCGCGAGGGCCGCCCCGTGTCGCGTCCACATCAGTGGTTCCCCCCCACTCGTCTCTCAGGAACGACCCCCGTGATGTTCGCCGAGTCTGAGCGAACATCCGACATCTGTCAATGGCCGACTCGGGATGGGCATGAGGCGGGGAATCCCGGGTGATCGGGCGCCGGCCGGGGCGCCGAATTGACGGGCGTCCGATTTGCTGGTGAATCGGGCGACGCGGGTCGATCGGGGCGACGGCCCCGGCCGTTCTCGCCGGGCAACGTCGGCCGGTCGGGTGTCGTTGCGGACGGGCTGGGCGGGGTGCTACACTGATCCTTCTCCCGAAAACGCGACGACCGTCGGACGATTCACGCCCGGTTCCCCCCCCGAGTGGACCGCCATGTCCGATCCCTTCTCCTGGTCGATCAACCTGGGCCGATGGGCGGGCGTCCCGGTCCGGGTGCATTTCCTGCTGGTGCTCTTCGCGGCGGTGAAGCTGCTGGGGGCGTCGCTCTTCGACGCCGAAGGGGAGGGTGACCCGATCCAGACGGCGGCCTGGCTGGGGCTGCTGCTGCTGGCGCTGGCCGCCCACGAGCTGGGGCACGCGGCGGCGGCCTGGCGGCTGGGCATGGAGCCGGACGAGATCCGGCTCTGGCCGCTGGGGAACCTGGCCGGGCCGCACCCGGTGCCGGTCTCCCGGTCGAGGGAGGCGATGGCGGTCGCCCTGGCCGGCCCGCTGACGAGCCTGTCGATCGCCGCGATCCTCTGCACCGGCCTGCTGTTCGCCGACGCCCGGATGGTGCTCAACCCCTTCGGCCTGGCCGGCTCCGGCAGCGGGGCGCCGACCGTCGGCGGCGAGCCGGTCGAGGCCCTGGGCGCCATCTGGCTGATCGGCTGGTTCGGCTACCTCAACTGGGTGCTCTTCCTGGCCAACCTGATCCCGGCCCTGCCCATGGACGCCGGTCGGGCCCTGCGGGCGTATCTCGCCGGGCCGGCCCTCTCGGCCACCCGGGACGGCCTGATCGCGCCCTGGATGGCCCGCTCGTTCGCCGTGTTGCTGGCGATCATCGGGGTGATCCGCATCCTCTTCTTCTCGCCCAACGCCGGGGGCTTCGAGCTGCTCTCGCTGGCGATCCTCATCGAGCTGATGGTCCGGCACGAGACGAGGATGCTGGAGGAGGGCGGCTACTACGAGGACAGCCTCTTCGGCTACGACTTCTCCGAGGGGTACACCAGCCTGGAAGGATCCGGCCCCAAGGTCCGCCCCTACCGGGAGAACGCCCTCGCCCGCTGGCGTCGACGCCGGTCGGACGCGAGGCGGCAGCGCCAGACGGCCAAGGAGGCCGCCGAGGAACGGCGGATGGACGAGATCCTGGCCAAGATCCACACCTCCGGCCGGGACTCCCTCTCCCCCGAGGAGCAGCGCTTCCTGGCCCGGGTCAGCACCAAGTACCGCAAGCGGACCCGGACCCGGGGCTGACCGGGGCGGATGCGGATCGATTCGAATCGGCGGTGATCGATGGCGGATTCCCGATGGCCGGGGCCCGGGGGGGGCGGCCCTCCCCCCCCGATCCTGCTCGACGCCGCGATGGGGACCCGGCTGATCGCCCGGGGACTCGACCTGTCGGGGGATGACCCCTGCCTCTGGTGCCTCGACCGGCCGGAGGAGGTCGCCGAGGTCCACCGGCTCGACGTGATGGCGGGCGCCGACGCGCTGACGACCAACACCTTCGGGGCCAACCGCTCCTGGCTCTCCCGGTTCGGCCGGGCCGGCGAGGTGGGGGCGATCAATCGGGCCGCAGTCGCCCTGGCCCGGGAGGCGGCCGGGCCGGGCCTCCTGGTCCTGGGGTGCCTCGGGCCGACGGCCGAGGGGTCCGAGGTCGAGGTCGAGCAGGCCCTCGCGCTGGCGGCCGGCGGGGTCGACGCCCTGATCCTGGAGACCAACGCCGCCTCCGCCCCGATCGGCCCGAGGCTCGCCGCCCTGGATGCGGCCGTCGGCCTGCCGATGATCCTCACCTTCTCCCTCGCGGTCGACGACGACCCGTTTCCGAGGCTGGGGTATGACGTGTTCGAGCTGCCCTTGCAGGCGATCGGCTGGAACTGCATCCCGCCGCCCCGGGCGGTCGAGCTGCCCGGTCACCTCCGGGGGACGGTCGGGCTGCCCCTGGTGCTCCAGCCGTCGGGGCCCTGGATCGGGTCGGGGCCCGGCGTCGAGCCGACGGCGGAGACGATCGCCCGGCTGGTCGACCAGGGCGTCCGACTCTTCGGCGGCTGCTGCGGCACGACCGAGCGGGACATCGCCGCCCTGCGATCGGCCCTCGGCCCGTCGCCGCTCCGGGCCGGATCGGGATGAGGCGAGGCGGCGGGGCCGAGTCGTCCGGAGGGGAATTCACGCAGGGGCGCGGGGACGCGAAGGAGGACCGAGCGAGGAAGCCGGGCGGAGGAGGTCGGCTCCCGGGGCCCCTGATTCCCGCCCCGCCGCGCGGCCCTGCGTGAAATCCCCCCCCCGAGAATCGGCCTGGAGCGATCGGCCGATCCGTGGTAGACAGGCGGTTCGACCCGGGCCGGGAGGGCCCGGGGAGGTGAGCACGATCCGCCGCCAGGGAGGGCACCGATGAGGATCTGCATGGTCACGACCTTCTTCGGCGCCCACAGCTTCGGCGGCGACGCGGCGTACGTCGAACGCCTGGCCGGGGCCCTGGCGAGGAGGGGGCACGAGGTCCACGTCGCCCACTGCGTCGACGCCTTCGAGTCCGTCCGGGGCGGTCACCCGCTCCGCCCCTTCGAGCCGCCGCCGGGGGTCACGGTCCACCCGCTCAAGAGCCGGTTCGGCATCCTCTCGCCGATCGCCACCCAGGCCACCGGGCGGCCCTACTTCAAGGCCGAGGCGCTGAAGGGCCTGATCGACGACGTGAAGACCGACGTCGTCCACTTCCACAACATCTCGCTCGTCGGCGGCCCCGCGGTGCTGGAGCTGGGCAGCCATGCCGTCCGGATCATGACGGCGCATGAGCACTGGCTGATCTGCCCGATGCACCTGCTCTGGAAGTACGACCGCCGGCGCTGCGAGACGCCGAACTGCGCCTCGTGCTGCCTCGCGGGCAGGAGGCCGCCGCAGGCGTGGCGGTCGACCGGGCTGATCGGCCGATCGCTCCGGCAGCTCGACGCCCTGGTCTTCCCCAGCCGGCACGCCCTGGAGGAGCACCGGGCCCGGGGGATCGGCGCCCCCCTGGTCCACCTGCCGTACTTCCTGCCGGACGACTGGTCCGGGGGCATCGAGGACGAGGACCCGCCCGTCCCTGCCCGGCCCTACGTCGCGGCGGCCGGCCGGCTGGTGCGCATGAAGGGGTTCCAGCGGCTGATCCCGCTGATGAAATACCTGCCCGAGGTCGACCTGAAGATCGCCGGCACCGGGCCGCATGAGGGCCGCCTCCGGGAGCTGGCCCGGGGCCTGCCGAACGTGCAATTCGAGGGCCTGCTCGGCCGGGAGGGGCTGGCCCGGCTCTT
Organism: Tautonia plasticadhaerens; assembly: GCF_007752535.1. Taxonomy (GTDB): domain Bacteria; phylum Planctomycetota; class Planctomycetia; order Isosphaerales; family Isosphaeraceae; genus Tautonia; species Tautonia plasticadhaerens. Next base: position 8,238,663 of record NZ_CP036426.1, read on the forward strand.
CCACGGGGCGAGGGCAGTGGTCGTGCCGTCGCTGTTCCCGGAGACGTTCGGCTACGTCGTTCTGGAGGCGTTCTCGGTCCGCACCCCGGTGATCGTCGACGCCGACGCCGGCGCCCTGTTCGAGAACGCCGCGCTCAGCGGCGGCGGCCTCTCCTACCGGACCGACGCCGAATTGCTCTGGTCGATCCGACGGCTCGTCCACGACGACGACCTGCGCGACGAGTTGTCGCACGCCGGCTACTCCCGCCGGATCAACGAGTGGTCCGAGGCCGCCCACCTCGACCGCTACTTCGAGCTGATCGCCACCATCCGGGCCGGCCGGGCCTCGCGGGGCCCCCACCTGCCGACGGCCGGGGCGACCCGGCCGGGGCCGAGTCGGGTCGCCGGGCGGGTGGGAGAGGGCTGAGCGTCGGCCGGCGGAGCAAGACGGCGGATGCCCGATGGGTCCGGCCCTCGGTCACCCGCCGTCGGTCGATCCTCGGCTCGTCACCCGGCCGCGTCAGCCGCGGTCGCCGGCATACTCCGGCTTCGGCGCCCCGGCGTGGCTGTTGCCATTCCCATTGCCATTCCCGTTCGCGTGGCCGTTGCCGTTGGCGGCGGCCCCGGTGGCGAGGAGGGCGCCGCCGAGGGCGGTCTCGCCGTGCTGGCTGAGGTCCAGGCCGATCAGCTCCTGCTCCTCGGAGACGCGGAGCGGCAGGATCAGCCCGACGACCTTGTACAGGATCAGCGAGCCGACGAACGTGAAGGCCGAGACGATCACCAGCGCCAGCATGTGATAGCCGAAGAGGGTGGTCTCGCCCTCGGCCAGGCCGCCGTCGGCGAAGACGCCGGTGAGGATCATCCCCACGATGCCGCCGACGCCGTGGCAGGGGAAGACGTCGAGCGTGTCGTCCAGGGTCGACTTCGTCTTCATGTGCACGGCGAGGTTGCTGACGACGCTGGCCACCAGGCCGATGACGATGCTCTCCCGGACGGTGACGAAGCCGGCCGCCGGGGTGATCGCCACCAGGCCGACCACGGCGCCGATGCAGGCGCCCAGGGCCGAGGGCTTCTTGCCGAGCATCCAGTCCCAGAAGATCCAGCCGAGCATCGCGGCGGCCGACGCGGTGTTCGTGGTGGCGAAGGCGGTGGCCGCCAGCTCATTGGCGCCCAGGGCCGAGCCGGCGTTGAAGCCGAACCAGCCGAACCAGAGCATGCCGGTGCCCAGCAGCACGAACGGGATGTTCGCCGGCACGTGCTCCTCCCGGGCCTTGTGGCTCTTGCGGCGGCCGAGGATCATCGCCCCGGCCAGGGCCGCGAAGCCGGCCGACATGTGCACCACCGTGCCGCCAGCGAAGTCGAGCACGCCCCACTTCCGCAGCAGGCCGTCGGGGTGCCAGGTCATGTGCGCCAGCGGCGAGTAGATCAGGACGCTGAAGAGCACCATGAACAGCAGGTAGCTGGAGAACCGCACCCGCTCGGCGAACGAGCCGGTGATCAGCGCGGGGGTGATGATGGCGAACTTCAGCTGGAACAGGGCGAAGATCAGCAGCGGGACCGTGGGCGAGAGGGCCTCGCTCGTCGCGCCGCCGACGCCGTCGAACATGAAGAAGGTCAGCGGGTTGCCGATCACGCCGCCGATGCTGTCGCCGAAGGCCAGGCTGAAGCCGAAGGCCACCCAGAGCAGGCTGATCACGCCCAGGGCGATCACGCTCTGCAACATGGTCGAGACCACGTTCTTGAACCCGACCATGCCGCCGTAGAAGAACGACAGGCCCGGCGTCATCAGCAGCACCAGGGCCGCCGCGGTGAGCATCCAGGCCGTGTCCCCCGTGTCCAGCGGGCCGCCCGGCGCCACCTCGGTCGGGCTGCCCTTGACGAATAACGCGACGACCGCCAAGGCGGCCAGGGTCAGGAAGGGGAGAGGCTTTGCACGATTCATGGGCGTTCCCGTCGCAATAAGAGGCAGGAGAGGTGTGCGGTCGCACCTGTTGGGAGGGCCTGGCGTGATGCCCGCCTTCGGGCGAATGCCGGCCATCTCGTTTCGCCGTTTCGGCTTACGACGAGAGCACTCGTCTCGTCGCCGCACGACCGCCGGAGAGGGATTCCGACGGGGACCGATGTAAGGCATGCGGCATGCCGTCACATTCGGCGGCAGGTGCGAGCGAATCTCCGGATGTGCCGCGCCGGAGGGTCGCCGCCCCGGCGGATCAGCCCTCGTCGCCCACCAGTTCCAGCACGGCGAAGATCGGCCGGTGGTCGGAGGCGACCGCCTCGTCGAGCACCCGGACCTCCACCGTCCTCCAGCGCCCCTCCGGCCTCAGCAGGATGTAGTCGATCTGCCGGGTCGGCTCGGCGACCGGGAAGGTGGGCATCGGCTCGGGGTTGGCCCGGGCCCACGACTCGTCAAACCGTCGCAGCACGGCGCTGTCGGGCAGGGCGTTCAGGTCTCCCATCAGCACCGTCGGCCGATCGGGCTCCTCGGCCGCCAGCCCGGCGATCAGGGCGGCCGAGTCCAGCCGCTCGCCGTCATCGCGCCGGTAGTCGAAGTGGGTGGCGAAGATCCGGATCGGCCCGGCGTCCCCGGGGCCGTCCAGGTCGACGACCAGGCAGCCGCGCCGTTCTCCCTCGTGGTGGCTGGGGAGGGGGACGTTCCGGCTGTCGAGGATCGGCAGCTTCGACAGCAGGGCGTTGCCGTAGTCGCCCCCCTGATGGGTGATGTTCCGCTCGAAGACGGCCACCGTGCCGGTCAGCCGGGCCAGCTCGGCCGGCACGTCAATCCGGCCGGAGCGCTCGACGCCGCGGTCGACCTCCTGGAGCGCGACCACGTCCGGCCGGACCTCGTTGATGACCCGGGCGATGCGTCCCAGGTCGATGACGTCGTCCATGCCCCGGCCGTGGTGGATGTTGTAGCTCAGGACGCGGAGCCGGACGGGCTCGTCGGCTCGGGCGGTTCCGGCGACGACCGCGGGGAAGGACAGCGCCAGCGCGGCGACCAGGGGCCGGAAACCGACGACGATCCCGGAGCGATCTCGGATCATGGTGCCCTCGACGAGGATGAGGTGGGGAAGCGGTTCGATGGACGAAGAACCCCGCGTGACCCGCCGAACGGGCCACGCGGGGCCGAGTCTCAGTTCGAGTCGTTGCTCAACGGGCCGGCCTCAGCGGGCCGAGACCTTGCGGCCCTCGGGGGCGCGGAACTCCAGGGGGGCGTCGGCGACGAAGGTGGCGACGAGGCCGGAGTCGGGGCCGCCGGGGAGGCGGAGGACGAGGTCGTGGGCCCCTCGGGAGAGGTCGAGGGAGACGGACCGGGTGGGGTCGTCTCCGGAGGGGGCGGGGAGGTCGAGTTCCTCGCCGTCGAGCCAGGCGCGGAGGCCGGCCGAGGGGGAGTCGACGACGAGGGTGGCCGGCAGGTCGGCCGGGGAGGCGACCGGGGAGTGCAGGTAGACGGCCCGGTCGGCGTCGGGTCCGGCGAGGGCGGAGAGGTCGATGCGGCCCTCGGCGTCGGCCCGGAGGCGTCTCCAGGACTGCGACCGGCCGTCGGCCCCCCGGACGGGGAGCGCGGTGTCGATGGGCCCGGCCGGGTCGACGGCGGGCTCGCCCTCGGCCTCGGCCAGCGGGCCGACGGCCTGGAACTCGCCGACGATGCTGACGGGCTGCTTCAGGGTCTCGAGGAAGGCGAGCAGGTCGACGAGCTGGGCGTCGGTCATCTGCTGGGCGAGGCCCTCGGGCATCAGCGAGACGTCGCTGGTGCGCCTCTCGTCGATGTCGCCCGGGTCGATCTCGATCCGCTGGCCCTCGGCGGTCTTCAGGACGAGGCGGTCGGCGGTCTCCTCGACGGGCAAGCCGGTGAGGATCCGGCCATCGGCCAGCGCGACGACATAACTGCGGAAGTTGTAGCCGATGGCGGCGCCGGGGCTGAGGATGGAGGTGAGCAGGCCGTCCTTGCCGTACTTGGTGCCGATGGTGGAGAGGTCCGGGCCGACCCAGCGCCCCCGGCCCTGGACGCGGTGGCAGCCGGCGCAGGAGGTCTCCCCGGCGGAGGCGAACGCCTCACGCCCGGCCTCGGGGTCGCCTTGGCGGGAGAGCAGCTCCTCGAAGGGTGGCAAGGGCCGGCCGCCGCCGATCCCGGCGAGGGGGAGGGCCTCGGCGGCCCGGCGTCGGACGCCCTGGTCGGGGTGGGCGTTGAGCAGGGTGGTGGCCTCGGACTTCAGGTCGTCGGGCAGGTCGCCCTGCTCGGCCCGGCCGAGCAGGCGATGGGCGGTCTCGACCTGCATGGAGGCCGACCGGAGGGCCTCCCGGCGGAGGCCGAGCGGATAGCCGGGGTCGGCGAGGATGGCGATGAGCTGGTCGCGGTCGACCCCCAGCTCCGGCAGGGTCCGGAGGGCGGCCTCGGCGACGGGGTCGGAGCCGCCGGACTGCTTGACGCGCTCGACCATCGCCTCGAGCAGCGGCCGGGCGCCGCCCGACTTGAGCCGGCCGAGGGCCTCGACGGCGGCGATCCGGACCGGGGTGGACGCCGAGTCGTCCTTGACGAAGGCCATGATCGCGTCGGCATAATCCGGGTCGCCGGTGGCGGCGGCGGCGGCGATGCCCTCGGCCCGGGTGTCGGCGAAGTCGATGGCGGCCCGGATCGCCTGGGAGACCCGGGGGTCGTCGGCGGCCTCCCGCCAGTCCCCGGAGAGGCGACGGCCGAGGGTGTCGAGGACCTGGCGCTCCCGGACGGGGTCGTCGATCTCGAAGAGGAGATCCGCCAGGGCGAGGGCGCCGCTCGGGTCGGTGATCTGCGAGAGCACGTCGTCGGCGGCCTGCTGGAGGTCGGGCGTGGCCAGCCTCGGCAGGATCCGGGTCAGCAGCGGGAGCACCTCGGGGCCGTGGATCTGCCACATCAGGCCGAGGGTCTTGCTCAGGGCATTGGCCGGCGGCAGCACGTCGGTGGCGGCGAGGAAGGCCTCGTTGCGGTCGACCGGGAAGTACGGCGGCAGGGCGGCGCTGCTGGTCCCGCCGGCCGCGTCGAGGTCGAGGTTGCCGTAGAGGGTGCCGTCGAACAGCCCGGCGAGGTAGCCCGGCTCACGGCCCCGCAACGCGACGCCGAGGGCCTCCAGGTACCAGCGGTCGCGGCCGTCCCACGAGGCGGCGAGCGACGTCAGGGCCTCGCCGACCCGGTCGGTGGGCAGGTACCGGAAGGCGAGGATCAGCTCCCGGCGGACCCCGGCGTCAGGGTCGTCGACCTGGGAGACGAGGGCGTCGAGGTGCTCGGCCGCGGCGGGCGGTTGCGGCCGGGCGTCGTCGAGGTACTCGACAGTCCCCTCGCGGCTCACGTCCCGGCCGAGGATGCGGACGGCCTGCTCGCGGATCCGGGGCTCGGCGTCGTCCAGGGCGAGGAGGGCGGCCCGGTCCCCCTCGATGGCGTGCTTGACCCAGAGGGCCCGGGCCCGCTGGATGGGCTCACCCGCGCGATACAGGGCGTTCAAGGCCTCGACGGCGGCCCCTCCCCGGGCGATCAGGCCGCGACGGGCGGCGTCCTGGGTGGCGACGTTGGGGGACTGCAACGCGAGGACCAGGCCGTCGATCGAGCCGAAGTCGGGGGCGGAATGCTCGGGACTTGCTCCCTTCGGGACGACCCGGTAGATGCGCCCGGTGGTCTGGTCGCTGAAGGCGTGGCCGCCGACCCCGGCGTCGTACCAGTCGGCGACGAAGACGGAGCCGTCCGGCGCGGCGGTCATGTCGACGGGGCGGAACCAGGGGTCGTCCGAGGACATGAGCACCTCGTACTCGGTGCGGAAGGCGGCCCCCTCCCGGGTGATCGGGAAGGAGTTGATCTGTCGGGTGCCGGCGTCGGCCTCGAAGACGGCGCCGAGGTACGGCTCGGGGAGCAGGCCGCCCTCGTACACCATGATGCCGCAGGGGCTGCCGTTGCCGGTGCCGACGAGCTTGGGGACGTTGCCGGGGACCTCCTCCCCCCAGTGCCGGGGGCTGCCGGGGGTCCGATAGCCGTAGGAGCCGCCGTCCATCACCCAGATGACCCGGCAGCCGCGGTTGCCGTCGTCGTCGTTGTCGGAGGTGAAGATGTTGCCGAACGAGTTCAGGCTGGTCTCGTAGTTGTTCCGCTGGCGGTCGGCGATGACCTCGAACCGGGTGCCGTCCCGGTTGACGCGGAGGGTGTTGGCGAGCTGGTCGGAGGAGACCCGTCGGCCGGAGGCGTCGGTCACGTCGAAGTTCTGGGTGCGGTCGCCGCCGTCGGGCTGGACGGAGCAGCAGCCGTCGCCGTGGGTGAAGTACAGCGAGCCGTCGAGGCCGAGGACCATGCCGTGCACGCCGTGGTCGCTGTCGATGCCGCCGAAGCCGGTGAGCAGCGGGTAGCGGAGGTCGGCCTTGTCGTCGCCGTCGGTGTCCTCCAGCACGAGGAGGTTCGGGCTGTTGCCGACGTAGACGCGGCAGCCGGCGTAGCGGCCCGCCTCGTCGTACCGCTCCTCCACGGCGATGCCCATCGGCACGGGGAAGATCTGGTCGGCGAAGACGGTGACGGTGTCGGCCTTCCCGTCGCCGTCGGCGTCCTCGAGGATCTTGATCGCGTCGGCCTCGCCGATCCGGGAGAACTCGCGGTTGCGCTCGCGGGTGAGGCGGTAGTTGAGCCCCTCGGTGACCCAGACGCGCCCCCGGGAGTCGACGTCGATGTTGGTGGGGTTCACCACCATCGGCTCGGCGGCCCAGAGGGTGGCCTCCAGCCCGTCGGCCACCTTGACCTGGGCGGCGGACTGCTCGGGCCCGACCTGGCCCCGGGCGGCCGTCGGGCAGAGGGCGAGCGTCATCCCCCCCGCCATCAGCGCCCCGAAGGCGACGATCCTGGTGCGGTGCGATCCTGGGCGCGAGAGCGACATCGGCGACTCCTGGCTTGGCTCGATCGGGTTCGCGCCATCCCGGCCCGGCGAGCCGGGACGGCGCGAGGGCGGCCGGACCCCTTCGATCGCGGCGGGGCAGAGGGCTCCCGCCGCGCGATGGTCCCATTGTCCCGTCCCGATCCGTTCGAGTCCAGGCGCAGGGAGGGGGGCGGGACCGGACATCCCGAAGGCGGAGGAGGGAGGGCCGACGGCCGGACAGGTCGGCACTCAACCCATCGCCCTCGGCCATCCGGCGCCCGTGGGCCGTCGGCCCTCCGCCCCCGATTTTCCGCCCGATCAGGCGGGCTGGAGTTCGACCTTGCGGCCGGCCAGGGCGAGGTTCTCGGCGATGTAGGTCTCGTCCCAGAGGTTGGAGATGACGGCGGCGATCCGGGGGTTCTGGAGGGCCCAGACGTAGGCCTTCTGGGGGGCCTTCAGGTCGTCCCCGGGGACGATCCGCTGGACCTTCTGGATCCGCCAGTCGGGCACCGGCTGGAGCGGCGTGTGGTGGGTGGCGACGGCCATCGCCACCTTCATGGCGATGATGCCGAGGTCCTTGTCGGAGGCGTGTCGGATCGCGTCGTCGACGTAGCCGCCGTTGACCACGTTGTAGGCCATCATCACGAGGTCGTAATGCCCGGCGTCGGCGGCGGCCTTCAGCACGCCGGCCGGGTCGTTGTGCGAGGTGACGCCGAGGAATCGGACCTTGCCCTGCTGCTTCAGCTGCTTGAAGGCGTCGAGGATCGCGGGGCTGTCGAGATCCTCCGGGGCGTCGGCGCCGTGGGGGCACATGAGGATGTCGACGTGGTCGGTGCCGAGGCGGCGGAGGCTCCCCTCCAGCGACTCGACGATCGTGTCGCGGAGAATCGCATTGTCCTCGACCCGATCCCGGTACTCGGCCAGCATGGCGATCCGGAGGTACGCCGGGTCGTAGGAGTCGGGCTGGCCGGGGAAGTACGTGAGGAAATAGCCGGGCTTCTTCACCCCTCGGCGCTCGATGATCTCATCCGCCCGGGCCCGGATCTCCTCCTGCTCGCCCGCGGGGAGTTTGTCGAAGGCGTCCTTGTACATCTGGTTGCGCACGCGGTTGAGCGGGCTGACCTTGGTGGCCAGGAACACGCGGTCCCGGCCGACCGAGGGCTCCTTGATGAGCTTGCCCCAGGCCTCCTCGGTGCCGCCGTCGTGGTAGGCCGGGGCCATGTCGAGGTAGTTCAGGCCGCGTTCGATGGCCCGGAGCATGTGCCGGTAGTTGTCCGGGGTGATCGGGTCGCCGCCGGCGACGACCTCGGAGACCATCAGGTTCGTCCGGCCGAGCCGGCGGTAGGCCATGCCGTCCTGCCGGTTCCGCCACTCGGGCTCGCCCCCCGGCTTCGGGGCCTCCCCGGCCTCCTGGGCCGAGGCCCCCGGGGCGGCCAGGGCGCCGGGGCCGAGGGCCAACGCGGCGGTGCCGGTCTGGAGGAAGGATCGGCGGTCGACGCCGGGGTCGTCGGACCGGGTCCGGGGGGATCGGGGCGGGGTCATCGGGGGCCTCCTCTGTCCGGGGTCGGGTTCGGAGTCTCGGGGAGCGGGATCATCGATCGGCCGGGACGGTTCCCGCCCCCCAGGGGTTTCGGCAAACGTCGCGCCGGAGGCCGAAGTCGGCCTTCGCCCCTCTCGCGGTACGATCCTATAATGAGCAGCGTAGGCGCTGTGAAGGACTCGGTCCCGGGCGTTGCCAGGGGCCGCCCAAACGAGGTCCGCATGATGGCCACACTGACGATCGAGCTCTCCGAGGATCAGGAGCGTCAACTCCTCGACCGCGCCCGGGAGGCAGGAACGACCCCGGAACAGCTCCTCCGGGCCGGTATCGCCGAATGGCTCGCCCGCCCCCGCGACGACTTCTCCGAAGCGGCGGAGTACGTCCTCGAAAAGAATGCCGAACTCTACCGGCGGTTGGCGTAGGCCATGAGGTTCCTGACCCTGGATGAGGTCATTGCCCTGCACCGCCTGGTGATCGCCCGGTCCGGCGGGTCGCCGGGCCTACGCGACCCCGGTGCGTTGGATTCCGCCGTCTCCCAGCCGAGGATGACGTTCGGCGGCGAGGACCTCTACCCGACCCTGGTCGACTAGGCTGCCGCCCTCGGGTTCTCCCTGGTGATGAACCACGCCTTCGTCGATGGCAACAAGCGAATCGGCCACGCCGCGATGGAGACGTTCCTCGTGATCAATGGGGCGGAAATCGCCGCCTCGGTCGACGAGCAGGAGCGAGTCATCCTGGACCTGGCAGCCGGCCTGATCAAACGAGAGGCGTTCCCGGAATGGCTCCGGTCTCGCGTCGTCGAGCGATCCCGGCCGTGAGCGACGGCGGTTCCTGGGCTCAACCCCCGCCGCCGGGGACGACCTCGGCCGTCGGCAGGGCGTCGCCGGGGATGGCGTAGTTGGCGAATCGGACGGAGTAATCGCGCTCGAACCACTCGCGGATCGCCGGCAGGCGGCCGGGGTCGTAGCCGGGGGCGGTGACGAAGGTGCGGCCGACCGGCTCGGCGACGACGATGCCGTCCTCGACGACCATCGCGCCGGACTTGAAGACCCATCGGGGGCGCCCGAACATGGCACGGCGGTCACGATCCGGGGAATAAATGGCGATATCTGCATCCGCCCCGGGTCCGAGGTGGCCCTTCCGGGCGTCGAGGCCGAGCATCCGGGCGGGGGCGGCCCGGGTGAGGATGGCGACCTCGGAGAGGGAGTATTCGCGGTCCAGCTCGTGGATGACGGAGCGGTCCCGGAGGGCCCCGGGCATGGTCGCCAGGGCCTCGGCCCGGAAGGCGCGATCCATCAGCAGGTAGATCATCTCCGGGTAGCGGTAGAAGGCGCCGCCGTTGGGGTGGTCGCTGGTCAGGGCGACCCGCCAGGGGTCGTCCATGAGCAGGTACCACTCCAGGGCGATGGCCCACTGCACGGCGGCGATCAGGTTCTTCTCGGGCAGGTACTCGATGGGGATGACGCCGCAACTGCCCTCCTGCTCGACGTCGGCGTTGTACCAGGGGCCGCCGAGCTGGCGATGCAGGCGGTCGCCGGCCCGGGGGTCGCCGGTGAGGATCATCGCCGGGCCGGGGCTGACGTGGCCGACGTCGACGGTCAATTCCTTGTGGCGCCGGACGTGGTCCAGCAGCTTCGGCACGGCGGAGCGGAAGCTGCGGGGGTCGGACGGGTCCCCGCCGTAGCTGTGGAACTGGATGTGGGCGAAGTGGCCGCGATGGCCTTCGAGGGCCTCCATCGTGGCCAGGGTCGTCCGCCAGTTGCCGGGGATGCCGAGGTTGTTGCAGTGGATGTGGACCGGGTGCGGCAGGTCCAGCCGGTCGGCCGAGGCCGCCAGCCCCCGGACGACCTGCCGGGGGGAGGCGCCGAAGCCCACGACGTCCTCGTCCAGCTCCCGGACGGCCTTCCGGCTGACCTGCTTGTAGTCCTCCACGTCGCCGGGGTTGACGACCTTGATGGCGAAGCCCTTCGCCGCGTCGAGGGCCCAGGCGCAGTAGGCGTCGAGCGCCTCCTGGTCATCCCTGGCGGCGCAGTCGAGCACGCGGTGGGCGTTGCCGAGCAGGGCGTAGAAGCCGTTGTCGAGGATCGGCGTGGCGAGCAGCTCGTCGTGGGCGGCCCTGGCGTGCAGGGGGGGGATGGCCGCGTCCATGGCGGTGGTGTAGCCGATGCCGGCGAAGAGGTGGCCGGTGGCGCCGGTCGTGGGCACCCGGCCGACGAGGCCGGACCGGGTCGACGGGGTGCGGCGGATCGCCGGCCCCTCCCGGAAGGCGGCGGGGGACATCAGTCGGCCGGCGTTGACCTTCGGCCCGGCGACGTGGCAATGCATGTCGATCCCGCCCGGCATCACCGCGAAGCCGGAGGCGTCGACCGTCCGTCCCGAGTACGCCCCGGGGTCGTCGGGGGGCGGCACGATCCGGCCGTCGGCGACCCAGAGGTCCATCACTCGGCCGTCGACGTCGTGGACCGGGTCGTAGACGGTGCCGCCGGCGATCCGGAGGGTGGGCGATGACTCGGCGATCGGTTCGTCTCCCTGGGGGGTGTCGGGGACGCCGGCGGACGACCGGGGGGCGGGGGGCCCGGCCTACTCACTGCCGGCTGCGGAGGGGCCAGATGCCGCGCACCAGGGCCTTGTCGGGGCGGTCGGGGGCCTCCAGGTTGAGCTTGAGGAGATCGCTGTTCAGCTCGGCGAGCTCGGCGTAGATCGACTGCTGGTTGACGGCGGCGTTCCAGAGCACGTAGCGCGACCGGCCGCGCTGGTCGAGGTGGGCGACGACCATGCTGCGGTCGTCGTAGTGCCACACGGCGACGATCGGCCGCGCGTCGGAGCCGCCTCCGGCGAGCGAGGGGACGAACAGCTCGATCTGCTTGTTCGGCATCCCCTGGATGGCGACCGTGCCCGCCTTGGTCCCCCGGATCGACGCCACCACGACCAGGCGATACGGCCCGACGGGGATGACCCGGTGCCCCGGGGCGCCGGATCGGTCGCGGAGGGCGGCGATCGCCTCCTTGCGGAGGGCGCGGAGCTCGCCCAGGGTGAAGCGGTCGGGGTCGGGGGAGGTCAGGCCGATGAAGCCCCTCGACGAGGGGTCCTCGGCGGTGATCGCGCGGAGCGACTCCCGGCTGATGGTCAGGTTGTTGCCGCTGGACTGCTCCGCGGGCCCGGGGGCGTCGTCGAGGGCGGCCTCGACGTATTCCGGGTCGTTGCCGAATTGCTCCATCGAGTCGTCCAGTTCGTCGACGTCCCGGGTCGGCACGGCGGCCTCGATGGCCCGGTCCAACCGGCGGCCCGGGGCGGGGGCGACGAGCAGGGCGCGGCCGGCGGCGTCCCAGAACCCCTCGGCCCGGGAGCGGAGCCGACGCTGCCAGAGGGCACGCTCGATCAGCGGGTGGACGACCTCGGGCCAGAGGTCGACGCTCCCCGGGTCGTCGGCGGCGCGGAGGGTGGCGTAGCGGAGCACGGCGCGGCGGAAGTCGGGCCGGGCGCGCCAGAGTTCGGCCAGGCGGTTCCAGCGGGAGACCAGCCCGTCGTCGACCTCGTCGCGATGGGGGGCGAGCGCGTACAGGTCGTCGAGCGACTGGGGCATCAGGCCGGGGTTGAGCAGCCCCCGCTCGTCGGTCATGCGGCGCTGGGCCCGGGCGCTGGCGGCCTGGAGCCGCTCCCGGAGCTTGCGGAACCGCCTGCGCTTGGCCGGGTCGTCCCGGCTGCGGAGGTACTTGATCACGACGGTCGGGCTGAGCCGGGGGCGGATGTCGGGCCGGTCGTCCAGCAGGCGGGTGGCCCGGGAGAGCTCGGCCTCGGTCCCCTCGCCCAGCATCAGCCAGGTCATCGCCAGGATCAGCCGGGCCCGGTCGGCGTTGAGCGGGTCGAGCGGCCTCCGGAGGAAGATGCCCCGGCGTCGGGAGCCCCCGAGCAGGTAGGCGAGGTAGTGGCCGCTGAGGAACCGCTCCTCGGGCGAGAGCAGGATCGGCGCGTGCTCGACCTCGGCGATCATCCGCTCGGCGTCCGCCCGGGCCGCCGCCTTGCGGCGTGCGGGGGCGGCCACCTCGGGGGGGGCGACGGCCACCGACGGGATCGAGGAGGCGCCGGGGGGGCCCGAGGAGATCGGGTCCTGCATCGCCGAGGACGCCATCGACCCCGGGGAGTCGGCCGACGGGACAGCCGCCGTCTCCGGGACGGTCGCCGGCGGCGAGGCGACCGGGACCCCCGGCAGGCCGCGGACCCGCCAGGCGTCGTGTTGGAGCAGGTCGCGCAGCTCCCGGCCGACGTCGGCGCCGCAGGAGGGCCGGGCGTCGGGCACCTTGGCCATCGACCGGAGGATCAGGCCCTCCAGCTCGGGGGAGAGCACCGGGTTGCGGGCCCGGGGCGGCTCGGGCGCGATGTTGACGTGCTGGGCCATGAGCGCCATCGCGCTGCCCTGGAAGGGGGTCAGCTCGGTGGCCGCCTCGTAGAGCAGCACGCCCAGGGCGTAGAGGTCGGACCTCGGGTCGAGCCGCTTCCCCTTGGCCTGCTCGGGGCTCATGTACAGCGGGGTGCCCCGGGTGACCCCCGTCTCCTGGCCGTGCTCGGCCAGCAGCGAGAGGCCGAAGTCCGAGAGCTTCGGCCGGTCGTCCCGGGTCAGCAGGATGTTGCCCGGCTTGATGTCGCGGTGGATGATCCCCTGGTGGTGGGCGTAGTCCAGCGCGTCGGCCACCCCGGCCAGCACGCCGAGCCGGTCGGGGATCGGCAACGCCTTCCACCGCTTATAATAGCTCGGCCCCTCGACCACCTCCATGATGAAGAAATAGACCCCGCCCTCCTCGTCGAAGTCGTAGAGGCGGACGATCGAGTCGTGCTGCAAGCGGGCGAGGATCCGGGCCTCCAGCCGGAGCCGGTCGCCGACCTCCTCCCCGCCCAGTTCGCGGAGAATCTTGATGGCGACGGGCCGTTCCAGGATCCGGTCGACGGCGAGGTAGACGGCACCCATCCCGCCCCGGCCGAGTTCGCGCTCGATGGAAAACCGCCGCTTGAGCGTCGTGCCGATCACCTTGGGCACTCCCGGAGGCTCGGGGCCCGACGGCCCGGGGCGGGCCGCCTTGGCCCTCCGTCGCCATCCGAGGCCTTATCCTATCGTGACGACGCATCGATCACAACGGCCGCCACCCCGCCGAGTCCCGGCCCGGGGCCGCGTCGGGGGCGGGTGCCGGGGGCCGGGGGGTCGAGGTCCCGCGCCCAAGAAGACCGACGGTCGCGGGCCGGGAGCCGGCGAGCGCCCGGCGCGGGGAGGCCGCGGACGGATGCCATCATGGCCCCGCCCATCCGACCCCCGCCCCCGCCCCGAGGTCAATCCAGGAGGGCCCCGGGTTGCTCGCCCTCGAGCGAGCCGACCGAGCCCCGGAGGCCGACGCCGGGGGGAGGGCCCCCGGGCGAGGGGGGAGGGGCGTCCGGGTCGACGGCGACGGCCGGATCCGGGGCGTCGGGGACGCCCCCGCCGCAGCCGAGGAGCAGCCAGCAGAGGCACAGCGGCACGAGTCGGGCGCGCATGGCGGGGAGACCTCCATCGGGATCGGGCGGGCGGGGCACGAGGACGCGTCGCCGAGAGACTGGACCGCGCCGGTCGCCGGGGCGGCCGGGGACGGCCGGCCCTGGAGGGGTCCGGGGGGCGGCTCAGGGCTGGTCGGCGGAGACGACCTCGCCCCCCTTGCGGGTCGAGAGGGCATGATAGATCCCCTGCCGGCTCGTGGCCGGATCTCCGGTGATGGTCCCCATGTCGATCGACTCCTTGAGGAACCGCACCGAGCCGTCGCCGAAGGCGAAATTGGCCCCACCGGGGTGGTTGCTCCGGAAGGCGAACTGGCCGTAGGAGAGCACCTCCGGGTTGGCCCACCAGTCGATCGGCCCGTAGCTCGTCAGGAACGCCAGGTCGGGGCCGTCCCTCCGGTGCCTGGCGTTGATCCGGGCCACGGAGTAGCGGTGCCCGGTCGGGCGGATCGCCAGGCCGTCGTCCCAGACGCTGACGTTGTTCCAGAAGTTGAACTGGCCGATCGCCTCGTCGTCGTCCCGGGACGCCTCGCCGACGAAGGCGGTGTTGCTCAGGCCGTCCCGGTGTTCCGAGAGCCTGAAGGCCCGGTTGAACATGAAGGCGCCGTCGGCCTCGAGCTGGTTGCAGATGCCCGCGTTCCTCGAACCCGTGTAGCCGTAGAAGTACTGCTCGGTCGTCCCCACGTTCACCGCGTAGGAGCCCTGCGTGTAGCCGCTGGTGAAGTCCGGCGGCGTCGACTCGGCGACCGAGTCGGACGGGCAGACGTACGACGAGACGAGCGTGGTGTACGACGTCCGGTTCCTCACGCTGTCGGACGACGCCTCGAAGTTCAGGGCGTCGTACGTCGCTGACTGCTCCATGAACGGCAGGACGAACGCCAGGGCCGACTGCCGGTAGTTGTAGCTGCACGGGTCCACCCCCCGCGACAGGGCGAGGCCCGAGTTGGCCACGAACGTCAGGGCTCCGAAGGGGAAGCTGCCGCCGGCGCTCTCATAGTTGGCCAGCGCCAGGCCGAGCTGCTTGAGGTTGTTGGTGCACTGGGCGCGTCGGGCCGCCTCGCGGGCCGCCTGCACGGCCGGCAACAGGAGGGCGATGAGCACGCCGATGATGGCGATCACCACCAGCAGCTCGATCAGCGTGAAGCCCGGGCGGGCCGGGGGCGGGATCGGGCGGCGATTCTTCATGGTCGACCTCTCCGGGTGACGGGGTCTCGGGCGATCGGGGCGTCCCCGGGGCGTCGACCTCCGACGCCCGGGCGGACGCGTCCCGCCGACTACCGGATCCGGCGCCCCAGGGCCGGGGGGCGGCCCGGGGGGCCGCCGATCGCGCCGAGATCCCGCCCCGGATGGGCCGTCCCCCTTCGCGTCCCGACCGTGCCCGGATCCTTCAGGAGGGAGTCGGAACGACTCGAGGCCCCGGGCTCGATCCCCGCGGCCGGGCGCGTGCAACGGGGCCCGGCCGCCGATCGACCCGGCCAGGAGACCAGAAATCGAGAGGCGAATCAACGGAAATCTAAAAAAATTTTCAAGTTTTCAATAATAATAAGTTTGGATTTTTCCCCGCTGCGCGCCGCGATCGCAGCGCCGGGCCCGTCCGCCGCGGGCCCGGCCGACCGCGGCCGGCCGGGCCCGCGACCGCCCCTCCTGCCCCCGCCCCGGCGACGCCGCCGGGCCCGCGCCCGTCCCGGGTTTCTCGCCCCCGCCCGGCACGACTCCGGCCGGCCCGCGAGGGACTTTCCGGAGGGTTATCGACATTTTTCACGCGCGTCGATTCGGCGATTGACGGCGGGCCGGGCTGTTGCTATCGTTCTAGGGATTCGAGCGACGACGATCCGTACCTCTCCCTTCCGGCGGATCGGCAACGGCCTGGAGTTCGCCGGGGGACCTCGAAGTCCCCCGACTCGTCGAGATCGGTGGCTGTCCTTCCCCCCCCCGCCGCCCCGGGGAGGCTGGTTCGGAGAGCCGATGGACCTGTCCACACCCACCCCCGGCCCGGCCGAGAGTGATCCCATCCCCTGCGCCCCATCTTGGTCATGGACATCATGATGCAATCGCCCCCGGTTCGATCGTCGGCCTCCCGGCCGTTCGCCGCCTCCCTTGCCTTCGCGCTCGGCCTGCTGATCGGGCCGGGCTGCGGCGACAACCCCCAACGGGATGCCGGGACCATCGACATCTCCGCGTCCAAGAAGGTCGCCGAGGAGAAGGGCGTCACCGGTCCGGGCAATCGGGGGGACGTCCGTGGGGGCCGCCCGGGCCTGAGGTGATCGCCCCGCGTCCGCTTCCGCCCATCGAGTCCGGCCCCACGCGGTCGCTCATCGTCGATTTTTCACACCATAGCGAGACCCCGTCGATGACTCCTCACATCCCGACTCGAGCCGCCCGACGCGGCTTCACGCTGATCGAATTGCTGGTGGTGATCGCCATCATCGGCGTGCTCATCGCCCTCTTGCTGCCGGCCGTGCAGAGCGCCCGGGAGGCCGCCCGCCGCGCCCAGTGCACCAACAACCTGAAGCAGCTCGGCCTGGCGGCCAACAACTACGAGTCGGCCTTCGGCTCCCTGCCGCCGGACTCGATCTACCAGCAGTGCGTGCCCAACAGCCGGGCGCTCGACACGATGCGGTACGGGCCCAACTCCTTCGCCCTGATGCTTCCCCTGATGGAGGGGACCGCCGCCGCCAACGCCTTCAACTACGACATCTGCTACTACGACGAGTCCAACGGCACGGCCATGGGCATCGGCCTCTCGACCCTCTGGTGCCCGAGCGACCCGGAGGTCGCCGGGAGGCGGCCCTTCCACCCCGACTTCTGGAATGCCGGCCATCCCGGCGAGGGCGTCACCTTCAACAGCTACGCCACCAACTCGGGGACCTGGGCCCACTACATCGACCCGTTCAACGACGACGCCATCGCCAACCCCGGCATGTACCAGGCCTGGACCCAGGCCACCAACGGCACCTACCGCCCCGAGCGGGCGATCCGCCTCTCCGAGATCCGAGACGGCACGAGCAACACCTTCCTCTTCTCGGAGCACGCCCACGGGATCCTCGCCGAGCCGGATCTCAGCAACACCCACTGGTGGCTCTCGGCCTGGTGGGGCGACACCCGCTTCGACACCATGTTCCCCATCAACGCGCACCGGAAGCACAGCACGGACATCGCCCAGAGCGGCTATTGGTGGATCCCCCTCCAGGCGGCCTCCAGCTTCCACCCCGGCGGGGCGAACTTCGCCTTCGTCGACGGCTCGGTCCGATTCATCAAGGAGACGATCGCCACCTGGCCGAACGACATGAGCAACTTCGGGGACCCGGTCGGTGTGGCCTACGGGCCCTTCTCCGAGTACCAGTTCGGCACGGCCCGGTCCGCCGTCTACCAGGCCCTCTCCACCCGGGCCGGCGGCGAGGTCGTCTCCGCCGACCAGTACTGATCCGATCCGATCGCCCGGGATCCGATCCCGACCGTCGGGGCGTCCCGGGGGGCGGGATCGCCCCCCGGGCCGACCGGATTCCACTCACGACGGCTCCCGCTCCGCGTCCATCGCGGGCCCGAGGAACGCCATCATGCCTCGCACCGGGCCCGTCTCCGTCCCGTGGACGACGGACTCGCCTTGCCACAGGTTCTTGAGCGACGAGGAAATCCCAGGGTCGCCCCCGGTGAACTCGCGGACCAGGCCCATCCAGCGCCGGGCCAGATCCCGGACCTCGGGGCCGGTCGGGTCGGCCCCCCGGTCCATGGCCGATTGGACCTCGGCCATCAACTTCGGCCATTCGGCCTCGACCTCGGCGATCCGGTCGGGGCCGATCGCCTCGGCCCGCTCCTTGAGCTGCTCCAGCTGCTCGGGCGTGTAGTACTTCTCGAACATGGTCATCTCCTGAATCGCGGCGAGCACCTCGTCGACGCTCGACGCCTCGGACTCCTCCAGGCGATCGGCCAGCCGCTCCAGCCGATCCCGAATCCGGGCCAGGCGGCCCATTTGAGCCTCGATCCGCTCGAGGTGGGCCCGGACCAGCTTCCGGGGGGAGAACGACGGGTCTGCCAGGCAGGCCCGGATCTCGGACAGCCGGAAGCCCAGCTCTCGCATCGAGGTGATCTGCTGGAGGCGGTCGACGTCCCGGGCCGTGTAGAGCCGGTGCCCCGAGCCGCTCCGGGACGACGGCACCAGCAGGCCGACCTCGTCGTAGTGGTGCAGGGCCCTCACCGTCAGGCCCGTCTTGCGGGCCAGCTCGCCGACCTTCCACGGCGGTTGGCTCATCGCTCGCCTCCTCGGTCCTCGGGTCCGGGGTCCGATCGGAAGGGTACGACCTCACGCCGCGTGAGGATCAAGCCCTGAGGCGCCGATTTCCCCCCGGGCCGACCGTCCCCCGGGGCCCGGAGCGTTGTCGGGGCCGTCCTCCCCTGCGCAGAATGGGGCGATCGGCCAGGCCCCCGCTCCGACGGGGGCGATCGGCCACCTCCCGCCGCCTCGACGACCGAACCGCCCCGGGGGCATCCCGCTATGCGAGCCGCCGCGACGACCGCCGCCCTGCTGTTGCTCCCCCTCCTCGCCGCTCCGGCCGCCCGATCGGGCGAGGTCGTCAGGCTGGGGGACCACACCTTCAGCCTGCCCGACGGGTTGACCGTCGAGGTGGCCGCCGGGCCTCCGCTGGTCGAGCGGCCGATCACCGCGGCCTTCGACGAGCGGGGCCGCCTCTACGTCGCCGAGTCGTCCGGCTCCAACGACCCGGTCCAGGTCCAGCTCGAGGAGAAGCCGCACCGCATCCTCCGCCTCGAAGACGTCGACGGTGACGGCGCCTTCGACCGCCGGACCGTCTTCGCCGACGGCATGATGTTCCCCGAGGGGACCATGTGGCTCGACGGCTCCCTCTACGTCTCGGCCCCGCCGCAGATCTGGAGGCTGACCGACCTGGACGACGACGGCGAGGCCGACGCCCGGGAGGTCTGGCTCGACGCGAAGACCCTGACCGGCTGCGCCAACGACCTGCACGGCCCCTACGCCGGCCCCGACGGCTGGATCTACTGGTGCAAGGGGGCCTTCGCGGAACAGACCTACGAGCGAGCCGGCGGCGACCCGTTCGTGACCCGGGCCTCGCACGTCTTCCGATGGCGTCCCGACCGCTCCGGGCCGATCGAGCCGGTGATGACCGGCGGCATGGACAACCCGGTCGACGTCGCGTTCACCCCCGGGGGCGAACGGATCTTCACCACGACCTTCTTCCAGCAGCCCGCCGGGGGCTTCCGGGACGGCCTGATCCACGCCCTCTACGGCGGCGTCTACGGCAAGGTCCACGACGTCCTCGACGGCCATCCCCGCTCCCGTCCCGGCGTGCTCCCCGTGCTCACCCACCTCGGCCCCGCCGCCCCGGCCGGGCTGGAGCGCCTCCGGAGCACCTCCCTCGGCGACGGATACCGGGACAGCCTGCTCGCCTGCCAGTTCAACCTCCGGGCCGTCAGCCGTCACGTCCTGACCCCCGAGGGCGGCTCCTTCGCCACCTCGGACAGCGACCTGATCGCCTCCGACAACACCGACTTCCACCCGACCGACATCCTCGAAGACGCCGACGGCTCCGTCCTCGTGGTCGACACCGGGGGCTGGTACAAGCTCTGCTGCCCCACCTCGCAGCTCTGGAAGCCCGACGTGCTGGGCGCCATCTACCGCGTCCGTCGGGTCGACGCGCCGGAGGTCGACGATCCCCGGGGGCTTGGCCTCGACTGGGACGGTGCGACCGCCGATCAGCTCGCCGCTCGCCTGGGCGACCCCCGCCCGGCCGTCCGGGAGCGGGCCGTCGGCACCCTGGGCCTCCTCGGGGCCGAATCCATCCCCGCCCTCGAATCGACCGTCCGGGAGTCGGCCGAGGCCGAGGCCCGCCGCAACGCCGTCTGGGCCGGCAGCCGCATCAACGACCCCGAGGCCCGCGAGGTCGCCCGGATCGCGTTGCAGGACGAGGACGAGACGGTCGTCCAAGCGGCCTTGCACGTCGTCAGCGTCCATCGGGACCGGGGCGCCCTCGACCGGGCCGTCAACCTCCTGCACACCGGGACTCCCCAGAACCGGAGGGCCGCCGCCGAGGCGGTCGGCCGCCTCGGCGATCCCTCGGCCGTCCCCTTCCTGCTCCAGGCCGCCGCCGACGTGCCCGAGGCCCCCCACTGGGCCGTCATGCACTCGATCACGTACGCCCTGATCGAACTGGCCGACCCCGACGCCACCCGGTTCGGACTATCCGCCCCGCACGACACCGTCCGACGCGCGGCCCTGGTCGCCCTGGACCAGATGCCCGGCGACCACTTCTCGGCCGACGACGTCTCCCCCCTGCTCTCCGCCGAGGATCCCGAGCTTCGGGAGGCGGCCGCCTGGGTCGCCAGCCGGCACCCCGAGTGGGGGGCCGCGCTGGCCGAGCACTTCGGGCGGCAGATCCTCGGCATCGGCGACGCCACCGAGGGCCAGGGCGACGCCCTGGCCGACCAGCTCGCCCGCCTCGGCTCGTCCCCCGAGATCCAGGACGTGATCGCCGACGCCTTGCTCGACGCCGGCCTCCCCGACGCACCCCGGGTGGTCGCCCTCCGCGCGATGGCCTCGGCCGACCTCGACCCCGCACCTCCCCGATGGGTCGACGCGGTCGCCGCCGCCCTCGACGGCGACCCCGCCCTGCGGTCGGCCGCCCTCGCCGCCGCCCGATCGCTCCGCATCCCCGAAGGCCGGGCAGACGACCTGCGGTCTCCCCTGCTCCGGATCGCCCGGGACGATGGGGCCGAGGTCGCGACCCGGCTCGACGCCCTCGCCTCCCTGCCGGGCGGGACGGGGAAGATGGACGGGGATCTGTTCACCTTCCTGCTCGATCGCCTCGACCCCGACGCCCCCGCCGCCGAGCAGACCCGGGCCGCCGACCTGATCGCCGCCTCGGATCTCTCCGAGGCGCGTCGGCTCGCCCTGGCCGACCGCATCGCCGAGGCGGGCCCGCTGTCCGTCCCCCGACTGCTCCCCGCGTTCGAGACGCAGGAGGGCGAGGCGCTCGGCCTCCGGCTGGTCTCGGCCCTGGAACGGTCGCCGAGTCGATCCGTCCTCCGGCCCGGCGACCTCCGCACCCTGCTCGACCGCTTCGGCCCGGCGGTGGCCGGACGCGCCTCGACCCTGATCGCCGCCATCGACGCCGACGCCGAGCAGAAGCGGGAGAAGATCGAGGACCTCCTCACCCTCGTCGATGACGCCGATATCCGCCGGGGCCAGGCCGTCTTCAACGGCGAGAAGGGGGCCTGCCGGACCTGCCACGCGATGGGATACGTCGGCGGCCGGGTCGGCCCCGACCTGACCCGGATCGGCCGGATCCGCACCGAGCGCGACCTGCTCGAGGCGATCGCCTACCCCAGCGCCAGCTTCGTCCGCAGCTACGAGCCGGTGGTCGTCGCCACGGTCGACGGCCGGGTCCTCACCGGGCTGGTCGGCGACGAGGGGGCCGACCACGTCATCCTCCAGACAAACGCCGAGGAATCCGTCCGGATCCCCCGATCCGAGATCGAGGAGTTTCAGCCCGGCACCACCTCGGTCATGCCCGCGGGCCTCGACCAGCAGCTCACCCCCCAGGAGCTGGCCGACCTGGTCAAGTTCCTGAAGTCGAGCCAGTGAGGACGTCGCCGTGCACGCCCCGGCGATCGTCTCCCGCTGCATCCGCCCGGCGGTTTCCTACGGCATCGTCCGCGACCAGGTCTCGGCCCGGTCCCATCCGGCGAGGGATGCGTCGGGGTCCATCGGTGGGGTCGTGGTGATCGTCCGGGCCCGGATCCCCCGGGCGGGGGGCAGAGGGTTGGACGAGCCCCCCGTCGATGGTTCAATGTGGCGAGCCGACCCGGCCGGGCCGATCGAGCGAGGCGACGCCCGGACCGGAGGCCTCCCGCCCTCCCCCGAACCCCGGTGATCCCCATGAAGTTCCCCGGCCCGATCGCGCGCCACCGTCGGTCCTTCCTCTTCTCGATGCTCGGCGCCGCCGGAGGGGCCGGCGCCCTGGGCGCGATCGCCGCCCAGGAGCCCTACACCAAGGACCAGCCCGACGACCCGAACGACTCCCAGGGCGCCCTCCGGGGAGGTCGCCACGCCGAGGCGATCGTCGGCTCGGGAGGGCCGATGCGGATCACCCGGCTGGAGACGATCCTCGTCAAGCCCCGATGGCTGTTCCTGAAGGTCCACACCGACGCCGGGATCGTCGGCCTCGGCGAGCCGATCGTCGAGGGCCGCGCCGAGACCTGCATCGCCGCCGTCAAGGAGCTGGAGGACTACCTCGTCGGCAAGGACCCCCGGCCGGTCGCCCACCACTGGCAGGCGATGTACCGCCACGCCTTCTACCGGGGTGGGCCGGTCCTGACCAGCGCGATCAGCGGGATCGACATGGCGTTGTGGGACATCAAAGGGAAGGCCCTCGGCGTCCCCGTTTATGAGCTGCTCGGCGGCCCCACCCGGAGCCGGGTCCGGGTCTACGCCCACGCCCGGAGCCCCGAGGCGATCCGGCGGCGCAAGGAGGAAGGCTTCACCGCCTTCAAGACCGGCCCGAGCAAGGACCGCCCGGCCCGGATCGTCGAGAACCCCGCCTTCGTCCGCAAGGTGGCCGACGGCTTCGCCGCCCTCCGCGAGGTGGTGGGGGACGACGCCGACATCGGCATCGACTTCCACGGCGCCATCTCCCCGCAGACGGCCAAGCTGCTGATCAAGGCGCTCGAACCGTATCAGCCGATGTTCATCGAGGAGCCGGTCGCCTGCCAGAATGTGGACGCGATGGCCGAGATCGCCCGGGGCACCCACCTGCCGATCGCCACCGGCGAGCGCATTTTTACCAAGTGGGGCTTCCGGGAGATCCTGGAGAAGGGCGCCGCCACCATCCTCCAGCCCGATCTCTGCCACGCCGGGGGCATCACCGAGACGAGGCTGATCGCCGGCATGGCCGAGGCGTACTACGCCGCCATCGCCCCCCACAACCCGCTGGGCCCCATCTCCCTGGCCGCCGGGCTGCAACTGGCCGCCTCGATCCCGAACTTCCTCTGCCAGGAGCAGGTCAACCTGGGGGACGGCTACCTGAAGACGCCCTTCCGGGTCGTCGACGGGTACGTCGACCTCCCCAGGGGACCCGGCCTCGGCATCGAGCTGGACGAGGACGCGATGGCCGACAAGCTCGGCCACGAGTGGACCAACCCCGAGACCTACGACGTCTTCGACGGCTCCGTCGTCGACTGGTGATCGAGCGCAGACATGAGCGACCGAACCTCCCGGTTCATCTCCGGAGACTGGGGCACCTCCCGCCTCCGGCTCCGACTCGTCGACCCGGCCTCGCCCGGCCTCCCGGCCGGGGCCGAGGTCGAGTCGGACGACGGCATCGGGCCCACCTTCCGGGCCTGGCAGGAGGCGGGTTCCCCGGACGATCGGGAGGCGTCCTATCTGGGCGTGCTGGCCCGGGCGCTGGACCGCCTCCGGGACGCGTCGGGGGCCGATCTCGACGGCCTCCCGCTCGTCCTCTCCGGGATGGCCTCCTCGACGATCGGCCTCCGGGAGCTGCCCTATGCCCCCGCCCCCTTCCGGCTCTCGGGCGAGTCGCTGCCGGTCGCCCGGATCGCCCCGGGCGTCCTGCCTTGCGAGACGCTCCTGCTCTCCGGGGTCTGCACCGACTCCGACGTGATGCGGGGCGAGGAGACGATCCTCATCGGGCTCGCCGCCGACGGGCTGGCCGACGGACTCGTCGTCCTCCCGGGGACGCATTCCAAGCACGCGGTCATCCGAGACGGCATCCTCGAACAATTCCACACCTACATGACCGGCGAGCTGTTCGCCATCCTCCGGGAGCACAGCGTCCTCCGCCCCTCGCTCGCCCCCTCGCCCTCCCTCGGCGACGCCTTCGAGCGGGGCGTGCGCGAGGCCGCCTCCGGGGCGAACCTGCTCCGCGATCTGTTCTCCATCCGGGCGCGTTCGGTCCTGCACGGGGCCGACCCCGCCGACAACGCCGCCCGGCTCAGCGGGCTGCTCATCGGCACCGAGTTGCTCGGGCTGGCCTCCGGCCCCGATGCGGACCTGCCGATCGTCGTCGCCAGCCCCGAGCCGCTCGGGTCGTTCTATCGGTCGGCCCTCGATGTGCTGGGGACGGGCCGGCGGGCCCGGGCCCTCTCCCCCGCCGAGGCCGACCGGGCCGTCGCCCGGGGCCAGGGGGAGGTCCTCCGCTCCCACGTCGGCGGCTGACCCGGCGAGGGCCCCGGGGAAAAATCCGGAGAAAGGCGGATTGGTCGCCCGCCCTCGTGGCATTACGCCCGGACAACGAAGTACGGGGGGATGAGCCCGTGACGACGCTTCGAGGCCGGATCCCGGCCCGGGAACTCCGCCTGATCTTCGGCGGGGGGGCGCTCGGTCACCTGACCGACGGTGAGCTGCTGGAACGATTCGTGCGCGACCCGGGGGCGGGCGGCGAGCAGGCCTTCGGGGCGCTCGTCGACCGGCACGGGCCGATGGTGCTCCGCGTCTGCCGGGGCATCCTGCGCGACCCGGCCGACGCGGACGACGCCTGCCAGGCTACCTTCCTGGTGCTCGCCCGGAAGGCGGGGTCGCTCTGGACGCGAGACTCGATCGGCCCCTGGCTCCTCGGGGTCGCCCGACGCGTCTCCCACCGGTCACGGTGCGACGACGCCCGCCGTCGCCGCCACGAACGCGGTGCGGGGGCGCTCCGGTCGTCGGTCGAGCCCGGCGACCCGCCCGACGACTTCGAGCCGGTCCTGGTCGAGGAGGTCGACCGCCTCCCCGACCGATTCCGCTCGCCGATCGTGCTCTGCCACCTCCAAGGTCTGACCCACGAGCAGGCCGCGGACCGGCTCGGCTGGCCCGTGGGGACGGTCCGGAGCCGCCTGGCCCGGGGCCGGGACCGGCTCCGGGCCCGCCTCGAAGGCCGGGGCATCTCCCCGCTGGCCGTCCTCCCGCCCGCCTCGGCCGCGAAGGCCGGGGCGATCCGGGCGGCGTTGTCCGAAGCGACCACCGAGGCCGCGGCGCGAGTCGCGGCCGGAGGGCTCGCAGTCGCCGGGGCGTCCCCGGCGGCCTCGGGCCTGGCCCGATCGATCCTGAGGACCATGATCATGACGACGACCCTGAAGCTCGCCGCCGCGTCCCTGGCCCTCGGCCTGGTGGCGACCGGCGCCGCCGGCCTCGCCTCCCCCCCCTCGGAGGGCGGCCCCCTCGCCGGGGCGTCCCCCGCCTCCTCCCCCCGGGCGACCGGTCCGGCCCCGGCGCCCGCACCCGCACCGGCCCGACGGCCGGTCGAGCCCCCCCAGTCGGAGGCCGAGCGGATCGCCGGGGAATTCCTCGACGCGGGCTCCGAGCTGTTCGACGCCAAGGACGCCCCCCGCCTGGCCGACACCTACGCGACGGACGGCGAGATCCACCTGATCAGCAAGAATGGGGGCGAGGTCCGGACCGACGTCAAGCGCGGCCGGGCGGCGGTCGAGCAGTTCTACGCCGACCTCTTCCGCAAGGCCGGGTCGATCGACTCGGAGAACACGGTCGAGTTCGCCCGCCAGATCTCCCCCGACGTCCTCGTCGTCAACGGCCGGTTCCGGCCCAACGCCGGTGAGCGGGAATTGCCCTTCGTCCAGATGCGGGTCAAGCAGGGCGACCGGTGGCTCCTGCGGACGCTCTGGCTGTTCCTCAACCCCGAAGGCTGAGCCCCGGCCGCCGCCAGGCCGTCGCCGGGGCCTCTCGGCGACGGCCCGAGGGAGGATCATCCATGGATTCGATCACATCCCGACTGATCTCCGTGGCCGTGGCCCTGCTCCCCCTGCTCGCGCCCGAGGGCGTCGGCCAGGAGGCCGCCCCGGGAGTGCTCGACCTGATCGAGCCGAGCCCGGACCGCTCGCACTTCGTCTCCGCGACGACGGGCGAGCGTGTCGTTATGTGGGGGTTCAACTACGACCACGACGACTCCGGTAGGCTCCTGGAGGACTACTGGGCCGACGAGTGGGACGCCGTCGCCGGGGACTTCCGGGAGATGAGGGACCTCGGCGCGAACGTGGTCCGGATCCACCTGCAGCTTGGCAAATTCATGACCTCGCCGGACGAGCCCGACCCGGAGAACCTCCGACGCCTCGGCGATCTCGTCCGGCTGGCCGAGGAGGTCGGGCTTTACCTCGATCTCACCGGCCTCGGGTGCTACCACGCGCAAGACGTCCCCGATTGGTACGACGAACTCGGGGAGTCCGACCGCTGGGACGTGCAGGCCCGGTTCTGGGAGGCGGTCGCGGGAGTCTGCGCGGGGAGCCCCGCGCTCTTCTGCTACGACCTGATGAACGAGCCCGTCCTGGACGGCGGCCAGGGCGACGGCTGGCTGGTCGGCGAGCCGCTGGGGGGCAAGTACTTCGTGCAGCGGATCACCAGGGACCGCGCCGGCCGTCCCGGACCGGAGGTCGCCGCCGCATGGATCCGACGGCTGACCGACGCGATCCGGGAGGTCGACGACCGCACCATGATCACCGTGGGGGTCATCCCCTGGGCCCACACCTTTACGGGGGCCAAGCCGCTCTTCCACGGCCCGGAGGCGGGCGGGCCGCTCGACTTCGTCGGCGTCCACTTCTACCCGAAGGAGGACGACATCGAGGGCTCGATGGACGCCCTGCGCGTCTACGAGGTCGGCAAGCCGCTGGTCGTCGAGGAGATCTTCCCGCTCAATGCTGGTCTCGACGGCACGCTCGAATTCATGGACGGGACCGACGACGTCGTCGACGGCTGGATCAGCTTCTACTGGGGCAAGACGATCGAGGAGTGCGAGCAGGCCGGCGACCTGAAGGGGGCGATCGTCGCCGCCTGGCTGAAGGCCTTCCGCGATCGATCGCCCTACGTCGCCGCCCCCCCGGCCGGCCCTTGATCCCCGATCAATCAGGGCCGGATGACGGTGCCGTCGGGCAGCCGGAGGTTGCCCCAGTCCATGTCGAAGGGCGGGTCGTCCTCGATGGGGAACCGGGCGGCGAGTTCCTCGTCGAGGTCGACGCCGATCCCGGGGCGGTCGATCGGCTGGTAGTTGCCGTCGACCAGCTCGGGGCAGCCGGGGAAGACGTCCTGCTCGGCCTGGGAGAACACCCGGCCCTCCTGGATGCCGAAGTTCGGCACGGCGAAATCGAGGTGGATGTTCGCCGCGTGGCCGACCGGGGAGAGGTCGCCGGGGCCGTGCCAGGCGGTCCGGACGCCGAAGAACTCGCAGAGCGAGGCGATCTTCCGGGCCGGGGTCAGCCCGCCGACCATCGAGATGTGGATCCGGATGAAGTCGATCAGGCGATCGGACACCAGCGGCAGCCACTCCCGGGGGTTCGTGAACAATTCCCCCATCGCCAGGGGGACGGCCGACTGGGCGCGGAGGTGGGAGAAGTAGTCGGCGTCCTCGGGGCTGAACGGGTCCTCGATGAAGAACGGCCGGTAGGGCTCCACCTCCTTGACCAGCCGGATCGCCTGGATCGGCGGCATGCGCTCGTGGACGTCGTGCAGCAGCTCGACCTCGTCGCCGATCGATCCCCTGATGTGTTCGAACACCCGGGGGACGGTGCGACCATAGGCCACCGGGTCGAACGGGACGGTGCGGCGGTTCTCCGGCAGTGCCTCGTCGATCGACCCGCCCCGGACGCCGTAGGTGCCTCCTCGGCTGCCGTACTGGATCCGGACGTGCCGCTGCCCCTCGGCCATCAGCGCCCGGACGCGGTCCTCGACCTCCTCGGGCGACTCGCCCCGGACCGAGCGATACGTCGGCACCACCTGCCGGCACTTGCCGCCGAAGAGCCGGTGCACCGGCATCCCGGCGACCTTGCCGAGGATGTCCCAGAGGGCCATGTCCACGCCGCTCAGCGCGTTGTTCAGGACCGGCCCGTGCCGCCAGTAGGAGCTGAGGTGCGCCGACTGCCAGGTGTCGTCGATCTCCAGGGGGCTCTTGCCCACCAGGAACGGCTTGAGGAACTGGTCCACCGCCGCCGCCGCCAGCCTCGCCCGCTGCGTGAAGGTGGCGCAGCCGAGGCCGTAGAGCCCGTCCTGGTCCGTCTCCACCTTGACGACCACCAGCCGGATCCCGGCCGGGGCGGTGAGGATGGCCCGAACGTCCCTGATCTTGAGGTCGGCCAATGTCTCCGAGCCCGGCGCCCCCACCGTGCCCCCCTGCCCCTGCTCCTGGGCCCGCCCGACCCGGGATGAGGCCAGCATCCCCGCCCCGGCGAGCATCGATCCGAGCCAGTCGCGTCGTTGCATGGGAACGCTCCGGAGGGGAGAGGACGGGGGCCGACGACGGCTCAACGTGTCGTCTTTCCCCGGTTCGGATCACGCGATCAGGTCGGTGACGACCCGACCGAAGACGTCGGTCAGGCGGAAGTCCCGGCCCTGGAAGCGGTAGGTGAGCCGCTCGTGGTCGAAGCCGAGCAGGTGGAGGATCGTCGCGTGCAGGTCGTGGACGTGCACGGGGTTCTCGGCGACGCCGAAGCCCAGCTCGTCGCTCTCGCCGTAGGTCAGCCCCGGCCTGATGCCGCCGCCGGCCAGCCACATGGTGAAGGCATTCGGGTGGTGGTCCCGGCCGTCGTCGCCCCCCTGCACCATCGGCGTCCGGCCGAATTCGCCCCCCCAGATGACCAGCGTCTCGTCGAGCAGGCCCCGCTGCTTCAGGTCCGTGACCAGGGCGGCGCAGGCCCGGTCGGTGTCGGCGCAATTGGCCTTCAGGTCGTTGACGAGGTTGCCGTGCTGGTCCCAGGCCTCGTGGAAAAGCTGGACGAACCGGACGCCGCGCTCGACCAGCCGCCGGGCGAGCAGGGCGTTGTTGGCGAACGAGGGCTTGCCGGGCTCGGCGCCGTAGAGGTCGAGGATGTGGCCCGGCTCGGAGGAGAGGTCCATCAGCTCCGGGGCGCTGGACTGCATCCGGTAGGCCATCTCGAACGAGTTGATCCGGGTGGCGATCTCCGGGTCGCCGGCCTCGTCGAGGTGCATGCGGTTGAGCGCGGAGATGGCGTCGAGCGAGTCGCGCTGGAGCGCGTCGTCCACCCCTTCGGGGTTCGAGAGGTAGAGGACCGGCTCCCCCCCGGTGCGGAACTGGACGCCGGAGTAGACCGTGGGCAGGAAGCCGCTGCCCCAGTTGGCGTTGCCGCCGCTGGGCCCCTTCTTGCCGGAGCTGAAGACGACGTAGCCGGGCAGGTCGCGCGACTCGTTCCCCAGGCCGTAGCAGGTCCAGGCCCCCAGGCTCGGGCGGCCGAACTGCTGGGAGCCGGTGCTCATCAGGATCTGGGCCGGGGCGTGGTTGAACGCATCGGTGGTCATCGACTTGACGATGCACAGGTCGTCGGCGATGCCCGCCGTGTGCGGCAGCAGTTCCGACAGCTCGGCACCGCTCTCGCCATGCCGGGCGAAATTGAATTTCGGCCCGAGCAGCCGGGAGTTCGGGTTGATGAAGGCGGCCCGGTAGCCGTCGAGCAGCTCGGGGGGCGGCAGGGTGCCGTCCAGCTCGGCGAGCTTCGGCTTGCGGTCGAACAGCTCCAGGTGGCTCGGCGCCCCGGCCATGAACAGGAAGATGACGTTCTTCGCCTTCGGGGCGAAGTGCGGCGTCTTCGCCGAGAGCGGGTCGACCTGCGAGGACGGCGACGCGGCGTATCCCCCCTCGGCGAGCAACTGCCCCAGCGCCACGGCGCCGAGCCCGACGCCGCACTCCTGGAGGAACCAGCGTCGGCCGACCCGGGACGGGTCGGCGTGTCGGAAGCGGTGGTCCTGGCAATTCACGGGGGCGACCCTCCCGGGATCGATTCGGTCGACTCGACGGGCGTACTCACTCATTCTTTCGAGATCGTCTCGTCCAGGTTCAGCAGGACCCGGGCGACGGCCGTCCAGCCGGCCAGCTCGGCGGGCGAGGAATCCTCGGGGGGCTCCTCGTCGGCGATCAGGGCGTCCGGGTCGACCTCCCCGGAGGCGAACCGCCCGGCCTGGCGATCGAGCAGGTCGAGCAGCACGGCCGCCTCCTCCTCAGTCGGCCCCCGGGAGACGCAGAGGCGGAAGGCATGTTCCAGCCGGGCCCGGTCCGACTCGCCCCCCTCTGCCAGCACCCGACGGGCCAGCGCCCGGGCCGATTCCAGGAACAGCGGCTCATTCAGGGTGATGAGCGCCTGGAGCGGCGTGTTGGACCGCGACCGCCTCACGCAGGAGGCCTCCCCCGGGGGGGCGTCGAAGGCCTCCAGCGCCGGGTACGGGACCGATCGGAAGCGGAACGTGTAGAGGGCGCGCCGGTAGCGGTCGGGGCCGGTGTCGGTGGACCAGACCTTCGGCCCGTAGCTGGCCGGCGGCTGGAACAGGTACTCGGGCGCCGGGGGGAACACGCTCGGCCCGCCGACCTCCGGGTTCAGCAGCCCGCTGGCGGCCAGGGCGATGTCCCGGACGATCTCGGCGTCCACCCGATGCCTCGGACCCCGGGCGAGCAGGCGGTTGTCCGGATCCCGGGCATATTCCCCGGGAGAGGCGGACGACGATTGCCGATACGTCGCGCTCGTCGCGACCAGCCGGTGCAGCTGCTTGAGGCTCCAGCCCCGGTCCATGAACTCGACGGCCAGCCAGTCGAGCAGCCCAGGGTGGCTCGGCGCGTCGGCCTGCGAGCCGAGGTCCTCCGGCGTGGCCACCAGTCCCATGCCGAAGTAGGCCTGCCAGACCCGGTTGACGATCGACCGGGAGGTCGTCGGCGACCTTCGATCGACCAGCCATCGGGCGAAGTCCAGGCGGTCGGGCGTCCCCTCCGACTCGGGGAGCGGGTGGAGCACCTCGGGCACGCCGGGCTCGACCGGCTCGGCCGGCTTGAGGAAGTCGCCGCGGTCCAGGCGTCGGGTCATCCGGGGCTCGGCCCTGGCGTCGAGGACGAGCTGCGTCGTCCCCTCGGGATGCCCGGCCCAGAGCTGTTCGATCCGATCATTCGCCTCGGCCCACTCCGGCACGGTCGTCCGCCAGTGGGAGAAGACCGCATCGTCCTGGGACGGCGACCGCCCCTCGGACGGCGACTCCACGAGTTCCCGGACCCGTCCCGGCAGCGGGTCGGCCTCGGGGCCGGGGGCATCGGTGACGGAGAACCGGAAGCGGCCGAGGTTGTTGTTCTGGTTGTCGTCGCTGTTCCAGCCGCCGTGCATCTGGACGAGCTTGAACGTCAGGACGGCGCCCGAGGGGAACTCGACCGGCTCCTCGAAGACGAAGACGGCCTTGCGGGGGACGTTGCTCCGGCCGGGGCCGATGTCGGTGGTCCAGGCGGTCAGGTCGTTGCCGTCGATGGCGTAGGAGATCGGCCCGGTCACTCTCTCCTTATCCGTCTTGTCGTCGTAGGCGGCGCCGAGCGGGGCCTCGGGCGGATTCACGTCGGCGGACGCTCGAACGATCGTCAGTTCCTTCGCCCGTCCCGGGTCGTCGGTCGGCGCGGCCACCACCTTGAACTCGCTGAGGCCGAACAGCCCCTCGATCGAGCGGCCGGGGCCGCCCTTGGGCAGGCTCGGGTCGTTGAGCAGCTCCAGCCGGGCGGCGGTGATCGTCGCCGGCCCCTCGACCTTCGCGGTGAACTCGGTCGTGTGCTTGGTCGGCGCGTAGCCGGCGGCGAGGATCGAGCCGTCGTCCAGCAGGTCGTGCTTCTGCCCGCCGCTGTCGTCCAGCTCGGGCCGGACGACGGCCCACTCGGGCTGGTCGCCCCGAACCGACTCCTCCCAGGCCAGCATCCGAGAACGCCAGTCCGAGGTCCGGTGCTTCAGGTCGGCCTCGATCTCGCCGACCTGCCGGAGGATGTCGGCACGCCGCCTCAGCTCCTCCGGCAGGTAGACGGCGACGTTCGCCTCGTGCGAGTCATTCAGGAAGGCGAACATCCGATAATATTCGGAATGCGAGATCGGGTCGAACTTGTGGGTGTGGCACTGGGCGCACTGGATCGTCAGGCCGAGCACCGCCTTGCCGACGGCGTCCATGCGGTCGAACATCGCCTCCATGCGGAACTGCTCGGGATCGACGCCCCCCTCCTCGTTGATCATCGAGTTGCGGAGGAACCCCGTGGCCACCACCTGGTCCTGCCCGGCGTCGGGCAGCAGGTCGCCGGCGATCTGCTCGACGACGAAGCGGTCGTAGGGCAGGTCGGTGTTGAGCGCCTTGATGACCCAGTCCCGATACGCCCAGACGAACCGAGCCTTGTCCTTCTCGTAGCCGTCGCTGTCGGCATACCGGGCAGCGTCGAGCCAGATCCGGGCCCAGCGCTCGCCGTAGTGGGGCGAGGCGAGCAGCCGGTCGACCAGTTTCTCGTACGCCTCGGGGGACTCGTCGGCCAGGAACGCGTCCACGTCTCCCGGCGTCGGCGGCAGGCCGGTCAGGTCGAGCGAGAGCCGGCGGATCAAGGTGGTGCGGTCGGCCTCGGGAGACGGGTCGAGCCCCTCCCGGTCCAGCCGGGCCCGGACGAAGAAGTCGATCGGGTTTCGGCACCACTGCGGGTCGGACACCTCGGGCAGCTCGGGGCGGCTCGGCGGGACGAAGCCCCAGTGCCCCTCGAACCGGGCGCCCTGCTCGATCCAGGAGGTCAGGGTGGCGACCTGCTCGGGGGTCAGCTGCTTGCCCGAATCGGGCGGGGGCATCCGGTCGAGGTCGTCGTCGGAGGTGATCCGCCAGTACAGCTCGCTCTCCTCGGTATTGCCCGGCACCACGGCCACGCCGCCCGAGGGGGTCGGCTCGAAGGCCCCTGAGGGCAGGTCCAGGCGGAGCCCGGCCTGCCGCTCGGCCTCGTCGGGGCCGTGGCAGGCGAAGCAGGAGTCGGAGAGGATCGGCCGGACGTCCCGGGCGAAGTCGATCGGCTCCCCCTCCTCCGAGGCGGTCGCGGCGCCCGCGATCAGCCCGAAGGCCAGGAGCCCGGGGCAGAGGGATCGGGACCGGCTCGTCATCGGTGTCACCTCATCGGGTCTCGGGCGGCTCGGGGTTCGGTCGGGGCAGGCGGGCGACGGATCGATCCGTCCCGGGGGGTCCTGGTCCGGGTCGGGCTGCGGGCGGGGAGGATGAGGGCGGGCACGCCGGACCCATCTGAATCGAAGGCGACGGGTCCCCACACTTCAGGGTAACCGACTCCCCGCTGGGGCTCAACCCTCGGCGAGCCGCCCGAGGCCCCCGGACTCGCCCCGAAGGACCACCCCGGCCGATCCTTGACCGCCCCCGGCCGACCGCGTAGCGTGATCCGGCACGGCCCGGGGGGCGGCCTCCGGCACGGCAATCGAGGTTCAACATGGCGACACGACGAACCCTGACACGCCTGATCCTGCTCGCGGCCTCCCTGGCCTGGGTCGGGGCCTCGGGGGTCGAGGCGACCCCCCAGGAAGGAGACCGGCCGGGGCCGAACGTCCTGATGATCGCCGTGGACGACCTCCGGCCCCAGCTCGGGTGCCTTGGGGACCCGGTTATCAAGACCCCGAACATCGACCGCCTCGCCGCCCGGGGGGTCGCCTTCTCCCGGGCCTACTGCCAGCAGGCGGTCTGCAGCCCGTCCCGGACCTCGCTGATGACCGGCCGGAGGCCGGACACGACCCGCGTCTTCGACCTCCAGACGCACTTCCGGGACACCATCCCCGACGTCGTCACCCTGGCCCAGCACTTCAAGGCCAACGGCTACCGGACCGAGTCGCTCAGCAAGATCTATCACGGCGGCCTGCTCGACCCGGAGTCGTGGAGCGTCCCCCATTGGCGCCCGGACGTCCCGAACTTCGGCCCCGAGGGGCAGGAGATCCTCCGTCGGGAGCGGGCCAGGGCCAGGGAGTCCGGCCGGCCCCCGGTCGACCGCGTCCGGGGGCTGCCGACCGAGGCCCCCGACGTGCCCGACGACGCCCTGCCCGACGGCGCCACCGCCTCCGAGGCGATCCGCCGCCTCCGGGCCGCGAAGGATCAGGACGAGCCCTTCTTCCTGGCCGTCGGCTTCCTCAAGCCCCACCTGCCGTTCGTCGCCCCGAAGCCGTACTGGGACCTCTACTCCGCGTCCGACATCCGTCCCTCCGACAACCCCGAGCCCCCCGTGGGCGCACCGGACTACGCCCTCACGAACTGGGGGGAGCTGCGGGCCTATGTCGGCATCCCGAAGGACGGGCCGGTCGGCGAGGAGCAGGCCCTGGAGCTGGTCCACGGCTACTACGCCAGCGTCAGCTACATGGACGCCCAGCTCGGCCGGGTGCTCGACGAGTTGGACCGCCTCGACCTGGCCGACTCCACCGTCGTCGCCCTCTGGGGAGACCACGGCTGGAAGCTGGGCGACCACGGCGCCTGGTGCAAGCACACGAATTACGAGCGCGACACCAACGCCCCGCTGATCGTCAGCGTACCCGGCCGGTCGACCGCCGGGCGCGTCTCGGATGCGCTGGTCGAGTTCGTCGACCTCTACCCGACCCTGGCCGACCTCTGCGGGCTCCCCCTGCCCGAGGGCCTCGAAGGATCGAGCCTGGCCCCCCTGCTCGACGACCCGGATCGCCCCTGGAAGGCCGCCGCCTTCAGCCAGTACCCCCGGAATATCCCCGGCAAGGGCCGGGCGATGGGCGACGCGATGCGGACCGACCGCTACCGGTTCGTCGCCTGGACCCTGCCCGACGGCACCGTCGACGCCTTCGAGCTGTACGACCACCGGGACGATCCCCACGAGGATTACAACCTCGCCGCCGACCCCGCCCACGCCGACCTCGTTGCCCGGCTCGCCGCCCGGCTCCGAGACGGCTGGCGGGCCGCCAGGCCGCCGGAGCGGTAGGCAGGTCGAGATCGAACGCCAACGCCATCCCCGGTCCTCGGTCACGTGCCGGAGCCTTCGAAATGCTCTCCTTGCTGCTCTCCTCGATGCTGCTCGCCCCCCCCGCCGCCTCCCCCGCCGGCGTGGTGAAGCCCGGGGCGACCCTGGAGAAACTCTGGTCCGAGGGCGAGTTCACCGAGGGGGGCGCGGAGGCCGCCGACGGGTCGATCCTCTTCTCGGACATCGGCACGAGGATCATGCGGTTCGACCCCGAGACGAACGAGGTCACGGTCTTCCGATCCCCCAGCGGCCGGGCCAACGGCCTGATCTTCGCCCCCGACGGCCGCCTCGTCGCCGCCGAGGGCGCCAACACCGGGGGCAACCGCCGCGTCTCGATCACCGAGGTTGACGGCACCGTCCGCACCCTGGCCGACTCCTACCAGGGGAAGCGCTTCAACAGCCCCAACGACGTGGCCGTCGACGCCCAGGGGCGTGTCTACGTGTCCGACCCCCGATACGTCGGCGACGAGCCCCGGGAACTGGACGAGGAGGTCGTCTACCGGATCGACCCGGACGGCACCGTCACCCGCCTGGAGACGACCGCCACCAAGCCCAACGGCCTGGTCGTCAGCCCCGACGGCACGACCCTCTACGTCTCCAACAACGGCCCGGATCTGAAGGCCCTGCTGAAGCTCGACCTCGACCCCCGCACCGGGGAGGTCTCCAATCCGAAGAAGATCAAGGACTTCGGCAACGGCCGGGGCATCGACGGCATGACCGTCACGAGGGACGGCCTGGTCGTCGCCGCCGCCGGCTCCGGGCCGCTGGGCGGCGTCTACGTCTACCGGCCCGACGGCACCCCCGTCGACTTCATCGCCGTCCCCGAGAACCCCACCAACGTCGAGTTCGGCGGCCCCGACGACTCCACCCTCTACATCACCGCCGGCGTCTCCCTCTACCGGATCGAGACCACCCTGACCGGCTACCGCCCCGAGCCCCCGGCGAAGTGACGCGGGGAAACGACCCAGGACAACCTCGGGAACGGGCCGATTCCACACTTTCCGCTGGATTTCCGTCCTCGTCACCGCGAAGTTATCGTGATTCGTCGACGAGGCGGGCCCTGTGTCTGGCCGTCGCCGATGGCGACGGCCCCGCACCAGCTTACTTGCGGATCGTGATGCGGTAGGGCAATCCCGCTGGCCGGGCATCCGTCAGCTCCTCGGGGGCCTCCAGGATGGCCGAGTCGCCCTCAATGCGATAGGAGAAAGGCCCCCCCGAGATCGGGTCGCCCGGCACGGGAACGGCCGAGATGGCGTCGAGTGAGCTGGGCAAGGAGCCGTGCTCGGCGACGTGCATCCGAATTGCCTCGACGACCCTCAGGGCAGCGATCCGGCGCTCGAGTAGGGCCTGCGAGCGGTGGGCTCCGCGGACAGCCAGGATGACCTCGCCGAGGGCCCAGGGGACGGCAGCCGGGACGAGGATGTTCTTGGACTCCTCTGCGGTCTCGGGGGCAATCACCGCGTAGAGTCGGGCCGCGTCGGCATAGGGAAGGTAGGTGAGCTTATAGGATTCGTCGCGGACCTGCCTGTAACGGTCGACGATGAAACGGACGATCCGCTCCGCCTCGGATTCGGGAGCGGCCCCGTCCTTCGGTGCGAAGTGGCGCTCGGCCTGCGGCGTCAGCTCGGCGACGAAGGCGTCGAGTTCGGCCGGGACCCGTCTGTCCTCGACGTCGATGTCGTTCTCGGCCAGGAGCGGCTCCAGGGCCCGTAGACGCTCGTGCAGGCGGGCGAGCCGGACACGCCACTCGTCCTCGGTGCGAAGGTCATCGAGCCCGGTGATCTCGGGCACGACCCACTCGGCCATCGCCTGTTCGTTCTCCAGCGAGTCGCGGAAGTCGATCATCGGCCTGGGCAGGGCGGTCAGGGCCCAGTAGAGGTTCGGCGCGTCGGGCCGGGCGACCAGTTCCTCGATGCGGTCGACGAGGCTGTCGGCGGAGGCCCGACCGACGAGGTCGTTGATCAGGAACGGCCCCTCGGCCAGGTGGACGCTCATGGCCAGGCCCGTCTCGATCGTGCGGATCGCCTCGTCGAGGTCTCCCTCGGCGATCTCGAGCTTGGCCTTCAGCGCCAGCAGCCGGATCCGATTCCGCAAGGCCTGGGCGTCGGGCAGGAGGATCTCGATCGCGTGCTCGCGTTGCTCGGCCAGCGGATAGCTCCAGTCACAGTACTCCCGTCGCGCCGCGATCGCGAGCAGCTCCGGCATCGACCCGCCGCCGATCGTCCGAGCCTCGTCGATCGGGAATTCGTCGATCGGCAGGTCGATCCAGGCCTCATACTTCTCGCCGACTTGGCGCTCGAACTCGTCGGGAAGTTCGGCCAGGGTGCGGAGGTAGACCGGCGCCGCATCGCCGGGCGTCCGCTCGGCCGCCGTCGGGAAGAGGCGATGGCGTAGCGCCGGGACCGGCTCGGGCGCCGGGCTGAGGGCCAGAGGCCGGGGCTCGGGCCCGTCCTCGGCGGCAGCTCCCACCAGACTCACCGCGGAGAGCAGGAGCAGCGGACCGGCTCCAATCGACCAACGGAATATCCTGATGGAACGATCCATCATCATCTCCATTCCGTACGAGGATGCAGACCGCGACCCACGCGGGCCGCGAGGCGGACGACGATCGCTCCGCCGGGCGTGCCGGCCCGCGGCGGGGGCGATCGGTGATCGAATCGATCCGGCAAGGGGCCCGGATCAGAGGTCGAACGGCCCGCCCCTGCCGAAGGCCCGAAGTGGCGTCGGCGATGCTGAACCCGCCCCGGTCGGCTCGCCGATCGGGGCCGGATCGTCCGGTCGATCGGCGAGGGTGCCATCCAGCGACACGAGCCGGCGAGTCATGGCCAGGTAGCTCGACGCATCCAGGGCGACCGGCTCGATCGGCGGCGGGGCCACGGGCTCGGCCGCGATTTCCCGGGGATCCGGGGTCGACGACGTTCCCCACGATGGCTCGACCGATGCGTCGAAAACCCCGCCGCGAGCCTTCATCGCAGCCAGTTCGTCCCGGAGGGCGCCTTGATCGACGCGGGCGTCGATCAAGGCGACGACGAGTCCGATGGAGGCCAGTACCAGGCCCGCCGTCGCTCCCCGCCAAAAGCGTCCGCGAGCCTCGGCGAGGGCACCCGATCGGCCGGCCTCGAAGAGCATCCGATCGCGGTCGAGGCCGCCGGGGGACGGTCGCCAGCCGAGGAGGCGGGCCTCCAGCGGGGTCAGCGGTTCGTCGGGGCCTGGTCGGTCATCTCGGTCGGGCATGGTCCCTGTCCTTCGAGCCGATCGAGCAGGAGCGAGAGCCCGGCCCGGTAGCGCCGGTGGGCCGTGGTGATCGAGCAGCCGAGCAGCCCGGCGACCTCACCCAGGGTCAGGCCGCCCCAGATCCGGGCGACGATCACCTCACGGGTCCGGGGCTCCAGCTCGGCCAGCAAGGCGGCGGCGCGGCCGGCGTCGAGGCGGTCGTCGAGCGAGGAGAACCACGACTCGTCCCGGGCGGCCCGGGCCTCGCGATGCCGGCGGCGTCGGGCCGACCGGCCGCACGAGATCGCCCGGTTGCGGACGGCCCGGAACAGCCAGGCGGCGACGTGATCGGGCTCGGCTCGCAGGCGGGCCAGGGCGATGAACGCCTCCTGGACCACGTCCTCCGGCGCCTCCGACCACTGCCGGGCGTAGAGCACCAGGGCGGCGCCGTGCTCGTCGAACAGCCTCCCCAGCAGCTCCGGCCCGATCACCGCGATGGCCCTCCGCCGTTCGCGTGGGTCGTGGTCCTCGTCGCTCCTGGAGAAGACGCCACCGGGGGCCGGGTTTTCCGGGAGAGCCCGCGGTTTTCCGACGGTGGGCCGGCCGGGGTGGTGTTGTACCGAAGGATCATCGGGCCCGTCGCAAGGATACGCTTCGTCGAAAACGTGCGCTTGCGCCGAGCCGTCGTCCCGACGAGGTGGGTCGGGACGCGAGGTCGGGATGCCTCAAGCCCCGGCTCGCGTGCCGGCCACGTTCACGCCGCTGCCGATGATCAGGTCGCGGTCATAGGCCCAGTCGTAGAGGCGGCCGGCCTTCTGGGGACGCAGCTCGACGAGGTCGGTAAAGCCCTCCTCCTCGAACCACCGGCGCAGCTCGGGCAGCGTGTGGTGCGACTGGTAGGCCGGGGCGTACCAGTCGAAGTTGTCGCAGACCCGAAGGGTCCAGTCGGGGTGGTTGGAGAAGTTGAACACCTTGTTGAGCGTCCTGTTCAGGACCGGCACGCTCCCCAGCACGCCGAGCCCGGCGCCGAGGGGCTCCAGCACCCCGGGGGGGGTCCGGGTGGTGACGGTCCGGATCGCGGAATTGAGCCACTCCTGGGGCGGGGTGTTGCGGCGGTAGAGCCAGACCGCCAGGCGACCCCCGGGTTTCACGCGACGGGCGACCTGGGAGAAGGCGAGGCGGGGGTCGGGGCTGTGGTGCAACACGCCGATCGAGAAGACGAGGTCGAAGGCCGAGTCGACCAGCGGCAGGTCCAGCAGGTCGGCCTGGATGATCGCCACGTCGGGGAACTCGGCAGTCAGGCGCGCGGCCTTGTCCACGGCGTCGCTCAGGTCCACGCCCACCACCCTCGCCCCGAAGCCTCCCAGCAGCCGGGCGTACCGGCCCCCGCCGCAGCCGGCGTCGAGGACGAGTCGGCCGGAGAGGCCCCTCGGGTCGACCCCGGTCTTGGCCCGGAAGACGGCCTCGTCCTCCTCGTCGCGGGCCACGTCGTAGCGGTTCCACTGGCGGCCGAAGCTGGCGACGTACGCCTCCCCCGCCAGCCTCGGCACGCCGTCGGCGACCGGGAACGAGGCGGAGCAGCCGACGCATCGCAGGGCGGCGTCCCCCTCGGGGGCGAGTTCCAGGCGCCCCCGGCATCGGGGGCAGCGGAGCAGGGCGAGCAGTTCCGGGTTCATGCCCCCAGTATAATGGACGATCGCCCGGGCGGCCCGCCGCGGCCGATCCGCACCCCTCCTCGTCCCGGATCGGAGGAGAACCATGACGCCCATCCCCGCCTCGATCCCGGTCGATCGGGCCCGACGATTCCTCGATCGGCTCCGGGGCCGGACCGGGGCCGGGGCCGGGGCCGGGGCGATCGTGGCGGCCGTCTCCGGCGGGGGGGACAGCGTGGCGATGCTCCGGGCCCTGCACGAGGTGGCGCCCGGGCTGGGACTGGATCTGTCGGTCGCCCACCTGCACCACGGCGCTCGCGGGGAGGAGGCCGACCGGGACGCGAGGTCCGTGGCCGAGCTGGCCGAGGTGCTGGGCCTGCCCTTCGACCTCGGCCACTGGCGGGCCGAGCGGCCCGGCCACTTCGAGGCCGACGCCCGGCACGCCCGCTATGCCTGGCTCGTCGAGGTGGCGACGCGGCGCGGGGCGGGCCTGGTCGCCGTCGGCCACACCCGGGACGACCAGGCCGAGACGGTCCTGCACCGGATCATCCGGGGCACCGGCCCCCGGGGCCTCGCCGGGATGCCCCGGTGCCGGAGGCTGGCCGAGGGGGTGCTGCTGGTCCGGCCGCTGCTGACGACCTCCCGGCGTGAGGGCCGGTCGTACCTGGAGGCGATCGGCCAGCCCTGGCGGGAGGACGAGACCAACGCCGACCGGTCCCGGACCCGGGCCCGGATCCGGCACGAGGTCCTCCCGGTGCTGGAAGGGCTCAACCCGAGGGTCTCCGAGGCGCTGGTCCGGCTCTCCCGGGCGACCCGGGATGCGGTGTCCCTGGCCGACGACCGGGTCGCCGGCCTGGCCCGGTCGGTGCTGGTCGACGGCGGCCCCGGCGAGATCGCCTTCCACCGGGACCGCCTGGCCGGGCTGCCGGCGTCGGCCCGGGTCGAGGTTGTCCGGCTGGCCTGGAGGCGGGCGGGGTGGCCGGAGCGGTCGATGTCGGAGGCCCGATGGCGCCGGATCTCCTCGCTGGTGCAGGACGACCGCGGGCGTCACACGATCGGGGAGGGGGTGGACCTGCACCTCTCGCCGACGCTGGCCCGCCTGGTCCCCTCGGACGCCTCGGCCCCGCCCGTCCCCCCCCCGCCGTCGGCCCTGGCGATCCCGGGATCGGCGACCTGGGGGGGCCTGCGGTTCTCGGCCGAGGTCGACCCCCCGGCCGACTCGCCGGCCGACGAGCGGGTCGACCTCGACGCGGTCGACCCGTTCGACCACGGCACCGGCCCCCACCTGCTCGTCGGCCCTGGCCTGCCCGGCGACCGCTTCGGCCCGCTGGGCATGGGGGGCAAGTCGATGCCGATGGGAGACTTCCTCCGGGGCCGCCGCGTCCCGCCGGCCGACCGGGGGATGGTCCCCGTCGTCCGGGACCGCCGGGGCCTGATCTGGGTCGTCGGCCACCGGATCGCCGACCGGGTCCGGCGCACCGGGTCGACCCGTCGCATCCTCGCCCTCCGGGGCGGCCCGATCCCGCCCGGCTGAACCGGCCCGGGCCCCTGCCCGACGCCAGGGCACGGCCCCGATCGATTCCGGGAACAATTCTTTTGGAGCCGCCCGCCTCGATCGCTACGATGCGACCTGATCGGCCCGGGCGAACGAACGTGATCCCCGGCCGGCGACTCGAACGGGGGCGATCCACCGTGGGATGGTTCGGATTCGCGAAGAAGACGACGTACGTCATCGCCGTGTCCCGCGAAGGGCCCGACCGCCTTCGCCTCAACGGCAACCAGGTCACCCGGTCCCAGGTCAAGAAGAACGCCGCCTCGCACGACCAGACCGTCCTCTGGATGGAGGTCACCACCGGCGGCGGCCGGGTCGACCAGGGGACCGGCCCCGCCTCGACCAAGCTCCCCCCCGGGGACCTGGAGCGCCTCCAGCGCGACGTCCACCTCTCGACCGCCTTCAAGGCCATCGTCGAGGAGCTCGACACGGGCAAAGAGCACGCGAGCAAGTGGTACAAGTTCGCCAAGTGAGGGGACCCATCCCCCGGGGCTCGCGTCAGCCCCGGCCCGTCGACCCGATCCGCCGGTCGATCGCATCGAGGCCCTCGAGCGCCCCCAGCGGCAGCCCGACCTGGCCGTCGGGCACGTCGTCGTCCCGGAGGTTGATCCGGATCAGCGTGCCCCCGAGGTGCCTCGCGGCCCGCTCGCAGAGCAGGCGGACGGTGGGGACGACCTTGCCCGCGCCGCACTCGACGACCACGAGGGGGCCCTCGCCGATCGACAGGAGCCATGCCTCGAACCGGCGCTGCTGGGCGTCGGTCGCCGAGGGGTCCCAGTCCCCGTCGCCGAACATCAGGATGTTCGGCCTCGCCAGGCCGCCGCAACCGGGGCAGGACGGCAGCGGGTCGGCGGCCCGGAGGGCGTCGGCGTCGATCACCAAGGGAGAGGGCCCGGCGTCGAAGGGGCCGATGCCGCACCCCGAGACGCACTGGAGCCGCCCGATCGCGCCGTGGCATTCCAGGACGCGGTCGTCGGGGAAGCCGGCCTTCTGGAAGTGGCCGTCGACGTTCGAGGTGTAGACGAAGCCCCCGGCGGGCATCCCCTCCATCCACCTCCGGAGGATGGCGAAGCCCGGGTGCGGCGAGGTGGCCCGGTACAGGTTCGACCGATGCCCGTAGAAGCCCCAGGCGAGGGCGGGGTCCTGGCGGAACCATCGGGGATTGGCCAGCTCGAAGAAGCTCAGGCCGAGGCGCTCGGCGGCCGGGTAGGCCCTCCAGAAGCCCTCCCGGCCGCGGAAGTCGGGGAGGCCGGAATCGACCCCCATCCCGGCACCGGCGCCGACGAGCAGGGCCCCGGCGTTGGCCACCGCCTCGGCGGCCCGGGAGATCGCGGTGTCGTCGAATCGGACTGCCATCGCGGCCCGGTCCTCCGGGATCGGCCAATGATCCGGGGTCGAACGGATGATTCGATCTTACCGGCCGGGCCTCTCCCCCGCGATTTCCTCGCGCGGAAACGGGGCGGAGTTTGCTGATTGCGGGGCCGGATCAGCTAAACTAGAAATCATCCATATCCCCGATCCCGGGAGGACAGGCATGGCGACATCTCCAAACAACGGCTCGCCCACGAGCAAGACCGACTTCGTGAACGCGTACCTCGACGGCAACCCGACGGGCGGCGCGAAGGCCGTCAACGAGGCCTGGGCCGCCGCCGGCCACGAGGGCAAGATCAGCGACACGCTGGTCCACCGCCTCCGGTCCGAGAAGGGGCTGACCGGCAACCGTCCCCCCGGCCGGGAGCCCGGGTCGGGGAACGGCACGTCGGCACGGTCGCCCGCCTCCCGGGCCAGGCCCGCGAGGCGACGGGGGCGACCGTCCCGATACTCCCCGGCCGCCGACCGGCCCGCGACCAAGGCCGCCCCCCCGCCCCCCCCCCGGTCGGCCGCCGAGGACGGCGGGCTGGAGGCCGAGTTCGACCGCCTGCTCTTCCGGGTCATGGGCCTCGGCATGCCCGACGTCGAGGAGGCCATCCGGCATGCCCGACGCCTGCTGGTCCTCCGCGAGGGCCGCTGAGCCCGGGTCGACGCCGCCGGCGCCCCGGCCCCGGGTCCCTCGAATCGGGGGGTGCCCGGGGCCGTCCGCTTCCGGCCCGACTCCCCCCCCGGTTACGATACCCGGGGAGGGTCCGCCCCTCGGCTCGGCCCCGGCAGGCCGATCGAGGCGGGGCGACACGGGGGAGAGTTCGGGCCATGGCCAAGAACGTGCTCGGCGGCAACCTGGAATCCTGCGGCACCGACCCGATGACCGGGTTCTTCCGCGACGGCTGCTGCCACACCGGCGCCGACGACGTCGGCATCCACATCGTCTGCGCCGAGCTGACGGCCGAGTTCCTCGAATTCTCCCGACGCCGGGGCAACGACCTGGTCACCCCCATGCCCCAGTTCGGCTTCCCCGGGCTGAACCCCGGCGACCGCTGGTGCCTGTGCGTCGAGCGATGGAAGGAGGCGCTGGAGGCCGGGGTCGCCCCGCCGGTCATGCTGGAGGCCACGCACATCTCCACCCTGGAATTCGTCTCGCTCGAAGACCTGAAGGCGCACGCCCTGGACCTGGATTGAGTGGGATGCTCGGGGGCCTCCCGCCCCTCCCCTCGGTCGCGATTGACCGGATCGGTCCCCCGGGCTAGGATGCCCGGCCCCATCCGAGCGACGGCACCGAGGCGATCGGACCCGGACGCCCCTCCACCCCAACCGATCCGCCGCCCCTCGCGACGAGCGGGGCGGTCCGAGCGTGCCACCCATGCCCGACTCGACGCGACGATCGCGGTGGACCCGGCGCGTGCCGCTGCCGCTGATCCTGCTCGCCGCCCTGGCCTTCCGGCTGCTGGCGGCCGGGGCCGTGCAGCTCTACACCCATCAAAAAGGGCTGCTCGGCGTCTTCGGCGACACGACGATCTACTGGCACCTCGCCGAGGCGATCCGGACCGGCTCCCCCTACGTCGTCGACCAGTGGGGCCACCCGCACTACGCCCTCCGCACCCCCGGCTACCCCGCCTTCCTCGCCGCCTGCCAGGCCACCTTCGGCGAGCACGCGGCCCTCGGCGCCCGGGCGGTGCAGGCGGCGATGGGGGCGATGGGCGTCGGGCTCGTCTACGGGCTGGTCGCCTCGATCTGGAGGCGGGGGACCGAAACCGACCGCCGACGAGCCCGGGCGGTCGCCACGGTGGCCGCGGCCCTGGCGGCGGTCGAGCCCTACTCGGTGGGCCTGTCGGCGCTGCTGCTGTCCGAGGCGCTGTTCGTGCCGCTGATGCTGCTGGCGCTCTGGGGGCTGGCGGTGCTCTGGAGGCCGAGGCCGAAGGACGGCGCGGGGGACGCCCGGCCGATCGGGCCGAGCGGCCCCAGTTCGGTGATCGTCGCCGGGCTGACGGGCCTGGCGGTCGGGGCGGCGATCCTGGTCCGGCCCTCCTGGGCGGCGTTCGTGCCGGCGGCCCTG
This sequence comes from Tautonia plasticadhaerens, assembly GCF_007752535.1. Classification (GTDB taxonomy): domain Bacteria; phylum Planctomycetota; class Planctomycetia; order Isosphaerales; family Isosphaeraceae; genus Tautonia; species Tautonia plasticadhaerens. The sequence continues at coordinate 8,283,171 of NZ_CP036426.1, forward strand.
CTGGCCTGGGTCGCCTGCGAGCGGACCCGGAGGGCGGTCGGCCTGTCGGCGGTGGTGGCGGTGACGATCGCGGCCACCATGGCGCCCTGGTGGATCCGCAACGAGCGGGTCCTCGGCCGGTTCGTGCCGACGGCCCTCTGGGTCGGCGCCAGCCTCTACGACGGCCTGAGCCCCGACGCCACCGGCGCCAGCGACATGACCTTCCTCGAGGACCCGGGGATCCGGGCCCTCGGCGAGGTCGAGCAGGACGCCACCCTCCGCCGCCTCGCCGTCGACTTCGCCCGGGAGCACCCCGGGCGGGCGCTGGAGCTGGCCGCCCGCAAGGTCGGCCGCTTCTGGAGCCCCTGGCCGAACGCCGACGAGCTGTCGGCCCCCGGCGTGGGCATCCTCAGCGGCGTGGCGACGATCCCGGTCTTCGCCCTGCTCGCGGTCGGGCTCTGGGACCGCCGGCGAGACCCCAGGGCGCTGGTCCTGCTCGTCGGGACGCTTGTTTATTTCTGCCTGCTCCACGCGGTCTTCGTCAGTTCGATCCGGTACCGCCTGCCCGGCATGATCCCGGCGATGGGCGTGGTGGCGGCCGGGGTGGTCCGGCTGGTGGGCGGGCGGTTCGGCCGAGACACGAAGCGGATGGTGGCCTGGGCGGTGGTCGTGCCCGTCTCGGTGCTCGTCGGCGGCGGCTGGTATGCCGTCGGCCACGCCACCGACGGCTCGGAGCTGGCCCGGCTGGTCGAGCGCGAGTCGGTCCGGCTGCTGCCCGGCTCGGTGGTGCAGGTCGGCCGGGTCAAGCTGCGGCCGATCGCCGGGACGGCCACCCTGGAGCAGGTGCGGGTCCACCAGGGGCTCGACGCCCCGGCCGGGCCGACGATCGAGGTCGGCTACCTCGCGCTCCGGTACGACGTGGCGGCGCTCCTGAAGAAGCAGTTCCGCCCGAGCGAGGTGGTGGTCGCCCAGCCGACCCTCCGCCTCGGCCGGCGGCCCGACGGCTCCTGGAACCTCCAGGGCCTGCTGGCCGACCCCTGGCCACTGCCCCCCCCCGAGCAGTTGCCGAAGGTCCAGGTCCGCAACGGCACCGTGCTGCTCGACCGCGGCGCCGGCTCCGTCGCCGTGCTCCGGGACGTGGCCCTGGAGCTGGACCCGCTGTCGGACGTCACCTACCGGATCGAGGGCTCGGCCCGGGGGGACGGCTTCGAGCGGCTCGACCTCTCCGGCACCTTCGACACCCGGTCGCATCGCGTCACCCTCGACGGCGGCGGGCTCGTCCGCCTGGAGCTGGGGGACGCCCTGAAGGCCCGGCTCCCGGCCGAGTGGCACCCGGCCTTCGAGCGGCTCGGCCTCTCCGCCGGCGAGCTGGACGTGCGGGTCGAGCGCCTGGTCCTCGACCCCGGCGCCCCCGATGGGCCGCTGCGAGACCACGAGCTGGACCTGATGGTCCGCTCCGGGACCTGGGCCTGCCCGGACCTGCCGTTCCCGCTCAGCGAGGTCGAGCTGCTGGCGACGATCCGGGACGGCTCGGCCGAAATCGAGTACGCCAAGGGCTCCTTCGGCAACACGACGATCCGGGCCGCCGGCTCGGTCGACGCGACCGACCCCGCCTCCGGCCCGCTCGACCTGCTGATCGAGGCCACCGACCTGGAGATCGGCGACCGTCTCAAGGCCAAGACGCCCCCCGATCTGCTCGGCATCTGGACCGAGCTGAAGCCCGGCGGCCGGACCGACGCCTACCTCCGGGCCGTCCGGGATCGGCCGGGGGGCGAGGTGGGGGTCGGCCTCACCCTGGACCTCAAGGACGTGTCGATCACCACGGCCGCCTTCCCCTACCCGCTGGAGCACCTCTCCGGCCGGGTGGTCTGGGAGGGGGAGCGGGTGACGATCGCCCCCCCCGGGCTGCGGACGTTCATCGGCAACCGGGAGGCCCGGTGCTGGGGGACGATCGACCGCCCCGGCCCCGACTGCGTCGTCTCGCTCGACTTCGAGATGGGCGCCCTGCCGATCGACGAGACGCTGCTGGCCGCCCTCACCCCCGAGGTCCGCGAGGTGCTCCGCCAGTTCCAGCCGAGGGGGACCGTCCGCGTCGCCCACGGCCACTTCGAGCGCCGGCCGCCCCCGACGCCCGGCGGCGAGGAGACGGTCGCGCTGTCGGCCACGCTCGACCTCGGCCAGCCGGACGGCGCCGGCGGCTTCGCCTTCACCTGGGAGGGGATGCCCTACCCGATCACCAAGGTGAAGGGACGCCTGGTGATCATGCCCGACCGCTGGATGTTCCGGGACCTCGTCGGCTACAACGGCCTGGCCCGGATCGAGTGCCCCGAGGGCGTCGTCCGCCAGGTCGGGCCGAACTCCTTCGATGCCGAGCTGACCCTGCTCGCCTCGGATCTCCCCTTCGACGAGCAGCTCCGCCGCGCCATGCCGCCCGAGTGGCGGGCGACCTGGGACCTGCTCAACCCCACGGGCAAGGCCTCGCTCGACGCGGCGATCCGGGTCGAGGGGAACGAGAATCACGCCCGGCTCGCCGTCCGGCCCGACCCCGGCACCTCGATCCGGCTGAAGTTCACCCCGGCCCCGGTCGAGCCCGGGGGGCCGAGCCCCCCCCCGTTGGAGCTGCCGGCGATGGTGGGGATCGACGGCTCGTTCGTCTACGACGACGGCCTGGTGACGATGGACGAGGTCTCGTTCCAGTTCCGGGGCTCCCCCGTCCGGTTCGGCACCGGCTCGGTGGAGCTGGAGCCCGACGGCCGCTTCGGCCTGTCGATGACCGACCTCCGGGTCGCCCGCTTCCGGCTCGATTCCGAGCTGCGCAAGCTGATGCCCTCGGTGATGGCCGAGTTCGCCCGACGCCTGGACGAGAGCCGGCCGATCCCGACGATGCGGGGCGACCTCCGCCTCGGCTGGTCGGGCCGGCCCGGGGATCCCGCCTTCGTCGAGTGGGAAAACGGCCTGGTCGTGCTCGACGGCCAGACCATCCGCGCCGGGATCCCGCTGGAGTCGATCCACGGCCGCCTCGCCGGCTTCTCCGGCCGGTTCGACGGCCGGGCCCTCAGCCTCAGCGGGCTGGTCGACCTGGAGAGCCTGATGATCGCCGGGTTGCAGGTGACCCGGGTCCGCTCCCCGCTGGTCGTCGACGGCGACTCGGCCGCGATGGAGGCGATCGAGGGGGACCTGCTCGGCGGCCGGCTCACCGGCCAGGGCCGGATCGGCCTGGACGAGGAGCCGGAGTACGCCGCCACCCTCGCCGTGCACGACGCCGACCTCGCCGAGTTCACCAAGACCCTGCCCGCCAAGCAGAGCTTCCGCGGCCTGCTCTCGGGCATGATCGCCTTCAACGGCGTCGGCGCCGACCCCCGGACCCTCAGCGGCCAGGGGGACTTCCGGATCTCCGAGGGGGACCTGGGCGACCTGCCCGTCGCCCTCCGCTTCTTCAAGGTGCTCAACACCCTGGACATCGCCGCGCCGTCGGACTCCACCGCGTTCGACACCGCCGAGGTCGCCGTCCGGGTCGAGAACGGCCTGGCCTACCTCGACCCGATCCAGCTCTCCGGCGACGCCATCAGCCTCCGGGGCGGCGGGACGATGGACCTCCGGGGCCAGCTCGACCTCCGCCTCCGCATCCTCTACGGCCGGAACGGCCTCCGCATCCCCCTGGTCAGCGACGCCTTCCGGGAGGCCGGCGGCCAGATCGCCGACATCCGGGTCAGCGGCCCCGCCTCCTTCCCGAACTTCACCCCGGTGCTGCTGCCCGGCGGCCGCCAGATGCTCCGATCCCTCGGCAGCGGCGTCTTCAACTCCTCCCGGGGCGACGACCGCCCCCCTTCCACCCTCCGCCGCTGACGGGCCGCCCGCCGTCAACGGGCCGTCGCCGCCCTTGATCCCCCGCGTCTCCCCGGTTACTCATGGACACCCGGGGACTGGACACCCGGGGACGTCCGCGATCGGGGGCCCGCCCCGCGTGCCCCGAGACGCTCGGGGCGATCGCACCGGCTCGGGGCCGAGCCCGTTCGGCCAGGGGGGCGGCGATGGCGGTCGGGGGTAACGGAGCCGGGCACCGGGCCCGCCGGCTGGGGGGCGCCCTCTCGGGGGCGGCCGCCCTGGCCGCGCTCGCGATCTGGGCATTGCGGCCGTCGGACGCGCAACGCTGGTCGGCGATCGAGGCGGCGGCCTCGGCCCGGCGATGGGACGAGGCGGCGCCCCGGCTCTCCCGCTGGGTCGAGCGGCACCCGGACGACTCCCGGGCCCGGGTCATGCTGGGCGCCTCGCTGCTGTCCCTAGGCCGGGAGGATGAGGCGGACGACGTGCTCCGGGTCATCCCGGAGGGCGACCCGGCCTGGCCCCGGGCGCTGGGGCTCCGGGCGGCCCTGGCGATGGGGCGGTCCGACCGGCTCGGGGCCGAGCAGGCCCTCCGGGCCGCGATCGATGCGGACCCGACGGCCGTCGAGCCCAGGGCCCGGCTGCTCGGCCTGATGTTCCGGCTCCGCCGGGAGGAGGAGGCCCGGGGGCTGCTCCGAGACCTGCTCCGGCTGACCGGCGACCCCCGCCACCTCGTCTCGCTGACCGGCCTGGAGCTGGAGCACCGCCAGCCGGAGCAGTTCCGCGACCTCGGCGACGAGGGGGACCGGCTGCTCCGCCAGCTCCGGCCGTTCCTGGAACGGTCCCCCCGGGACCCCTGGCTCGTCCGCGCCCGTGGCCTCATCCGATACGAGCGGGGCGACCCTGCCGGGGCCCTGCCCGACCTCGTCGCCGCCTCCCTCGCCACGGCCGACGACCCGGCCCTCCGCCTGGCCCTGGCCGGGTGCAAGGCCGCCCTCGGCCGCCCGGAGGAGGTCGAGCGGGCCCTCGGCCCGCTCCCCGAGCAGTCCGCCGAGCAGGCCCGATGGTGGCTGCTCCTCGGCGAGGCGGAGCAGGCCCTCGGCCGACCGGAGCAGGCCCTCGACCGCTGGCGATCGGCCGTCAAGGCCGACCCCCAGCACTTGCAGGCCCACTACACGCTCGGCCGGGCCCTCGCCCGGGCCGGGCTCGACGAGGAGGCCGCCCCGGTCCTGGGGCGGGCCGAGGTGATCCGGGGGCGGACCGAGGCCCTCAAGGCGGCCGTCAACGACAGCCTCTCCGGGGTCGACGACGCCGGGCAATGCCTGGCCATCGCCCGCCTCTGCCTCGACTCCGACCTGCCCGCCCTGGCCCGATCCTGGTTCCAGCAGGCCGCCCGGCTCGACCCGTTCGACCGAGAGGCCCAGTCGGCCCTCGCGCGTCTCGGCACCGGCGGGCCCGATCCCGAGCCGATCACGCCCCCGAGGCTCACGGCCGAGGTCGTCGACGTGTCCGCCCCGGGGCCGTCGGCGGCCGCCCCTCCCCCCGCCCCGTCGGTCGCCCGGTTCGAGGACCAGGCCGAGTCCCGGGGGCTCGCCTTCCGCTACGACAGCGGCGCGACCGACGACCTGTTCATCGCCGACACGATGGGGGGCGGCGTCGGCCTGATCGACTTCGACGGCGACGGCCGGCTCGACGTCTACCTCGTCAACGGCTGCCCCCTGCCGGTCGACCACCACGACCCCCCGGCCCCGAACCGCCTGTTCCGCAACCAGGGCGACGGGACGTTCGCCGACGTGACCGAATCGGCCGGCGTCGGCGGCCGGGGATACGGCATGGGATGCGCCGTCGGGGACATCGACGCGGACGGGGATGAGGACCTGTTCGTCAGCGGATTCGGCTCGACCGTGCTCTATCGGAACGAGGGCGACGGCACCTTCACCGACGTGACCGAGGCCGCCGGCGTCCGGTCCGACCGCTGGAGCACCGCCGCCGGCTTCGCCGACCTGGACGGCGACGGCGACCTGGATCTCGTGGTCGTCACCTACGTCGAGGCCGATCCCGGGACGGCCCCCCCCTGCACGGACTCCTCCGGCCGGCCGATCCACTGCCCCCCCGGCCGGTTCCCGGCGCAGGCCGACCTCCTCTTCCGCAACGACGGCGACGGCACCTTCACCGACGTCTCCGCCGAGTCCGGGATCGAGGTGCCCGACGGCCGGGGGCTCGGCCTGGCGATCGCCGACCTGGACGGCGACGGCCGGCTCGACCTCTTCGTGGCCAACGACGCCGTGCCCGACTTCCTGTTCCTGAACCGGGGAGGGCTCCGGTTCGAGGAAGTGGGCGTGGCCGCCGGGGCCGCCTTCGACGGCGCCGGCCGGGCGACCGCCAGCATGGGGGTGGTCGCCGACGACCTGGACGGCGACGGCCTGATCGACCTCTACCACACCAACTTCCGCAACGAGCCGGACACCCTGCTCCGCAACCTCGGCGGCGGCCAGTTCGCCGACGCCACGCCAGGCTCGGGGCTGGAGGCGCCGAGCCTGGCCGTCACTGGCTTCGGGGCGTCGGCCTTCGACGGCGACAACGACGGGATCCTCGACCTGTTCGTGGCCAACGGGCACGTCGACGACCAGCCCTGGATCGAGGCGCCGATGGCCCAGCCCCCCCGCTGGTACGCCGGGCTCGGCGGGGGCCGGTACGCGACCGCCCCCGCCGGGACGGCCGGGGCCTACTTCGACCGCCGGGTCGTCGGCCGGGGGTCGGCGAGCGGCGACCTGGACGGCGACGGGCTGGTCGACCTGGTGGTGGACCACCGGGACTCCCCGGCGAGCCTGCTCCGCAACGTCACCCCCGGGCCCGGCCACTGGCTGGGCGTCCGGCTGATCGGCTCGGCCTCGGGGCCGACCCCGGTGGGCGCCCGGGTCTCGTGCCGGGCCGGGGGGCGGACGATTGCCCGCTGGCAGACCGCCGGGACCGGCTACCTCTCCGCCCCCGATCGGCGGCTCTGGTTCGGCCTCGGCGACGCGGGGGAGGTCGACGAGCTGGAGATCCGCTGGCCGTCCGGGGCCGTCGAGCGCCACACCGGCCTCGCCGCCGACCGGGTCGTCGAGTTCCGGGAGGCCGGCGGCCCGACATCCGGCCCCTGAGGGACCGGGCCCGCCCCGCCCCGCCGCCGGGGCCCGCGCCCCGGTTGCAATGCCGGGCCCATTTTGCCAAGCTGAACCCCACATCCCCACCCGTCAAATCGATCGGGATGTTCACCCCTATGAATCAGGAGCATCGAAGCATGGCGATCAGCCGAAGACGCCTCGGGGCCGTGGCCGCGGCGGCCCTGCTCGCGGCCGGTACGGGATGCGGCGGCGGCAGGCCGAGTGTCGACACGGGCACGGAGGAGGTGATGGTCTCGGGGAAGGTGACGCTGAACGGCAAGCCGGCCACCGGCACCATCTCGTTCGACCCGTCGAACGTCGAGCGCAAGAACGCCGCGGCGCGGTCGACTCCGATCAACGAGGACGGCTCCTACACGATCACCACGCTGATCGGGCAGAACCGGGTCAGTTTCTCGGGGCCCGAGATCAGCAAGAACCCCGACATCCTGAACGCGGCCTACATGCACGACCTCCAGGCCGGCGAGAACAAGCTCGACTTCGACCTGCCGCTCGACGAGGGCCTCTCGGGGGGATGAGGCCCGCGAGGACGCCCGAAGGCCGGCCCGGGGATCGATCGGGCCGGCCTTCGGATCGGGGCGCCGCGTCGGCCGTCGGGCGACGGCCCTCGGGTCAATACTGGTCGGCCGAGACGACCTCGCCGCCGGCCCGGCTGCCCAGCGCCCACCAGACGGTGGCGGCGACGCTCTCCTTGATGAACCGGACCGAGCCGTCGGCGAAGCAGACGTTCGTGCCGCCGGGGTGCCGGCTGGAGGCGGTGTACGCCCCGCCGGAGTCGCCGCCCCAGCGCGAGGTGCTGTAGTTGCAGCTATGCTGGTTCGGCGTCATGATGTGGTTGTAACGCGAGTGGCCGAAGCCGCCGTTGTGCCAGTACGACCCGTAGGCGTAGAAGTTGGGGCTGAAGACCGCCCCGGGGGTATAGGGGCTGACCTGCCGGCACTGCTGGTAGAAGAGCTGGGGGCTGTTCAGGTCGACGGTGTTCGCCGGCTTGTCGATCTGGACGGGCGTGGCCGAGGGGCGGGTCAGGTCGGGGACCGTGGGGTTGGCGAACCAGCCGATGCCCTTGACGCGTTCGCTGAACGCGGCGGTGTTGCTGGTGCCGTCGCGGATGTCGGCCAGCTTGACGATCGGCTTCTGCTTGGCCTCGTTCGCGCTGCGGGGGGTCGTGAACGGGGCCTGCCCGTCCGGCGGCCGGCCCGACCAGCCGAAGAGGCCGTTGAAGGCGCCCGTGTTATTCCAGTCGTAGAAGGCGGCCGGGGCGTTGCCGGCGTTGGCCGCATAATTGTTGTGGCCGTCCGGGCTGGTCAGCCGGTCCTCGTCCGAGGGGCACTGCAGGAAGCTGAGCGTCGCCCGCTGGGCCGTCGTGTTCGCCAGCAGGGCCGGGTTCTGCAGCGCGTAGCCGAAGTTGAGGGCGCTGTAGATGGTGTACTGCTCCATGTACGGCGACATCAGCGCCATCGACGACCACTGGTTCCACTGGTCCGGCCCGTCGCCCCAGGGCAGCGACTGGACGGCCGATTCGTAGTTGTGCAGGGCCAGGCCCAGTTGCTTCAGGTTGTTGGTGCACTGGGCGCGTCGGGCCGCCTCTCGGGCGCTCTGCACGGCGGGCAGGAGCAGCGCGATGAGCACGCCGATGATGGCGATGACGACGAGCAGCTCGATCAGCGTGAAGCCGGAGGGATTGCGGCGAAATCGGGTCATATCGGTTCGCTCCTCCTGAGAGCGGTGACGGCGCCCCCGCGAATGCAAGGGCGCCGGGAGCCGACCCGCCCCGAGACAGAATGGGGCGGGGCCGCACGGGGGCGGCAGGTCAGGATCGCACGACGGGACGGTGCAAGGATCGAGAAATTGATGGGAAATGATCCTGGTCTGAGATTCTGTCAACCTCCGCCGCCATTGCCAAGGAAAATCCACCCCGTCTTGCAAAAAATGCCGACCGAATCGAACTGTTTCGCGACGCTCCAACACGGGTCAGATCGGCGAGCGGACCTCGGCGCGGCCCGGGTCGGGGACGGACATCGCGGCGACCCCTCGGGCGACTCCCGGGCCGGTCATCGGTCGGGCCCCCCGGCCCCACGGGCCTCGCCGGTCATCGGCACGAAGGCGACCGGGGCGATCGAGCGTCGGGTGGTCGAGCCCCCCTCGTCCTTCTCGATCAGGATGAGCTGCTGCCCCAGTTCGTCCCCGACCGGCATCACCAGGCGTCCCCCCGGGGCGAGCTGCTCGACCAGGAGGGGCGGGACCTCGGCCGGGGCCGCGGCGACGACGATCAGGTCGAACGGCGCGTGCTCGGGCCAGCCCCGGTAGCCGTCTCCGTGGCGGACGGCCACGTTATCGTACCCGAGCCGGCCGAGACGCTCCCGGGCCGAGTCGGCCAGCTCCTCGTGGATCTCGATGCTGAAGACCTCCCCGGCCAGCTCGGCGAGCACGGCGGCCTGGTAGCCGGAGCCGGTGCCGACGTCGAGGGCGCGGTCCCCGGGCCCGGGCCCGGCCAACTGGGTCATCAACGCGACGATGTACGGCTGGGAGATCGTCTGGCCCTGCCCGATCGGCAGCGGGCGGTCGGCATGGGCCTGGTCGCGGAGCCCCTCGGGGACGAACTCGTGCCGGGGGACCCGGGACATCGCGTCGAGGACCCGGGGGTCGGTGATGTCCCGGGCGCGGAGCTGGCGATCGACCATCGACGCCCGATCCCGGGCGTAGTCGCCCGGGTTGGCGGCCCCTTCGGGTCGGGGCGTCGCGGGCCCGGCCGGGACGCAGCCGAGGACGACCGCCAGGCCGATGAGGGCGGCGATCGGGCCGATCGGGATCGAGATCGCGGTCGAGAGGGCCGGGTTGAGGGGGATCATGGGGTTGGCTCCATCGGGCTGCTGTCGGCCTCGGGGGCGTCCGGTCTCCGAGCGACCTCGACTCCCACCGGGAGGCGGGGGGTGGCGTCCGGACGGCTCCCGGGGAGGCGCGACAGACCCCGGGCCGATGGGAGGGGAGCCGCCCGACGCCCGGGGCGACCGCGCCCGGGCCCCCGATCGACTCGGGTGCGACCGTCGTGCCGCCGGCGGCCCGATCTCCCCTGGGATGGGGAGGCCGGCCGTCCCGGGTCGGGCCCGGCCCCGCGTCCCTGCTCCTCGCCGACCTCCCCTCCCGGGGCGGGGAGACCCGGGTGCGTGGCACCGACCCCTCGGGGGCATCGCCCGGAGGGGTCAATGCCCGGGACGATCGCGGCCGGTGCGCCGACGATTCGGCCGGACGTTCGCCACAACCTTCTTCCCGGATTGGCATTCGGGAAACCGAATTGGGTTCACTCCGCGCGAGGCGCACCGGCCGATCGGCTTCGTTTCGCGCCGGGATCCGGGGGGCCGTCCCGCCCGGGCCGGATGCCTCCCCCCACGGCCCGGACGGGGAGGGTCGTCTGGGACGGTGCATCGGGGCGCACCGGCCCGGTGCGCCCCGGTGCGCGCGGGACCAAACAGCAATAGGCCTTTCGCAGAAAAGAGTTACGCCGATCGAAATGGCTTCGCTCCGCACAACGACGCGCCCGGGATTGGGTTCGTTTTGCGCGACGGGTGCGGGACCGGAGGCCCCTGCCCCGGGAAAGGGCCCGGTCGCGGGTCGTCCCGGCGATCGGGGAGGGCTCCGAGCCGGTCGGAATCGGCTCGGTGCGCCCCGGCGCGGCCGGGGCGTATGACACATCCCTCGCTTTTACAGGGGGTTGCATCAGCAGAATTGGGTTCGCTCCGCGCACGGCACGCCGGCCGATTGGCTTCGTCTCGCGCCGGAGCCGGAGTACTCGGGTGGCGTGTCCCCGCGGTCGAGGGTCCGGCCCCGGCGCGATCGGGTGCGGAGCCGCCGGGGTCCCGGTCCCGGTCCGATCGAGGGACGAGGAGGGATCGAAGGTGGTCCAGGAAGCCTCGGGGTCGTCGGCCGGCACGAGAGGGCTCCGCGCAAGGGAGGACAGCGGGGCCGACCGTCGGCCCCTCCCCTATAAGATCGTGGCCGGGGGCGATTCCAGTCACACAATCCGTACCGATGGAGGAGACGGCCGGCCGGGCGCGGATCAGGAGGCCTTCGGGAGCCGGAACAGGCCCCGGGCGTTCTCCTCGAAGACGCCGGGGTGGTCGGGCTCGTCGAACAGTGGCCGGACGAAGTTCGGTTAGATGCCGATGGATGTGAAACAATTCTCTATCTTGACTCTCCCGTGTTCTCGGTGCTGCCGGCTCGTTACCGACCCGGCTTCCATGCGAAATCCCGACAGCACGAAGGACCACCGCGCGGGCCGGAGTGCGTGGACCACCGGGAATGCGGGAGAGCCGGTAATTGACCCGTCCATCTCGCGGAGGAGGGCACGCGGTGGCCTTTTGCCAATCCCTGCAATTCGAACTGCCCGATTCGTTCCCGCTCGAACCTTGGGAAACTCTCCTCGACCTCGGGAGGATATTCAAGCCGCAGCAGCCGGAGGCGTGGGGTGATCTCGCAAGTGCCATGATCTCGGTCGCCTACCGCTACAGGTCGTGTTGCGAGGCACTGGATTCGATCGTCGATGGATGGGATCCGAATCTGCGGAGAGGGCTCGAATATTTCGAGGCAGGATACCGGCAACAACGGGGCCTGTTCTCATTCTTCACATGCGGCGTTGCCGCGATCGAGAGCGGGACCTACGCCTGCCACGTCTACGCCTGTCAGCGTGGGATCCTCGACTGGACCGATGAGAGGGCCCGCCGCTCAAACTCCGACCCGCTCAAGCTTGCGAGGGCACTCGGCGCCGTCCTCCCTGAAAATCACCCGCTGCCAGTCTCATTGAAGGCGATCTCTGCTTCGGGGGAATGGAAGCGGTGGAAGGACTTCCGCAATACGTTCTCGCATCGATCGGTGAAGAGTAGATCCAGCACCGGCTCCATCGGCGGGACGCCACCCGCCCGTAAGATGTTCGACTACGGATCGACCTGGAGCATGCCGGAGCTGGTGGGCGACGAGTCGGTGTTGAGGGTGAAAGTTGAATGGATCGAGGAGCGACTCAGGACGGTCCTGGTCGAAGGGGCGAGGCTTTAACTCGCCCCGGATCTGACAGCGTTCCCGTGGGATCAGCAAGGAAAGGTGATCTGGAAAGTTCGCCGGTTACCGGCTCTCCCGCACTCCCGGTGGTCCACGCACTCCGGCCCGCGCGGTGGTCCTTCGTGCTGTCGGGATTTCGCATGGAAGCCGGGTCGGTAACGAGCCGGCAGCACCGAGAACACGGGAGAGTCAAGATAGAGAATTGTTTCACAATCGGAGGCCCCGCAGGGCCGTGCGTCTCGGTCGCCGACCCCTCACCCCGGCCCTCTCCCCGCGAGCGGGGAGAGGGGAGAGGGGGACGGATTCCGGCCCTCGCCCCCGTCCTCGGGGGAGAGGGCGGGCGCAGCCCGGGTGAGGGGGGATCAGACGACGTGCGAGCCGCCGTGTCCACGCGATGGCCCCTCATCGGATCGATCGAAGGGCCCGCTCCCCACGTGTGGGGAGCGGGGGCCGGAGTCGGGCCCCTCGGGGTGGTCCTCCGGCCTCAGTCCTCGACCCGGGTCATCTCGAAGGCGTGGGTGCCGGAGGGCTTGCCGTCGAGATAGCCGGTCCACTCGCCGGTGTAGTGGTCGGCGTCGTGCAGGAGCAGGCGGCCCTCGTGCATGTGCATATCCTTGGCCGGATCGAGGTTGGAGCCGCCGTCGAAGGCGAAGACGAGCGCCTCGGGGGAGGAGGCGTCCTGGTCCAGGATCACCCGGGGCTGGTTGCCGGCGGCGCAGTAGTGGGTCATCCGCAGCTGGTCGCCGTCGAGGTGGTAGACCGAGAGCATCTCGTACTCGGTGCCGGGGCCGTAGGTCTCGACCACGGCGCTGTCATTGGCGGTCAGGCGATAGGTGATGACGAAGGAGTTCTCCCCGTCGCGCTGCTCCCACGTGCCGACGAGGGACTTCAGCAGATCGAAGGCGGCCGGGGCGTCGATCCCCTTCTTCGCCTGCTCCGCACCCTCCGGCTCGTCGGCCGGTGAGGTCGAGGGGAAGGCCAGGGCGAGCAGCATCGCGATCGCGGCGAACCGGAGCGGGCGGAGGGCGGACATGGTCGGGGCTCCTGTGTCGGCCGGGGGCCGGGGAAATGGGGAGGTGGATCGGGAATGGGGGCGGCCGGATCTCCCATCGCGGCGACCCCGTCCCGAACATTTGTATACCATCGACACAAAGGGAAGGGAAGCTGAAATCGGGTGATCGCGGGGGTGCCGAGGGGGGATGCGAGCCGAGCCGGCCGCCGGACGGCGGGTCCGGCGGCCGGCTCGGGGGGTGGATCGGCGATGCCCCGTCGGGGGATCAGGGGATGAACAGCGGGCCGAGGGGCTGGAGGTTGGGGATCAGCTCGACGCCGCCCCGGGTGCCGCCCCGGATGACCGGGGAGATGATCCGGACGTTCTGCCGCTGGCCGAGGAAGACGTGGGCCACGGGGAAGCCGGCGACGAAGGAGTCTCGGGCCCGGCCGATCCCCAGCAGGTAGAGCGTGCCGAGGTCGTTGAGGACCAGGCCCCGGGCGTCGTTGGCGAGGAAGGCCTGGACGTCCCCCTGGATGTCGAACACGGCCTTACCGGCCAGCGAGGGGCGGAACGACTCGGAGAGGCCGGCCAGCCGGTTCGGGTAGTTCAGGAGGACGGTGCCGGCGAAGCCCAGGGTGTTGCGGTTGACGAGGTTGACCACGTTCCGGCCGTCGGCGACGCCGACGACCCGGGCGACGAGCTGGTCGATGCTGCCGAGGGCCTCGTCGGTGCCGGCGGGGGGGGCGTCGGGCAGGCCGGGGGCGCCGACGCGGTCCAGCTCGTCGAGGCGGGGGCCGGTGGTGTCCAGCTCCATGGCCCCGAGGATCTCGGTGTTGGGCTGGAACTCGTCGAAGAAGCCCCGGCCGAGCACGGCCAGCGGGTCGAAGCCGGGGGTGCCGGTGGCGCCGCCGAGGAAGTCGAACTCCCGGGTCGGCTCGAACGGGGTGGTGGTCGCCACGGCGACGCCGGAGGCGAGGCTGGCGGCGATGTTCACCCCCTGGGCAACGCCCGGGCCGTCGGCCTCGGCGTCGACCAGTACGGTGCGGGTGTCGGTGGTGCCGATGCCGTCAATCGAGTCGAAGCCGGCCAGGTTGTCGGTGGTGAAGGAGCCGACGAGCGCGCCGCCGGAGGCGTCGAAGACCCGGACGAGGCTCCCCTGGCCGAGCAGGACGACGGGGCGGCCGTTCAGGTCGGTGAGGGAGACGCCGGCGCCGTCGGCGACGCTGGGGGCGTCGATCGCCTGGAGCACGGCGCCGGAGATGGCGTCGAAGCGGACGAGCTGCCCGGCGGCCGGGTCGTAGCCGAAGAACTGGGGGTTGCCGATGTCGCCGTTGACGACCGGGTCGGCGAGGATCCGGTTGACCTGGATCCGGATGCCCGGCGGGGGCTCGTTCAACTGCTCTTCGGAGACCCCCTCGACCTGGAAGACGGGGAAGAAGTTGCCGTCGGTGAGCACCAGGGAGAGGCCGCCCTGCTGGTCTTCCTGGAGGGTCAGGTCCCTCCCGGCGTTGGCGGCCCGGGCGGCGGCGACCTCGGGCAACTCGCGGAGGAAGACCTCGGTGTTGCGGCCGACGTTGTTGAGCTGGAGCTTGCGGACGCCGCCGATGAAGTTGACCGTGCCGCCGTCGACGAGGTCGAAGACGCGGAGCCCGGCCAGGCCGACGGCGTTGGCGCCGGATCCGGCCTGGGCGTTGATCGGCACGTCGGCGTCCCGGGCGCTGCCGAGCGGGGCGAAGCCGGTGGCGTGGGAGATGATCTGGGAGCTGGGGCCGGTGCCGTCGTAGACGAGGTCGAGCGTGCCGTCGGGCCGGACGTTGGAGCCGGCGAGGGTACCGGGGCCGGTCAGGTTCACCGCCACCCGGACCCCCCGGGGGGTGGTGTATCGGAGGTTCTTGACCGGAGGCGGCGTCGGCGGGGCGTTCTGGGCCGCCTGGGCCTGCAGGACCCGGACGCCCGGCCCCTCGGCGTCGGTGGCGCCGGACCCGGCGTCGGCGGCGCCGGACTGGGCCTCGACGCCGGCCGGTGCCGTCGGCAGCAGCTCGGCGGCGGCCGGGTCGATCGATCCGGTCGGGGTGCCGACCTCGAAGGCGAGGGCGCCGTCGAGCAGTCGGCGTCCCTCCAGCGGTTCCAGGCCCAGGCGGGCCTTCCTCGTCCTGGTCGCGCCCCGCGCCATGATCCACGCCCTCCTGAGCGTCGCCCCCGCCCCGGTCGACGCGGGGGTGCGCCGACGGGGCGGTCGATCCGTCCGTCACACGGCTTATGATCGGCACTCCCGGGACGCGACATCACTCCGAGCCGGGTCGGGCGGCCCCGGCGTCGAGGAAGGCCTCGATCCGGAGGGCGAGGGCGAGCAGGGCGTCGGGGTCGGGGATGTGCCCCTGCCCGGGGAGGGACTCGAAGACCCGGAGCCCGGGCAGGAGGCGACGGGCGTTGTCGATCAGGAGGTGGGCGTCGAAGAAGACGTCGTGCACGCCGCAGCAGACGAAGGCCGGGGCCGGGAGGTGGTCGAGGGTCCCGGGTTTGTGGGGGGGGAGCCAGGCGAGGGTGGGGTCGGGGCGGACGTGCCGGAAGGCCAGGCCGAGCAGCCGGGCGATGTGGGGGTCGGCCTCCAGGCCCGGCCCGTAGAGCGGCCGGACGGCGGCCCGGAGGCTCCGGCCCGACCCGACGGCGAAGTGCCGGAGCATCGCCCCGGCCATGACGAGCTGCCCCCGGAGCCGCAGCCAGGTCAGCCCGCCGCCGCCGATCAGGGCGAGCCGGGCGATCCGTCCCGGATTGTAGGAGGCGAGCTTGAGGATGATCCAGCCGCCGAAGGAGAACCCGGCGAGGTCGACCGGCCCGTCGAGGCCGAGGCCGTCGAGCACGTCGGCGAGCCAGTCGGCGTAGGCCGGGCCGGAGCGCCGGGGCCTGACCTCGGCGCTGAGGCCGGGGTCGCCGATGGTGTCGATCGCCAGGACCCTCCTGCGGCCGGCGAGCGGGGCGACGAGCCCGACCATCGCCGCCGCGTTCAAATCCAGGCCGTGCAGGACGACCAGGGGGGGGCCGTCGACGGGCCCGGCGCGGAGGACGTGGGTGGGGCCGAACCGGGTGTCGACGAAGGTCGACTCCACCGGCACGGGGAAGTCCGCCAGGCGGTCCTCGTACCAGGATCGGACGGCCCGTCGGCCGGCCTCGGACCAGTAGATCGACGGTCGGGGCATGGGGGCGGCCTGGCTCCGGGGGTGCGGGACTCGGCGGGGCCGCGGGCCACGATCCGCCAGGGCCGCCCGGAAGTCAAGGCGCCGGGGCCGGCGCCGGGGCCGGCGCCGGCCGGCGAGTCGGCCCGGTTCGGCATCGGGCCTGCACCGTGGGGGACCGGGACGTAGGATCGACCGGCCGGGGAGGCTCGGCCCGGCCCGTCGACCCCGGATCCCCGCCGACGCCGAGTCCCGACCCCGACCCCGACCCCGCCATGCCCGACTTTCCCCGACATGACGACGTGAACACGACGAATCCCCCCGATCTTCCGCTGTCGGCCGATCGGCGGGAGCGGCTGCTCCGCCTGGCCCGCCTCGCCGTCTCTTCGGCGGTGGCCGACGGCGTCCCGGAGCCTCCCCCGCGAGACGACCCGGAGCTGCTCCGCAGGAGGGCCGCCTTCGTGACGCTCCGGAGCCGAGGCTCGGGGGAGTTGCGCGGCTGCAAGGGGGAGGCGACGGCGCGGAGGGCCCTGGTGGACTCGGTGATCTCCGGGGCGGTCGGCGCGGCCACCGACGACCCCCGCTTCCGGCCGGCCTCGGTCGACGAGGTGCCGGGGCTCCGGATCGAGATCAGCGCCCTGACCGAGCCCCGGCCGATCCTCCCGGATCGGATCGAGCTGGGCCGTCACGGGCTGATCCTCGCCCGGGGCGGCCGGCCGCTCGGGCTGCTGCTCCCCCAGGTGCCGGCACAGCACGGGATGGACGTCGCCGGCTTCCTGGAGGCCCTGGGCCGGAAGGCCCGGGTCCCCCGTGCCCGCTGGGCCGACGACCCCTCCCTCGTCCTGCTCGGCTTCGAGGCCGAGGTCTGGGCCGAGCCCGACCCGACGCCGGGAGGCTGAAGGCCGGAGGGCACGGGGCGATCTCGGAGGGCCGGCGACGCCCTCCGGCGCGATCGTCCCGGCTCCGGGGCCCCACGCCGCGCTCCATCCCGCCGCCGTCGCCCGTCGATCGCCCGTCGGGGCCGGCCGCGAGGTTGACGATCCGGGCCGATCGGCCCAGGATAGATCCCGGAAGTCGAGCGACCGATCGGCGGGCGGGGGCGGCGGGCCCTCGACCGACCGAAGGAGAAAGACCCATGACGAAGATCGCCCCATATGCCTGGGGCCTGGCCGCGCTGGTGGTCGCCGCCTCGGGGGCGGCGGCCACCTTGCACGCCCAGGGCCTCGATTCCGGGCCGAAGCTCGGGGAGCCCGTCAACGCCTTCGACGTCTACGACGTCACCGGGCCGAACAAGGGCAACGAGCTCTGTTATCGCTGACGCTACGGTGCCAGCCCGGTCGTCTGCATCTTCACGCGGACGACAAGCGGGCCCTTGACCGGTCTGGTCAAGGCCGTCGATGAGAAGATCGCCGAGAATCCCGAGTTGAAGGCCTTCGTCGTCCGCCTGACGGACACCGACGGCGAGGCCGAGGTCGTCAAGGCCCTGCGGGACCTGGCGGCCGAGCACGGCATCGAGCACGTGCCGTTGACGCTGATGGAGGACCCCGCCGGCCCTCCCAGCTACAAGATCGCCGAGGGCGCGGAAGTCACCGTCCTGCTCTGGCGTCAGATCGAGGTGGAGGCCAAGCACGCCTTCGCCCCCGGGCAGCTCGACGAGGAGGGCGTCAAGCGCGTCCTCGCCGACCTGCCGAAGATCCTGGACGAGTGACCGACCGATCGGGACGGAGGCCGCCCCCCGTCGTCCGGGGAGGCGGCGCGATCCGTCCCGATCCGCATCGCGTTTCGCCTCGATGATCCCCGAAACCCCGGGCCCGCGCTGAATTGCCCCCCGCCGCGTCGGTCGCTCGACTTCCACCGAGCCAACCGGACGGCCCCGACTCGCCCCCCGCCTTCGGCCGTCGACCACACCGATCGAGGGCCCGGGCGTGCCTCATCGACGCCCTTCGGCTCAATTCGAGTCCCGGATTCGCACCCCCGGGTGTCGCTTCCGAAAGGCGTCAACAGCGGGAGTCGAGACGTCGGTGCGATTGACGCTGAGGCGTCGGAGCTTCTCCAGTCGCCGGAGGTGGGCGAGCCCCTGGTCGCCGAGCTCGGTGTTCTCGACCGACAGGTCTTCCAGCCCGCTCATCCCGCCGATGTGGGCGAGCCCTGCGTCCGTGACCCTCGTCTTCTCGAGATCCAGCAGTCCCAGGCGGCCGGGGATCGGGAGCCGCATCACGCCGGCGTCGGAGACGTCGGTCCCGGCGAGGGTCAGGCCATGCAGCCGGGAGATCGCCCGCAGCGGCATGATCCGGGAATCCACGTCGATGGCCCTGTGATCGATCACCAGCCACCGCAGGCCAGTCATGCGGTCGAGCTGGGCCAGTCCCGCGTCGCTCAGTCCGCTCGGGTCGAGGATCAGCCGCTCGACCCAACCCAGGGCGGCAACCGTGCCCATGTCGGCATCGGTCGTTCGCGCCGGGAGAGTGACATGCGTCACGGTGTCGAAGTAGTGGGGGCCCAGGATACGGGCCAGCCACGCCGGCCCCCCGGGCGTGCCACCGGATCGCATCGTGCCGTCCCTGTATTGCCAGTCGTACAACACCTCTCCCCCGGCTCGTTCGATCGCCTTCACGGCATCCCGCTGCCGATCGGCCCGGTGGACGATCCACCCGAGGGTGCAGCCGAGGACCAGGATGAGGGCCATGCCCTTCCGGACCGAGAATCGCAGTCGACGCGGGGTCATGCGGACCTCGGATGTTCGGACGCCGACGAGTGCCGGCCAGATCCACCCAGGATCGTTTCACGCCGCCGGGCGAGCCTCCTCCGGCGTGAGCTGCACCACCAGGACCCGGGGGCGTCTCAGCACGCGGACCGGGACCCGGACGCCGACGCGGTCCTCGGTCAGGAGGCGGTGCAGGTCGTCGATGCCGGCGATCGGGTGGCCGTCGAAGCCGACGATCAGGTCCCCCTCGACCAGCCCGGCGCGTTCGGCGGGGCCGCCGGGCTCGATGGAGGAGATGAGCACGGCCCCGTCGTCGCCGGCCTTCGAGGCGGGGCGGCCGTCGAGCAGGCCGGCGGGCAGGGAGACGGCCTGCACGGCGGCGCCGATCCGGCTGCGACGGACCCGGCCGTCCCGGATCAGGCGGCCGGCGACGAACCGGGCGGTGTTGATGGCGATGGCGAAGCAGATGCCCTGCGCCGCCACGATCGTCGCCGTGTTCACGCCGATGACGGCCCCTCGTGAGTCGACCAGCGGGCCGCCGGAGTTGCCGGGGTTGAGCGCGGCGTCGGTCTGGAGCACGTCGTCGATCAGCCGGCCCGACTGCGCCCGGAGCGAACGCCCCAGGGCGCTGACCACCCCGGCGGTCACCGTCCCCTGGAAGCCGAACGGGTGGCCGACGGCGATGGCGAGCTGCCCGGGGCGGACGGCCTGCGAGTCGCCGAGTTCGGCCGGGACGAGCCCCTCGGCGTGGACCCGGACGATGGCGAGGTCGGTCTCCGGGTCGTCGCCGACGAGGTCGGCCGGCAGGGCCCGGCCGTCGGCCAGCGTGGCCTCGACGCGGTCGGCCTCGTGGATCACGTGGCTGTTGGTGAGGATGTAGCCGGTCGAGGTGATCAGGAAGCCGGAGCCGCTGCCCCCGCCTCCTCCCCGCTGCCGGGGCCGGCCGGGCTTCGGGTCGCGCCGGGCGTCGATGTGGACCACCGAGGGGGAGACGCGGTCGACGGCGGCGACCACGGCCCGGGAGTAGGCGTCGAGCAGCCCGAAGTCGGTCGACAAGGTCGGGGCCGTCGGGATCGAGGTCGACGGGGAAGGCGATTCGGCCGGGCCGTCGTCGGTCGGCAGGTCGGCGGGCAGGGCGAGGCGGAGACTCATGGGCGTTCCCTCCGGGGGGTTCGATCCCCCGGGAGAACTGTAGGCGCGGGCCTCGCCCCCGGGCAAGCCTCCCCGGGGCCCGGGGCGATCGGCGCGCGGCGACGGCCCCGGGGGCATGGCGTCGCACGCCCCCGGGGCCGTCGTCGGGATGGATCCGCTCACGCGGCGGGGCTGCTCAGCGGAGCGGCATCCCGAAGGTGCGGTTCAGGTTCATGCCACCGTACAGGGGGTTGTACCCGTACCCGCCGTTGTAGGCGTTGAAGGGGGAGGTGGTGTAGCTCTGCTGGATGATCGAGCCGCCCGGATAGCCCGAGCCGTAGCCGGGATAGCCCGCGTACCCGGCGCCGTAGCCCGCGGCCCCGGGGTAGGAGGCGCCGTAGCCGGGGATTCCGGCGCTGTAGCCGGAATAGCCGGAGCTGTAGATCGTGGTCCCGGCGTTGTAGCGGCGATAGGCGGGGCTGGTCAGGGCGGTCCCCGTGCCGATCGGGGTGATGGCGGTGTAACCCTGGGTGGCGTACCCGGCGTAGGGGGAGGCCACGGCGGCGGGTGCGGTGGCGGGTGCGGTGGCGGGGATGCCGACGACGACCTGGGGGCCGCCGTAGCCGAAGCCGTAGTTGTAGCCCCGGGTGGCCGCCCCGAGGCCCGTCCCGTAGCCGTAGCCGTAGTTGAGCCGGGGCTGGCCGACGCTCAACGCGGCCCCCCGGCCGGCGGCGGGGTTGCCGAGGTAGAGGTTGACCTGGGCCGAGGCGGCCGAGGCCGAGGCCAGCACGAGGGCGCCGGCGGCCGCGAGGGATGCGATGCGCGTCATGGGGTGGGTCCTTCGAGGTTCGATGCGGGGCATCGGGGTCGTCATCCTGGCTCGATCGGACGCGGCTCACTCGGGTCGGTCGGTCGGTCGGCCGGGCAGGGCCCGCGTCGGTCCCGTCTCGGGGGCGCGTCGGGCACTCGTGGATGTACTATACGCAATGTCCGTGCCGATCGTGACCTCCCGCGTCCCCCGCCCCAACGCCCCCCGGCCCGGGGGCAGAGCGGCGGCGGGGAGATCGTCGGGGGGGGGATGGCCCTCGCGTCGCCTCCTCGTCGCGGAAGGGCGAGGGGAGGAGATGGCGCCCGGCTTCCTCCCCGAGGCAGGAGACGGCCGCACCGCCTCCCGTTCCGGCACAACGCTCACGAGCCGCAATCGCCCCCGGGGGGATCGGCCCGGCCGGTTGGAGCCGGGGGGAGGGCCGGTCCGACGAGAAGGGTGGACGAGTCCGGGCCCGCCGGGGATTCGCCGCAGGATGCGGCGAGGAGGGGGGGCATCCCGGCCGGTACGTCGATCAGGAGGCCCGACGATGCCCTTCCGCCTCGCGAGGCAGCCCGCGCGATTCCCCCCGACGATCCTCGCGGCGATGCTGCTCGCGGCCGGGCTGGGCTCGGGATGCGGGTCGATCCGGATGAGCGACACGTCGAGGACGGCGACGGAGCAACTGTTGCTCACCCAGGCATGGGACACCGCCATCGGCGCCGTCGACTTCGGCCCGCTGGTCGGCCCGCCGGTCTTCCTGGACACGGAGAACCTCTCGGGCGTCGACACGGGCTGGATGACCTACCGGATCCGGGAGTCGATGGCCCGGCAGGGGGTCATCCTGGTGGACGACCGGGAGGAGGCGGTCTGCGTGGTCGAGGCCGGGGCCGCCGTCTACGGGACCGACTCCAGCTCCTGCCTGATCGGGATGCCGAGCAACGGCATCGTCGCCTCGGCGGCGGGGGCGAGGGGGCTCGAGCTGCCCGAGGTCGCCCTGGCCAAGAAGACCGAGCAGTACGGCGTCAGCCGGCTGGCGATGTTCGCCCGGGACCTGCCCTCCGGCAAGATCGTCTGGGAGTCGGGCACGGTCCAGGCCGACTCCTACCTGAAGAACGCCAGCATCCTCGGCCTGCCGATGCGATCCGGCACCATCGAGCACCCGGCCGACCGCCGCAAGAAGCACAAGATCGCCCGGATGCTGGGCTGGCTCCGGCCGCACCGACACGAAGGGCATGAACCCTGATGGATCGGGCCGCGTCGGGTTGCGGCCTCACGCCGAGCGGCCTCACGCGGGATTGCGTCGGGCCATGGTCCCTGCGCCGGGAGGCCGGGGTCGAGCGCCGCGTGCCCCGGTGGCGGGCTCCTCGTGACCGGCCCGCCTCCCGGGCAATCCGGGTTCAGTCGGCCGGGATCGGGGCCGGGGCCCGGTTGATCAACTCCAGCGCCGATTCGACGAGGATGGTCCCCGTCTTCTCGCCGAGGGAGACCCGGGAGACATAGTCGTAGCGGTTGAAGCTGTCGAAGTCGACCTCGGCGAGGATGTAGCCGAAGGCGTCGTTGGTGAGGCCGAACAGCAGGTTGTGCTCCCCCCGCATCTTCCGCTTCAGGTAGAAGCCGAGGTTGGGCATCGCCTCGCCGGGGATGGTGAGGATCTGGGCGTCGCCGAGGGTGACGAGGTTGACCCGGGTGGTCACGGAGCGGTCGTCGTTGCGGGGGTAGTCCAGCGGCGAATGCTCGACGACGGCCCAGAGGTCGTCGGAGTCGACCGGGAAGCGGACGGCCGCCGAGTCGCAGGCGAGGGCGGGGTCCTCCTGCGCCGGGGCGTCGTCGAGGATCCGGAGCGCCTCGTCGGCGAGGAGGTGGCCGATCCGGAGGCACTCCTCCCAGGTGGAGATCCCCTCCCAGTACCCCCGGAGGGGATCCCGGGGGCGGTCGAGGTCCCGGTTGTCGGCGGTGACCATGCCCCCCTGGGCGCCGTTCATGAACAGGGCGAGGCCGCCGGCCTCGGCCTCGAGCCGGTCGCAGAGGGGGCCGACGAGGTCGGGGCTCACGATCCCCTCATCGTTGCCGAGCACCTCGGGGTGGACGGCGTAGTTGACGAGCGTGGCGATCCCGTCGCCGTCGGGGCCGGTGGCCCGGATGACGCTCAGGCGGCGGTCGTAGAGGTCGGGGGCGTAGTAGTTGAAGGCGATCTTGCCCTGGGCCTCTCCGGTGGCGATCGTCAGCCGGGCGGGGGCGAGGCGGTCGATCGCCTCGTTGACCGCCTCGGCGGCGAGGTCGCAGACGGAGTCGAGGTAGTCGAGGTCGGCCGTGTGGCCCCCCCGGCCGTCGGGGAAGGCGTAGCAGTCCGGGGCGCTGTGGGTGTGGGTGGCGCCGATCAGGACGTTCTCGCCCGGGATGCGATCGACCTGCGCCCGGACGCGGTCCCCCAGCACCGAGGGGAAGCCGAGCAGGTCGACCGAGACGACGGCGACGGAGACGTCCGCCTTGCGGAAGACGACGGCCCGGGCCGTCAGGTCGCCGCGTTGCTCGGTCGCCGGGCGGGGGGGCCCCATGCCGCCGGAGACGGGCAGCAGCGGGTCGGGCGTGATGACCCGCATCGCGGCGCCGACTTCCAGGCCGGAGTCTTGTGCCCGGGCGGGCGACGACGCCGCCCCCAGGCCGATGCCGCAGGCCAGGGCGACGGACAGGGCTCGACGACTCATGGCGGGGAGACTCCGATCGCTCGCATGTTCGATCAGCCTCAACAGGCCGACCGCGCGATCGTAACGGCGGCGGCGGGCCGGGCCAATGGCCCGCCCGCCGCCGCCGAATCGTCCGGGAGTCGCCGCCCCGATGGTCCCGATCGGGGGCCGGTCAGGGAAAGCGCCTCCAGCTCCTCGGCTGGATGGTGTTCATGATCGACCCGCCCAGCGGCCCCATCGCGTTGACCGCCTGCCGGGGGGGGATCTGGGGCCCGGTGTAGAGCGGGCCGGTCGGATATCCCGAGACGAAGCCCCCGGGGTAGCCGTAGGGATAGCCGAAGCCGCCGTAGAAGCCGCCGACCGGCCCGACCGCACCCAGGCCCGGCACGATCGCCGTCCCGTTGACGACGTTCCCGGCCGGGCTGATGTTGTTGAATCCGCCCACCCCTCCGAGACCGCCAAAACCGCCGGCACCGCCAGGACCGCCGAGGCCACCGGCACCCCCGAACCCGCCGGCACCCCCGAAACCGCCCGCCCCGCCGCCGGAGACGGCGCCGGCGGTGAAGGTGAAGGGCTGGACGCCGACCAGGGAGTTGAACGAGGTGTCGATGCCGCCGAGCCGGACGTAGCGGCGATCGGCCGAGACGACGGGCGTGGCGTTGAGGAACACGCCGTCGCCGAACGGCTGGACGTTCGGCTGGAAGCCGATCGCCTGGCCCTCCGCCTCGGTCGTCGGCAGCAGCGTCAGCAGGGCGAGCAGCCCGGCCGGGGCGGTGAGTTTCGAGATGGTCTTCCACATGGTGCGGCCTCCTGTCGTCTCGGTCGGTCGGTCGCCCGGCCGGTTTCCCCCGGCCGCTCCGATCCGCCGGGGCCCGCCCGGGGCGGTCCCCCGGCCCGGACGCAATCATCATACCGGGATTTGATTGCGGGACGCGACGGGGAATCGTCGCGTCACGAATGATGGCGGATGCCCGGCGGGCAAGCCGGGCCGCGTCGCCGCCCGGCCTCCCCCCGGGACCCCGAGTCTCGAATCCCCCGCCATCCGACATCCACGATCAGAATAGGTCGGATTCGGCCCCGGTCGCCCGACACGGGATCGGGACTCGATCGGCCTCCCGCCGCGCACCGAAAACGGCCGGGGCCCGCGAGGGGCCCCGGCCGGGGGAGGATCAGGGGATCCGGGTGCGGCAAGGATGATCAGTTGTCGCCCTTCTTGGTGTCGCCGCTTCCCTGGTTGTTATTGCCCTGATTCTGGTTATTGCCCTGGCCCTGGTTGTTGTTGCCCTGGCCCTGGTTGTTGTTCTGTCCCTGCCCCTGGTCGTTGGAGGAGCGGGTGGTGGTCGCGCCCTCGCCGCCGATCAGGACGGTGGGCTCGGCCTCCCGGGCCGGGACCTGGAGGAAGTCGCTGGTCAGCTCGGCGTTGGTGCTGATCTGCCCGGCCCGGTTGGCCTTGGCGATGATCTCATAGCGCGCCTCCTCGCCCGGGGCGAGGGTCTCGATCGGCTGGAAGGTGACCGCCTGGCCGTCGTTCTGGGCCTGGGTCTTGCCGTCGGCGCTGACGTACTCGAGCGAGTCCGGCAGGGTGACGGTCAGCTGGACGTTGTTGTCCGCGCCCGAACCCTGGTTGATGACGGTGAGCACGTAGTCGACGTTCTCGCCCACGGTGACCTGGTCGTAGCGGTCGACCAGCTCCAGCAGCAGGGCCGGGAGCGTGACGAGTTCGACGTCGAGGTTGGCCGAGGCGGAGGCGTACTTGCGGACCTCCTCGTCGGCGCACATCTCGGCGTCGGCACACCGCGAGGTGACCTCGGCGACGTGGCGGAAGCGGTAGGACTCCGAGCCCTCGCTCTGCTGTCCCTGCTGCGCCTGCTCGCCCTGGGGCTGCCGGGCCTCGGCACCCTGGGGGACGCGGTTGAGGTTGACGGTGAAGCTGACGGCGGTCTCCTGGCCCGGCTCCAGCGTACCGATGGCCCAGGTCAGGGTGCGGTCGTCGGCCTGCTTGGGGTCGACGGAGTTGAGGCTGGTCCGGCTGGTGCGGATCAGCCGGGTCCGCTCGTCGACGTCGACCTCCAGCACGGTGTCGAGCGCCGGGCCGTCGCCGTCGTTGCGGACGGTGACCCGGTAGGTGGCCGGCTGGTTGAGGTACTGGGCGTCGGGGCCCTCCAGCTCGGTCGAGAGCCGGGCGGCGACGACCTGGGTGGTCGGGCTGTTGGACTGGGCCCGCAGCTCGCCGCTCTGGGCGACGGCCCGGCTGGTGAACCGGCCGGTGCGGAGGGCGCACAGCTCGACGTCGAATTCCTCGGTCTCGCCGGCGGGCAGGTTGCCGATCTCGCGGCGGATGGCCGCCTCGCCGCCCTCGACCTGGAGGCCGTCGGGCAGGTCATCGGAGACGACGACGTTCTGCACGTCGGCGGTGCCGGTGTTCGTCACCGTGTAGCGGAACCGCAGCGGCTGGCAGATGTCGGCCCGCTCGGGCACGGCCTTGGTGACCTGGATCTCCGGCTTGGTGATCCGGGTGACCAGGCAGACCGTCGGGGTGTAGGCGACGCGGAAGCAGACGCCCGCGTTCCCCTCCTGCTCGGCCACGGCCCGGATGCGGACCGTCTTGCCCTGGCCCGGGGTCAGCTCGCCGATCTGGATCCCCTCGCCCTGGCCCTGCTGGCCCTGGCCCTGCTGGCCCTGCTGGCCCTGATGTCCCTCGTGCCCCTGACCCTGCTGGGCCTGCTGGGCCTGCTGGCCCTGAGGACGCTCCTCGACGGGCACGTTGGCGTTGTCGCCGCCCTGCCGCTGGGCCTGCTGGCCCTGGTTCTGGGCTTGCTGGCCCTGGCCCTGGTTCTGGGCTTGCTGGCCCTGCTGGCCGACCTGGGAGCCCTCGACCGAGACGTACTCGGACCCGTCGTGACGAATGCGGATATCTTCGAGCGTGACGTTCTCGGTGATGTTCCGGACCGTCAGATTGTACTCGAATTGCTGTCCGACGCGGACCTCGGGCGGCGCCTCGGCGCGGATCATCAGCAGGCTGGACGACTCCTCGCCGGTCGGGAAGTAAAGGTCGACGTTCGACGACTGGGCCGTCGAGGGGGAGGCGGCGACCAGGGACGCGGCCACGGCCGCAAGGCAGGAAAAGGCGTGTCGTTTCAGGATGTGCATCAATTCAGCTCCTTCGGGTTGTTCGGACTCGAGAGACGCGTCCGGCGTTCGCCTCGGTGGGTCTCCCCGCCGGAACGGGTCCGGCCCGGGGCGTGCCCCCCCCTCTCGGCCGGAAGCCGACGGCGGGGGGGCGGGATCGCCCGGCCGGGGGGGCCGATGGGGCCGGCCGGCCGGGCATGATTCGTGGGGGGGGGTGGCCGGGTCGCTCGATGATGCGGGGCGACCCGGACCCGGACCCGGTCCGGCTCAGGAGCCGGCCCCGGGTTCCTCGGGGGCCTCGGACACCGGGATCTCGGCGTCACCCCCGGCCTCGGCGGGGCCGGGGCCGGGCGCCGGGATCTCGGTCTGGCCCGGCTCGGCCGTCGGCATGCCGGCGCCCCCGAGGTCGCCATCCTGCTCGCCCTCGCCGCCGCAACCGGCGACGGCACCGAACAGGATCAGGATCAGGCCCAGGCTCGGCCCGGCCATGGCTCGGAACAATCGTGACATCGTCTCGTGATGCTCCTTCTCAGGCCGTTTCCCGGACCAGGGCCCGGCCGCATCGGCCCGGGAAACGGCCGGGCGTCCGGTCGGCTGTCCGCAGCCGATGGTTCATGAACCGGTGCGAACTTGATGCCGATTCGGCGAATCGGATCGATTCTCTTCGACTTCTCCCCCGGATCGGGCCGCCGGGGGCGACCTCGCGGGGCCTCGCCGATCGGGGCCGCGAGGCCCCTGGTCTCCTGCCGACCAGGATGGCCAAGCCGGGCACACGGCCGGGCCCCGGCCCGCGTCACGATTCAACTCGTGTTCAATCGAGCTGGGGCTCGCCCGGTTCGTCGCCCACGGGGATTCTCGGCTCGCCGGGCGGCTCGTCGCCCGAGCCCGGCTGCTCGCCGGGGCGAGGCTGGTTGCTCCGGTCGCCTCCCCCAGGGGAGGGGCCCTGTTCCCCCCCGGCGGCGGGCGGCTCGGCGGCGCCGGTCGGCGCGGGCTCGTCCTCGACCTGGACCTCACCCCCCGTCGCCGGCTCGCCACCGACGGGGGGGACGGTCTGCGTGACGGCGTCGAACGCCGGGTCGTCGCCGGCGGGGCGGTCGCCCCGCCCGACGCCCTCCGGCCGCTCGGCGACGGGGATCCGCGCCGCACCGGCCGGGGCCGGCCCGGCTCCCTCGGGCGGGGGGGCAGGCACCGACGGCCCGGGCCCGACGCCCCCTCCCGCCCCGTCAGGCCCGGCCTGGGGGGAGAGGGGGGCGACCTCGACGCGACGGACTCGGCCGTCGTCGCCGGACAGCTCCGTGGCCCCCAGCACGCCGCCGACGATGGCCGCGGCCCCCGAGACGGCCGCCGTGCCGAAGGCCCA
The DNA here is from genome assembly GCF_007752535.1 of Tautonia plasticadhaerens. Classification (GTDB taxonomy): domain Bacteria; phylum Planctomycetota; class Planctomycetia; order Isosphaerales; family Isosphaeraceae; genus Tautonia; species Tautonia plasticadhaerens. The sequence continues at coordinate 8,311,168 of NZ_CP036426.1, forward strand.
CCAGGCGGCGTCGGCGGCGACCTTGCGGATCTCCTCGGCTTGCTCCAGCGCCTCCCGGCGGACGCGCTTCAGCTCGCGTCGGGCCTTCGACTTCAGCTTGTCGGCCTGGGACAACGCCTCGTCCCGGACCGATTCGAGCCGAGAGAGCAGGGCCTCGGCGTCGTCCTCGTCCAGGTCGGACCGACTGGAGGCGATGACGGCCCGCAGGGCGTCCCGGTCCATCGCCTGCCAGCGTGCCTTGAGCGCCTCGGCCCCGGCCTGGGGGTCGTGGAACAGCAGGGCGACGTCGTCCTTGATGCCGTCGTAGTCCAGCTCGGGCTGGCCGAGCGAATCGAAGTAGGAGCGCAGTTTCCGCTCGGCCCGGCGACGGACGGCCTCGGCCCCGCCCTCGGCCCGGGAGAGTCGGGTGTCCAGCTCGTCCCGGCCGGTGTCGGCCAGCCCGGTGATGGAGGAGACGACGCCCTGGACCGCGTCGAGGATCCGGTCGGCCTGCTCCGGGCTGACGTCGGATCGGGCCTCCAGCAGCGATCGGACGGTCTCCCGGTCCATCATGGCGACCCGGGACCGCAGCGCGGCGGCGCCGGCCCGGGGCTCGGTGAACAGGCGGGTCAGGTCGCGCTTGATCCCCTCGGGATCCAACTCGGGCAGGTCGGTGCGGCCGAGGTATTGCTCCAGCCGACGCCGGCCGGCCTCGGCGGAGCGCCTGGACTTGCCCGAGAGGCGCTGTGCGGCGTCGATGGCCGACTCGGCGGGGCCCTTGTCCGGGTCGGACGCCTCGGCCCGGGCCACGTCGAAGGCCTCGGAGAGGCCCCGGCGGACCGACTCCACGGCCTCGGGCCCGAGGGCTCCCCGGCTCCGGAGGTCGGCCACGACCCCCTCGACGTCGATGACCGGCCCGTCGCCGCCGGCGGAGACGGCGTGCAGTTCCAGGTCGTCCAGCAGGCCGGCGACCTGGCGTCGGACGGCGCCCGGGTCCAGGGGGCGGGGCTTCAGCTCCCGGAGGTAGTCGCGCAGGTCCCGCTTCAGGCGCTGGGCGTCGCCGTCCCGCTGGAGGACGTCGGCCACGGCCTTGGTCATCCCCTCGGCCATGTCGCTCGCCTGCTGCTTGGCCGAGGGCTCGAAGAGCGACGTGGTCGCCGAGGCCACCGACTTGAACCCGGCCATCGCCGTGCGGATCAGCGAGCCGACGGCCGAGGTGATCGCCATGCCCTCCATCGTGGTGAGCAGCGTGTAGAAGAGGCCCCAGGTGGTCAGGCCGATCAGGGCGCCGAGCAGGGCGTTGACGGGACCCTGCACGTCGTCGTCCAGCGCCGCCTGGCGCCGGATCAGCCCCAGCTCCCCGGCCAGCCAGCAGGCGGCGAACAGGGAGATCGCCGTGGTGATCGCCGCCCAGAGGCCGAAGGCCCCGGTGATCTCCCTGGCCTCCTCGCCGACCTCCTCGGCCGACGGCAGCACCGAGGCGTTCCCCCGCCGTTTGCGGCCGCCGGACTTGCCGCCGTCCTCCTCGTCGAGCGGGCCGAGCATCGAGATGCCGGCGGCCACCGACAGGCTGGTCAGCAGCAGCTGGAAGGCCACCGCCAGGATCAGCCCCACGAGGATCGCCACGACGATGTAGGAGGCGTCCGGCAGGTAGGGGACCACCGGGAACGCCGAGCCTCCCGATGCCGAGGCGGCCGCTCCGCCCTCGGGGGGGACGACTTCATCCCTCCCCGGCGAGCAGCCCGGAAGGGCCATCATCGCCGAGGCGGCCAGCAGGGTGAATGACAGGACGATCGTGCGCATGGTGGGGCGGCTCCTCGGGGCGACTCGGCGCCGGATGGGTTCGAATCGGGGCGTGACGGATCGACGAGGGAACCGGCCCGCCCGCCCGGTCGGTCGGTCGGGCCTCGGGCCGGTCGCCTCGATCGCGGCGGCCCCCGATCCGTCGTCAAACACGCAGATCGACACGAGCGAATGACATGCCGACGAGCCCGGGTCGGGCGTTGGCAATCGCCGGCGCGCGGGGCTAGAATCCGGCGGGAGGGGCCGATCAGGCCCCCCTCGGATCGGCCGAGAGTCGGAAGGGACCGGAGATGCCCGAGCAGACCGTCTGCCTGTCGATCGCCGGCAGCGACCCCAGCGGGGGGGCCGGCATCCAGGCCGACTTGAAGACGTTCGCGGCCCTGGGGGTGTACGGCGCCGCCGCGATCACGGCGATGACGGCCCAGAACACGACCGGGGTGCAGGGAGTCCGGCTCGTCGACCCGGCCTTCGTGGCCCAGCAGGTCGAATCGGTCTTCGACGACCTGCCGGTGTCGGGCGTGAAGACGGGGATGCTCGGCACCTCGGCGATCATCGCGGCGGTGGCCGAGGCGATCGAGGCGCAGCTCGGCCGGACGCCGGGGCTCCGCGTGGTGGTCGACCCGGTGATGGTCGCCCGCAGCGGCGATCCCCTGCTCGACCCCAAGGCCGTGCTCGTGCTCCGCGACCGCCTCCTGCCGCTGGCCCACGTCGTGACGCCCAACCGGCACGAGGCGAGCCTGCTGACCGGCCTCGGGCCGATCGAGTCGGCCGACGACCTTCGGAGGACGGCCCTGGCGCTGTTCGAGCTGGTCGGCCGCCGGCCGGTGCTGGTGAAGGGGGGCCAGGCGATCGACGGGGCGCTGGACCTGCTGGTCGACGGCCACGGCTCCGAGTACCCAATGGCGATCGCCGGGGCCCCGATCGTCACCCGGTCGACCCACGGCTCCGGCTGCACGCTCTCGGCGGCCATCGCCGCCCTGCTGGGCAAGGGGCACTCGCTGCGGGAGGCCTGCTCGGGCGCGAAGCAATACGTCTACGGGGCGATCGAGCACGCCCCCGGGCTCGGCCGGGGGCACGGCCCGCTCGACCACCTCTGGCTGCGCCGGATCGACGAGCGGACGAGGGTCCGGGGCGGCGGCCTCGGCTGATCGGCGGGGGCGTCTCCCCACTGGTCGGCCCGGTCGCTCGTCGCTAAACTCGGCGCGTCGCCGCTTGCAATCGCGGAGCAATCGGAACGTATGTCCAGACGGAAGGAGACAGACGTGCGTCGTTCCCTGACGGTCCTGTTGTCGCTGGGCCTGGTGCTCGGCCTCGGCGCGATCCGCTCGCTGGTCGCGCAGGATGAGGAGCCGGCCCCGGCCGTGTCGGCACCGGAGGCCCCCCAGGAGGGCCAGGACGAGACCAAGGCCGAGGCCCCGGCCTCGGAGGCCCCCGCCCCCGCATCCTCGTCGAGCACCGACGAGCTGCCGCCGGAGGTCCAGCAGAAGCGGGAGGCGGCGCTGAAGGCCGTCGCCGAGCTGATCGTGGCCGCCGAGGAGGCCGGGCTGGTGCAGACCAACGTCGAGCCGCCGCCGATCCTCGACGTGCTGGTCCTGGGCAAGTCGACCGACAAGACCGACCTGGAAGCCGCCTCGGGCAACGCCGAGACGCAGGTCGGGCTGGTCAACCCCGAGGCCTTCGCCGCCTATTTCACCGGCTACGCCGAGCCCCCCGAGGGCCTGACCGCCCAGGCCAACGTCCGGATCCGACAGCCGAGCGAGGGGCTCAAGGAGTTCTTCGACAAGCGGGCCGACGCCCTCCGCCCCTACCTGGAGGCCGCCCGCTCCGCCTCCTCGGCCTCCCCCGAGGCCGCCCCCGCCGACGAGCCGAAGGCCGAGGAGCCCGCCCCGGCCCCCGCCGACGAGCCCGCCCCGGCCCCCGCCGACGAGCCCGCGGAGGAGACGAAGAAGGACGAGGCCCCCGCCGACGAGCCCAAGGCCGAGGAGCCGAAGGACGAGCCCGCCCCCGCCGAGGAGCCCGAGGTCCCCGTCTCCCCTGAGCCCGCCCCCGCCGAGCCGAAGGAGGAGCCCAAGGACGAACCGAACGCGGAGGAGCCCAAGGCCGAGGAACCCAAGGCTGAAGAGCCGAAGGAGGAGCCCAAGGCCGAGGAGCCGAACGAGGAGCCTTCGACCGAGGAACCCGAGGCCGACGAGCCGAACTGATCGCGAGGGGCGGGCGGGAGCCAGGGCCGGACGCCCGCCCCCTGCCATCGGCCGAGTCGCCCCCCGAACCGTCTGGCTTGGAGGGCGGAGGATGGCGTACTGGTTCGCGGGCTTCTTCGCGAAGCCGGCCGTCGACGCCCCGGGGGAACTGCCCGAGGATGCCGCCTGGCGGGTCGTCGAGTCGCCGTTCTCGGGGGTCGGGCTCCGGATGCCCGACCTCCTCGACGCCCGTCCCGAGGTCGTCCGGGTCCTGGAACTGGCCCGGGGCCTCGGGATTGACCGGGCCGAGGACTGGATCTTCCTCGTCTACACCTGCTTCGGCGGGCGGGTCGACTCCGTGTTCGGCCTCGGCCGTCGGGGCTCCAGGGACTTCGGCCCGATCGAGGAGGACGACGAACTCGGCAAGAATCCGGCCGAGGAGCGCCCGACTTCGAGGGCCTCTCTGGACCTGATGGCCGCGTTCGGGGTCGCCGAGGAGGACGCCCGGGACTTCGCCCCGTTCCGCCGCGGGTACTGGGGCGAAGTTTGACGGTCGATCCCCTCGTTCCCGAGGCCTCGAAGACGTCGACCCTCCCCAATTCGCCCCGTCGATCGCACCGTCGCCTTGGCAGGCCCGCGGCGGGCTGTTAAGCTGCCGGGCTCTCGGGGGCTCGGGAGCGGGCGGGCGTGATCCGGTCGGTTCGACGCGGCCGATCGGAGGCCCGGCGCGCCGGGCCGAGTTCGAAGGTCCGCCCGCACGTCCCTCTCCCTGCCCGACCAGCCAAGGCCCGGCCCGGGGGTCCGATCGCCGTGACGCCGCCCAGCACCCTGAACAAGGCGACGACCAGCCTGCTGGAGATGGCCTGCTCGGCCGTCGACCAGCTCTCGGCCGCCGGCCTGCTGCTGCTGCCGGACGGCAACCTCGACTGGGAGTCCGTCCGGGAGGTCGCCGGCCAGACCCGGGTGCTCGTCGCCGTGTCGGAGCGGCAGATGGAGGCCGTCTCCGGCGCCGGGCTGGTACCCGTCGAGGTGGAGGCGACCGACGCGGGGATCGTCGAGCGGATCACCCTGGCCCTGATCGAGTCGGTCGCCAACGACCTGCTCCGCTCCGGGGCCCGGATCGTCGTCGTCTACGCCGCGTTCGACTCCGAGCTGGACTCCATCAGCACGATCCGCCTGGGGGAGCGGCTGGAGCGGCTCAGCTCCCGGGACCTGAGGGCGCTGGAGACGAGCGTCCCGTTCGAGACGCTCAAGGCGATCGTGGACATCGCCGTCGCCGTGGGGCGGGAGGGGCGCGAGGGGAAGCCCGTCGGCACCCTGATCGTCGTCGGCGACACCCGAGAGGTCCTCTCCCGGTCCCGCACCCTGGGCTTCGACCCGGTGAAGGGTTACAAGCGCAAGGAGCGGAACATCCGGGACGCCCGGGTCCGGGAGGCGATCAAGGAGATCGCCCAGCTCGACGGCGCCATCGTCGTCTCCCGGGACGGCACGGTCGAGGCCGCCTGCCAGATGATCGACGCCCCCACCGCCGGGCTCTCCCTGCCCAAGGGGATGGGCACCCGGCACTGGACCGCCGCGGCGATCACCAAGGTCACCACCGCCGTGGCCGTGGCCGTCAGCGAGTCGACCGGCACCGTCCGCCTGTTCCAGAACGGCGAGCTGGTGCTCCGGATCGCCCCCATCGGCCGCGCCCGGGCCCTGAAGTGGACCGAGCCCGAGACCGAGCCCCCTCCCCCCCGGGCCGAGAAGGGGGGCTGATCGGGCCGGGCCCTCCCGATCGATCGATGGATCGGGAGGGCTGAGGTCGCCGGTCGGCACGACGAGGGCCGTCGTCGAGGCCGTCCGGCATCCGATCCGATCCGCCCCGCTCAGCGGCCGACCGGGGCGGCCCGGTCGATCGCCTCGCGGAGGGCGGCCTGGAGGGCGGGATAGTCGACGGGCTTGACCAGCCGGGCGGCGAACCCGGCGTCGTCGCAGGCCTCGTGGTCGAAGCCGCCGGGGTCGTAGCCGGAGAGGGCGATGACGGGGGCGTCGTTGTGGCCCCGGAACCGCCGGGCGAGGTCGGCACCGCTGCCGTCGGGCAGGTCGAGGTCGGTGATGACGCAGCCGATCCGGCCGAGCGGCGCGGCCATCGCCCCGGAGACCGTGTGGGCGACGATCACCTCGTAGCCGTCGAGCCCGAGCAGCTCGGAGAGCAGCTGGGCGGTGGTCTCGTCGTCGTCGACGACCAGCACCAGCCGCCGGGGATCGCCGACGGGACGGGGCTCGGGGTCGGGGGTGCGGTCGGGGGCGTCGAGGCCCGGTCCCGCCTCGGTTTCGGCCTCGGCCTCGGATCCCGGCTCGGCGGCGGCGGCGTCCAGGGTATGGAGGCGGAGGGAGAAGGTAGCGCCCCGGCCCCGGCCGGGGCTGGAGACGTCGAGGCGCCCGCCGTGGGCGTCGACGATCAGCCGGCAGATTGCCAGCCCGAGGCCGAGCCCCTCGAACCGGCCGGCGGTGGTCTCGGCCTGGGCGAAGGGGGCGAAGATGGCGTCCCGGTCGCCGTGGTCGAGGCCGACGCCCCGGTCGGTCACCTCGATCACCATCGTCCCGCACGGCTCGTCCCGGGATCGGACCTCGATCGTCCCCCCCTCGGGGGAGAACTTCGAGGCGTTCCGGACGAGGTTCCAGACGACCTGCTGCAGCCGCCCCCCGTCCCCCCGGACGCGGTGGGCCGTCGCCTCCAGCTCGACCGAGACGGCCTGACGCCTCGCCTCCCAGTCGGCCCGGCAGGCCTCCAACGCCTGGCGGACCGCCTCGTGGGCGTCGACCTCCTGGAAGCGGAACGACCCGCGACCCCGGCCGAGGCGGACGGCGTCGAGCAGGTCGTCGATGAGCCTCGCCTCCAGCTCGGCCGCGCGGCGGATCCGCTCGAAGGGGGGGCGCAGCGACGGGGGGGTCGCCGGGTCGTCCAGCCGGGCGGAGGCCTCGATCAGGATGGGGTTGAGCGGCACCCTCAGCTCGTGGCCGACCATCGCCAGGAAGGTCTCCTGCGCCGTCTTCGCCTCCTCGGCGCGGACCCGGGCCCGGTGCAGGCGGCCCATCAGCCAGCAGACGAGCAGCCCCTCGGCCATGAAGATGGCCAGCAGCAACGCCTCCCTCGGGTCCTCGATCCTCAGGGTCCGGGTCGGCTCGTGGTGGACGTAGGCGCAGGCCGCCGCGTTCAACGCCACCGAGAGCACGCCGGGGCCGACCCCGGCGCACCAGGCAGTCAGGATCACCGGGAAGAGGAAGAGCATGTAGGGCGGGACGGTGCCGAGCGTGTCGTCGATGACGAGCAGCTTGAGCGGCAGCGTCAGCGCCACGGACACCGCGGCGAAGGCGTAGCGGACCACGATGCGGCGGGTCGTCCGATCCATCGGCGAAGCTCCATCCCTGGTGTCGCCCCGTCGGGCGTCCCTCCTCGCCCGGGGGCGATCGGACGGACGCGAGCCGCGAGGCCGGGATGAACCGAACCGGCGTCGCCGGCTGGCCCGGCGGTCGCGAACGTGTCAATCCTACGGCACGGCCGATCCCCGTGGCAAGGCATCTTCCCCCCTATCGTCGCCCGGATCGGGGACGAGTGGTGGCGCCCCCGATGCCGGGCTACACTGGACCCCGATCGACCGGCCCGTGCCCCGCCGCCGGCCGCTCTCGGTCCCGGCCCTCTGCGATCGCCCCCCGCCCGACGGCCCCCGGAGCCTCGCCATGACTATCGCCCCCCCGGGGCCGGGCCGAGCCCCGGCGGCGGGACTGCCCGGGTCGATCCGATCGGTACTGGCGAGGGTCGGCCGGAGGCTCGACGCGGCGGCGGCGATGCGGGGCCTGGGCCTGACGCTCGGCGTCTCGGCGGCGATCGCGGCGGCGGCGATGGCGGTCGACCTGCTCCGGCCGATACCGACCCCGGTGCGATGGGCCGGCTGGCTGGCCTGGGTCGGGGTGTCGTCGACGCTCCTGATCCGGGGGGTGCTGGGGCCGCTGCTCCGTCGGCACCGGCCCGACGCGCTGGCGGCCGTCGCCGGGAGGGGCCTCCCCGATCGGGGGGCGACGCTGACGGCGGCCGTCTCCCTGGCCGGCGCGGGGGGGCGGGCCCACGGGTCGCCCGAGCTGATCGCCGCGCTGGTCGACCGGGCGGTCGAGGAGGCCGGCTCGATCGAGCCGGGCCGGGCCGTCCCGCTGGCCCGGGCCGCCCGTCGGCTGGCGATCGGCCTGGCGGCCGCCGGGGTCGTGGCCCTGCCGGCGATCGTCGCGCCCGACCCGTTCGCCGCGCTCTCGGGTCGATTCCTCGCCCCCTGGTCCGACCCCGGCTCGGCCGGCCTGCTGGCGATCGCGGTCGAGCCGGGGGACGCCGTCGTCGCCCGGGGGGGGCCGCTCGCCGTCTCGGCCTCGGTCCGGGCCCGGTCCCGGCTCGCCGGCCCGCCGCCCGAGACGGCCCTGCTGCAATGGACCGGCCCCGACGGCGCGTCCCACGCCCTGGAACTCGGCCCCGGCAAAGGGGAGCCCCGGCGGGACGATGCCCGGGGCTTCGCCCTCACCCTGCCCTCGATCGAGGGGCCGATCACGTACCGGGTGGTTGCCGGGTCGGCCAGGAGCCGCCCCTACCGGGTCCGGGTGGTCGATCCCCCCCTCGTCTCCTCCCACCGATGGACGATCGCCCCGCCCCCGTACACAGGCCGGGACGCGGAGGAAGTCGTCGGCCCGGCCGGGGCGACCGCCTGGCAGGACAGCCGGGTCACGATCGTCGCCTCGACGGACCGCCCCGCCCGTCGCGTCGTCCTCTCCTGGCCGGCCGAGCCCGCCTCGGGGGATCGACACGAGGGCAAATCCATCGACTTCGAGCCCTCCGCCGATGGTCGGGCCTGGACGGTTGAGGTCTCGGCGACGGCGTCCGGCCCCTACGAGCTGGTCGCGGAGGACGAGCACGGGCTGGTCGGGCGCCCCGGCCGATCGGGGAGGCTGGAGGTGGTCGTCGACGCCCCCCCTGCCGTCGCCCTGGCCGACGGCGAGGAGGCGGCCGGCCCCGGGGACCGGCTGGCGCTCCCCGTCGCCTCCCGGGACGACGTGGCGGTCTGCTCGGCCGAGCTGCACGTCGCCGTCCTCCGGGCCGACGCCGGGCCCGGCTCCCTTCCCGAGCCCCTCGGCGAGCCGATCCCCCTGGTCCTCGACGGGCTGGGGACCCCGGCGGCCCGGGGGGTGGCCGGGCTGGACCTCGCCCCCCTGGGCCTGGGGGACGGCGACGCCCTCTCGGTCCGGGTCCGGGTGCTGGACAACCGCCCGCCCCCCCGGGGGCCGAACGAGGGCTGGTCGGCGCCGATTCCGGTGGCGATCGTGGCCGACGTGCAGCAATTCGACGCCGATCGGCTCGAAGCCCGGCTCGGGCCGATCCGGGAGGAGCTGCAATCGCTCGCCCGGCAGGCCGCCGAGAACCAGCGCAACCTCCCCCCCCTCCGGGCCGACGCCGAGGCCGCACGCCGGGACGACGACGCCTGGTCCGAGCGGAGCGCCGACGACCTCGACTGCCTGGCCGAGGCCGCCCGGGGGCTGGTCGACCGCCTGCAACTGCTCTCCCGGGCCCTGGAGGCGGACCCCACGCTCGGCCCGCTCGCCGACCCCGTCCGGCAGGCCGCTGAGGCCGAGGCCGACGACGCCCGGCAGGCGCTCGACGACGCCCGACGCGACGAGGAGGATCCCGACGCCCGCCTCGACGACCTCCGACGCGCCGAGGCGGAACTGGCCGGCGCCTCGCGTCGGCTCGACGACCTGAATCGGCGGCTCAATAGCCTCGCCCGGGCCGCCGCCGCCCGACCCGAGCTGGCCGACCTCGCCGGCCGGGAAGGGGAGCTGGCCGACCAGGCCCGGGCACTCGCCGACGGAGCCGAGGCCGAGGACCAAGCCGAGGACCAGGACGACGACGTTCCTCCGCCCCCGGCCGAACCCCCGGGCGAGGCCAAGCCGACGCCGCCGATCGACCCGGAGGCCCTTCGGCGGCTCCGGGAATCCCAGGACCAGCTCTCCCGGGCCCTGGACGAGCTCTTGAGGCGGGCCCCCGCACTCCGGGACGACGACGCCGCCGCCGAGGCCCGGGCCGACGCCGAGGCCGCCCGCCGGGACCTCGACCGGGCCGCCGCCGGGCCCGACCCCGGCGACCCCTCACGGTCTCCCTCCGAAGCCGCCCGGGAGGCCGCCGAGGCCATGCGTCGGGCCGCCGAGCAGCTCCGACGGGCCTCCGGGTCCGCCGACCCCTCCTCCCGGGCCGAGCGGCTCGCCCGGCTCCTGGCCGACCAGGCCGGCGAGCCCTCCTCCCCCTCCGACGGCGACCCCTCCGCCTCCCCCCCTCGATCGATCCCCGCCGGCCCCTCCGACCCGGCCGCCGCGTTCGGCCTCCGCTCCGAACGCTCCTGGGGAGACCTGCCCGGGCACCTCCGCACCGAGCTGCTCCAGTCCTCCCCCGACCGCTACCGCCCCGACTACGCCGCCCTCATCCGCCTCTACTTCCGGGAGATCGCCCGAGGCGCCTCCGACCCGGGCCCGGCCCCGGATCCGGGGCCGGGCGGGGCCCCCTGAGGCCCGGCCGGGGCCGTCGGGGCCGACGACGCAACATCCGATACCATCCCCCCCGGGGGCTGGTCGGGCGACCCCGACTCGGTGGGCTCCGGGGGCCCGGCCGAGGGGTCGAGGGGAAAGGCGTCCCGGAGCTTGACCGTGCCGTCGTCGCTGACCGAGACGAGGCGGAGGCCATCGGGGCTGAAGGCGATCCGGCGGATCCAGCCGTCGTGGTCCTTCAGGGCCAGCAGCTCCAGGCCGCTGGACGGGTCCCAGAGGCGGATCGTCCGGCCGGACCCGGCCGAGGCGAGCCGTCGGCCGTCGGGGCTGAAGCAGACGGACTGCACCGCGCTGGTGTGACCGGTCAACACCCGGAGGGGCCGGCCCGTCTCCGCCTCCCAGAGCCGCACGGTCGTGTCGGCGCCGGCCGAGGCGATCGTCCGCCCGTCGGGGGACCAGGAGACGCCGAGGACCGAGCCGAGGTGGCCGTCGAGGGTGCGCCGCACGTCGCCGGTCGAGGCGTCGAGGATCGCGACCGTCTGGTTGTTGGAGGCCGAGGCGATCGACCGGCCGTCGGGGCTGAAGTCCAGGTCGAGGACGCCGAGGTCCTGGCCCTCGTAGGTGAACCGGGCCGCCCCGGCCTCCAGGTCCCAGAGCGTCAGCCGGCCGTCGTTGGAGGCCGAGGCGACGGACCGGCCATCGGGGCTGAAGGCGAGGTCCTTGATCGTGTCGTCGTGGGTGCCGAGCACCCGGAGCAAGGCGCCGGTCCCGGCGTCCCGGAGCGTGACCCGGTGATCGGGGTCCCCGACGGCCAGGGTCAGGCCGTCGGGGCTGAAGGCGAGGCTGTAGATGCTCCACCCCAGGCGGGGGTCGCCGGGGCCGACCGTCGCGAATTCCAGCCGCCGGTCGGCGTCCGGCAGGCCCCAGACGAGGACGGTGGCGTCCTCGAAGCCGGCGGCGACCCGGAGGCCGTCCCGGGAGAAGTCGAGGGCGAAGGGGCGGTCGAAGAAGGACGCAGGGCCGGGTTCGATCAGAGTCCGGGGCTGGGAGGAGCGCTCCGGGTCCCAGAGCCGCACGGTCGTGTCGGCGCCGGCCGAGGCGATCGTCCGCCCGTCGGGGGAGTAGGCCAGGGCGTAGATGGAGTCGGTATGCCCCTTGAGCGACCGCAGGGGGCGGCCGGACTCGGCGTCCCAGAGGGTCACCTCGTGGTGGATGCCGGCCGAGGCCAGGGTCGAGCCGTCGGGGGCGTAGGCCAGGGCGGCCACGTCGGGGCAATCGGGCCGCAGGCGGTCCAGCTCGCGCCGCCCGACCGGGTCCCAGAGCCGCACCGTCCCGTCGGCGCCGGCCGAGGCCAGGGTCAGGCCGTCGGGGGAATAGACGAGGTCCCGGATCGCGCCGACGTGGGCCGGGAGCAGGATCGCCTCGCCCTCGCCTTCGCCCTCGCCCTCGCTGCTCCCCTCGGCCGGCGCCCGGGCGTCGCGGAACGCGATCAGGCCGTCGAAGCCGGCGGAGGCCAGGGTCAGGCCGTCGGGGCTGAACTCCACGTCGGCGACCGGCCCCGCGTGGGCGTTGGGTAGGTGGCGGAGCAATCGGCCGTCGCGGGCGTCCCAGATGAGGATCGAGTGCGCGGCGGTCGCGGCGGCCAGCATCAGGCCGTCGGGGCTGAAGGCCAAGTCGAGCACCGCGACGGGGGGGCCCGGGGGCTCGGCTGGCTGCTCGACCGAGAACCGCCGACGGCCCGAGTCGACCTCGAAGGCGGCGACGCCCAGATCCGGGCCCTGGGCGGCCAGGGTCAGGCCGTCGGGGCTGAAGGCCAGGGCCGAGACGCCCAGGCTCAGGGGGCCGGAGAACCGGGGGTCGTCCGACCCGGGCAGCTCCCCCCGGACGGCCCCCGTCGCCGGGTCCCTGAGCACCACCCGGCCGCCCCACTGGATCGAGGCGAGGGTCAGGCCGTCGGGGCTGAAGGCGACCCGGCTGACCTCCCGGGAGTGGTCGCGGAAGGTCGCCCGCTCCTGCCGGGAGAGCCGATGGAGGTAGTGCCACTCCCAGCCGAGCAGGTCCAGGCCCTCCGCCTGGCGCCGGGCCTGTTCGAGCAGCCCCTCGAGCCGGCCGACGTCGTTGGCGTCCCAGGCGGCCAGGGCGGTGGCGATCCGGGCGGCGTAGAGGTTGCGCCTCAGCTCGTCCCGGGTCCGGGCGAGCCGGAGGCTGGCCCGGTCGGCGTCCCGCCGGGCCACCGCCTCGTTGGCGGCGGCCCGCAGCGCCGCCCGCTGGCCGAGGTCGGCGGCCCGGGCCGCGTCCCTCGCCTCCCGGGCCCTGCGGTCGAGCCGGACGGCCAGGGTGGTCGACACCAGGGCGATCGCCACCAGCAGCCCCAGCACGGCGCCCCCCAGCACCGCCTGCTCCGGGTTCCTCCGGCACCAGCGGGCCAGCCGCTCGATCGGCCCGATCGGCCTCGCCTCGATCGGCCGGTCGTCCAGGAACCGGCCGAGATCCTCGGCCATCGCCGAGGCGGTCTGGTACCGCGCCGCCGGGTCCTTCTCGGTCGCCTTGAGGACGATCGTCTCCAGGTCCCGGGGGATCCCCGGGTCGATCGACCTGGGCCGGGGCGGGTCCTGGGACCGGATCCGGTCGATCAGCTCCAGCCGGTCGACGGCCGGGAAGGCCGGGCGGAGGGTGACCAGCTCGTAGAGGGTCAGCCCCAGCGCGTAGACGTCGGCCCGGGCGTCCCCCTCGCCCCGGAAGCGTTCGGGGGCCATGTAGCGGGTGGTGCCCAGCAGGTCGCCGGTGCCGGTGAGGGTGAGGTCCTCCTCGGCGAGGGCCAGGCCGAAGTCGGTGATCCAGGCGATGCCCTCGCCGTCGAGCAGCAGGTTGCTCGGCTTGATGTCGCGGTGGATCACCCCCCGGCCGTGGGCGTAGGCCAGCCCCTGGGCCACCTGCCGGCCGATCCGGGCGACCGTGCGGAACCACTCCGGGCGCCGGCCCGGGTCGATGTCCGGGATCTCCCCCGCCCCCGCCCCCGCCCCCGCCCCGGGCCCCGGGGCGGGGGCGTCCTCCGAGGAGCCGCCCCCGGACGGGTCCCCCTCCCGCTCGCCCGGGTCGTCGAGGATCAGGGTCTCGTCGTCCCAGGACGAATCGGCCTCGGACCACGCGGGCATCGGCACCAGCGACGGCGAGGCGGCGTCCGGCTCCGGCCCGATCGGCCGATCGGGCTCCCCCCCCGACCCGGGGGGGGGGTCGACGCGACTCCGGGGCCGTCCCCCCGAGGGGGGACGGCCCCGGGGCCCCCCGGGGTCGTGACGCCGAGCCTCCCGGAGCGGTCCCGGCGCGACCGCAGGCCCTCGATCACCCTGTCCAGGCCCCGGCCGGGGATGAACTGCATGGCGTAGTAGGCCACCTCGCCGTCCCGGCCGACCTCGAACACCGGCACGATGTTCGAGTGGTGCAGCCGGGCCGCCGAGCGCGCCTCGCGTCGGAACCGCTTGAGCACCTTCGAGTCGAGGGCGACGTGCCGGGGCAGGATCTTCAGGGCCACCCGACGGCCGAGCGACAGCTGCTCCGCCTCATAGACCACCCCCATCCCCCCCCGCCCGATCTCCCGGAGCAGCCGGTAGTCCCCCAGGTGCCGGGGCCCGGGAGGCTCTGGGTGCGGCCTCCCCTCGGGGGGCACCGGGCCCTCGGCGTCGGCGTCGGCCTCGGCCTCGGATCCGGACCGGGCCCGGCTCAGGTCGTCGATCGCCCGGAGCAGGTTCGGCAACCCCCCGGCGAGGCCGGGGTACTCGGAGGAGAGTTCCTCGGCGTCGGGCCGCTCCCCACGCCGGAGCCGGCCGAGGATCGCGTCGACCAGCGCCTCGATGGGGTCGCGATCCTGGGTCTCGTCGGCCATGCGGATCCGGCGCCTCGGGGCCTGGGCTCGGGCGTCCCGCCCCCTCCCATCCCGGAGGGCGAGACGCCACCATGCCAGGATAAGGCGCGGGGCCGATCCCCGCCAGGGGCCGAGCCGCCCCCTACCGGCCCCTGGCCGGGGCGCCCGGGGCCGGCGGCGTCCGGCCCGATCGTCCGACCATCGCCCCGGCCGCACCGGGCCGTTGAACCGGGACGGCCCGACGGCGACTCCCCTGCTGTGGGCCATGCTCTGCGGAAGGGGGAGGACCCGTGAGCCGATCGACCGGAGAGGTGCTCGACGACTGGCTCGTCCTGGCCGCCCAGGGGGGCGAGGCCGACGCCTTCGAGGCCCTGGCCGAGCGCTGGCACCGGCGGCTGGTGGCCCACGCCTACCGCCGCCTCTCCCACGCCGAGGGGGCCGCCGAGGCCGCCCAGGAGGCCTGGCTGGCGATCGTCCGGGGGATCCCCTCGCTGGACGACCCGGCCCGGTTCCCCTCCTGGGCCTACCGGATCGTCGACCGCAAGGCCGTCGACTGGCTCCGGAGGCGCCGCCGGCAGCGGGCGATGGACGACCGGATCGGGCGGGACCCCCGCCTCCGCTCCCAGGCGATCGACCCCGGGCCCGACGGCCTCCCGGCCGAGCCCGAGGGGCTCGACCCCGTCGACCGCCTCCGCCTGGCGCTCCGACAACTGCCTGGGGAGCAGCAAGCGCTGCTCGCCCTCTACTACACCGAGGGCCGACCCGTCCGGCAGATCGCCGAGACGCTCGGCATCCCGGAGGGGACGGTCAAGTCCCGCCTCTTCCACGCGAGGCAGCACCTGAAATCCCGACTGGAGGACCGGCCATGACCACCGACGGCAAGGAACTCGACGCCCTGATCCGGGAGGCCCTCTCCCGGGAGGAGGCGGCCCTGTTCGACCGCCTCGGCCCCCCCTCGCTGCCCGACCTGCTCACCGAGACCTTCCGGGGCCGATTCCGCTGGATCAACCTCTTCGGCGGCCTGCTGAGCTTCGTCTTCTTCGGCCTGGCCGTCTCCTGCGCCGTCATGATCTTCCGGACCGACGACGTGCCGAGGCTCTTCCGCTGGGGACTCGGCTTCTCCTTCTCCATCTCGGCCGTCTTGGGCCTGAAGCTCTGGTTCTGGATGGAGATGCAGCGGCACGCCACCAGCCGCGAGGTCAAGCGGGTCGAGCTGGCCGTGGCCCACCTGGCGGCCGAGCTGCGGGCGGGCCGCGCCCCCGGGCCGGACTCCTGAGGAGGCCGGCGACCGGAGGCGGCGGACGCGATACACTGGACCCGCCGGGACGCCGGATGGACCCGGCGGGCCGGACGCCGGTCCGGCCCCCGGCCGAGTCGTCGGGGGGTGTCCTCCCGCGACCGGGAGGCCCCGACCTCCGATGACGCCCGCCACGGCCCCGGGACGCTCGCCGGCTCGGGGACCGGGGTGTCGGCGGGTCCGTCCCCCGGCGCGTCCCCCCTCCCGGGCCCGATTCGCCGCCCCCGGGTCCCGGAGACGACCACGGAGCCAGGCGGCGTGAGCCCCCCCTTCCCCCTCGCACCCTCGCCATGAATCGAGCCCGCCCGCTCCCCGTCGCGTCCTGCATGCTGGCCGCCCTGCTGCTCCCGGCCCCCTGCCGGGCGATCGCCCAGGACCTGCCCGAGGCGCCCCGGGCCCCCTTCTCCGGCGCCGAGACCGACGCCGCCGCCCGACGCGCCCTCGACTTCCTGGCCGGGGCCCAGCATGCCGACGGTTCCTGGGAATCCGGCGGCTTCGGCAAGGCGACCTCCGTCACCTCGCTGGCGGTGATGGGCTTCCTCGCCTGCGGCCACGTCCCCGGGGAGCCCGGCCCGTACCGTGAGGCGATCGCCCGGGGCGTCGACTACGTGCTCGACAACCAGCGGACCGACGGCATGCTCGTCTCCAACACCAGCCACGGGCCGATGTACTGCCACGGCATCAGCACCCTGATGCTGGCCGAGGTCGTGGGCATGACGCCGGACCCGGGCCTGGCCGACCGCTGCCGGGTCGCGCTGGCGAGGGCCGTCGAGCTGATCGTCCGGGCCCAGCGGATGCCCAAGTCCGACGACCACGCCGGCGGCTGGCGGTATCAGCCCGGCAGCTACGACAGCGACCTGAGCGTCTCGGGCTGGCAGGTCGTCGCGCTGCGGGCCGCCCGGGACGCGGGCTGCTCGGTCCCCTCCGAGGCGATCGACGCGGCGATCGACTACGTCCGGCGCTGCGCCGAGCCCCGGTCCGGCGGCTTCAGCTACCAGGCCGGCCGGGGGGGGCCGAACAACCCGAGGACCGGCACCGGCATCCTCTCCCTGGAACTCTGCGGCGAGCACAACTCGCCCGAGGCCCTCGCCGGCGCCGAGTACCTGATGACGCACCCCCCGAGCTGGGGCTCCGACTACTTCTTCTACGAGGCCTACTACTGCCCGCAGGCCCTCTTCCAGCTCGGCGACGCCTACTTCCTGCCCTACTACTCGCGGATCGTCCCCATCCTGCTCGACCGGCAGGAGGCCGACGGATCGTGGTACTCCCCCACCGGCAACGACCGCACCGGGGGCCGCAACTACTGCACGGCGATGGGGGTGCTGGCCCTGGCCGTCGAGTACCGCTACCTGCCGATCTACCAGCGTTGAGCCGCCCGCCGCCGGGCGAGCCCGGCGGCGGCGGGGGACGGTCCGGGCCGGGTCGGCCCTCAGCGGATGACCCGGCAGCCCGACGGCCCGGCCCGGAGGCGATCGGCTGCCTCGTCCGAGAGGGCCGTCTCGCTGGCCCGGAGCCACTTCAGGTGGGGCAGTTGCAGCAGGTCGTCGACGCAGGCGTCGGTGATCCGGGTCCGATCCACGCTGAGTTCCTCGAGCAGGGCGAGGCCCCGGAGCCGGCGGATCCCGGCGTCGCCGATCTCGGTGTCGGAGAGGTTGAGGAACCGAAGGCGGGGGGACGAGGCCAGGGCGTCGAGCCCCTCGTCGGTCACGAGGGTCCCCGCCAGGTCCAGGTGCTTCAGACCGTCCGGGGGGCCGAGGCGGGAGAGGCCCCGGTCGGTCAGCGCGTTGTAGCAGACGATCAGCAGCTTCAGACGGGGCAGCCGGGACAGCTCGGCGAGCTGGTCGTCGGTCAGCCCGGTCTTGCCCAGGTGCAGGGAACTGACCCCCCCGAGCCTGGCGATCTCCTCGATCCGGGCGTCGGCGATCGGGCCCGCCCCGTAGAGCGAGAGGGATCGCAGCGTGACCGGACCCATCGGCAGCGTCTCGGCCGAGTGGATCGTCGGCGGGAAGACGTCGTTGAAGTCGACCGAGCCGCTCTCCGAGAGGATCCATCCGGCCATCCGGAGGTCGGGGGCGTCGCGGGTGGCCGGGGGCGGTGACCCGCCCCTCGACGTGAGCGGCTGGGGCCCGAACAGCCGGAGGGCGAGCACCAGGACGGCCGCCGCCAGCAGCAGGGTCGCCGCCGAGACGACCAGGCTCAGCCGGGTCCAGTGCCGGGGCCCGTCCCAGTCCCGGCACTGGCGAAGCTCCCGGGCCAGCTCCCAGGCCGAGGCGTGCCGGTCGGCCGGGTTCTTGGAGAGGGCCTTGCGGCAGACGGCCTCCAGTCGGGGGGAGATCGCCGGGGCGAGGCGGCTCGGCGAGGGCGGCTCCGCATGGATCACCTGCTCGCGGTACTCGGCCGACAATCGGCCCGGGAAGGGGCGCTCGCCGGTGATCATCTCGTAGAGGATCACCCCGAAGGAGAAGACGTCGGTGCGGCGGTCCACCAGCCGGGACTTGCCGCTGGCCTGCTCGGGGCTCATGTACTGGGGGGAACCCTCGACGCAGGCCAGGTCGCTGCGGTCGGTCGCCCGCAGGGCCAGGCCGAAGTCGGCCACGTAGGCCGTGTTCTTCGAATCGATCAGGATGTTCGAGGGCTTCAGGTCCCGGTGGATCAGCCCGCGCTCATGGGCGTGGGCCAGGGCGTCGGCCACTTCCCGGGCGATCGTCATCGCCTCCCCGATCGGCAGCTTCCGCAGGGCCATCCGCCGGGCGAGGCTGCCGCCGTCGATGTATTTGGAGACGATGAAGATCGTCCGGTCGTCGATCCGGCCGCAGTCGTAGACCGGGACGATGTTCGGGTGGTCGAGCTGGGCGACCTTGCGGCCCTCCTCCAGGAGGTGGTCGGTCCCCCGGTCCCGGGTCCGCCGGGCGACCTTGATCGCCACCTGGCGATGCAGCTCCCGGTCGTAGGCCAGCATGACGATGCCGAACCCCCCCCGGCCGATCTCCCGCTCCAGGCAGTAGCGGCCGGCGATGACGCGGTCGATCCAGACGGGGATCGACGGGTCGGGGGCCGAATCGGGCTGCAGCCGGATCGTCGGGTCGTCCTCGGGGGCCTCCCAGTCGGCCGTCGGCGACGGCAGGATGGGGGTCGGGGCCAGCTCGGTGGCCGGCTCGGTGGCATGCCCCTCGTCCTTCGGCCGGCGACGGACGCCGGCCGGGGTGGGACGGCCGGCGTCCCTCGGGTCGGGGCGGGCGTCCTTCGGCGGCCTGTTGGTGGTGTCGATCGACATCGGACGGGCACTCCCTTCGACAAGAGGAGCCGCGCTCGCGCCGGGCCGTCTCGGCCGACCCGGCCCGAGCCTCACGCGCCGGTTCCGTTGAGTCCACCGCGATCCAGCCCACCGCGATCACGCCCCCCGACGGCCCCGGCCATCTCGGCCGGGGGCGGGGGATCGACCCGGTGGTCGCACTCCAGATCCCAGTCCATCAGCAGCGTCCCGCCCCGGCGGGCCACGTCGAGCCACAGGTTGCAGTCGTAGCCGACGGCGTCCCCGGCCGACCGGGCCGGGCCGGCCAGGAAGACCTCGCGGCGGACCAGGGCGCACCCCAGCCCGGCACCCCCGATCGCCTCCAGCCCGGAGCCGCCCCTCAGGTGGATCAGCTCCCCCGTATCCAGGTCCCGGTACCGCCAGGCCACCCGGTGGTCCGGCACGACTCGGGACCGGTAGCTCGCCGACACGCCGTCGACGTCCGGGCCCATCCGGTCGAGCAGCCGGTCGAGCGCCTCGGGGGGCGGGATCACGTCGTCCTCCAAACACCAGACCAGGTCCGTCCGGACCAGCTGGCCGATCCGGTTCCAGATCGCCCCGACCCGGTCGTTCAGCTCCCGGCCGTGGCGCCGGCCCCCCTGCTGGCCGAGGACCGGCCTCGCGTCGGCCAGCTCCCGGGCCGACAGGCCCGGCACCGCCGGCCTCGGGTCCCGGACGTAGGAGACCCCGGCATACCCCTCCTGCCCCATCAGCCAGTGCCTCAGCCGGCGGCCGACGGCGACCGACCCGGAATTGTCGTAGAACAGGACGTGCAACTGCGACGCCGGGAACGTCTGCCGTGAGACGGCGTCGAGCAGCGCGTCGATCAGGGGCTCGCGCCCCGACCAGGGGATCGCCAGCGTCACCAGGTCGGTCGGGTCGATCGTCCATCGCCAGTCGTCCCGCCGGGGGGACCGCTGGTTGGCCCGGCAGACGCCCGAGTCGTGCCGGAAATAGTAGTAGTCGACCGGCGCGGGGACCATCCGCCAGCCGTGGTCCCGCAGCCGACGCCAGAGCGCCCAGTCGTCGTGCGGGACCAGGCCGTCCCGGTCGGGCTCGAAGACCGGCCAGCCGCCAACCTGCCGCAGCGCGTCGGACCGGATCAGCGCCGGCACCCCGGAGATGTTCGTCCTCCCCAGCAGGGCGGGCTCGAACGGGTGGTCCCACCGGCCCTGGGACTCGCCGCAGAACCGCAGGCGGGGGTAGGAGGCGGCCGCCCGGCAATCGGTCTCGATCGTGGCGAGCAGGGCCTCCAGGTAGTCCGGGGGCACCATGTCGTCGTCGTCGAGGAAGCAGAGGTAGGGGAGGTCCCCCAGCACCCTCAGCCCGACGTTCCTCGCCGGGTTGCCGCTCAGGCCGCAGCCGACCGCAGCCCGGAGGTACTCGACCCCGGGATAGCGCCGGGCGACCCGCTCGGCCGAGGGGTCGTCGCCGTCGCCGTCGTCGACCACGAGGATCCGATCGGGCCGGTGGGTCTGCATCATCAGCGAGCCGAGCATGTGCGGCAGCCATTCGGCCCGGTTCCGGGTCGGGATGACCGCGCCGACCCGGCGCGGGAGCGTCCCCCTGGCGTACCACGTCCCCGGCCCCGACGGCCCGCCCTCGGCGGCACCGCCGCCGAGCGGTTCCGAGGTGCCGTAGAGCGATCGGGACGCCTTCGCCCCCCCCCCGAGCCGGACTCAGCCGACGACTTCGAGTCGCCGTATCGGCCGGGGGAAACGGAGCGATCGCCATAAGAAGCGGGGGAGCTGGACATTGTCACATCACCAGTTCGAGGGCAAGCCAGGCCCGTCGGCCGGCGCCTTCCTATCTAGAAACCGACTAAACGGAGCGGGTTCTAATTCTACTGACAACCCGCCGTCTCTCTTCAAATGAAAATGCGGCCGATTGGAAAGAAATTCTGCACCCCATGTCGGCACCTCCCCCCGGCCCGGCGCCTGGCGTCCACGGTCATTCGGCCGATCCGACCGGGGATCGAGCGCAACCCTCCCCCCTCCGGGGCAGGATCGCCGTCGTCCCCTCGGGCCGGGCCCGAGCCGGGACCGCCTCAGATCCTCCAGGATTCGCCGCCGTCCCGGCGGGCGACCTCGACCCTCGGCCTCGGCCCGCCCGCGACGAGCCCGAAGTCCAGCGGCAGGGACTCGGCCCGGAGCGGACCGCCCTCCCCCGGGCGGCTCGTGCCGACGAGCTTCAGCACCCCGTCGGCCAGGCGGTACAGCTCCAGCCCCCAGGGGTCCCGGTCGACCAGCAGCAGCTCCCGGGTGCTCACCCTCGCATAGAAGTCCAGCTTCTCCCGGGAGCGGTCCCCCTTGCTGGCGACCTCCACGGCCAGGTCCGGCCCGCCCAGCCAGTGCGTGCCGCAGTCTCGGGAAGTGGTCCCCTTCAGGTAGACGGCGATGTCCGGGCAGCGGTAGTTGTGATCCCAGTCGTCCTCGCGGTCGCTCACGTTCACGCCCGCGAAGACCTCGCCGAGCTCTCCCCAGTTCAGGACGATCTGCAGGACCGCCGAGATCCCCGAGGCCAGCCCCTGATGCTCGTTGTTCGCCAGCGGCGACATGACGTAGACCCCGTCCCAGACCTCGTCAAATCGGTCCGCGCCGCTGCGCTCCCGCTCCTCCCGGAGCCGGTCCTCGACCTGCGAATCCAGGACGAGCATCGCCATGATCGGGGCTCCTGGTGACGGGGCGGGATCGGCATCGGCATCGGGACGGACGGCCGACGGGGGCGTCGGCCCAGCATCGGCCGACGCCCCCGTCGTATTGTATCGTCGTCCTCGCCGATCGGGTCGGCTCAGGCGGAATTGCCTGGATCAATGACCCCTGGGTGGCAGGGGTCTCGTCCGCGAGCCCCCGGTCGCCGAGGCCACCGGACCGGAGGCTCGCGGACGAGACCCCTGCCACCCAAAGGCAAGCCTCCCAAGCCTTGCAGTCTCAGACGCCCCGGCGCCGCAGGGGGGAGGTGTCGTAGACGGCCGAGGCCCCCAGTTCCTCCTCGATCCTCAGGAGCTGGTTGTACTTGGCGATCCGGTCCGACCGGCTGGCCGAGCCGGTCTTGATCTGGCCGCAATTGGTGCCGACGGCGATGTCGGCGATCGTGCTGTCCTCGGTCTCGCCGGAGCGGTGGGACATGACCGACGTGTAGCCGGCCCGGGTCGCCATGTCGACGGCCTCCAGCGTCTCGGTCAGGGTGCCGATCTGGTTCACCTTGATGAGGATGCTGTTGCAGGCGCCCCGGGCGATGCCGTCGGCGAGGCGCTTGGTGTTGGTCACGAAGAAGTCGTCGCCGACGATCTGGACCTTCGAGCCGAGCACCCGGGTGAACTTGGCGTAACCGTCCCAGTCGTTCTGGTCGAGCGGGTCCTCGATGGAGACGATCGGGTAGCTGTCCACCCACTGCTCGAACAGCCCGATCATGTCGTCGGCCGAGAAGAGCTTATCGGGGTTCGACTTCCAGAACTTGTAGCCCTTCTTGCCCCCCTCGTCGAACAGCTCGGAGCTGGCGCAGTCCAGGGCGATGGCGAAGTCGGCGTCGCGGCCGGCCTTGTAGCCGGCCTTGTCGACGGCCTCCATGATGTACTTCAGCGCCTGCTCGTTGTCGATGTCGGGGGCGAAGCCGCCCTCGTCGCCGACGGCGGTGGTGTGCTTGGCCTTCTTCAACAGCGACTTGAGCGTGTGGAAGACCTCGGCCACCATCCGGATCCCCTCGGCGAACGAATCCGCGCCGACGGGCATGACCATGAATTCCTGGAAGTCGATCTTGTTGTCCGCGTGCTTGCCGCCGTTGATGATGTTAGCCATCGGCACGGGCAGGACCCGGGCGTTGGCCCCGCCGATGTAGCGGTACAGCGGCAGCCCCCGGCTGGCGGCGGCGGCCCGGGCGGCGGCGAGCGAGACGCCGAGGATGGCGTTGGCGCCGAAGCTCCCCTTGTTCTCGGTGCCGTCGGCCTCGATCATCGCCCGGTCCAGCCCGACTTGGTCGGCGGCGTCGCGGCCGACGACGACCCGGGAGATCCGGGCGTTGACGTTCTCGACGGCCTTGCGGACCCCCTTGCCCAGGTACCGGGCCTTGTCGCCGTCCCGGAGCTCGACCGCCTCGTACTCGCCGGTGCTCGCCCCCGAGGGGACGGCGGCCCGGCCGAGCGTGCCGTCGGCCAGCACCACGTCGACCTCGACGGTCGGGTTGCCGCGCGAGTCGAGGATCTCACGCCCCTTGACGGCGACGATCGTGGCCGGGCCGGTGCCGCCCGGCGCATTCTGGCCCCGGACGAAGTAGAGGCCGACGGAGTCGGTGTTCGGCTGAGTGCTCATGGTGTGTGTGCAGGGTGCTCTGGGGTGGGAGAGAATCTCGGACGACGGCAATGATGCCCCGGGGAGTCCCGGGACCCGGGTTCGCCCGGGCGACCGGCGATCCCCGGCGGGGCGGTCCCGGTCCCCGCCCCACCGGGGGCGGGAGGCCGGCCCCGTCGGGAATGACGGGCATCGGAGCGATTCGAATCGCTCCGCTCCGCTCCGCTTCGAGCCGGCCGGTGGGGCGGGCCGACCCCGGGGGGCCGGGGCCGGTCGCCCGGATCGATCGGAGGTCGGATGGCCGGGGATTTCGGTGCGTTCAGGGGTCGACTCGGTCGGCCAATCGTCCCCGGCCATCCGCAATTCGCGGGAGTTCGTGTGGTCTGGCTGGTCTGGTCTGCGCTCGCCTGGCCTGGTGTCGTCGGGCCCCTCGATCGCCCCGGCCCGTCGAGTCGAATCGAGTCGAGTGCCGGGGGCCTTCGGACCGGGAAACACCGGGGAGTCACGGGAGGAGGGCGGCGGGCCCGATGGGCGAGATCGGGGCCGACCTGCGACCATCCCCCCGTGCTCCCGACGGCGTGTCGAGCGATCAATGCGCGGTACGGCCCCCGACCCCCGCATGATGCCGATCGGGCGGGGCGTTGGGCGTTGTCCCCAGACCGGAGGTCAGGGGCCGCCGCGCGGCGGTGCATCCCGGGTGCCAGTTCTTGGGGGCGCCCGACCGTCGATGTCCACATCGACGGCGGGCGCACGCGGGCTGAGCCCCGGTCTGGACCGGGCCCCGGCCGGCATGCGCCCGCGATCCGACGTGGTCGTCGCTCGGGCCCGCTATTGTGTCACGAGTCGGCCGCGTTTGCCAGTCGATCGCGAGACACGGTCGCTTCCCCCTGCTGCCCGGCGAGCCGGCCGTCTGCCGCCTCGTCGCGACGTCGTCCATCGCCGCCGGGCCCTATGGTTATCGGCCCGAAGGCCCGCCGGCTTGACCCCGACGCAAATTCAAGAGCCATCACGGCCTACGACCGGCATCCTCCTCGCAGGCCGTCCCCCCCGCTCCCCCTTGCGGTTCGAAAGGGCCGTCCCCTCGCCCGGTGGAGCCAATCACGCCGGGCGGAGATCCCCCGACGGATGGCGACGACCGGGGGTGGGCTACCGCCGGCCGGCCCTCAATCCCCCCGCCCCGCCACGAGCCGGGCCAGCCTCGACTCCACCCCCAGCCTCAGGAACTCCAGCTCCAGCAGGTTCTGGGGGGTGACGCCGATCCCCTCGGCCTCGGCCAGCTCCCGGTAGGCCTGCTCGACGCTGCGGAGCTTGCCGACCTCCCCGGCCAGGGCCTCCCGGCGGTCGTCGTCCGAGCCGGCCAGCTCGAGCGAGGCGTCGAGCCGCTTCGAGGACCATTCGACGTAGTCGATGATCGCCGCGTGGAAGGTGCCGCGCTGGGCGGTCGGCGAGGGGGGCTCGACGAACTTGACCAGGGCGAACTCCATCAGCTGATCGGCGATCTCCGACCGGCGACGGGCCAGATCCTCCGCCCCCGGCAGCCCGTCGACCACCTGCTGCACGTCCACCTCGACGCCGCCCCGCATCAGCTCCGCGATCCGCTGCGCCGCCTTCGACCTCGGCGTCCCCTCCCCCAGCGGACCGACCCCCGGGCTCACGTCCTGCGGCCCCGGCGACGCCCCGACCCGACCCGGGCCGACCGGGGCGCCCCCGAAGATCGCCCACGCCAACGCGGCCGAGGCCGCCCCGACACCGAATCCGATTCGAATGCTCATCTCCACCCCTCCCGTTGCGTCGCGTCGCGTCCCGTCTCGAATCGCCCCGACCCGACCCGGGCCGGGGCCGGCCCCGGCCGGCTCACTCGCCCCCGCGGATCCGACACCGTCCCACCTTATACCGGATCGCCCCGATCCGGAACCATCGCGGGCCGGTCGGGCTTCGACGGGGAACGCCCCGACGCCCGGCTCGATCCGGCCGGGGCGGCGGCCGGGGCGGCGGCCGGATCGCCCGGCTGGCACCCTTCCGAGCCGGCCGACGCACGACCGATCCGCTCGATCCCCCGGCCCTCGGTCCCCCGGCCCCGGGGGCGATCCGGGCGACCGGGGCCCGACCGCCGGGCCACACTCCCCCGGCCCGGGTCGCTCGTTGAGCCTCCCCGCCGTTGCCCGTAGACTACCCGTGTTTCACATGTGTTGGAGGGGATGCCCGGGCCCGAGCCGGCCCGGCATCCCGCACCTCGACCCCCTGGCCAAGCCGAGCCGACCGAGGACGCCCATGCCCCGACCCGCCCCGCCCCGCCCCGGCCTCGTCGACCGCCGCCGCTTCCTCGAGGCCTCGGGCCTCGCCCTGGCCGCCTCCCTCGCCGGCTCCGGCCCGAGGGCCTGGGCGGCCTCCCGGGCCCGGGGGGCCGACTTCCGCGTCGAGAAGGTCGACCGGACCGCCGTCCGCCTCCCCTTCCGGGAGACCCCCGGCCGGGCCATGGCCCGGGAGATCCCGCACTGGGACCTCTTCGAGGTCGTCGAGGTCACGCTCGGCTCCGGCCACGTCGGCTTCGGCGAGACGATGCTCTACTACACCTGGGGCGTCACCGGGGACGACGACGTGGCCCGGGCCCTGGGCAAAAACGCCGCCTCGCTGATGTGGGACGACTCGCTCGGCTCCGGCCTCCAGCAGGCCCTCTTCGACGCCGTCTCCCGAGGCCTGGACGTCCCCCTGCACCGGCTGCTCGGCGAGCAGGCCCACGACACCACCCCGCTCTCCTGGTGGAACATCGACATCCCCCCCGCCGACTGGGTGAGCGAGTGCCAGGAGGCCCACGCCCGGGGCTACCGCGCCATGAAGACCAAGGGCCGCCCCTGGTTCGACATCTGGGCCTGCGCCGACGCCGTCCGGGACGCCATCCCGGAGGACTTCAAGATCGGCGTCGACTTCAACGACACCCTGCTCACCGCCGAGCGGGGCCTGCCGATCCTCAAGGAGCTGGAGCAGACCCCGCAAATCGGCATCTTCGAGACCCCCATCCCCCAGCGAGACGTCGAGGGGAACGTCCGGATCCGCAACGAGGTCGAGACGCCGATCGCCCTGCACTACGGCACCCCCAGGCCCGCCGTGGTCATCAAGCGGGACGCCTGCGACGGCTTCGTCGTCGGCGGAGGCGCCAGCCGATTGATGGACACCGGCGCCGTCGCCGCGACGGCCGACCTGCCCTTCTGGCTCCAGCTGGTCGGCTCCGACATCACCGCCGCCTGGTCCCTGCACTGCGGGGCCGTGCTCAGCCACGCCACCTGGCCGGCGGTGAACTGCCACCAGCTCTACGACGCCCCGCTGCTGAAGGCGCCGATCGTCGTGACCGAAGGTTATGCCCCCATCCCGACCGGCCCCGGCCTGGGCTTCGAGCTGGACCGGGATGCCCTGGAGAAATACCGGGTCGAGACGCCGACCGAGCGGCCCGACCCGCCTCGGCTGATCGAGACCTCCTGGCCCGACGGCCGCCGGATGTACACGGCCAACACCGGCCGGGTCAACTTCATGCTCACCGCCGCCAACGACGGCCGGACCCCCTACTTCGAGCGCGGCGTCGACTCCCGACTCCTCCCCGACGACGGCTCCGACGCCTGGCGGGCACGGTACGACCGCGCCCGCCGCGACGGCCCCTTCATCGAGCGCTGAGCCGGGCCGATCGCCCCCCTCCCGGTCCCCGACCTAGGCTCCTCCCGGGCGACTCCCGGCGGCGAAGGGGCCGGGGGCCGGCCCCGGTCGGACAGGAGGGGGCGATGTTCTCGACGGACGACCTCGGCACCATGTTCTCCCCGGCCAAACTGATCGGCCAGCTCCTCTTCGGCACGATCGGCCTGGTCGCCTTCCGCTACGGCAAGAGCCAGATGACCTGGAGGCCCGTCTTCTGGGGCCTCGGGCTGATGGCCTTCCCCTACGCCGTCGCCACCACGACGCAGCTCTACCTCGTCGGCGCCGCGCTGACGGCCGGCCTCTGGTTCTTCCGGGAGTGATCCGGCCCGGCCGGTGGTGCGGTCGGCCCCGGGATCGGGGGGAGGAGCCCCCTGCCAACCTGGGCGGGATCTCGGCATCATGGGGCCGGTCCACCCGAGCCCCCCGACGACCCCGGAGGATCGCACCATGAACCCGAACGGCACCACCCGCAGGGGATTCCTCAACCACGCCGGCCTGGCCGGGGCGCTCGGCCTCGCCGGCCCCCTCGCCCCCCGATCCGCCCTCGCCGACGACCCCGCCCCGGCCCCCGCGCAGTCCGGCCGACGCCACCCCATCGGCGTCTCCACCTATTCCTTCTGGCAGTTCCGGGGGGAGCGCCTCGGCATCCCCGAGTGCATCGACCGGGCCGCGGCGATGGGCTTCGACGGCGTCGAGCTCCTGCTGGTCCAGATGCGGGACACCTCGAACCCCGCCCTGCAGGACATCAAGCGCCGGGCCCACTCCCTCGGCCTGGCCCTGATGGGCTTCTCGACCCACCAGGGGTTCGTCACCCCCGATGCCGACCGCCGCCGCTCCGAGGTGGAGAAGACCCTCGGGCAGATCGAGCTGGCCTACCGCCTGGGCATCCCCACCATGCGGATCAACACCGGCCGGTGGGGTACCAGCGGCAACTTCGACGAGCTGATGGCCAACAAGGGGATCGAGCCCCCCCTGCCCGGCCACACCGAGGACGAGGCCTTCGACTGGGTCATCGGCTCGATTGAACAACTCCTGCCGAAGGCCGCCGAGTGCGGCGTCGTCCTCGGCCTGGAGAACCACTGGGGCCTCGGCCGCACCGCCGAGGGCGTGCTCCGGATCGTCGAGGCGATCGACTCCCCCTGGCTGCAGATGACCCTGGACACCGGCAACTTCCTCGAAGACTCCTACCCCCAGATGGAGGCGATGGCCTCCAGCGACGTCCCCATTACCCTCGTCCAGGCCAAGACCTACTTCGGCGGCGGCCGCTGGTACGAGCTGGACCTCGACTACTCCCGGATCGCCGCCATCCTCCGGGACTCCGGCTACCGGGGCTGGATCTCCCTCGAATTCGAGGGCAACGACGACGCCGAGCAGGCCGTCCCCCGCAGCCTCGAACTGCTCCGAGAACACTTCTCCTGATGGCATGGCGGCGGGTGGCCGGGGCTGC
Organism: Tautonia plasticadhaerens; assembly: GCF_007752535.1. GTDB lineage: Bacteria > Planctomycetota > Planctomycetia > Isosphaerales > Isosphaeraceae > Tautonia > Tautonia plasticadhaerens. The sequence continues at coordinate 8,339,556 of NZ_CP036426.1, forward strand.
CCCGGTGTGAAGGGGCCTGCGATTCCGGGGCCCGCTCCGCGTTGCCCCGGCCACCCGCCGAGATGAGGTGCGAGATGCCCGAACCCAAATTATCGATCCGTGAGGCGTACCTCGCGATGTATGCCTATCTCGAAGGGCTGTACGCCGAGACCAAGGCCGATTATCTGGGGGGATTGCTCGGCGGGATGAGTTTGCTGGAAGACGAACTCTCTGCTGACCCGGCTGCCTGGCAGCGGTGGATCGAAGCCGTCGAGAAGGTCCGACGGGGCAACGTAAGAGCCGAGTTGGGGCTGTCCGATTGACTCCAGACCGCCGTCAGTGCCGGCGGAGGCCATGTCGATTTCGTCTGCCCGATGAGAACCAGCCCCAAGGCCGCCCCTCGTGTGGCCGGGGCAACGCGGAGCGGGCCCCGGTAAGCAGGGCCCCGCGACCCGGGGCATGCTCCGCGTCGCCCCGGCCTCACGATCGATGATGACATCGCCGGGCCGAATGTGACTGCCGCCGGCCCGGATCACGATAATTATGGGTAGGACCCCGCTCCTCCGGGGCGTCCCTCGACCCTCCTCGCTCCTTGAAAATTCGGGCGGCAGGCAGGGCCATCGTCCGGGGACCTCGCCGGGCCGGATGGCGGCCGAGGCGACCGTGGACATGGAAAACCCTCGGCGCGAAACGAAGCCAAACTCGGGTGCGCATTCTACGGACCGAACCCATTTGAAATCCGAAATCACCGATCACGAATTGAGATACGACAATTGACTTGAGCGCACCGAGCCCCGTCCGACCGGCGTTCCGCCCGGCCGTCGGCCCCGGAATCGGCCGGGTGGGCGAGGGCAAGCGGAGGCGGCAAGGGACGAGGCAGGCTCGGCGAGGGATCGGGCAGGGCAGTCCGGACAGAATCGACGGAACGAACCCATTCAATCCGCGAAGATCGTTTCCGGGACACGAGTTGTGGATTTCATGCCTGGCGCACCGGGCCAACCCCGACTCAATTCATCCCGGAGTCGTCCGGAATGGCGGGAGACTTGGAGAGGCGGGGGGATCAGGCTAGGTGTCGTAGACTGAGGGGAAGCGGGCCTAGCGCGGAAGGGTTGCCTGGGGGGACTTCGTCGGGGAAAGTGGTAGGGAGCCCTCAGGGTTGCGACGAGACGAGACGAGCCGGGACCGGGCCGGGGAGGACTCGCCGAGATGATCCGATCGATCGCCGTGGTGCTGGGCGTGCTGGGGGCATCAACGGCCCGGGCCGGGGACTTGCCGGAGCGGCCGAACGTCATCCTCTGCATGGCGGACGACCAGGGGTTCGGGGACGTCGGCTACTACGGCAACCCGACCCCGAAGACGCCGAACCTCGACGCGATGGCCGCGTCGGGGCTGAGGCTCGACCGATTCCACGCGGCGGCCCCGGTCTGCTCCCCCACCCGGGGGAGCGTCCTGACGGGCCGGCATCCCAACCGCTTCGGCTGCTTCTCCTGGGGCTATGAGCTGAGGCCCGAGGAGGTGACGGTGGCCGAGGCCCTCCGATCGGCCGGGTACGCCACCGGGCACTTCGGCAAGTGGCACCTGGGGTCGGTCCGGGAAGGCGGGGCGAACAACCCGGGGGCCTCGGGGTTCGAGACCTGGCTCTCGACGCCGAACTTCTACGACAACGACCCGATCCTCAGCCGGGAGGGGACGGCGGTCCCGGTCGAGGGGGAGGGCTCGATGGTGGCCGTCGACGCGGCGATCGAGTTCATCGACGGGGCGGTCGAGGAGGATCGGCCCTTCCTGGCGGTCATCTGGTTCGGCTCGCCCCACAACCCCCACCAGGCGACCGAGGAGACGAGGGAGCCCTACGGCGACCTCTCCCCCCGGCTCCGGCACTACTACGGCGAGGTGACGGGCATCGACCGGGCGATGGGGAGGCTCCGGGAGGCCCTCCGGGATCGGGGGATCGCCGAGGACACGGTCGTCTGGTATACCAGCGACAACGGCCCCCAGGGGGGCTCCGGCGGGCTCGGCTCGGCCGGGGGGCTGAAGGGGAGGAAGGGGACCGTCTACGAGGGGGGCCTCCGGGTCCCGACCCTCATCGAATGGCCGGCGGCGATCCCCGAGCCCCGGGCCAGCGCCGTGACCGGCGGCACCGTCGACATCCTGCCGACGGTCCTGGAGCTGGCCGGCGTCGAGTACCCGGAGCCGGGCCGTCCCCTCGACGGCATCAGCCTGGTCCCGTTGATCGAGGGGACGATGACCGAACGGCCGAAGCCGATGGGGTTCTGGGACTACCCCGCCCCGGGGCGCCGGACCCCCAGCGCCGAGATCATGGCGGCCCTGCTCGGGGCCCAGCGGTCGGGGAAGGCCCCGCCCCGGGAACTCCCCCCCGAGCCGACGGGGCCGGCTTCGAGACTGATCGAGGCCTTCGAGGCCGGCGAGGAGCTGCCCGGCCACTCGGCCTGGATCGACGGCCGGTACAAGCTCCACCGCATCCCCGGGAAGGGCGGCGAGGTCTCCTTCGAGCTGTACGACCTGGAGGCCGACCCCGGCGAGGTGGTCGACCTGGCCGACTCGCAGCCGGATCGGGTCGCCGAGCTGGCCGAGGCGCTGGTCGACTGGCAGGGCTCGGTCGCCCGGAGCCTCCGGGGGGACGACGACCGGGAGGCCCCCGACCGATGACCGCGATCCCATCGGGCGGAACCTGGCGTTTCCGCGAGAAATCCCCCATGGTTCCCCGGGATCGCGGGCCCATCCGGCCGACGGCCCGCGAGTTGCTTCGACCCGGGGCCAGGACCCGGCAGGAGCGCCGATGATCGGCCCCGATCGCCGGCCCCTTCTCGGGAGACACCGCCGAATCCCCACCTCGACCCCGGCCCTGACCTCGACCTCGACCCCGGCCGGACCGGCCCCCGACCCGGGGCGGCCGGGGGCCACCGACCGCATCGAGAGCTTCCCCGACATGCTCGACACGTCCGACAGGTCCCACCGAACCCTGGTCCCGACGGGCTGGACGAGGGTCGTCCTGCTCTGCCTGGCGCCGGTCGCCCTGGCGATGGCGGCCCGTTGGATGGTCTCGGCGCCGCTGGACGCCGCCGGGGCCCCGTCGCCGTCGAGGTCGGCCTCCGGCGCGGAGGTCGGGGCATCCCCGAGGCCCCTGCGGGGGGCGTCGGTCTCCTGGCCCGAGGGCCGGCTCGAGGGCCGGGCGGCCAAGCGGGCCCTGCACCGGGCCCTGCTCGGGCTGGTGGGCCGGCTGGAGGCGATCCCCGGCTACGAGGCGGTCGTCCGCCGTCGGGAGCGAATCGGCGGCCGATGGCTGCCCGAGCAGACCCTCCGGCTGAAGGTCCGGCACGCCCCGGCGTCGGTCTACCTGAGGGACATCGGCGTCGAGGAGGGCTGCGAGATCATCCACGTCGAGGGCCAGCGGGGAGGGCGCCTCGTCTCCCACCCCGGCGGCGGGCTGATCGGCCTGCTCGTCCCCCCGGTGGAGCTGAGCCCGACCTCCCCGCTGGCGATGACCCAGAGCCGGTTCCCGATCACCGAGGCCGGCGTCCTCCCCCTCGCCCGCCTCCTGCTGGCCGAGGCCCGGCGCGACCTCGACGCCCCGGGGGCGTCGGTGGTGCTCGACCGGGTCGAGGGGGACGATGGCCGGCCCCGGCTCCGGTCCGTCCGACGCCTCGACGCCCGGGACGACGGCCGCCCCTTCGCCCGGATCGAGGTGCAGTACGACCCCGAGACCCTCATCCCCCTCTCCTTCCGCTTCCACGACTGGCCCGAGTCCCCCGGCGAGGAGCCTCCCCTGGCCGGCCGATACGCCATCGAGTCGTTCGACCCCGGCGCCGTCCCCGGCGACCTCGACTTCGACCCCACCAACCCCGAGTACGGCTTCCTCTGACCTCGACCCGACCCGAAGACCCGACGCTTGACCCGGGCGACGCCGCCCGGGAAGATCGAGGACCCTCTCCCCCGCCACGGACGGCGCCGACCCGAGCGATCGATCCACGCCCATCCCGGACCACGCACCAGCGAGTCGACGACGATGCGCAGCCCGACCCCGACCCGCCGGCCGCTCGCCCCGGCGGCCGCGCTCCCCCTGCTCGGACTCCTGCTGATCTGCCCGGGCGCCGCCGTCGGGCAGATCAAGAACGAGAAGTACGCCCAGGAGGACAAGTTCCGCCAGCTCGAGGAGATCCTCCCCACCCCCAACGAGGCCCGGACCGCCTCCGGGGCCCCCGGCCGGGGCTACTGGCAGCAGCGGGCCGACCACGTCATCGACGTGGAGCTGGACGACGAGGGGCGGCGGATCGTCGGCCGGGAGACGATCACCTACACCAACGCCTCCCCCGACCCGCTGGGCTACCTCTGGCTGCAGCTCGACCCGAACCACTTCCGTCCCGACTCCGACGCGGTGACCACCGCGACCGCCCCCCCCCTCGGCGACCGCGTCTCCTTCGGCGCCCTGGAACGCCTGCTCGCCCGCCGGAGCTTCGACGGCGGCGTGACCATCCGCTCGGTCGAGGCCTCCTCCGGCGAGCCGATCGACTACACGATCAACAAGACGATGATGCGGGTCGACCTGCCCAACCCGCTGCGGACCGGCGAGCAGTTCGTCTTCAACGTCGCCTGGGACTACGCCATCAACGACTCCGACCTCGTCGGCGGCCGGACCGGCTTCGAGTTCTTCGAGGAGGACGGCAACTGCATCTACGAGATCGCCCAGTGGTTCCCCCGGATGGCCTCCTACACCGACGTCAACGGCTGGCAGCACAAGCAGTTCCTCGGCGCCGGCGAGTTCACCCTGGAGTTCGGCGACTACCTCGTCCGGATCACCGTCCCGGACGACCACGTCGTCTCCGCCACCGGGGTGCTGGTGAACCCCGAGGACGTGCTCAAGCCCGAATGGGTGGATCGCCTGGAGGAGGCGAAGACCGCCGAGGACCCCGTCTTCATCGTCACCCCCGAGGAGGCGAAGCAGAACGAGAAGTCCAGGCCCTCCGGCAAGAAGACCTGGATCTTCCGGGCCGAAAACGTCCGGGACTTCGCCTTCGCCTCCTCCCGCAAGTTCATCTGGGACGCCCAGGGGCACGACGTGGGCGACAACCGAGTCATGGCCATGTCCTTCTACCCGAACGAGGGCGAGCCGCTCTGGAGCAAGTACTCGACCGCGGCGATCATCCACACCCTGGACGTCTACTCGCGCTACACGTTCGAGTACCCGTACCCGGTGGCCCAGTCGATCAACGGGCCGGTCGGCGGGATGGAATACCCGATGATCTGCTTCAACGGCCCGAGGCCGGAGGAGGACGGCACCTACTCCGAGCGGACGAAGTACGGCCTGATCTCGGTGATCATCCACGAGGTCGGCCACAACTACTTCCCGATGATCGTCAACAGCGACGAGCGCCAGTGGACCTGGATGGACGAGGGGATCAACACCTTCCTCCAGGTCCTCGCCGAGGCGGAGTGGGAGGAGGACTACCCCTCCCGCCGGGGGGAGCCCCAGGACATCGTCTCCTACATGAGGAGCACCCAGCAGGTGCCGATCATGACCAACAGCGAGACGATCCTCCAGTTCGGCGCCAACGCCTACGCCAAGCCGGCCACCGCGCTGAACATCCTCCGCGAGAGCATCCTCGGCCGGGAGCTGTTCGACTACGCCTTCAAGGAGTACGCCCGGCGCTGGAAGTTCAAGCGGCCGATGCCCGCCGACCTCTTCCGGACCCTGGAGGACGCCTCCGGCACCGACCTCGACTGGTTCTGGAGGGGCTGGTTCTACACGACGGATCATGTTGACGTCGCGATCGATGACGTGAAGCTCTTCACGATCGACGCCGCCGACCCCGAGGTCAAGAAGGCCCTCGATCGCGAGGAGCGGGACGAGGAGCCGACCACCCTCTCCCGGGCCCGCAACAAGGACCTGCCCAAGTTCGTCGACCGGAAGCCCGAGCTGAAGGACTTCTACAACGAGTACGACGAGCTCGACGTGACCGAGTCCGACCGGGAGGCCTTCGAGCGGTTCCTCAAGAACCTCTCCGACGAGGAGAAGGAGCTGCTCGCCACCAGGGCCTACTTCTACGTCGTCGACCTCGTCAACGTCGGCGGCCTGGTGATGCCGGTCATCCTCGAACTCGGATTCGAGGACGGCACCACCGAGGAGGTCCGCATCCCGGCCGAGATCTGGCGGCAGGACGCCGAGAAGGTCTCCAAGCTGCTGCTCACCGAGAAGGAGGTCGCCTCGATCACCCTCGACCCGCACCTGGAGACCGCCGACATCGACCTGGAGAACAACCACTGGCCCCCCCGGGCCGTCCCCACCCGCTTCGAGCTCTACAAGTCCGAGGGCCGCGGCGGCGGCAACCCCATGCGGGCCGCCCGGGAGGTCGAGGAGGAGAAGGAGGACGGGGACGACAAGACGGACAAGGACGCCGAAGAGCCGGAGGGCGGCGAGGATCCCGGCCGGGATTGATCCGGGAGGCGGCGCGGGCGCCTCGCCCGCGCCGCCGACCGTCCGTCCGTCCGTCCGTCCGTCCATCGGCGTCGGGTGACCGGGGGGAACGCGACATGGGTCCGTTGGCGATGGTCGTCCTGTCCCTGATGCTCCCGGCCCCGGCCCCCGGAGCGGACGCCGATGCCTCGGGGCCGCCGTCGGCGGGCGGGGCGCCCGTCGCGGTGGAGGTCGGCTTCTACGCCCTGGACTTCGCCCGGGTCACGGCCCGGGAGGAGTCGTTCGACCTGACCGGCTACCTGGAGCTGAGCTGGCACGACCCCCGGCTCGCCCTGCCCGAGGGGGACCGACCGGCTTCGGGCCCGGGGGCGTGGCGCCGGGTCGACCCGTCCCGGATCTGGACCCCTCGCGTCTTCTTCGAGAACGCCCTGGAGCCCCCCCGCGAGCATGGCGCCCCGGTGGTCGAGGCCGACGCCGACGGCCGGGTGACGAGCTGGTCGGTGGTCAGCGGCAAGTTCTCCTCGCCGATGGACCTCCGCCCCTTCCCCTTCGACCGCCAGCGGCTCCGGGTCCGCGTCGGCAGCTTCGAGGACGAGTCTGTCGTCCGGTTCGCCGTCAAGCCGGAGCTGGTGATCGTCGAGCCCGACGCCTTCGTCACCGACTGGGCGATCGGCGAGCCGTCGGCCCGGATCGACTCGCATCAATACGTGCCGGGCCAGCCGTCCTACCCGAGGTTCGAGTACGCGGTGGCGGTCGGGCGGCGGTCGACCTTCTACGTCTGGCGGATCATGGTGCCGCTGACCCTGCTGGTCGCCGTCTCCTGGTCGGCCTTCTGGTTCGAGCCGACGGGGCTCCAGCCCCAGATCAGCACCTGCACCGCCGCCCTGATCTCGCTGGTGGCCTTCAACTTCGCCATCGACTTCGCCCTGCCGAAGGTCGCCTACCTGACGCTCATCGACCGTCACGCCCTGATCGGCTTCGCCTTCGTCGCCTCGGCCGCCGCCGCCGTCACGATGATCCACGTCGCCGTGACCAACGGCCGCCTGCCGCTGGCCCGGTCCATCCAGCGGGTCGCCCGGTGGGCCTTCCCGCCGGCCTACCTAATGTCCACCGCGCTGAACCTCGCCTCGGCCCCCGTCCTCTCGGGCTGAGCCGGGCCGAGCGGCCCCGCCCCCTTCCCGCCCCGACCCAGGAGCCCCGAGGAGTCCCCCCATGCGTCCTCGAATCTCGGCGATCGCGGCCGTCTCCTGCGTGGCCGCCGCGGGCCTGTTCTCGATCTCGGGGATGACGAGGCAGGGCGACGCCCTCGACCGGGCCGAGGCCCTCGCCGCCCTGCTCCGGTCCCGGGCGATCGACCTGACCCACACCTTCGACGAGCGGACGATCTACTGGCCGAAGGACGAGCACTTCCACCACGATCGGACCCGATGGGGCGAGCAGGATGGGGGAGGTTGGTACGCCTCGGCCACCTACGGCGGCAGCGAGCACGGCGGCACCCATCTCGACAGCCCGATCCACTTCGCCGAGGGCCGGGCCACCACCGACCAGATCCCGGTCCGGTCCCTCATCGGCCCGGCCGTCGTCGTCGACGTGGCAGGGGCCTGCGACGAGGACCGGGACTACGAACTCCGGGTCGAGGACCTGACCTCCTGGGAGGCCGACCACGGCCCTATCCCCGACGGGGCGATCGTCCTGGTCCGCACCGGCTTCGGCGCGTTCTGGCCCGACAAGAAGCGTTACCTCGGCACCGACACCCCCGGCGACGTCGACAACCTGCACTTCCCCGGCATCGGCCCCGAGGCGGCCCGCTGGCTCGTCGCCGAGCGGGCCATCTCCGGCATCGGCCTGGATACGGCGAGCCTCGACCACGGCCCCTCGACCGACTTCGACGCCCACCGGATCCTCAACGGCGCCGGCCTGTTCGGCCTGGAGAACGTCGCCAACCTCGACCAGCTCCCCGAGGCCGGGGCGGTCGTGATCGCCCTCCCCATGAAGATCGGCGGTGGCAGCGGCGGCCCGACCCGGATCGTCGCCATCCTGCCCGAACGTTGAGGCGCCTCGCCCATCGGCCGACGGGCCTCAGCCGCCCAGGTCCTCCGGCTCGGCGGCGACCGCCTCGGCGGGGGCCATCTCCGCCTCGACCTCGGCCCGAGAGCGCCGCCCCAGGACCAGCAGGGTGGCGATCCAGAGCGCGGCGGGGATCAAGGTCAGCACGAGCAGCAGCGTCGACGACTCCCCGGCCCAGTCGCCGGCGAAGGCCATCAGCAGGCCGACCGGCACCGAGCCGAGCACCAGCGAGAGCACGAACCGCCCCAGGTGCATCCCGGCCAGGCCGGCCAGCAGGGTGAGCACCTCGGGCAGGATCGGCAGGGCCCTCGACGCGATGATCCCGGCGGCCCCCCAGTTGTCGAAGAAGCGGCGGAACTCGACCAGCTCCTCCTCGCTGGCGATCATCCGGGCCCCCCTGTCGCCGAAGGCCCGGGCCAGGCCGTAGGCGGTCAGGCCCGCCAGCACCGAGCCGGTCGAGGCGATCAGGCCGCCGAGCACCGTGCCGTAGAGCGTCCCCAGCGTGGCCATCACCGGGGGCGTCGGAACCGGCAGCACCAGGTCGCCGACGATCAGGGCGATGCCGATCATCCACGCGAACGGCTTGACCGACAGCAGCCAACGCTGGTAGCCCTCCGAGGCGAAGTAGGCGTCCATCTCGTCGTGCCAGATGAAGTACGGCGTCAGCAGGACGACCACGATGGCGACGACCAGGAGGATCAGCTTGCGTCGGAAATTCATGCGGAGCGGGCTCCGGTCGGTGGCGCATGGCAAACGGTGGCGCGTCGAGGCGAATCGGCGGGGCGATCGGTCGCGGGGCCGGGTCCGGATCCGGGATCCCGTCCCCCACTCCCCGCGAGCGGAGAGTGGGCCCGGGTGAAGGGGCGTCGTCGTGATCGCCAGGCCAGGAGGATAGTCCGAGCCCCCTCACCCGGGCTTCGCCCACCCTCTCCCCCGAGGACGGGGGCGAGGGGCGCAGTCCGTCCCCCTCACCCTGAGGGCGGGGAGCGGGCCGGGGTGAGGGGTCGTCGATGCTTCGCAGCGCCTTGCGAGTCGTCCGATTCCCCCTCGCCCGGCCTCCGGCCATCCCCTCCCCCGAAGATGGGGCGGAGGGGCGGAGGGGCGGGAGGGCCTCAGGATCAAGCGTACCATGTCGCGGCGAATTGCGCCGGGGGTCCGGGTCAGGGAGACTCGGCGGCCTGGGTCTCGGCGGCGACCTCCTCGGGGGAGAGGGGGCGGATGACGATCTCCTTGATCGCGCCGGAGGTCTCCCAGGTGGCGAAGCCGAGCGGCTGGTTGAAGCTCGTCTCCAGCCGGGTGCCGAGGTGGTGGCCCCGGGGGTCGAAGGTGACGATCTGCTCGTCGTCGACCCAGCAGCGGATCGAGGCGTCGGTGACCCGGACCTTGAAGGCGTACCAGGTGCCGTTCTCGTACTCCCGGAAGGTGCCGGTGAGGTTCTCCGAGGCGTCGGCGCCGTCGATGCTGGAGAGGCCGGTGACGGTCCCCCCCCAGCCCCCGTTGACCAGGGTGAGGTAGGTCTCCCCCACAGGGAAGGTGGCGGCGGCGAAGAAGTCCCGGCCGGAGACGCGTTTGGCCCGGTAGGACAGCTCGTAGTCGGTCCTGGGCAGGTCGGTGCGGGTGGAGGTGATGCCGGTCATGCCCCCGGAGGCGGGGCTCAGGCCGAGGACGATCGCGCCGTCCTCGACGGCCACCTCGCCGGGCTTGTAGAAGTCGGTCGGCTCCCAGCCGTCGAGGGCCTTGCCGTCGAACAGGACGAGGGGGGCGGGCGGCGGTGCGGTCGCGTCGTCGTCGCCGCCCCGGGCCGGGTCGGTCGGCACCGCCGTCGTCAGCAGCAGCAGCAGCAGGGCCGGGGCGATCGGGGAGCGGGGTCGGTTCCAGGTCATCGGGCGGTCCCCCGGGGTCGGGTCGGGTGTCGGGCGGTGGCGGGCGATGGCGGCGACGCCTAGGATAGGATTGCGGCCGAGGGCGCCGCAATGCAACGCCCGGCACCCCGACCCGGTGGCTCCCCATGCCCGCCCCCGCCGACGCCCCGGCCCCCCGGCTCGACTGGAAGGGGAGGCACGCCTTCGGCCTGCCCCCGGGCAGCGTCCGGGCGCTGCTGGCGCTGCTGATCGCGGCCACCCTCTGCGGCACGCTCGCCCTGCGTCCCGATCGGGAGGTGCCGGCCTACCTGCGCGACCTGATGTTCATCATCCTCGGCCATTACTTCGCCGTCCGGGGCCGGGCCCGGGGGTCGCCCGACGAGGGGGAGGCCGGGGCGCCGCCCCCCCTGTACCTGCCGAAGGGGACGGTCCGGCTGCTGCTGGTGCTCGGGTTCGTCGCCGTGGCGGCACTGCTGGCCCGGCGGGGCAGGCTCGCGCCGATCGACGAGAACCCGGGGTCGGTCACCCTGCTGCTGGTCGGCGGGTTCCTGCTCGGGGCGCTGATGAAGTGGGCGCTGGGGCGGTTCTCGACCGGGGGCCGGCCCCGGTGGTTCCGGATCCTGGAGGACGTCAAGGCGGTCGTCGCCCTGGCCTCGGCGGCGGTGCTGGTCGTCCTCTGCTGGGACCAGGCCTCGCCGTTCCTGCCCGATGCGATGACCGGGACGATCCCCCGGCTGGGAGAACACGGGCCGGAGCACCTGGCCTCGGCGCTGGTCGGGTTCTACTTCGGATCCCGGTGAGCCGGCCGGGCCGGGCCGATCGAGGGACGGCGACGATGGGAACCCCCTCCGTGTGGATCCGGATCTCCGAGCCGCAGGGGGTCGTCTTCGACCGCCGCTTCGAGGGCCCGGTCCTGCTGGGACGGCAGGGAGACGGCACCGGCGCCGAGCCGATGTTCGGGGTCGGCCGGGACGACGAGGAGGGGATCGACCGGCTGGTCATCGCGCCCCTCGAGGAGCGGGACGTCTCCCGGCGTCACCTGCTGATCGAGCCGATCGGTGGGGGGCGTGTCCGCCTGTCGAACCGGAGCGACCGCGTCCGGGTGTCGACCTCCGACGGCCGCCCCCCGATCGGCCCGGGGCAGGCCGACGAGCTGGAGTTGCCCGTCACCCTGGGCGTCGGGCGCCGGGCGGTCCGGCTGCTGGCCTCCCCTGAGGACGCCCCCCCGGTGGGCCCCGACGCGCACCGGTCGCTCGGCCTGGCGGCCCTGCCCCCCGGCTGCTCGTCCGGGGCGATCGGCGACCAGCTCCGTCGGCTCCGGGGCCGGGAGCGGGCCGGGCCGGGCTCGGGCCCCGGCGAGGTCGGCCCCGAGGCCGTCGCGCACTGGTTCCAGGCCACGATTGCCGTCCTGCAGGACGCCGCCTGCGCCCCCGACTTCTACCGCAAGGCCGCCGAGGCGATGGTCGCCTTCGTCGGCCTCTCCAACGGCTGGGTCCTGACCTGGGACGACGAGCGGGGCGAGTGGGTGGAGCGCGTCCACCACGCCGCCCCCGACTCGACCGGGGAGAGCCGCCCGAGCGCCTCGCTCCTGGCCCGGGTCCGGGAGTCGAGGACCACCTCCTGGATCGCCCCCGACTGCGGGGTCGGGGCCGAGGCCAGCCTCGCCCGGATGCGGGTCTCGGCGGCCGTGGCGGCGCCGATCCAGGGGAGGGACGGCGTCGTCATCGGCGTCCTCTACGGCGACCGGGGCCCCGATCCCTCCGGCACCGGCCGGTTCTCGCAGCTGGAGGCGCTGCTCGTCGAGCTGCTGGCCGGGGGCGTGGCCGCCGGGCTGGCCCGGCAGGAGTCGGAGGCCGAGGCCTCCCGGCGCCGGGTGCAGTTCGAGCTGTTCTTCTCCAGCGACCTGGCCCGGGCCCTGGAGCTGGACCCCGCCCTGCTGGATCCCCGGATCCGCGAGGCCACCGTGATGTTCGGCGACATCCGGGGCTTCTCCCGGCTGTCCGAGTCGATGGGCCCGGAGTGCGTCTGCGCCCTGGTCAACGACGTGATGGACGCCGTCACGGACCGGGTCCGGGAGCACTCCGGGGTGGTCGTCGACTACATCGGCGACGGCTTCATCGCGCTCTGGAACGCCCCCGCCGAGCAGCCCGACCACGCCGCGATGGCCTGCCGGGCCGCCCTGGCCATCCAGCGGGCCCTGCCCGCCATCGGCGCCCGGTGGGCCGACCAGCTGACCCGCCCCCTCCGGGTGGGCATCGGCATCAACACCGGCCCGGTCACGGTCGGGAACACCGGCAGCACCCGACGCTTCAAGTACGGGCCGCTCGGCCACACGGTGAACCTCGCCAGCCGGGCCGAGGGGGCGACCAAGTCCTTCGGCGTGCCGGTGCTCATCACCGGGGCCGTCCGCGACCGCATCGGCGCCGAGTTCGGCCTCCGCAAGCTGGCCCGCGCCCGGGTGGTCGGCATCGACCGGCCCGTCGAGCTGGTCGAGCTGCACGAGCCCGACGACCCGGAGTGGTCCCTCCTCCGGGACCGCTACGAGGAGGCCCTCTCCCACTTCGAGGCCGCCCGGTTCGCCGCCTCCTGCCGGATCCTGCAGGCGATGATGGAGCGCGACGACGGCCAGTTCGACGTCCCCGGCCTGAACCTGCTGGCCCTGGCCGTGCAGCACCTCAAGTCCCCCCCGGCCGAGCCGTTCGACCCGACGATCGAGCTGACCTCGAAGTGACGGCCCCCTCGCCCCCGAGCGGCCGACGCCGGCCTGCTCCCCTCCCCCCGCGACCTCGAGGGGAGAGGGGGACGCGGGGACCATCCCCGGCCCGAGCCACGTCCCCCCGCCCGGCCCGGCCGACCCGGGATCGAACGCGCCCCGGCTTCGGGCTTCCTCCCCGCCCCCCGTGTTTGATAAGCTTCCAACATGGTTCGTCCCCCGACCGGCCGGGGGCGGCCTCGGCCCGGACCGACCCTCGGGGAGGGGATCGACCATGATGACGCTCGGCGGCCCGTCGCACCGCTACTGCGACGGACGGACTCGGCGGTCGTTCCTCAAGATCGGCGGCCTGGCGATGGGGGGCCTCGGCCTGCCGCACCTGCTCCGGGCGGAGCAGGCGGCGGGGGTGGGTCGGTCGCACAAGGCGGTCATCATGGTCTACCTGTCCGGCGGGCTCTCCCACCAGGACACGTTCGACCTGAAGCCCGAGGCCCCGGAGGAGATCCGGGGCGAGTTCGCCCCGATCGACACGAGCGTGCCCGGCGTCCGGTTCGGCGAGCTGCTGCCGAAGCTCGCCGGGTGCGCCGACAAGCTCGCGGTGATCCGGTCGATCGTCGGCCTGAGGGACGAGCACACGAGCTGGCAGAACCTGACCGGCTACCCGATGGGCCAGGCCCAGCGCGAGGGGAAGCCGCACTTCGGCTCGGTCGTCACCCGGTTGCGGGGGGACGTGAACGGGGTCGTGCCGCCCTTCTGCGACCTGTTCCCGACGATGCAGCACCGGCCGTATAACAGCGGGGGGCCCGGACTCCTCGGCCTCTCCTACGCCGGGGCCCGGCTCGGCGACGGCGACCAAGAGCTGATGACCCAGACGAAGGTCGAGCCCGCCCGGTTCGACCGCCGCAAGGCCCTGCTCGACCGCTTCGACGACTGGCGGGACCGGGTCGACAGCCAGCCCGTCGACGGCATGGACGCCTTCTACCGCCGCGCCTTCGACGTGCTCACCTCCGACACGGTGGCGAAGGCCCTCGACCCCACCCGGGAAGATCCCCGAGTCCGGGACCGCTATGGCGTCGGCTCCTCGACGCACCTGGGGGACGGCGCCCCGATGTGGAACGATCAATTGCTGATCGCCCGGAGGCTGGTCGAGGCCGGGGCCCGGGTGGTCACCGTCGCCTACGGATTCTGGGACACCCACGGCAACAACTTCGACCACCTCCGCACGCACCTCCCCCTGTTCGACCAGGGCATCTCGGCGCTGGTCGAGGACCTCCACGCCCGGGGCCTGGAGAAGGACGTGACCGTGGTCGTCTGGGGCGAGTTCGGCCGCACCCCGAAGATCAACAAGGACGCCGGCCGCGACCACTGGGCGAAGGTCAACAGCGCCCTGCTCGCCGGCGGCGGCCTGGACGTCGGCCAGGTGATCGGCTCGACCGACAAGGTCGCCGGGTCGGCCGTCTCGACCCCGATCCACTACCAGGACGTGCTGGCGACCGTCTACGACCGCCTCGGGATCGACCCCCACGGCTTCGTCGACGACCTGGCCGGCCGGCCGATCCCGATCCTGCCCAGCACCGCCCGGCCGATCCGGCAGCTGATCTGACCCGGGCCGAACCGGAGGCCCCCGGACGCGGCCCGATTGTCCGGGTCCGGGGCCTACACCGGGGCTCGACGCCCTGCTAGAATGACGGAAGACGATCGTCTCGCGATCGTCGACAACCACACGGGCTGCGACGCCCGACGCGGGGGCCGGTCGCCGACTCGACCGCAACCGCACCGAGACCGATCCTCTCCTCCCCCCTCGGAACCCGGCGAGCCGGACGAGGGACGTCCCCCGGCACGCTCGCCCCCCCTGTCCGCCGTCCCCCTCAGGGTCGCAGGCCGACCCGCCCCCACCACCCCGGGGCCGGCAGGACGATGAGATGACAGGAGCGCCGCGATGACCCACCATATGACCTCCGTCCTGCTGCCCGCGACGGCGCTGTCGCTGGCGATGATCCTGGCACCGGCCGCGACCGGCCGGGCCGACGACGGCGCCTCGGCGGCCGTCACGCTGGGGGACCCGTCCTTGACCGCCGGGATCCCCGGCGAGGGGCCGCTCTCGACCGACGAGATCGAGGCCTGGCTGGCCGACGAGGAGAACCACGAGGTGCTCGACGTCCTGCTGCCGCTGGGCCTCTCGGCCGGGCAGGGTCAGATCGTCGGCACCTTCGAGAACCCGATGACCCGGGCCAAGATCGAGCTGGGCCGCCAGCTCTACTTCGACCCGAGGCTCTCGGCCGACCGGACGATCAGCTGCGCCACCTGCCACGCCCCGGAGTTCGGCTTCGCCTCCGACACGAGGGTCGGCGTCGGCATCCGCGACCAGGAGGGGGCCCGGAACTCGCCGACGGCCTCCAACCGGATCCTCTCCGGACCCCAGTTCTGGGACGGCCGGGCCGCCTCGCTGGAGGAGCAGGCCGTCGGGCCGATCGCCAACCCGATCGAGATGGGCAACACCCACGACGTCGCCGCCGACACCATCCGCAAGATCCCCGTCTACGCGTTGCAGTTCGGGCGGATCTACCCCGAGGACGGGGTGACGATCGACACCATCGGCGAGGCCCTCGCCACCTTCGAGCGGGCCATCGTCACCGGCCCCTCGCCCTACGACTACGCCGAGGAGCTGGCCAAGTTCGACCGGCTCGACCCGGCCGAGCTGGAGGACCTCAAGGAGTTCGAGCCGGGGCTCTATGAGCAGTACCAGACGCTCCAGGCCGGGGCCGAGGTTAACCCGATGAGCGAGGAGGCCAAGCTCGGCCGCGAGCTGTTCTTCAGCCAGCGGGTGAACTGCTCCGCCTGCCACGTCGGGCCGAACCTGGCGGACGAGCTGTTCCACAACCTCGGCGTCGGCATGGACGGCGAGGAGCCCGACGTCGGCCGGTTCGCCGTGACCGGCGACCCCGAGGACTGGGGGGCCTTCAAGACGCCGACGATCCGCAACGTCTCCCAGACCGCCCCCTACATGCACGACGGCAGCCTCGGGACGCTGGAGGAGGTCGTCGAGCACTACGCCAGGGGGGGCATCCCGAACGAGAACCTCAGCGACAAGATCGCGAAGATCGACCTGACGCCCGAGGAGAAGCGGGCCCTGGTCGCCTTCATGGAGGCCTGCACCGGCCCGCTGCCGGAGGTCGAATCGGGCCGCCTGCCCGAGTGATCCCACGCCCCAGGCCCGAGACGGCTCCCCATCCGGCCCCCCCGTGCCTTATGCTGCTCGGGGGGGCCGTCGTACTTCCCCCCCGGTCGGCCGCACCCCCGGCCAGGGATAGCGTCCCTGGAAGGAGCGGTGATTGCATTGATCGAATCGCCCGGATCGCCTAAGATTCTCGAGTCAAGTCCCCGGCCGGATCGGACGTCCCCCTCTTTGCGAGAGTCCTTCTCATGCGAACGCCCGTGCTGCCCCCGTCCCGACCGCGTCGCGCGTTCACCTTGATCGAGTTGCTGGTCGTCATCGCCATCATCGGCGTACTCGTCGCCTTGATCATGCCGGCGGTCCAGTCGGCCCGGGAGGCCGCCAACCGGACACAGTGCAAGAATAACCTGAAGCAGCTCGGTTTAGCGGCCCAGGAGTACCACGACTCCTTCTCCAGCTTCCCCTCCGGCTGGTACTGCGACGAGGCGAACGACCCCAACTGCGTCCTCCAGGCGGCCAGCCCCTACATGTGGAACGGCATGACCGGCCTGTTCATGAAGCTGGAGGCCGGCAACCTCTACGACGAGATCAACTTCGACCACTCCCCCTACGCCCTGGACAACCGCACGGCGATCCGGCGTACCCTGTCCACCTACGTCTGCCCCTCGCACCGCCCGGCCGAGCAGATCGACCTGACCCAGATCGACTCCGCCGGCAATTCCACCACCCTGAAGATCGGCCCCTCCGACTACCGGGGCAACATGGCCTCCGGACAGATCTTCGACTGCACCGACGTCAACGACCCGGACTGCTTCCACTACGACAACGGCATCACCTTCCGCAACTCCCGGATCAACATCTCCGGGATCACCGACGGCACCTCGAACACCCTGCTCATCGGCGAGAGCCTCATCGGCACCTGGCCCGACGCCACCAACTGCTGCGTCCGGACCACCGCCCAGCGCCGGTTCAACAAGCCCAACACCATCCAGGGCCGTCGCATCCCCTACTGGGAGAGCATGCACCCCGGCCTCGTCAACTACGCCAAGGCCGACGGCAGCGTCAGCTCCATCAAGGAAGGGATCAAGATGGACGTCCTCATCGCCCTGATGACCCGGGGCGGCGGCGAGACCATCTCGGCCGACGACTACGAGTGACCCGGACCGATCCGGAACCGTGCCGGAGGCGGTCGGGCCTCGCGTCCCGGCCCCCCGGTCCCCCGGCCCCTCACCCCGACCCGCGCCCCCATCCCCGGGGGGGCGAAGCCCGGGTGAGGGGCCCGGACGACGCGCAAGGCCCGGGGTCCCGGTCGATGGCGACCGACCCGCTCCCTGGCCGATCGGATCGTTGATCCCCCCGGCATCGGGCCCTATCCTGGGCGAGGAGACGGCGAGGCCCCCCCGACGCCCCGCCCCACCACCCCCGGGAGCCCCCTCCATGCCCCTCCGCCTCTCCCTCGCCCTCGCCCTGGTCGTCCTCCTCGGCCCGGTCTCCTCGGCCCAGCAGCCGGAGGCGAACCGGCCTGAGGACCCCGCCTACGCCCAGGTCGAGGATGAGCCCGGCCTGCCCCGGGTGCTCCTGCTGGGGGACTCCATCTCGATCGACTACACCCTGGACGTCCGGGAGGCCCTCGACGGCACCGCCAACGTCCATCGCCCGGCCGAGAACTGCGGCCCGACGACCCGGGGCCTGGAGCGGCTCGACGACTGGCTCGGCGATGGGCCCTGGGACGTCATCCACGCCAACTTCGGCCTGCACGACCTGAAGTTCATCGACGAGCAGGGCGAGAACACCTCCCCCGACCTCGGCCATCCCCAGGTCCCACTCGACCGGTACGAGGAGAACCTCGACCGCATCCTCTCCCGCCTGAAGGACACCGGGGCCACGGTCATCCTCGCCACCACCACCCCCGTCCCCCCCGGCGAGCCCCAGCGCACGGAGGGGGACGAGCAGTGCTACAACGAGGTCGCCCGCCGGGTCGCCGAGCGTCATGGCGTGGCGGTCAACGACCTGCACGCCTTCATCGCCCCGAAGTTCGAGGCCCTCGCCATCCGCCCCGGCAACGTCCACTTCACCGACGAGGGCTCCGACCTGCTGGGCAACCGCGTGGCCGAGGTGATCGAGGAGGCGCTGGGGGATCGCCCCTGAGCCTCGCCCCACCCGTTTCGATTCGATTCGATGTGCCCCTCGGGCGGCCCGGTCCCGGCCGCCCGACGCTCCCAGATCCCTGGGGAGACGCCGACCGACCGGCACTCCCCGACGCCCCACCCATCCCCGAGGGACCCGCCATGATGACGACCATGACCGCGACGACGAGGCGTGCCTCGGTGATCGTGCCGATGCTCGGGGCCGCCCTCCTGGCCCGGACGCTCTCGGCCCAGGAACCCCGCCCCGGCCCCCGAGGAGGACCCCGGCCCGTGGACACCCCGACGCCGACCGCCACCACCCTGCCCCGGGACGACGGCGAGGCCCGCATCCTGGAGGCGATCGAGCAGGCCCGACAGGGCGAGCGCTACGCCAACGTCTCCGAGGCCGACGGCCGGCTGCTCCGCCAGCTCGCCGAGGCCATCAACGCGCAACGGGTCGTGGAGCTGGGCACCTCCACCGGGGAGTCCGGCCTCTACTTCGCGATGGCCCTCCGCAAGACCGGCGGCACCCTGCACACCTTCGACATCGACCCCGACCGCCTCGCCGTCGCCCGGGAGAATTTCCGCAAGGCCGGCGTCGAGGACCTCATCGTCATCCACGAGGGGGACGCCCACGTCGAGGCCCCGAAGCTCGACGACCGGCCGATCGACCTGCTGTTCATCGACGCCGAGAAGGAGGGCTATGACGCCTACCTCCGGGAGCTGCTCCCCCTGGTCCGCCCCGGCGGCCTGATCCTCGCCCACAACATGAGGAGGCCGAACCCCAACCCCCAGTACCTCGACGCCATCACCGGCGACCCGGCCCTCGATACGACCTTCCTGCTGATGGAAGGCGCCGGGATGGGGATGACGCTCAAGAAGCGGTGAGACGACCGGGGGGCGAGATGACCGCAGCTCGTCGGGGCACCCCGGGAGCGTCGTCCTCGCCGGCCCCGACGGGGCGGGGATGGGGCGAACCCGCTTCCTCCCCCGGCCAGCCCTCCGGTATCCTGGAGGCAAGATGCAGGGGCGGGAGGATGGACTTCGAATGGGACGAGGCCAAGGCCGGCTCGAACGAGCGGAAACATGGCGTCTCCTTCACCGAGGCCATGACCGCATTCGCCGACCCGCTCTCGGTCACGGCGTTCGATCCCGACCATGCCGTCGATGAGGACCGATTCCTGACGATGGGGATGTCGCTCGACGGACGTCTCCTGCTCGTCTCGCATGCCGATCGCGGCAATCTGATCCGCATCATCAGTGCCCGGGAAGCGACCCGGCGCGAGCGGAGGGATTACGAGGATGGCACCTTCCCCTGACAACCCCGAACCCGCTGACGACCTCCGGCCGGAGTACGACTTCCGGTCGCTTCGCGGGGTGGCCCGGGGCAAATACGCATCACGCTACCGGGAGCGTCTCCGCGTGGTCCGCCTCGCAGAGGACATCTCGGACGCGTTCGAGGACGAAGAAGCGGTCAACCAGGCGCTCCGAGACTATCTGGGCCGGGGGCACGGCGGTCAGTTGGCCAATCCGTCCTGACCGGGCATTGAAATCGGCCGACCGGAACCTGGCTCCGACGAGCATGCTGATGGACGGCGCCGGGATGGGGATGACGCTCAAGAAGCGGTGAGGGACCCACGGCCGTGAGCAACGCGAACTGGGCCTGCTTCGACTGCCGGGAGGTGGTGCGTCGCCCTTCGCAACTCGCCGAGGCGGTCCCCTGCCCCCGATGCCGCCTCCCCTGCCGATGCCTCGGCACCCGGCTCCGCATCCCCTCGAAGGTCGATGGGCGTGCCTGGCACGCCCTCCGGGCCGGGTACCAGGAGCAACGGCTTGCCTCCGTCTCGCGGGTCGAACGGCTCCGGGTCCGTCGGTTCCACCGGCTCGAGCGTCGGATCGAAGAACTCGAGGCGCGCCCCACGATCGAGGGCCGCGACGCGACGCTCCGGCGATTGAGAGAGGAACTCGCCTCGCTCCGGGCCGATCGAGGAGGCGTGGTCCCCCGGTGACGGGGAGGAGTCGGGTCGGGGCCGGGAATCTCGACGTCTTGATTGCCCGGGCCGCCGATCGGCGTCCCGACCGTCGACCCCGGGCGGGAGGAGGCCGGTCATGGCCAATCACAAGCTGACGATCCTCCGGCATCCCGCCTACAAGAAGATCCAGACCTACCTGGACCACAAGGAGGTCGACTCACCGACCCGTCGGATCGCCTACGCCGACGGCGTGGTCGCCATCTCGGGCCGGGCCGGGGTCCGGCTGGCGGCCGAGCAGTACGGGCTGGATCTGGGTTCGGAGGGGATCGTCGAGCGGTTCCTCGGGATCATGAGGGCGTATGGCGTTTCCAAGCAGGAGGTCTGGGATCTGGACGCCTGCGCCGAGGCCCACCTCTGGATGACCCTGACCGGGCTCCACTCCCGGTACGTCGAGGAGCGTCAGGCCCCCCGGCACCGCCACCGACACCCCCGGCACCTGGACGCCTGGGCCTTCGAGATCGACGGCAAGAACCGCCCCAAGGAGGACTCCCCCTGCCGGAACTGCCGGCAGTGGGTCCGCAAGGAATTCCAGACCGTCAACGGCACCGACTGAGCCCCGCCGGGCCGCCTGCCGTCGTCACACGTCTCGAATGATCTCGGGGCCCGATGCGTCTGGATCGGCAGGTCTTCCCCGGCGAAGGCCCCCACGCCCGGCCCCGGGGCGGGGCTCCGATCGGCGTCCCCGACCTCGAGTCGGGCCGGATGCTCGCCGGGATCATCCGGGCACCAGGAGAGGCGAGGCCCCCGATGCAAGGTCCGGCCCCGGCCCGCCCCCGATGGCGGAGGCTGGTCCCCCGACTGAGCGTGAGGATGCTCCTGGTCCTCGTCCTCGTGATCGGCGGGGGGCTCGGATGGGTCGTCCATTCGGCCCGGGTCCAGCGCGAGGCGGTGGAGGCGATCCGGAGGGCCGGGGGGAGCGTCCAATACGATTGGCAGGTGGAGGCCGAGCGCGCTGCCCTCAAGAACGGGATGGGGGGGATGGGGGGCGGCTTCCTCGTCCTGCCGGACGCGGAGCCGCCCTGGCCCCGGTGGCTGGTGGACCGCCTGGGGGTCGACTTCTTCGGCTCCGTCGTCGAGGTGGACGTCATCGGAGGCGGCTCCGATGCGTTGCTAGCCCACATCGGCCGGCTCGACCGGCTCGACCACCTGAGGTTCCTCGACTCGGACGTGAGCCCGGCCGGCCTGTCCCGGCTCCGGACGCTCTCCCGACTGAAATGGCTCGATCTCGGCGAGACCAACGTCACCGACGCCGGCCTGGCCCACCTCCGAGGGCTGACCGCCCTGGAAGGGCTCGGGCTCGACCAGACGCGTATCGGCGACGCCGGGCTCGCCCACCTGGCGGAGATGTCGAACCTTCGACACCTGGATCTCTCCACGACCGACGTGGGCGATCCGGGGTTGGTCCGCCTGCAAGGGCTGACCAACCTCGAAACCCTCTACCTCGGGGACACCCGGGTGACGATCGAGGAGACCGAGTCGCTGGCCCGGTCCCATCCCTGCCTGGACATCAGGCGGTTCAACGATTAGGCCTCCGCCGCAGGCCCCGGAGCGGGCTCGGATCGAGGGCCGGACGGGCCCGGCTCAGGCCCCCGGCTTCGGCTCGTCCTGGTTCGCCTCCAACTCTTCTCGGCTGGGGGTCTGGCTGGGGACGCCGCCCTCGGGGATCTCGCCCTGCGACGCCCAGACGATGGCGTTGAGCACGACCGTGCGGAAGGAGTCGTCTCCCCAGTTCCAGTGGACGTGGGCGCCGGTGAAGCCGAAGCCCCGGCCGCCCTCGGGGCGGTCGAAGGCCCAGGCGACGTGCTGGGGCTCGCCGGCGGCGACGGCCCGGCGGACCTCGGGGTTGCCGCTGCGGTCGCCGTCGGGGCGGGAGAGGGAGGACTCGGGGGGGACGGCGCTGAGGATCGGTGTCACGCCCTCCATCCCGGGGCGGAACCTCATGTGGTAATACCACTCGTCGTTCAGAGCGAAGGGCTCTACCCCCCGGGTGATCGGGTGCTCGGGCAGGTCGGAGAACTCGGCCGTCCAGTGCGGGTTGACCGACCATCCCAGCTCGAAGTAGCCGCCGAGCCAGTCGAGGAAGTCGTCTCCCGGCTGGCCGGCGGGGACCTCCACGGCGAAGTGCAGGCAGACCAGGCCGACGCCCTCCGCCATCATCGCGTCGACCTCCTCCCGGTTGGGGATGGCCGGGTGGCCCCCGGCGCCGTCGGAGAAGATGACGATCGCGTCGGCCCCGTCGAAGACGGACTCGTCCTCGGGCCAGCCCCCGGAGACGACCTCGGCCTCGAAGCCGGGCATCCCGGCCTCCAGGGCCTCGGCCAGCAGCAGGCAGCCGGCGCGGTGCTCGTGCTCGCCGTAGCCGTGGCTCCGGGGCCCGGCCACGAAGACGACCTTCTTCGAGTCGGCGTCGTCGGGCCCGCCCCGGGCCGCCCCGGGCAGGGCGGCTGCGATCAGGGCGGCGAGGATCGGGGAGAGGGGGATTCGCATCGATCGTCCTCGGGTCGGGGGTGATCGTCGGTCCCCCCGGTCGGACTCGGCGGGGGGGCGGAACCGGCCACGATAGCGGGGCCGACGGGCAGTTGCCAGCCGATCGGGGGCGGCCGACGGGCCAGCAGCACCCACCCCAGGCCGACCAGGCCGAGCTGCGACGCCCCGAAGCAGGCGAAGAAGACGACGGCGAGCACCGCCCCCCGGTCGATCCAGGTCGTCGAGGCCGCCCGGATCCGGGCCAGGCGGCCCCCGGCCTGGTCGAGGCTGTCGAAGAACGTGTCGATCTGCCCCCGGACGTCCCCCAGGGCGAAGTCGACCTCGTCCAGCAGGTCGAGGAACTGGTCGAGCTGCCGGGGTGAGAGGGCCTGGCCGGACCGGATGCGGTCGAGGGTGAAGATCGCCTCGTCCAGCAGCTCGACGGCCTCGGCCAGGCTGGCGGCCACCGAGCCGAACGGGCGGTCGGCCCCCGGCTCGGCCCCCGGCGAGGGGCGACGGGTCAGCAGGGGGAAGGCGTCGAGCACCGCCAGGGCCCGGTTCAGGCTCCTCAGGCTCTCCTGCATGGCCACCACGAACGCCTCGGCCGACTCCAGCCGATGCTCGATCTCCGGGTCGATCGCCTCCAGCAGCGGCCGGGGATCCGCCCGACGGTCGTCCTCCCCGACCAGCTCCCCGACCGTCTCCCCCACGAACCGGACGCGGTCCCGGGCGGCGTCGATCAGGCCGAGCGTGGCGTCCCCCTGGCGCTGGACCGACTCCACGACTCGTTCCAGATCCGCCACCGACTCCGGGACCTCCCGGCCCAGCCGGTCGGCCAGCTCCCAGGAGCCCAGGACGGCCGCCCCGCTGAAGACCGTACCCACCGTGCCGACGAGGACCGCGATCGCTCCGAGTGCTCGCGAGAGGAACCGATTCACGGGCGGGGGGCCTCCGGGGGGCGGGGGGCGGGCGTCGGGCCCGGTCAGTCGGACTTCTTGAACAGGTCGAGGAAGCGGTCCTCGTACTCGTGGTAGACGCCCAGGCGATCGAGCTCCCGCTTCAGCTCGTAGGCCTTGGCGCGGTCCCGGGCCGACTCGTCGAAGAGCCGGTCGATCCGGCGCCGGTCGTCGGGGGAGGGGCCCTCCTCGTCGGCCTCCTCGGAGGATTCGGCCGGGAACGCCCCCTCCTCCTCCCCGGGCGCCTGCGGGGCCTCCATCGCGGTCTCGACCTGGGAGAGCAGCTGGCCGAGCTTCTCCTCCACGTCGGCGGCCTGCTCGGACAGCTCCGTCAGGTCGATCTGGATGGCGGCGATGGTGGCGAAGACCTCCAGCACCGAGAGCGCCGCCTTGGGGAAGGGCAGCTGGGCGAAGATGTGCGGCATCTCCCCCAGCAGGCAGGTGCCCGGCAGCCCGGCCTCGGCGGCCACGCCGAGCAGGACGCCGTTGAGCCCGCTGATGTGGCCGTCCTCCAGCGGGGTCAGCTCCAGCTGGGTCAGCTCGTCCAGCGAGGCCCGGTCGGTGGCGGCGCCGAAGACCCGGGAGTCGTGCGAGGGGTGCATCTGGGTCGCCATCGAGGCGAAGGTGAAGACGCGCTCCACGCCCAGGTCCTTGGCGAAGTCGACCAGGCGGGAGCAGAACGCGTGCTTGCCCCGGGGGGGCTGGGCCTCGCCGATGAAGACGACCAGGTCGTGCCGGCCCAGGGGGTCGACCCAGGCGAAGAACCGGCTCCGGGGCAGCCGTCCGGTGCGGATCAGGCCGTGCTTGACCTCCACGTGGTCGACGTCGAACAGCTCCTCGGCCTGGAGCTCGGCCACCAGGTGCATGCCCAGCTTGGCCATCAGGTAGTAGCCGGCGCTGATCGCCACGTGACCCATCCCGGGCCAGACGGCGACCATCCACGGCTTGTTCAGCTTGATCTCGTCGGCCATCAGACTGCCTCCCGATCCGCCCTCGCCTTCGCGATCGCCCGGCGCCGGGGCCGCCTCGGGCGAGGGAGCCGGCCGGCGCGGCCCGAGCGGCGAGGCCGGCCCCCGCCCTCCCAGGATCCGGGGAATCCTCTGGGAATTCCATGCCCGACCGCCGGGGCCGGCATCCCGACCGCCCTCGGGGCGGGCGGGATCCGCCGCGGGAGCCCGGCGACGATCGCCTGATCAGGCACTAGAGTTCCCGCGGGGGCCCGGCTCGGGGTCCCGGATGGCGATCAGGCCCCCCGACGACGGGGGCGGAGACGGAGGCGAGTGCGACGATGTCGGAGTCCCGAGCGACGAAATCGGAGTCCCGAGCGACGGCCATCGGCCTGGCGGCCTTCTCGGTCGCGTACTTCGCCTACGCGGCGACCGTCGCGTCGATCCGGCCGTTCTGGTACGACGAGATCATCACGTATACCGTCGGCTTGCAGCCGGGGGCGGCCGCCGTGTGGGACCTGCTCGGCCGGGGGCCCGACGCCAGCGCCCCGCTGCATCCGATGATCATCCTCGGCCTCTACGGGCTGCTGCCCCGGACCGAGCTGGTGACGAGGCTGCCGGCGATCGCCGGGATCTGGGTGATGATGCTCTGCATGTTCGCCTACGTCGCCCGGGGCTGCGGCACGAGGGCGGCGTGGGTCGCGCTGCTGTTCCCGATGTCGACGCTGGCCCTCGTCTACGTCGCCGAGGGCCGGCCGTACGGGCTGCTGCTGGGCGTCTCGGCCCTGGCGCTGGTCTGCTGGCAGGCGATCGGCCGGGCCTCGACCCCCGCCGGGAGGGGGCTGGCCCGGCTGGGGCTGGCCGCGAGCCTGGCGGCGTCGGTCGCCTCGCACTACTTCGCCGTGCTCGTGTTCATCCCGATCGGCCTCGGCGAGCTGGCCCGGGGCCGGGAGCGACGCCGGGTCGACCGGGGGACCTGGGCGGCGACGCTCCTCGGCCTGGCGCCGCTGCTCGCCTGCCTGCCCTTGATCCGGCACGCCCGGTCGTTCTCGACCGAGGACTTCTGGGCCGCGGGCGCCAGCCTGGCGGACGTGCCCGAGTATTATCGGGAGCTGCTGGGCCCCTCCTTGCTGCCGGTGCTGATCGCCCTCGGCCTGTCCCCGATCGCCGCCCGCTGGGTGCGGCTCGGACGATGGCCGGCCGGCCCGACGCCCGGGGAGGGGCCCCCGCCCGGCGAAATCGCGGCCGCGATGGGCTTCGCGGCCCTCCCCGTCTTCGGGATCGGCCTCGTCCAGCTCGGCACCGAGCACGCGGCCTTCACCGTGAGGTACGCGCTGCCGGCGGTGATCGGGGCGGGGATCCTCGCCTCGTATGTCGTCGCGGCGATCGGGAAGCCGGCCGGCCTGGATCGGCTCCTGGCCCTCCTCCTGGCCGCCTCGTTCGCCAGCCGGGCGACCGCCGACATGGCCGACGGGCCCAGGGGCCGGGGCCTGGAGTACGTCGCCGGTCGGGTGGCGGCCGCGGGGGAGCCGGTCGTCTACTGCGACTTCCATCGCTTCAGCCAGCTCACCTTCTATGGGGACGATCCCTTCCGTTCCCGGGTCGTCTCCCTGCTCGGCTACCACCCCGAGGCCGCGACCGGCGACCGGATCGAGCGGCTCTTCCGGCCGCTGTACCCGCCCGACCGGACGCCCTGGATGGAGGAGTACGAGGACTTCATCGCGGCCCGGCGCCGCTTCCTGGTCCACCCGGACCGATCGGACGCGCTGCTGGGCCGGCTGCTCGACGACGGGGCCGCCGTGGAGTGCATCCGAGTCGGCGAGAAGCCGTTCTACCGGGTCACGCTCCCGGGCCCGGGGGACCCGGGCCGGGCCGCCCCGGCCCCCTCCTCGCGGCCGGTGCGAGGCGTCCGGATCCGCCACCCGGGGCCGCCGGAGACGCGCGGCGGGCCCCGTCGCTGATCGCGGCCGATCTCACGCCGCGATTCGGGCCGAGGCCCCGCCCCGGTCGTCGAGACCTCCGGGCGAGCGGGGCGGGAGGCCCTTGCGGCGCCCGCCCGGTCCTGGTATCCGGGCGACGTCCGGGGCCGCCCCGCCCCCGTCGATCGGCCCGCCCCGGCCTCGCCCGCGGCCCGGTCCCCGACGGTCGGCCCGGGGGTGCCCCCGGCGGCCCGCCGGATGCAGGGGCGTCGACCGCCCCTCGTCCCCCCGTCCCCCCGGAGCCCCCCGCATGGCCATCTACGTCGACGCCGATGCCTGCCCGGTCAAGGAAGAGGTCTACCGGGTCGCCCGGCGCCACGGGGAGAAGGTCTTCGTGGTGGCCAATGCCCCGCTCCGGGTGCCGCCGGACGATTCGATCGAGCTGGTGGTGGTCCGGGGGGGCTTCGAGGTGGCCGACGACTGGATCGCCGAGCAGGTCGGCCCCGGGGACCTCGTCGTCACGGCCGACATCCCCCTGGCCGACCGCTCGTTGAAGGCCGGGGCCCGGGCCCTCGGCCCCAAGGGCTACCCCTTCCACGAGGACTCGATCGGCGAGGCCCTCGCCACCCGGGCCCTGCTCGACCAGCTCCGCCAGGCCGGCCAGTACGGCGGCGGGCCCTCCCCGTTCGCCAAGGCCGACCGCTCCCGGTTCCTCGGCAAGCTCGACCAGTTCGTGGTCGCCATCCAGAAGGATCGGGAGCGGGCCGCCCGGCGATCCTCGCCCGGCCCCGATCAGGGGAGCCCCGGGGGGCCCACGTAGGACCGGGCGATCACCACGTCGTCGAACAGGACGACGTTGACCGGGTTCTCGGTCCAGCGGTCGGTGACGTAGCTCTCCAGGGTCAGGGCGTTGGCCGTCAGCCCGGGGTCGTCCCGCCAGTTGATCCCGCCCCAGTGGCCCCGGAGTTCGCCGTCGATCCAGTACGCCTGCTCCCCGTCGGCCATGCCCGGCGTGTTGTGCTTGAGCATGAACTCGACGCAGATCCAATCCCCCCTCGGGATGCCCGGCTGCTCGGCGGGGCGGAACGCGTTGCCCCAGAACTTGCCGTCGGGGCTGGCCTCCATCTCGTGCCAGTAGCTGTAGAAATTCCATTCGCCGGGCGGGGGGTTCTTGCCCCAGTCCCCCCAGGGCTCGATGGCGGTCGAGAACCGTTCGTGCCCCTTCGGCTTCACCCCCGCGCCCCCGAAGCCGGTCCAGCGGTCCCGGCCGGTGAGCCCCCGGTTGGCCCGGAGGGTGACGAAGTGGTGCACGTAGTCGCAGTCCGGGTCGAACTTCACCAGGAACCGGATGAAGAGGACCTCGCTCGACTCGAACCAGGTGGTCAGGCCTCCCCCGGTGTTCTCCCCCAGCCGGGCGGTCACCTTCAGGGACTTCGAGCCGACCCGGGGGTCCTCGGCCGACTCGTCGACGATCGAGAGCACCTTGCCGTGGTCGTCCCGGGTCTCGTCCCAGGTCGAGCCGATCCGGGCGTCGGCCTCGAAGTCGTCGGCGAAGACCACGTCGGGGTGCCCGGCGACGCCCCGGTCGGCGACGAACCCGGCGGCCAGGCCGTCCCCCTCGGGGAGCCGGCCGGCCTCGGCGAGGTCCCGGGAGCCGTCGGGGTCGCCCCCCGAATCGGCCGAGGCCGGGGACGGACGGGGGATCGTCGTCGCCGAGAGGGCCAGCACGACGGCGACGGCGATCCGGCGGGCGAGGGGGCGTCGCGTTCGGGTCATGGCTCGGGCTCCTGGATCGGTCCGGACGGACGGACGGGGGTGCCTGAGGGCCCCATTCTACCGGGAATCCTGCCGGGGCTCGATGGCGCCCCGGGCCGCCGGATTTCGCGCTTGAGGCGGGATCGGCCCCGGTTTAGAGTCGGCCGGTTCGATGCATCTTCGCATCGGACACCCGTTTTCTTCCCCGTCTGGAACCACTCCCAATGAATCGCATCTTCATCGTAACGGCACTGGCGGTCGCCCTGCTCGGCCTCGCCGGGGGGGCGGCCGCGGACCCGATCGTCTTCGTGGCGACCCTGAGCGGCCCCAATGAGGAGCCGCCGAACGCCTCGCCGGGGACGGGCCGGGCGGTCGTGACGCTCGACCTCGACACCGACTTCCTCCGCATCGAGGCCTCGTTCGAGGGCCTGACCGCCGGGACGACCGTGGCCCACATCCATGCCCCGACGGCGGAGGCCTTCGCCGGCACCGTCGGCGTCGCCGTGCAGCCGGGGACCCTCACCGGCTTCCCCTCCGGCGTGACCAGCGGCGTGTACGACAACACCCTCGACCTGGGCGATTCGGCCAACTACACCGCCGGCTTCCTGAACAACTTCGGCGGCGGGACGGCGGAGGGCGCCGCGGCGGCCCTGGCCGGGTACCTGGCGAGCGGCCAGGCCTACTTCAACATCCACACCTCGGACTTCCCGGCCGGGGAGATCCGCGGGTTCTTCTCCCCGGTCCCCGAGCCGTCGAGCCTGCTCCTGGGGGCCGTCGGCGCCTCGGGTCTCGTCGTCCTGCTGGCCCGCCGCCGCCGGGCCCGATCGGCCTGAATCCGGCCCTCGGCCCTCGGCCCTCGGGCCAGATTGCTCGGGGCCGAGGCCCCTCCCTCCCTCCCGCCGGCCGTCGCCGGCGGGAGGGGTCCGAGGCGATGCCCCCCGCCTCAGCGCCGGGACGGCGACCCGGCGTCGGGCTCCTCCTTGGGCTGGGGCTCCTCCTTGGGCTGGGGCTCCTCCTCGGGCTGGGGCTCCTCCTTGGGTTCTTCCTTGGGCTGGGGCTCCTCCTCGGGCTTGGCCTCGGGCTGCTCGGCGGCCTCGGCCTCCTCGGCCCGCTCCAGGACGAACATGTTCTGGGAGTCTCCCTCGGGCTCGAAGCCGCCGGGGAAGTTGTCGCCCTCACCCGTCTCGTAGATCAGCATGAGCCTGCCCTCCTCCATCCGGATCAGGCCCCTGGCGGTCGAGCCGACGGCCTCCTCCCGGGAGGACCGGACGGTCTTCATCGTGATCCGGCGGCCCCCGCCGGGGCGGCCCTGGGTGTTGGCCTGCTGGGCCTGGCCCCGGTTCTCGGCCTCGAACTCGATGACGTAAAGCTCCGAGTCCTCGGTGTCGTAGACGGTCATCTTGCCCGGCTCGATGACCACCCGGCCGCCGAGCCGGTCCTCCGGGATCTCCTCCTGACCGTGCTTGCCCGAGGCGATTTTCCAGGTGCCGGCCAGCCGGCCTCGGCCCTGGCCCTTCTCCTGGACGGCCCCGGGCTCCCCGCCCTGGGCGCCCTCCTGCCCCTGGGAGGGGGAGAAGGCGAAGGCGGTGATCAGCGCCGCCGAGGCGAATGCGAGCGTCGTGCGCAACATGAGAGTGTCGTTCTCCATCGGGACCCTGATGGCCCGGACGATCGTCCGGTCGATCGGCCGATCGGATCGATCCCAATCGGGTGGACTCGATTCGATTCGATCGGGGGCGGGGATCGGTGAGGTGGCCGCCCATCCGGATCGCGGCACTCGGCGTGCCGAGGGCCCTCGATCGGCCGATCCGCGGCGGTTTTCCCCGGGATCCTCGCGCCGTCGGGGCGGATCGGCCCCGGCGGCACGCGGTGTGCCCCGTAATCGTCCCGGCGCCCCGGCCCGTGCCGGGGGTCCGCTTACCCGGGCGGATCGCAGCGCAGCGGGCGTCCCGCATCCCGAACCCGGAGGACCACCGTGGCCCACGATCCGAGAGAACCCGACGACACCAGCGACGACGCCTTCGGCTACGGCCAGCAGCCGCTCCGACGCGAGGACGCCACCACCGGGGACGAGGGGATCGAGCCCCCCGTCGGCCGGGGACACGACGAGGCGACCATCGGCCGCCCCGGCGAGCCGGCCCCGGGGCGGGACGCCCCCCGTGAACAGGTCCACGGCTACCCCGACCAGGCCCGGGGCCCCGACGCCCAGGAATGAGCCGACCGGGACTCGGCCCTTCCCCGCCGGCCCGGTCGCCTCCGACCGGGCCTCCCGGGCCGACGCCCCCGCTCCCCCGCCTCGCCCGATCACCACCCGTAGAAGCCGCCGTACGGGGAGCCGTGGGCCGGGTACGGCCGCGTCAGATATCCCGGCCCGTACCCGAAGCCGCCGACCGGGCCATAGCCATATCCGCCGTGGCCATAGCCGCCGACCGGGCCGTAGCCATAGCCGCCGTGGCCATAGCCGCCGACCGGGCCGTAGCCATAGCCGTGTCCGTGATTGCCGAAGCCGTGGCCGTAGCCGTGGCCCCGCCGGCCGGCGAGGCCGCCGTACGGGTAGACCGGCCGATCGGCGATCACGCCGGGGGCGACGGGGGCCGGTCGGGGGGGGAGCCCCCGGGCGCGGTCGTAGTAGTAGCCGAGGGGCACGTAGGGCGTCCCCCAGATGTCTTGCATGGCGTTGAAGCGGTCCTCCCAGAAGTCCCTGCCCTGGCCGACCGCCGCCGAGGCGAGGGTCGAGGCGGAGACGGCCGGGGCCCCCTCGGCCGTCGTCGTCGACGACGGCCCGGCCGACGCCCAGGCGGCCAGCGCCGCCCCGATCGCGAGTCGAGTCCTCAGGTGCCGATTCATCGAAGTCGTCCCTCCTCCTGCTCCGGGGTCGGGCGCGACCCCGGGCCACGCGGACCGATCCGTCTCCGGTGATGTGCTGGTCCGAGGACATACATGCAAGCCGCGCGCCCCCGGCCTCGCCGGCCCCCCGCCGGGGCGGGCGACGATCCCATCCGCCTCCCCTTCGCCTAGACTCCGAAGTAGCGGGCCGGGCCGTCCCCCGGCCCGACCGGGGATCGGGGGACGCCCATGCGACCGGAACTCGAGGAGCGGGGCCTGCTGTTCGCCGTCGTCGCCCTCCAGCTCGGCCTCGCCGGCCGCCAGGCGATCGGGCAGGCGCTCGACGCCTGGCTCGTCGACCGGTCCCGGCCGCTGGACCGGCTCCTGATCGACCGGGGAGTCCTCTCCTCCGAGGATGCCGGGTTGGTCCGGGCCGTCCTCCCCCTCGGCTCCTACCCCGAGGACGCCCTGCCCGACCGCCTCCGAGATCCCCTGGCCCGTCGGCTGCTCGACTGGTACGCCAACGACCCGGATCCCGGCCTCCACTCGGCGATCGGGTGGCTGCTACGCCGCCGATGGGGGCTCGGCGGGGCGGTCGACGCCCTCAACCTCCAGCTCGCCTCCCCCGGGCCGGCCGGGGGCCGGGGCTGGTACGTCACCCCGCACGGCCTGCTCACCTTCGTGGTCGTTCGGGGCCCGGTCGAGTTCCGGATGGGCTCCACCCTGCAAACCGACCCCGACCGCGCCGACGACGAGGCGGCCCACACCCGGCTCATCGACCGGTCCTTCGCCCTCGCCTCCCGGGAGGTGACCGCCGCCGAGTTCGCCGCGTTCCTCCGCAACCACCCCGAGCTGCCCGAGCACCGGGACCCCTCCACGCTCCGGGAGGCCCCCACCGGGGACTGCCCCGCCGCCGCCGTCTCCTGGTACGACGCCGCCCGGTTCTGCAATTGGGCCAGCCAATTGGAAGGGCTCCCCGAGGACCAGTGGTGCTACCCCGAGCCCGTCGGGCCCGGCATGACCCTGCCCGACGACCACCTCGACCGGCTCGGCTACCGCCTGCCCACCGAGGCCGAGTGGGAGTACGCCTGCCGGGCCGGCTCCGCCGCCTCCCGCCCCTTCGGCGGCTCCGACCCGAGGCTCGAACACTACGCCTGGTCGATCACCAACGCCGATCGGCAGCTCCACCCGGTCGGCTCGCTCAAGCCCAACGACCTGGGGGTCTTCGACCTGCTCGGCAACGCCTCCGAGTGGTGCGACGCCCCCTACGCCGAGGAGTTCCCCCCGGCCGAGGGGGACGCCGTGCCCGACCTCCTCCGCCCCTCCCCCCTCTCCGACGACGTCGGCCGAGTCCTCCGGGGCGGCTCCTTCCGGGACACCGCGCCCGACCTCCGCTCCGCCTCCCGCACCGGGGACCGCCCCGGCTACGTCTGCCCCGGCTACGGCTTCCGGCTCGCCCGCACCCTGCCCTTCGAGCCCTGAGGGCCCGGGCCCTCCGGCGCCCGGGCCGGGCGGACGACGGGCCGCGATGCTCCCGCCCCCGTGGCCATCGAACCTCAAGGGCCCAGCTTCAAGGTTCCGAGGTCGATCGGCCCGTCGAGACCTCCCCGACCATCCGGGGGCACCGAGAAGGGGCGCCCCGAGATGCGACCGGCTTCATGGTCGTTGAACCGGACGCTCAGGACATAGTCCCCCTCGGGGACGTCATCGATGCGGAAGGACCCATCCCGAGCGACGGTCGCCATGAAGTACGGCGAGCTCATCCGATGCCGGTCGGACGCCTCTCGGGCGGCGGCCCATCGCTTGCCCTCCTCGCTCGACCTCCAGGAGTCCCACCACTCCTTGTGGAGACCGGGATCGTCCCGCACCGCCGCCGGAGGCTCCGGCGGGGGGGGCGGCACCGCGAGATCCAGACGCACGTCCACGAGGGCGAAGCTCCAGAGGACCGGTTCGGCCCGCCCGGCCGGGGCCTCGAGCGTGCCGACGACCGGGCGTCCCGTCCCGCCGAGGTCGAGCCGTTCGGCCTCCCCGGCAACGAGCTCGACCGGCGACATCCTCGACGAGGTGACCTCGGTCGCCCCGTCGTCGACCGTCAGCAGGATGTTGCGGCCGATCCATCCCCGGCCCGGGAAGGCACGCTCGAAGGCGAACCGGCCGCCCGCTCCCGTCGTCGCCTCGTGATGCGTGAAGATGTTCGGGACGCCGTCGCCGTAGGAATGGATCCCCTCGGTGTTCAGCCAGAGGACGACGTTCGGCGCCGGTTCGGGCCCGACGCGGAAGGTCCCCTCGACCCGGGCCCAGCGAGTCAGCGTGACCCGATCCGGGATCCGGCCGCCTTCCGACTTCAGGTGCGCGAAGCCGGCCGGGTGGGTGATCACGACCTGGAACGGCTCGTCCCGCGCCGGCAGGCGGAACCGACCGCCTTCGTCCGCCTGGAGCCGGATCGCGTAGGTCGAACCGTCGTCGATCGCCCCCTGGGTGACGTTGATCTGGGAGCCGGCCTCGCCGAGGGCGACCTCGGCGAGGCTCGCCGGCCCGCCGTCGGCCGTGAGGATGGTCGCGGCGATGTCCTCGGCGGGTTCGAGCTCGAAGTCGACGACGACGTCCCCCTCGTCCGACAGGATGTCTCGCGAGACCGCGACGCGATAGCCGTCGGCCTCGATGCGGACCAGGTGGGCGGGGTAGTCGTGCGAGAAGCGGACGCGGTACTCCCCGTCCGATGCCTCGTAGCGCTCGTGGGGGATCCAGTTCTCTCTGATCCTCGGGTCACTGTTTCGCAGCCCCGGCGTGACCCGGAACGACGCGATCGGCTCCTTCGTCCCCGCGTCGACGACGCGGCCGGAGACGACCAGTGCCCGGGGAGGCGAGAAGACGTACTCCTCCTCCCGGGCGACCAGCGATCGCTTCGAGAGGCTCATCCCGCCTGGCCGGTAGATGTCGGCCTGGATCTCGTCGAGGGGAGCTTCGTGCCACTCCCAGACGCCCTGGTCATTCGTGTACTCGTCGACGTGATCGAACTCGAAGTAGTCGACCGGGCCTCGCCAGCGCTGGGCCATGATCCGGGCCCGGGGGATGCCGATGCCCTGCTCGTCGACGACCCGGACGCGGATCGTGCCGCCCGGCCGCATCGAGAAGTCCACGGGCCCCATCTCGGGGGAGACCCGCACCTCCTTCAGGTCCATCGCCCGGCCCTCGGCCGAGACGACGACCCGGGCCATCATCGGCTCGCAGCCCTCCAGGCGATAGACGCCCCGATCGTCCGTCCTCGCCTCCCGGATCTCGTTGACGAACTCCGTCCTCACGAGCGCGCCGGCGATCGGCTCGCCCGAGTCGTCGGTCACCGTCCCCGTCACGGTGAGGCCCCGACGCAGCTCGATCCGGGAGTCGGGCGCCTCTCCCCGGGCCACCCCGAACCCGTCTCGGGGCAGCGAGAGGCGCAGGGGGGCGTAGTCGGGATGATCGAGGCTGACGAAGACGTCTCCCATCGACGCCGGGACGCTCTCGAAGCGCCATCGGCCCTCGGCATCGGTCCTGATCCGCGTCCCGATGGCGAGCTGGCCGGTGTCGCCCGGCCGCTTCTTGTATTCGATGCTGGGATGGACCTCGACCCCTTCGATCGGCTCGCCCTCGGGGTCGACGACCACGCCGCCGACGGCCCAGCCCTCGTCCAGCTCGGCGACGAACTCCCCGGGGATCTCCCGGGGATGCTCCGAGGCACTCCAACTGGCCGAGAACGGCCCGTATCCGGGCTCATGGATGCCGATGCTGAAGCGGTCGGGGCGGCCGGGGAGCGTGACGGTGAACCGGCCGTGGTCGTCGGCCTTCGCCAGGATCCCGTAATTGCCGACCCGGACGAACTCGCCCCGAGAGATCGCGTCGGCGGTCGGGGCCGGGGACGTGCGGACATCGAGGCCCACCCCGGGCACGGGGGCGCCCGCCGGCCCGACGACCGTCAGGTTGAACTTGAAGGGATCCCCGGCCTCGCCGTCGTCGTCGGCCTGGGCCCCGGGCCTCGGCATGGCGCCTGCCGTCATGGCGGACCCCCCGACGCCCAACAGGCCGGCCATCAGCGTGCCGGCCAGGCCGAGCACCGCCGTCGCGGCCAGGGCCCGGGCACCGACGCCGGTGGAGAGCGGCCGGGAGGCGTCGAGGATCCGCCGCACGCGCCGTCCCAGCGACGACCGCGATGCGATGACCCCCACGAGCACCGGGGAGGCCGGCGGGAGCGACCGCTCGGCGATCTCCAGCAGCAGGCCGGCGTATCGGGAGCGGTCGGCACCGAGGGCGACCACGACGTCGTCGCAGACCTCCTCGGCCGTCGCCTCGATGCGCCGCGAGAGCGCCCAGATCAGCGGGTGCACCCAGAGCAGGGCGCCGGCGAGCTGGCGCAGGAGGTTCCAGGAGACGTCCCGGCGGGCCAGGTGGGCAAGCTCGTGGACGATCGCCTCGCGAGGGTCGTCCTCGCCTTCGGGCAGGAGGATCGCCGGACGCCGGAGCCCGCAGAGGCAGGGGCTGGCCAGGTACGGGCTCCGCAGGATCCCGGGCAGGGCCACCCCGAGGGCCCGGGCGAGTCCTCGGGCGAGCTCCTCGACCTCGGGCTCGACCCGGGACGCCCGGCCTCGGAGCCGGGCCAGGCGGCGATGACCGACGAGCAGCCGCACCAGCAGGGCCAGCGTCCCCGCGAGCCAGACGACGCCGATCGGCAGCGCGATGGACCCGACGTCCGCCCTCGACCACGCGACCCTCGGCCCTCCTCCGGCCGGGCCGGCGTCGGCCTCGGGCGACACCGCCGCGTCGGCGGCACCCGCGAGCGACCGCCACTCGATCCCAACTTCGGGCCGCGCCGACGGGGACCGGGCCACCGTCCCCGCGTCGGACGAAGGGCCAGGCCGACGCGGGCCACCGACGGGCACGGGCCCGGAGGTCTCCCCGGGGGCCGATCCGACGGCCGGGGGGGGCGGGACCGGGGCGACCTCAGGGGGCTCGGCCGCGGCGAGCCGGATCCGGACGCCATCGATCCCCGCCCCGAGCAGCGCCGCCGAGGCCAGCGGGGACGCGAGCACGGCGGCGAGCGTCGCTCGGTAGGAGGCCGACTGCACGGCCGCCCCGGCGGGACGCAGGAGCCGGCCGGCGGCCAGCCCGATGGCCAGCAGCAC
Organism: Tautonia plasticadhaerens; assembly: GCF_007752535.1. Taxonomy (GTDB): domain Bacteria; phylum Planctomycetota; class Planctomycetia; order Isosphaerales; family Isosphaeraceae; genus Tautonia; species Tautonia plasticadhaerens. The sequence continues at coordinate 8,375,966 of NZ_CP036426.1, forward strand.
GGTCGACTGGATCAGCCAGTTCAGGGCGAATTCCGACGCGAGGACCGCGCCTCCCGAGATCGTCTGCCAGGTCATCGTCCCGCCTCCTCAACCCTTGCGTCGTCGGTCGATCAACCTCCGAAGCTCGTCCAGCTCCGCCTCCGAGAGACGCTCGGTCCTGAGCAGGTGCGCGACCAGGTCGCCGGCCCGGCCGCCGAAGACGCGGTCGAGCAGGTCTCGGGTGGCTCCCCTCCTGACGCGATCCTCCTCGACGAGGGGGAAGAAGACGAACGTCCTGCCCCGGGCCTCGTGCCCGATCGCCCCCTTGCCCTCCAGCTGCCGCAGCAGCGTCTGGACGGTGCTGTGGGCGACCGGCTCGTCCCGGTTGAGGGCCTCGGTGATGTCTCGGGCGCTGACGCGCCCCCGCTCCCAGATCACTCGCATGATCCGGTGTTGCATCCGACCGAATTGAGCCTCGCTCATCGCGTTCCCCCCGGACCCGGCGATCGTCTACCGCAGTAAATCTAACGAAGTAGACAACACGGGGTCAAGGTGGAGGTGGACCGACGCAAGTCCTCCCGAACCGCGTCGGTCCCGATCAACGCGAAGGACCGGGCGGATGACCGCGTTCCCGGTCGCCCGGCCGATCTCCCCTCCGGGGCCCGGCCACGAACGACTCCGCGGCCGAGACCGCCGGGTCGGGGCCGATGCTGGGGTTCCCCCGGCCCCCGGGACGGGGTATAGATCGCCGAGGCGGATCGACCCGGACCCGGCCGACCGTCTCGCCCGCCGGACGTCTCGGCATCGGAGGAGCTGCTCGATGGCCGATCAGGCCCCGACCCCGCCGGACCGGCTGCGCCCCCGATTCGTGATCGGCCTGCTGGCGGCCTATACCCTGGCGGCGCTGGTCGCCTCCTACCCCTCCACGCTGCAAGGCCGGTCGGCCCTGGCGGTGGCCGACCTCACCGACCCGCTCCAGCACCTCTGGACCATGCGGTGGTATCGGGACTGCCTGCTCGGGGGCCGGTCCCCGTTCGTCTCACCGGTGCTCCAGGCGCCGGTCGGCTCGCCGCTGGGGCTGTACTCGCCGCTGCTCCTGCAGTCGATCCTCTACCTCGTCCTTGCGGGGATGGGGGCGGGGGACGTGCTTGCGTATAACCTGATCCTGCTGATCCAGGCCGTCTTCACCGGGTTCGCCACATTCCTGCTGGCCTGGCACCTGCTCAGGCGCCCGGTCCCCTCGGCCCTGGCCGGCCTGCTGGCGATGCTGTGCGGGCCGATGGTCTTCGCCGCCCAGTCGGGGGGGACGGAGCTGCTCTCGCTCGGCGGCTTCCCGCTGTTCCTGCTCGGCTGGATGAGGCTGGTCGAACGCCCCTCGGCCGGCCGGCTCGCGGCGGCCAACGGCGCCTTCCTGCTGCTGGCGCTCGGCTCGCCCTATTATGCGTTCATGAGCGCCTTCCCCGCCGCCCTGTTCGCGGCCGTCGAGGCGACCCGGGGCGGCGGGCGGGGCGGCGCGGCCTGGCTCCGGCCGAGATGGCGATGGCTCATCGGGTTCTCGGCAATCGTGCTCCTCAGCCTGCCCCTGGCGGCGCCCACGCAGCTCTGGGCCGCCTGGCAAGGGGTCCCCATGGGCCGCTCCCGGGCCCACTTCGAGCAGTTCCGGGCGATCCCCTGGGGCTACGTCATCCCCCCCCCGGCCAACCGGCTGACCGCCCTGGTCGTGCCGCCGTTCTGGAGCACCCCCGGGGTGGTCGAGCGGGAGTCGATCTACCTCGGCGCCGTCACCCTCGGCCTGCTCGGCCTCGGGGCCGTCGGGCGGGTCCGGTTCCGGCACTCGGGGTTCCTCTGGGCCTGCCTGGGGATGCTCGTCGTCCTGTCGATGGGACCGCATACGACGATCGGCTCGACCCGGATCCCGCTGCCGGGCTCCTGGCTCTGGGACCACCTGCCCGGCTTCCGGGCGATGCGGGTCCCGGCACGGTTCGGCTTCCTCGGCGCGGCCTGCGCGGCGGTCCTGGCGGGGGGGACGACGGCCGCCCTGCTCGACCGCGTGAGGTCCCGGCCCCGTCGGCTCGCCCTCGCGGTCGGGCTGCCGCTGCTGGCCCTCGCCGACCTCTCCAGCGTCCCCTTCCCCTCCCGGGCCCTGCCCGACCTCCCCCCGGCCTACGCCCGGCTTGCCGTCCGGGCCCCCGACGCCCGGATCTGCGAGATCCACCCGACGGGCTCCGGCTTCGACTTCCTCCGCTACGAGTCGACCCTGGCCTACTGGCAGTCCCAACACGGCCTGACCACCTCCGCCGGCAACCCCGGCGTCGAGAACCGACGCTTCACGGCCCGGATCCTCGCCTCGTCCCCCTTCTTCTACACCCTGCTGGCCGACCCCGGTTACCTCGCCGACGATCCCGGCCCCATCCCCCTCCCCCCCGTCCAGGGCGCCCGGTTCGAGGACCTCACCTGGCTCTGGATCCACGCACACCGATACGATTTCATCGTGATGCACAAATGGACCTGGGACGGCTCCCCGCCCCCCCCGGCCCTGCTCCGGGCCCGGGAACGCCTGGCCGCTGCGATCGTCGACGAGGACGGGCAGGTCGTCGTCCTCGACCCCCGACGCCTCCCCCCGCCCTCCCGCCCCGTGGCGCTCTGCCGATCGGGCTGGCGGGAGCGGCTCATCCGGCTCGGCGCCCCGGCGGCGATCGCCGAGCAGGACGCCGAGATCCTCGCCTACAACCCGACCCCCGGCCTCCCCCTCCGCCTGGAGCTGGCCGCCTCCTCCTACCTGGAGCCCCGGCTCGTCCGGCTCGAGTCCGGAGGCCGCGTCCTCGCCCGCTGGGAGGTCCGCCCCGAGTCCGCCTCCACCCTGCTCAGCCCGCCGATCTCCCTGCCGGAGGGGATCCACGCCCTCGTCCTCTCCAGCGACGGCGCCTGCCGCCCCCGGAGGCCCGAGTACGCCCCCGTCCCCGGCGACGAGGCTCCCTTCAGCCTCTGGGTGACCTCGATCCGGCTCCTCCCCGAGCCGAAGGAAACGGCGACGGCGACGGCAGGCCCCACCCCGACCGCCCGCTGATCCGGCCTCAGGGCAGTCCGGCCCGCTTGCGGACGATCCACTCGGCCGCCATCAGGCCGAAGAAGGCGAGCAGGCCGGCGGGCGTGTCCCAGAGCGGCACCTCGGCGGTGCGGGTCTCCTCCACGGCCCGGGGGGCGATGAGGGCGGGCAGCAGCCCGGCCTCGAAGTCCCGGACCACCCGGCCCCCGGTGATCGAGGCCAGCCGGTCCAGGGCGTCGCGGTCGGCGGCCAGCTCGACCAGCTCGTCCGTCTCCTCCGGGGAGACCTCGAAGCTCGCCTCGGGGGCCGAGAGCCCTGCCTCCTCCAGCACACCGGCCAGCTCGGGCACGTCGAGCACCGCCACGTACCGCCCCGAGGGCAAGTGGGGGGCCGACGCCTCGAAGGTCCTCGGCCGGTCGGGGGAGGCCCGCAGCGGCACCAGCGCGACCGGCTCCCGGCCGTCCCGATCCGGGGTCCCGTCTCCCCCCTCCTCGAAGATCCGGGCGGCGGCGATCAGCTCGGGAGAGACCCCCGGCGCCTCCTCCGAGAACTCGGCCCGGAGCGAGACCGGCACGCCCTCCGGCAGCTCCGGGCGATCCGGCCCGAACCGGACGAGCCGATTGCCCCCGGCCGTCGGCCCCTCGGCCGCCCAACGGACCACCTGGCCCCAGAAACGGTGGTGGTAGGCGTCCCCCACCCTCAGCCGCCACCGCCAGGTGCCGTCGGTCCCCACCCAGAGCACCTTCCCCAGCCCGAACGGCTGCGCCGCGACCACTACGCCCGAGGCGCCCCCATCCTCCCCCGATCCCTCGTCGACCACCACCAAGGCCGAGGCCCCCGGCTTGGCCCTCCCCGCCAGGGCCCATCCCAGCGGCGCGAGCCCCTCCCAGGCCGCCCGGCTCCGCCCCGGGTCGGCGGCGAACTGGAGCATCGGCCAGTCCCCCGGGCTCTCCCCGGCCGAGTCCCCCGGCACCACCGCCACCCCGGGCGGGATCGCGGCCCGACTCGGGTCGACCGCCGACCGATCGACCGCCACCGCCCTCGGGTCGAGCACCGGCAGCATCGCCCTCGCCGACTCGACCCCCGACCACCCCCCCGGCCATCCCCTCGGCCCGGCGGCGATGACCAGCGTCCCCCCCCGCTCGGAGACGAACGCGTCGAGCCGATCCCACAGATCCGGGGGGGCCAGACCGGGGGGAACATCTCCGAGGATGATCACGTCGTACGCATTGATCGGGTCCGGTCCGTCCGACCTCGAGCCCTCTCCCGAGTCCCCCGGCAAGGTGCTCGCATACGTCGGCTCCGACCCCTCCGACGGCGGCGGCGGGGCGAGCAGCACGGCATCCAGGTCGACCCTCCGGTCCCGCTCCAGCGCGTTCCTCAGGTAGCGGAACTCCCACCGGGCCTCGCCGTCGACCAGCAAGACCCGCGCCGGCTCGTCCCCCACCCGGACGATCGCCGACCTCCGGTCGTTCTCCGGCCTCCCGTCCGATCCCCCCGGCGGCTCGACCCCGGCGACCAGCTCCACCGCCCCCGCCCGGTCCATCGGCACCCGGAAGGCGGCGACGGCCCGGACCCCGTCCGGCCCGGCCCGGACCACCTCGCGGAGGGTGTCCGAACCCGGCACCTCCAGCGTCACGGGGATCTCGGCCCCGGGGTCATACCCGTCGGCCTTCACCTCCACGAGCACCGCCGCCGTGTCCCCGGCGAAGGCCGACGCCGGCGCCCGGATCGCCGACACCGCCGCGTCCCTCGGCGGCACCGTCGAGCCGACCAGCACCGGGAAGACCGGCACGCCCCGCCTCGCCAGCTCGCCCGCCCGGGAGTCCTCGCCCCCTCCCGGGGCGTTGCGCCGGCCGTCGGTCAGCAGCACCACGCCCAGCACCGGAGCCGCCCCCTCCGAACCGATCGCCCGATCCAGCACCGGCCCCCAGTCGGTCGCCAGCCCGTCCCCGGGCGCCTCTCCCCGGTCCAGCGCCCCGGCCAGGTCCGAGACGCTCCCCGACGAGGCCGCCCGGGCGAAGCCGATCGCCTCCAGCTCGTGCTCCCGGGCCAGCTCTGCAAGCGCCGGGCCCCGGAGGATCCGGGCCGAGATCCCCGCCCTCCGGGCCGGCTCCCCCCCATGCCCGTCCCCCTCCGGCGCGAGCCCCTCGGCCGTCCGGAGTCGCTCTTGCTCCTCCCCCGGCCGGCGGTCGTCGACCGTCTCCATGCTGCCCGACAGGTCGACCCCCACGACCACCCGGCCGACCACCTGCTCGGCCCAGGACCGGCGGGCGACCGGCTCCAGCATCGCCACCACCAGCGCCGCCGCCGCCGCCAGCCGCAACGCCAGCAGCACCCGGCCGACCGACCTAGGGACCAGCCCCCGCTCGTACCGGGACAGCGCCAGCAGCAGCCCCGCCGCAGCCGCCCCCGCGACCAGCCAGAACCACCCCTCCTCGCCGACGGCCAGCACCAGCCGCCTCCCGCCCCCCAGGTCCAGCGCCACGCCTCCCCTCCCCCACCGCCCGCCGATCGATCCCCTCCCGTCCCGGCCGATCATCATACCGGTTCGGGCCGCCCCGGTGCGTGGCCGCCCCGTCCCCTCCGGCCCCGGCCCCCCGCCGTCCCCCCTCGTTCATCCGCGATCCAGCATCCGCCATCAACACGACCGCCGCCGGGACCGGCGGGCCCCCGGTCTCGGAGGCCCGCCGGTCCCGGCGGCGGTCGGCCGGGCCCGCTCCGGCCCGGCTCAGATCTTCCCAGGCTGCCGGTCACCGGGGGAATCGATTCGGCCGGTTGATCCCGATCGTGTTCCCGAACGGGTTCGAGAACCCCTGGTTGATGTGACCGACCTTGCCCCGCTGCGGGCCGAACGCCCCGAAGCCCGGCGTGTACCCGAACCCGGGGGTATAGCCGAACCCGGGGGTATAGCCGAACCCCGGCTGATACCCGAACCCGGGGGTGACGATGACGACCGGGCCGCCGAAGCAGCCGCACGAGACGCTCCGGTGTCGTTGGCAGAACCGCTTCCCGTGCCCGTGCCCGTGCCCCGGCCCGTGGCCGTGCCCGTGCCCCGGCCTCGGGAACGGCAGGATCGAGACGTCGCCCGTCCGGTGGCCCCGGGCCGCCGGGCCGTCGCCGAGCATCGGGGCCGCATCGGCCGCGCCGACCCCGCCGAGTGCCACGACCGCGAGCAGGGCCGCAGGAACAATCTTATTCGTGAGCGTATTCTTCATCATTGGAGTCACCTCCTGGTTCGTCTTCCCACCGCGGGGCCTCGCCCGACCGGGCGGCGGCCCTCCGTTCCGGCGCCTCAACGATCGGCGCCTCGCACACCAGGAGAGACGCGATCCCGGCCGGGGAGCCGACAGGAAACGCAACCTGAGGAAACAATCTCCATTCGCTCATCAAACCCGTCCGACGCCCGGCGGGCGGCTCATCCCTCGCCCCCTCCCCCGCCGTCACAGCCCCCATCGGGGCCGTCGCCGCCCCCGTCGCCGTCTCCGTCACCCTCGTCGTCGGGGTGGTAGTCGTACTCCGGGGAGCCGGTGTCGTCCGGGTCGGGCAGCTCGAGCGCCGAGGGGCCGAGGCGGGTGCGGAGGGCCTCGGCCAGATCGATGAACTCCTGCACGTTCAGGGCCTCGGCCCTCACGTCCCCGGTCAGGTCGATCGACTCCAGCAGCGCATCGACCTGCGGCTTGCCGCTCCAGTGATGCCTCCAGAGGCTGTAGAGAACGACCCTCAGGTTCTTGCGCCGGAGCGTGAACACGCGACGGACCACGTCGTGGAACCAGGGCAGGTCCGGGATCGCCGCCCGCTTCCCGGCGTTCGGCGTGATCTTGATGATGGCCGACTCCACCTTCGGCCTCGGCCAGAAGACCTTGGGCGAGAGGATGCGGACGAGTTCCGCGTCGGCCAGCGCCTGCACCGTCACCGACAGGGCCCCGTACGCCTCCGAGTGCGGCTCGGCGAGCATCCGATCGGCCAGCTCGCGCTGGATGGTGACGACAATCAGGCCCGGGCACAGCTCCGGGTGCACCAGCAGGTTGCCGATGATGGGGGTGGCGACGTTGTAGGGCAGGTTCGCCACCAGCTTCAGCCTCCGGTCGGGCGCCACCGCCAGCCCGGCCCGCAGGTTGTCCAGCACCTCCGGGTTGATCTCGTGCTTGCGCGCCAGCGCGTCCATCTGGAGGACCCGGACATTCGGCAGGCCCGAGGTCGCCTCCCTCGTCAGCCTCGCCATCGCCGGGTCGATCTCGACCGTCACCACCGCCGACGCCTTCTCGGCCATCAGGGTCGTCAACGCCCCGGCCCCCGGCCCCACCTCCAGGATCACGTCCTCCGGTCCGATCTCGGCCGACCGGGCGATCAGGTCGTGCGTGTTCAGGTCGATCAGGAAATTCTGGCCGTACCGCCGGTTCGGCCGGATGCCCCGGTGGTCGAACAGGTGGCGAAGGTAGGTCAACGTCTGGCGGGGGGTGGTCATGGGAACGGGATCTCACGCAGAGGCGCAGGGGCGCGGAGAAGGGGGAGAGGAGAAGAGATGGTTAATCGAGGTTGTTCGCAACGCGATGGAGACCCTCCTTGATCAGGTGGACATTGAAATTGATCGAGTGGCCGAGCCGGAGTCCGGTCAGTCTCAGATGCGTGAGAACTTGCTTCCTGTGGCCCAGAGACAGATCCTCGGTCGATTTCAACTCGGCGGGCACCAACCGATCGACGATCAGTTCCCCCCGGAACCCCAGCTCCAGCTTCACCCCGCCGGAGACCACGGGATCACCTTCTGCGTCTCCACCTCCAGCCCCCGAGCCCTCAGCTCATACGCCATCGTCGCCTCAGACACCGACTCCATCAACCCCAGCCCCGGCGCCGTATGGATCCGATACGCCGCATCCATAACCTCCCCCGACACCACATCCTCCCTCATCTCTCTCCTCTCTCTCTTCTCTGCGCCTCTGCGTGAGATCCCCTCCCCTATCCCCCTCCCACCAGCTTCTGCACATGCTTCGCCAGCATATCCGCCTCGATGTTCACCCGGTCCCCCGCCCGCCGGGTCCCCAGCGTGGTGACCGCCAGCGTATGCGGGATCAGCATGATCGAGAACCAGTCCCCCCCCACGTCCACCAGCGTCAGGCTCACCCCGTCGACGGCGATCGAGCCCTTCTCGACCATCAGCGGCGTCCACCTCGGGTCGATTCGGAAGCGGAGGAAGTCCCACTCCCCCTCGGGACGACGCTCGACCAGCTCGGCCGTCGCGTCCACGTGCCCCTGGACGAAGTGCCCCCCCAGGCGGTCCCCCACCCGGAGCGACCGCTCCAGGTTCACCGCGTCCCCGGCCTCCAGGCTCCCCAAATTCGTCCGCAGCAGCGTCTCCGGCCCGGCCTGGACCTCGAACGCCTCGCCGTCGAGGGCGACCACCGTCAGGCAGCAGCCGTTCACGGCCACGCTCTCCCCCATCGCCATCGGCTCCCCCGGGTCGAGCCCCGGCCATCGGAGCGCGAATCGGCGCCCGACCTCCTCCTCGACCACGCGATCGACCCGCCCAAGGACTTCAACCAATCCCGTGAACATGGCCTCGACCTCTCATCCGATCATGGTAACGGCATCGGCCCGACCGAGGCGCCGATCGCCTCCGGATCCAGCGGGAAGGTCGACTCAGGGCCGACCTCCAGCACCGCCCGGAGCAGCGCCCGGCGGTCGTCCGCGATCGGCCGGCCGATCGCCGCCTCCAGCGCCGGCCGCAACGCCCCGGCCTCGGCCGAATCGGGGGCGAGCCGGAGCAGCAGCTCGCAGGCGATCGGCGCCCGCCCCGGATCGTCGGCCTCCTCCTCGCCGGCCCTCCGCAGGCCATCCAGCACCGGGCCGAGCGCCGCCGGGGAGACGAAGCCGTGGGCCAACAGCACGCCGCCGATCTCCACGCGTTGCTCCCCGTCCTCCAGCTCGCGCAGGGCCTCGACGAGCATCGACCGCAGCTCCTCGGCGGCCGGGGAATCCGGGCCGATCGACAGCAGGCACCAGGCGATTGTAAGGTCGTCCCCCCGCTCGACCTCGGCCCGGGCCGCCCCGAGGAGCCTCGGCGCCATCGGCTTCGCCTCCACCGGGCGGCTACGGAGCATCCGGCTGACGGCGGCCCGGACCCTCGGGTCCGGGTCGTCGGCCACCGCGGCGACCTCCCCGAGGACGGCCCCGGCGACCGGGCTCGAACGGTCGATCTCCGAGAGGACGTGGAGGATCGCCCGCCGGTCACCCGGCGGGTTGGTCGCGAGCAAGTCGGCGAAGAAACGCGCCTGCTCGTCGCTGGTCCTCCAGCGGCCGGCCGATCCCACGACCATCCCGCCCCTCCCGCCTGCCGGCGGGATGACATGCCACCCCGGTTCGCCCAGGGCCAGGATCGCCCCCAACCGGGTCGCGTCGTCCTCGCCCGAGGCCGCCAGTTCGAGGCATCGTCCCATCGCGCCGGGGTCGTCCTTCAGCAGTTGGTAGGCGAGTCCCAGCGCCCCCATCCACGGCCACCCATCGTCTTGCTCGACGACCGCGTAATGCGTGCTCCCGACGACGGTCAGCGCCTCCGGCAGGAGGTCCCCGGCGAGCAGGGACGGCGCCCCGATCGCGGTCGCGGTCGCCTGGAGCAGCGACAGGGCATGGCCGGCCTCCTGCGAGACGACCTCCTCGGGATCGTCGAGCATCCCGAACATCGCGACGGCCGAGGAGCGGACGGCCTCGGCGGAGAGGCCGTCGGAGTCGGCCAGCAACTGCCCGCCGATCGAGCCGATCGCCGAGGCCGCCTCGGCCCGGACGTTGACGTTGGGGTCGTCGAGCATCGCCTCCAGCGCCTCCAAGGCCCGGCGAGCCTGCCGGCCCCGCGCCGGCCGCACCGCGGCGATGGCCGCCCGCCTGGCCATGACGGTCGACCCCTCCTCGCCCATCGTGCGAATCCCCCGGGCGATCGCGGCCCGGGCCGGATCCCGCTCGACCAGCCAGAACTGGCCGAGGCCGAGCCCCAGCCCCGCCACCGCGATCAGCCCCAGCAAGGCCCGGAGGCTCCATCGAAGCCGAAGGCGACGGGCCCGCGTCGTGTCGGTCGGATCGGACATGTTTGGGCTCCTCGATCGGGATCTCGGCGATCGGCCCGTCCGATCGATCCGGCGGGCGAGGACTCGGGCCAGGTCGAATCGGCTCCCGTCGGCCCCGGCCGAGGGGCGCGGGCCGGGCGCCGATCGGTTCAGTTGCCGAGCAGCACCGCGGCCTCCTCGGAGTAGAGCACCGCGGTCTCTTCGGAGTTGAAGTCGATGGCGGAGGCGACCTCGGCCAGCCGCATCCGGAGCCAGTCCCGGAGCCACGGCTCGTCGGCATCTCGGGCGATCCGGGAGGCCCGGACGAGCATCGGCAGGGCCGGGCGGGCCGCGGGGCCCAGCGCCTCCAGCGCCGACAGGTCGGCTTGCCAGTCGCGGGGGTCGCCCTCAAGCCGGGCCTCGAACCCCCGGATGATCTCCGACGCGAACGCGTCGGCGCCCCCCGGCCGATTCGCGGCCAGGTGGACGACCCGGTACGCCAGCTCCTCCCCCCGGCACGCCCCCATGCCCCGGAGCAGGGCATCGGCCACCTCGTCGGGGTTCCCCCAGGCCGGCTCGAGGCGATAAGCCGGGGTGCCGACCCAGGTCGAACACCTCCAGACGGCGGCCATGCGGACCTCGGCCTCCTGGTCGTCCAGGGCCCGGAGCAGCCAGGACGGCGCGTCGGGCAGCGGGTCGTCCGACGGCGGCCCGGACGGGCGAGGTTGCAGGGCCGCCTCGATCGCCGCCCGACGGACGGCCGGGTCGGGGTCGTCGAGGGCCCGGAGCAGCCAGGGCGGGCCTTCGCCCCGGATCGGCTCTAGCACGCAGAGCGCGGCCATCGCCGCGAGGCGGGCCTCCGCCCTCGACGGGTCGAGGGAGCGATCGTGCTCCAGCAATTCGCGGAGGTCCCCCGCGACCTCCTCCGGGGCGACCGGCCCCCCCTCCGGCCCGGATCGATTCAGGAGCATCAGCGCGTGGATCGCCTCGGCCGAGGCCCCGCCGTCCGGGTCGCCGACCCGGTCGAGCAGGGCCAGGGCCGCCGGCCTGACCGTCTCCGAGCCGGTCGGCCCGGCGTCGGAGATGACCTGGCTCCCCAGGCGGCCGATCATCCGGGCCGCCGAGGCCCGGATGATCGGGTCGGGGTCCTCCAGGGTCGAGGCCAGCAGCCGGAGCGCCCGACGGGCCTGGCGCCCCCGGGCCGAGCTCATCCCGTCGATCGCCCCGAGCCGGGCCCGGGCGCCCGACTCCCGGTCGGCAAGCACCCCCATCTGATGCGAGAGCGTGGCCCGATCCGAGTTTCGGTTCGCCGCCCAGAACTGGAGCAGTGCCATCGCCAGGCCGAGCCCGGCGACCAGCAGCATCAGGCCCCGGACGCTCAGCCGGGGACTCCTCCGGGGGGCCGTCGGGGCCTCGGTCGGATTTGGCATGGTCTGGGTCCTCGATCGGGTGCTCGGCGATCGGCTCGGCTCGGCCCGTCCACTGTATCCGGAGGGGTTCGCCGGCGACCACGACGGATCGGGCCCGGATCGATTCATTCGGATCCGCCTTCAACCCTGGCCTGCCGCCCGATCCGGCCGATACAATGACGGCCCGGGGCCCGGCCATCGCCCGGCCCCTCCCTTCGACTCGACTCGACCGCCCCGGGCCGGGGTCGTGCCGGCCCCCTCGAAGACGGATCGAACCGATCGCCATCGCTAGCCCTTTCCGGAGGCCGATCGCCATGCTGCCGCCGACCCATCGCCGAGGGTTCCTCGCCGGCACCGCCGCCGCCGGGGCCGCCGTCGCCCTGTCGAACCGCAACGCGACCGCCGCCGCCCCCGCCGCCCGGCCGCTCAACCCCGTGCCGAAGCGCCCGACCGACACGGTCACGCTCGGCAACACCGGCATCGAGGTGTCGCTCATCGGCATCGGCACCGGCAGCCACGGCGTGAACCAGGCGAGCAACCAGACCAAGCTCGGCCTCAAGGAGTTCACCCGGGTCATCCGCCACGCCTTCGACTCCGGCATCCGCTTCTTCGACGTCGCCGACCAGTACGGCTCCCACACCTACCTCCGCTCGGCGCTCGAGGGCATCCCCCGCGACCAGTACGCCATCCAGACCAAGACCCACGCCAAGGACTACAAGGAGGCCAAGAGCCACCTGGAGCGCTACCGGATGGAGCTGGGCGTCGACTACGTCGACACCCTGCTCTTGCACTGCATGACCACCGCCGACTGGCCACAGGAATACGCCGGGGCGATGGAGTACATCAGCGAGGCCAAGTCCCAGGGCCTCGTCCGGGCCCACGGCACCAGCTGCCACGGCATGGACCCGCTCCGGACCTCGGCGCAGCACCCCTGGGTCGAGGTCGACCTCGCCCGGTGCAACCCCGAGGGCGCGGTCATGGACAGCCAGGACCCCGCCGACGTCACCGAGCAGCTCAAGGCGATGCACGACGCCGGCAAGGGCGTCATCGGCATGAAGATCTGCGGCAACGGCCAGTTCAAGGAGCCCGAACGCCGCGACGCCTCGCTCCGGTTCGTCTTCAGCCTCGGCTTCGTCGACTGCATCGTCGTCGGCCTGGAGTCCCCCGACCAGGTCGACGACCTGCTCGCCCGGTCCGAGTCCGCCCTCGACTTCGCCCGCACCCAGCGGGCCTGAGCCGGGCCCCGGCCGGGGCCGATGCGAGGCGTCGGACGACGGCCCTCGCATCGGCCACCCGCCATCCGTCCATCTCCGGCCGCTCCGTTTCCGAGCCCCCTGCGATGCCCGACAACCGCCTCACCCGATGGTTCAAGAAGGCCCAGGACGAGACCGGCGTCACTCCCCCGGCCGAGCCGATCCGCCCCGAGGTCTTCGTCGGCTCCGACCAGGAGAAGAACGAGGCCTACGTCCGGGAGGGGTTCGCCGCCAAGGCCCGGGCCTTCCTCACCAAGCTCCCCATGGCCGAGGACGTCGCCGCCGCCTATTTCTGCATGCTCGACCCCGCCACGCCCCGGTGGGTCAAGGGCGTCTCCGCCGCGGCCCTGGCCTACTTCATCTTCCCCGTCGACGCCATCGTCGACGCCATCCCCCTGGCCGGCCTGATGGACGACGTCACCGTCCTCACCGGCGCCCTCACCGCGATCTCCGCCTACATCACCCCCGAGCATCGCGCCAAGGCCCGCCGCTGGATGCTCGCCGAGCACCTCGCCGCCCCCGCCCCTCCCCCCGACGACGACCTGATCCCCTGACGCACCGGCCCGATCCGGCCCTCGGCCCGGGGCCGCCCGGCGGGCGACCGCCGCCGCCCCGAACGGGGAACGGCCCGGCCACCACCAGGGGGGACCGGGCCGCTCCGGGAGTCGAGGGTCCCGGGTCGAGGACTCGTCCCTCGACCCGAGGCTCGGGCCTCGCCGATCAGAACTGGTCCGCGCTGATCACCTCGCCGCCCTTGGAGGACGACAGGGCCCGCCAGATCTGCAGGTTGATCGAGTTCTTGACGAACTTGACGCTGCCGTCCCCCATCCCCACGTTCACGCCCCCGGGGTGTCGGCTCCGGGCGGCCAGCTGGATGCCCGTCTCGCTCGTGCCGGCGGCGCAGGGGGGGTTCAGCGCGAAGGGATAATTGCAGTAGCCGGCGCTCTGCATCAAGTCGGGCAGGGTGCTGTTCGGCCCGATGTTGCCCACGAAGCTCGCGCTGTAGGCCCACCAGGAGAAGCCGCGGAGGTCCACGTTCGTGGCGCTCTCGCCGATCACCAGCTCCGAGGTCAGCAGGGTGTTGCTCAGGCCGTCCCGGATGGAGGCGAAGTTCTGCGTGCTCTTGACCCCGCCCTGGAGCGCGCCGGTGGAGATGTCCGCCTGCGGCGAGCCGATGTCGTTGAAGGGGGCGCCGGCGAAGTTGTAGGTCAGGCCGGCCAGCGTGATCGGCCCCTGCTGCACGTTCGTGTTGCCGAAGTTGACCACGTAATTATGCGTGCTCACCTGCAGGCCCAGGGCGCCGTAGCCCGGCCGGCTGTCGGTGCCGTCGCTCGGGCAGAGGTAGGCGGCCACCCGGCTGGAGGTGACGGTGATGTTCTTGTCCCCCACGTAGCGCAGGGGGCCGTCGGCGTCGCCGCCGATGACGTTGTTGCCGTCGAAATTGTAGGCGTTGTACAGGTTCTGCTGCTCGAGGTAGGGCATCGTGAACAGCAGCCAGGTGCCCCAGCAGCAGCCCTTCATGCCCGGCGGCAGCGAGTTGGTCGAGTCGTGGTAGTTGTGCATCGCCAACCCGATCTGCTTCAGGTTGTTGGTGCACTGGGCCCGGCGGGCGGCCTCGCGGGCGCTCTGCACGGCGGGCAGCAGCAGGGCGATGAGCACGCCGATGATGGCGATGACGACGAGCAGTTCGATCAGCGTGAATCCGCGACGATGACGAGCCATCTGAATTCGATTCCTCGGGTGGAAGTGAGGCGACCGGGGCCGATCCGGATCGGTCCCGGTCGGCCGTCCGGTCAGTCAGGGTCCGATTCGATTCGATTCGGGATCGGGTCGGGGGGCGGCGGGAGTGGCCCCGGTCACGGCTCGAGCGGGAAGTCGAAGGTGTTGTCCCCGCCCTCGGTCACCTCGGCGACCAGCTCGGACTGGGCGTTGTATCGGGCGGGGATCCGCTCCTGCATCATCGCCCCGGGTGCCCCCGGGGCCGCCGACGTGTCCGCCGAGCCGCCGGAACTGGAGGAGATCGAGACCCGGTAGGAGCCCGGGACCAGCCCGGTGTCCCCGGGGATCTCGTACGAGCCGTCCCGGATCACGGCCCCGCCGCCGGTGGCCTGGCCGCCCGAGGGCTCGAACTGGATCATGCCCTCGGACAGGGGCTCCCCGCCGAGGGTCACCTCCCCGGAGACCGCCTCCCGGGGAAGCTCGTCGCCCCCCGAGCAGCCGGCCAGCACCAACATCGAGACGATCAGGATCGAGCCCAGCGGCCGGGGGGACCGCCCCGGGCTCGCCGCGCAGGGTGAGGGTGGGCGCATCGCGTCGAAAAAACCTTCCGGAGTTCGAAGAGGGAGGGCCGGCCGGGAGGGTCGGCCCGTGATCCGGGCGGGATGGAGAGCATGCCGCTCGGCGGCATGACGCCCGGGCGTCCCGACAGCCCGAGGGCACCGGCCGGGGCCGGGCGACGGGAAGGGGACGAGAGATATTCTATTATCTCCCCGCCGGGAGCCATCGTCAAGGGAACGATGGTTCACGTATGCTTCTTTGCGAATCTCCCGGATGAGACCTTGATTGGATTGGCCTCGCCCGGCACGACCCGAGGGGAGGCGCCCCGGGGACCCCGGGGAATTCCCGAGATATCCGCAGAAAACGTGCCTAACCCCCGCTTCAAACCAGATGTTATTGGGGCCGGCCCGTCTCGATCGCCCCCGGGCGGGGGCCGGGGTTCGGGTGCCACGGGTTCGGAAGACCGAACCCGTGCCGTTCCACGTCGTTCACGGATCATGCACCCGGGGCAGGGTCGGGTCGATCTCCAGGGGCACCGGCCGGAATCCGGCATACCAGCGGGCACTGGACCATTCCCAATCCTCCGGGCGTCCCACCAACCCGCGGCGGACGGGATTGCGATGGATGGATTCGACGACGCGCAACGCGGTCTTCGGATCCACGAGATTGCGGTCGTATCCGCCCCCCGCCTGCCAGAATCGCCGCTCGGACGTGCCGTCGCCGTGCATGACCGTCAGCCGCGTCAGCCAATCCGGGGCCTCCCGCTCCAGGAAGGCGATCGCCCGACGACCCACGGGCCGCTTGATCCGCCAGAGGATCTCCGAGACGCGGTCGGTCGGCTCCCCGGGCCACAGCAGGAGGTGGGCATGCTCGGGCATGATGACGTAGGCCCAGAGGTCGAAGCACGCCCGCGATCGGGCCTCCTCGATCGCCTCGACGAGCCAACGTCGGGTCCGATCGCGCGACAGCAACGGCAGCCGACGAGAACACGAGAACGTCAGTGCATGAGCATGACCCGGTTCGTCATCGCGTCGGCATCGCTTGCGATGGATCGGGGTCCGGCTCATGGTCGTCCATCAGGCCCCGGGACAGTCCCCGAGTGGCCATGCCCTCCGATCGGCACGGGTTCCGCGGACGGAACCCGTGGCACCCGAACCCCGGCCACCCGCCCGGGCCGAGTCCGCCGCAGCGCGAGGTGAGGCGTCGATGCCATCTTCATCGAGCGTCTCGCGGACGGAACGAGCCCAGGCCGTGACCCGCTCGGCATAGGCATCGGCGCAGGGCTCCGACTTGAGGACGTCCGCGACCGTCATGGGCCAACCGCCGACCCGCCACCGGACCTCCGCATCCCCCTTCCGTCGAGTGACACGCCCGGCCGCCTCGGCCCCACGCCTCGCCCGTCGCCTCAGTTCGTCGATCGTCGCGCGGCCGTCCAGCGCGTCCGCGACGGCCCCGCGGAGTCCGATCAGGGTGTCGGCCGTGTAGTTCATCGCCCTGGGATGCTGAAGACCATAGGTCGCGACGGCGTAGAAGTGGGGTAGCAGGCCGGGACCGCCGGGGATCTGCGACTCCAGCAGCAGCAGGGCGTGGAAGTGGTCGCGGCACGATCCGCCCTCGGGCACAGCGGAGCCGCATTCCGGGCAGGTCTCTGTCATCGGACCCCCTTCCCGCGACGCCGCCTAAAGAATCCATGTAAGCCGCGGGACCGCCTCGGGGGTCACCTTGTGGTGGTTGACGATCCCTCAATCCCGCGGGCGGGTGGCACTGGCGGCTTGCCCGCCAGTGCCTTCTACCAGGCCGGAACACCGGCGGGCAAGCCGCCAGTGCCACCCAGAAACAGCCTCCTACCAGTGCCACCCGCCCGCCAGTGCCACCCCGCTGTGGTTCTCCTTGCTTCGGACGCACACCCCTACGGGTTGTTTCCGATGGAAGCAACTATCGAGGTCACGCGGTCGCCGGAACGGAATCTGTAGACTCTGTATATGACAATGAAGTCGCCCGGCTTCCCACCGATCCAGGGGCTTTCCGGCTCGCCTTCGGGCGTCTCAGCCGCTCTGAACCTCTCTTTAAGCGATGCGCTGGTGTAGAGTTCCACCGGCCTGCCCGTCTGCGACCTGTAGCTGCGCACGAGCTTGGCGTCGCGGGGTATGAGCGACTTGGCGGCAGAGCGCGCCTTCGTGGGCGTCACCGCTCCCGCGTCCCCCCACGTTCGCTCGACGTGCCTCACATTGCCGTCCAAATACATGACGGCGTAACTCTCGTCCTCGTAGTGGAAGAAGCCGGCGACTTCCTGCTCCAGTGCGCCGTGTGTCCGCTCCCAATCTGCACGCGACAAACCGAGTCCGCCCGATTTGTAGGCAGGAGCGGTGGGCGGGGCTGTTTGGTTCGGAGCGCTCGGCGCTCCCGGTTCTTTCTGGACGGGAGAGGCGGCAGGTGGCATTGGAGCGGTATCGGGCGCCGTTTCGTTCTGTTGTCCGCTTCCCAGCATACAAACAGCGAAGGCTACGAGCGCCAAGGCACCAATCTTCATCGCTTCCTCCCCAGGCCACGACAGTGTAACGACTCCGGGCCGCCTAACGCCAAAGCTCAGCGGACCGGCACGCCGAGCGAAACCTGTGACTGACCACCAAGCGCCGCGGCGGGCCGGGTCCGCTGCAGCGCGAGGTTAGATACTATGCCCGGAGCGAGCCGGGCGAGTTGCTGTGAGCCGCCGACATGGCAAGCTCCAGGAGGGGGGTTAGCAGGTCCCTCGGATACGGAGTCTTTACCATGCCAGCGACCCACGACCGCGATCATAGCACGGCCTCCACCCCGACGCTCTACCTGGCCTTCGAGCTGGGCTGGACCACCTGGAAGCTCGCCTTCGCCGACGCACCGGCCCGCGCCCCGCGTCAGGTCACCATCCCGGCCCGCGACACCGACGCCCTCCGGCGTGAGATCGCCCGGGCCCGCCGACGCCTCGGCCTGCCCGACGACGCGCCGGTCCGCTCGGTCTTCGAGGCCGGCCGCGATGGCTTCTGGCTGCATCGCTACCTGATCCACCACGGCCACGAGAACCTCGTCGTCGACCCGGCCAGCATCGAGGTCAACCGCCGCGCCCGCCGCGCCAAGAGCGACGGCCTGGACGTCGTCAAGCTGCTGGCCATGCTCCAGCGGCACCACGGCGGCGAGCGCGGGCTGTGGGCCGTGGTGAACGTCCCCGCGCCCGAGGACGAGGACCGCCGCGCCCCGCAGCGCGAGCTGATGGCCCTGAAGGCCGAGCGGACCGAGCACTCCAACCGGATCAAGGGGCTGCTGGCCCACCTCGGCCTGGCGTTCGTCGTCGACGGCCGCCTGCCCGAGCGGCTGGCCGCCCTGCGGCAGTGGGACGGCCGCCCGGTGCCCGAGCACACGGCGGCGCGGCTGCTCCGCGAGTTCGAGCGATGGAAGCTCGTCGACGCCCAGGTCCGCGACCGCGAGAACGCCCAGCGGCGGGCCGTCCGCGACGACGCGGCGCCGCACGTCGAGCAGGTCCGCCGGCTGATGGACCTCAAGGGGGTCGGTCCGGTGGGGGCCTGGCTGCTGGTGCAGGAGATCTTCGGGTGGCGTCGGATCAAGAACCGCCGCGAGTTGGCCAGCCTGGTGGGCCTGGTGCCGACGCCGTACCAGAGCGGCTCGTCGCACCGCGAGCAGGGCATCAGCAAGGCGGGCAACCGGCGGGTGCGGTGGATGCTGGTGGAACTGGCCTGGATGTGGCTCCAGTACCAGCCGCGGAGCGCGCTGAGCCGGTGGTATCACGAGCGGTTCGGCTCGGGCAACGCGCGGGCGCGGAAGGTGGGGATCGTGGCCCTGGCGCGCAAGCTGTTGGTGGCGTTCTGGAAGTACCTGGAGTTCGGCGAGGCGCCGGAGGGGGCGGAGATGGTGCCCTGGAGGAAGAAGCTCAACGGCCGGCTGCCGGCGGGTACGGGCTGAGGGCGAGGGCGAGGGCGAGGGCGAGGGCGAGGGCGAGGGCGAGGGCGAGGGCGAGGGCGAGGGCGAGGGCGAGGGCGAGAATTATGCTGACCCTCTCACACGATCAAATCTGAGGGCCTGAGCGCGAGCCAGTGAGCGGCCGTCGGCGGGCGGGGCGACCGGGACAGACGCCGGGCCCCCGGTGAGGGGGCCGTGGGTTAGAGGGGATCGCCCCGCTCACCGGCTGGGAGTCGTCGGCGACGAACGTAGTAATGGGTGCCCCGGAGGTCGAGGCCGCCGGGCACGGAGAGAAGGTCGTGCCGGCAATCTGCCGCACGTCGCGACGCCAGCCACCCGCCGAGAGGTCGCTTGAGGTCCGGGATTGGGACCAGGAGATCGGGACGGGGAGGGCGGTCGAGGTCGAAGGATCGGGAGGAGGCCGGTCGCCGGGACGAAGGGCGGGGCCGGCAGCGATCACGGTCCGTCACGGGCTGAGGTGCGTGGAGAGATCAGTCTTGAGGCTTGACGTCGGCACCTTCATAGAAGGCGTCAGTGTCGTTGGGTGCCTCAAGGTTTTCCTGGAACTCGTTGGTTCCTTGCGCGAAATAAACTTTCGTCGATATTTTGCAGATGGCGCACTCCATTTCTTGGTGGACTCGGCCATCAGCATCCGTCTGCTTGCTGTTGAAGCCGGCGGAGTGGTGCGGCGTTGGTTTACCGCAAGTAGGACAGAGAGACATCAGAGTCGGCATGTCATGATCCTCTGTCGATTATTTTGGTTGAATCCAGATGAGTTCCGCGACGTAATACTCTTGCTCGCGACCGAACTTTTCGACCTTTTTGGTTTTAATGTCGAACGTCAAGTTCATCCTGTGATAGTAAATCTTATCCCCAATTTGTTCCGCCTTGAGCTTCTCCTTGACTAGAATCCCCGAGTCGGTGTTGCACCAGTAGTTCATCTTGTCATTCAAGAGTCCGAAATTATTACCAAAATTTTCCGCTCCGCTCGCCGTCGCTCCACATTTCCACGAGAATAGATAACCGTCAGTCTCCGAGTTTCTTCGGAAATCGTCCCCGATAATCATCGCGATGGCCCCGGAGACGACCACCTTCTTCCCGACGTAGTCCTTGGGGCTCTCGTGAAACTTAAGGGCTTCCTGTACCGTGCTGACCCGTATGTCAGCCCTCGGGGGGTAGTGCATCATCTGTTCTGTAAAATCGGCTCGGCTTGAAGCGGCGGGCCACCGCCGGTTCCCTTGGAAGGTGCCAACCGAACCAAGGAGACCCCGACGATGACCCACCAGATGCAGCCTACCGCCCTGGACGAGATCACGGAACTGCTGGCCGAGCACGGCTTCGACGGGCTCGCCTCCGCCATCACCATCCTGCTCAACGAGGTCATGAAGATCGAGCGGGCCCACGCCCTGGGGGCCGCCCCCTATCAGCGGTCCGAGCGACGGACCGGCCACGCCAACGGCTTCAAGCCCAAGACGCTGCACACCCGGCTCGGCCCGCTTGGCGTCGAAGTGCCGCAGACCCGGGGCGTCGCCTTCTACCCCTCGGCCCTGGAGAAAGGCGTCCGCAGCGAGCGGGCTCTGAAGCTGGCCGTCGCCGAGATGGACGTGCAGGGCGTCTCGACCCGCAAGGTGGCCGCCATCACCGAGAAACTCTGCGGCCTGGAGGTCACCAGCGGCGAGGTCAGCCGTGCCGCCGAGGCCCTCGACGAGGAGTTGGAACGGTGGCGATCCCGCCCTCTCGGCGAGACGCCGTACCTGATCCTGGATGCACGCTACGAACACGTCCGGCACGGCGGCCAGGTCGTCTCGTGTGCCGTCCTGACGGCCATCGGCATCGACACGCAGGGCAAGCGGTCGATCCTCGGCGTGAGCGTCTCGCTATCGGAGGCCGAGGCCCACTGGAGGGACTTCCTCGCCTCGCTCCAGGCCCGGGGCCTGCACGGGGTCAAGCTCGTCGTCGCCGACGCCCACGCCGGGCTGAAGGAGGCCCTCAAGGCCAGGCTGACGGGCGTGCCGTGGCAGCGGTGCCAGTTCCACCTGATCGAGAACGCCATGGCCTTCGTGCCCAAGCCCGGGATGCGGAAGGCGGTGGTGGCGAGCTTGCGGGCGGTCTTCGACGCCCCGGACCGGACGGAGGCCGAGCGGCAGTTGGACATCGCCGTGAGGAAGTACCGGGCGACGGCCCCGAGGCTGGCCGAGTGGCTGGAGGCCAACGTGCCGGAGGGGCTGGCCGTCTTCGCCCTGCCGCCCTCGCATCGGCGACGGCTGCGGACGATCAACATGCTGGAGCGGCTCAACAAGGAGTTGAAGCGGAGGACGAGGGTCGCCGGGCTGTTCCCGAACGAGGCGTCGGCCCTGCGGCTGGTCAGTGCCGTGGCGATGGAGATCAGCGAGGACTGGGAGACGAACCGCAGATACCTGACGATGGAGCCGGAGTGACCCGCCGCAGGGCCGGGAATTTACAGAAACGAGGTTGCATTACCCCTCGGGGCCTGGGTGGGCACCAGCGTCAGGATTAAGAATAGGGGCGTAACCATCGTAGGTATCCTCACGTTCGTCGAGGGTAGCGATTATTGGGCTCTTGCGGCGCCAACGCCGCCTAACCTTGTTTCGGCGCACGATTCGTCGCATTTGCGACAAACCGGCGTCCGAATAGTCGTGATACAACACGCCTGAACGCTCGTCTAATCCCGGTCTCGAATCCAATCTGGCTGCAATCGCCCGAGATTGCAAGGAGGTTCCCGGGATTCGACGTGCGAACACGTTCGAAGGTCGCGGCGGGTGGCCGGGGCCAGGCAGGGCGTGCCCCGGATTCGGGGGCCGACGACCCCGGGGCATGCGGCGCGTCGACCTGGCCACCCGCCCGGAGACGACACGAGCGTCCGACCCCTGCTCGGGCCGGTGGCGGGATTCTCGGCCCGCTTTGGGAGAAAAAGTGACTGGGGGGGCCCGATTTCCTGATCTTAAGGGTGTATGGCCGATCTCGGGCGGGGGGGACGACGGGGTCCCGAGCCGAGCTGAGGCGGCCGGGGTCGAGACGCGCCGGGCACCCAAGAGACTCCCACCATGAAGACGCCGCCGTCGCAGAAGCAGGTCGAGGCCAACCGCCGCAACGCCTTGAAGTCGAGCGGGCCGAGGACCGCCGAGGGCAAGGCCCGGAGCCGTCGCAACGGCCTGGTCCACGGGCTGACCGCCGAGGTCCTCGTCCCCGACGAGGACCGGGACGCCTTCGAGGCGGCGATGGGCCGATGGGACCGGGACGCCGGCCCGGCCAACGTCGTCGAGCGCCACCTCGTCCGCCGCGCCGCCGTCGGCTCGATCAAGCTCGACCGGATCGAGCGGGCCCGGGAGGACACCCGACAGGAGGCCGCCCGGGGGGCCGTCCTCTCCTGGGAGCGCTCCGGGCAGGCGAGGGCCCGCCGCAAGGCCCAGGACCTGGCCAGGGATCCCAGCAACGTCCTGCTCGACCTCGAAGCCACCGCCTTCGGCTGCGACTGGCTGATCCGCCGCTGGGAGGCCCTCGACGCCACCCTCCGGGTCGGCTCCGGCTGGGACCAGGCGACCGTCCTCCGGGCCCAGCTCCTGCTCGGCCTGCCCGGGGAGATCCCCTGCCCGGGGGCCGATCCCGGGGCCCGCACCCTCTGGATCCTGGCCTCGGCCTGGTCGCCGAGCCGGGTCACCCGACTCCCCCGGGCCTCCGAGGCCGAGGCCCTCCTCCCCTCCGAGCCGGAACCGGCCCGACAGGCCCTCCGGGCCTTCATCGCCGACCAGGTCGACCGCCTGGATCGGCTCCGGGCCGAGTCCTGGGAGGCGGTCGAGGGCCCCGAGTGCCGTGCCGTCGCGCTCCGGGCCGCGGCCGCCGACCCCTCGGCCGGCGGCCAGTTGATGCACCGCTACGAGGTGGCCGCCGACCGCTCGGCCAACGCCGCCGTCCGGCTCTACCTCAACATCCGGGACCGCCGACGCCGGGAGATCCTCGAACTGTCGAAGGAGGCCCGGCACTGCTCCATCCCCCGGGCCCCCGTCGGCGGCGGCTGGTGGTGCGAGGTCGACGCCGACCCGGCCCCCCCCGGCTTCGCGCCGATCGACCTGCTCCCCGCCCCTCCCGATCCCGGGGACGCCTCGGAGGCCCCGCCCCCGCCCGCCGGGCCGGTCCCGGGCGCCGGGCCGATCCCGGTCGACCCGTTCGCCGAGGCCGTCGCCGAGGCCCCGCATCCCCCGGTCGGGCCGACGGCCCCGACGGCGTCCGCCCCCGCCCCGGTCGCGTCCCCCCCGCCGTCCGGCCCCGAGGCGCCCGACGCCCCCGGGCCGATCGCCCCGGCCTCGGCCTTCGACGACTCCCGGACCCGGTCCGGACCCGGCCCGGAGGCCCCCGGGCCCCGCCACCCCGCCGACCCGACCCGCCGCCCCTCGGTCGCCGCCGGTCCCCGGCCCGCCGTCGCCGTCGCCGACCGACGCGGCCGGCCCGGTGCGCCGGTGCGGAGCGAACCCATTTCACCCCCCCAATCCCCGGCCAGCCCGGCCCGCAAACCATTCGCCTCGTTCAACTTGGGAAGCGGACCCCCGGGCCCTCGCCCCGACCGTTCTCGGCGCACCGGCCCGTCCCCGGCCCCCCCGGATCGGGCCTCCGGGGGCGACCGTTCCCCCGATCGGACCGGGGCACCCCCACGCCCCCCCGGCCGGCCCTCGCGTCCCGAGGGGACCGGCTGACCGGGGGGCGTCCGACGCCCCTCCGGGCCGGGACGCGGGGTGCCCGGGCCTCCCGAGACCGGGCCGGGCGTCGAACACGGGGACCCCGGGCATCGTACCTGGCTCCGAGGCGTGGCGTGGCGTGGCGAGGAAACGGCCCGCCCCGCCGCCCGACCCTCCGATCAGACGACCGAACGCCCGAACGACCGCGAAGGAGAGGCCCCGATGCGTGCCGCCGTCGCCGCCCCCGAGCCGCAGACGATGCGATGCCTGGAGATCCGAGGGGGGACCGAGGCGGTCGAGCAGTCCCTCGACCTGCCCGGCCTCCAGGCGTTCATCTACAGCCGCCCCCACGGCGGCGACGCCCGGGGGGGGGACGTGCACTACGTCTCCGTCTGCGGCGGGGGGGCGACCGTGCGGGCGGTCGTGGCGGACGTCTCCGGCCACGGGGACTCGGTGGCCGAGTTCTCGGGCGTCCTGCGGGCGCTGGTCCGCAAGCACATCGCCCGGCACGACCAGACGAGCCTGGTCGAGGCCCTCAACCGGGAGTTCGGCGCCCGGGCCGAGCTGAGCCGGTTCGCCACGGCGGTCGTCGCCACGTTCCTGCCCGGCAGCCACCGGCTGACCGTCTCCAACGCCGCCCACCCGAGGCCGCTCTACTACAAGGCCGACCCCGGCGAGTGGATGATCCTCGCCCCCGAGACGGCCGCCGCCGCCGGGGCGAACCTGCCGCTGGGGGTCCTGGACGACGCCCCTTACGAGCAGTTCGCCGTGACGATGGCCCCCGGGGACGTGGTGGTCCTCTACACCGACGCCCTCACCGAGGCCGCCGACCCCTCCGGCCTGATGCTCGGCGAGTCCGGCCTGCTGGAGATGGCCCGCCACCTCGACCCCTCCGAAGCCAGGCGCCTCGGTCCCGGCCTGCTCGAAGCCGCCCGCCTCTTCCGGGACGGCCGCCCCGCCGAGGACGACGAGACCCTCGTCGTCCTCCGCCACGACGGCACCGGCACCCGGTTCCCCGGCCCGCTCCAGTTCCCCCTCGTCATGGCCAAGATGTTCGGCCTCGTCCGGGTCTGACGACGGTCCCCGGGGCCCGACGCCGGTCCCGAGGGCGGCGGGGGGCGATCACCCCGAGGGTGCGACGCAACAAAAGGTGAATTTCCGGCAGTCATTTTCAGATCCTATTGGTCACGCGGCGATCGTCCCCTTCGGCCCGGGCTCGACCTCCATCCGACCTGAGTAGTCCATCCACCGTATCGGTCGACGGATCGGTTCCGTCCCCCTCTCCCCGCCAGCGGGGAGAGGGCCGGGGTGAGGGGCCTTCGGTCGATCGCCTGGCCTCTCGCGCCGTCCGAGCCCCCTCACCCGGGCTTCGCCCACCCTCTCCCCCGAGGACGGGGGCGAGGGTCGGAGAAGACCGCCCTCGGACGACATCCGACCCCCCATCCCGGGTTCTCCGTCGTCGATCATCCGACCTCCTCCCCGAGTGTCCCGAGATCCCGGCGGCGGAAGACCAGGAACTTGGCGTCGTAGGTGAGGTAGCCGATCCCGGGCAGGTTCGCGTCGAAGACGACCGGGCGGAGGGGGGCGGGGACGACGAGCGAGTAGACCTGGGGGTTCACGTCGAAGGTCCGGACGAGTTCATAGTCGCTCGAGAATCCGGGGACGCGACGGGCCATCTGCTCGGCCTCCCAGGGGCGGAGCACGGCCCACTCGGGGCGGAGGACGCCGAGGGTGGTGTAGAAGTCGGTGCCGAACCGCCCGGCGGCCTCGACGACCTCCGGGGAGACCAGCCCCGGCCAGTCGGCCATCCTCGCGCCGCTGAAGTAGCCGATGTAGCCGACGCACTCCAGGTAGACCCGCTCCCCCGGCCCCACCCGATCGGCCAGCCATCGGCCGAGCTTCGCCCGGTTGCCCATCTCGACCACGTTGGCCTGCACCCGCATCTGGATCGCCGTCAGCACGAAGATCAGCGCCATCCCCGCCCCGACCGCCAGCAGCGGGGCCGCCGCCAGCACCCAGGCCGGCCGGAACCGGCGGCCCAGCGGGGCCACCAGCCGGGGCACCCCCCGGGCGATCGTCGCCAGGCCCAGCAGCGTCGCCGGGGGCATGTACCAGGGGAACGAGAAACTCAGGAAGGACAGATACAAGGACATCAACGCGAACATCAAGGAACACGACCGCCCCCAGCGATCCCGGATCGGCACCAGCCAGTAGGACACGCCGAACACCCCCATCGCCGCCGCCCAGGGCCAGAACCAGGGGTGCCACCCTTGGCCGTAGCCGACGTTGTGGTAGATCGGCAGGAACGCCCGGGTCGCCGTGGCCAGGAACCGCCCGACCGGCCCCACGAAGGGGTCGAGATCCTGGTCCAGGTTCGCCTTGGCGAGGATTGTGTGCGGCACCGGCGACCCGTAATAGGCCCAGGCCCCGGCGAACCAGGGCAGGTAGGCCGCCGTGCACACGAGCCCCGCCTTGAACAGATCCGCCACCTTCGATCGGAACCGGCCCGGCCCGAACAGCAGATCCGCCGCCGCCGCCGCCGCGATCGGCACGCAGCCGTCGGGCCTCGACCACATCAGGCCCGCCCAGCAGATCCCCATCGGCAGCCAGCGCCGGGGCACGTCGTCCCGGGCCACCAGGGCGAGCGTCCCGACCAGGAACAGCAGCAGGAACGCCGTCTCCATGCCGTTGACCGAGAAGGCGATCGCCTTGACCTCCAGCGCCAGGAACGCGGCCAGCGCCCACCACGACAGCCCCCGGCCCGACGACTCCCGCTCCAGCCTCCCCAGGAGCACCAGCCCGGCCGCCACGTACGCGACGACGCTCAGCAGCCGGAACGCCCGGATCGCCTCCCGGTACGACCGCTCCCCGGTGACCACGTGGCAGAGCGCCGGCAGCAGGACGCCCAGCGGCGAGGTGAAGCCGTGGATCCGCTCCCCCGGCTGGAAGACCAGCCCCCGGCCCTCGGCCAGGTTCTCGCTGTGGCGGAAGGTGATGAAGAAGTCCTCCCAGATGTGGTCGGTGAAGGCCGCATACGACAGCATGCTCAGCGCCGAGGCCAGGGCGAAGGCGACGGCCGGCCACCGGGATCGGGCCGGGGCCTTCGGCCGGACGGCTCCGCCTCCGGCTTCGGGACGGGAGGGCTCCATGACTCGGGGTGCTCCTGGCGGCCTCGGTCGGGTCTCGGGGCGGTCCGGCCCGACCGGGGCGGGCGATTGCCCGGGGACCGCGCCCTGCGGTACCGTTGTTGCCGATCCCGCCCCCCCGGTTCAAGGGGCCCGCGCCGCCCTCCCGGGCCGTCGCCGGGGGCGGAGGGCCGGGGATCGGGGGTTCGGACGCGATGGATCACGAGACCTACATGGCGAGGGCCGTGGCCGCCTGCCGGCTCGGCATCTCCGAGGGCCAGTCCCCCTTCGGCTCGGTGATCGTCCGGGGCGGCCGGATCCTCGCCGAGGCGCACAACACCGTCTGGCGAGACACCGACCCGACCGCCCACGCCGAGGTCAACGCCCTGCGCCTGGCCTGCCGGTCCCTCGGCTCGATCGACCTCTCCGGCGCCGTGCTGTACACCACCTGCGAGCCCTGCCCGATGTGCCTGGCCGCCTCGCACTGGGCCCGCGTCTCGCTCGTCGTCTTCGGCGCCTCGATCGCCGACGCCGCCGACGCCGGCTTCACCGAGCTGGGCGTCCCCGCCGGGGAGCTGGCCCGGCTCGGCGGCAGCCCCCTGGTCGTCGAGCCCGGCCCGCTCCGGGACGACTGTCGGGCCCTGTTCGGGGAGTGGAAGGCCGCCCGGGGCCGCCCCTACTAGGGTGGCGAGCCCCCGGGCGTTGCGTCGACGCAACGCCCGGGCGGCGCCGCCGTCGCCCTCATGCAACGTCCGCCGCGCGTTCCAGCCTCATCTGGCCGGCCCGCCCCCACTCCCGGCGATACAAGGCCTGGCTTCGGCCGTGCGCCCATTCATCATTGTTCATGATCATTGAATCTCTCCGTCGGTCGGGGACGATCAGCCGGGGGACGGGCACTGTCGCCCGACCTCCCCGCTCCGAATCGCCGCCCCTCGCCCCCGGCCCGACGCCGGGGGCGGCGTCCGATCCGATGGCCTTGTCCGGTCCGCCATCGGCGGCCCGGGGCCGACCGGCCTGCGCCGCGAGGAGTACTCGGCGGGATGCCGATCGAGTCGGATGGCGGGCCCCCGATCCCGCGGCACGACCCCGCCCGCCGCAGGCCTTCCAGGAGGCGAGCGTCCCCATCTCTGTGTCATCTCGTGAGGGGGCGGCGCCCGGAGCCGGGCGCCCGGCCTTGGCCTGGCTGCTCGGGCCGGCCTGTGCCCTAACCCTGATCGCCCTCGCGGCCTCGGCGCCGACCGCCCGGGCCGGCTTGATGGTCCAGGCCAACACGACGTTCAACGGCGGCAACAACGGCATCAACGTCGACTTCCGATTCGGGACCGGGTCGTGGCAGGGCACCTCGCCCGGCAACTTCACGACGATCGTCCACGGGCCGAGCCCCTTCGGCACCTGGAACGTCTCGTTCACGACCTACTGCGTCGACCTGTCGGAGTACGTCCAGCCGTCCAGCCCGAACACGGCCATGGTCTCGCTCACCGGCGAGAGCGGCCTGCTCGACACCAACTCGCGGCCCCGGGACATCGGCGCGGCCGGGTGGGTCCTCGAGAACTACGGCTTCGCCTCCCCGAGCGAATTGAAGGCGGCCGGCGGCCTCGCCTCAAACGTCAACCTCACCACCAAGGAGGCGTCGGCGGCCATCCAGCTGGCCATCTGGGAGGCGACCTACGACGGCAGCGGGGCCGGCGGCACGCTGGGCGTCGGTACCAACTACCTCGGGACCGGGTCGCTGACCTTCAGGGGCAGCGCCTATGACAATGCCAACGTGAGTGCCGTCGCCAACGGCATCCTCAGCCTCCGCGACGTCCGGACGAGTGCCGTCGGCCTGTTCAACTACCCGCCGATCGCCGGAGGGCCCCAGACGCCCGCCGACCAGGACCAGATCTTCCTGCCCCCCGCCGGCACGCGGAGCGCCGTGCCAGAGCCCTCGACGCTGGCGATGGCGGCCGTCGGCGGCCTGATCGGCCTGGCATCGCTCTGCCGGCAGCGGCTCCGCCGGAAGACGCCCCGGCCCTGATCCCCTCGCCATCCCGCCCGATCGATCCGGACCACGATCGGGGCCGATCGATCTCGGAGGCCCGCCGGCCGGCGTCCCGACGCCGGCCGGCGGGCCACGAGTCCTGTGTGGGGCCCCCCTGCAAGGGCCCCGACCCCCGACGATTGCGATGGCCCCGCCCCTCCGGGCGGAGTATGCTTCGGGTCGGGGACGCCGCCGCCCCGTCGACCCGGTGGGGGCCCAGGATGACCAGGCCGATGCTGCGAGATCGGATCGAGGGCGGGCTGCTCGGCCTGCTCGTCGGCGACGCCCTGGGCGTCCCCTACGAGTTCCACGCTCCCGAGGACCTGCCGCCGGTCGAGGCGATCGAGATGACCCCGCCCGAGGGCTTCCGCCGGGCCCACGCCACCGTGCCGCCCGGCACCTGGTCCGACGACGGGGCCCAGGCGCTCTGCCTGCTCGCCTCGCTGCTGGACTGCGGCCGGCTGGAGTTGGAGGATCTGGGTCGCCGCCTGGTCGACTGGCACGGGCGCGGGTACCTCGCCGTCGGCGGCGTGGTCTTCGACATCGGCATCACCACCGCCGGCGCCCTGCACCGCCTCCGGGACGGCGTGCCCGCCGAGCTGGCCGGCCCGACCGGCGAGCGGGACAACGGCAACGGCTCGCTGATGCGGGCGCTCCCCCTGGCGCTCTGGCACCTCGGCGGGGATGCCGAGCTGGCCGACCTGGCCTGCTCGCAGTCGAAGCTCACCCACGGCCACGCCCGGTCTCAGGCCTGCTGCGCCCTGTACTGCCTCTGGGCCCGCCGGATCCTCCAGGGCGCCCCCGACCCCTGGCGGGACGCCGTCTCCACCCTCCGCGGGCTCTGCGACTACGACTCCCCGCTGATGATCGAGCTGGAGGGGGCCATCCGCCCCGACGAGCCCCCCTCCGGCCGGGGCACCGGCTACGTCGTCGACTGCCTCCGGTCCGCCCGGCTGGCCCTGGACGCCGGGCCCTACGAGGCGGTGGTCAAGGCCGCGGTCGCCCTCGGCCACGACACCGACACCACCGCCTGCGTGGCCGGAGGCCTCGCCGGCCTGAGGGACGGCGCCTCCGCCATCCCCGCCCGCTGGCTCGACGCCCTGCGCGGCAAGCCCCTGTACGAGCCGCTGCTCGATCGGCTGGTCGATCGCCTCGGCGAGTCGGGCTGACGACCGACCATCCGCCCTCCCCGGAGCGCCCGCCACAATCCCGGAAACTGGTGGAACAAACCGCCCGAGTCCCGGCACCCTGGAGAGGACACCAACCGTCGGGCCGAGCGAGGGACCGGGACTCATGCCGGGACATCGATCGGTCGCCCCCCGGGGCGACCTGGACACGCTGTTTCGCCTGGGGGTGATGGGCGACTGGCCCGACTCCCGACTGCTGGACCACTTCGCCTCCCACCTCGACCCCTCCGGCGAGGCCGCCTTCGAGGCCCTCGTCCGGCGCCACGGGCCGACGGTCTGGCGGGTCTGCCTCGGCCTGCTCCGGGACCCCCACGCCGCCGAGGACGCCTTCCAGGCCACCTTCCTCGTCCTCGCCCGGCGATCGGGTTCGATCCGGAACCGGGACTCCGCCTCGGCCTGGCTCTGCGGGGTCGCCCGCCGGATCGCCCTCCGATCCCGCCTCGACGCCTCCCGGCGACGCTCCCGGGAACGGCTCGCCGCCCGGCCCGAGGCCGAGCCCGAGGCGCCCCGGGACTCCCACGAGGCCCTGCTCCAAGAGGTCGACCGCCTGCCCGCCCGCTACCGCCTCCCGGTGGTCCTGCACGACCTCGGCGGCTGCCCGTACGACGAGGTCGCCCGACGGCTCGGCTGCCCGATCGGCACCGTCAAGGTCCGCCTCTCCCGGGCCCGGGCCCTGCTCCGACGCCGCCTGACCCGCCGAGGGCTCAGCCCCTCGACCGCGAGCCCGCCCCCGGCCCTGCCCGTCCCCCTTTCCGCCGCCCTCGCCGACCGCACCGTCCGATCGGCCGTCTCCCTCGGCCTGGGCCGGACCGCCCTCGACGCCCTGCCGCCCGCCGTCTCCGCCTCGGCCCGATGGATGCTCAACGCCATGATCCTCTCCCAGCTCAAGGCCGCCGCCGCCCTCGTCGCCGGCACCCTGCTCCTGGCCACCGGCGCCGGGCTCGTCGTCGCCTCGCAGGAATCGGGTACGCCGCCCCCGGGAAACACCCCCTCGCCTCCGGTCGCCGCCTCCCCCGCTCCCCCCGTCACTCGGTCCCACCCCTGGCGTCTCCCCGCCCCGCCGCCCGAGGAGATCGAGCGTCGCGTCCTGGAGGTCACGGCCGACCTCGACGACCCCTACGACCGGGCCGAAATCCTCCTCAGCCTGGGGCGTGCCCAGCTCCGCCGCGGCCAGCCCGTCGAGGCGCTCGACACCCTCCGCGCCGCCCGCCTCGCGGCCGAGCAGATCCCCCGCGAGGCCCAACTCACCGGCCAACATCCGATCGCCCGCATCGCCGCCGCCCAGGCCGAGGCCGGCGACCGCGACGCCGCCCTCGACACCTTCAGCAAGGCCGCCGAGGTCGTCTCCTCCCTGGACGAGGAAGGGCAACTCCGGAATTGGGGCGGATTGATGCGGGTCTGGCTCGATTCGGTCGGGCGGGCGATCTCCGCACCGCCGCCGACGCCTATGCGGACTTCCTGTTGCGTCGTCAACAACTCACGCCGAACAAGCTCGTCGAGATCGAGGCGATGGCAGGCGACTTCGCCGAGGCGCTGCGGATCCTCAGGGAATCGGAGGCGTACCGGAGAGCCAATGGCGATGCGAATCGGACGAACGCCCTGCTCCAGGTCGCTGGCGCCCTCTTGCCCGATGATGCACAGGCCGACGAGAGCCTCACCGAGACGCGGGACGCGATCCTCTCGAACTCCTGGGGGCCCGGCACCCGGTTCTGGGATCTCACGAGGCTTGCCGAGATCCAGTCCCGCCTCGGCCGGTTCGACGACGCCCGGGCGACCATCGCGCTCGCCCCCCCTCGGACCGACGGCGGCGACCTGTTCAATTTGGCCCGCGTGTTCGTCGACCTGGCCGAGCGGCAGGCGGCCGAAGGGGGCCGGGCCGGGGCCCTGGACGCGGTGGATGACACGCTCCGGGTCGTCTCGACGATCGAGGGTCCGGATTACAAGTTCACCCCCCTCTCACGGGCGGCCAAGCTGCTGCTTTCCCTGGGCGAGGTGGAGCGGGCCGAGGCCGTGATCGGCCGGCTCGCCGAACATGGCATCGAAACGTCCTCCTGGATCGAGCAACTCGCCGAGGCGAAACGGGAGGCCGGGGACGACGACGACGCCCGGGCCGACCTGCGACGCGCCCTCGAACTGGCCGAGGCCCGTCTCCGCGACCTCATCGCCGCGCCACCGGAGCCTGCTCGCGACGACCTGCCGGGATACGCCTTCTACGTGACGACCGTCGATCCCCTGTCCCAGGCCGCCGCCGATGTCGTTCGCATCCACCTCAAACTCGGCGACCTGGAGGCGGCCTTCCGCACGATCGACGCCCTCCCCGACGGCACCCGGCAAGACGCCCTCCCCGCGATCGCCGCGACCTTCGCCGCCCGGGGGGAACTCGACACGGCCTGGGGGCTCGTCGAGGAGATCGACTCCCCCGAGGCCCGCAGCCGGGCGATCGTCCGGGTCGCCCTCGAACGGCCGGCGGAGGCGGCAGGCGACCCGCCGGCCGATCCCGAGTGATCGTGTGGGCGCCGGGTCATCCCCGTCGGGAGAGACCGAATCTTCATCCCGGGAGGAGCCGGCCGGCACGGGTCGGCGGCGGGGGCGACCCCGGATCAGAGGACGAAGGACAGCTTGCGGCGGTAGTCGGCCACGAGGGGGTCGTCGGGGGGGAGGAGGTTGAAGAGGGCGAGCATGGTCTGGCGGGCCTGCTCGCCGACGCCGCGGCGGTCGCGTTCGACCAGGTCGAGGCAGGTCGCCAGGGCCTCCTCGTGCTGGCCGGCGGCGGCGAGGGCCTCGGCGAGGCGGTACCGGGCGGGGAGGTCGTCGGGGTGGGACTCTGCCTCGGCCCGGGCGGCGGCGAGGTCGCCGGCGTCGGCGGCGGCGAGGTCGAGCGCGAGGCGGGCCTTGACCGCCTCGGCCTCGGGTTCGAGGAAGCCCCGGCGTTCCAGGGCTGCGACCTCGGCCCGGGCCTCGTCGAGCTTGCCTTGCCGTTCCAGCGCGCCGGCCAGGCCGATCCGGGCCTTCGGCAGCTTGGCGTCGAGCCCGAGGGCCTCGCGGTAGCGGGCCTCGGCGGCGGCGGGGTCGGCGTCCTCCAGGGCGGCGGCCTCGCCGCAGAGGACCTCGGCGGGGGAGGGCATGAGGCGGTCGAGCCACTGGCGGATCATCGCCTCGGGTTGGACGCCGACGAAGGAGTCGACGATCCGGGCGTCCCGCAGGCCGAAGACGGCGGGGATGCCCTGGACGCCGAAGGCCGAGGCGACGTCGCCGAGCTGCTCGGTGTCGGCCTTCACCAGGACGAACCGGCCGTCGTACTCCCGGGCCAGCTTCTCCAGGACCGGGCCGAGCATCCGGCAGGGGCCGCACCACTCGGCCCAGAAGTCGACCACGACGGGGACGGACTTCGACCGCTCGATGACCTCCTGCTCGAAGCCCTCACGGGTGGCCTCGATGATGACCCGGGGCGTGTCCTTGTCGCTCTGGGACGTGTTCATGGGATTCGAACCGATGCTCGAGCTTCGGGATGCGAGTCGCGCCGCCGTCGGTGGCGGGGGGCCCGGTCCCCGGCCCCGGCGGCCATTGTACCACGGCGCCCCGCGGCGGGCGCGACGGCCCGGGCCCGCCCGCCCCCGGGCCGCCCGACGGCCCGGGGCCTCGAAGGCGAGGACCCAGACACCCTACATATCGATACTTGAAAATGGGGCGGGTGATCCCGTCGCTCGGCCCGGGGAGGCGGGCGGCACGCACCCGGCGGAATTCTGGGAATCCGATTCGTTGATGTGGGACGGCCGCCCCGGCCGTCCCACGCGGGCCGATCCGTCGACGGAGGCCGGCCGGGGCGGTCGCCGTCTCCGGGCCATCGAGGGCCGCTCGGGGGCGAGGGCTCAGTCCCCCTCGGGCAGGTCGGCGGCGCCGGTGGACTCGAAGCGCTTGACCAGGGTGACCTCGTTGCCCTTGTCGTTGTAGCGGAACTCGTCGACGAGGCCCCGGGCGAGCATGATGCCGAAGCCGCCCTCGCGGATGCCCAGCTCGTTGCGGACGTCGAGGTGGGCGATCGGGTCGTCGGCCTGGGCGGCGTGGGGGATGTGGCCGGGGTCGAAGCCGGGCCCCTGGTCCCGGATGATCAGGGTGACGTTGTCGGACTCGATCCGGTAGGTGATCCGGAGCGTCAGCTCGGCGTTCTTGCGGTGGCCCCACTCGATGGCGTTGGAGCCCATCTCCATCACGGCCTGCTTCAGATCCTTGATCTGCCGCTCGGTCAGGGGGGTGCGGACGTAGAGGTCCGTGAGCATGTCGTTCAGCTCGGCGAGGTAGTCCGTCTCGCTGCGGATGTCGAACTCGATCTCGCCGGCGGTGCCCCGGGTCATGTGCTCCTCCCGCCAGGCGAAGGCCCGGTCCATCACCTCGAAGAGCTGGTCCGGGGTGAAGGGCTTGGTCAGGTATTCGTTGGCCCCCACGCGGACGCCGTGCACCCGGTCGTGCTCGGAGTGCAGGGCGGTGACCATGATCACGGGGATCAGGTTGGTGGCCCGCCGCCGCTTCAGCCGGGCGCAGACCTCATAGCCGTCGACGTCGGGCAGCATCACGTCGAGCAGGATCAGCTCCGGGTCGTGTTCCGCGACGGCGGGGAGCACGGCGCCGCCGTCGAAGACCTGGACCGGCCGGTCGCTTCGGGCCTTGACGAGCCCGGCCATCAGGTCGTTGGCGTCGCGCTCGTCGTCGACGATCAGCACGGTGCGCGGCATGGGCACGCGGTCCCCGACTTCGGGCCTCGGACAGACGGGCGGTCATTGTCGCGCGCCGGTCGGCCCGAAGCAAGGCGCAGGCCCGGGGGGGTCTTGCCCCGGCGCGCCCCCCCATCCAAGAATAAGACACCGGATCGCCCCCGGCCACCGCCCCCGGGCCCCGGCCGGGCCGAATCCACCGCCCTGCCCCGCCGGGCCGCTCCCGAGCCGACCGACCGACCGATCGACCCGAGGCCGTGCATGGACATCTCGCTGCTGCTGACGATCATCGGCTACGCGATCTACGTGGCCCAGGCCCTGCTCGCCATCTGGGGCATCTACAACTCGGTGATGGTCTACCGGGGCCTGGGGAAGCGTTCCCTCGACGACGCGAGGGCCGGCCAGCTGCTGGACCAGGTGGCCGCCCTGGTCGGCAAGGCCGGGCAGACGAGGGAGGCGATCGACCTCTGCAACCGCCCCCCCTACTGGCACACCACGCTCGCCCAGCTGGTGACCGTGGGCTTGCAGAACCTGAAGCGGGGCCTGGCCAAGATCAAGCAATTGCTGGTGATGGAGTTCCACACCCGGGTGATCTCGGCGATGGAGAACCGGCTGGCCTCGGTGGTCACGGCGGCGAAGCTCGCGCCGCTGCTGGGGCTGCTGGGGACGGTCATCGGCATGATCGGCGCCTTCGGCAACGTCGGCGCCGGGGAGCGGACCGCGGATCCCGGCAGCCAGCTGGCCGCCTCGATCGCCCTGGGCCTGTGGACGACGGCCGTCGGCCTGATCATCGCCTCCCCCCTGATGCTGCTGGCCAACGACCTGCAGGGCCGCCTCCGGCTGCTCCGGGACAACACCGAGCGGCAGCTCCAGGGCTTCCTCGAATTCCTCGAGCAGGAGGAGGCCCGCCGCGCCCCCGAAGGGCGGGGCGCCCCCTCCCCGCGGGCCGGCTCCGGCTCCGTCCGGGCCGTCCTGCCCCGGTGAGGGCGAGGGCGGGGACGAGGACGACGCGGCCCCTCCCGATCGACTGAGACTCGACCGAGGCGACCGATCCCATGCTGCTGCAACGCCAGGTCCGCTCGCCGCTGGACAGCGCCATCGACCTGACGCCGATGGTCGACGTGGTCTTCCAGCTGCTGATCTTCCTGATGCTGACCTACCGGGCCTCGGCCGAGGCCGAGGTCGAGCTGCCCCCGGCGGCCTACGGCACCGGGGTGGAGGAGACCCGGGCCACGACCCTGACGCTCGCCCCCCGGCCCGGCGGCCCGGTCGCCGTCTTCTCGGGCATGAGCACCGACCCCGTCGACCGGCTCGACGACCCGGAGGACATCCGGGAGGCCGTCGCCGCCGGGGTCCGCAACGGTCGACGGCGGGTGATCCTCCAGGCCGACGGTGCCGTCCCCCACGGAGAGGTCCTCCGGGTCGGCTCGATCGTCGCCGAGGTGGAGGGGATCGTCCTCCACCTCGGCGTCGAGGACGCCGAGCAGGGCGACTAGCGGGCCCGGCTCGCCGTCCGCCCGCCCCTCGCGATCGCCCCCGAACCCTCTCGACTCCTGCCGACCCGGGAACCCATGGCCAACTGGGACATCTTCCACACCGATCGCCTCCGGCTCGAAACCGGCCTCGGGGCCGAGGCCGTCCGGGAGGGGATCGCCTCGGGGGCGATCCGGCCGGATGACCTGGCCCGGCCGGCCGGGACGGACGAGCCCTGGGCCCGGGTCGACGCCCGGGGAGCACTGCTCTCCCCCGAGTCGACGGGCCAGCCGGGCGGGGGCGAGGGCGAGGGCGCGGGAGATCGGTCGGGGCCCGTCGTCGAGGAGGCGGGCATCCTCGACGACGAGCCCGCCCTCGAAGCCCAGTTCGCCCCCGAAGACGAGGAGGATGACGAGCCGATCGACCTCGACGACGACCTCGAGCCGACCGGCCAGGTCCCCGACCTTGACGAGGAGCGGACCGTCGAGCTGCGACGGGCCCCCGCCGATCCCCGCCCCGACGACCCCGAGCCGGACGACTGGGACGAGCTGGTCGCCGCCGCCGGGGGCTCGATGCCACCCCCCGCCTCGTCCTGGGCCGACGCCCCCCCCGTCGCCGTCGAGGACGCCCACGCCTTCCCCCCCCTCGACGAGCCCGAGGCCTTCGACCCCCTCGACGAGGACGAGGAGGCCGCCGCCTTCACCCTCGCCGCCGAGCCCCCCTCCGAGCCCGACGAGATCGACCTGACGGCCATGGTCGACGTCGCCTTCCAGCTCGTCCTCTTCTTCCTGGTGACCGCCACCACCATCTACTTCAAGACCCTGGAGATCCCCACCCCCGAGCCCGACGAGCAGGAGGCCGTCGCCCAGCAGATGCGCACGCTCGACGAGCTGCTGGAGGAATACATCCTCGTCGAGATCGACCCCCAGGGCCGGGTCCAGGTCGACCGCGAGCCCATCGCCCCCGACGAGCTGACCGCCCGGCTCCGCCAGGTCCGCTCCGACACCTTGCGCACCGGCATGCTCCTGATGGCCGACTTCGCCACCCCCCACCGCAACGCCGTGCTCGCCATCGACTCGGCCAACGCCATCGGCCTGGAGATCGCCATCGCCAAGCCGTCGGCACCGACCGATTAGCCGGGCAATCCCGGCCCGCGTCCTCGACGGCTCAAGGCCCCTCGGGGTGCCGGGAGAAGGTCCCGGCCTCGGGGATCAGGCGATAGACGCCGAAGAACTCGGAGGTGTGGTTGAAGTTGGCCTTCTCCCGGGCGACCTCGCCGGGGAGGTCCAGGCCGCGGAGGACCAGCAGCGACGGCCCCTCGGCCACGACCAGGGGGACGCCCGAGGGGGCCCAGGCGCCGCTGTGGCCGAAGAACTCGGCGTCGCCCTGGGTGCCGGTGGCGTTGCAGGAGAGCATCCAGACCTGATTCTCCATCGCCCGGCAGGCGTTCATGACCTCCCACTGGTAGCCCCAGTAGCGGTCCCGGGTCACGGCGCCGTAGGAGCGTTCGGTGCCCCCTCGCCAGGCGGCGAGCACGAGGATGGCGTCGACCCGGTGCCGCATCGCCAGCTCCTGGGCCATCGAGGGGAACCCCAGGTCCCAGCAGGTGAGCACGCCGAGGCGACCCCAGGGGTGTCGAACGTCAGGACGTCCCGCATCCCGCTCCGGGTGTAGACCTGCTCCCGGCCGGCCGGGGGGAAGGTCTTGTCGTAGATGAGGGCCTCGTCGGCGGCGGGGTCGTCGGGGTCGAAGTCCTCGCAGATGAGGTACGTCGAGTTCAGGAACCGGGGGCCGTCGTCCCCCCCGACTCGCCGGGGGCCGTTGACGAGGATGTACCGGAACCGGTCGTCGAGCAGCGCCTTCAGCTCGGCGAAGAGGGCGTCGTCCCGGGCGTCTGACTCGGCGATGTGCTCCCAGCAATCGTCGCAGAAGCCGCCGCTGAGGCCGAATTCGGGCGTCAGCAGCAGATTCGCCCCGAGCTGCTTGGCCCGCCTCGCATGGGAGAGCAGGTCCCGACCGTTGCGCCCGGGGTCGTGGCTGATCGGCACGTTGGCGATCGCCACGGTCATCCCCCCCGGGCCGACCGTCTTCTCGACGACCTCGACTCCCCCTCCCGCCGGCGACTCCTGGGAGGCGGGAGGGAGCAGCACGGTGGCGAGGAGCAGGGTCGTCGGGAGGCTCGTCATCGCGGCAGTCTCTCCGGTGGATCGACGAGGATGCGTTCTCGCGTCTCGGAAGACGATCGCCCCCATTGGCTCGGGCCGCAGTCTCTCGGCACCGGACGACCTCGCATGTTCAAAGGATAACCGGTTTCCCCGATCGGTCCCAGGCTCACACCCGGATCGGCAGCAGGGCGTCGCCGCCTGGGAGGCCGTCCCGGTCGCCGTCCAGGGGGTTGCGGGCGAGGTCGGTCAGGGCGTCCTCGCCGAGGCCGGGGACGACGACCCTCCACGAGGGGCCGGGCTGCACGCCGGGGCGGAGCCGGAGCATGAGCCGGAGCTCCGAGGCGTCGAACTCGGCCGAGGAGAACGGCGAGGGGACCGCGTCGAGGCCGTCCCCGGCGGGGCGGAGCAGGTCGTACCGGCTCGCGTCGAGGGCGCCGACCAGGTCGATCGCCTCGTCGAAGACGACCGACACGACCATGAAGCCCGAGCCGTCGAGCTGCAAGGCGGCGGCGACCGGCATCGGCGGCCGGGTGTCCGCCGGGGTCTGCGGGATGTCGACCCGGTAGCCGTAGGCGTCGGCCAGCAGCAGGAGGTCCAGCTCCGTCGGCAGGGCCCGGGTGCCGACCAGCCCCTCGGGGGCGAGCAGGTCGTAGGCGTGGAAGGTCGGGTCGAGGTGGTCCAGCCCCGGGGAGAGGGCGGCCGTCACGCCGGTCGGCCCGGAATAGAGGACCGCCCCGCCCGCGCCGGGGATCGGCGAGATGCGGTCGGAGACGTTGTCCTCGAAGCCGATGCCGATGCCCAGCGCGTGGCCCAGCTCGTGGAGGACCGTCGAGAGGAAGTCGTAGCGGCCGGCCGGGCCGCCGACCAGGTAGGTCGGCGAGGCGGCGACGGGGAACTCCAGGTCGTCCCAGGGGGTCGGGTCGACGAACCAGCCTTCCCCCCCGCCGTCGGCGTCCAGTTCGATGGTGGCCTCGATGGTCCCCCCCTCGTCGTAACGGACGGTGGACAGCCCGAGCGTGTCCCCCATGTCCAGGCCCGAGGCCGATCCGCCGAGGAAGGTGACGCTCAGGGTGTTGTCCGGCCGGTTGTTGTCGACGACCAGTCCCTCCCAGACGGCGATCGCCCGGTCGATCGCGGCCCGCTCGGCGGGAGAGAAGCGGTCGGTGGCCGTCCCCCGGTTCACCCAGTCGATCCGGAACTCCGGCCGGCCCGGGTTCGGGTCGGGTTCGGGATCCGGCGTCGGATCCGGGTTCGGGTCGGGCTCGACCCGGCCGGGAGGGGGCCCGGCGACCGAGGGGGGGGGGAGCGGGACGCTGTCCGGTGCCCCCAGCCGGACCGACGACGCCAGGCCGGTCGACGAGGAGACCAGGGCGAACCGGCTGAACCCCTCGACCGGGCTGAAGCCGTAGACGGCATAGTCGGTGATCGCGTCGCCGTCGAGGTCGAGCGGCACCGGCAGGTCGTCGAAGCCGCCGAAGGGGACCGATCGGCTCGGGGCCCCCCCGGAGGGGATGATGGCGAAGCGTCGGAAGCCCTCGACCGGGCTGAAGCCGGCGACCGCGAGGTCGGAGCGGCCGTCGCCGTCGTAGTCGCCGACGGCCGGCACGTCGTCGGGCCCGCCGAAGGGCTGGACGATCAGGCCGTCCGGGTACGCCACGGTGGGGCCCCCGGAGAGCCGGACCAGGAACCGGCTGGGGGCGTCGCCCTCGCCCGGCCCGTAGACGCCGAAGTCGGCCCGGCCGTCGCCGTCGAAATCCCCCGAGATCGGCCGGTCGTCCGGCCCCCCGAAGGGGAGCGTGACCACCCCGGCGGGGAATGCGTCGTTCGGGCCGCCGGAGAGGAGGGCCGCGAACCGGCTGAACCCGTTGTCGGGGCTGTCGCCGAAGACGGCGATGTCCGTGGTCCCGTCGCCGTCATAATCGGCCGAGACCGGCCGGTCGTCGGCCCCGCCGAAGGGCTGCAACCGGGCGGGCCCCCCGTCCGAGGGCAGGATCGCGTACCGGGCGAAGCCGTCGAGCGGGCTGTAGCCGAAGACGGCCACGTCGGCCCGGCCGTCGCCGTCGAAGTCCCCCGAGATCGGCCGGTCGTCGGCCCCGCCGAAGTCCACCTCCAGGCGGCCGAGGCCCGAGCGGTCGACGGTGAAGGTCCCCTGCCCCGTCTCCTCGTCGGAGCCGAAGACGGCGAGGTCGGAGCGGCCGTCGCCGTCGTAGTCGGCCGGGACGATCGTCGAGAGCAAAGCCCGTGGCTCCAGCGGCTCGGCCCGGAACCGGAGGCGGTCGCCCCTCCTCCGCCCTCGGGCCGGGTTCGATCGCTTCGGTCGGGGGCGCGGGCGCATCATCGGCAGGTCGCTCCGTCGGTGGGGTGACGATCCGGCTCACCCGATTATGCATGCATGGTCAACCCCGGGCCATCCGGGTCGGCCGGGACCCCTCCAAGGCTAGGACCCGGAAGCTCGGTCGGGCGAGCGATTTGCAACCGGTCGCCTGGTCGAATCAGGGTATCGGATCCCGGAGGTCCCGCGATGGAAGGAGATCGGGAGCGACTGGCGCCGATCGAGGGGGCCGGCCCTCCCGACCGGGCGAGCCTGGGGAGCCGGGGGGAACTGACCCTGGCGATCGCGCCGACGGCGGTGGTGCTCCTGGTCTTCGGCCTGGTCGAGGTCCTCACCGAGCAGCGCCTGCTGTTCGCCTCGCTGGCCGGGAGCGCCTTCCTGATCTACCTCGACCCCGAACACGGCAGAACACGGTCCGGACGCTGACGATCGCGCAGTTGATGGCGGCGGGCCTCGGCCTGCTGGCCTATCAGGCGATCGCCCCGGCGTACCTCTCCGGGGCGTGGCGATGGTGGCGACGATCGTGCTGATGATCGCCCTCGACGTGGTCCACCCCCCGGCCGTCTCTACCTCGCTGGCCTTCGCCTTCCGGGCCGGGGACGCGGGCAACGTCACCCTGTTCGCCCTGGCGGTCGGGATCACGGCGCTGCTAGTCGTCCTCCAGCGGGCGGCCCTCTGGCAACTGGTCCGATTGCGGAGGAGACGGCCCCGGTGACGGCAGGACCGCCCCGAACCGCGAGGGGCCGTTTCGAGTCCGACCGGGGGGAGGGATCGACAATGACCGCAATCAGGCCGAAGACGACCGTTCTGTATCGCCCCATCGGCCGGAAGGAACTGGACCTGATCGCCGAGTCCGGCTTCCTGGCTTTCCCGCCGAGATTGCCGGGGCAGCCGATCTTCTACCCGGTGCTGAACGAGTCGTACGCGACCCAGATCGCCCGGGACTGGAACACGAATGACGCCGCCTCCGGCTTCGTCGGCTTCGTCACCCGGTTCCGGGTCCGGTCGGCCTTCCTGGCTCGGTACGAGGTGAAGACCGTCGGGGGGTCGGCGCATCAGGAGTACTGGATCCCGGCCGAGGACCTGGACGAGTTCAACCAGAACCTCGACGGCCCGATCGAGGTGATCGCCGAGTTCCTGCCCCGAGGGCGTTCGGCCTGACCCGGCCGGTCACCGGCCATCCGGCTGCAGCAGGTTGTCCCCCTCGTCGCCGACCACGTCCCGGGCGACCGTCATCGCCTGGTCGATCGCGTCGGGCTGGGCGTCGCCGGCGGCGCCGGAGGAGGAGGCGACCTCGGCGTCGATCCGGAGGTTCGATCGGGCACGCTCCGGGGCGCGGTGGGGGGTGCGGGCCCCGGCCGGCTCTCCGTCGTCGCCGACGAGGGAGACGTCGACCCGGTCGGCCATGCTCAGGACGATCGTCGTCGGCGGCGGGGTGATGCCGGCTTCCTGCAACGCGACCTTGGCCTTGAGCCGGGCGTCGCTCTGGAGCTTGAAGGCGTCGACGCCCCGGCTCGGGGTCCAGAAGTAGGTCCGGAGGCGGACGCCGCCGGCCTCCAGCGACTCGACCAGGGTCCGGGGCGCGGGGGAGTCGAGGATGCCGTCGTGCCCGAGCAGGGCCGAGGCGATCGCCCGCTGCGCCTCGACGGCCGAGGCGTCGTAGCCGATCACCACGTCGAAGCAGGAGCGGACCGCGTCCGAGGCCGTCCGGTTGATCACCACGTTCTTGAACACCGCCGCGTTGGGGACGCGGACCTGGTGCCCCTCCAGCGTCACCAGCACCGTCGCCCTCGTGGTCAGGGCCCGGACCACGCCGGACTGCCCGGCCACCTCCACGTAGTCCCCCACCCGGAACGGCCGGCGGACGCCCAGCAGGAGCGAGGCGATGAAGTTCTCGGCGAAGTCCCGGAAGGCGAAGCTCAACGCCAGGGCCACCGCCCCCGCCAGGCCCACCACCGAGAGCACCGCCCGGGCCACCCCCATCACCTCCAACGCCGCGTAGACCCCGACCAGCACGATCGCCAGGCCGATCACCGACGCCGCCACCGACCTCAGCAGGACGCTCTCGAAGAGCGGCGACAGCAGCGCCTCGGAGTATCTCGAGAAGGCCCGGGCCAGCAGGATCGAGCCGATCAGCACGCCCAACGCCGCCAGGGCCGCCAGCCAGGTCCTCGACACGAGGTCCCAGAACGCGCCGAGCCGCTTGGCCAGCAGCGCCCCGGCCGAGAGCACCTGGGCGTCGGTCCGGGTCTGGTTCAGGACCAGGGTCACCCCCTCGACGCGCCGGACGAAGTCCCGGAGGCGGTCCCGGACCTCGGCGTCCTCGACGTGGCCGGTGAGCGTGACCACCCCCTCCTCGACTTCCACCCCGATCCGACGGACGCCCGGGTAGCGCGGCAGCAGCCGCCGGAGCTTCCGCTCGATCTGGTCGTCCGGCACGAGCTGCTCGACGGCGATCGGCCCGGCGGCCTCGGCGATGGTGGCCTCGGGGTTGTCCTCGGTCGGGGCCGGAGTGGCCGCCTCGGCTCGTTCGGAGGGCGGGTCGGCGGCGTCTCCCCCGATCGGAGGCAAGGCGACCTCCTCCTGGCCGGGGGCGGCCGGGCCGGGACCGAGCAGGAGCAGGGCGAGACCGAGGGACAGTCCGAGGGGCGATCTCGGGAGGATCGTCATGGGATGGGGGCTCCTTCGCCGGGCGACTCCCCCGAGTGCAGGGCAAACGACGGGCCGAAGGGGCCCACCGCCCTCACTCCCCCCCCAGCCGTCTCCGCAACTGCTCCAGCTCCCGACGGAGCCGATCGGCCTCGGCCTCGGCCTCGGCGGCCCGGGCGTCGGCCTCGGCCCTCCGGCGCTCCTCCTCGGAGCGCAGGCGGTCGGCCTCGGCCCGCCGGCGCTCGGCCTCGGCCCGCCGGCGGTCGGCCTCGGCCCGCCGGCGGTCGGACTCGGTGGCCCGCTCGCGACGGGTCAGCAGGCGACGGCCGGTGGCCGGGTCGATCAGGTCCAGGCGAGGGCCGTCGCGTTCCAGGAGCAGGCCGAGCACGAGGCTGGGGAGCCGGCCGTCGACCGGGGGGATCGGCTCGTAGCGGCCGTCGACGAGCCGATGCCCCTGGAAGGGGGGCTTCAGGTAGTCCTCGGTGGGGTCGATCTGGAAGTATTCGGGCACGCGGAGCACGTCCTGGTAGAGCGTCCGCTTCGTTGTCTGGTCCTCGCGCCGGGTGGTCTTGGAGGTGACCTCGATGACCACGTCGGGCCCCTTGCCTTCGAGCCACATCAGGTAGTGGTCCCGGGGCTTCTTGGGCACGCCGAGGACGACGAAGACGTCCGGCGCGACGTGTCGTCGCCGGTTCCCTTCCTCGTAGAAGAGGAGGAGGTCGCCGGAGACATACACGTTGGGGTCGTCGGCATGGCGGTCGTCGAGGATCTCCAGGAGGTCCATCATGATCCGGCGGTGCAGGTCGGTCTCGGCCATCGGCTTGCCGTCGGAGGTGGGGTAGTCGATCGGCCGAGATCGGGAGGAGGTGGCCATGATCGGGGCTCCTGGGCCGAGGCCGGGGGCCGGGGTCGCTCGCTTGCGGGGGTTCGGGCGGGCCCCGTAGGATGTCGGGGTCGATCGTAGCAAATCCCCGATCCCCGGACAGCCGAGCCGAGCCGAACCGGGCCGGCCCAGGCCCGACCCGACAGGCCCGCCGCCCGATGCCGCCCGACCCCTCCCCCTCCCCAGGACCCGCCGTCGCCTCCCCGGCCGATTCCCCCGAGAGGCCCCCCTCGTGAGCTTCGCCAACGCCGCGATGCTGCTGGGGCTGCTCGGGGTGGCGATCCCGGTGCTGATCCACCTGCTGAGCCGTCGACGGGTGCCGACGATCGCCTGGGGGGCGATGCAGTTCCTCGAACTCGGCCGGAAGGCCCGGGCCCGGCTGAGGCTGGACGACTGGCTGCTGCTGGCCTGCCGGATGCTGCTGCTGGCCCTCGTGGCCCTGGCGGCGAGCCGGCCGATCTGGTCGTCGGGCGTCGGGCCCGGGCTCGGGGGTGCAGGGCCGAGGGACCTGGTGCTCGTCGTCGACGCCTCGGCAGGCATGGCCCGGCGAGGGGGAGGGACCTCCTCGATGGCCGAGGCGAGGCGGATCGCCGGCGAGTTCCTCGGCCGCCTCGCCCGGGGAGACGCCGTGGCCGTCGTCCGGGCCGGGACAAGGGCGAAGCCGATTTCCGGCCCCCTGAGCGTCGACCCCGCCCCGGCCCGGGCCGCCCTGGACGACCTGGCGGCCCCCTCGGG
Organism: Tautonia plasticadhaerens; assembly: GCF_007752535.1. Lineage (GTDB taxonomy): Bacteria > Planctomycetota > Planctomycetia > Isosphaerales > Isosphaeraceae > Tautonia > Tautonia plasticadhaerens. The sequence continues at coordinate 8,420,881 of NZ_CP036426.1, forward strand.
CTCGGCCGACCTGCCGTCGGCCCTGGCGGAGGCGTTCCGGATCCTGGACGAGCAGGGCCGCAACCCGGCCGCCGAGGTCGTCGTGCTCACCGACGGCTCCCGGGCCCCCTGGAGGCCGGACGACCGGGGCCGCTGGCGGCTGCTCCGGGACCTGCACGGGCAACTCCCCTCGCCGCCGAGGATCGCCGCCGTCTCGACCCCCGTCGAGCCCGACCCCGGCTCGGCCGACGGCTCGGTGGTCGACCTCCGAGCGTCCCGGAGGCTGGTGGCGCCAGGGGGCACGATCGTCGTCGGGGCGACGGTCCGCAACCGGGGCCCGGCGAGCCTGGAGCGGTCGGCCCAGCTTCGGATCGACGGCGAGGGAGTCCCCGGCTCCACCCGGGCCGTCGGGCCGGTGCCGCCGGGGGGCTCGGCGCCGGTCGAGTTCCGGGCGACCCTGGACGACCTCGGCGCGCACGCCGTCACCGTCCGGCTCGCCCCCGACGGGGGGACGCCCGACCCGCTGCCGACGGACGACGAGGAGAGCCTGGTGGTCGAGGTAGCCGAGGCGCTCCCCGTGCTGCTGGTCGACGGCGAGCCGGGCCTGGAGCCGATGACCGGCGAGGTCGACTTCCTCCGGGCCGCCCTCGCCCCCCGGGGGGAGCAGGCCCCCCAGGTCCAGACCTCGGTCATCCCCCCCGACGCGCTGGACGGGGAGAGCCTGGAACAGCCTCGGGTGCTCGTCCTCGCCAACGTCGATCGCCTGACCCCGGCCCAGCAGGACGCCGTCCTCGGCCTCCTCGACCGGGGGGGCGGGGTGCTGGTGCTCCCCGGGGACCGGACCGACGTCGACTCCTGGAACCGGGACGCCTTCCGGGACGCCCGGGGCTGGCTGCCCGCCCGGATCGGGCCGCTCCGGGGCCGGTTCCTCGACCGGGAGCCGGTGGCCCGGCCGTCGCCGCCGAGCTTCGAGGGCCCGGCGCTGGGGCCGCTCGGTTCGGGCGAGTCGCCCCCCCTCGGCTCGGCCTCCCTGTTCGCCTCGTTCCTGCTGGAGCCGGCGGGCGGGGACGACCCGGCCGGGGTGTCGGCCCGGCTCGACTCGGGGGAGCCCTGGCTGGTCGACCGGAAGGCCCCCGGGTCGCCCGGGTCCGGCCGGGTCGCCCTGCTGGCCGGCCCACTCGACGCGGAAGGCGGCACCCTGCCGGCCAACCCGGACTTCGTCCCGTTCGTCCGGGAGCTGGTCTTCCTCCTGGCCGACCCCGGCGACGGCGGGCCGGGCTCCGACGCCTCGATCGCCCGCCCCGGGGAGCCGATCGCCGTGCCGATCGACCCGGCGCCCGAGGCTCTCGGCTCGGCCGTCCCCGTGCGGACCCCCTCGGGCCGGGTCGTCTCCGCGGCCGTCGAACGCGAGGGCGACGCCGCCCTCGCCCGGCTCGCCGAGGCGGACGAGCCGGGCCTGTATCGCTTCGACCTCCCCGGGGGGCCGCGATACCGGCGGGTCGCCACGCCCGACGGCCCGCCGCCGGATCCCTCCCCGCTCTCCCCGGACGAGGCCGACGCCCTCGCCGAGGGCTGGCCCCTCTCGTTCTCGACCGACGTCGAGGCCGATCCCCTCCCCTCCTCCGCCCCCCCCGGCCGGTCTCGCCGACCCCTCTGGCGGGGGCTCTTGCTGGCCGCCCTGGCCGGGCTCTGCCTGGAGGTCTGGCTCACCCGACGCCTCGCCCTCCGCCGGGGGATCCCGGCGGCGGAGGCCCGGGGCGGAGACGAATAAGGGGTGCATCCGCCTTGTCGTCGACGGATCGGCTCCGGCCCCCTCTCCCCACCGGTGGGGAGAGGGTCGGGATGAGGGGTCCCGGCCTTCGACCTTAAGCCCTGGGGATCGCCCGATTCCCCTCACCGGCCTCCGGCCACCCTCTCCCCCGAAGACGGGGGCGAGGGTCGGAGACGACAGGCCTGGTCAGGGACTTCCCGGGTCGGCCAACACGGCGGCCGGTCGCCCCTGGGGCGGGCACGCCGGGCGGAGGCGCGTTGCGGAGGGGGCCGGGACGGGGCAGAATCCGGGTTCTCGAATGCGACGCACACCGACCCGAGACCGACCTCATCGCCACGCCAGCCCGAGGAGAGACGACCATGACCCGACGCACCTGGCTCGCCCTGGCCGCGGGCCTTGCCCTCGCCGCCTCGGCCCCGGCTTCGGCGCCGGCCGGGGCCCAGGACGAGACGACGAAGATCCTGCTCATCGGCAAGGACCGCGACCACGCCCCCGAGACCCACGAGTACATGGCCGAGTGCGCCCTGCTGGAGACCTGCCTGGAGCAGACCCCGGGCGTCGAGGCGATCGTCTCCGACGGCTGGCCGACGGAGCCGGGGGCGTTCGACGGGGTGGATGCGATCGTCCTCTACACCGCCAACGGCGGAGACGTGCTGCTCGACCCCTCCCACCGGGAGCAGGCCGACCGGCTGATCGCCGACGGGGTCGGACTGGTGGCCCTGCACTGGGGCACCGGGGCCGGGGAGGAGCTCGGGCCGAGGTTCCTGGAGGTCATGGGGGGCTGGTTCAACACCGCCTTCGCCGAGATCCCGGTGGTCGACTCCGCCATCCGCCCCGCCGATCCCGACCACCCGATCGCCCGGGGCTGGCAAACCACCCCCATGAGGGACGAGTACTACATCAAGCTCAAGCACCTCGACGCGGCGAGGCCCGTGGTGCTCTCCGAGGTCCAGGGGACGGACTACCCCGTCGGCTGGGTGTATGAGCGGCCCGACGGCGGCCGGTCCTTCGGCTACGTCTGCGGGCACTTCCACGACTGCTTCGAGATCCCGAACTACCGCCGGTCGGTGGTCAACGGCATCCTCTGGTCCGCCGGCCTGGACGTGCCCGAGGGGGGCGCCCCGGTCGAGGCCAGCGAGCAGGACCTCACCCTGCCCCCCGACCCCCGAGTGCCGGGCCGCTGATCGCCCGCCGACCCTCCCGCCCGCCCGGCGCGCCGTCTGCACCCGGGGGGCCGTCGTCGGGGGCCGACCGCCCGGCCCCCGACGACGGCCCGGAGGGACGGACGATGGCGATGAGCCACGGCACCCGAGGAACCGCGGCCCCGGCCCCATCCCCGCCCCCCCGCCGCCTCGGCTTCGCCGTGAAGGTGATGGGCACGCCGGGGCTCAGGAGCAACGACGCCCGGCGCTGGCAGAGCGGGCCGCACCTGCGGACCTCGATCGCCTACCTCCGGGAGATCTTCGCCTACCTCGACCGGATCGACGTCCGGATGTACCGGATGTCCTCCGACCTGGCCCCCTACCTCACCCATCCCGACCTCCCCCAGTTCCACCGCCAGCTCGACGAGTGCGCCGACGAGCTGGAGGACCTCGGCCGGCTCGCCCGGTCGCTGGACCTGAGGCTCTCGTTCCACCCCTCGCAGTACGTCGTCCTGAACAGCCCGGACGAGGCGCTCAACGCCAGGGGCGCCGCCGACGTCGACTGGCAGGCCGAGCTGCTCGACCGCATGGGCCTGGGGCCCGAGGCCGTGGTCGTCGTCCACGTCGGCGGCGCCTACGGGGACAAGCTCGCCGGGGGAGACCGCTGGGCCCGGACCTACCGGGCACTCCCCGAGCACGCCCGGCGCCGGCTGGTGCTGGAGAACGACGACGTCCGCTACTCGGCCCTCGACGTGCTCCGGATCCACGAGAATTGCGGCGTCCCGCTGATCTTCGACCACCAGCACTACTGGTGCAACAACCCCGAGGGGCTGGGCCTCCGGGAGGCCGTCTCCCGATTCCTCCGCACCTGGCCGGCCGGGGCCCGGCCGAAGCTGCACTTCTCCTCCCCCCGGACCGAGCTTCGCGAGGTGGCCCGGAAGAACCGGTCGACCGGCAAGCCCGAGACGACCCTGATCCCCCCCATCTGGACCGGGCACGCCGACTTCGTCCACCCGTTCGAGTTCATCCAGTTCCTCCGCCTGGTCGCCGACCTGGAGCCCCCCTTCGACGTGATGCTGGAGGCCAAGGCCAAGGACCTCGCCCTGGTCCGCCTCCGACGCGACCTGGCCCGCTACGCGCCGGATCTCGCGCCGCTGTTCGGCCTCGACGCCGACGCCGACGCCGTCGCCGATCCCGACGAGGAGACGGCCGACTCCGGGCCGACCAAGGCCGAGTGACCCGCCCCGGCCCGACGGTCGGGCCGAGGGCGCGTCCCTGGGGCGGGATCGCCGGGGATCGGGGGGCATCCGCCCCCCGGCGAAAAAAACACGAAAGAATGCGACCGAACCCGCGACGAACACGGCGAATCGGACTACAACCTGACGAGATGACGAGCCGTCATCACCCCGACCTCCCCCCGAGGGGCCGACGGCAAGGACCCCGGGGCGAGGGGCGGGTTGCGTCCCCCCGCCTGGTCGAGGCCCGGGGCGACCCCGGGCCCGCTCACCCGGATCCACCGAACCGAGAGGAACCCCACCGATGTTGACCTGGAAGCTCGCGACCCGACTGGCCCCGCTGGCCCTGTCCGCCGCCCTGATCGGCTGCGGGGGCGGCGACGAGGTCGCCCCCGAGGGGACCGACCTGGGGGCCGCCCCCGCCGGAGACATGCCCTCCCCCGACCCGATGGAGCGCCTGGGCATGGACACGGAGGGCGAGATGGCCCCGGCCGGGGAGGCCGCCGTCGAGCCCGCCGAGCCCGCCCCCGCCGAGGAGGCGCAGGACATCGTCGACATCGCCGCGAGCAACCCGGACTTCGAGACCCTGGTCGCCGCCGTCCAGGCCGCCGACCTGGTCGAGACCCTCAAGGGCGAGGGCCCCTTCACCGTCTTCGCCCCCACCGACGACGCCTTCGAGGCCCTGCCCGAGGGGACGCTCGACGACCTGCTCCTGCCCGAGAACAAGGAGAAGCTCGCCTCGATCCTCACCTACCACGTCGTCCCCGGGAAGGTCATGGCCGCCGACGTCCTGGGCATGGGCGGCCAGTCGGCCACCTCGGTCGAGGGCTCGGACATCCCGATCGAGGTCGACGGCGAGACCGTCACGGTCGCCGGCGCCACCGTCACCGCCACCGACATCGAGGCCTCCAACGGCGTGATCCACGTCATCGACGCCGTGATCATGCCCCCGGCCGAGTGACCGCCCGGCCTCGAACAATGAGATGACCCCGGAAGGCATGCCCGCGACGGCGAGGGCATGCCTTCCCGCGTTTCCGGCCGATGGTCTCCCCCCCGGGACGAGCCGGGCCGTGCTCGTCCCGGCCCCGGGTGCCCCGGGCGAGGCCTTCGACGCTAGAATGGGGCGAGGGCCCGGACCCGGGCCCCCGATCGTCACCACCCCCGCCCCGAATCGAATCGACTCGACCCGAGTCGAAGCCGGCCGACCATCCACGATGTCGAATTCAACGCTCCGAGACGCCATCGCCCGGGGGCTCGAGCCCGGGGCCGACCTCGCCGCCGAGATCCACGCCCTGGGGGAGGTCGCGCTGGCCGACCCCGACGACGCGGTCGCCGTCTGCGAGGCGCTCGACCGCCTCCCCCCCGAGCCCCCGGACGACTCCGCGACGAGGTCCCCGCTGCACGCGGTACTCGGCCTCTTGCAGGGGGTCGAGACGAGGGAGGCCTACGAGGCGGTCGTCGAGCGCGGGGTGCCGAGCCTGGCGGCGGTCGTCCTCCGCATGCTGGACGACCCCGAATCCGGGACCGAGGCGCGGCGGGGGATCGTCGCCTTCGCCCTCAAGGTGCTCGGCCTGTACCGGGTGCCCGAGGCCATCGACCTGATCGCCGAGGCCGCCCATCGCCCGGGGATGGAGGACGCCTACCTCTGGGAGGTCATCTTCCGGACCTTCGACCAGCAGCACCCCCTGCGGCTGCCCCTCTGCGACCGCCTCCGGGACCCCCTGCCGGGCGGATTCGCCGGGGTCGCCTACCTCGACTTCGCCAACGCCCTGGCCCGCGAGGGGTTCATCGACGACCACCCGTTCGACACCCCCGAGGGCCGTCGTCGGCTGCTCGAATTCCTCAGGGACTCCGACACCGAACGCTTCGGCCGGGCCCACAGCGCCGCCGCCGCCCTGCCGTTCGTCGAGGGGTCGGACCGCGACCCGCTGCTCGCCCTGGCGATGGATCACCCCTCCACCGCCGTGCAGCTGGAAGGGGCCTGGGCCTCGGCCAAGCTCGGCAGCGAGGCGGGCGTCCGGTTCCTCTCCCGGATGTGCCTGGACCTGAACCACAGCCTCCAGGCCCGCCTCTACCTCCAGGAACTCGGCCGCCACGACGCCGTCCCCGAGCGCGCCGCCGAGCCGAGCTTCGAGGCGATGGCCAAGCTGGTCGACTGGCTCAGCCACCCGATGGAGTTCGGCCGGGCCCCCGACGAGATCGCCCTGGTCGACACCCGGGAGCTGCTCTGGCCCCCCTCCAACGACCTCCGACGCCTCTGGATCTTCCGCTACCGCTACGACCCGGACGGCCCGGACTCCCCGGGGGGGGAGGGGGTCGGCCTGGTCGGCTCGATCACCTTCGCCCTCTTCGGCGAGACCTCCCCCGAGATGCCCCCCGAGGACATCTACGCCCTGCACTGCTGCTGGGAGCTCCAGGTCGAGGACGACCCCCGGGCCCCCGCCGACCGCACCGCCGAGGCCGGCCGCAGGCTGCTCGGTTTCGGGGCGTAGGGCATGTCGGCCGACGGCCGGGATCGACAGGCCAGCACCTCCCCGGGGGTCACCGATGCGAATCCCTCGATTCCGGATGACGATCCGGCGGCTGATGCTCGTCGTGGCGGCGGTGGCCCTGCTGCTGGGCCTGGGGCTGGGAATGACCCGACGCCGGGCGACGTTCCTCAAGAACGCCGCATACCACACCGGACGGGAGAGGCGGCATCAGGCCGCCGCGCTCGCGATGGCCGTGTTCGGGCCAACCCCGCCGACGACTCGGGAGGAGTACGACCGGGTGCGGATCCATCAGGAACGACTGCGGGACTATCACGAGCGGCTGGGGAAGAAGTACGGGCGAGCCGCCGCCCTCCCCTGGCTCCCCGTCGACCCCGACCCTCCCCCGCCGGATTGAACGCATCTCCCCCGACGCTCCCGGCCCACGCCGTCTGAATCGAACGAGGCGCCCTCGATGGAGAAGCCCGAACGCATCGAGCCGAAGCCCGAGGCCGTGACCCGGTCCTCGGCGATCATCGCCGCCTTCACGATGGCGATGATCGCCGTCCACCTGGCCTGGCGGTTCGGCGTCGGCGGGACGGGGGCGATCCGGGGCATCCCGGCCGACCGGCTGCCCTTGCTGGCGGCGTTGCTGTTCGGCGGCGGGCCGCTGGTGCTGGATCTGCTGGCGAAGCTGCTCCGCCGGGAGTTCGGCTCCGACCTGCTGGCGGGCATCTCGATCGTCACCTCGGTGCTGCTGGGGGAGTACCTCGCCGGGGCCCTGGTCGTCCTGATGCTCTCCGGCGGCGAGGCGATCGAGGCCTACGCGGTGCGCAGCGCCTCCTCGGTGCTGGCGGCCCTGGCGAGGCGGATGCCCTCGGTCGCCCACCGCAGGCGGGAGGGGGGATCGGTGGTCGACGTGTCGCTGGCCGAGGTGGCCGTCGGCGACGTGCTGGAGGTCTTCCCGCACGAGATCTGCCCGGTCGACGGCACCGTGGTCGGGGGGCACGGCTCGATGGACGAGTCGTTCCTGACCGGCGAGCCTTACCTGATGTCCAAGGCCCCCGGCTCCTCGGTCATCTCCGGCGCCATCAACGGGGAGTCGGCCCTGACGATCCGGGCCGACCGGCTCGCGGTCGACTCCCGGTACGCCAAGATCATGGAGGTCATGCGGGCCTCCGAGCAACGTCGCCCGCGCATCCGTCGACTCGGCGACCGGCTCGGCGCCCTCTACACGCCGCTGGCGGTGGCGATCGCCCTGCTCGCCTGGGTCGCCAGCGGGGAGGCGGTCCGGTTCCTGGCCGTCCTGGTGGTGGCCACGCCCTGCCCGCTGCTGATCGCCATCCCGACCGGGATCATCGGCGCGATCTCGCTGGCGGCCCGGCGGGGGATCATCATCAAGGACCCGGCCGTCCTGGAGGCGATCGACACCTGCCGGACCGCCATCTTCGACAAGACGGGCACCCTCACCTACGGCTCCCCCCGGCTCACCGAGATCCTCCCCGCCCCCGGGCGCGACGAGGCCGAGATCCTCCGGCTCGTCGCCAGCCTGGAGCGCTACTCCAAGCACCCGCTCTCCGGCGCGATCCTGGCCGAGGCCCGACGGCGACGGCTGGGGCTGGAGGACGCCTCCCAGGTCGAGGAGCGTCCCGGGATGGGGCTGATCGGGGTGGTCGACGGCCGTCCGATTCGGATCGGCAGCCGGGCGCAACTGCTGGCCTCCCATCTCGGGGCCGGGGCCGAGCTGCCCCCCTCGGCCGAGGGGATGGAATGCGTCGCCGAGGTCGACGGCCGGTACGCCGCCGCCTTCCGGTTCCGGGATGAGCCGAGGAGGGAGGGGGCCTCGTTCATCGGCCACCTCGGGCCGAAGCACCGGTTCGACCGCGTCCTGATCGTCTCCGGGGACCGGGAGTCGGAGGTCCGGTACCTGGCCGACCGCGTCGGCATCGGCGAGGTGTTCGCCTCGCAGTCCCCCGAGCAGAAGGTGGCGATCGTCCGGGAGGAGGCGGGACGGGCGCCGACCGTCTTCCTCGGCGACGGCATCAACGACGCCCCCGCCCTGGCCGCCGCCACCGTCGGCGTCGCCTTCGGCCGGAACAGCGACATCACCGCCGAGGCGGCCGGGGCCGTCATCCTCGACACCTCGCTCTCCAAGGTCGACGAGCTGTTCCACATCAGCCGGCGATTGCGCACGATCGTCCTGCAGAGCGCCCTCGGGGGCATGGGCCTGAGCCTGGTGGGGATGGCCTTCGCCGCCCTCGGGTACCTGCCGCCGGTGGCCGGGGCGATCGCGCAGGAGGTGATCGACGTCCTGGCCGTCGTCAACGCCCTCCGGGTCGCCTTCCCCCCCCGCTCGCTCACCGACTTCGAGCCCCGGGACGCCCCCGACGCCCCGCCCCCGACCCGGCCCGTCACCCCCTGATCGCCCCCGGGACGGCCGGCGACGACGGCCGGACGGCGGGCCATCGCCCCGGCGTCGGCGGTCGTCTCCCGTCGCCGATCCGGGCCCGGCCGCCGCGATCGACGAGGGTCGGCGAGGGTCGGCGAGGCGGCCCGCCGCCGGGACCGGCCGGATCGGGCGTCCGGCGGCGGGTCATTTTTCGAATTTTTCCCGGAAGCCGCTTGTGATTGCCACCACGCTTCGCTATTCATGATTGATCCCAAACGGGTGTCCTGCCCGCGAAGGATGTCCGGCGGCCGACCCGCTCCTCTCCTGTCGGCGGCCGACTCGACCTCCCGGCCGGCCCCGGGGACTTTCGAAGTCCGCGGTCCCCGGCCAGGTGTTTTCGCGTACGCCATCGTCTCGAATCCGCATCACCGCCCGAATGTGTCGACGACCCCCGCGCCGCCTGGCGGCGGGAGGCCGTCGTGATCCGTGTTCCGGTCACCCACCTCAGCGCGCGGAGCAGGGCCTCGCCGAGGGCCGTCGGCCCCGGGTGCGCCCGGCCCCCGCCGAGGATCCGGAGTCGGCCCGCGCCGATCCCCCCCGGAGGTCCCTGGTCTCAATGGCGTCGAACCCCCCGACCCGAGGCCCCGGCGGGCGACGCGACGCGTCGGCCCCGGGCGGCGAGGGGGGAGGGATGCGGATCGATCCGACCTGATCCGACTGATCGTCCTCGGATGCCGGCCACCCGGCAGGGACTTCGATGGCCCGGGCCACGAGCCCCGTCGCACCCGAGCGACTCGCCGAGGAGAAGTCCCGCTCTCGCGGAGTCATCATGAGTCGATGCGAGATGTTCGTCGCCGTGATCCTGGGGGCCGCCCTGGGCTCGGCGGGCTGCTCCGACCAGGGCGGCGTCATCAACGAGACGGTCCGCCCCCCCGACGACCCGGACGCGGCCTCGGAAGGCCTGGCCGCCCCGATCTCCCCCGCGGCCGACGCGCCCCCGGCAGGTCCGCAGTCCATCAAGAACCAGGTCGGCGGCGGGACGCCGCAATAATCGCCGCCCCCCCGCGCCAGGCCGTGCCGCCCCCGCCCCGGCGGCCGGCCCCGATCCCGCGACCCCCCGGGGCGATTTCCTACCCGATCCATTCTCCCGAGGATCCCCTTCCGATGCGACCCGACCATCCCCCCCCGATCGCCGGGAGCCGCAGGCTCCGCGGCTTCACCCTGATCGAGCTGCTCGTCGTCATCGCCATCATCGGCGTCCTGATCGCCCTGCTGCTGCCCGCCGTGCAGAGCGCCCGGGAAGCCGCCCGCCGGGCCCAGTGCACCAACAACATGAAGCAGCTGGCCCTGGCCCTGCACAACTACATGGACGTCAACGGCACGACGCCCATGGGCCTCTATTACCAGCGCAACAGCGACGGCGATTTCTACACCTCGGGCAGCCTGTTCGTCCCGCTCATGCAGTTCGTCGAGGGGACGCAGGTCTTCAACATGATGAACTTCAGCCTGAACATGTACGCCTCGGCCAACACGTCGGTGTCGGCCGTGGGCGTGGCGACGCTCTGGTGCCCCAGCGACGCGGCGATCAGCGAGAGCCACACCTACCCGGCCGGCACCGGCGCCTTCGATGGCGTCGAGCTGCCGATGCGCTACTCCAGCTACGCCGGCAACGCCGGCACCTGGTTCCAGACCCCGCCGAACACCTCCACGGTCTTCGGCGAGCGCATGGGCCAGCGCAACGGCATGATGTACTTCGTGGGCTTCCCCCCGGACATCGGCAAGAGCGGCTCCGCCGCGACGATCGCCGACGTCCGCGACGGCACGAGCAATACCTTCGCCTTCGGCGAGCGCGCCCACGGCATGCTGCCGGACAGCCAGATCCACGACTGGCAGTGGTGGTCCTCGGGCAATAACGGCGACACGCTGTTCACCACCTACCACCCGCTCAACCCGCACCGCAAGATCCCGAACTTCGAGTGCAACGCCGGCTGCGTGAACCTCGGCGGCGGCTTCTCGACCTGGGTCAACTCCGCGTCCAGCTTCCACCCCGGCGGCGCGAACTTCGCCTTCATGGACGGCTCGGTCCGCTTCCTGAAGGACACGATCGACTCCTGGCCGATCGACACCTCCACCGGCTTCCCCCTGGGCGTCAGCCGGCCGAGCCCCTACCTCTGGGTCGTCGCCCCGGCGGCCAAGGTGGGCGTCTACCAGGCGCTCTCGACCCGCAAGGGCGGCGAGGTCATCAGCGCCGACCAGTTCTGATCCCGCCCGATTGCCAAGGAGCCGGAATCCGGGCCGGGGGGCCATCGCCCCCCGGCCCTCCCCCTTCCTGGGCACGGCCCGGGCCCGATCCGGGCCGCACCTCCCCGGGAATCCCCCCGACCGGCCCGGCCAGGGCGGGAATCCCGTTGCATCGGGGGATCGCTCATCCCTAGAATCGTGACGTCGGTGCGAGTTCTCCCATCGGTCGATCGGTGCGATGGAGGGCGGCATGGAACACGGCGTCCCGCTCGACCGCCTGCCGGCGGGCCTGCACTTCCCCCCCGAGTTCGAGGGCCGCATCCGGTACGACGCCGATCGGCGTCGCCTGGCCTTCCTCGGCTTCATGAGCCGGGCCGATTTCGACACCCTCTCCCGGCTCAGCCCCGACTGGCCCTACCGCCGGGCCGTGGAGGAGCTGTTCCGGTCCGGAACCGCCGACGACGCCCCCCCTCGATGGGGCCTGAGGCGCCTGCTCGCGTCGGTCTCCGGGATGTCCTGACCGGATCGGGCCGGCCGGGCCGATCCTGCCGACCCGACGGCCCGCCGCCGGGCGGGTCACTGCACGACGATCGCGCCGACCTTGTCCCGGTCGAACGACAGGTGGTCCTTGATCGCGGCGACCTCGGCCCTGGGGTCCTCGTAGCTCCAGGCCACGTCGTCGATGACCCGATCGCCGACGGACAGGCGGAAGTAGGATGCGTCCCCCTTGAACGGGCAGTGCGTCGACCGCTCGCCTCGATCCATCGCCGCCATGACGACGTCTTCCCTGGGGAGGTAGTAGGCCGTCGCCATCGCCCCCTCCTTCAGGGCGAGGGCCCGAGTCGAGTCGGCGATCGTCTTGTCGGCGTAGGTCACGAGGACTCGGCCGGCGACCGGCTCGATGGTGATCTGGTGCGGGTTGCTCATCGCGGGGCATGCCTCCGGGTCGAGCTCGGGGGGTCTGGTCCGATCGGATCCCTCCCATCCTCGCAGGTTCCGGGCCTCCGGCAAGGCCGTCGGCCCTCGGAGGGCCGACGGCCCCGTCGCCCACCCCGACGCCGACGCCGACGGCCTCGAATATCGGGACGGTCCCGGCCGTCTCCGATCCGGGACGGTACGTCGATGGTCTCGCATCGGCGTCGGGCGTCGGGCCGTCGACCTCCGATCGGCCCGGGACTCGCCCGACTGGGGTCCCCTCCGCCGTCCACATCGGTTCGACCCGGATGAGGGCCGATCGGCGGGCCGCACCCCCCGACGGGCCGACGGGCCGACGGGCCGGAACGAAACGGAGTCTCGACATGCGACCGGCATCCTCGACGAGATCCTCGGCATCCCTCCGGCGGCTCGGCGCGACGGCGATGCTGCTGCTAGCGTCCCCGCCGACAAGCCGGGCCGCCGACGACGGCCCGGCCCCTCCCCCCCCGGCCGAGGTCCTGGAGGCCGGCCGGGAGCTGTTCACCCGGTCCTGGATGCCGGGAGACCCGAGGAGCCGGGCGGGGGACGGCCTCGGGCCGGTCTTCAACGCCCAAGCCTGCGTCGACTGCCACGACCGGGGGGGCGTCGGCGGCGCCGGCCTGTCGGCCCGGAACATCGAGATCGCCTCGGCCTCCGGGGGGGCCCCGGGCGGGGCGCCCGGGTTCTTCTACGCCATGAACATGAACTTCGCCGCCGGGCGGTTCGAGTACCGCTTCGGGCCCCCGCCGTCGGGCCGGGCCGGCCGCGAGCCCGACCCGGCCGACCGGGCGAGGCTGGAGGCGATCCACCCCGGCTTCCGGGAGGCGTCCGGCGTGGTGCTCCACCGCTTCGGGGTCGACCCCGAATATGCCTCCTGGAGGGCCGGGGTGCCGGGGAGACACGGCCTCGTCTCGGTCCGGATCTCCCGGAGGAACCCGACTCCCCTGTTCGGGGTCGGCCGGATCGACGCCATCCCCGACGAGGCGATCGAGGGGGCCGCCCGGCGGTCCTCACGGGCCCGATCGACCCGGGGACGCGTCTCCCGGCTGCCCGACGGCCGGGTCGGCCGGTTCGGCTGGAAGGGGCAGACCGCCACCCTGGAGGAGTTCATCCGGTCGGCCGCCGCCGGCGAGCTGGGCCTGGAGGTCCCCGGTCACAGCCAGGCCGTCGACCCCCGACTCCCCGGCATCGGCGCCCCGGGGCCGGATCTGGACCAGGCGGACGTCGGCGCGTTGACCGCCTTCGTCCGCTCCCTCCCCGGACCGGTCTCCGATCCCGACGCCGATGACAACCGGGCCGAACTGGTCGAGGCCGGGGCCGAGACCTTCCGGTCGCTCGGCTGCGCCTCCTGCCACGTGCCGGATCTCGGCGGGGTCGAGGGGCTCTACAGCGACCTACTCCTGCACGACATGGGCCCCCGTCTGGTCGACACCGGCTCCTACGTCGCCTTCGGCGCCCGGCCGACCGCGCCCGCCGCCGTCCCCGTCGCCGAGGGCTCACCCGCCTCGGAGCACGAGTGGCGGACTCCCCCGCTCTGGGGCCTGCGAGACTCCGGCCCCTACCTGCACGACGGCCGGGCCGCCACCATCTCCGAGGCGATCCTCCTGCACGACGGCCAGGGCCTCGCCGCCTCCCGACGCTTCTCCCGGCTCTCCGGCCGTCGCCTGGAGCAACTGGAGGCGTTCCTCATGTCGCTGGCCGCCCCATCGGAGCAGGAAGCCCGCCCCTTGTTCGCAATCGATCCGTGACGGGAGGCGTTCCAGGGAGCTGGAGAGACCAGGGTCGAATCGGTCACCGCTCGGAAGGCACCGATCAGTTCGAAATGGAGTCGCGTAGCGTATTGGCAACCACGATCACGACCTTCCCGATCAGCGAAGAGTTCAGGACGAACAGGCCGAGTCCCGCCAGGATCAAGGTCGCCCGGACCAGGTGCAGACAGTCGTCATTCCGCAACAGGAGGGAATTTCGGCTCTTCATGGGAGGAGTCTCACGAGGGGGAGTTCAGGGGAGGAGCCCGCATTACAGCGGGCCATGGTGTTTGATCGGGGAGACTCTCGGAGGCAGATCGTTGCATCGAGTCAGTTCGTCAGCGCGGTCATCACCACCTGGAAGGTCGAGCCCACGCGATTGCCCAGCCCCGTGATCGAGAGCAGGGAAGCCAGCACGATCAGGGCCAGCATCAGGGCGTACTCGACGGCAGCCACGGCGTCGTCATCCCGGACCAGTCGGTCGGCGATCCGAAGCATCAGCGTGATTCCTTGATCGGAGTCGGGCAGGGAGTTCCCGTCGCTCGACAGGCTGCACAGTGTACGTCACGGCTCCGCACGCAAGGACGCATGTTGTCACGAATCAACGGTCCGAACGATGCGCCAGTCGTGGCCGAATCCTCAAGGGGGTCGGGAGCCGGAACGCGAACCGGCCGCCGCACCCCGAGGGGGCGCGGCGGCCGGTCAGGTCCGGGCGATTGGCCGATCGGCCGACCGATCAGGTCAGGTTCGGCAGCGGGCCCTCGCCGCAGAAGTCGGGGTTGCCGAAGCGTTCGATGCGGTGGCCGAAGGCGTGGGCGAAGGAGAGCAGCAGCCGGTTGTGGTGGGCGTCCTTGTACTTGAGCGAGCGGCCCATCTTGAAGCCGAGCCCGCCGCCGACGAGGACGAAGGGGATGTCGTTGAGCGTGTGCGAGTTCCCCTTGCCCAGCTCGTTGGTCCAGACGATCGTCGTGTTGTCGAGCATCGTCCCCTCGCCGCCCGGCTCGGGGGTCTCGGCCAACCGCTTCGCCAGGTAGGCGACCTGCTCGCAGTACCAGGTGTTGATCCGGGTCAGCTTGTCGACGGCGTCCTCGTTGCTGTCCGGCTCGTGCGAGAGCTCGTGGTGCCCCTCGTCGATGCCGATCCAGCGCATCTTCGGCTGGCCGACGGAGTTGGTGATCTGGAAGGTGGCGACCCGGGCGAAGTCGGCCGCGAAGCTGTTGACCATCAGGTCGATCTGCTGCTTCGAGATCCGGGGCATGTCGTCGTTCTCGGCCTCGTCGAGCCCCGGCTCCAGCTCGGGGACGGCGTGGCCGACGTCCTTGATGTCCCCGGCCGAGGCGAGTTGCTGCTCCATCTCCCGGACGAAGGTGGCGTGCTCGTCGAGCAGGCGGCGGTCCTCGGCGCTGACGGCCGATCGGACCTTGACGAGGTCGTCCTTCAGGTCGTCGAGAATGCTCCGCAGGCTCTCCTGGTCCTTCAGGCGGCCGTAGAGCTTGTTGAACATCTGGTACGGGTCGTCGATCGGCGTCAGCGGCTTGTTCGGCCCGGCGTAGGACATCCGGGTCCAGGTGTCGGCCCGGTCGGGCACCATGACGCCGAACTCCAGCGAGCCGAACCGGGTGCGGGTCGACTCATCGGCCTGGAGGTAGTTCTTGATCTCCTGGTCGATCGACACCCCGCTGGCCCAGCCGGCCGGGGTGTGCGAGCCGCCCTGGATGTTGCCCGGGAACAGCTCGGCGCCGGTCAGGAGGCAGCCGATGCCCCTCATGTGGTTGTCGCCGTCGCCCCGGACCTTGTCGCAGACGCCGTTGAGCACGAGCGTCTGGCCCTTGAACGGTTCCAGGGGCTTGAGGATCGGCTTGAGCTGGAAGTCCTCCCCCTCCTCGTCCGGCCAGAAGGTGTCGGGGAAGATGCCGTTGGGGCTGAAGACGACGACCAGGCGCTGCTTGCGCGACCCCTGGTTGGCGAACCCGAGGCTCGGCAGGTTGAGGATGAACGGCAGGGCGGCGCCGCCGATGCCGAGGCGACGGACGAAATCTCGGCGGGTGGTGGTCCGGGCCATGGGAGGTTGCCCCCTCTCTGGGTCTCGGAGTCGCCGGGCGGGGCCGGGCGGGGCCGTTCGCCGGGCATCGGGTTCGATTCGGATCAGCGGATGATGGCGGCCGGCGGAGGTCCGATACCGGACCGGACACCGGATGGTAACGCTACTCGGAGGCCGACGCGAGGCCCGGCCGCTGCCGGGGGACCAAGGCGGTCCGGGAGACGATCTCGACGAGCAGCTCCCGGATGTTGTAGCCGTCGGCGGCGAAGTCGCCGCGGAGGTCGGCCAGGGTGTCGGGGCCGTAAGCCCGCACCGGCTGCTTGACCAGGTGCTGGAAGACCTGCTCGACGAAGGCGTCGTGCACCTCCTCGCTGGAGGCGAGGAACTCGGCCAGCTCCCGGACGCCCTCGAAGGTGGCCGTCTCGCCGGTCCGGGTCTTGTACAGGCCGGAGGCGTCGACCGGCTTGCCCTTCTCCTCCGGCCGGAATCGGCCGACGGCGTCGAACCGCTCGAGGGCGAAGCCCAGGGGGTTGATCATCCCGTGGCAGGACATGCACGATTCGGGGCTGGTCTGCAGGGCCACCCGTTCCCGGGTCGTCAGGTCCTGGTGCAAGTCGGGCGCCAGCGGGGAGACGGCCACCGGCGGGGGCCGGAGCCGCTGGCCCAGCACCCCCCGGGCGAGGAAGACGCCCCGGTGGATCGGCGAGGTCTCCGCGGTGTACGAGAGGTTGGCCAGCAGGTACGGGTGCGAGAGCACGCCGGCCCGGTCCCCCATGCCCTCGGCGACCTCGTCGAACTCGGGGGAGTCGGCCGGCAGGTCGGCGCCGTAGAACTCGGCGAGGCGGCCGTTGAGGTACAGCTCCCGGTCCAGCAGCAGGCGGCGGAAGTCGGCCGACTCGTCCTCCCAGGCGACGTCCTCGAGGAACAGGTCGAGCGAGGTCCTCAGGTCGGAGATGACCCGCTCGTCGAACTCGGCGAAGTGCTCAGGGTCCTTGGCGAGGTCGGGCACGTCCTCGACCTTGAGCCAGCGGTGGAAGAAGTCGAGCAGCTTGGCGCGGGCCCTCTGGTCGCCGACCATGCGGCGGGCCTGCTCCTCGACCTGCTCCGGGGTGGAGAGCCTGCCCTCGGCGGCGGCCTCGAGCAGCGGCCCGTCGGGGATCGAGTCCCAGAGGGCGAAGGAGATCCGGGAGGCGACGTCGTAGGCGTCGGGCTCCTCGCTGAGCTCCCGGTAGAGGAACCGGGGGGACTTCAGGGTGAGCAGGACGACGCGCTTGATGGCGGTCCCGGCGTCGGGGGCGCCGTCGAACTGGCGGGCGACGTAGAGGTCGCGCTGCTCGTCGGAGAGGGGGCGTCGGAAGGCCCGCTCGACGAGGGTCGAGGCGAAGTCGCGGAGCTTTGCGTCCCGGTCGGGGTCGTCCCGCTCGATCCCGGCCAGCTCGTCGAGGTGCTCGGCCACGTACGCGGCGACCTCGATGGCCCCCTCGGTCGTGGCCGACTCCCAGGCGGCCGAGACGGTGTTGCCCCGGTCGTAGCCGACGCTCCGGTCGTCGGGAGGGAAGGGGGTGACGGGCACGAAGACCCGGGGGGCCCACTCGGGGGACAGGTGACGGGCGGGGATGACCTCGGCGGCCCGCCGGGGGGGGGCCCATTCCAGCGAGATCGAGGCCGGGATCTCCGGCTGCTCCTCGTCCTCCTTCTTGACCCCCTGGTTCGCCTTCGAGAACTCGACCCGGAGCCGATACGGCCGGCCGGCCAGCAGGTCGATCTCGGCGTGGTGCTCGGTCATGTCGCCCGACTGGACGTAGCCGTCGATCAGCTCCTTCTCGTCGTCGTTGAGCCAGACCCGGATGGCGTGCTCGGTCCGGACGATGATCTCGTAGGTGCCGGACTCGGGGGGCAGCAGCGAGCCCTCCCACTGGATCGAGAACTCGTTGGGCTTGTCGAACCCCTCGTCCTCGGGGTCCGGGGTCCCGGGGCCGAAGTCGAAGTCGATCCGGGGGTCGACGCGCTCGATGACCCGATTGTCCCGCCGGGTCCGTCGGCCGTTGTAGTACTCGCCCTTCAGGCCGCGCTCGTCCCCCCAGTGCGCCCGGGGCCGGAAGCTGCCGACGAGGTCGGAGACGGCGTTCCGGTACTGGGGGACGGTCAGCCGGGCCAGCTCGATCCGGGCCGGGGCGTTGCGGGCCCGGGCGATCTCCGAGTAGAAGGCGTCGTAGACGTACCGGGCGACCGCCTCGGCGTCCTCGCCGACGCACTCCTCGGCGAAGCCGGGCGGCATCTCCTCGTCGACGTAGCCGGCCAGGCCCTCGACGGTCTTGTCCCCTTCCAGGGGGTAGGGGTAGTCCAGCTCGGTCCCCTCGCCGTCGTCGCCGTGGCACTCGGCGCACTGGTTCCGGTAGATCTCGGCCCCCCGGGCGACCAGCTCGTCCTCGGCGGGGGAGGCGAGGCTCGGGGAGCCGAGCAGGGCGACGGCCAGCGCGGCCATCGGGCCGGCGGCGAGGGGCCTGCTCCGGGCGGGGTCCTGGGGCGGGGACATCATCATCATCGCGGCGGGCCCTCCGGTGAGGAGGCTTCGGTGTCGATTGCGGGGCGACACGCGACTCGGGCGGGGAGGCCCCGGGCGTCGGGGCCCGGGGCGGCGGGGAGGCGAGCGGCGGGGCCGGATCGGGCGATCCGGGGTCGTCTCAAGACCTCGTCGACGGCCGCTCCAGGCCGGTCCCTTCATCTCGGATCGGCTCGATCATCGTTTGTTGTACACAATACGAACGGCGGGGGTCAAGGGTTCGGGATTCTCGACGGCCGGGCCCGGCGGGCGGGGGATCTCCCGAGGGCCCTCCCCGGCGACTCCCCGGATCGGCTAGACTGGGCTGAATGGACCGGACGGACGCCGAGACCGGGCCGGGACGGCCGGGCCCGGCGACGCGAGGCCGGGGCTCGTCGGCCGGGGGACGCCTCGACGGGCGGGGGGAGGCTGGGGATGCCGATTCGAGTCCGCTGCCAGTGCGGCCAGAAACTCAAGGCGCCCGACGCCTTCGCCGGCCGTCACGTGCGGTGCCCGGTCTGCAAGACCAAGGTGCCGATCCCCGCCCCCTCGGCCGATCCCGAGGCCCCGGCGCCTCCCCTTCCCCCCGACTCGAATCCGGCCCCGGCCCCGATCCCGACGCCCGAGGTCGCCGTGGGGCCGTCGCCAATCCCCGTCGACTCCCACCGGCCCGGGGGGCCTCCCACCGAGCCGGCCGTCCCCGGGCCCCCCGCCCCGGAATCGGGGGCGACGGCGCCGGACCGGGGAACGCCCGAGGAGCCTCCCCTGTTGGCCCCCGGGGAGGACGAGGGCGACCCGCCCCCGCCGATCCCGGCGCCGACGGGCCCGGCGTGGGGACCCGAGCCCGACGACCCGGTCCTCTGGGAGTGGCCGGACGAGCTGCCCGGGCCCCCCCGGTCCGCCGCCGAGGCCCCCGCCCCCCACCCCGGCCCGGGGGCTCTCCCGGGGCCCGACGACGACCCGGCCCCCGGGCCCTCCCCCGGCCCGGCCGGGGTCGAAGCCGACCCCGACGCCCCGCCAGGCCGAGGGCCCCGACGGGTCCCCGACGAGCCGGAGCCGGGACCCGAGGCCGGGGCCGGGGCCGAGGAACCGGCCGGGACTGGCCCGGAGTCCTGGTCCGAGCCGGAAGCGGCCTTCCCGTTCTGGGACGACGAGGAGGGCTCGGGGCCGATGCCCTGGGATCCGGCCCGATCGGACGAGGAGATCGAGGCCGACCGGCTCGGCGACCGATTCGCGAAGGGCCCGCCGGGGGACGGGGTCCCCGGGGAGGCCGAGGGGGACCCGGACCGGACCGAGCGGGCCATCCCCCCCTTCGGGCCGGAGCTGCCCCCGACCGAGGCGAGCCGGTCGGCGGCCCTCGGGCCGGAGCTGCCCCCGACCGAGGAGGGCCGTCCCGCCTTCCCCGAACCGGACCTCTCGGAGACCCAGGCCAGCCGCCCCGCATTCCCGGCGCCGGGCTCGGACCCGGCGTCGACCGGGGAGCGGCGCCCCGCCTCCCGGGCCCCGGAGCGGGGGACGGAGCCGGAGCCGGAGCCGGAGCCGACCGAGGAGGCCTGGCCCGCATTCCCGGCCCCGGATCGGCCGACGGCCGGGGGCCCCGGGCCCGGCCCGTCGGGCCCGACCCCGGAGCCGTCGACGGTCGCCGAGGGCGGCCCCGGCGGCGTGCCCCCGGTCGAGCCGGAGCGGCCGACCCTGGCGGAGCTGTTCCCGGAGCCGGAGCCGGGTTCGGGGGCCGGGGCGGTCCCGGAGGCCGGCAGCTCCCTGATGGAGCCATTCATCCCGTCCACCTGGGACGAGGCTCCCCCCCCCTCCCCCTCCCAGTCGGTCCCCTGGCAGACCGGTCGGCCCGGGGAGGTCGCCGAGGCTGTCCCGGTCGACGTCCCCCCCGTCGCGGTCGACCTGATGGACTCGACCTCCTGGGGGCATGCCGCCCACGTCCCCGGCCCCCCGGGCGGGAATCCGTCGGCGATCACGAAATCGCAACATATTGAAAAAGAACAAGTTACAGCCAATCTCCCTCCCCCTCGGGCCCCGACTCGTCCGGTCCGCCCGGGGCTGGTCCGGCAGGCCGCCCCGGGATCCGGGAGGCGGGGGAGGCGTCGGATCCTCGGCGGGGTCGTGCTCGGCCTGGTGGTCGTCCTGCTCGGCGCGGCGGTCGTCCTGGGCCTGCCGAGGGTCCGGGAGGGGCTCGCGGGGTTCCTGGCCGGGGCTCGGGCCCCCCGGCCGATCCCCCCGGCCCCTGCGGGGCCCGGCCCGGGGACGAGCCGGGCCGAGTCCGTCGCCCCGTCCCCGGCCGTCGCCCCCCCGCCGGGGCCCGAGCTTGGGCCGACCCGGTTCGACTCCCCCCCCCAGCCGAGGCCCGTGCCCGGGGCCGAGCTGATCGGCCTGAACCTGGTCCTCAACCCCGACTTCGAGCAGTGGATGCCCCGGGACGGTCCCCCCGCCGGCGTCGCCGAGTTCCCCGGCTGGGATCGGCTCGGCTCGGTGGCGGTCCGGGCCTTCGAGGAGGCCCCGGTCGACCTCGTCTCGGCCCTCGATCCCCCCGACCTCGGCCGCTCCTATGCCCTCGGCGGATTGCCCGACTCCCGCTCGGATCCCCGGACGATGCTCCGGCAAGCGGTCGACCTCTCCCCGCTGGCCCCCCGGATCGACCTCGGGGCCGTCCGGTTCGACGCCTCGGCCTGGCTCGGGGGGGTGGACCAGACCGGGTCGTTCGCGCCGAACGACTCGGCTACCCTCACCCTCCGTTTCCTCGACGGATCCCTCGACGAGCTGCCCGGCACCGCGGTCCCGGTCGGCCCGATCGACGACGGCCTCTTGCAGGCCCCCTCCGCCCGCCCCGGCGTCCCCCGGATGGCCCGGGTTTTCCGATCCGGCCCGATCCCGGCCGGGACCCGGGCCGTCTCGTTCGAGCTGGCCTTCGACCGCCGGGCCGGGACGCTCATCGACGCGACCGCCGACGGCCTCCGGGTCGTCCTGGAGGCCGATCCCTGACCGGCCGGCCGGCCGGGGAGGGGCCGGTGCGCCGGGGAGCGGGACCGCGACGTTCGCCACAACCAACGACCGACCAAGAGCTTTCGGAGTTCAGGACGGCTCTGAATTGGGTTCGCTCCGTCGGACCCGCGTCGCGACCGGGGTCTCCCGTCGGCGTCGGGGCCTCCCGGCCGGTCGGGCAGCCCCGACGGGGCCTCGGGGGGAGGCGTCGGCGGCCGGTGCGCCGACGAGGCGTCCCGGTCGTTTCGACGCAAACGTTTGCGATGCAAGAATTTTCCCCACTTCGCCCGGCCGCGAAATGGGTTCGCTCCGTCTCGTCATCGCGTCGAGGCCGGGGAGGGCCGGCTCGGCGAACGGGCGGGCGGATCCGTCGGGCCTGAGGCCCGGCGCCCCGGCAGTCGGGGGAGGGTCCGGGATCCCGGCGAGGGGCGGGGCCGGTGCGCCACCGGTCCGTCGAGCTGCGATCGCCGCAACCTTTTTCGAGAAAACGGTTTTCGCGGAATCTATGGTGCCGAGAATGGGTTCGCTCCGTCGTCGTCTTGGTCGGAATCGGCTTCGATTCGCGCCGGGGGATCTCGGAGGGCCGACCCGAGGTCGGGGGATCGTCGGGGAGGGGGCGAGGATGTTCGCCCCGATCGGATTGCCAACGAGCGGGTCGGAGGGCCGAGGGCATCCTGGGGAAACCCCGGGATCTTCTGGACGGGGGACGGCGTCCTTCGGACGACGACCCCATGACAAGATCATCGGGGAAAGGCCGTCCGGCAGTCACACGAAATGGGAGGATCGGGGGGACGGGGCTGAGCGTGACGGGCCGAGACGCCCCGCGATGGCCCGTCCCGGCCCGGATCCGACCCATCCGGGGAGGAAGACGGGTCAGGAGTCCGGTCGCCCGAGCAGGTGCTCGACGACGGCGTCGGCGAAGGCGTCGAGGTCGGGAGGGATCAGCAGGCCGAGGTCCCGGTGGGTGCCGTCGGGGGCCCGGCCGCGGAGGACGGCCCCGGGGGAGTCGGGCCCGAGCGGGGGGGTCTTCTCCAGGGTGAGGTACCGGGCGGGAGGGGGAGTGTCGGGGGGACGCACGGGGTCGAGGGCCTCGGGATCCACGGCCACCGCGAAGGCGGCGAAGTAGGCCCCGGGGGGCTGCTCGGGCTCCGGCAGGCGGATCAGGGCGACGACGAACCCGTCGAGGCGGAAGGCCCGGACGGAAAAGGCGTCGGGCCCCGGCTCGGGGGAGTCGTGCCCGGGGTCGACCCGCTCCCGGACGAAGTCCCAGAAGTCGCGCAGGGTGTCGCCGGCGTCCTCCCGGCCGAGCATGGCGAGGGAGACGAGCGGGTCGTGGAAGAGCAGGTCCGGCAGGGCCCGGCGGGCGAAGACGTGGGGGAGGAGGTGCCGGGGATCCCCCTCGGGGCCCCACGGGCCGGCCTCGTCCTCATCGTCGTCGAGCAAGGGGCCGAGGTCGTCGTCGGTGGCCATCGGTCGGGATCCTCGGGCCTTCGGCGCCGGGAGCGGGGGGCGGGTCGCGATGGGGCCCCCCCGATTCGGAGCCTATCCGGGCCGACCTCCCGGGGCAATCTCGGGCCGTCCGGGCCGGTGCGTCCCGGCATCGTCCGCCGGGCGAACCGGAATTTCCTGTATTGGTCGGGGCGTGGCCGGGCAGGATGGGGTGGAGGCTCGTCGTCGGCCGATCGGGACGGGGGGAGATGCGGCATGGGACATCCGAGGCTCGGCGCCGGGGTGATGGACCCCTTGCGGGCGATCTTCGAGGGCGGGGCGGCCGGCCCGGGGTCGGACCTCGAGCTGCTGGACCGGGCGGCCCTCGGGGGGGAGCGGGGGGCGTCGGCCTTCGGGACCCTGGTGGAGCGGCACCGGCCGATGGTCGTCCGCGCCTGCCTGGGGATCCTGGGCAACCAGCACGCCGCCGAGGACGCGGCGCAGGTGACGTTCCTCGTGCTGGCGAGGCGGGCGGGGACGCTCCGCGGGGGGGAGACGATCGCCCCCTGGCTGTACGGGGTGGCGGCCCGGGTGTCGCGCAAGATGCGGGTGGGGGCGGCCCGGCGTTCGAGGCACGAGCGGATCGGCGCGGCCCGTCGGGGGGAGCGGCTGGAGCCCCCGGACCCGGGCGACGACACCGGCCCGGCGGTGCTGGAGGAGGTCGCCCGCCTGCCGGAGAAGGAGCGGGCGCCGGTGGTCCTCTGCTACTTCGAGGGGCTCTCGCACGAGGAGGCCGCCCGACGGCTCGGCTGGCCGGTGGGGACGGTCCGGGGCCGCATGGCGAGGGCCCGGGACCGGCTCCGGGGTCGCCTGGCCCGCCGGGGCCTGGAGCCGTCGGCCGGGGTGCTGGCCGGGGCACTGCCCGGGATGCCGGCCGGGGTGTCGGCCTCGTCGACCTGGATCGAATCGACGGTCTCCGCCGCGATGCGGATCGCGGAGCGGGGCCCGGGCGCGGCCGGGGCGGTCCCGGGGGCGCTCTCGGACGCGGCGAAGGCCACATTGAGGGGGATGATCATGACCAATGCCAGGATGATCGGGACGTTCGTTCTCGTCTCGACGATGGTCGTGGGAGGCGCGGCTGGGCTGGCGCAGTTCGGGGGCGTCGGACGCCCGGCGGAGCCCGGAAGCCCTCAAGGGGGGGCTGGGACCCAGAAGACCAAGGCCGAACCCGAGGGGGGGGTGGCCCCCGAATCCCGGCGGAAGACGTCGGGCGCGATGGGATCCCGGGGCATGATGGAGGGCATGCAGATGGGAGCCGGGGGCATGATGGAGGGCATGATGGGGTACGGGCCTGGCCCGGCCCAATCCGACTCGTTCGGCGGCGGTGGCGGGCTCGGCTTCGGCGGGGAGGAATCGCCCACCTCGATCCATAGCGAGATCTACGATATCCTCGACGAGGATGGGGACGACCCCGACGCCATCGACTCGCTCGTCGAGGTCGCCGTGATGGACGCGGCCCTGGCGAAGCGGCAGTATGAAGCCGTGGTCGCCGAGCTGATGGAAGACGCGAAGTCGACCGACCCCACCGAGGTCAATCCGCTCTACCGGGCGGTCCGGGAGGAGTATGTCAACGCCCTCGAGGAACTGGCCTCGATCCGGGCCCTGTTGAAGGAGCGGGGCTATTCTCCCGAGGATCTGCCCGAGATGCCGAAGCTCGAGATCGAGCCGACCGGAAGGGGACAGGACGTCCCAGCGGCCGACGGCTCCCCGTTCTGACGAGACGGGGGAGCCGGGGTCGGCCCAAGGCGCCCGGGATCGACCCGGGCCCTCTGGTCCGATCGGCCGGGTCCCCGGCGATCCGAAGGGGGATCGGGGAGAGCCTCGGCCTCACCAACGGCTGCGGCGGCGTTCCCCGGAGATCCTCGCGGCCGGGTGGCCGGGGCAACGCGTCGTGTGGCCGGGGCAACGCGGAGCGTGCCCCGGGTCGATGGCCTGTGATCCCGGGGCACGCTCCGCGTTGCCCCGGCCACCCGGCGGGGAGAGGTCTTCGCCGTGATCGCCTGACCCGGCGCGTCGTCGGATCCCCCCTCACCCGGGCTTCGCCCACCCTCTCTCCCGAGGACAGGGGCGAGGGTCCGGATCTGCCCCCCTCTCCCCACCTGTGGGGAGAGGGCAGGGTGAGGGGTCGGTGACCGGGACGCGGGGCCTCGCGCGCCGTCGGATCCCCCCTCACCCGGCCTCCGGCCACCCGCTCCCCCGCCTGCGGGGGCGGGGGTCGGATCGGTCCCGGCCGCCGGGACGACCTGCCTCGACGACGCACCGAGCCCTTGTGACGGCCCGGGGGGCGCGTGAAGATCCACCGGCGGCCGGCGGGAGGATCTCGCCGGCATGAAGGGGGCGCCGGAGGGGCCTGGGCCGATGACCGACTTCGAGACCGTCTCCCGGGAGATCCACGGGATCATCGACCGTCGCCGGGAGCTTTACACGTTCCTGGGGTCGGTGTACGCGGCCCTGGGGATCTTCCTCCAGAACGCCCTGCAAGGGGGGCTGCCGGAGAGCCTGGGGCGGGTGCAGGAGCACCTGTTCGCCTTCTACGCGGTGATGGTGCTGGTCCCCTCGCTGATCCTGGCGCTTCGGATGGGGAGGCTGCACGCGGGGCTGACGCTCAACGGGATGCTCTACGCCCGCTTGATGAGGGGGAGGGAGTTCGCCGGGTCGGGGGACCCGGAGCTGGCGGGGAGGAGGAACTACTTCGGGGTCTCGTTCCTGAACTTCCTGCTGGCGGACGTGATCGCCGGGTTCTCGGCGGCGGTGCTGGCGCTGGCGCTGCACGCCCCGCCGATGCTGGCGGCGGCGGTGGGCGTGGGGACGGTGGCGGCCTGGCTGCTGGTCGACGGGCGGTTCCACCGCCAGGCGGTGGCGTATGCCCGGGCCCGGCTCCTGGAGGACGACTTCGAGGCGATCGACCGGGGGCAGTGGGAGGCGCACGTCCACGCGACGCTCAAGGGGTGCAACCAGGACCTGATCGGCACCGTCTCGTTCGTGGGCCTGATGATGTTCTCGACCTTCGAGGTCCTCTCCTCCTTCGGCCAGATCGCCGAGGACGCCCGGGTGGACATCCCCCCCGAGCTGGCCGAGACGTTCGGGCCGGTCCTGTTCACGAGCGTGCTGGTGCTGACCTGCCTGATCGGCCTGCTCGTCTACGTGAGGGTGCGGATCGCCATCGGCCACAATTCGATCCGGCTCTATCCGAACGACGACCCGTTCCGCCCCCTGAGGCTGACCGACTCGCTGCTGGGCTACCTGCTGCTGGCCTTCCTGTTCGGCGTGTCGCTGCACCTGCTGCTGACGGTGGCCGTCGGCGGCCGGGGGGGGTTCGGGGGGGAGCTGGCGGTGCTGGCGGCCGACGGGGCGGCGATCGTGTCGGCGGTGGTGGGCGGGCAGGCGGCGCTGGTGGTCGCGGGGAGGAGGGCGAGGCGGCGATCGGCCCCGAAGATCCTGATCGCGGGGGGGCCGGGGGACGGCGGCGAGGGGACCGGGACGGCGTGAATCGGCCGACCGCCGGGGGGGTCGTCGGCCCGAGGCCGCTCGAAGGAGAGAAGGATGCACACGCCGGAATTCGACGACCTGGCCCGCCGCGTGTCCTCGCTGGAGCGGGACCGGGATCGCCTGCGGCGGTCGGGCCGGCGGTGGCGGCTGGTCGGCCTGGCGGCGACGGCGATGGCGATGGCATCGGCGGCCGTGCCGGGGATGCAGGGGGAGGATCGGGCGGGCCCGGGCGAGGGCCCGGACCCGTCGGCGATCGTCGAGGAGCGCCGGGCGCTGGCCGTCCGGGCGCTGGAGACGATCGAGCGGAGCTTCGAGCGGGGGGTGGCCGAGTCCCGGCTGGCGGACGCGGCGTACGCCTTCTCGACCCGGGTGCTCTCCGGCGAGCTGTACCTGGGCCTGCCCGAGGGGGGGCCGAGGACGCTCGACCCGGAGCTGTACCTGGCTAATGGGCTGGCGCCGAGCACCCCCGAGCGGCTGGCCTCCTTCGAGGCGCACCGGGACCGGATGCTCCGCTGGGAGGAGCGGTTCCGGCCGCTGGCGAGGGACCGGATCGTCTCGCCGCTGGCCTTCGCCGAGTTGCAGGCCCGACGCCTGGAGGCCGACGCCTGGCTCGCCCGGGAGCGGCTGAGGCGGGAGGCCGAGGGGGGCGGGGCGCCGGCCCCCTGAGCCCGGCCCCGGTCGGGTCGAGAATTCCCGGGAGGTCGGTTGCCCCGGGCCCCGGGACGGGGTCGAATGGGGGACGAGGCCGGCCGGCGGGGACGCCCGATCGAGGCGCGTCGGCCCGAGCCGGGCGCCCCGGTCGAGGGGGCCGCGCCCGGGGCGGCCGAGACGCGCCGGGCCCGTTTGGGAATGGCGATCGGGGGGATCAGGATCGACCCGGATCCGGATCCCGGGCCCGATCGGAACCGGAGAATCTCACATCATGGGAACCATCCCGGGCAGACCGACCCGACGATCCGTGCTGAAGGGCTCGATGGCCGCCGCCGGGGGGGCCCTGGCGATGCCCTGGATCGTGCCCGCCTCGGCGCTGGGGCGTCAGGAGGGGGTGCGGGCGGCCTCGGAGCGGATCACGATGGGGGTGATCGGCTTCGGCCCGCGCTGCACGTACGTGATGAAGGCCATGCTGCCGCTGGACGACATGCAGTGCGTCACCGTCTGCGACGTGCAGAAATCGCGTCGGGAGGCCGGCAAGAAGGTCGTGGATGAACATTACGGCAACGCCGACTGCACCACCACCGCCGAGTTCCGGGAGCTGTTCGACCGCCCCGACCTCGACGCGCTGCTGATCGCCACCGGCGACCGCTGGCACGCCCCGGCCTCGATGATGGCCGCCCGGGCCGGCAAGGACGTCTACAGCGAGAAGCCCTGCGGCTTGACGATCGAATTGTGCCAGCAGGTGGATGAGACCTTCCGGGAGACGGGCCGGGTCTTCCAGGCCGGCACCCAGCGCCGGAGCGTGGCCAACTTCCAGAAGGCGGTCGAGCTGGCCAGGGCCGGCAAGCTCGGCACGATCAAGACGCTGTATGCCTCGGTCTACCGGCCGACCCTGGACAACGCCTGGCTCCCCGGCCAGCCCACCCCGCCGGAGGACGAGTGCGACTGGGACCGCTGGCTCGGCCCGGCCCCCTGGCGCCCCTACAACCAGGACTACGTGCAGGGCCGGTGGCGAGGCTACTGGGACTTCGACTCCGGCGCCCGCTTGCTCGACTGGGCGGCGCACACGCTGGACCTCTGCCAGCAGGCCAAGGGGGCCGACGACACCATGCCGGTCGAGTACGAGCCGGCCGAGAACCGGATCACCTGCCGATACGAGGACGGCGTCGAGATCGTCCTCGACTTCCTCGACGACCCCTTCGGCGACCGCAAGGGCTGGATCAACGAGCTGGGGACCTGCCCGGTCCGGTTCGTGGGGGACGAGGGCTGGGTCGAGACGGGGGACAACGGCGGGATCGTCGTCGAGCCGGCGTCGCTCCGCTCGGAGGTCGAGGACTTCTCGAGCAACCCCCAGGTCGGCCTCGACGTGGGGGCCCACGCGAAGGACTGGTTCGAGGCGATCCGGACCCGGGGCACCACCGCCGCGAACTCCTCGATCATGAGGCATTCGCACATCGCCTGCCACGCGGCGGCGCTGTCGTGGGTGCTCGGGAGGACCCTGCGGATCGACCCCGACCGCGAGGAGTTCCTCGACGACCCCGAGGCCAACGGCCTCCGCTCCCGGGCGGCTCGGGAGCCATACGCGACCTGATCGGCCCGGGATCGGAGGCCGGACGGCCCCGGCCCGGAGGCGGTCGCGGCCGGGACCTCGACCCGAGGGCCGGGCCGTCGGCCGCCTCCCTTGCCGACGGCCCGCCGTCCGGATCTCCAGACGGGGGAGGGTCCGGCCCGGCCCGGTCAGGCCCGGCCCGGGGTCAGAACCAGCGGCGGCGGCGGGCCCAGAGGTAGAGCAGCAGCGGCGAGGTCACCATCACGGTCAGGGTCGAGGCGAAGATGAGGACGTGGGGGAGCTTCAGGCCGTCGAGGTGGATGTTCTCGCCGAAGAAGTTCATGCCGAAGAAGCCGACGAGGAAGTTCAGGGGGAGGAAGAGGTAGGTGATGAAGGTGAGCGCCTTCATCACCTCGTTGGTCCGGTTGGCCGAGACGGAGAGGTAGGTCTCCAGGGTGCCGGTGATCAGGTCCCGGACGCCGTCGGTGACGTCGTGCAGGCGGACGAGGTGGTCGTAGATGTCCCGGAAGTAGACGCGGTCCCGGTCGTCGATCTGGGGGTAGGGATCCCGGGCGAGGCGGTTGGCCACCTCGCGCTGGGGGCCGAGGATGCGGTGGACCCGCAGGACCGAGCGCTTGACCCGGAAGATCTCGTGGATGATCCGGGGGTGGGGGTGGCGGAAGACCCGGTCCTGGAGGGCGTCGATCGCGTCGTCGAGGTGCTCGATGGCGTCGAGGTGCTCGTCGACGGCGCCGTCGAGCAGGACGTAGGTCAGGTGGTCGGCCCCGTGGGAGAGGCGATACGAGGCGTCGCGCTCGACCAGCCTCCGGAGGCGGTCGACCGAGGAGAGCGGCGCGGTGTGGTAGGTGACCAGGAAGTTGTGGCCGAGGAACAGGTCGAGTTCCCTCAGCAGGACCTCGTCCTGCTCGGGGTCGAAGTCGATGGCGTGGAAGACGATGGTGAGATAGCGCCCCCAGTCGTCGACCTTCGGGACGTTGGCCTCCCCCAGGGCGTCCTCGACGGCGAGCGGGTGGAAGTTGAAGACGTCCCGGAGCAGGGGCTCGATGCCGTCGGGGGCGCCCCCGGGGTTCTCGATGTCGAGCCAGAGGGTGCCCTCGTCGTCGCCGAGCGCCTCGGCGATCCGGCCGATCGGCCAGTCGGGGTACAGCTCGCCCCCCCCGCTCCGGAAGACGGCCCGGAGTCGGGGGGTGCCGGGGGCCCTGCCCTCGTCCTGCTCGGCCTCGACGACCTCGGCCATGCGTCGCGTCCTCCGGATCGGGTCGGGCGGGGTGGGTTCGGATGGGCCGGGCGTCCCCCGGCCGTCGCCCGCCGTCCGATTGTATCGGGGGCCACGGGGCCGGGGACTCCCCCGGTCGGGGCCGGTCGGCATTGAAACCGGGGGGCCGGATCGGGAGTATGGTCCTCGTCCGGATTCGTCCGGAGGGACGCGGGGCGGGGATCGTTCGGACTGGGCCATCGCGGGAGGTCGGGATGGGCATTGCTCGGATGCTGGGCGGGCTGGTGATCGCCGTGGCGGGGGCCTCCCCGTCGGCCTCGGGATCGGGGGCGGGGGACGTGCCGACCTACCACCGGGACGTGGCCCCGATCCTCCAGGGGCGCTGTCAGGATTGCCACCGGCCCGGCCAGGTGGCCCCCTTCGCGCTGCTGGACTACGACCACGCCCGCCGTCGGGCCTCAGACCTGCTGCTGGTGGCCGAGACGGGGCGGATGCCCCCCTGGCCCGCCGCCCCCGGCTACGGCGGCCCGTTCCGGGACGACCGGACGATGACCGAGGGGGAGGTCGAGGTGCTCCGGGCCTGGGTCGACGCCGGGGCGCCCGAGGGGGATCCGGCCGACGCCCCCCCGCCTCGGGAGTTCCCCTCCTCCGACTGGACGCTCGGCGAGCCGGGCCTGATCCTGACGATGCCCGAGCCGTACGAGTTGGGGGCCTCGGGAGAGGACGAGTTCCGGGTCTTCGTCCTGCCGACGGACCTGCCCGGGGACCGCTGGATCCGGGCCGTCGACTTCCGGCCCGGCAACCGGAAGGTGGTCCACCACGTGATCGCCGCCACCGACTCCTCCGGCCGGGCCCGGGAGCTGGACCTCGAGGATCCGGCCCCCGGCTATTCGGCCGTCGGCGGCTTCGGCGACGGCGTGCCGACCCGGTCCTTCCTGCCCATCTGGACCCCCGGCTGCACCCCCCACCCCGCCCCCGAGGGCACGGGGTATGTCCTGCCGAAGGGCGGCGACGTGCTCATCCAGGTGCATTATCACAAGAGCGGGAAGGTGGAGCGGGACGCCACCGCGATCGGCCTCTACTTCTCCGACGAGCCGCTCTCCCGGGAGGTCCGCACCGGGTTCGTCTTCCCCGAGGTCTCGACCCTCCAGGCGATCAAGGCGAGGGCGAAGCTGGTCGGCTCCGAGCGCCGGCCGGGCCTCAACGAGTTCCTCCGGGAAGTGCTGGTCATCCCCCCCGGCGAGGAGCATTTCGAGGTCCGGGGCAGCACCCGGGAGGGGGCGATGCTGGGCCGCCCCCTGCGCCGGGACGTGCTGGTGACGGGGGTCATGCCGCACATGCACTGGCTGGGCAAGGACTTCACCTTCGACGCCGTCCTGCCCGACGAGACCCGGATCCCCCTGATCCGGATCGACGACTGGGACTTCAACTGGCAGGGCACCTACTCCTTCGCCGAGCCGGTCTTCCTGCCCGCCGGCTCCTGGCTGGAGGTCGTCGCCCACTTCGACAACTCGGCCGACAACCCCGCCAACCCCCACGCCCCCCCGGTGACCGTCCGATGGGGGGACGAGACGGACGACGAGATGTGCATCGGCATCTTCGAGTTCGTCCCCGTCACCGACGCCGACCGGGCCCGGTTCGAGGACCGGGCGAAGGCGGGCGAGGCGGCGGATTGAATCGGGGCGGGGGGCCAGTGGTCACCCGACGTCTGCTACGTCCTCCTCCGCTCCTGGGTTCCGTTGGACATCCCGTTGGGACATCCTTCACGTCCAGACCCAGGAGCCCGCACCCATGTCCAACGCTCCGAATCCCGCTGAGCGTGGCCGCTTCTCCTCGCCGCGCAAGACCGCTGCCGTCCTCCGACTCCTGCGAGGCGAAGACCTGGAGCTCCTCTCTCGTGAACTCGGCATTACCGCCGTCACCCTCTTGAGCTGGCGCGACGACTTCCTGGCCGGCGGCCAGGCTGCGCTCAAGAGCCGGCCGACCGACGACCGCGACCACGAGATCGCCCGGCTGCGCTCCGAGGTCGGCGAACTGACCATGGACAACGAGTTGTTGCTCCAGCGGTGCCGAGCCGAGCGCCCTTTCGTCCCGAGGAGGCGGAGGCCTTAGGGCAGGCCGCCCCCCCCTCCATCGGACAACGCTACGGCATGGCCCGCGTTTGCCGCACCTGGGCCCGAAGGTAATGGCGTCGCTGAACGATTCATTCGCACCCTGAAAGAGAACTTGCTTTGGGTCCGGCACTTCGCCACCGTCGCGGAGCTGGTCGAGGCCCTGCGCGAATTCCGGCGGCGTTACAACGAGCAATGGCTCATCCAGCGCCACGGCTACCGGGGCCCGATTGGAGGCATGTCGCGGGAGCAACCCTCTGGAGATCAAGGCGGGGTGCCGTAAAGTGAGCTGAGCGGGTTCGCCATTCTCTAAGCGTATCGATCGACTCCCGCCGCACCGGCAGGGGGCTCACATGGGAGATCCAGCACCTCGGGACCGAGAAACGATCGGGGCCGGGGAATCCGAGCCCGCGGGGACGGTGGCGGACGTCGGGCCAAATGGCCCCCCCGACACGCGCGGGACGACGCTCGCCGGCGCGGTCGATCCGGGCCAGGCGACCGGGGGTGTGGCCCTCGCGCACGAGACTTCCGGCACCGCGACCGGGGTGGCTGACGCGGCACACGCCGGCCACACACACACCGCCCGACGCCCCACGCCAACGATCGCCGGCTACGAGATCGAGGGCGAACTCGGCCGCGGCGCGATGGGGGTCGTCTACCGGGCGCGGCAGGTCCGTTTGAACCGCCCCTGCGCCTTGAAGATGATCCTGGCCGGCGCGCATGCCGACCCCATCGCCTCGGTCCGCTTCCTCGGCGAGGCCGAGGCCGTGGCCAGCCTCCAACACCCGAACATCGTCCAGATTCACCACATCGGCGAGGCCGACGGCCTGCCGTTCCTCGAGCTGGAGTATGTGCCGGGGGGCAGCCTGGATCGGACGCTCGACGGCACCCCATGGCCCGCGCGGCGGGCGGCGACGCTGATCGAGGCCCTCGCCCGCGGCGTCGCCGAGGCGCACCGACTCGGGATCATTCACCGCGACCTGAAACCGAGCAACATCCTGATCGCCGACGACGGCACGCCAAAGATCGCCGACTTCGGCCTGGCCAAGAGTCTGGACGTGGAATCGGGATTGACGGCGACCGATTCGATCATGGGTTCGCCCAGCTATATGGCCCCCGAGCAGGCGGGGGGGAGGGCCAAGCAAGTCGGCACGCTGGCCGACGTCTACGCCTTGGGAGTGATCCTGTACGAGCTTCTGGTCGGCCGGCCGCCGTTCCGGGGGACGACCGTGCTGGAGACGCTGGAGCAGGTCAAGACGGCCGAGCCGGTGCCGCCGTCGCGGCTCGTACCGGGGCTGCCGCGCGACGCCGAGACGATCGCGCTGAAATGCCTGCAGAAGGATCCGGCCAAACGGTATGCCGGCGCCGCCGAACTGGCCGACGACCTGCGGCATTTCCTCGCCGGCGAGCCGATCGTGGCCCGGCCGGTCTCGCCGTGGGAGCGGGTGATCAAGTGGGCGCGGCGTCGGCCGGCGATCGCGGCGCTCATCGTGGCGGTGCACGTGCTCCTCGCGTCGTTGCTGTGCCTGTGGATCTATTCCTACGAGGAGATCAACCGGTCGCTGACGGTTGCCCAGGCCGAACAAGCGAAGGCCCTGGCCTTGGCCAAGAAAGAGGCTCGTGCCAAGGAGGAGCTTCGGCGGCGAGACTACATCAGCCGGGTCAACCTCGCCCTGAGCGAGTGCGTCGGGAACAATGTAGTCCGGGCCCTGGAGCTGCTTGATGGCTGCCCGGCCGAGCTGCGTGGTTGGGAGTGGGATTACGCCTGGCGCCAGTGCCACCTCGACCTTCGCACTTTTCACGAACCAGGGATGCTCGAACACGGGCAGTCGGTCAACGGCGTGGCGTTTAGCCCCGATGGCCGCTCGATCGCCTCGGTGACGGGGGCCTTCTACCGCGACCAGCCGGACCAGAAGAGCGTGCTGACCGTCCGGGACGTAGCGACCGGTGAAGACGTGTTTCCACGTCGCGAGGTCCGCGGCAGCTTCCGGAGCGTGGCGTTCAGCCCCGATGGCCGCATGATCGCCACGGGCGTCGGCTCCTCGCTGGTCGTCTGGGACGCCGCCACGGGTATGGAGCGCTTCCGCGTCACCGACCCCGACAACTTCTTCATCTATTGCGTCGCATATAGTCCCGACGGCGAGCAGATCGTCGCAGGTTATGGCAACCACGAGATGCAAACCATCGCCGGGCACGCCAGGCTCTTCGATGCGGCGTCTGGAAGGGAACTTCGCGACAAAATTCCGGGGCAGGCCGGGGCCATCCTGGGGGTGGCCTTTGGCTGGACGGGCCAGGAGATTGCCATGGCCAGCACGGTGGGGCTCGTGGAAGTGCTTGATCTCTCGGGTCGCGAGCCGACACGCCAACTCCGTGGCCACGAAAGCCTTGTCTATGCGGTGGCCTTCAGCCCCGACGGCCGGTACATCGCGTCGGGCGGCTTCGACCGGATCATTCGACTCTGGGATCGCGCCACGGGTCGGCAGGTCCGGGTCTTTCACGGGCATCAGGGGTTCATCCGCGGGCTGGCCTTCAGCCCCGACGGCCTGTCGCTGCTCTCCGGGAGCGAGGACAAGAGCCTCAGGTTGTGGGAAGTCGAGTCCGGCGCTCAACTGGTCGCTTTCCCGGGTCATCGGCAGTTCGTGATGTGCGTGGCCTTCAGCCCCGGTGGTGACCTGGTCGCTTCGGGTGGCTTCGACCTGACGGTCAAGCTCTGGTCCGCAACCAGGAGCCTGCGGTCGACCTTTAGGGGTCATGAAGGTTGGGTCAAGGCCGTGGCGTACAACTCTGTTGGCGCACAGCTCGCCTGGGGAGTCTCGAGGTGGCGCGGCCCGGGGGGCTTGGGCCGGAACCTGGTGATGCTGCGGGACGCGACTATTGACATGCCCCCCGTGGGCTTCGCCGAAGAAAGTCCAGACGTCAATGCCATCGCATTCCGACGAGACGGCCGGCATCTTGCCACGGGCTGCTCGGACGGGACGGTGTGGATCTGGGACGCCGAGACCGGTAGACGTCTGCCAATACCACTGCCTCGACAGGCGAACGAGGTGACGGACGTAGCGTACAGCCCCGATGGCCGTCTCCTGGCCTCGGCCACCGCGCAATTTACCGGATTGATTGACGGGGAGACCGGAGTGGTGGTTCTCTGGGACCCCGAAACCGGTCGGAAAATCCGCACGCTCGGGGGGCACACCGCCGGCGTCAATGGCGTGGCTTTCAGCCCCGACGGCCGGTGGCTCGCCTCGGCCTGCGACGACGGTCTTGTGAGGATCTGGGATGTGCTGGATCCGGGACGTGCGGTCCGGACGCTCCCGGGCCACTCTGATTGGGTATTACGCGTGCAGTTCCTCCGGGACGGACGACTCGCCTCGGTCGGTGGCGTCCCCATGTCGACGGGCGAGGTGAGGATCTGGGACCTTGCCACGGGACAATCGCTCGTCCTCCGTGGCCATACCGACCTCGTCTTTGGCCTGGCCTCGAGTCCCGACGGGCGGCGTTTGGCGACGGGGAGTTGGGACCGGACCGTCAAGCTCTGGGACACGAGAACCGGAGAGGAGGTCTTCACCCTCGTCGGCCACACCGCCGGAGTGACCAGCGTGGCGTTCAGTCCCGATGGGGGACGCCTCGCCTCGGGGAGCATCGATCGAACTCTGAGGATCTGGGAGACACGTCTCCCGTCCGCCGACGCGCTATCGCGACGCGGGGCTGAGTCCCGGGTTGAGGTCCCGGAACTCCCAGCCGACCCGTTCGCCCATTAAATGGCGCCACCCGCGCCGGGGTTCGCGGCCTCTCGCCTACGCGGGGCTTTGCGGCTTCGAATCGCCAAAGGTCCGGGGAAGTCTGAGCCGCGAGGCAAGCGGCACCGACCACGTTACCGGATGGTGCGGAGTGGCGTCATCGCAGCCGGCGGATTCCCCTCAAGCCAGTGTGCAAAGATCCTGGGGCGGTACCCTCCTCTGCCCCGATCGACGCAGCCGGCCCCCCGAGCCGCCCTGCCGACCAGCGGCCCGTCGGCTGAGGGGCCGAACGGCTCAGCCCCGAGGCCGGGCGGCGGCCAGGGCGAGCAGGCCGTAGGCGGTCACGAGGTTCGGGTCCCCCTCCATGAAGCGGTCCGACGGGTTGACCCACTCCCCGCGCGGGCCCTGACGCCCGGCCAGGGCGGCGGTCAGATCGGCTCGCCAGTCGCGTTCCGTGCCGCCGGCGTCGGTGATCGTCGGCTCGCCGAAGGCGGCCAGCGCCTTGGCGAACGCCTGGTAGTAGTAGTAGAGCCCCGCCTGGCCCAGGCCCGGGTTCTCCTCCAGCGTGTA
This sequence comes from Tautonia plasticadhaerens, assembly GCF_007752535.1. Classification (GTDB taxonomy): domain Bacteria; phylum Planctomycetota; class Planctomycetia; order Isosphaerales; family Isosphaeraceae; genus Tautonia; species Tautonia plasticadhaerens. Next base: position 8,457,217 of record NZ_CP036426.1, read on the forward strand.
GTTGGCCCGGATGAATCCGAGTGCGGCCTCGACCCGGGGGTCGTCCCTGGTCAGCCCGGCGTGGATGAGGCTCTTGAAGCCGGCGTAGGTCATGCTGCCGTAGGAGCGCAGGCCGCCCCCGGTGGCCTCGCCGGCGACGCTGGAGCCGCCGTTGGCCGGGGTGTAGATGAAGCCGCCGTCGTCCACCTCGCCGGCCCAGGGCTGGTCGTTGAACTCGCCGTCGAGGTTCTGGCTGCGCGAGATGAAGACCAGGGCCTTCTGCAACGCCGGGTCGTCCGCCGGCAGGCCGGTCTCGCGGAGGGCCTCGACCATGAAGGTCGTGTTCGAGAGGTCGGGGCGGTCGCTGCGGCCGCCGTAGCCGGCGCCGCCGTAGAAGACGTCGTCGGGCCCCTTGCCCTCGGTCTCGTCCCACTGCTTGGCCTTGAGGAACTCCCGGCCGCCCTCGACGACCGCGTCGTAGCGGCCGTCTCGGTTGGCCTCGTGGAAGGCCATGATGGCGATCGCGGTGGCGTAGTTGGCGTGGGAGGCCTCCGGCAGGCCGCCCTCGGGGCTGACGAATTGCTCCAGGTAGGCGAGCCCCTTCCGGGCGACCGGCTCGAAGGGCGTGACCTGGCCCGACCGGAGCAGGCCGGTGAGGACCAGCGCCGTGATGCCCGGCTCGTCGCGGTCGCCCGACCAGCTGCCGTCCTCCCCCTGTCGGGAGCGGAGGAAGGCGACGGCCTTCGCCGCCATCGCCCCCGGGCTCGCGTCCTGGCGCCCGAGGGCACGCCGGGGACGGGCCGAGAGGGTGACCAGCCCGGCGACGCCGAGGCCGAGCGCCGTACGACGACTCATCTGTGTCATGGGAATCCTTTCGGGGGGAGGGTGGAGCGGCTCGGGGCGTCGGTCGCCCGACGTGCGGGCCCCGGGCCGGGGGGCGAGATCAGAACTGGTCGGCGGAGATGACCTCGCCGCCGGACACGGTCCCCAGGGCTCGCCAGGTGAGGCCGTCGATCGTGCCCTTGACGAAGCGGACCGAGCCGTCGCCGAGCAGGGCGTTCACGCCGCCGGGGTGGTAGCTGCGGGCGGTGATCGCGGCGAAGCTCATCCCGCCGATCTTCTCGCGACGGCTGTTGAGGTCCATGTCGGCGTATGCGCCGCCGGGCCCGCCGCGGATCTGCGTGTTCGGCGGCCAGGCCGTCGTGAAGCCGGCGTGGTGCACGCCCGACTCGACCCACTCGACGTGCCCGCCCTCGCTCGTGCCGTCCCTCAGGGCGCAGCCTCCCCCGTACTCGGGGGCGACGGCGTAGGGGTCGGCGGCCGGCGGCGGGACGTTGTCCGCGTGGTACGTCTTGCCGGGGCCGAAGTTCGCCAGCGTCCCGTCCCCGGCGCAATCGCGGTAATAGGGGGTGTAGGCCTTGCCCTCGGAGATCCAGAGGGTGTTGCTGAGCCCGTCGCGGAACTCGGCCAGGCGTCGCGCCTGGTTGGGGCCGAACGCCGAGCGGTTCTTCCGGGTCGACCCGGCCCCCCCCCAGACGAACCAGTCGCCCTCGCAGTAGCCGTAGTTGCAGACGTTCATGTGCCCGCCGACGTTGTGGGTGAAGTCCTGTCGCGTCTCGCTCGGGCAGACCAGCAGGTTAATGTAGACGGCGGTGGCCGTCCGGTTCTGGCCGCCGGCGGCGTACATGTCCAGGTCGAAGTTCAGGCTGTTGAAGACGTTCCCCTGCTCGGCATGGGGCAGGATCCGCGGGTGGGCCCCGAAGCTGTTGGTCCAGGTGACGCTGGCGGGGCCCGTGCCGGTCAGGACCAGCGTCGGCGGCAGCGCGCCGAGGGTGTCGTTGTAGTTGTGCAGGGCCAGGCCGAGCTGCTTGAGGTTGTTGGTGCACTGGGCGCGTCGGGCCGCCTCGCGGGCCGCCTGCACGGCGGGCAGGAGCAGGGCGATGAGCACGCCGATGATGGCGATGACCACCAGCAACTCGATCAGGGTGAAGCCACGGCGTCGGGACATCGAACCGGATCTCCGGGAGCGGACTCGGGGCGGTAACGGGGCGTGGCCAATGGCAAATCGCGTTCCACGACGATCTTCCAGCGTATCTCACGCGTTCTGAAGGGTTTAGGCACCGGCTTCCGGACCGCCAGGGCGACTCGGCGGCGGTTTTTCCGCCACCTCCGGCGATTTGATGTCCACACGGGGGACGGCGGCCGATCCCCCGGGACCCGCCGATCGCGTCGCGTCGTCGTCCGGACCCTTTCCCCGACCATCCATCGCCGGGAGGACGGCGGCATCGGCCGCCGGCCGCGACCGGCCCCGTCCACGCGGAGCGGCCCTGGGCGTCGTCCTCCGCCCGGGATCTCTCGACCGGCATCGGGGCCGGGCGGTCTCGGAGGGCGCTGTCTCACGGGCTCGGGGGATTGCGGCCCGCTCGGGCCGGCATCCCGTCGGTTGGGGATCCGACGGGATGCCGCCCGGGAGACTCGCCCCGCCCCGCCCCGGCGGGGTGGGGCGGAGCGGGGGGGCCGTCAGGAGACGTCGATCGTCCGGTGGTCGATCGAGTGCCGACGGCCCCGGGGGGAGTCGAACTCGAAGATGCCGAGGCCCAGGTTCGACGCCAGTCGGATGTGCTGCGGCTGCCGGAAGTCGAAGCCCTCCCGCTCGGCGTCGAGGCCGAGCTTGCCGACGGCGCCGACCGGGGCGAGGCCCTTCTCCTTGCGCTTCGCGTCGATGATCCGCCAGGCGACGTGGTCCATCGCCACCGGGTCGGTGGCCACGAACAGGGCGTTGTTCTCCCAGGTCCATTCGGGCCGGGAGGCCCCCGGGCCCCCCTGGTAGACCCCCTTGATGCCGTCCATGATCTGCAGGACGCACTTCTTGCGGATGATCGGGTGGCTGACCACCTCGGGGATGAACTGGTTGCAGACGTTGGTGTCGGGCGTGCTGTGGGACCGGGCGACGTTGTTGACCAGGCCGTGGCTCATGTTCTTCAGGGCGCCGGTGATGCCGGCCGAGCCGTGGTCCTTGAGCACCGGCAGCAGGACGATCTTGTTCACGCGACGGGTGACCAGCAGGCCCAGGTGGGACCTCCGGGTGCGGTCGTCCTTGGGGTCGAGGCCGGCGGCGACGAGGTTCATCTCGACGAACTCGTCGGGGTCGTAGCCGGTGACCCGGTCGAGGTTGCCGGTGTCGAGGTCGTCGCCCCGGATGTCGACCTGTCGGCCGTTGTAGGCGATGCCCAGGCCGGTCCAGTCGATGCCGTCGGGGACCGCCTCGTGCATCCCGGCGCCGACGAACTCGTCGCGGTAGCGCTCGAAGACGACCATGTCCTTCGGCACGACGCCGGCGGACTTGAGCCCCTCGATGACCTCCAGCATCAGCTCGGTCGAGCTGTTGGCCAGCGGGTTGCCGACGGGATTCATCTTGATGCCGACGACGTCGCCGGGCTCGAAGAGGGTCCGCCAGGCCGAGACGGCGTCGTCGGCCCCGGTCAGCTCGGCCATGCCCCGGGCCAGGGCCTTGCCGATGGCCTCCCGGTCCTTGCGGTCGTCCCGGATCATCGCCGGGTTGCGGACCTCGACGACCCGGCCCGGCCAGGGCCCGGGGACTCCCCAGGCCTCGTCCCCCCCGGCCTCGGCCCCGTCGGCCGCCGCCTTCGGCTGCTGGGCCGAGACCCGGGCCCCGAGGAGCGCCGGCAAGGCCGCCGCCCCGGCCAGGAGCTGTCGCCTGCCGAGGCCGCCGCACGGGTATTTCCTGGACATGATCGGTCCTCCTGCCTCGAAGAAAGGGCGATCGAGAAGAACCGGCCGGGCCCGGCCGCCCGGCCGACCCCCCGAGTGTACGGCCGGCGATCCGGGCGGGATAGCATCGACCCGGGCGGGTGAGGGCCTCGGATCCGCCTCGGGGGGGAGGCGCCTGGGCCGAGCCCGGCTCAGGCGATCGGGTCGAACCGATAGGACCGGAGCGCCTCCAGGAAGGCGAGGGCCAGGCGGGTCTGGTAGCGGTCGGGGTTCCAGCAGGCGGCGACCGTGCGTCGGGGGCGGTCGCCGAGGAGGTGCCGATAGACCCGGTTCGGGCTGGCGTCGACCCTCCGGGCCATCTCGGGGACGAAGGAGATGCCGTGGCCCAGCGCCACGAGTTCCTGCACCATCGCGAGCTGGCCGGTGCGGCCGGTGGCGACCGGCTGGACGGCCCGCTGCTGGCAGAAGCTGCGGATCTGGTCGGAGAGGCAGTGGCCGTCGCCGAGCAGGACGAACGGCTCGGCCCGGACGGCGTCCAGCGGGACGGCGTCCAGCCCGGCCAGCGGGTGGCCGACGGGCAGGGCCAGGACCAGCTCCTCGTCGAAGAGGGGTTCGACGGCCAGGCCCGGCGGGGCATCGGCCGGCAGGGCGAGCACGCCGACGTCCAGCTCGCCGCGCTGGCAGCGCCGGAGCAACGCCTCGGTCACCTCCTCGTCCACCTGCACCGAGGCGCCGGGATGGTCGATCCGGTACGACCGGAGGACCGGCGGCAGCAGGAACGGCGCGATCGTGGGGATCGCCGCCACGACCACCCGGCCGACCCGGCCGTCGTCGAGCAGTTCCCTCGTCGTGTCGTCGGCCAGGGCGACGATCCGGGAGGCCCGGGGCAGCAGCAGCCGGCCGGCCTCGGTCAGCCGGACCGAGCGGCCCGATCGGTCGAAGACCGGGCGACCCAGCTCATGCTCCAGCCTCGCTACCTGCTGGCTCAAGGCCGGCTGCGAGACGCCGGCCTCCTCGGCCGCCCGGGTGAAGCTGCCGAGCTCGGCGATCTTCAGGAAGGTGCGGAGCTGGTTCAGTTCCATAAGGTGAGCTTATCAGATCGATCGGGGAAATTCATTCGACTTATCGTCCGGATTCCCCTAACAATGGGGACGAGCGATCGGCCGGGTCGGAGTCGGGATGGGCCCGGGTCGGGTCCGACCGTCGAGTCGGATCGAATCGAGCAAGTATCCAGGAGCGTGCCGTGCTGAGTGTCGGAGAGAAGTTCCCGGAGTTCCGGGCCAATGCCTGCGTGGGTGCCTCGAAGGACAGCCTGACGACGATCGACAACGAGACCTTTGAGGGGCAGTGGGTCGTCTACTTCTTCTACCCGAAGGACTTCACGTTCGTCTGCCCGACGGAGATCGCCGAGTTCAACAAGCGGCTCGGCGACTTCCAGGACCGCGACGCGATGGTCGTCGGCGGCAGCACGGACAACGAGTTCAGCCACCTGGCCTGGTGCCAGTCCCACGACGACCTGAGGGGCCTGAAGTACCCGCTGGTCGCCGCCCAGACGCTGGCCAGGGACCTGGGGATCCTCCACCCGGACGAGGGGGTCTGCCTGCGGGCGACCTACATCGTCGACCCGGAGGGGACGATCCAGTTCGCCGCCGCCAACGGCCTGGACGTCGGCCGGAGCGTCGACGAGGTGATCCGGGTCCTCGATGCCTTGCAGTCGGGCGAGCTCTGCCCCTGCAACTGGCGGAAGGGCGAGGAGACGCTGAAGGTCTGACCGCCGGGCGGCGGGGAGGCCGGGGCGGGCGCCGACCCCGACCCCGACCGTCCCCGCCCCGGCGCCTGCCCCCCGCCCCGCCCGCCGCCGACTCGCGAGAGAACGAGAAGGAGCCCCGCATGTCCGCCCTGGATACGCTCAAAGAGTCGCTGATCGACGACACGAAGGACCTCCGGCTGAACCTGGGGGCCGTGCTCGGCGGGGGGAGCCTGGAGCCGAGGCAGCGGTACCTGGTCGCCCTGGCCTCGGCCCTGTTCCTCAACGACGCCGAGCTGGCCGGGGCGATCCGGGAGGACGGCGCCGGGCACCTGGACGAGGCCGCCGTCGCCGACGCCAAGGCCGCCGCCTCGATCATGGCGATGAACACGGTGTACTACCGGTTCCGCCACATGATCGGCAAGGAGGCGTACTCCCATCGCCAGGCCGGGCTCCGGATGGGCCGGATGGCCCGGCCGGCCACCGACAAGGCGACCTTCGAGCTGGCCTCGATGGCCTGCGCCGCCCTGGCCGGCTGCGAGGCGTGCATCAAGGCCCACGAGGAGGGGCTGATCAAGGCAGGGGCCGGCGAGGAGAAGGTGCACGACGCCGTCCGCATCGGCGCCGTCGTCCGGGGCTTCCAGACCGCCCTGGTCGCCAGCCGATTGCCGGGCTGATCGGGATGCGGGACCTCACGCGGAGCCGTGGAGCCGCGGAGAGGAAGGGGGAGGGACAGGGGCGGGAACCGCTCCACCGCTCCCCCCTCCCCTTCGCGGCTCCACGCTTCTGCGTGAGGTCCCTTCCCACAGGCCCTTGACCGACCGGCCCTCGTCGGGATAAGATTCGGCGAAGCGAATCCAATAGCCGGGCGCGACCGCCCGGGGGGTGTTGATGGACGCGACGACCTCCGCGACCTCCCTGGCCGAGTCGACGGCGCTGCTCAGGGCGTTCGCCGACCCGGTCCGGCTGAGGCTCCTGAACCTGCTGGTCGGCGACCGGGAGGTCTGCGTCTGCCACCTGCACGAGGCCCTCGGCCTGCCCCAGCCGACCGTCTCCCGGCACCTGGCCCACCTGAGGAAGCTCGGCCTGGTGGTCGGCCGCAAGGACGGCCTCTGGGTCCACTACCGATTGGCCCGGCCGGGGTCGGGCTTGCACCGGACCCTGATCGATTGCGTCGGCGATTGCCTCGGGCCGATCGAGCTGCTCCGGGAAGACCGGAGGAGGCTGGACCGCCTCGTCTCCCGCTGCGGGCCCTGAGCGTCGGGCCCCGCCCTTTTTTTTCGCCCAGTATATTCGCCAAACCGAATTAAACGACCCCCCGAGCCGACCGCGAGGAGCCTTTCATGCCCGCCGCCGAATCGACGACCTGCCGGCCCCTCCCGAGGGGGAGGCTGGCGGTGCTGGACCGCTACCTGACGCTCTGGATCGGCCTGGCGATGGGGCTGGGGGTGCTGATCGGCAACGTGGCGCCCGGGGTGGTGCGGGGGGTCTCGGGGCTGTCGGTCGGCTCGACGTCGATCCCGATCGCCGTGGGGCTGATCCTGATGATGTACCCCCCGCTGGCGAAGGTCCGGTACGAGGAGCTGCCCCGGGTCTTCCGGGACCTGAAGATCCTGGGCCTGTCGCTGGTGCAGAACTGGGTGGTGGGGCCGCTCCTGATGTTCGGCCTGGCCCTGGCCTTCCTGGGGGACCGGCCGGAGTACGCCATCGGCCTGATCCTGATCGGCCTGGCGCGGTGCATCGCCATGGTGATCGTCTGGAACGACCTGGCGGGGGGAGACGCGCAGTACGCGGCGGGCCTGGTGGCGTTCAACAGCGTCTTCCAGGTGCTGGCGTATCCGGCCTATGCGGTGCTGTTCATCGCGGTGCTGCCGCCGCTGTTGGGGTACGAGTTCGGCAAGGTCGACCTCTCGGGGATCTCGATGGGGGAGGTGGCCCGGAGCGTGTTGCTCTACCTCGGCGTGCCGTTCCTGGCGGGCATGGCGACCCGGTTCGCCCTGGTGAGGGCCCGGGGGAGGACGTGGTACGAGGGGAGCTTCCTCCCGAGGATCGCGCCGATCACGCTGGTGGCGCTCCTGTTCACCATCGTGGTGATGTTCGCCACCCAGGGGGGGACCATCGTGAGGATGCCGCTGGACGTGGCCCGGATCGCCCTGCCGCTGCTGGTTTACTTCGTGGCGATGTTCCTCGTCTCCTTCGCGATGGGCAAGGCGCTGGGGGCCGACTACGGCAAGACGGCCACCCTGTCCTTCACGGCGGCGAGCAACAACTTCGAGCTGGCGATCGCGGTGGCGATCGGCGTGTTCGGCATCGGCAGCGGGGCGGCGCTGGCGGCGGTGGTCGGCCCGCTGGTGGAGGTGCCGGTGCTGATCGGCCTGGTCAACGTCTCCCTGGACTTCCGGCGGCGGTTCTTCGCCGGGGGCGTGCCCGGCCCCTCCCCCGGGATGTCGACCGCCCGGCCTTGATCCAATCCCGACGAGTCTCCGAGTCCCCCTCGCCCCAAGGAGCCTTCCCGAGATGATGACCGAGATCCCCGACAACCCCGCCCTGCTGCTGCCCCCGGTGGCCTCCTACGTCTCGTCGATCGCCGAGGCGGTCGGCGACGTGCCCCATGCCGGGGCCGCCGACCGCCTGGCCGGATGGATCGCCAGCAACCTCCGGCCGGGGGAGCCCCTGGAGGTCGTCGTCGTCTGCACCGGCAACAGCCGTCGGAGCATCCTGGGGGCGACGATGGGCAACGTCGCCTCGGCGCACTTCGGGCTGCCCGAGGTCCGCTTCTCCAGCGGCGGGACCGACCCCTCCGCCTTCAACACCCGGACGGTCGACGCGCTGAGGGCGGTCGGCATCGAGGTCTCGCCGACGGGAGACCTGGCCCCTCCCGGCCCCGACGGTGGGCCGAACCCGGTCTACCGGATCCGGTGGGGGGCCGAGGGCGACCCGGCCGCCGAGGCGATCGAGTTCTCCAAGCGGTACGATGACCCGAGCAACCCGAGGTCCGGCTTCGCGGCCCTGATGGTCTGCGACGAGGCCGACGCCTCCTGCCCCGTCGTCACCGGGGCCTCGCTCCGGCTCTCGATCCCCTTCGCCGACCCGAAGGAGGCCGACGACACCCCCGAGGAGGCCTCCCGGTACGCCGAGCGCCGGGACGACCTGGCCCGGCTGATGGCCCGGGCGCTGTCGAGGGCGAAGGAACGCCTGAATCGTTGAGTTCCTCGGTGGACGTTCATATCCTCATTTCGATAAGGAGCGATCCGATGTCCGACGCGATCACGAACGCCGTGCGGTCGAAGTACGGCTCGGTGGCCGGCAGCGGCCTGTCGAGCGAGCACTCCGGGGTCCGGGCGGTGGCCGAGGCGTTCGGGTACAGCCCCGAGGAGCTGGCCTCGATCCCCGCCGGGGCGAACATGGGACTCTCCTGCGGCAACCCGACGGCCACGGCGAACCTCCGGGAGGGCGAGGTGGTGGTCGACCTCGGCGCCGGGGGGGGGCTGGACGTGCTGCTGGCGGCGAGGAAGGTCGGGCCGACGGGCAAGGCCGTCGGAATCGACATGACCCCCGAGATGGTCGACCTGGCCCGCCGGAACGCCGAGGCCGCCGGCGTCTCCAACGTCGAGTTCCACCTGGCCACCATCGACGACCTCCCGCTGGCGGACGCCTCGGTCGACTGCGTCATCAGCAACTGCGTGATCAACCTCGCCCCGGACAAGCCCGCCGTGCTCCGGGAGGTCGCCCGGGTCCTGAAGCCGGGGGGGCGGCTCGCGGTCAGCGACATCGCCCTCAAGAAGGACCTGCCGGGGGAGCTGGGCAACGACCTGATGGCCTACGTCGGCTGCATCGCCGGGGCGATCCCGATCGACGACTACCGCCGGATGCTGCTCGACGCCGGCTTCTCGGGGGTCGAGGTGGTGGACACCGGCGCCGACCTGAACGCCTACGCCAAGGTCGAGAACCAGGCCGCCTGCTGCCCGCCGCCGTCGGCCTCGGGCCCGGCGATCGAGGCCAAGGCCGCCGAATCCTGCTGCTCGCCCGCGCCGGCGTCGACCGGCTTGCCGATCGCCGAGGCCGGGTGCTGCTCGGCCCCGACGCCCTCCCCGGCCCCGACCCCGGCCGGGCTGTCGGTGGTCGACTCGGGATGCTGCTCCCCCGCACCGGCCCCGGCCGTCTCCCCCGACGATGCGGCGCTGCACGACCGCCTGGCCGACCTGCTGAGGCGGTACGACGTGAACGACTACGCCGCCAGCGTCCGGGTCTTCGCCGTGAAGCCGGGCTGATCGGCCGGGCCGCCGGGGAACCGGCCTCCCGCCCCGGGCCCCGCCCGGGCGCGGGGCGGGGGGCGCACGTCGGAACGCCGCTTCATTCCTATTCGTGTGTCATTCTTGGTGGTAACCGGGGGAAAGGCTCCTCCCCCGGCCCTGCCCTCTCCGACGCGAGGAGGCGCCCCCTACCCCCAGGGTCATCGCGATGCACATCCCCGGCATTTCCCGAGGCGGCCGCCCGATCCGACGACGCCCCCGAGGCCGAAGGCCCTCCCCACTGTCGGCCGCTCCCGAGCGGCTGGAGCCGAGGGCCCTGATGGACTCGGCGTCCGGCCCGATCATCAGCGAGTTGCTCGCCTCCAACGCCGAGGGACTCAGAGACCAGGACGGCGACCGCTCCGACTGGGTCGAGATCCACAACCCGACCGCCTCGGCGGTCGACCTGGTGGGGTGGTCCCTGACCGACGACGAGGCCGAGCCGGGCAAGTGGGCCTTCCCGGGCGTGGTGCTGCCGCCGGGCGGGTTCCTCGTCGTCTTCGCCTCGGACAAGGACCGGGCGGACCCGGCCGGGGAGCTGCACGCGAACTTCAAGCTCGGGGCCGAGGGGGAATACCTCGGCCTCGTCCGGCCCGACGGGGTGGTGGCCGACGCCTACGCCCCGGGCTTCCCCGAGCAGGAGGCGGACCGCTCCTTCGGCGTCGCCTTCGGGCCGGGCGGCGCGGTCGCCTCGCCCCTCGATCGCCGGGCGTTCGCCCTGCCGACGCCCGGTGGCCCGAACCGGGAGGGCGAGCCCGGGGCCGTCGAGCCGGTCGTCGCCGGCGTGCCGAGGGGCTTCTACGACGCCCCCTTCCTGCTGACGCTCGGCTCGGCGACGGAGGGGGCCGAGATCCGGTTCACGATCGACGGCAGCACGCCGACGGCCGAGCACGGCTTTATCTACGCCGGCCCGCTGGTGGTCGACCGCACCATGGTGGTCCGGGCAGCGGCCTTCAAGGAGGGGGACAGCCCCGCCCCCCCGGGGGCCTGGACCTATCTCTTCCTGGACGACGTGCTGCGGCAGTCCCCCGACGGCCGGGCCCCGCTCGGCTGGCCGGAGACCTGGGGGGCGCACGTCGTCGACTACGGGATGGACCCGAGGATCGTCAACCACCCCCGGTTCGGCGGGGAGCGGCTGAAGGCCGCCCTGCGGTCGATCCCGACGATCTCCCTGTCGACCGACCTGCCCAACCTGTTCGACCCGGCCTCGGGCATCTACGCCAACTCCACCCAGGAGGGGAGGGAGTGGGAACGTCCGGTCTCGGCCGAGCTGATCAACCCCGACGGCTCGACGGGGTTCCAGATCAACGCCGGACTGCGGCTCCGGGGCACCTCCAGCGGGGTGATCACCAACCCGAAGCACTCGCTCCGACTGTTCTTCCGGTCCGAGTACGGCGCCCCGAGGCTGGAGTACCCGCTGTTCGGGCCCGAGGGGGCCGACTCCTTCGCCCGGGTCGACCTGAGGACCGACCAGAGCATCTCCTGGGGCTTCAAGGGCAACCCGAACGCCACCTTCGCCACCGAGGTCTTCGCCCGCGACACGATGCGGGACCTGGGCCAGCCCTACACCCGCAGCCGCTATTATCACCTCTACATCAACGGCCAGTACTGGGGCCTCTACCAGAGCGAGGAGCGCCCCGACGCCAACTTCGGCGCCACCTACTTCGGCGGCGACCCCGACGACTTCGACGTGATCCGCCCCGAGAACGGCGCCATGATCGGCGCGACCGACGGCGACCTCGGGGCCTGGTCCCGGCTCTGGCAGGCGGCCACCGCCCCCGGCGGCCTGGCCTCGGACGGGGCCTACTACCGGATCCAGGGGCGAAACCCCGACGGCTCGCCCAACCCCGAGTTCGAGAACCTGGTCGACGTCGACAGCCTGATCGACTACATGCTCACGACCCTCTACATCGGGAACATCGACGGCCCGATCAGCCGGTTCAACGGCCAGTTCGCCATCAACAACTTCTACGTGATCCGGGACCGGACCGGCGACGACGGGTTCCGGTTCCTCATGCGGGACGCCGAGTTCTCGCTGCTCCGCCCGACCGAGAACGTCAACGGCCCGGTCCCGATCGGCTCGGAGTTCGCCACGTTCAACCCCCAGTACCTGCACCAGCAATTGCTGGCGAACCCGACCTACCGGCAGAAGTTCGCCGATCGGGTCGATCAGACCTTCTTCGGCGACGGGCCGCTGACCCCCCGGGCCTCGATCGCCCGGTTCCGGGCCCGGGCCGACGCGATCGGCCCGGCGATCCTCGGCGAGTCGGCCCGTTGGGGTGACGCCCAGCGCCCCCGGGCCCCGCTGACGGAGCAGGACTGGCGCCGGGCCGTCGGCCGGGTCGTCCGGGGCTACCTGCCCGTCCGGACCCGGGTCGTCCTCAACCAGTTCCGGGCCCTCGGCCTGCTCCCCGGGCCGCGTCCCCCGCGCTTCCCCCGGGCGTAGCGGGGGCCTGCCCCCCGATCGGCTCCGGACGTAGCGGGGGCCATCCCCCCGGCGACCGGGACTCGTCGAGGACCCGCCGACCGCGGCTCCGAGACGGTCCGCGGCCACTCCCCCCGGGCGCCTCGGTCAGCGATCCGAGGCGCGGAGGGCCTCCAGGACCGCGTCGAGCTTCCGCTCCAGGGCGTCGATGCGGCGGTCCCGGGGATCGGTCGCCGAAAGGTCGACCGAGGTGCGGCGGGCGGCCGGGTCGAGGGGCGGGGGCTCGATGTTGAGCGACGGCGTGAGGCTCCCGGTCGACGGGACGGCGGGCACCTTGGGGCCGGAGAGGGCGTCTTTCATGGCCGAGAGGCGACCGATCGCCAGGTCGAGGGTCCGGGCCCGGACCTCCAGCCCTCGGATCGTCCCGCCGAGTTGCTCGACGAAGTCTTCGTGCTCGGCGAGCATTACTTGCTCCGCAGACTGGAGATCCCGCATCAGGGCCCCGTCGATCTCGCCATCCGGGGGGGTCAACGTCGCGTCGGCGATCATCGCGTTGAGGGCGTCGCGTCGGCGCCTCAGCGTTGAGAACGCATGATGATATTTCGCCAACGCAGTCGCGACCTGCGTCCGCTGTTCCTGCATCGCCCTGAGTTCCGCTTCGGTGGCCTCGATGGCGCCCGCGAGGATTTGGTCCACCTCCTGATCAATGCCCGGCACCGCCTCGAGGATCTGCTCGAGGTCGAAGCCTTCGGGGATCGTGTACGCCGAGAACGACTCGGGCTCCCAGATGAACTGGATGACGCCCGAAACCTCGGCCGGGGGCAAGGCGGACCCATTGACGATCGGACCCGGATCGAGGGCGGGCGGCGCGACGGATGGGGCCTCGGCGGCCCGGGGAGGCTCGACGGCGGCGGGGATCGGGGCGGGATCATCTCCCTGGCGGGCGGAGACGGCACCGATCCCGACGGTGAGGGCCACGGCGGGGATGGCGACGAGCATCGTCTTGACGATTGCGTTCCAGCGCATCGAAGTCAGCACTCCTTGGGAAAGGGAAACGACCCGGGCCGCGGCCGACCCGGCCAGGCCCGATGACCCGGCCGCGAACTCCACCGCGAGCCGTGTCGTGGGGTCGATCAATGATCTCGGGACGGCGGCGATCGACCGGCGGGCGGCGATCGTCGCCGCGAGGGCCCCGACTGCGGCCGGGGCCAGCCCCCGGCGGGCGAGTCGGGTCCGGAGCAGGTCCCGGGCCCGGGCCAGGCGGCCCTTCACCGTGCCCACCGGCCAGCCGAGGAGGGCGGCGGCCTGCTCATGCGTCAGGCCTTCGAGGTAGCAGAGGACGACCGGGGCGCGATACGACTCCGGCAGCCGTCCGAGTTCCTCGTGCAGGACCGGGGCGAGGTCGTCGGGCGGCCGGTCGCAGGCCGAGGCGGGGACGGCGTCGGCCACCCGACGCTCCCGGACCCGACGCCGGGCGGCCGAGAGCCGGGCCTTGCGGGAGACCCGGCAGGCGACCCCGTGCAGCCAGGCGGCCACCGACCGGCGTCGGCCAATCGACCCGGCCCGTCGGGCGAGCACGAGGAAGGTTGCCTGGAAGGCGTCCTCGGCCTCGTGCCGGTCTCGCAGCTGGGCGAGGCAAGTGGCCAGGACCATCGGGCCGTGCCGATCGACCAGGGCGGAAAAGGCGTGCTCGGCCCCGGGGCCGTCGGCCTCGAGGAAGCGGTCGAGCAGATGGGCGTCCTCCAGGCCGCCGACCGCCCCGACCTCGAACAGCACCCGGAGGGGGCGAGCCACCCCCGATTGACCGCGAGCCATCCCGGATCCTCCCTGATGCAGGGTCTTCCAGCCCTTCCCGCTCACGTATCAAGTGCCCGAGGGCCGGCCCGACGATACGGATTTCCGCAGGCCGGCGGAAGAATCCCCCGCCCGACCCGGGGCCGCCCGGCCCAGGGCGGGGGGCCGGGACGTTCCCGCGTCGGCGAATTTCAGAACACCTTGCTGTAGGCCTTCGGGGCGGCGGGCCGGGATCGGGGGGAGGAGCATCGGAGTAGGCCGGCGACGTCGGCGGCGATGGAGCGGGCGAGGGTGTCGGTGGGCAGGTCGTTGCAGTCGAGGCCGAAGGGCTCCTCGATCTCCTCGGCCATCAGCTCCAGGCCGAGCAGGGCGAAGACGATCAGCATGACCAGCGGCACGGCGAGGTAGCCGTACTCGGGCACCAGGCCGACGGGCAGGATGGCGGCATAAGAGAGGATGAAGGACTTGATGAAGACGCTGTAGGAGAAGGGGATCGGCGTGCGTCGGATCCGGTCGCAGGCCCCGACCACGTCGAGCAGGCCGTGGGAGTGCGGCCGGGTGGCCAGCAGGTCGAAGCCGTCGAGGACGCCCCGGCGCCGGAGGTCCTGGAGCCGGGCGATGATCTCCCCGGCGACCAGCGTCGGGACGTGGGAAGGGGGCTCGGCCCGGGGGACGGGGCGGCCGTCGCCGCCCCGGAGGGGATCGGGGTCGTCGGGGTCGGTGGCGTGATCGGCCCGGAGGCGGTCGAGGATCGACGGGTCGACGGCGCCCCGGAGGTGGCCGCTGAGGGCGAGGGCGAAGTCGCCGAGCAGCCGGGCGAAGGCGGATCGGTCGTCGAGGGCCTCGGGGGGGAGCAGGGAATCGAGCTGCAACGCGAGGGTCCGGGAGTGGTTGACCAGCGTCCCCCACTGCTTGCGGCCCTCCCACCAGCGCTCGTAGGCGGTGTTGGTCCGGAAGACCATGATGATGCCCAGGATCACCCCCAGCAGCGAGAACGTGCCGGAGATCGACCGACCGCCCTCCAGGTCGAACCGGAGGATCAGCGCCGTCAGGGCCGAGGCGTACAGGCCGACCAGCAACACGCCCCGGGCGATCCGGACGAGGGTCCAGCTCGACCCGAGGTGGCGGATGTCTCGGAGCCAGTCTCGGTTCGGGTCGTAGGTGATCATGGATGGGGCGGGCCCGGGGTGGCGGATGAGGGAGGGCGGATGCCGGGATCGCGACGAGGGACGTCCCCCGGTCATTCGCCGTCGGGCATCGGGCCCGCCGTCATCCGCCGGCCGATCCGGCGACACCGGCGGGTCGGAGGGGGGGGGCGGGGGGTCGGGACCGGAACTCGTCGAGGACCCGGTGGATGAACTGGACGGCGATGGAGCCCTCGCCGACGGCGGAGGCGACGCGCTTGACCGAGTCGGCCCGGATGTCGCCGACGGCGAAGATGCCCGGGCGGCTGGACTCCAGGATGTGGGGGGGGCGTTCCAGCGGCCAGCCGTCGTCGGGGCCGACGTGGCCGCCGACCCGGACGAATCCCTTGGCGTCGAGCGTCAGGCAGCCGGGCAGCCAGCCGCTGTTGGGCGCCGCGCCGATCATCAGGAAGACGTGGCGGATCGGCCGGGCCTCCTGCTCCCCGGTGTCCCGATGCCGCCAGGTGACCGACTCCAGGTGGCGGTCACCCCCGAGGCCCGAGATCTCGGTGCACGTCCGCAGGGTGATCCGGGCCGAGGCCTCGATCCGGCCGACGAGGTAGTCGGACATGCTGTCGGCCAGCCGGTGTCCCCTCACGAGCATGTGCACGTGTTTCGCATGATTCGACAGGAAGACCGCCGCCTGGCCGGCCGAGTTGCCGCCGCCGACCACCACCACCTCCTCGTCGGCGCAGAGGCGGCTCTCCAGCGAGGTGGCGGCGTAGTGGATGCCGACGCCTTCATACGAGCGGGCCTCGGGCAGATCCAGGCCCCGGTAGCGGGCGCCGCAGGCGATCACCACCGTCCGGGCCAGGGCGACGCCGCCGTCCTCCAGCAGGATGCGGTACGGGTGGACGTCGCAGTCGATGCCGACGACCGTCCGGGGCAGGACGATCTTGGCGCCGAACTTCATCGCCTGCACCTGGGCCCGGCCGGCGAGCGACTGGCCGGACAGGCCGGTCGGGAAGCCGAGGTAGTTCTCGATCTTGGAGCTGGTGCCCGCCTGGCCGCCGGGGGCCTCGGCCTCGATCACCAGGGTCGAGAGCCCTTCCGACGCCGCGTAGACGGCCGCCGCCAGGCCCGAGGGGCCGGCGCCGACGACGGCCACGTCGTAGGAGCACCCCGGGTCGAACCCCTCGGCCAGGCCGAGGCACTCGGCCAGCTCGGCGTTGCTCGGGTTGCGCAGGACCTCGTCGTCGGGGCAGAAGACGACCGGGCCGCAGCCGGGGGCCAGGCCGAGGCCGTCGAGGGCGGCCCGGGCGTGGTCGGAGGCGTCGGCGTCGAGCGACCGGACCGGGTAGCCGTTGCGGCGGAGGAAGCGCTCGATCCGCAGGCCGTCGGGGCAGAGCTGGGAGGCGATCAGGGTGACGGAGGCCTGCTCGTGGTCGATCAGCCCCTTGCGCCTCAGGATGAAGGCCCGCATGATCACGTCGCCGATGTCCGGCTCGGCCAGCAGCAGCTTGCGGAACTCGAGCCGGGGGATGCGGATCACCCGGCCGTCGGCCCCCATGCGGCCGTCGACGAGGATCTTGCGGTCGTTGAACAGGTCCAGCTCGCCGGTGAACTGCCGGTCGCCGTGGACGGTGACCACGTGGGGCCCGTCGCAGTCGTGGGCGAGGATCTCGATGCAGCCCTCCAGGACGATGAAGAAGTCGACCGACCGCTCCCCCCGGCGGAAGAGGGTCGTCCCCACCGGCGTCGGCTCGATGGAGCCGAACCGGGAGGCGCGGAGGATCTGGTCGGCGGAGAGCCTGGGGAAGATCTCCGCCCGGCGCTGATAGGCGTCGTTCAGGTCCGGCGGGGCCGCCTCCTCGGCGACGTCGGTTCGGTCCATCGTCTGGGGATCCTGTCGGGGCCGGTCGGTCGTGGGAGTGGTCTCTCCTGGCCCCGACGATTATACCGCCCGCGACGGCCCGGCGACGCCGGCCCGCCCCGAGTCCCGTCCCCCTCATCGGGGCGAGATCGCGTCGACCGGTCGCCCATGGGCAGGCCGAGGACGCCCCGGCCGTCGCCGGACTCGGTGTCCCCGACGAGCTGCGGCCGTCCCGCCTCTCGGGCCTCCCCATCGGCCTACGCCTCGATTCGGAGGGATGCCGACGACCGCGTCATGTTCACCGCGGTCGAGCGTGCTCTCGACGCGGTTCTCCGCCTCCCGGGTCGAAGGGATGCACTGGCCCTGCGTCCTGCCGGCCGGGATCGCCCCGTCCTCGCACGAGCATCAAGGGGTTCCACGAGGACGAGGGGCGTCCCCGTGCCGATCGGCCTCGGGCTCGACCCGGAAGAGCCGGTAGGCCCGGTCCCAGCGGTGGTCCGGCCCCCGGGCCAGTTCCTCGACCCGGCCGACCCGGCGGAGGCTCGGCAGGTCGCGCCCCCGGGCGATCACGGCGAAGGGATCGGGCGAGGGGGGGGCGTCGGCCAGGCGATCGGGGCCGTTGAACCACGAGGCGGGGCGGTCGAGGTAGAACAATCGGACGGCCAGGTCATGCGGCACCGGGCCGAAGGGGGTGGGGTAGGGCAATCGGTCCCAGGGGTCGGGGCCGTCCCAGGCGTAGAGCAAGAGGAGCGGGGCCTCGGGGGGGACCCGGCGGGCGGCCTCGAGGTACCAGGACCACTCCCGGCCCCGGTCCTCGAACCGGGGGATGACGGCGACGTGGGCGACCGCCACCCCCACGCCGATCGCGCCGAACAGGCCGATCGCCCCCCGACGGATCCGGTCGCTCGACCACCCCCGACGGCCTCGGAGCCGGTCCCCCAGGCGGGCCAGGCCGAGGGCCCCCCAGATCGACCAGGGGGGAAGGGCGTGGATCAGATAGTGATCATTCCGGACTGAGGCACATGCGAGTAATGCCGTGGGCACCACCGCCCAGGCCCAGAGAAGGCGGTCGGGGCCGGCCCGATCGGCCCGGGCCCGGCCGAAGGAGTTCCGGGCGCCGACGAGGGCGATGGGGGTCCAGGGGAGCATCTGGACGGACGGGGAGAGCAGGAAGCTCGGCAGGGGCTCGCCGGCGAACTGCCGGGGGTCGGTCGAGATCCGGTCGGTGACGTGGCCGAGCCAGAGCCCGACCGCCTCCGGATGCCTCGACGCGATCACCATCGGCCAGGCCAGGGCGATCAGGCCCGACAGCAGCCAGCCCGGGGGCCAGGCCAGGCGCCGGAGGGCCCGGGCGTCCCGGTCCCAGGTCAGGACGGCGGCGATCGTCGCCGTCGCCAGGGCCGCGCCGAAGCCCACCCCCTTGGCCAGAGACGTGCCGCCGAGCAGCGCGAAGAACGCCCATCGCCAACGGCCCTCCTCGCCGTCGTCGGCCGACCGGAGGCGGTCGAACGCGCAGATCGTCGAGGCGACGAGCAGGGCGAGGACCATGTCGGCGTCGGCCAGCCGGCCGCGGTGGATCGACCAGGAGGCGGTCAGCTGCACCGCCCCGGCCAGCAGCCCGATCCTTGGGCCGAACCTCCGGCCCGCCATCCCCGAGACCAGCATCGCCAGGCCGAAGGCCGACAGCGCGGACGGCAGGCGGCTGGTCGCCTCGTCGACCCCGCCGGAGAGTCCGGAGAGCAGCGCCACCAGCCAGTGCGACAGCGGGGGCTTCTCCAGCCAGGGCCGGCCGCCGATCGTCGGCACCAGCCAGCCGGCCCCGGGCCCGGCCTCGAGCAGCTCCCGGGCCCCCTGGGCGACGATCGCCTCGTGGTAGCTCAGCCGACGGGCCCCCCCCAGGCCGACGCCCAGCACCAGCGCCGCCAGGAGCCCGAGCAGCCACCCCGAGGCCCCGGACCCGGCCGGATCCGGACCTCCCCCGATCGGCCCCGTCGTCGCCATCCGCGTCGCCTCCCCGACCCGGCACCTCGCCTCGACCCGCTCATCCGACCGGGTTCGAGCCGTCAGCTTAGGAGATGACCCGGGTCCCGGGAAGGCGAGCCTGCCCGGCCCCGGCGGCTCCGCCCGTTACGCGTCGATCCTCGCGTAACGGGCGGAGCGTACAGGACCTGGACGGTCGGCCCCAGGCCGGTGGCGGGGGGAGTCGAGCCCCGATCCTCCGGGTCGGCCACCCATCGCCCTCCCGGATCCTGCTCCCCCATGGCCCGATCGCGATCGACCCGGATCCCCCCTTGACCCGGGCCGGATCCCCCCTCGACCCGTTGACATCCGCCGGGGGAAAACCCGTCGACGGCGCGTCGCGCCGGCGCGTATGGCGCCCTCACCGTCGACACCCCCATTCCCCTTCCCGATTCCCGACACAATTCCCCCCCGGCCCGTGCCGGCGGGCGCGACGGCGCCGTCGACGGGTTTTCCCCCGGGGAGGGAGAACGTTCGGCCTACTCAAATTCCTGCCACAGAACGACTTGTGGGTGACCTTGTCGGAACGTGAACGGCGCGAGGCGGCCTCTCCGGAGAAGAAGAATATCTTTTCGTTACTCTACGTAATCAAAGACGGAAAGGTGCAGGTCATTCGTCAGCGTACAGTATCGGTATGGAGCGAACACGGGAAATCTATCCGCCAGGGGAGGCCTGGGCGGACGCGGTCGCACCCGGTCGTCCGGGACACGCTCGGTCGCATTGAGTTCGGGGGAGGCTCGCCCAGGCCGACCGGGGCGTCCCGGTCCGGCCCGGAGGCCGCCACGCGCCCAGGCCTCCCGGCCGAGGCCGCCGCGCCCCCGACGTCGGGGGGCGGGCCGGGTCGGGGCGGCGGGGTGAGAGCGGCGACGGGTCAGCCCTCGCCCATCTCCGCCTCGATGACGCCCTTCGCGAAGGAGTCGTAGGCGCCGCCGATCCGCCTGGCCATCGAGTCGGGGAAGACGTGGAACTCGCCCGCGGCGAGGGCGGCGACGATGGCCTCGGCGACGAGACCGGGGGGCTCGGCGATCTCGGAGAGGCCGGCGTCGTGGCCCATGTCGGTGGCGATCGGCCCCGGGTGCACGCTCAGGATCTCCACCCCGTCGCCGGCCGCCAGCGACCGGAGCGCCTGGGTCAGCGAGTAGGAGGCGGCCTTCGAGGCGCAGTAGGTCGAGAACTGGGGGAAGCACTTCAGGGAGACGACGGAGTTGAGCTGCACGAACGCGCCGCCGCCGTTGGCCTTGAGGACCGGCAGGAAGGCCTGGGCGACCCGGAGCAGGCCGAAGACATTTGCGTCCAGCTCGAAGGCGAGCGACTCGAAGGCGTGGTCGTCCCGGGCCGTCGCGGCCTTCAGGACTCCCGCGTTGTTGACGACCAGCCGGACGTCCCTGGCGAGGCCGGCCGCGGCCGAGATCGTCTCCGGTCGGGTCAGGTCCAGCTCGACCGGCCTGACCCGGTCGCCGTACGCCTCCACGAGCGGCCGGGCCGACTCGGGGTCGCGGACCGCCGCGTAGACCGCATTCGCGCCGTGCTTGATCAGGGCCTCGACGATGGACTTTCCGATCCCCCGGTTCGCGCCGGTGACCAGCGCCGTCTGCCCGTCCACGAGGAATGCCATCGGGTGTTGCCGCCTTTGCTGGAGCGAGGGTGTCGGCCCGGGGTGGAACCCCGGCCCGTCTCGAAGGTGGGTCCGCGCAGCCCGAACCGCCGCCGCACCTCCGCTCGAGGCGGGCAGGGGCGGTGGGCCGAGCGGGGCGAGCCAACCTTACGAAACCGCCGTCGCCCCGGGCAATGCGGCTCAGACGTCGAGGTTCTTGACCTCCAGCGCGTGCTTCTCGATGAACTCGCGGCGGGGCTCGACGTCGTCCCCCATCAGGGTGGTGAACAGGTCGTTGGCGGCGGCGGCGTCGTCCAGGCGGACCTGGAGCAGGGTCCGCCGGTAGGGGTCCATGGTGGTCTCCCAGAGCTGCTCGGCGTCCATCTCGCCGAGGCCCTTGAACCGGGTGATCTTCAGGCCGCGTTCTCCCAGGCGCCGGACGGTGGGGACCAGCTCCCGGAGGTCGAGCAGCGGGTGCTCGTCGCCGTCCCGGTCGAGGACGAACTTCGGCGGGGGCTCGTCCCCGGTGACCTCGACGGGCAGCAGGACGTCGGCCCCGAGGCCGAAGTCGCCCCGGAGCCGGGCGAGCCACTTGTTCAGGGTCCGGACCTCGCTCAGCTCGGTGATCCGGAAGGCCAGGGCCTCGGGGGCGGAGGGCTCGGCGTCGGCGGCCGGGACGGCCTGGCCGTCGGCGTCGGGCACGTCGGCGTCGTCCACGGGGGCGGCGTCGAGCGACTCGGGGGCGTGCTCCCTGGTGAACCGCTCCAGCTCCTCGGCCGAGTAGAGGTAGACGTCGTCCGCCTCGACCTGGCGGACGAGGAACAGCGGCATGAGGCCGGTCTCGGGGTGGGCCCGCTTGAGGAACTCGCCGACCGGCAGGTTGCGGCGGCCGAAGGCGCGGAGGGCGTTGTCCAGCCCGGCGGCGATCTCGACCAGGGACCGGAGCTTCTCGCCGTCGACGGCCATCGGCTCGCCGTCGGCGTCGGCGGCGGTGGCGTCAGCCCCGGCGCGGCGGAGGGTCGCCTCCTTCAGGCCGTTGCCCATGAGGATGGCGTGCATCTCGGCCTCGGTCTGCACGTATCGGCGGTCGTTGCGGTGGGAGATCAGGTACAGGGGAGGCTGGGCGACGTAGAGGTGGCCTTCGGCCACCAGGCGGGGCATCTGGCGGTAGAAGAAGGTCATCAGGAGGGTGCGGATGTGGGAGCCGTCGACGTCGGCGTCGCTCATCATGACGATCTTGCCGTAGCGTCGCTTGTCGGTGGCCTCCTCCTCGCCGATGCCGCCGCCGACGGCGGTGATGATGTTGCGGACCTCCTCGTTGCCGAGCACCTTGTCCAGCCGGGCGCGCTCGACGTTGAGGATCTTGCCGCGCAGGGGGAGGATGGCCTGGAACTGGCGGTCGCGCCCGCCCTCGGCGGTGCCGCCGGCGGAGTCGCCCTCGACGAGGAACAGCTCGGAGTTCTCCCGGTCGTGGCTGGAGCAGTCCATCAGCTTGCCGGGCAGGCCGCCCCCGGTGAGGACGCCCTTGCGGTTGCGGACGAGTTCCCGGGCCTTGCGGGTGGCCTCCCGGGCCTCGGCGGCGAGGACGGCCTTGGCCACCAGCTTCTTGGCGGCGCCCGGGGTCTGTTCGAGGAAGGCGGCGAGGGTGTCGTTGACGACCTTGGCGACGATCCCCTCGACCTCGCCGTTGCCGAGCTTGGTCTTGGTCTGGCCCTCGAACTGGGGGTCGGGCACCCGGACGCTGACGACGGCGGTGAGCCCCTCCCGGAAGTCGTCCCCGGAGATGGTCAGGTCCTTGCGGTTCTTCTGGCTGGCCGGGGCGTTGGCCTTGACGTAGGCGTTCATCGTCCGGGTCAGGGCCGACCGGAAGCCGGTCAGGTGGGTGCCGCCCTCGATGGTGTGGATGTTGTTGCAGTAGGTGACGACGGCCTCGGAGAAGCTGTCGTTGTACTGCAAGGCGACCTCGACCTCGACGTTCCGCTCGTCGTCCCGCCCCTTGAGCAGCGCCGGCTCGTGCAGGGGGTTCTGGGCCCGGTTGAGGTGGGCGACGAACTCGGCGAGGCCCCCTTCGCTGAAGAATTCGTCCTGCTTGGGCTCGTCGCCGCGCTCGTCCCGCAGTCGGATCCGGACGCCAGGGTTGAGGAAGGAGAGCTCCCGGAAGCGCTTCTCCAGGGTGCCGTAGTCGAAGGCGATGTCGGGGAAGATGTCGTTGTCGGGCAGGAACTGGATGTGGGTGCCGGTGCGCTTGGTGGACCCGGTGGGACGGATCGGCCCCTCGGGCTCCCCCCGGGAGTATTCCTGTCGCCAGACCTTGCCGTCGCGGTGGACCTCGGCCTCCAGGCGCTCGCTCAGGGCGTTGACCACGGTGACGCCGACGCCGTGCAACCCGCCGGAGACCTTGTAGGTCTGGTGGTCGAACTTGCCGCCGGCGTGGGGCTTGGTCAGGACGATCTGCAGGGTGCCGACGCCGGGGAAGCTGGGGTGCTCCTTCACCGGGATGCCCCGGCCGTCGTCGGCGATGGCGACCGAGCCGTCGGCGAGGATCGTCACGTCAATCAGCTGGCAGTAGCCGGCCATCGCCTCGTCGATCGAGTTGTCGACGACCTCGTAGATCAGGTGGTGCAGGCCCCTGCTGGTGGTGTCGCCGATGTACATGCCGGGGCGCTTGCGGATGGCCTCGATGCCCTCCAGCACCCGGATGTTGCTCTCGGTGTAGTCGAGGGCCGAGGCGCCGTCGCCGTTGCCGGCCGGGGTCGGGGCCTCGGTCGTCTCGGTGTCGGTGTCGGTCGAACCGTCGGGGTGCAGGGCCATCGCCAATCCTCGGGAAAGCGGGATGCAAAGGCGGAGGCGGGGGTCCGCCCCGGCCCGACCGGGGGCCGGGGCGGGGAGGGTCGTCACGCCTCGATCGGTCCGACCCGGAATCGCAGGTCATGCACGGGGGTGCCGGGGGCGTCCTTGCGGAGGGCGGCCAGGATCGCCGGCTTCCGGAAGGCGGCCAGCTCCTCCAGGAGCGTCGGGTGCGCCACGGTCACGCTCAAGACCCCGTGCCTCACGGTGCCCAGCCTCGTCCGCCCGGCCAGCTCCGGGCCGACGGCCGACTCCCAGGCCGCTTCCAGCTCGCCGAGGGCCCGGGTCCGGGCGTACCCCCGGCTCGCGAACAGGGAGCCGAGCGCCTCGGACAGGGGAGTCGTCCCGCCCCGGCCATCGGGCCCGCCTCGATGTGAACGCTTCTTCATTATAAGGACTCAACCCCTCATTTGGCAAGCGGATCGGTCGCGATCCGGGGGCACGGGACCGTCGTCATGGTTTGCCCGATCGCCCGGCCCGGGGCCACCTCGGCCGCCCCGCCCATCGACCCCGCCCCGGGCGCGGCCCCTCGGCCTCCGAGGGCCTCCGGGGGGACGCCCTAGCGGTCCCGGTTCAGGGGCATGACGACGTAGGTGTACTGGTCCTCGGTCTTGAACACGGCGGCGCTCTTGTGGTCGATCAGCTCGGCGGCGATCGGCTGCGAGGGGTCCAGCGCCTTGAGGGCTTCGAGCAGGTAGGAGGCGTCGAAGGTGATCGCCACGTCCTTGCCGTCGTAGTTGATCGGCAGTTCGATGTGCGACTCCCCCACGTCGGCCGTCTGGCTGGCCAGCCTCAGCAGCCCGTCGCCGAACTGGAAGTCGACCCCCCGGCTCTCCTTGCTGGTGACGATCGCCGCCTGCTCGACCGCCTGCAACAGCGGCTCGACCTCCGCGAACGGGATCCGGCTCTCGAAGCTGCCGGGCATCACCGCCTTGTAGTTGGGGAACCGGCCCTCGACGAGCCGGCTGTAGACGACCGCCCGGCCGGTCTTCACCAGCACCGCGGCGCCGTCCTGCACGGCGATCCGGCTCGGCTCCTCGTCGTCCAGGTTCCGCTCGATGAGCCTCAGCGCCTTGACCGGCACCACCGGGGGCTGCCCCGGCGGCTCGACGGCCCCCTCGGCCTCGCAGGCGATGATCTGCCGGGCCATCCGGCGGCCGTCGGTGCCGACCATGGTGATCGACTCCGGCCCCGGCTCCATCAGCACGCCGGCCAGGGCGTACCGGGTGCTGTCCGGGTCGGTGGCGAAGCTGGTGCGCTTGATGGCCCTCCGGAGTTCCTCGGCGTCGACCCGGTAGCCGGCCTCGGCGTTGAAGTCGGGCGGGTCGGGGAAGAGTTCGGGGTCCTCGGCCGGGAGCTTGAACTCGGAGCGGTGCCCGCGGACGACGAGCGAGTCGCCGTCGACCTCCAGGGCGAGCTCGTCGTCCCCGGTGCTGGTGCGGAGGATCTGGCCCATCCGCTGCAGGGGGAGGATGACCGAGCCGGGTTGGTCGACCTTCACGCCGAGCACCTTGTAGCGGATGCCGACCTCCAGGTCGGTCGCCATCAGGGTCGAGCCCTGCCCCGGCGCCGCCACCAGCTTCAGGTTCTGGAGGATCGGCTTGGGGCTCCTGGCCGGCACGACCCCGCCGACGGCCCCGAACGCGGCGAGCAGCTGCTCGCGGTCGCACAGCAATTTCATGAGTCGCCCCGCCTTGGACCTCGATCTCCCCGGGCCGCCTCCGCGCGGCCCTTCGACTCCGACGCCGCCGCGGCCCGAGGGCCGGGGACCGTCCGGCTCGACTCCGCGACGGAGCGTCCGCCCCCCGGCGCGATGATCCGGAACAAGGCGAAGATACCAAACAACTTAACCGGCCTCAAGGCCGCCCGGCGGGCTCGAAGGGCGTACCCGGACCGGGGCCGACTCCCAGGGCATCGACCCTACGGCGTCGATGCCGGGGGATCCAGCTCCAGCGCCCAGAGGATGGCCCTCCTGATCTCGGCCATCGTTTCCCCCCGCAGGACGCCGATCCTCCGGTCGAGTCGGGCGGTCGGCAACGACCCGAGGCCCTGGACGTTGGCCACCGATCCGGCCTGGAGGAACCGGGACTTCGGGAGCCTCACCTCATAGGCACTCCCTCGGTCCTGGCTCGTGATCGGGACGTAGATCGCCAGGGCCCGGGGAGGGTCCGGGTCGTGTCGGGAGACGATCACCACCGGCCGATACTTGGCGGCGAGGCCGAGGTCGGCCAGCCAGACCTCACCGGGGCGAAGGTTCATCGAGCAGATCCAGCACGTCCTGCTCCAGGGATCGGGAGCGGGCGATGTCGAGCAGGCCGCGATCGGCCAGCTCGATCAGTTCGTCCACCTGGCGGCGGACCTCTTCGGCGACCTCGGGGCTCCACTCTCGGAGCTTCTTGTCGAGCCGTTCGGCGCTGGTGTCCATGAGTATGGTCGGGGTCGTGAGGAAATCGGATTCATCGGGGCCCCGACGCATTGGGCATGGTCGGGGCCCCGCGAATCTTCGAAGAATCCCGTCAGGAACTTCGGCGGCGGCGACGGCCCAGGGCCGTCAGGAAGTCGCCCAATTACTCGACGGATCGATCGTCGCAATCAGCCTCGGTCGCGTTGATCGCGGCCAGGCCGAGCTGCTGGATGGTGGCGATCGTCGCCGGCCCGTTCAGCGGCAACATGGCCTCGGCGGGGTTATCGGGGTCGCCTCGGTGGGCTGAGAAAATGATCCAGGGTAGGTCATTCTCGTTGAGATCAACGCTGCCCTCAAAGTTGAGGGCACTGATCTTCATGTGGGTCAAGTTGTGAGAAAGCACATTAATGTGCTTAGTAATCATGAGTCGCCCCGCCTTGGACCTCGATCTCCCCGGGCCGCCTCCATGAGGCCCTTCGACTCCGACGCCGCCGCGGCCCGAGGGCCGGGGACCGTCCGGCTCGACTCCGCGACGGAGTGTCCGCCCCCCGGCGCGATGATCCGGAACAAGGCGAAGATACCAAACAACTTAACCGGCCTCAAGGCCGCCCGGCGGGCTCGAAGGGGGTCGAGACGACGCGAGGGTCCCCCTGGCGGATCGTGATCCGGGAGTCGACCGGGAGGTCCTCCCCGGGGTAGTCCGAGGTGGTGCCGTCGGGCCATCGGACGCGGAGGGAGGTGAGGGAATCGGCGTCGCCGAGGCCGAAGTGGAGGGCCGAGTCCGAGGCCGCCATGAAGCTCCCCCCCCGCCTGACGGTGGCGACGTGGGTCGTGCCGCCGGCCCTCAGCTCGGCGATCGCCCCGAGGGCCTCGAGGTTCGGCGGGGCGCCCACGAGCCGGAGGATGAGGGACCGGCCCGACCGCTCTCCCTCGTTGACCAGGACGCGGAGCGGCCCGTCCATCGTGGTCATGACCAGGTCGAGGTCGCCGTCGCCGTCGAGGTCGCCGACGGCGACGCTCCGGCCCGAGCTGAGGCCGCCCGGATCCGAGATCCAGGAGGCCGTCGCGTCCTCGAACCGCCGGCCCCCGGCGTTCCTCAGCAGCACGGGGGGCTGGTCGTAGGGCTCCGACCGCAGGCCCGGGTAGACGTGGCCGTTGGCCTGGAAGAGGTCGGCGAGGCCGTCGTGGTCGAAGTCGGCGAGGACAATCCCCCAGCCGACCCGGAGGATGGTGGCGACCGTGACGGTCGAGGGGTGCGAGACGTCGGAGAAGGTCCGGCCCCCGTGGCTGATGAAGACCCGGCTCCCTTCCCCGTAGAAGTTGCTGTAGGCCAGGTCGAGCCAGCCGTCGAGGTCGAGGTCGGCGAGGTCGATCCCCATGCTCCCCTCGGCCCGGCCCAGGTCCCCGAGCGCGACCCCGGCGAGCCGGCCCTCCTCCTCGAAGGTGCCGTCCCCCCGGTTGCGGAAGAATTCGTTGGCCTGCGTGTCGTTGGTCACGAAGAGGTCCTGGTCCCCGTCGGCGTCGAGGTCGGCGAACAGGGCCCCCATCCCCTTGCGGTCGGCCTTCAGCAGCCCGGCGGACTCGGTCGCGTCCTCGAAGGTGCCGTCCCCCCGGTTCCGCCAGAGGACGTCCGGCTCCCCCGGGTAGGACTCCGGCCCGGCGAAGACCGGCACCGGGCCCCCCCGGTGGCCCACCGGGGGGTGGGGGGAGGCGGGGTCGACGGCCACGTAGTTGGTGACGTAGAGGTCCGGCCAGCCGTCGCCGTCGGCGTCCCCCCAGGTGGCCGCGACCCCCCAGTACGGCTCGTCGCCGAGGCCCGAGGGCCCCGTCACGTCCCGGAAGGTGCCGTCCCCGAGGTTCTCCCAGAGGAGGTCGGGGCCGTGCTGGGCGACGAAGAGGTCGGGGTCGCCGTCCGCGTCGTAGTCCGAGACCGCCACCCCCTGGGCCCAGCCCCGATGGGCCAGCCCCGAGGGCGCCGACACGTCGACCCAGCGCCCCGGGCCGTCGTTGCGGAAGAGCCAGGGCCCGCCGGAGGGCTCGACCCGGCCGCCGTCGACCCGGCTGCCGGGCGCCACGAAGAGATCCGGGTCGTCGTCCCCGTCGAAGTCGAGCAGCGCCACGCCCACCCCGAGCGATTCGAGGATCGACCCCTTCTCGGGGGATCCGCTCGTCGTCGTCACGTCGAGCCCGAACTCCGGCGCCCGGTCGACGAACCGGGGCCCGGGCGAGGGCCGGGCCGTCGGCCCGGGGCGGGGGCCCGCCGGGGGTCCGCCGTCGCCCGACGCCCGATCCCGGCAGCCCGCCCCGATCGTCGCGAGCAGCAGCAGGCCCGCCGCCAGGCCGGGGGAGGGCGCGATCCGGCCCCCGGCCGCTCGGGTCGGGCGGCGTCGGGCTCCAGGTCGCATCGGGCGGGTCCTCCGAGGGGGGGCCGGCGGCCGGCCGGCCCGGGCGTTCGTTCGATCGCCGGGGTCAGTCGAGCTTCAGGTCGATCACCTGGGGGTCCTCGGTCACGTCGACCTCGAGCTGGGTGGTGTCCATGTTGCCGTACTTCTGCATGATCTGCTGCCGGTCCTCGGCGCTGATCCCCTGCCCGTCGGCCTGCCCGGAGATGGCCCCCTCGATGCTGCCTGCGTTGAAGATGACATAGACCATGTGGTGATCGACCTTCGCCCCCTTGTAGTCCTCGTTGTACTCCAGCTCGTACTTCCCCTGGTCGTCGGTGATCCCCCAGCTCGCCCGCCCCTCGTCGGGGACGAAGTTCACCGTGAGGTTGGGGATGGGCTTCCCCCCCCGGGTCACGGTGCCCGTCACCCGGGCGATCTCGGGGGCGTCGGGGTCGCCGCAACCCGAGACCGCGATCGGGGCGATCAGGGCGGCACTCCAGGCGAGGAAACGGACGAATCTGCGATGACTCTGACTCATGGTGCCGACCAGTCCATAATGGGGGGGAAGAAGATGGCCCGGGGCCGATTCGGGGGGCCGCCGGGCCGGGACCGAGGGCGGATCCCCCGGGCCGGCCGAGGGGCGGCCGGCCCGGGGGTCGGGCCGAGGGGCCCGCGCGTCAATACTGGTCGGCCGAGACCACCTCGCCCCCCTTACGGGTGAACAGGGCGCGATAGGTCCGGAAGTCGATGTGTTCCTTCAGGAAGGCCACGTGGCCGTCGACGAACGCGACCATGACGCCGCCCGGGTGCCGGCCGAAGGCCCCCCGGGAGTTCGGGTAGGTCGAGTTGGGCGGGAAGATGGCACCGTTGTGCTCGGCGGGGGTGACGTAGCCCTGCGAGACGTGGTGGACCCAGAGGAACTGGTTGGAGCCCTTCTGGATGGGGACCCAGCTGTGGTTGGCGTTGTGGGCCTGCTCCGTGAAGTAGATCGTGTTGCTCGTGCCGTCACGCACCTCGGACATCTTCACGTACATGTTCAACGCACCCATGCCGTCGCCGACCGCCCGGCGCTGGGCCTCGGTGAGGGTCCGCTCCGGGCAGCACGCGCCGGTCCCGCCGTTGATGGCGTAGTCCTTGAACTGGCTCTCGGGCTGGACCCGGTCGACCGACGGGCAGAGGAAGGAGTTGGGCATCGCCCTCGCGGCGGTCGAGTTGGCGGGGTCCCCCGACGGCCCGCGTTCGCCCGTGGGGCCCGCCCAGTCGGACTCCTCCGGGATGGAGAACGCATAGGCGGGAAGGCCGATGTTGATCGCATTGTAGACGTTGTTCCCCTCGATGAAGGGGAGCAGCGCGGCGGCCCAGCTGTAGCTGCCCCAGGGGCAGCAGGTGCTGTTCGGGTCGTGCCACACGTTCGGAGTAGGGAACGTGTTCGGGTTGTTCCAGTCCGGGGCGTAGTTGCCGGCCGGGAAGGCCCCGTTGACGTCGTGGTAGTTGTGCGACGCCAGGGCGATCTGCTTGAGGTTGTTGGTGCACTGGGCCCGGCGGGCGGCCTCCCGCGCCGCCTGCACGGCGGGCAGCAGCAGGGCGATCAGCACGCCGATGATGGCGATCACCACCAGCAGCTCGATCAGCGTGAAGCCATCCTTGCGCGTCTGGGAGCGACTCATGGCGTTGTCCTCCTCGAATGGGAAGCTCAACCGGCTCGGCCGCGACGGGAAGGCGGGACGCGACGGGGTCATCGAGCGCGTCCGGCCCCGATATTGAGGACGAGGTCAGGGTGTCGGGCCTCCGACGGCGGCGCACGATCCGCCCCGGTGCCGCTCGCCTGGGCATTGGCGTGGGCACGGCCCGCTGCTCGATCGCCGAGCCGGTTTTTTTCGGATGAGTTGATGGGAAGTTCGACCCGACCCCAATTAAGATACCTGGTAGTGTCTGTGTCAAGTTATTCGTCCTGGATTTGCACTCTTGCCAAACTTGGATGAACGCATCAACGATGGGGAGGACGGATGAGGCCCGTCGGCAAGGGTTTCCCCCTGAGGGTCGCCGTCGTCGCGGTCGCCCTCTGCGCCCCGGTGGCGCTGTGCCTGCTCTGGGCGGCCCGCCAGGAATCGGCCCGCCGGCAGCTCGACGAGGCGAGGAGCGCCCTGGGCCGGGGGGACCTCGCCCGGGCCCACGCCCTGCTCGGGCCCCTCGCGTCCCGGGGGGTGGGCCGGGGGGAGGCGAGCTACCTGCTCGGGGTCTGCGAGATGCAGCGGGGGGATCTCGACGCCGCCCTGGAGGCCCTGCGGCGCGTCCCGGAGGATTCCCCGTCCTCCGGCGACGCCGCCACCCGGGGCGGGGCCGTCGCGTTGGAGCGGGGCGCCTTCGAGCTGGGGGAGCGGATGCTCCGGGATGCCCTAGGCCGACCCGGGGACCACGAGGCCGAGGCCCTGGAGCTGCTCGGCCGGATCCTGCGGTTCCAGGACCGCCGGGGGGAGGCCCGGGCGCTGCTCCGCCGGCAGCTCGGCCGGTCGGACGACCCCATCCGGGTGGTCCGGGACCTCTGGCTGCTCGACGCCGAGGCCGTCCCCGTCGATCGGACCCGGACGATGTTCGAGGAGGCCGCCCGTTCCCACCCGGGGGACCCTCGGGTCCAGCTCGGCCTGGCCAACCTCGCCCTGCGGTCCGGTCGCCTCGACGAGGCGGGCCGTCGGCTCGACGCCTGCCTCCGGGCCCTCCCCGACGACCCCCCGACCTGGAGGGCCCGGCTCGACTGGGCGATCGCGAGCGGCGACCCCGAGGAGGCCCGATGCGCGCTGGCGCATTTGCCGCCGGATCGGCTCGAGCCCGCCGAGCTGCTCGAGATCGAGGCCTGGCTGGCCGCCCGGGCCGACGACCGGGGTCGCGAGCGACTGGCCCTGGAGCGGCTGCTCGAATGGAGGCCCGCCCACCCCTCGGCGCTCGATCGGCTCGCCGAGCTCGCCGTCGAGGCCGGCGACGACGAACGCTCGGCCGAGTACCGCCGGGAGAAGGCCGAGCTCGACCGGGACCGGGACCGCTACGACAGGCTCCTCCGCCTCGAGGCCCCGGAGCTGGCCCCCCGGGCCCGGGAGCTGGCCCGGCTGGCCGGGCGCCTCGGCCGACGGGACGAGGCCCGAGGATCCTGGATCGCGGTCGCCCGGCAGGAGCCCGGCGACCCCGAGGCGATCGACGCCCTGGCGCGGCTGGACGAGGAGCAACGCCGGAGGACCGCCGAGCTGGCCCCGCTCGCCTCCCGGTTGGCCTCGGGGGACCCGGTCGAGGGGGCACCCCCGGCCTCCTCCCCGGGGCCGGGGCCGGGCCCCTCCCCCGGCCGGGGGGCGGCCCCGAGCTTCGAGGACCGGGCCGAGGCCGACGGGCTCCGCTTCCGGTTCGAGGCGGGGCACTCCCCCGACCGCCACCTCCCCGAGACGATGTCGGGGGGCGTCGGCCTGCTCGACGTCGACGGCGACGGCTGGCTCGACGTCTACCTGCCCCAGGGCGGGGAGTTCCCCCCCGGCCGGACCCCCGACGGCCCGGGAGACCGCCTCTTCCGGAACCTCGGCGGCGGCACCTTCGAGGACGCGACCGATCGGGCGGGGTTCCCCCGATCGGGCCGGGGATACGGCCTCGGGGTCGCCGCGGGGGACTACGATAACGACGGGGATCCCGACCTCTTCGTCACCCGATTCGACTCCTACGAACTCTGGAGGAATCGGGGGGACGGCACCTTCGAGGACGTGACCGGGCCGTCGGGGCTCGGGGTCGAGGCCGAGTGGCCGACCTCGGCCGCCTGGGCCGACCTGGACGACGACGGCGACCTGGATCTGTACGTGTGCCACTACCTGGCCTGGGACGAGCACGACCCCCGGACCTGCCTGGACCCGGAGACCGGCCGGCCGATCTACTGCGAGCCCCTGCTGTTCGAGGCCGTCCCCGACCGCCTCTTCCGAAACGACGAGGGCCGGTTCGTCGACGTGGCCGAGCAGGCGGGCATTGTCGACCGCGACGGCCGGGGGCTCGGCGTGGTCGCGGCCGACCTGGACGGCGACCGCCTCGTCGACCTCTACGTCGCTAACGACCTGTCGGCCAACTTCCTCTTCCGGAACCTCGGCGGGATGCGGTTCGAGGAGGTCGGGGAGCGGGCCGGGGTCGCCTCCAACGCCGACGGCGGCTACCAGGCGGGGATGGGGATCGCCTGCGGCGACCTCGACGGCGACGGCCTGCCCGAGCTGGCCGTGACTAACTTCTACGCCGAGGGGACCACCCTCTACCGCAACCTCGGCGGCGGCCAGTTCGTCGACGCCTCGGCCGCCTTCGGGATGGCCCCGAGCCGCTACCTGCTGGGGTTCGGGGTCGCCTTCCTGGACGCCAACAACGACGGGTTCCTCGACCTGGCCTCCGCCAACGGGATGGTCAACGACTCCCGGCCCCTGTTCCCCTACGCCATGCCCGCCCAGCTCCTGGTCGGCGGGCCCGGCGGCCTCCTGGCCGACCTCACCGACCGGGCCGGCCCCGACTGGCAGGCCCCCCGGGTCGGCCGGGGGCTGGCCGCCGGCGACCTGGACAACGACGGCCTCCCCGACGTGGTCCTCGTCCCCCAGGACGGCCCCCTGGCCCTGCTCCGCAACCGGACCCCCGGCGGCCATTTCGTCACCGTCCGGCTGGAGGGGACCGACTCGGCCCGGGACGCCGTCGGCGCCCGGGTGGTCGTCGACGACGGCGACCGACGCCGGGTCGGCTGGCGGGTCGGCGGCGGGAGCTATCAATCGTCGCCCGACCCCCGGCTCCACTTCGGCCTCGGGGAGGCGGGCGGCCCCGTCTCGATCGAGGTCGCCTGGCCCTCGGGCCGGGTCGATCGCCACGACGGCCTGGCCGTCGATTCCGGCTACCTGATCCGGGAGGGGGACTCACGGCCGGGATCGCTGCCCGGCTTCGGCCGATGACGACCGAGGGCCCTCGCCTTCCCGGATCCGGGGGCTCGCGTCCGCATCCCGAGGAGCCTCGCCATGAGCCGTCGAACGCCCTCGAACCGATTCGGAGGCCGGCCTCGTCGGGCCCGAGGGCCGGCCGTCCCGGGGCCGACGCCGAACACGCGAAGGCCCCCGGAGTCGGTGTCGGCCCGGGTGGAGCTGGAGGTGGGGGGGACGCCGATCGGGGTCGAGTTCGAGGTGCCGACCGGCCCGGTGCCGCCGGAGGGGGTGCTCCCGGTCTTCCGGGCGCTGACCGACGCCATCGTGGCCGAATCCGAGCGGGAGGTCGAGGCGCAGGGGCGGGCGATCTCCTGCCGGAAGGGGTGCGGCGCCTGCTGCCGGCAACTCGTCCCGGTCGCCGAGGCGGAGGCCCGGGCGCTCCGGGATCTGATCGGCCGGATGCCCGAGCCGAGGAGATCGGAGGTGCTCCGGAGGTTCGCCGAGGCCCGTCGTCGGCTGGACGAGGCCGGCCTCCTCGAACTGCTGCTGCACCCCGAGCGGACCACCGTCGAGCAGCGTCGGGCATTGGGGCCGGACTACTTCCGCCTGGGGATCCCCTGCCCGTTCCTGGAGGAGGAATCCTGCTCGATCCACCCGGAACGCCCGCTGGCCTGCCGGGAGTACCTCGTCACCTCGCCGGCCGAGGACTGCGCCGACCCGACCCCGGAGCGGATCCGGCGGGTCGAGCTGCCGATCGTGCTCTCCGGGCTCCTCTCCCGGTTTGGCAGCGGGCCCGGGGGGCCGGGGACGACGTGGGTCGCCCTGGTGGTCGCCCCGGGATGGGCGGAGGAGCAGGCCGAAGGAGGCTCGGTCCCCCTGCGACCCGGCCCGGACCGGGTCCGGGAGCTGTTCCGCCTCCTGGCCGGCGAGGATCCCCAGGGCCCCCCGCCGGGGCTCGGGGAGTGCTGACGCCCCCGTCGGATCGGAGGGGCGAGGCGAGGCGTTGTTTCTGGTGGACACGGCGTCCGGCCGGGCCGGTCTGGACGTAAAGTCTCGACAGGGGGCCCGGGGCGGATCCCCCGGGGCGACCCGCCGGCCGGGGCGTCGTCCGGTGGCCCGGCCCGGTCCGGGCCGGTGCATGTGTTCGGTCGGGGAGGGGCGTCCCATGGTCGACAAGGCGAGCGATCGGAGGCGATGGCCGAGGTTCAGCGCGGCCGATTCCCGGGTCCGGCTGGGGTGGTGGAAGGGGGGGGCGTATCAGACCACCACGGCCCGGCTGGTGAACATCAGCCGGGGGGGCGCCGTCGTGGAGGCCGACGCCCTGCCGCCGAAGGAGGGATCGGTCTGGATCTGCTCGACGTCCCGGGGGGACGCGGGCTGGGTCGAGGCCGAGCTGAGGCCGGCGATGATCCGCCCGAGGGGCCCCCATCGGCTCCGGCTGATCTTCCGGGACCATTCTTCCGCCGAGCCCTTCTTCTCGGCGTCGGCCTTCGGCCGAGGCCCGGCCGCGCCGGATCCCGGCTCCGACGCCTCGACGCCCGGCCCCTCGACGGCGGGAGAGCCCTGGGCCGAGGCGCTCGCGACGCTCGGCCTGCACTGGCCGTGCTCGACCGATCAGGTCCGGGGGGCCTATCATCGGCTCGCCCTGCGGGTCCACCCCGACCGCGGCGGGGCCCCCGAGGACTTCATCCGCCTGCAGTTCGCCTACCGGGCGATGATGGAGCGTTGCGCGTCCTCCCCGGCCGATCGGGGCGTCGCCCGATCGGGAGCCGTCGGCCCCGAAGGGACGGGGACGCCCCGGGCCTCCGGGGCGGGGGGAGGGCTCAAGGCTCAGTAGGTCCGGCCGAGGTGCCCGACGACCGCCCGCTTCACCTCCAGCGGGTCGATCGCGCCGACGTGGCGGTAGATCACCTCGCCGCCGGGGGCGATCAGCAGGGTGTAGGGGACCGGGCCGGGCCACTCGGGATCCAGGGCCTCGGCGAAGGCGTCGAGGTCCC
Organism: Tautonia plasticadhaerens; assembly: GCF_007752535.1. Taxonomy (GTDB): domain Bacteria; phylum Planctomycetota; class Planctomycetia; order Isosphaerales; family Isosphaeraceae; genus Tautonia; species Tautonia plasticadhaerens. The sequence continues at coordinate 8,492,338 of NZ_CP036426.1, forward strand.
CCGAGTCGAGCAGGTAGTTGGTGGCCGAGACGTGGTGCTCGTCGAGCATCTCCCGCGCCTTCTCGCGGTGCTCCGGCTCGTCGAGGCTGATCGTCACCAGGCGGAAGTCCCGGTTGCGGTACATCCGGTGCATGGTGACGAGCTCCGGCAGCTCGGCCACGCAGGGGCCGCACCAGGTGGCCCAGAGGTTCACCAGCAGCAGATCCTCGGAGTCGTTCCGGGACAGCCCGGCCACCCCGTCCAGGTCGATGAGCTCCAGGGTGGCGGCCTCGGAGTCCCACCGCTCCGTCGCCTTGCGGGCGTCCTCCCGCTTGTCGGCCCACTTGGTCGAGCAGCCGAAGACCCGGGTGGTGGGGCGGGGGACCTCCCGGCCGGCCAGCAGGGCCTCGACGGCGTCGACCGCGTCGCGGGAGGTCACCTCCTTCACCTCCTCGTCGTCGAACCGGCCCTGATAGCGGAGGGTGCGGTCCCGGTCGAAGATGAAGACGTGGGGCGTCGCCAGCACGCCGAAGGCCTTCGAGGCCTCCTGCGTCTCGCCGTCGTAGAGGTAGGGATACTCGTAACCGTGATCACGGGCCCGGATCTTCATGTCCTCGAACGAGTCTCCCAGGTCGGTGTAGCCCAGCTCATCGAGCCGGACCGCCAGCGGGTCGTTCGGGGAGATGGCCACCAGGGCCACCCCCCTGCCCTCGTACTCGTCGTGGAACCGGGCGACCCGTTCCTCGTACGCCTGGGCGGTCGGGCAGTGGTTGCAGGTGAAGAGGACGACGAGCAGCTCGGCATCCTCGAAGTCGGCCGGCGAGTAAGTCTTGCCGTCGACGCCCGGCAGCCGGAAGTCGGGCAATGGCGCCCCGATCGGCAGCGGCGTCACGTCCTCGGCCGGGGCGATCGCGGCGGCGAGGACCATCGGGAACAGGGCGAGGATCGTCGGTCGGAGGCGCATCGTCGGTTGCTCCCCGGGGAGGGCGAGGGCGGGACGGGTCGAATCGGCCGAGTTCAGGGGCGAATCGCCCAGTAGTGTGGCACGGCAGGCCCCCAATGCCAAGGGCCGGGCCGGCTGAAGTGGCCCATCGAGCCGGACCCGAGGCCTGCCTGGATCGTCGGCCGATCAGGCCGTCGCCCGAGCGTCCATCGGGTCCGTCCCGAGGGACGATTCCCCGGGGGGCATCGGGACCGGACCGGGAGTTGCCCGGCGTCTGGACGGCACCAGACGCTCTCGAAGCCTTAAGAATGGCCGCTCAACGGCATGAGAGAGGGCCACGCCCGCGACGACGGAGAGGGCCAGGAACGCGATCTGGTCCAGCCAGGGGGGGGGTGGAGACGGGAGCCGCTCGATCACCTCGCGCCGGAGCCATTCGAGCGCCGAATGGCCGAGGTAGATCGTGTAGGAATAGACCCCCAGCAGCGCGAGGGCTCGGGCCGACCACCGGAGCGGCCTCGGCCCTTCCAGGCCGAAATCCGGCCGGCTGGCGGCGAGCACGACCAGTCCTCCCAGGCCGAGGTACAGCAGGGTAAAGCCCCAGGTGTGGATCAACCGGACGGGAGCCAGCGGCACGAATAAGGCCGATGCGGCCAGCAGCAACAGCAACTGCCGATGCCGGGCGAGGCGAGCAAACATGCTTGGGCAATGATGTCCCAGATAGCCCAGGACCACCCCGAACATCAGGGCATCGACCCTGTAGTGCGTGCGATAGTACAGGGAGCCCGTGAGGGCCCCCTGTGCCGGGGTCGCCAGGCGAAGGCCGAGGACGAGGATCGCCACCGCCGCCCCCACGATCGGCACGCCTCGCATCGCGCTCTCCGGGCGGCCCTTGGAAGTCGCCGTCATGGCCAGTAGCAGCAGAGGTAGCAATAGATAGAAGTGCTCCTCGATGGCAATCGTCCAGCTGTGTGGCCACTGGAGGGGGACGAAGTAATTCTGGACGAAGATGCTATTGACGAGGGTACGCCGCCCGATCCGGGACAACGCCGAGAGATCCTCTCGGGAGGCGGCGGCCACCACCTCGAGCGCGACGATCGACCCGTAGGCGGCGAAGTACGACGGCCAGATCTTCAAGCCGCGACGGAGCCAGAATCGGGGGAGGTTGAGCCGCCCGGTGCGGTCGAGTTCCTTGTAGAGCAGGCCGGAGATCAGGAAGCCCGAGAGGACGAAGAAGAGATCGACCCCGCATCACCCGATCGCATTGAGCAGTCGAACCGGGGCGATCGACCCCCGTCCGCCCGGGAGATGCGTGAACAGGACCAGGAGCATGGCCAGGCCACGCAGCATGTCCAGGGCGAACATCCGCGCCGGGCCGGGCGGGCGGGGAGCCAACATGAAGCGGTCCTCTCGATGATGACGGGATGAGCCTGCACGTCAAGCGCCCGTCGCATGTCCTTGACGAACCGCCGAGCGATCAAGGTCAGCATCCTCCGGGTCGAGAGGAATCGGCCGACTTGTGCCGAGTCTGGGTCGGTCGGATCCCCCGAGCGGGATTGTCACGGCGTCACCATAAATGTGTGATTCGGTCACGGATTTCCCAGGGTCGATCGCCCGGGGCCCTCCCGGGCCGGCGAGACGAGTCGGCCGAGGGAGCGGGCGAAGAACAGGGCGGCGATCGCCGTCCCGATCAGGATGACCACGCGGTCGAGGACGATGCTGGACGAGTTCGCCCGGGAGGACCAGAGCAGCAGCGGCTCGGCCAGCATCATCCAGGCCCCGTACCCGAAGGCCAGCAGGCCGCCGACCCCCAAGGTCGAGGGTCGAGGCGTCCGGGACAGCCAACTCGGCGGGACCAGCCGGGACCAGGGCACGAACGCCCCGTAGACGACCACGTTCGAACCGAAGTGGATGTCGAAGAGCAGCCAGTTGCCCAGGTGGAAGACCACCGCCAGCCCCAGGCACCAGCGGAACGCCGGCCGCCAGAAGGTGGCGGCCAGGAAGCCAAGCTCCAGCCAGACGGCCGCCCAGTCCCCCAGTTCGTGCAGCCACTCGGGCCGGGAGGTCAGCACCACCTCGGCCAGAGGACCTGCTTCTCCCCTGACAAATTGGCTAGTCAGGTAGCCGTAGGTGGAATGGGTCGTTGTATCGAGCCAGCCCGTGGAGAACTTGGCCCAGCCGGCCGTCGCCATCGCGGCGCCGATCATCAGGGCCAGCAGCGAGAGGCACCACCCCCGGGCCGGCTCCCCCGGCGAGGAGCCCGGCCGACGGGCGTCGAGCGACCACCACCGCCCCCAGCCCGAGGCGGCCATCGCCAGCGGCAGGACGCCGAGCAGGATGTCGTGATTGATCTTCACCGAGGCGTGGGTCCAGCAGCCCAAAGCGATGAATACGACCCCCGAGACTAGCGACGCGATGGGGGTTCTCCAGCCGATCAGCAGCGCGACCAGGCCCAGCAAGTACGCCCAGTTGAGCCCGAGGATGACCCCGTCCGCCGGCCAGTCGGTGAACATGGCCGCCGGGCCAGGCGGCGGGGCGAAGAAGGCGCTCGGGGAGTCGAGGATCCACGTCGCCCTCGGGAATTGGCCGAGGATCATGTACGAGGCGTACATCACCCGGAGGACCGCAAGGTCCCCAACCCGGGCCGGGTAGCCGTGGAAGATCCAGCGATCGATTCGGTTGAGCATCACCCCTTCTTCCCGGGAGTCAACGCGATGACCCAGACCTCGGCCGGCTCCGATTCCCAGTCGATCTGGTACCCCTCGTCGACTAGGCGGAACGTCCCCCGCTTCCAGCGGATCTCGACCCGATCGACGTCCCGGCCCGGGGCCAGCACCTCGGCGCGGCGGGCCAGCCACTCCCTCAGGGACTCGAGGTTCTTCGAAGTGAATCGGTTGTGGAGTCCCAGTCGGATGCCCGGCATCAGGCGGTAGCGGAACCCGGGTCTCGGTTCCGGTTCACCCCCGAGGACCGCCTCCTCCGGGGGCTTGGTAAAGAATCGCCTGGAGAGCACACCCCGCTGGGGCCATTCCACCGGCTCGAGCAACTCTTGGTAGGAGACTGGGATCGTCGAGCCGTCCGGCGAGATCAGCACGGCCTCCATTATTGAAAGCCTAACCCCGTCTTCCCCGTGGCCCCCGGCCCCTCGGAAGCCGGGCATGAACAGGGCGGGGTAGGGTTCGTCCCGGAACTTGAGGTAGACGACCGCCTGGGCGAGCAGCGCCAGCACGACGGCCGCGAACAGGGCCCGGACGGCCCATCGCTCGGCGGGTTGAGGTTCCGGATCGGGCGTCAATTCGTTCTCCATCGCTCATCACCCTGGACCGGGACGACGGGACCGGCCCCGGCCTGAACATAGGACGCCCCTCGGGGCCCTGTCAACCTGGTGGAGGATGCCCCAGGGACGGTCCCGGGCCCGACTCGTGACGCCTCGGCTGGTCAAGGCCCGGCGGTTCCGGTACAGTCCCCGGCCGGAGCCGGGCCACGCCCGACGGCCGGGCCGCGCGACGGCACCGGCCCGACCGATCGATCGAATGGAACGACCCTTCCCGGAGGGACTCGGAATGCGACGGATCGCCCCCCTCTTCGTCGTCGCCCTCGCCGCGCTCGGCCCGATCGCCGCGACGGCCGGGCGGGCCCAGGCCCCCGACCCGGCCCCCGGCCGGCCGGCGACCTACGACCCCGCCGTGCAACGCGCCTCGGCCCCCGCCCCCGCACCCGCCCGGCAGGGCCAGGACCCGGGAGGCCCCCCGAGCCCCGGGCAGGCCCCCGCCCCGCTGGCCGGCTCCCCGGCCGGGGCCCAGGCCCCGCAGGCGGCGGCCCCCGCCCCCGCCCCGGCGGCGAACGACGAGGAGTTCGACGCGATCCTCGCCCGCTGGGAACAGTCCAGCGGCCGGATCGAGACCCTCTACGCCGAGTTCGAGCAGGTCGACGAGATGGCCATCGTCGGCGAGAAGAAAGTCTACAAGGGCCGGGCCTACCTCCGCAGGCCGAACCTGGTGGTCCTCCAGCTGGAGAAGCAGGTCAAGGAGGGGGGCCAGGAGCAGTTCGTCTTCGACCGGAGAATCGTGGCCAACGGCGCCGAGGTGGTCGAGTTCGACGGCGGACTGAGGCAGATCACCATCTACCCGCTCCCCAAGGACGCCCAGCAACGGGCGATGGAGGAGGGCCCCCTGCCCTTCCTGTTCCGGATGAACGTGGCCGAGTTCAAGAAGCGGTACCGGGCCAACCTGATGCCCCCCACCCAGGAGGGGACCCACCGGCTCGCCATCTACCCGCTGCACGCGATCGACCGGGACGCCTTCTCGGTCGCCGTCCTGATCCTCGACGCCGCCACCCTCCAGCCCCGGAGCATCCACACCCTGGCCCCCAACGGCAAGGACAAGCAGAACTACTTCATCAAGGACCTCCGCAAGAACGTCGAGATCCCGCCGGCCACCTTCGCCTGGGACGCCCAGCGCGCCCAGAAGGCCCAGCAGGACGGCTGGCGGATCGTCCGCAACCCGGAGCCCCAGCAGGTGGGACTGGAGCCGGGAGGGCCCCAGGACCTGACGCCGATCCCGCGCTGACCGGAGGCCCCCTCGCTCCCCCGCCCTCAGTCGACGGACCGCACGGCCCCCTCCCTCCTCGGGTCGGCCCGGCCGAGCAGCGAGCCGTCGGGGGACCGGAGGGCGAGCTTGACGCCGCCGAAGTACATGTCGATGGTCGGGAACGGGACGACCGCGAGGCCGTCGTCGAGCCCGGAGAGGTCGAACCCCGGTTCGACCCGGGCGACGGGGGGGCCGTCGCCCGACCCGGGCGGGTCGACGTGCAGCCGGGGGGCGGCGATGGCCGCCTCCGGGTCGAGCCCCTCGAAGGCGAGCCAGGCCCAGGTCTGGGCCAGGGCGGTCGTGATCCGGGAGGCGCCGGGGGAGCCGAAGGCGAGGCGACGGCCGTCGTCCCCCAGGGCGATGGAGGGGGCCATGTTGGAGACGACCCGGGAGCCGGGAGGCGCGGCCAGGAACCCCCGGGGGTTCAGCTCCGGCTCGCCCAGGGCGTTGTTGCAGGTGATCCCGGTGCCGGGGATCATGATCCCGGCGTCGTAGCCGTTGCTCATGGCGATCGAGGCGAGGCCGCCGTCGGCGGTGGCCACGCTGATCTGGGTGGTGCCGGGGCTCGAGAGCCGGGGGAGCCAGGGGAGCAGGCCCGAGTCCTCCAGCAGGGCCCGGGCGATCGAGTCGTCGAAGTCCTCGGCCTCGATCACCCCGGACCTCAGCTCCAGCAGGGCGAGCTGGGCCTTCGCCAGCAGCCGGGCCCGACGGCCGGGGGCGGGGCCGTCCGGCCAGGCCCGGTCGAGCCAGCCGATGAGCACCCCCAGCGCCGCCCCGCCGATCGCCGGCGGGGGGTTCAGGCCCAGGGTCCACCCCCGGGACCGGAGCGTCAACGGCCGCCGGACCTCGGCCCGGTAGGAGCGGAGGTCCTGCCGGGAGACCAGGCCGCCGTGCGCCCGCATCTCCCGGTCGAAGGCCAGGGCGAGGTCCCCCTCGTAGAGGGCCCGGGTCCCTTCCCGGGAGAGCTGCTCCATGGTCCGGTCCATGTGGGAGATCCGGAAGGGGGCCCCGGGGTCGGGGGGACGCCTGCCGTCGGGGAAGTAGCAGAAGAGGCAGTCGTCCTGCCGGGAGTAGGACCCGGGGCCGACCAGGGCGAGGTAGCCGGACATCGTCTTGCTCGCCGGCCAGCCGGACCGGGCCAGCTCGACGGCCGGGGCTAGCACCTCGGCCCAGGGGAGCCGGCCGTGCCTCCTCCAGGTCTCCTCCAGCATGGCGGGGGCGCCGGGGACGGCCACCGTCCCCCGGCCGATCCGGATCCGGATGCCGCCGCCGTAGGGGAGCGGGTACTCGACCACGTCGAGCGCCTCGGGGTCGCGGCGGAGGCCCGGGTCCAGGCCGGGGACGGCGTGGGCGCCGTCGATCAGCTCGGGGTCCCGGCCGTCGGCGGGGGCGATCAGGGCGAAGCCGGAGCCGCTGAGGGAGCAGAGCAGGGACTCGGCCATCGTGGCCACGAAGCCGGCCGCCACGGCGATGTCGGCGGCGTTGCCCCCCAGCTCGGCGACCCTCGCCCCGGCGGCGGCGGTCGAGGGGGAGTCGGCGGCGATGACGGCCCGGGTCGTCGGCGGCATGGGGGAGGGCTCGGGGGGATCGGGGGAGACGGTCGGAGTCCGTCCCCCTCTCCCCACGTGCGGGGAGAGGGCCGGGGTGAGGGACCTTCGACGGATCGCGGTGCGTTGCGAGTCGTCCGAGTCCCCCTCTCCCGGGCTTCGCCCACCCTCTCCCCCGAGGACGGGGGCGAGGGTCGGGGCGGAGTCGGTCGAACGGACTCCTGCCGGCGGCGGGTCGGTCCATTCTATCGGGGGGGGAAGGCTGGGGTGAGGGTCGGGGTCGGGAGGCCGCTCCCTATCGGGAACGCGGGGGGCGTTGATAGACTGGGAGGCCGATATCCCGACCCGGCCGCCCTCCCCCGGCCCGATCGCCTCCCTGCCCCCCTCACTCCCCCTCCCCGGGGGCCCGCAGGCCCGGAGCCGGATCCCGATGAGCCAGTCCAGCGGCGGCAGCGGCCCTCGCCCGACCTTCGACGGCGTGGCGGCCAACGGCAAGGCGGCGATCGACTTCCTCTTCGAGAACTCGGCCTTCCTGATCCTCGGGGCGGCCTCGGCCCTGCTCTGGGCGAACCTGGACGGCCCGGGGTACCGGGAGCTGGTCTCCGGGTCGCCCCTGAGCGGCCCGGCCGGCGGGGTGCTGAACCTGCATTTCCTGGTCAACGACGTATTCATGGCGGTCTTCTTCGGGATGGCGGCCAAGGAGGTCTGGGAGGCCCTGCTGCCCGGCGGGCCCCTGAGCGACCCGAGGAGGGCGGCCACCCCGCTGATGGCGACGCTCGGCGGGGTGGCGATGCCGGCGGCGGTCTACCTGGTCGGGGCGGCGACGCTCGGCAGGATGGAGGACCTGGGCCGGGGGTGGGCGGTGCCCTGCGCCACGGACATCGCCTTCAGCTACCTCCTCGCCCGGCTGATCTTCGGCCCGGGGCACCCGGCGATCGCCTTCCTGCTGCTGCTGGCCATCGCCGACGACGCCGCCGGGCTGGCGATCCTGGCCGTCTTCTACCCCGAGGAGGCGGTGGCGCCGGCCTGGTTCCTGCTCTCGGCGGCGGCCGTGGGGCTGGGGCTGCTGATGAAGGCCCGGCGCGTCCGCAGCTTCTGGTGGTACCTGCTCGGGCCGGGGGTGCTCTGCTGGTGGTCGTTCCACGAGGCGGGGATCCACCCGGCGCTGGGGCTGGTGCCGATCATCCCGACGATGCCCCACCTGCCCGACGACCGCGGCCTGTTCGCCCACAGCGACCCGAGGAGGCGGTCGACCCTCGACCGGTTCGGCCACTGGTGGGGCCGGCCCGCCGAGCTGATCCTCGGGCTCTTCGGCCTGGTCAACGCAGGGGTGCCCCTCGGCAGCGTCGGGACGGCGACCTGGCTGGTGCTGCTGGGGCTGGTGGTGGGCAAGCCGCTGGGGATCACCCTGTTCACGGCCGTCGGCGAGGCGGCCTTCGGCCTGAAGCGGCCCGAGGGGATGGGCTACCGGCACGTCCTGGTGATGGGGATCGTCGCGGGGATCGGCTTCACCGTGGCCCTGTTCGTCTCCACCGCCGCCTTCCCCGAGCCGGGCCCGCTCCAGGACTCGGCGAAGATGGGGGCGCTCGGCAGCTTCCTCTCGGCGGCGATCGCCCTGCCGGTGGCGAGGGTGCTCCGGATCCGATCGGGGTCGGCCCCGAGCCCCGGTCAGGACGGGGGGCCGTCGCCCTCGGGTTCGACCCCCTCCCCGGTCGACTCGGGGGGGATGGCGGCCCAGGGTCGGGAGGCGGCGCGGAGGTAGTGGTCGGATCGCCTCCGGTGCCAGGCCGCCCGGTCGGCCCGCCGGCCGATCAGCTCGAGGCCCGGGCCCCGGGGGGGGCAGCCCATGGGGGCACGCCCGTCGAAGATCATCCGGGTCCGACGTCCCACCTCCTCGCGGTACTCGACCAGCCTGCGGACCTCCCGCTCCAGCCGATCCGCCTCGATGCCGTGGCGGTCGGCCCGCTCCAGGCACTCGGCGTGTCGCGTCGCCATGCCGTCGACCCCCAGGGCGAGGCCGACCAGCAGGGTAATGAGCACCAGCCCCCGGAGGCCGGGCCGGGGGGCGGGGATCTTCGGGATCATCGAGTCGTCCTCGATCGGGTGCGTCGGTCCTGATGCGGAATCGCGTGGGAACGTAACCATTCCTGGCCGGGGTGGGTGAGGTCGAGCGGCGCGGGCCCGCGGGCCTCGGACCGGGGGCCCGCGCCGCTCGACCCCACCCACCCCCATGGTCAGTGAGTGAGGCGATTCGGGATGAGTCGTCATGAGTCGTCGCGCCGTCCCTGCTCGAACGGGACGGCCGGGCGACTCCCCTTCCCGGGGCGAAGGGAGTGATGGCGAGGGCATTGGGTTCGATTCGTCATGCCAAGGAGCGGGGGTCGGGTCGGCCGGTCGGGGGCTCGGGCCGGGCCCGGGGGACTCGGGTCCGACGGGGGGAGGCGAACCCGGGGCGCGGACGGGGGACGTGGGGACGAGGCCGGGCGATCGGCGGCCCTCCGGGGGTGGGGATCGGGCTCGGGGACGGTCGGGGGCGGATCGATCGGCGATCGCCCGGGAGGCGGCTCGGGGCCCGGGGCTCCGGGCCGGTCAGGAGCGCCGGGAGGCGACGAGCTGGGCCCGGCGGGCCCTCCGATTGATCGGGACCGAGGGGCCCGGGGAGAGCCGGTCCCGGAGCATCGAGGAGAGCGGCCCGGCGGCCGAGACCGGGGGAGCCGGCCGGGGGGCGGGGGCTTCGGCGACGGGGACCGAGGGGGGGCGGTCGACCGGCCCGGGGGCGGGGTCGGGATGGGTCGAGGGGATCGGCGGCCGGGGGGCCGGCGCCCGGACGGGCCTCGGGGGCGGGGCCGGGGCCGGGACGGGCCGGGGGGCGTCGGGGGTCGCTCGCGAGGCGGGGGCGGACGAGGCCTCGCCTTGGAGGCGTCGGAGTTCGAGCAGGTGCCGGGAGACCTGGAGGCGGGCGTCCCGGGCGTAGCGCTCCAGGCGTCGGACCTCGGGGGACTCTTCCGGGCCGAGGCCGTGCTCGGCGTCGGCCCGGGCCCGGGCGTCCCGGTCGTCGAGGTAGTCGGAGAGGCGGTCTCGGAGGGCCTCGACGCCGCGCCGGACCAGGTCCAGGCCGGGCCCGGGGCCGGCGTCTTCGGGGTGGAGGTCCCAGGGGCCGGAGCCGACCCGGGCGGCCCTGGAGAGGCCGAGCAGGTCCATGGCCAGGTCCCAGGTCTCGGGCTTCCAGCCCTTGCAGCGCCTGAGGGAGTCGGCCACCTCGTCCCAGCGCCCGATGAGCCAGAGGACGCCGTGCTTGCTCTGCAAGAGCCGGGGCTGGACGACCTCGGGACGGACGGCGAGGGCCGCCGCCTGCTCGGCGACGAGGGCGGCCCGGTCGTCGTCCCAGGCTTCGAGGGCCCGATCGGCCAGCTCGGCGCGGAGGGACCGGATCCACTGCTCGCAGAAGTCCAGCCGGACCGACTCGGCGCAGAGGCGATCGAAGCGCCACTCCTGCGCGTGGCCCTCGGGCCGGTAGGAGGCCCGCCACCGCTCCTTGCGGTCAGCGATGGCCGAGGCCAGGTCGCCGCCGGGCAGGATCGGCAGGCGGGAGAGCCCGTGCCTCAGGGCGTTCCGGCTGGACCGGGCCTTCCCCTCGGCGGTCCTCGGCCCGGTGGACTTCAAGGCGTTCAGGCGATTGGCGATCGACTGCGTCAAGGTGGCGGCCATCGGGGTCGTTCCCGGGAGTGGAATCGAAAGGTGCTCGTCGAGACCGGCGCGGGGGAAGAAAAGCCCCTCGACCTTACTATCGGAGAACTCGGCGATTTTAAGCACATTCGGCCAGGAAAGACGGACTCCGGACGGCGACCGGGTCCCAAGGGGGGAGGACGGCGGTCGGGTCGGGTTTCGGGGCGATGGCCCGATCAGAGGGCGAGGACGACCAGACCGATGCCGATCGAGACGACGACGATCAGCGCGGAGAACCACGCCCAGGAAACCCCGAGCGGCAGCTTCAGCACGGAGGCGACCAGCCAGAAGACGGGGGCGAGCAGGGCGGCCGGGACGGAGAGGAGCATGAGGAAGAACACCCTCATCCCTCCCTGGCCCGGGGCGACGAGGATCAGGCCGCCCAGCAGGTTCACGGCGAGGATCACGAGCGGGACGCCGGCGAGGATGCTCAGGAGCCAGCCGGCCCGGGAGGGGGGCGATGGGGTGTTCGTCGGCATGGGGGGCTCCACTGGTCGGCCCGGGCCGGGTCGGGCCGGGTCGGCCTGGGCCCGTCGGGGGATCCCTGAGACGATGGGCCACCGGCGTGCCGGCCGAAGGGCGGGCGTGTCGCGGGAGGGGGGCGGTTTGCGACCGGATCGGGGGAGACTTCGGATCGAGGCCGTCCGATCGGACGCCCCGGATCGTCCCTCCGGCCTTGGGGCCCTGCCATGAAGATCCACCTGACGAGCGAGGTCGTGGGCCAATCGACGTTGAAGGAATATGACAAGACGCTGGGGATCTACGCGGCCCCGCTCTACATCGTGCCGACGTACAAGATGACGGTGGAGGGGGTGGGGGACTTCGAGGTGATCCGGGCGGGGCTGAAGCGGGCCTACGAGCGGCACCCGAAGGGGACCCGGACGTGCGACGTGGGGGTCTTCGGCGCGTACACGATCACCGACCCGACCTGGATCGAGTACACGCCGAGGACGGGGCCGGGGACGGTCTCGGGGGCGGTCCGGCTCTGGAAGACCAAGGCGTTCCTGATCCACGAGGGGCCGGCCGACCGGAGGTTCGGGATGGGGACCTTCGGCTGCGTGGAGGTGATGGACGCGACCGCCTGGAAGCGGTTCGTGGACAACGTGAAGGGGCCGACCCGGCGGGGGCAGGTCGAGCTGGTCATCGAATCGCTGACGAAGCCCGAGGCTACGCTGGCCGTGACCGACCCGGACGTGAAGCCGCCCTGGTCGGACGCCCTGTATCATCGCTGGACGAACCCGGGCGCCCACCAGCCCGTCGAGCTGCTCGAGTCCGACGTGGACGCGATCCTGGCGGGGTCGAGGCCCGGGGGAGTGCCGGTCGAGGAGCTTCGGCAGCTCGCGCTGATCTACCTGAATTACCGGATGACCGACCCCGGCGAGCAGAAGCTCCGCACGTACGTCGAGCACCATGCGGCCGGGATCGGGCCCTGACCGCGCCGGGGCCTCGGCGGTGCCGGCCGGCCTGACGGCGGGCGTTCAGTAGCTGTGGGGGTCGAGCCGGACGGCGCCGCGGAAGGTCCAGTAGACGAGGCCGGTGTAGGTGAGCACCAGCGGGGCGCCGATGGCGGCGACCACGGCCATGTTCCAGAGCGTCTGCTCGGAGCTGGCGGCGTTGTAGAGGGTCAGGCTGCGGGCCTCGGGCTCGACGGAGCTGGTCACCAGGTTCGGGAACAGCGCGATCCCGAACAGGAAGACGAAGCCGGCGATGGCGGCGCAGCTGGAGGCGAACGCCCGGGCCGGCCGGTGCAGGAACAGGCTGCGGGGGATGTTGGCGATCGCCAGGACGTTGGCGAGGACGACCAGCCAGGCCCAGGGATATGCCCCGAAGTTGGCCGTGGCCCGGGGGATGGTGGCCAGGGTCATGATCGTCACCAGCAGGTAGCAGACCAGGAAGCAGCCGAAGCCGGTCCAGGCACGGTTGTAGAGGCGATGGCGCAGGTCCCCCTCGGTCTTCAGCAGCAGGTAGATCGCCCCGTGCATGGCGAACAGGGCGACGGCCAGCATGCCGACGAGGACCGAGTAGGGGGAGATCAGGTCGAGGAAGCCGCCGTCGTAGAGCCCCCGCTCGTCCAGCGGCACCCCGGCCATCGCGGCGCCGACGGCGACGCCGAACAGCAGGGTCGCCAGCAGGCTGGAGGCGAAGAAGCCGAAGTCGAAGGCCCTCCGCCAGGCCTTCGAGCCGAGCTTGCTGCGGAACTCGATCGAGACGGCCCGGAAGATCAGCGAGAACAGGACGAGCATGAAGGCGAGGTAGAAGCCGGAGAAGACGGTGGCGTAGGCCTCGGGGAAGGCGGCGAACATGGCGCCCCCGAAGGTGACGAGCCAGACCTCGTTGCCGTCCCAGATCGGGCCGATCGAGTTGAGCATCACCCGGCGCTCGGTGTCGTCCCGGGCCGTCAGGTGGAGGATCCCGACGCCAAGGTCGAAGCCGTCGAGCACGGCGTAGCCGGCGAGGAAGACGCCGAGGATGACGAACCAGAGCAGGTGGAGGTCCATGGCGGGGCCTTTCGGGCGGGTGCGGGATGGCGGGTGTCGGGCGGCGTCCGGCGGTTCGCATCGGGGGTCGGCTATCGGTCGCCGGTCGGCCCGGCCCGGCGGCCGTCGGGGGGCTCGTTGGCCTCGGTGAGGGTGCCGGAGTGGTCGACCCGGCCGGTGGCGGCCTCGAGGAGCCCGGGGCCGGGCTCGGACTCGGGCCGGGGCCCGGGATCGGTCCCGGGGATGGGGTCGGGGCCGTGCTGGATCTTGTGGTTGAGGATGACGATCCAGAGGACGAACAGCAGCGCGTAGATCAGGCCGAACATGATGATGGAGGCGAGCACCTGCTCGGCCCGGACGACCTCGGAGAGGGCGTCGCTGGTGCGGAGGCCGCCGGTGGGGGAGCCGTCGACGATCGTCGGGTAGACGACCCAGGGCTGCCGGCCGACCTCGGCGGTCATCCAGCCGGCCTCGTTGGCGACGAAGGCGAGCAGGACGGCGAAGACGAAGTACCAGAGCAGCCAGCGCTTCTCGTACAGGGTGCCCCGCCAGAGGTAGTAGCAGGCCAGCAGGGTCGAGGCGATGAACAGCATGCCGATGCCGACCATGAGGTGGTAGGCCTGGAAGACGATCCAGACCGGGGGCATGCCGTAGTCCGCTTCCAGGGCGTCGAAGCCCCGGACCTCGGCGTCGGGGTCGTTGTGGAGCAGGATGCTGAGCATGCCGGGGATCTCGACCGCGAACCGGAGCTCCCGGGCCTGGCTGTCGGGCCAGCCGAAGAGGGAGAGCCCGGCCCCTCGCTTCGACTCGTACAGCCCCTCCATCGCCGCGAGCTTGGCCGGCTGGTGCTCCCCCACCCCCTTCGCCTGCGAGTGCCCCGAGGCGAGCTGGGCCAGCGAGGAGACCGTCGCCAGCAGCAACCCGCCGGTGAACGACCGCCGGGCGAATTCGAGGTGCCGCCCCTTCAAGAGGTACCACGCCGAGATGCTCATCACGAAGAAGGCGCCGAGGATGAACGAGCCGAGCCAGACGTGCACCAGGCGGTCGACGGCGGAGGGGTTGAAGACCATCGCCCAGAAGTCGGTGATCTCGGCCCGCTGGAAGGTCTGGCCGTTGATGACGTGGTCGCGGATCTCGAAGCCGACGGGGGTCTGCTGCCAGGAGTTGGCGATGACGATCCAGATGGAGGAGAAGATGCCGCCGACGGCGACCATGAGGGTGGCGAAGAAGTGCGTCTTCACCCCCACGCGCTCCCAGCCGAAGAGCAGGACGGCCAGGAAGCCGGACTCCAGGAAGAAGGCGAAGATCCCCTCGGCCGCCAGGGCGGAGCCGAAGACGTCGCCGACGTACCGGGAGTAGGCCGCCCAGTTCGTGCCGAACTCGAACTCCATGACGATGCCCGTGACCACGCCGAGCGCGAAGTTCAGGCCGAAGATCCGGGTCCAGAAGCGGGCGGCCTGCTCGTAGATCGGGTCCTCGGGCCTCCTCAGGCGCATCGCCCCCAGGTACACCAGCACCATCCCCAGCCCGATCGTCAGGGGCGGGAACAGGTAGTGGAACATGATGGTGAAGGCGAACTGCAATCGGGAGAGCAGCAGGACGTCCACGGGGGTCGGGCTCCGGGCTCGGGCTGGCGGTCGGGCGATCGGTCGGGAGGCTCCCGCCCCTGGCATCATACAAGGCGTGCCGGGCGATTCCAGAGGGGTGTGCTTATCTCTCCGATCGATCGCGGCGGAGCGTCCGGACGTTCCACGGGTTTCGGAGCGTTCAACGCGGGCGACACGCCCGGGGCCGGGGCCGGGGCGCCCCGGGGGGGGCGTCGGGGCCACGCCGGCCGAGATTCCCGGGATCGATGTCGCGGGGGCCGGGGCGAGATCGATGATTTGGTTGAGATTCACGAATGAGGCGGCCTTTGTGGGACGTCTCCCCGGCCCGTCGCCGGGGGGACCGCCACCTTCCCCATCGCCTCCCCCTTATCCGCGATCACGCGGAGCGTGGACCATGGCGCACTTCCAGCTCGTCGACAACCCGTTCCACCTGAAGCGGAAATGGCTCTTCTCCAAGGGTGCCCGGCTCTTCGTCAAGGGCGACTCGGGGGAGGAGCGGATCGCGATCCACCTGGGCAACCGGATCGTCCTGGAGCAGAAAGGGGCGATCGGGCCGGGCAATGCCATGCCCCGGATCGTGCCGTCCGTCCCATCGGTCGTCGACGTGGTGGAGACGAAGGTCCACGCCTCGCTCCAGTCGCAGACGATCACGCTCAAGGGGGCCGGCGCCGGCAGGGCCGTGCTCCGGGGGGTCGACGAGGCGGGGCGCCTCGTCCCGGGCCTGGAGCTGGTGGTCGTGGTGGGGGACTTCGTGAACCACCCGGGCCTGACGATCGACCTGCTGGCCGACCTCTGCCGGGGGACCGACCCGGTCAAGAGCCACGCCGTCCACCGGATGCTCCACGACAACCCCGAGAACATCTTCAACGAGAACTGGCAGCCGATCATCGACAAGTGGGGGGAGCGGGCCTGCGGCACGGTCGCCGACGACGGCGCCTCGGCGCTCTGGGGGGGGAACGCGACGGACCACGTCTTCCGGGGCTATCACATCGCGTTCCGGCCCGGGTTCAAGGTCACCAGCCGGGACCAGGTGAAGTTCAGCAAGGCGCAGGTCGCCCGGGGGAGGACGTCGATCAAGTCGTGGCTGACCCGGAAGAAGACCCCCGTCGTGGTCGGGGTCCTGTACGGGCCGACCAGCTCGGGGTCGGGCGCGGCCGCCTCGGTTCGGGGGCCGATCGAGACGAATCGGTTCGGCCAGCTCGAGCGGACGGGCCGCTTCGGCCACTCGGTCCTGATCGTCGGCTGCAACGAGGCGGCTGACCAGTTCCTCTACGTCGACCCCTGGTACAATGGGTCGAAGCTCCAGTACAAGGGCGGCTTCACCCACAACGAGTTCCCCGTCAGCCAGTCCATCGGGCTCTTCAAGCTGGTCGACGACTCCAACCGGGGGCCGGTCCTCCGCCAGGCCCCCGAGGCGGAGGGGACCTTCCGCTTGGCCGACGGGAACATCCTGGAGATCACCTCCGGCCCGTGACCGCCCCGCGCCCGACCCCGGTGCCGGCCGCCCCGGCCATCGACCGGCGCCCTCTCCCCTGCCCGACTCCAACCCTCGGCGGGGAGGGCCCTCTTCGTTCCAGGATGGCGGCCGATCGCCCCCGAGTGGGGGCCGAGGTCGAGCGGAGGCCTGCACGCCCCCGATCGGGAGGTGCGGCCCAATCGGGCGCGGCGGGGTCGTGCAGGATTCGGGAGTTATCCAGCACGAATTCGGGGAGGGGGCTCGGACTCAATCCGAGGTGGCCGGGAGTCTCCAACCCTGCCAAAATGGCGAGACACGGTCGAAGTCGACGTGCTTGATGAGGTGGTGGTTAACCCCCGATTCCTTCGAGCGACGACGGTCCTGCTCCTGACCGTAGCCCGAGCTGGCGATGATGGTCGCGTCCCGGCAGCATCCCTCTCCCCTTAGCCGAGTGGCGAGTTCATCGCCTTCCATCTCGTGAAAGTTATGGTCCAGGAGGATGGCTTCGGGCCGGAAGCCTTCAGCTACCTCGATGGCCTCCTGTCCGGTGAAGGCGACCCTCACGTCGTATCCCTGGCCCCGGAGCAGGATCCGAATCATCCGGGCAGTGTCCTGGTGGTCATCGGCCACCAGGACCCGCGTCCCCGAACGTCGCCGCTCGCCATCTTGAGGCTTCGGACCGTCCATGTCCTCCCTCCCGCGTGTCAGGGCTGTCCCCCAGTCCGCTCGACGAGACTGGCGACGACGGCGACCAGCTCCGCCGGGTCTACGGGCTTCGCCACGTGCGTCTGGAACCCGGCGAGCAACGCCCTCCTCCTGTCCTCGGAGCGGGCGAAGGCGGTGAGGGCCACGGCCGGGAGCGTCTTGGCCGCGACGCGGCTCCGGACCTGACGGATCAAGTCGTAGCCGTCCTGGTCGGGCATGCCCACGTCGCTCACGAGGATATCCGGCCGGAGGGCCTTGACGAGCCCCACGGCCTCGGCCGCCGTCTCGGCGACGGCTACCTCCGCCCCGCATTCTGTCAGGACCCGACGGACGAGCTGCCGGGCGTCTGGATCGTCGTCCACCACAAGCACCCGGATGCCTGCGAGTGGTCTCTCGGAGCAGTCGTATTCGCCGGGCTGCTCCTCCTTCGGCCGGGCCTTCTCCGGCCGGGCCTCGTGCACGACGGTGATGGGCAAGCTTATGATAAAGGTTGAGCCCTGGCCCTCGCCGGGGCTCTTGGCCCGCACCGTGCCGCCGTGCAGCTCGGCGAGCTGCTTGACGATGGCCAGGCCGAGCCCCAGCCCGCCGTGGCGGCGAGTCGTCGAGGAGTCGGCCTGGCTGAACCGCTCGAAGATGTGCGGCAGGAACTCGGGCCGGATGCCGATGCCGGAGTCGATGACGGAAAATTCGACGTGCGAGTTGACCCGCTCCAGGAGCACCTGGACGCGGCCCCCCTTGGGGGTGAACTTCACGGCGTTCGTGAGCAGATTCCAGATGATTTGCTGGAGCCGGGCCGGGTCGCCCGAGACGGGGCCAGCCAGCGGGTCGAGCACCTTCGTGATGCGGACGCCCTTGCCCTCGGCGGCCGGGGTCACGGCGGTCATCGCGGCCTCGATGACCTCGGCCACGTTGACCCGCTGGACGTCGAGCCGCATGGTGCCCGAGATGATGCGGGAGATGTCGAGCAGGTCCTCGATGATCTGGACCTGAATCTTGGCGTTGCGGTCGATGACCGCGAGGCCCTCCTTCAGGTCTTCGGGGTCCGGCGGGCCGGAGCTCAGGATTCGGGACCAACCGAGGATCGCATTCAGCGGTGTCCTCAACTCGTGCGAGAGGGTGGCGAGGAACTCGTCTTTGAGGCGATTGGCCGCCTCGGCGTCGGCCTTGGCCTTCTGGGTGGCCCCCAGGAGCTGCTCGCGTTCCTCGCGGGCCCGTTTCTCGGCGGTGATGTCCCGGCCGATTTTCGAGGCCCCGATGATCTCGCCCTCGGCGTTGCGAATCGGCGAGACGGTGAGCGAGACGTCGATGACGGTCCCGTCCTTCCGCCGCCGCCTCGTCTGGTAGTGGTCCACCGTCTCGCCGCGGCGGATCTTCTCCAGGATCCGCGGCATGTCCTCGACCAGCTCGGGCGGCATGAGCATCGAGACGTGGCGGCCGATGACCTCCGCGGCGGTGTAGCCGAGGACCCGCTCGGCCCCCTTGTTCCAGCTCGTGATGACGCCGTCCAGGTCCTTCGAGGCGATGATGTCGTCGGACGACTCGACGATGGCCGCCAGCCGCTCGTTCAGCTCCTGAGCCTTCCTCTGGTCGGTGATGTCTCGGCCGACCTTCGAGGCCCCGATGATCTCGCCCTCGGCGTTGCGAATCGGCGAGACGGTGAGCGAGACGTCGATGACGGTCCCGTCCTTCCGCCGCCGCCTCGTCTGGTAGTGGTCCACCGTCTCGCCGCGGCGAATGCGGCCGAGGATCCGCTGCGTGTCCTCGATGACCTCGGGCGGCATGAGCATCGAGACGGGCTTGCCGATGACCTCGGCGGCGGTATAGCCGAGGATGCGTTCGGCCCCCCTGTTCCAGCTCGTGATGACGCCGTCCAGGTCCTTCGAGGCGATGATGTCGTCGGACGACTCGACGATGGCCACCAGTTGCTCGTTCAGCAGGTCCGCCCGCCGCTTCTCTGTGATGTCGCGGAAGACGAGGATGACGCCGGCGACCCGGCCGTGCTCGTCCTTGATGGGGGCCGCACTGTCGTCGACCGGGCACTCTCTCCGGTCGCGGCCGATGAGCACGGTGTGGTTGGCGAGGCCGACGGTCTGGCCGGTCGCGAGGACCTGCTCGACGGGGCTTTCGACCGGCGTCCGGGTCAGCTCGTTGACGATGGGGAAGATCTCGGCCAGCTCCTTGCCGTGGGCCTCGGCGTCGGGCCAGCCCGTGAGGGCTTCGGCGACGGGGTTCAGGAAGAGGACCTGCCCCCGGTGGTCCGTGGCGATGACGGCATCGCCGATGCTGGAGAGGGCCGTTGCGAACCACCGCTCGTCGAAGGACAGGCTTCCGCTTGATTTAATCATAGGGCTTCTGTGTCCATCCGCCTCCCTCGCGACGGCGGGGCTTCTGCCGGGCGGTGGCATGGCCCGTCGGTGCCGTCCTTAGAGTCGTTATTGCGCCCTGCGAATATAGCAAACTCCTCGCGTCTTCGCCGCCCAATACGGCTGGTCGAGGGGCGGTCGTTCATCGCTGTGGGACTGGCCAACATCTCGAAATTCGCCACGATATACTTATTGATATTTGA
Source organism: Tautonia plasticadhaerens (assembly GCF_007752535.1). Taxonomy (GTDB): domain Bacteria; phylum Planctomycetota; class Planctomycetia; order Isosphaerales; family Isosphaeraceae; genus Tautonia; species Tautonia plasticadhaerens. The sequence goes on from NZ_CP036426.1 coordinate 8,511,930, forward strand.
CATCTATTTATTAAGTTTGTATAAAAAGGGTCCTGGGTGGCGACCCGGCCTCAGGCCATCGGCAGGAGCCAGGCGCCGAGCATCGTCACGGCGAGGCCGGCCACGCCCATGATGGCGGTCATGGGGGTGACGGTCTTCAGGCCCTCGGCCTCGGTGAGGCCGGACATCTGGCAGATGACCCAGAAGCCGCTGTCGGCCATCCAGGCGACGGGCTTGGAGCCGCAGCCGATCGCCATCGCCAGGTAGACCGGGTGGCAGCCGAGGGCGCCGGACTCGGCCAGGGGGGCGAGCACGCCGACGGCGGTGATCATCGCCACGGTGGCCGAGCCCTGCGCCGTGCGGACCAGGGCCGAGACGAGGAAGGCCAGCGGCAGGACGGCCATCGCCGAGCCCCCCCCGGCGAGCCGCTCGATCGTCTCGGCCACGCCCCCCTGGCGGATGGCGGCGCCGAAGGCGCCCCCGGCGGAGGTGATGAGGATGATCACCCCGCCCCCGGCCAGGGCCGATCGGACGGCCTCGGCCAGCGAGGATCGCCCCATGCCGGGGCGGGCGGCGAGCGTGGCCAGGGCCACGGCGGCGGCCAGGGAGAGGGCGACGTTCTTGTCCCCCAGGGTCCGGAAGGCCGGGGAGAGGGTTGAGGCCCAGGAGGGGACCGGGGCCCCCTCGCCGAGACGATCGAGGTGGGTGGTGAGGGCGGCGTCGGCGGCGATCAGCAGAAAGGGGAGGACGATCGGGGCCAGGGAGAGCCAGAGGGGGGGGAGTTCCGAGTCGGGGCGGCGGATGACGGATTCGAGATCCTTGATCGAGAGGTCGGCCGACTCCCGAAGGGGGATGTCCATGCGTCGGTTCAGCCACCGGGCGAAGGCGTAGCCGGTCAGCGAGGCCGCCGAGCCGACGACGATCCCGGCCAGGCCCATCGTCAGCAGGTCGACCCCGAGTTCCCCGGCCACCAGCAGCGGGCCCGGCGTGGGGGGCACGAGCGAGTGCGCCATGGTGGCCCCGGCGACGATGGAGAGGACGTAGAGCAGGTAGTCCTTGCCGGTCCTCATCCACATGGCCTTGCCCAGGGGCATGATCAAATAGAAGACCGTGTCGAAGAAGACGGGGATGGCCAGCACGAACCCGCTGGCCAGGAAGGCCAGGGCCGCCCTCCCCTGCCCCACCAGCAGGACGGCCGAGCGGACGATCCGGTCGGCGGCGCCGCTGTCGAGCAGGCACTTGCCAACGATAGCGGCCATCGCGATCAGGATGCCGATGCCCGTGGCGGTGGAGCCGAACCCCTCGGCCACGCGGTCGGCCGGGGACGAGGAGGCGAACGACTCGGCCTGTTCGGCGGTCCAGTCCCCGGCGCCGAGCTTGGCCTCGGCCTGGGCCCGGAGGGTGGATTGCGGCGTCAACGCCGCCACGGTGAAGGCGGCCAACAGCAGCGCGAGGAAGGCGTGCAGGCGGAGCCAGAGGATCCCCAGCAGCACGATGCCGACGGCCAGCAGGAGCGTCGAGACGGGATGCATGGGGGGCTCCGGGGGGAAACCGGGGGGATCTCACGCAGAGGCGCGGAGGCGCGGAGAAGAGAGGGGGAGGAGGGAAGCGGGAGACGGTTCGGTCATTGTTGATCCATGTCCCTGCCCCGGTTCGTCCTCCGCGCTCCTCCTCGTCGTCTCTGCGCCTCCGCGTGAGATCCCCGCTCCGCTCGATCAGCCCAGCGAGGTGAGCGGCAGGGCCAGGGCCAGGAGCAGGCTGACGACTAGTCCGACGGTGCCGAGGACCAGCAGCAGCGGGGTCCAGCTCTTGAGGGCCTCGGCCTCGGTCAGGCCGCTCATCTTGGCGAAGACCCAGAAGCCGCTGTCGTTCATCCAGGAGCCGATCAGCGAGCCGCTGCCGATGGCGGTGGCGAGGTACGCCATGTTGTAGCCGAGGGCCGAGGAGCCCCCGGGGGGCAGCAGCGCGGCCATGATGCCGGTGGCGGTGATCATCGCCACGGTGCTCGACCCCTGCGCCACCTTCAACACGGCCGAGACGCCGAAGCCGACGAGCATGAGGACCAGGCCCGTCGAGGCACCCCCCCCCGAGCCGTCGTCGCCGAAGGCCCCCTGGATCACGTCGCCGATGCCGGCCTCGCGGAGCATGGCGCCGAAGGCCCCGCCGGCGGAGGTGATGAGGATGATCACCCCGGCGCTCATCAGGGCGTGCTCGACCAGCTTCGCCAGGTCTTCGAGGCCGGTGCCGCGCTGGCGGACGACCAGCATCAGGGAGACCGCGGCGGCCAGCAGCAGGGCGAAGTTGGTGTCGCCGACGATCGAGGCGAAGTCGGAGGCCCGGCGCCGGGCGGTCTCCCAGTCGTGGCGTTCCAGGGCCGACTCGGGGACGAGGCCCTCCAGGACCAGGCGGTTGAGGTGCTCGACCTGGGCCTCGCTCTTGCGCGAGAGGTCCCCCTCGGCCAGGGCGGCCCCGGGGCCTCGGGGTGCGAGGACCCGGGCGTTGAGCAGCTCGGCGACCGCCTCGGGATCGGACTCGGCCAGCCTCAGCTCGGGGACCAGCGGCGCGAGGCGGGAGGCGGGGGAGCCCTCGGGGGCGTCGGCGTCCAGGGCGGCGGCGATCGCGGCGGGGTCCCGGACCTGCGAGGCGGTGACGAGGGCGGCCCGCTCGGCGTCGGCGTAGGTGGAGAGGGCGGTGTTGATCGAGATCAGCAGGACCGGCAGCAGGACCGGCAGGGCGGAGAGGCCCAGCGGGGGCAGGGCGTCGTCGGGGGGTGGGGTGGGCTCCTCCATGCCCGAGATCGGCCGCATGGGGGTGGGCATCCTCCGGTCGGCCCAGCCGCAGAAGGCCAGCCCGGCGATCGCCGCCGGCAGGGCCACGGCGGTGCCGACGAGGATCATCATCCCCTTGTCGATCCCCAGCAGGTCGGCCATCAGCAGCGGCCCCGGCGTGGGGGGGACCAGCGTGTGGGTGATCGCCCCGCCGCAGCCGATCGCCAGGACGTACTTCAAGTAATGCGTCCCCGTCCGTCGGTAGAGGGAGCGGCCCAGGGGCACCAGCAGGTAGAAGACGGTGTCGAAGAAGACGGGGATGGCCAGCACGAACCCGCTGCCCATCAGGGCGGTCGAGGCCCGCTTCTCCCCCAGGACCCGGAGGAAGGCGCGGACGATCCGGTCGGCGGCGCCGCTCTCCATCAGGCAGGCGCCGATGACCGCCGCCAGGGCGATGACGATGCCGATGCCGCCGGCCGTCTTGCCGAACTCCTCGGCCACCCGGGCGATCTTCGAGGCGACCGGCCCGGGGGACATCAGGCTGACGAGCATCGCCGAGGTGATCAGGGCGATGAACGCATTGAGGCGCAAGACCAGGATCATCCCGATGACCGTGGCGATGCCCACGGCCAGGATGATCAGCGGGTGGATCTCCATCGGCGTGCTTGCCTCCGACGGGCCCTCGCTCGCGGCGCCTGCGGTGCGCGCCGAGCCTCGCTCGGGCCTCCGTTCGATTCGACTGGATTGCCCCGGATCGGTTCGCTTCGGTCGACGGCCCGGACGGATGGAGACGGGCGCCGATCCCCCCCGGCCCGACCCGGCCGGGGGGCGGCGGATCGGGACCGACACTATCACGCCGGTCGGCCGGTCGCAAACACCCAGCGGCCCCGGCCCCGGGCCGGCCTTGGCGGTCGGCGGGGGGGCCTCGTAGAGTGGGAGTGCCGGGGCGGACCATCGGGGAATGGATCGGATCGGAGTGAGGGCACGACCAATCATGAGCCGACGTCAATTCATCGGGGCGCTTGCGGTTTCGGGGGCGTTTGCGGCCCTCGCGGGAGCCGGCCCGGGATCCGGGGCGTCCGCCGCGCACCCGTTCCACGTCACGATCGCCGAGGCGGATTACGACGCCGAGTCCGGCATGCTGGAGGTCGCGCTGCGGATCTACAATCCCGGCGACCTGGAGGAGGCCCTCGGCCGGCGGCTGGGGGAGCGGGTCGACCTGGAGCGGACCGAGGACGTCGACGAGGCGATCCTGGCCTATTTGGAGGATTCGCTCGTCGTCGAGCGGCCCGACGGCGAGCGGGCGGCCCTGGCCTGGGTCGGCAAGGAGGTGACCGTCAAGACCGCCTGGCTGTACCTGGAGATTCCCCTGCCCGACGGCCCCGAGGGGGCGACCTTCACCAATTCCCTGCTCTTCGAGGTCGAGCCCGACCAGGTGAACACGATGGTCTTCGGCCGGGGCAAGGACCGCGCCTCGCTCCGGTTCACCCGGGACGACCCCACGCACACGCTCCGGAGACGGCCGGCGCCGGGGCCCGACGACGGGCGATGAGGCGGGAGCCGGAACCCGCGATCGATCCTGGAGATCCGGAATCGGCAGGCTGGAACCCGGGGGGACCGGGCCGATACGATGGACCGGGCCGGAAGGCCCCGGCGGGCGTCGCCGGGTGCGGAGACGGGCCGGGCGATCGATCGAGGCCGGGGCGGGCGTCGGCAAGGGGGCGAGACGATGGGCAGCGATCGGTGGGCGGTTTCGGGCGAGTCGCGGAGGGGATGGGGCCCGGCCCCCGCCGGGGCGGCGATGCTGGGGATCGCCCTGGCGACGGCGACGGCCGGGGCGGCCTGGGGGACGGCGACCCGCCCCCAGGAGGAGCCCCCGGCCCCGGCCCCGGCCCGGCAGGAGCCGCCCGCGCCGCCCCAGGAGCCCGCCAGGCGCCCCCGGAGCGTCCCGAGGACCGTCCCGGAGAAGGCCGAGGGGGGCGGCCTCCGGCTGCCCCCGGCCGGGGAGACCCCCGAGGACCTGGCCGATCGTCCCGGGGCCGACCCGCTGGCCCCGGCCGGGGGGGGGGCGATGCGGGCCGGGGCCGACGGGGCCCGGCCCGACGTCCCGCCCCCGGCCCGGCCCCCGGCGGCGGCGACCGTCATCCCGGAGTGGCCGTTCCACTATGAGCTTACGCTGGCCGGGGTCGACGGCTCCCCCCTGGCGGCCCGGTATTACCCCTCGGAGCAGGGGGCGACGGCGGCGGTGGTGATGCTGGTCCACGACCTGGGCGCCGGCCGGTCGGCCAAGGACTTCGACGACCCGATCGCCGAGCTGGCGGGCCAGGGCCTCGCCGGGCACCTCCAGGAGCTGGGCTACGCCGTCGTCGCCGTCGACCTCAGGGGCCACGGCCAGAGCCCCTCGCGGGCCAGCCGGGGGGAGGAGGGGGCCAGCCCGAGGATGGTCGGCGACCTCCAGGCGGTCTACCGGTTCCTGCTCGACCGTCACAACCGCCGGGAGCTGAACCTGGCGAAGTTCGGCGTCGTCGGCCTGGGGACCGGGGCCAACCTGGCGGCGATCTGGGCGGCCACCCCCGGGGCCGCCGTCTCGATCGAGGGCCGCACCAGCGACCTCGCCGGGCTGGCGTTGATCTCCCCGAAGCCCGAGGCCGGCGGGCGGCCGATCGGCCCGGTCGTCTCCGGCCTGGCCCCCCGGGTGCCGATGCTGCTGGAGGCCGGGTCCAAGGACGCCGAGTCGGCCGACGCCGTCCGGGAGCTGGAGCCGGTGGTCGCCCGACAGCGGCTCAGCCGGGTCGACTTCATCGAGACGAGGCAGCCGGCCACCAACCTGCTCCGCTTCGCCCCCGACGCCACCAGGCCGCTGTTGAGCTTCCTCGACAACGTGGTGAAGATCCGGGCCGACGAGTGGGAGCCGCGCTACAACCTGGAGCCCGTCCTCTTCGCCAACGTCCGGGTCGTCAACCGGGGCGAGGAGCCCGCGGACGCGGCGCCCGCGGACGCGGCCGGGGAGCCGGTCGAACCCGACCCGGCCCCGGCCCCGGTCGACCGGGACGCCCCGGCCGCAGCCCCGGGCGGAGGCCGGGATTCGTGAGCCGGTCGCAGGGGGAGGCCCGTCCCGTGCCCGAGATCCTCGGCTCGACGTCGGTGCTGGCGGTCAACGACCTGGACGCCTCCCGGCGGTACTACGTCGAGGTGCTCGGCTTCGAGGAGACGAGGGCCGTCGAGGGGTGGTCATTCCTGCGCCGGGGGGCCTGCCGGCTGAGGCTCGGCCACTGCCCCGAGGCCAGGCCGATGTCGGACCCGTCGTGCATCGACCACTCCTGGTTCCTGTACCTCCCGGTCGACGACGCCGAAGGGCTGTTCGAGGAGTACCGGGCCCGGGGGGCGTCGATCTGGCACCCGATCGGCGACAGGCCCTGGGGGATGCGCGAGTTCGCCGTCGTCACGCCCGACGGGCACCGGATCGTCTTCGGGCAGGACCTCGGGCGAGGCGGGCCGGACCCGGCCTGACGTCGAGCCCCGGGGGCCGGGGAGGTCGGGGCGTCGGACGTAGATCGACATCGGGGGAAGTCCGGCGGCGGCGGCGGAGGCCGGCTCGACCCGGAGGAAGCGGTCGGGGGGGAGGGCGTCGGCCGCGGCGTCGAGCGCCCGGTTGAGGCCCGGCGCCGAGGCGAGCAGGCCGGGGGGGAAGGCGTCGGGGGACAGGACGATCAGGGCATCGAACCGGGGGGCGAGGCGGGCGAGTTCCTCGGGGGAGAGGCGGGAGAGGTTGTGCGAGACGTCGCAGTCGGCGGGGTCGTCGCGCAGCTCGTTGACCAGGCCGGTCTTGCAGACGTTCCAGCCGGGGGAGTCTCCCACCTGGCCGATCCGACGGGCGCCGTGCCGGTCGACCAGCTCGTCGATCAGCGCCCCGACCTCCCAGCAGGTCGTCGTACGGGGCTCCCGGAGGAGCCGCATCCCGGAGATCCCCACGCCGAGCAGCAGCGAGGCCACGACCAGGCCCCCCAGGGCCCGGGGGGCCGGCGCGATCCCCCGGACCAGCCACCCCGAGGCGCAGACCGCCAGCGCCGGCCAGGCCGGCAGCAGGAACCGGGGGTCGAAGTGGGGTGTGAACAGCAAGACGGCCCCCCCGCCAGCTAGGCCGAGCAGGGTGATCCGGGAAAGCTCCGAGGCGGCCGGAGGCGAAGGCCCGGGCCGCCCCGACCCCTCCCCGTCCGGTCCTCCCCGCCTGGCCCGTACGGCCGCCGCCGCCGCGACCACCACCGCCATGCCCGCCAGCACGGCCCAGCCGGCCAGGTCTCCCGCGAGCAGGGATAGCCGGTGGTCGATGGGGGTCGAGTCCGCCCTCCCCTCGGCGAGGAGATTGTACCGCGCGGCCCGGGCCGAGAACCGCACGGCGTCCCCGGCGTTCTCGGCGTACCAGGGGCCCGCGATCGCCAGGCAAGGCGCCAGGATCCAGGCCCAGGCCCGGGCCTTGGCCGACCGGGGGAAGTCGCGCCGGGCGAGCGCCACCGCGAAGTACAGCCCCGGCGCGGGCAGCAGCAGGGCGACGGTCATCTTGGTCATCGCCGCCGCCCCCAGGGCGGCCCCCAGCAGCAGCGCCCGCCCCCGGGTCGGCCGATCCAGGACGAGGGCGGCCCCGGCGAAGGCCAGCAGGACCCAGAGGGCCATGAACGTCTCGACCATCACCTTCGCCCCGTAGGACAGCGCCAGGGGCGAGGCGGCCAGCACGAGCAGGGCGACCGGGGCGGCCCTCGGCCCGTGCAGGCGCCGGGCGAGGCCCGCGACGGCGAGCATCAGCAGGACGAAGGGGAGGACGGAGGACAGGACGATCACCGTCGTCGGGCGGTGCCGCCCGGCCAGCAGGGCGGCCAACTCGATCCAGGCCACCAGCATCGGCGGCTTCGGCCCCTCCCGGAGCAACTCGGCGAGCGCGGGGGGCCCCAGCTCCCGGGCCAGCCGGGCCAGGCGGAGGCCCCGCTGGAGGTAGTCGGCGTCGTCCCAGGCGAGGTTCCCCCGCCGGGAGGCGACGAATGCGGCCAGGGCCACACCGAGCCCGACGATCAGGGCGGGGGCGAGCAGCCGGGACCCCGGGGGGCCGGAGCGGGTGCCGGATGACATACCTCGCCTCCCCGCCCTCGATGCCGGGCCGGGGTCCGGGCAGGATCCCGAACGTCGGGCGATCCCCGCCGGGACCCTGGCGTCGGCGTTCTAACGGCATCGGCCCCCGACCGCAAGGCCAGTCGAGCCACCCCCGCCCGGGGGCCGACTCCGCCCGAGTGGGGGGGCTCTCGAGGCTCGTCCCCGCCGACCCCGGGCCGATCGCCCTGGACCGATCCGGGGGGATCGGCTAGCGTGCGGCGTCCGGGCTCAATCACCTCGGGGAGGAGGGGCGCTCATGGACGTCATCTGCTGCGGGATGTATCGGGCCTGTTCCACCTGGCAGTACGAGGTGGTGGGGCGCCTGATCGAGTGGCGCCGCAAGGGACAGCGGCTGGGGTACGTGGAGGGGCACGGCTACGACCCCGCCCCGGGCCGTGGCCGCTTCCGCGTCCTGAAGTGCCACGACCGGCACGCGAATTTTGCCCGGGCCGTGGCCGAGGGGGACGCGCTGGCCGTCTACTCGTACCGCGACCTGCGGGACGTGGTCGACTCGATGCGGCACAAGCAGGCTCGGACGTTCGAGGCCCTGATGGCCGAGGGCCTGGTCCACCGGATCCTCCAGAATGACCGCTTCTGGATGGGCCGCCCCGGGGTGCTGGTGCAGCGCTACGAGGACCTGGTGCTCGACCCGGCGGGGGGGGTCCGAGAGCTGGCCCGGTTCCTCGGCATTGTGATCTCGGGGGACGAGGCCGAGGAGGTCGCCGAGTCGTACTCGCCGGAGGCCAACCGGCGTCGGATCGAGGAGGGCCGCCGGGAGCTGCTCGACCGGGGGGAAGACCCGGACGACCCCTCCCGGGCGATGCGGCACGACCCGGAGACGCTCCTGCACGGCAACCACCTGAGGACCGGGAAGGTCGGCGGCTGGCGGGAGGCGCTGGGGCCGGAGCACCTGGCGACGCTGGAGCGGATCGGCGGCGACTGGCTCGTCCGCCGGGGCTATGAGCCGGACCGGTCCTGGGCCCCGGCCGTGTCGCCGAGGAGGCTCGTGCCGGGCCTGGTCCGCTCCCGATGGCACGCCTGGGTCTACTTCACCGCGAGGAGGCACCCGAGGGTCGCCTCCGCCCTGAAGCGGGCGCTGGGCCTCGACCGGCTCGGCCGGAGGACGGCCCCGGGTGCCCCCATACGCCCCCGGACTCGGGGCGGCGAGGTGGAGGCCGAGGGCAGGAGATAGGGGGGAGGAGGCGGGCCGGATCCGGGCAAGCGGCCCGTCCGCGACCCGACCCGGCGAGTGGTCGCAGGTGGTCCTCCCGAGGCGGCCACCCGGTGAGTGGCCTCGCGCCGCGGGTCCGACGACCGGCGGAAAAATCGGCCGGGGGGCAAACACGGGGCGGGCGCATGTCGTAGGATGTGGGAGGGGGGACCGCCCGAGGAGGCCGGGAGATGTGGCAAGAAGGCATCGGTTTCGCAGGACGGCGAGCACCGGGGACTTGACCTTTTCGGCGCGGCGTGCCAGAGTAAGTTCGAGGGTGGCGATTCCCTCCCTCACCGAATGTGCGAGCGGGCGGACGATCGGGCTGGCTGCCGACGATCGAGAGATCGATCGGGCGACCGCGATGGTCGGACGCATCGAGACAGCCGACTTGAGGATCACGATCTGACCGACGCCTCCCCCGGGTTTCGGGCCCCGGCTCCTGCCGGAAGACGCCCGATCCATTGGGGGGCCGCATCGATCCCGCCTCGCCGGGCGAACGACCGCACCGGCGGCATGGAACTGGGGTTGCCAGGCGGCCCGAGATGGACACAATCCCCCGTCGGGAATCCCGGGCCGCCCGGCGCGATCGCCGGGAGGCGTCCCGGGCCCTGCTCTGGTGGGTTGTCGTCGTCGCCTGCGGCCTGGCCGCGGTCGACGGCCCTCTCGGCCCGCAACATCTCTCCCTGGGCCTCGGCCTGATCGCGTCGGCAGCCGTGCCGGTCGCATGGATCGGCCGGTGGCGGATCCGATCGGACGGCGACGGCCTGCATCGCCTCACCCCACTGGGCCGGGATCACCGTGGCCCTGGTCGGCGTTCGAGTCGGGCCTCGTCCGGCACGGGCCGGGCGCGTTCAGCTTCCATTGGCCCGGTCGTCGGGGAGGACCCCGGTCCCCCCGATTCGGCCGGATGGACGTCTCGGAACGCGAATTGCTCTACGAACTCATTCGAAGTCGGTGGACTCTCCCCCCCGCCCCCGAAGTGCCGGGTCGGATGGCGTTCGGCACCTCCAGCGGGGCCGTCATGCCGATCGGGCCGTACGGGCAACCTTGCCCGGATCGGGCCCGGGTCGCCCCTGGGTCCTGCCGGCTGGGTCCTGACGGCGTCTCGATCGGGGTCATCACCTCGCCGATGGCCCGGCTCCGAGCGGCTCCCCCGATCCCCCGGCGAGCCGTGCGGGCCCTGGAGCTGAACCGGGCCGATTTCGGCCCGCCGACCGACCGCGAGGAGGTCTGCCGCCGGCTCGCCGACCTGGCGTTGACGGTCGAATTCGTCCCGGCGGTGGTTCGCCGCGTCTTCCCGGCGATGATCCCGCCCTCGCTGCTGTCCGCGATCCCCCCGGCGATGCGAGATGGTCCCTCGGTCGCCGCCCGACGGGTCCTGATGTTCTGGCTGCTGCTGATCGTGCCGATGGCCCGGCTCCTCCGGCTGTCCGGGGGCCGGCACCGCGACCCCCATCCTCATGGGTCCGGGACTTGAATTGATCCGGGCCGGGCCGGAGGCCGATGTCGGGCCCGGCCGCACGCCGATCGACTCGACTGATCGCCGACGTTTCCCGTTCCCCACCCCCGACCCCGCGAACCGACCGCGACCGACACCCGACGACGCATCGACCCGACCCGGCCGGGCCCTCGGGGCCCCTCCCCGACCGGCCGACGACCAACCGAACCAGAACCAGGCAACCGGCCCCCCAGGCCGGCCGATCCGGCCCCGATCGATCGAGCGAGCGGGCCGGGATGATTTCGAGGACGAATGGACGACGTGACCAAGGACTGGCGCCTCGGCGAGTCGGGCCCCCCCGGGCAGTCGATCGAGGATCGACTCGGGGGGGGCGTCGACGCCTCGACCGGGGCGCGGGCGTTCCGGGGGCCGACCGGCCCGGGGGTCGAGGTCGGGGCGGGCAGCGGCGACGAGCCGTCCCGGTTCGACGCCGACCTCCAGTGGGCCACCGAAGACCGACGCCAGGAGAGCAGCGTGGAACCGAGACGAAAGGCGCCGACGGGGATCGCCCAGAAGGTCGCTCGCGACTTCGCCGAGGGGGTCCGCGCCCGGGGGAGGGCCTACTTCGCCAAGGGGCGGGTCCTCGTGCGCGTCGACGGGCCGGGGGAGATCGCGGCCAAGGTCCGGGGCACGACGAGCTACCGGGTGCGGCTCTGGCTGCGCGGCGACCGCCTGCTCGCCTCCTGCACCTGCCCGTATTTCGGCCCCGAGGGGGCCGGGGCGCCGTGCAAGCACATCTGGGCGACCGTATTGGCGACCGACGCCCGGGGCCTGCTGGAACCGGCCGAGGGCCGCCCGCTTCGCCTGCTGCCCGTCGGCCCCCCCCGCCGCCAGCCCCCGGCCTCGACCCCCGAGGGCGGGGCGTCCAACGGGCACGGGGCGTCCAACGGGCACGGGCCGAGGCCCACCGCCGGGGGGCCCGGGCCCGACCCGACGGCGAGCCGGCCCGGCTACGGCGGCCCCCAGGGGCGGCCGGGGCCGGGCCAGAAGGGCCGCGGCAAGCAGAATCAGGGGCTGCCGACCGGCCCCGGCGGCAAGAACTACCCGCCCCGGCAGGGCGCCCCGTACGCCAAGGGGGGCAAGCCGCTGCCCAAGGGGCCGCTGGCCCAGGGCAAGGAGGCCCCGCCCCCCCCCCCGGGGCTGGGGCCGGGCGTCAACAAGCCGCAGAAGAAGACCAAGCGGCGGCTGTACTACATCATCGACGTGCCCGCCACCCAGGCCCAGGGGAGGCTGGTCATCGACCTCGCCCGCCGTGAGCGCAAGCCCGACGGCACCCGGGGGCCCCTGCGACCCTGGTGGCACACGCCGGCCACGGCGGCCTCGAAGGTCGACTCCGAGGATTTGCAGGTGCTGGAGTTCCTCCAGCAGTCCCGCGACATCGTGGCCACCGTCACCTCCGGCAGCAACACCGGCGGCGGCGGGAGCGGCGGGGCCAACGGCGGCACCCGGGGCCCGGCGCGGATGCCGGGGGCGATCCGCCGGTTCATCCTGGCGCAGGGGAGGCAGGTCGAGATCATCGAGCGCCTCTGCCGGACCGGCCGCTGCCGCCTGCGACGCACCGACGGCGAGGACGATCCCCCGGGCCTGCGATGGGACGACGGCCCCCCCTGGCAGTTCTGGCTGGACGTCCGCCAGGACGCCGCCGGCAAGCGCTGGACCTGGCGAGGCGCCCTGCACCGCAAGCACGGCCGGATGGACCTGGCCGAGCCGCTGGCGATCCTGCCCGGGATGCTCGTGCTGGGCACCGGCCGGGCCGCCCGGTTCGACGACGCCGGGGTGCCGCAGTGGGTCTCCCGCCTCCGCGACGAGAAGGAGATGATCTTCCTCGACGCCGAGAAGCAGGACGCCATGCTCGCCACGATCCTGGAGGAGGCCAAGCTCGGCCCCGGGGATCTGATCGAGGAACTGCCGCTGGAGACCATCAAGTCGGCCCCCCGGCCCCGGCTGATCGCCCGGAGCCCCCGGCGGAACTACGGGGTCGAGGCCGACCGGGTGCTCGGCCAGCTCGAATACGTGTACGAGGGCACCGCCGTCCCGGCGCAGATGACGGGCAACCTGTTCGTCAGCACCGGCCGCAAGGTGGTCATCCACCGCGACGTGCCGGCCGAGCAGGCGGCGGCGATCCGCCTCTTCGAGGTCGGCTTCCGCGAGTCGAAGGACCACCTGGTCGACCCCGGCACGCTCGAATTGCCCGCCAAGCGGCTCGGCGCCGTGGTCCGGGAGCTGGTGGCCGAGGGCTGGCAGGTCGAGGCCGAGGGGGAGGTGATCCAGCCGGTCGGCGAGTTCAAGCTCTCGGTGACCAGCGGCATCGACTGGTTCGAGCTGGACGGGGCGGTCGACTTCGGCGGCCAGTCCGTCTCGCTGCCCGAGGTGATGGCCGCCGCCCGGAGGGGGGAGAGCCGGATCACCCTGGCCGACGGGTCGATCGGCGTCCTGCCCGAGGACTGGATGAAGAAGTACGGGATGCTCGTCGACCTGGGGACCGAGCAGGACGGCACGCTCCGCTTCGGGCTGGCCCAGGCGAGCCTGCTGGACGCCCTGCTCGCCTCCCAGCCGAACGTGAAGGTGGACGAGGGGTTCCGCCGCGCCCGCAAGCAGCTCCACGAGTTCGAGGGGCTCCGCTCGCTGGAGGCCCCCGAGGGCTTCACCGGCACGCTCCGCCCGTACCAGGAGGAGGGGCTCGGCTGGCTCGACTACCTGGAGCGGTTCGGCTTCGGCGGCATCCTGGCCGACGACATGGGCCTGGGCAAGACGATCCAGGTGCTCGCCCTGCTGCAGCACCGCAAGCGGCAGGGGACGGCCGAGGGGCCGGCGCTGGCCGTCGTGCCGAGGTCCCTGGTGTTCAACTGGCTGGAGGAGGCCGCCAAGTTCACCCCGGAGCTGAGGGTGATGGACTACACCGGCCGGGGCCGCCCCCAGATGCGCACGCGGTTCGACGAGCACGACCTGATCGTCACCACCTACGGCACCGTCCGGACCGACGCGGCCGAGCTGTCGAAGATCGAGTTCGACTCGGTGATCCTGGACGAGGCCCAGGCGATCAAGAACGCCTCCAGCCAGGCCGCCAAGGCGTGTCGGCTGCTCCAGGGCCGGCACAAGCTCGCCATGAGCGGCACGCCGATCGAGAACCACCTGGGCGAACTCTGGTCGATCTTCGAGTTCCTCAACCCCGGCATGCTCGGCGGCGCCAACGCCTTCAAGGGGCTGACCTCCGCCTCCGCCGGGCAGGACGAGGGGGCCCGGGCCGGGCTGGCCAAGGCGCTCAAGCCGTTCATCCTGCGGCGGACCAAGGCCCAGGTGGTCAAGGACCTGCCCGAGAAGACCGAGAACACCCTGTACTGCACCATGGAGCCGGCCCAGCGCCGGATCTACGAGGAGCTGAAGGCCCACTACCGGCACGCCCTCCTGAAGAAGGGCTCGACCGACCTGAACCGGTCGAAGATCGAGGTGCTGGAGGCCCTGCTCCGGCTGCGGCAGGCGGCCTGCCACCCGGCCCTGATCAACCCCGAGCTGCACGGCGAGGAGCCCTCGGCCAAGCTCGACATGCTGCTGCCGCAGCTGGCCGAGGTGGTCGACGAGGGGCACAAGGCGCTGGTCTTCTCGCAGTTCACCACCTTCCTCGGCCTGGTGAAGGACGCCCTGGACGAGGAGGGGCTGACCTACGAATACCTCGACGGCCGGACCCGCAACCGCGCCCAGCGCGTCGAGCGGTTCCAGACCGACCCCGACTGCCAGGTCTTCCTCATCAGCCTGAAGGCCGGCGGGCTGGGGCTGAACCTGACGGCGGCCGAATACGTGTACCTGCTCGACCCCTGGTGGAACCCGGCGGTCGAGGCCCAGGCGATCGACCGCTCCCACCGGATCGGCCAGACGAACAACGTGTTCGCCTACCGCCTGATCTGCCGGGACACGGTCGAGCAGAAGATCGTCGACCTGCAGCAGCAGAAGCGCGAGCTGGCCGACGCGATCCTCAACGCCGACAACCGGTCGATCATCAAGACCCTCTCCCGGGACGACCTGGAGTTCCTGCTCTCCTGAGGCCCGCTCGGGCGGCCGGTCACGCGGCCGGCGGCCGGTCGTAGCCTCCGGGGACCCGGGGCATCGGCGGGACGTCGGCCCGGGCCCCCCGACTTCGAATCGAATCGACGCGACGCGAGAAGCCCCGAGCAACCCATGCCTGCTGAACTCGACACCAAGCCGACCGAGCCGACGGAGAGGCTGGCGGAGATCCGGGTGCGCTCCCCCCTGTCGATCGTCATCCCGACCTACAAGGAGGCGGAGAACATCCCGCCCCTGCTGGACCGGCTCGAGCGGCTCCGGGTGGAGCACGAGATCGACCTCGAGGTCCTGCTGATGGACGACGACAGCCGGGACGGCAGCGTCGAGGCGGTCCGGGACTGCGGCTACGACTGGTCGAGGATCGTCGTCAGGACCGCGGACCGGGGGCTCAGCCAGGCGGTGGTCGACGGCCTGGGGCTGGCCCGGCACCCGGTCGTGGTGGTCATGGACGCCGACCTCAGCCACCCTCCCGAGAAGATCCCCGACCTGATCCTCGCCCTGGAGAGCGGCCAGGAATTCGCCATCGGCTCGCGGTACGTCCCCGGCGGCTCGACCGACGACGACTGGGGCTTCTTCCGATGGCTCAACAGCCGGGTCGCCACCCTGCTGGCCCGGCCCCTGACCGACGCGCACGACCCGATGGCCGGCTTCTTCGCCTTCCGGCGGGCCGACCTGGCGCGGGCGAAGTACCTCAACCCTGTCGGCTACAAGATCGGCCTGGAGATCATCGTCAAGTGCGGCCTGGAGAACGTCGGCGAGGTGCCGATCCGCTTCACCGACCGCGTGCGGGGCCAGAGCAAGCTGACGTTCCGGGAGCAGCTGAAGTACCTGAAACACCTCAGGCGGTTGTACATCTACAAGTTCCGCTACCTGAGCAGCTTCGGGCAGTTCGCCGCGGTGGGGCTGCTGGGCCTGGTGGTCAACCTGGCGATCCTCTCGGCGCTGGTCTGGGTCGGCGTCCCCGAGGCGACGGCGGTGGCCGCGGCGATCGCCGTGAGCATGATGTCCAACTTCCTGCTGAACCGGCGGTTCACCTTCGGCTACGCCCGGGGAGGCCGGGTGTCGACGCAATTCCTGGGCTTCGTCGGCGCCTGCTCGATCGGGGCGCTGATCAACTACGCCGTCACGCTCGGGGTGATCTCGGCCCGGCCGTCCTGGCCGGTCCAGGTGGCCGCGGTGATCGGCGTCGGCTTCGGGACGATCTTCAACTACCTGACCAACCAGTTCCTGGTGTTCCGGGACGCGACCCGGCCGCCGGCGGCCTCGGCCGGCGGGCCTCCCCCCCCGCTCACCTGAGCCCCCCGGCCGCCGGGAGGGGGTCGGGCGGGCCCTGGCCGGGCGGGGATCGCCCTGGTATCGTTCCGACTCCGGGCGCGGCGGGCCGCGGGCCGCGTGCCCGGAGTCGGGATGCGACCGGGGTGAGGGTGCCGCCGCCCGGGAGGCCCTCGGGGACGCCGGGCCCCGACCCTCCGGGGCGTCCACTGAGGGTATGGGATCGATGCGCAGCAGCCTGCTCCCGGTGCTCCTGGTCGCCGCGGCGGCCTCGCCGCTCTACCTGGCGTCCGCCTCGAAGATCGTCGACCACGACGTCTTCGTGATGGGGGAGGTCGCCCAGATGGTCCTCGACGGGGGGACGCTCTACGAGTCGGCCTGGGACAACAAGGCGCCGCTGGCGCTGCTGCCCTACGCCCTGCCGCTGGGGCTGGCGCCGGGGTCGTACCGGGCGGTGCAGGCGGGGCTGCTGGCGATCGTGACGCTGCAGGCGATCCTGCTCTGGGGGATGCTGCGGGGGGAGGCGGCGTGGTTCCGGGTCGGGGCCGCGGCGCTGGCGATCCTGATGCCGCTGCATGCGCCGGAGTTCGTCTGGTGGTCGTCGGAGGACGTGGCGAACCTGCTGGTGATCCCGGTGGTCGTCGGCAGCTACCGGATCGCTTCGCGGGGCGAGCTGGGCCGGGGGGCCTGCCTGGGGATCGGGGCGGGGCTGGTGCTGGGCTTCCACGCCAGGCAGACGGTCCTGCTGCTGGGCCTGGTGCCGCTGGCGGCGCTGCTCGGCTGCGGGGCCCCGGCGGCGAGGCGGCTGGGGGCGGCGGCCTGGATGGCGGCGGGGGCGGCCGTGGGCCTGGCGGCGATCGCGGCGCTGATCACCTGGGTGGGGGACTGGGGGGGGTACGTCGAGACCGTGTTCCTGGCCCCCCGGCGGTACAAGGGCCATCCCTGGAACATGATCCAGGGGATCTACGGGGCGAAGGACCGCCTGCCGGCGGCGATGATGGTGGCCTCGACGGTCGTGCTCGCGGCCCGGGGCCCGGGCCGGCCGTTCTACCTGGCGCTGGCGGCGGCATCGGCCGGGGTCGTGCTCTCGCCGATGAAGCCGTTCTACCACTACTACGAGCAGCTCACCCCGGCGCTTTGCCTGATGGTGCCGGCGGCGATCGGGAGGCTCTGCCCGCCCCGGGAGGCGCCGGTCGCGCTGGGGGCGGTCCTCGCCGCGGTGGGGCTCAACGGCGTCCTGACCTGCGGCCACCTCGGGCTGGTCAACACCGAGCTGCCGGGGACCCAGGCCCTGGGCCCGATGGACCGCGTCGTCGAGGCGATCGAGGGGCATGCGGGCGAGGACGACACGCTCTTCGCGGCGGGAGGGGCCTCGGCCTACCTGTACTTCGCCACCGACATCCCCTCGGCCAACCCCTACTTCTGGGACCTCTTCTTCACGACGAACATCCTCGGGCTGGCCCCCGTCGACCCGGAGTCGGTGTACCGGGACTACGAGGCCGACCCCCCGGACCTGCTCGTCCTGGACCGCCGGACGATGGCCCTCGCCCGGGGGGAGTCCGACCCGGGGGGGCTGGTGCGGTACGCGGCGATGCTCTCCGGCTGGCTGGAGTCGGGACGTTTCCAGGAGGTCGAGCAGGTCGAAGGCTACACGATCTTCCGGCTCCGGGGGCTCCCGGCGGCGAACGGGCCCGAGGCGGTCCGGGCCGAGCGATGAGCGCGGACGGAACCTTGGATCGCTCGCTGCTGTCGGTCGTCGTGCCGATCCTCGACGAGGAGCAGACGCTGCCGGAGCTGGGCCGGAGGCTGGAGTCGGCCGTCGTGGGTCTGGGGTTCGTCGGGTACGAATTCATCCTGGTCTCCGACGGCAGCACGGACCGCTCCGAGGCGATCATCCGGGGCCTGGTGGCCCGGGACCCGAGGTACCGGGGGGTCTTCCTGAGCCGGAACTTCGGGCACCAGGAGGCGATTTCGACGGGACTGTCGCACGCCCGGGGGGCGGTCATCGCGGTGATCGACGGCGACCTGCAGGACCCCCCGGAGGCGATCGCCGGACTGGTCGGGGCGCTGGAGGGGGGGGCGGACGTGGCCTTCGGCGTGAGGACCGGCCGGAAGGAGTCGCTGCCGGCCCGGATCGCCTACGCCGGGTTCTACCGGCTGCTCCGGGCGGTCTCGGCGATCGAGATCCCGCTGGATTCGGGGGACTTCTGCTGCATGAGGAGGCCGGTGGTCGAGGCGATCCTCGCCCTGCCGGAGCGTCGCCGGTTCCTCCGGGGGCTGAGGGCCTGGGTGGGGTATCGCCAGGTCGGCGTGGCCTACGAGCGGGCGGCCCGGCACTCGGGGACGCCGAAGTACACCCTGCGGAAGCTGGTGGCGCTGGCGTATGACGGGCTGTTCTCCTTCACGAGCCTGCCGATCCGGCTGATGCAGGCGGCCGGGTTCGTGCTCTCGGCCCTGGCGATCGCGGTGGCGGCCGGGTACGTGGCCTGGTCGTTCCTCATGCCGGAGCGGTTCCCCAGCGGGTTCGCCAGCCTGATCGTCTCGATCTGGTTCTTCGCCGGGGTGCAGCTCTTCTGCCTCGGGATCGTCGGCGAGTACGTGGCCCGGACCTGCGACGAGGCCCGGGGGAGGCCCCCAGCGGTGGTCCGGGAGGTCGTCTCCCGGGAGGCCGAGGACGACGACGGCCCGGGGGCGGGCTGACGATGCAATCCGACTACGGCGCCGTCTATTCCCGGCTCTACCGGGAGCACTGGTGGTGGCGGGCCCGGGAGCAGATCCTGCTGGACCGGCTCCGGGGGATGGGCCTGGTGGAGGGGGACGGCCTGGAGATCCTCGACGTCGGCTGCGGCGACGCCCTGTCCTTCGAGGCCCTGGGCCGTTTCGGCCGGGTCCGGGGGATCGAGGTGGACGAACAGTTGCTCGACCCGGGGGGGCCGCACCGGGCCCGGATCTCGACCCGGCCGCTGGGGGACCCGAGCTACGACGACCCGTCCTGGCGGTTCGACCTGATCACGGCCCTGGACGTGCTGGAGCACCTCGACGACGACCGGGCCTCGGCCTCGGCGATGGCGGGGATGCTGAAGCCGGGCGGCCTGCTGGTCGTCACCGTCCCGGCCTTCGAGCTGCTCTGGGACGAGCACGACGAGATCAACCACCACCGGAGGCGGTACTCGGCCGGTCGGCTCCGGGGCGTGTTGCAGGACTCGGGACTGGAGCAGATCCGCGTCGGCTACCTGTTCCGGGGGCTGTTCGCGCCGAAGCTGGCGGTGAGGCTGCTCAACTCGGGCCGGGGCCGCGATCGCAAGGTCCCGCAGCACGGGATCCCCCGGCCGTCGGTCAACACGGCGATGCAACGGCTCTGCCGGCTGGAGGACCGTTTGCTGCGCCTCCTGCCCTTGCCGTTCGGGACGTCGGTGCTCGGCTCGGCCCGGGCGCCCTCGGTCGGCCTGGAAGGGGAAGGACGCCGGGCGGTAAGCTAGGGTTCTCGCGGGCGGATGGTCGGGGGCCGGGGGCCGAGGGCGGGGGGCGCGGATGGGAGCGAGGAGCGGATCGCCGAGGGGGACGGCTGTCGGGACCGTCGAGCGGCGATCGACCGGGCCGGGGCCGGATCCGTCCGTCGGGCCGGGTCCGTCCGGGGACTCGGGGGAATGCCCGCTGCTGGTGGTGGTCGTCAACTACAAGTCGGCCGGGCTGGCGGTCGACTGCCTCGAATCGCTGGGCCCGGAGCTGGAGCAGGTGCCCGGCTCGAGGGCGTCCCTGGTCGAGAACGACTCGGGGGAGGGGGATCTCCTGGCCCGGGAGGTCGAGGGTCGGGGCTGGGGCGGTTGGGTGTCCCTGGAGCGGGCCGACCGCAATGGCGGCTTCGCGGCGGGGAACAACCGGGCGATCGTCCCGGCGCTGGCCTCGGCCGACCCGCCGAGGTACGTCCTGCTGCTGAACCCCGACACGGTCGTCCGGCCGGGGGCCGTCCGGGAGCTGTTGGCGTTCATGGACGCCCGGCCCGACGTGGGGATCGCCGGCAGCCGCCTGGAGTTCCCCGACGGCCGGGCGCAGCGGTCGGCCTTCCGGTTCCCCTCGGCCCTGGGGGAGCTGGAGGGGGGCCTCCGGCTCGGCCCGGCCACCCGGCTGCTCTCGAAATGGGTGGTGGCCCCGCCGGTCCCCGAGGGTCTCGACCCGGTGCCGACGGACTGGGTGGCCGGGGCGAGCATGATCGTCCGCCGGGAGGTGTTCGAGGCCGTCGGGCCGATGGATGAAGCCTACTTCATGTACTTCGAGGAGGTCGACTTCTGCCGGAGGGCGGCGAAGCTCGGCTGGCCCTGCTGGTACGTGCCGAGGTCGAGGGTGGTCCACCTGGTGGGCCAGAGTTCCGGCGTCACCGACCGGGCCCGGGCGAGGAGGCGACGGCCGGGCTACTGGTTCGAGTCCCGACGGCGGTACTTCCGGTCGCACCACGGCCGGGCGGCGACGGCGGTGGCCGACCTGCTCTGGGTCGTCGGCTATTGCTCCTACCGCCTCCGACGCCGGCTGGCCGGCGCACCCGACTCGGATCCCGAGCACCTGCTCCGGGACTTCGTCCGCCACTCCCTCCTGCCGACCGGGCCGAACTCGCCATGACGACCACCGGCAGCCATCCGTCACCCCCCGCCCTCGCCCCCGCCGAGGCCGACCCCCGGGCCCCGGGGGACGACCACCTGCCCCCGCTGCCCCGGGGGGACCGGGACCTGAACCCGCCGGGGATGTCGCTCTGGGCCCTCTGGCGGGAGGACTTCGAGACGCACGAGCGCCGCTGGCTGGAGCAGGGGTTCTGGGCCGTCGCCCTGCACCGCTTCGGCAACTGGAGGATGGGGATCCGGGCCAAGATCCTCCGGGCGCCGATGACCTTGATCTATTCGGTCTTGTTCAAGTTCGTCGAGTGCGCCGCCGGGATCACCCTGCCCTACACGGTGGGGCTCGGCCGGAGGGTCCGGATCTGGCACCACGGGGGGATGATCTTGCACGCCCGGTCGATCGGCGACGACGTCCACATCCGCCACAACACCACCTTCGGCGTCTCCCGACGGGGGGTGAACCGGGCGATCCCGACGATCGGCAATCGGGTGGACATCGGCTGCGGGGCCTGCGTGCTGGGGGCCGTCCGCGTGGGGGACGACGCCGTGATCGGCGCCAACGCCGTGGTGCTGCGCGACGTGCCGCCGGGGGCACTGGCCGTGGGGGTCCCGGCCCGGGTGGTGCGCCGCGGGGCCCCGGGGGACCCCGCCCCTCCCGACGTCGAGGCGCCCTGACGCGGCCGATCGCCGATTTGACAGACCGTCGAGATGGCTGCTATGCCTTCCTGTGGGACGGCCGATCCGTCGCGGAGTGGCGGGTGATCCCGGCCGGTCCGGCCGCCCCGATCTCCGTGGAATCCCCTCGAACCCCCACCCCGGAGCCGGGCCGGTCGTCGAAACCGACGGGCCTGGACTGACGCGATGGCCAACCAGGACTTCCCCTACGACGTGTGTATCGTCGGCGGCTGCGGGCATGTGGGCCTGCCGCTGGCGATCACGTTCGCCTCGAAGGGGCTGAAGGTCAACGTCTTCGACATCAACGAGAAGGCCGTCGAGACGGTCCGGTCGGGTCGGATGCCCTTCCTGGAGAACGGCGCCGAGGAGGTGCTCCGCCGGGTCGTCGGCAAGACGCTGGAGGTGGGGACGGACCCGGCCCTGGCCTCGCGGGCCGAGCACGTGGTGGTGGTCATCGGCACGCCGGTCGACGAGCACCTCAACCCGACCTTCCACACGATGCGGCGGTTCTTCCAGGGGCTGATCCCGCACCTGAGGGCCGGCCAGACGGTGATCCTCCGCAGCACGGTCTTCCCCGGGACGACGGAGAAGATCCGGGATCTGATCGCCTCGGAGAACCCGGACGTCCACGTCGCCTTCTGCCCCGAGCGGGTGGCCGAGGGGAAGGCGATGGAGGAGCTGGTGGTGCTGCCCCAGATCGTCTCCGGCTGCGACGAGCACGCCATCGAGGCGGCCTCCAGGCTGTTCGGGACGATCGCACACTCGCTGATCCGCCTGACGCCCCAGGAGGCGGAGCTGACGAAGATCTTCGCCAACGTCTGGCGGTACATCCAGTTCGCGGCGGCCAACCAGTTCTTCATGATCGCCGCCGACCACGGGCTCGACTTCTACCGGGTCTTCGACGCGCTGACGCGGGACTACCCCCGGATGTCGGGCCTGCCCCGCAGCGGGTTCGCCGCCGGCCCTTGCCTGTTCAAGGACACGATGCAGCTCTCGGCGGCCTACAACAACAACTTCGCCCTGGGCCACGCGGCGATGCTGGTCAACGAGGGGCTGCCCAACTTCCTGGTCCGGCATGCCAAGCAGCGGTTCGACCTCTCGAAGATGACCGTCGGGCTGCTGGGCATGGCCTTCAAGGCCGAGAGCGACGACCCCCGGGAGTCGCTCTCCTACAAGCTCCGCAAGCTGCTGGAGTACGAGGCCGGGGCCGTGCTCTGCAGCGACGAGTACATCAAGGACCCGGGCTTCCTGCCGGCCGAGGAGGTGGTGAGCCGGGCCGACCTGCTGTTCGTCGGCGTGCCGCACCGGCGGTACCGGGGCCTGGAGATCCCGGCCGAGACGCCCATCGTCGACGTCTGGAACCTCTACGGCCGGGGTGCGTTTCCGGGCTGAACACCCCGCCCGGCTCGGCTTGCGGCCCCGGGCGATTCCTGGCAGCATCGGGATGCGGTTCGATCGCTCGGGCGGCCCGGGCGTCGGGCCGACCGTCGAAGTGAGGCCCCCGATCCCCGACCTGCCCCGGGGATCCCCTCCCGATCCGACCGACCCGATCCGACGGCCGCCCCCGACCCGGCGAACCCCTCCCCGAGGACCCCCTCCGATGAAGATCCTGGTCACCGGCGCCGCCGGTTTCATCGCCGGCTATCTCGTGGAGGAGTTGCTCGAGGCCGGCCACGAGGTGATCGGCCTGGACAACTATTCCAAGTACGGGCCGATCGAGCACGCCTACGACCACCACGAGCGCTATACCCTGGCCAGGGGAGACGCGAAGGACGTCGGGCTCCTGAAGGACCTGCTCTCGGGCTGCGACCACTTCGTGGCGGGGGCGGCGATCATCGGCGGCATCTCGCTGTTCCACGAGAAGGCGTACGACCTGATCGCCGAGAACGAGCGGATCACCGCCGCGGCCTTCGACGCGGCCATCGCCGCCTTCGACGGCGGCGAGGGGCGGCTGAGGAAGATCACCGTGGTCAGCTCGTCGATGGTCTTCGAGAGCTGCGACGAGTTCCCCACGCCCGAGGGGGCCGAGCGGCGCTGCCCGCCGCCTGGATCGACCTACGGCTTCCAGAAGCTGGCCACCGAGTACTTCGCCCAGGGTGCCCGGGAACAATACAAGCTGCCCTACACGATCGTCCGGCCGTTCAACTGCGTCGGGATCGGCGAGAAGCGGGCCCTGGGCGATCACGAGATCATGTCGGGCAACGTGAAGCTGGCGATGAGCCACGTGGTGCCGGACATCGTCCAGAAGGTGCTCAAGGGGCAGGACCCGCTGCACATCCTCGGCGACGGCCGCCAGGTGAGGCACTACACGTATGGCGGCGACCTCGCCCGGGGCATCCGGATCGCCGTCGAGCACCCGGGCGCGACCAACGAGGATTTCAACCTCTCGACGGCCGAGTCGACCACCGTGCTCGAGCTGGCCGAGCTCGTCTGGAAGAAGATCCGGGGCGACGAGCCGTTCCGCTACGTCAGCGACGCCCCCTTCCCGCACGACGTTCAACGTCGGGTGCCCGACGTAAGCAAGGCCAGGCGCGTGCTCGGCTTCGAGGCCACCACCACCCTCTCGACCTCTCTCGACGAGATCATCCCGTGGATCGATCAGCAAATCAAGGCGGGCGGGATCTGACCGTGGCCGAGTGGCCGCCCCCCACCCCGCCGGGCCGCGGCACGCTGGAAGGCGGGCTGGACCGGCTCTATGCCGGCCGATTCAGCGACCGGGACCGTCGGGAGAAGCTCCGGCTCTGGGAGATCCTCTGCCGGTCGTTCTTCGACCGCTACGTGCCGAGCGAGGGCGCGGTGCTCGACGTGGGTGCCGGCTACTGCGACTTCGTCAACCACATCCGGGCCGCCCGCCGCCTGGCGGTGGACCTCAACCCCGACACGGCCCGGGCCGCCGCCCCCGGCGTGGAGGTGCACCAGCATCCCCTGGAGCGGCTCGACGAGGTGATCGAGCCCGACTCGATCGACCTGGCCTTCGCCAGCAACGTCTTCGAGCACCTGAGGGGGCCCGACGCGCTGCTCCAGGTGCTGGCGGCGTTGAAGGCGGTGCTCAAGCCCGGCGGCCGGCTGATGATCATGCAGCCCAACGCCCGGCTGGTGGGCGGCTCGTTCTGGGACTTCTTCGACCACACCCTGCCCCTGAGCGAGAAGGGGATGAGCGAGGCGCTGGGCTTCGCCGGCTATGAGGTCGTCGAGTGCCGGGCCCGGTTCATGCCCTACACCACCAAGAGCCGACTGCCCAAGGCCCCGTCGCTGGTGAGGCTGTACCTGGCGCTGCCGCCGGCCCAGTGGGCCTTCGGCAAGCAGATGCTCGTCGTCGCCCGCAAGCCGACGTCGGGAGCCTGAGCCGACCGGACGTCCGCCCGGCAGGAGGGCGGGCGACCGGCCGAGCCCCCCCGGACGAAGCCGAGGCCCCTGCCCATGCCCGACGACCTCCCGCAGCCCGACGCCGAGATCGACTTCGTGATGCCGGTCTACAACGAGGGGGCGAACATCGAACGCGCCCTGGAGGAGATCGATCAACAGGTCGAAATCCCCAAGCGTGTGCTGGTCGTGTATGATTTCGACGGGGACGACACCCTGCCGGTGCTCCGCCGGCTGGCGCCGAGGTATCCCTGGGTCGAGGCCGTGAAGAACGACCTGGGCAAGGGCGTGCTCAACGCGATCCGGGCGGGGATCGCGGCGACGAGGGCCGAGGTGGTGATCATCACCATGGCCGACCTCTCCGACGACCTCCGGGTGGTGCCCCGGATGGTGGAGCTGATCCGGGACGAGGGGCATGACATCGTCGCCGCCTCGCGCTACATGAAGGGCGGGCGCCAGATCGGCGGGCCGCTCTTGAAGAAGACGATGTCGAGGGTGGCCGGGGTGAGCCTCTACTGGCTCGGCGCCCTGCCGATCCACGACGCCACCAACGCCTTCCGGGCCTATCGCCGCCGGGTCCTGCTCGACTTCCCGATCGAGAGCCGGGGCGGGTTCGCCTACTCCCTGGAGATCACCGCCAAGGCCCACGCCGCCGGCCGGAAGCTGGGGGAGGTCCCCTCGACCTGGCGGGACCGGTCGGCCGGGGAGTCTCGCTTCCGGCTCCGGGCCTGGCTGCCGCACTACCTCAAGTGGTACGGCTACGCCCTCACCCACCGGCCCCCCCGCCGGGCCCGGGTCGCCGATCGGGCGGGCTCGACCTGATCGTCGGCCGTTCGCCGGGTCAAGACGTGAACGAGGGACGGCCCGCCCCGATGTCGTCTCCCGGCCGGGTCTCGACGAGGCGGCCGAGCGATCGGGCCGAGGCCCTCGTGTTCTCCTCCAGGTGGATCATCAGGCGGATCAGGGCCCCGAGCCCGACGAACTGGAGGCCCCCACCGAGCAGGCCGGTGGACCAGACCAGCACCGCCAGCCCCCCGAAGCCGGCCAGCGGGCCGGGCCGCCCCGGCGGCCCTCCCCCCATCATGGCCAACACGGCGGCGAGGCCGGAGACGAGCAGCAGCACGCCGGCCGCCATTAGCAGCGTGCCGAACAGCGAGGAGACGCCCGCGCAAAGCCGGAGGACCGGGTATCGCCGGTCGCCCGGGAGGTTCGAGGTGTGCCGATCCATGCCGAGGACCTCCGCCCGGAGCAAGGGCGTCCGGGCGACGGCGGGATCTCCAGGTGTCCTGCCGGGCCCGGACACCCGGGCATTCGTCGGCATCGGGTCGTTGTTGACCGAATCGCCCCCCCGGTTTGATTCGCCGAGGGACGGGGCGATCGGCGCCGGGCGAGCGGCGGATGACGGGGGGCGTCATGCGTGGCGCGGTCGGGGCATGACCCGACCCCGTCTCCCCTCAAGGGCATCGGCCCGGTCCGATCAGCGGACGATCCGGGCCTCGGGCTTGGCCTCCTGGAGCTTCGCCACGGCCTCGTCGCTGACCTCGGTGCCGATGAGGTAGAGGGTGCGGAGCTGGGGGAGCTCGGCCAGGGTGGCGAGCCCGGCGTCGGTGACCTTCGTCCGGCTCAGGGAGAGTTCCTTCAGCTCGGGCAGGTCCTTCAGGCTCGCCAGGCCCTCGTCCCCCACGGCGGTGCCGGTGAGGAAGAGCATGCCGAGCGACGGGATCTGCTTCAGGTGCTCCAAAGATGCCCCGGTCAGGGCGGGGGACATGATCGTCAGCGAGGAAATCTTCGGGAACTCCTTGAGCTTGGCGGCGGCCTCGTCGTTGAACTCGGGGTTGTCCACGTAGACG
The DNA here is from genome assembly GCF_007752535.1 of Tautonia plasticadhaerens. Classification (GTDB taxonomy): domain Bacteria; phylum Planctomycetota; class Planctomycetia; order Isosphaerales; family Isosphaeraceae; genus Tautonia; species Tautonia plasticadhaerens. The sequence continues at coordinate 8,538,356 of NZ_CP036426.1, forward strand.
ACGTTCACCTCGGGCAGCGCCTTGAGCTTCTCCAGCGCCTCGGCGTCGCCGCTCCAGAGCTTCGGCAGGGTGACCCGGGTGGTCTTCGGGCCGTCGTCGGGGCCCTCGACCGCCACCCCGGCGCCGAGCTTCTCCAGGTCCATGATCGCCACCTGCAGCTCCAGCTCTGCGACCCGCTTCTGCAGCTCGGCCACCTTCGCCTTGAGGGCCTCGGGCGAGTCGGGATCGGGCGCGGGCTCCTCGGCCTTTTTCTCCTCCGACCCCTCGCCCTCCTCCTTCTCCTCGTCCTGGGCCGAGGCCGCCGACGGGCCGAACGGTGCGGGGATCGTCACCAGCAGCAGCGCGGGCACGAGGGCCAGCCACCACGGGGCGAGGGCGGTCGGGGTGCGGTTCATCGGGTCGGACTCCCTGGAAGCGTCGATCGGCTTGTATTGCGGGGGAAGCGATGCGATACGGTGTGACGCCACCGGGCCTCGGACCCGGCGATGGGGCCGGGGCCGGTCGGGGGCGTCGATCGGGTTCAGGCTACTGGCCCGGTCTCCCCTCCGCAAGCGACGGCCGGGCCGGCGTCGAGGTGTCGGAGAGGTCGACCAGGCGGGCTCCCGGCACGGCTCGCTCGACCACGAACGCGGCCAGGGGGAACCAGGGGCCGCAGTGATCCAGCACCTGGGAGTCGGCCGAGGCGACGACCGCCCCGTCGTCGGGCCCGCCCGGCCGGGCGGCCAGCTCGGCGTCGGGGTCGAAGGGGAGTTCCGCGGTCCAGTCGAGGCCGGCCTCGGCCGCGAAGTCGAGGAGGATCCCCCGGAGCCGGCCGCTGTTGGAGACCGGGCGGTCGAGCAGCCAGCAGCAGGGGCCGACCCCCAGCCCGGCCAGGGCCTCGCCGATCCGGGCGATCGCCGGCCGGGTCTCCTCGACGCGTCGATAGGTCCCGTGCATCCCGGCGATGTCCCGGAGCGACCCGTCCCGGCCCCGGATCACCACCGCCCCGCCGAGCGCCGCCTCCACGGTCGTCAGCACGTTGAACCCGTCGATCCGCAGGGGCCGGCCCCGCAGCGTGCCGGGCCCCAGGCGTCGCCGGAGGCGATCGGCGAGCCGGTCGTCGGCGCAGCTCGACCGCATCACGGCCTTCCGCTGACGCTCGGCCAGCCGGTGGCGATCGCCGACCAGCTTCAGGCTCGACGCCTCGGCATATCCCCTCCCGAGCAGCCAGGAGAGATCCGCCACGGCCCCTCGCATCGGGGGGATCGCACCCGGGGCGAAGAGGGCTTCGTCCCGGGGATCGGGCCCTCGGTGGGATCGGGAGTCGGGCATCTCGGCGGCCCTCCGGGCGGCTCATCGGTGGGGATGGGGGGAGGCAGTCCGGGGATGGCGGATGGTCGATGGAATCATTGCCGCGATGGCGGTCCCCGGGGCCGCCCGGCGATCCCACCTCGCATTCTAGGCCATCCCCGGCCGGGTCCCGCACGGGGCCCCTCCCCCCGGCCTCGGCCCCGGACACCTCGGCACCGGGTCGGCACCGGGATTGCTCGGCGATCGACCCGGCGACGCGCCGAAGTCCCCGGTCAATGCCGATCCGACTCCCCCTCCCCGGCCGGTGCGTCGTCCCGGAGGATGCCCCCGTCATGGCCGAATCGGACGAGATCCCTCCCTATCAAAACGCACTCGGGGCGTTCCACGACGCATTTGCCGACGAGTTGAAGGCGATGGTCGACACCCTGCCGATCCGGGACGGCGACCGGGTGCTCGACCTGGCCTGCGGCGACGGCCGATTCTCCCGATGGCTGGCCGACCGGGTCGGGCCGGGGGGGTTCGTGGTGGCGCTGGACCTGAGGCCGAGCTACCTGGAGCTGGCCCGGGGGACGGTCTCCGCGGGCCCGGGGGCCGACCGGGTCGCGTTCGTCTCGGCCGACGCCTTCCGCCCCCCCCTGCCCGACGGGGCGTTCGACCTGGCGTGGTGCGCCCAGAGCCTCAGGAGCCTGCCCGACGCCGTCGGCCTGCTCCGGGGCATGGCCCGGCTGGTCCGCCCGGGGGGCAAGGTCGCGGTCCTGGAGGAGGACGCGATGCACCACCTGATCCTCCCCTGGCCCGAGGACCTGGAGCTGGCCGTCCGGCGCGCCGAGCTGGAGGCGCTGGCCGACTCCATACAACTGCCCCGCAGCTACTACGCCGGCCGACGCCTGCCGCGGATCGCCGCCGAGGCCGGGCTGGAGGACGTCTCTGTCTGGACCCGGGCGATCGACCGCACCGCCCCGCTGTCCGGGGCCGAGCGGGCCTTCCTCCGCCTGGAGCTGGCCGCCCTCCGGGAGCGGTCGGCCGATCGACTCGACCCCGACGAGCTGGCCGTCTTCGACCGCCTCGCCCTACCCGATTCCGACGCCTACCTGCCCGACCGCCCCGACTTCGCCCTGACCTGCATCGAACGCCTGGTCGTGGGCACCGTCCCCTCCTGAGGCCGGGTCGGGCCGAGACGGCGGGGGCCGGACCGGGTACAATCGACGAGTCGGGCGATTCCATCTGCGGTCATGCGTGGGTCGTCGCGTGCGAGGTCTCGATCGGCCCGTGACCTCCCGGCGGTCCGGCCCGACCCGGGACTCATCCCGGCGAGCGATGCCAAGGAGCACCGATCATGAGAGACGGACACCCCTGCGGCGGGATGAGGCGTCGGCGGTTCCTGGCGGGGGCCGCGGCGGCGGCCTCGGCGATGCCGATGCTGGGGGCGACGCCGGCCCCCTCCTCGAGCCGATCGGCCCGGCAGGACGACGGCGCGGCCCCCGCCGAGCCCGACGGCCGCCTCGGCGTGCCGGGGCCCTACCCCGGCCGGGTGATCGAGGCCCGCAACCCGGGCATGATCCGGGGCGGCGAGAAGGACCGGGACGCCATCCGGGCAACCCTAAGCCGGGGCCTGACCGAGCTGACCGGAGCCGACGACGCCGTGGAGGCCTGGCGACGCTTCTTCGAGCCCGGCGACGTGGTCGGCATCAAGGTCGTGCCCAACGGCCACCCCCAGCACCCGACCTCCCCCGAGCTGATCCTGGAGGTCATCGAGGGGCTGGAGGCCGCGGGCGTCAAGCGCAAGGACATGGTCGTCTTCGACCGGTATGAATCCGAGTTCCTCGACGCCGGCTACCAGGACATCCTGCCCGACGGCGTCGCCTTCGGCGGCCTGACGGCGAAGGAGGGGGACCCCTCGCAGTTGAAGCTGGAGTTCGAGGGGGGGGAGGGGATCTCGGGGTACGACCCGGACGAGTTCGTCGAGATGAACCTCGTCAGTTCCGGCCACGACCCGAAGGACGACCGCGCCTATCGGTCCCACCTGGGCCTGCTGGTGACCCGACGGCTGAACAAGGTGGTCTGCCTGCCCTGCCTGAAGGACCACGGGGCCTCGGGAGTGACCGGCTGCCTGAAGAACATGAGCCACGGCTTCGTGAACAACGTGGAGCGGTCGCACTCCTCCCCCTGGGCGAACGCGACGAACACGTTCATCCCGTCGATCGTGCGGCACCCGATCATCCGGGAGAAGTGCGTGTTGCAGATCCTGGACGGCATCCGGGGCATCTGGCAGGGCGGCCCGTTCGGCCGCAGCCCGGAATACGCCTGGGATTACAACGCGCTGCTCGTCGGCACGGACCCGGTGGCGATCGACCACGTGGAGTGGGACATCATCGACGCCAAGCGGCAGGAGAGGGGCGTGCCCGGCGTCGGCGCCGTCGGCCGGCTGGCCGCCGACCCGTTCGACCGCGAGGGGTTCGACGTCCGGCAGCCGCAGCACATCGCCCTGGCCGGGAACCTGGGCCTGGGGTATTTCGACTACCGCTCCCCGCTGGGGAGGCGGAAGTCGATCGACCACCGGGTCGTCCAGGTCGGCTGAGCGTCGGGCGACGGTCCCGATCGGCCGCCGAGGCGGCCGATCGGGATCCGGGCGGGGGGCGTTCCCCGGCATGATGCACGTCACCCGGGGCGTCGCGGCCGGGGCGAGGGCGGCACGCCGGGGCCTCAGGGCGTCAGTCTCGGGCCCTGCCCGCCGATCATTGGGGGGCGGCCTGGACGGTGACGCCCCAGATCTGGATCAGCCCCGGATTGAGGTGCAGCGTGACGACCAGGTTCCCGGAGGAGTCCAGCTCGTAGGACGACGTGTGCGTCGCGGAGGCGCTGGCCGAGAAGAAGGGCCAGACCCCGAACGACGCCTTGGTCTTGATCGTCTGGAGGTCGGACTGGTTATAGCTGGCGTGGCTGGTGATCGTCAGGTCGTAGCCGCTGACGAGGACCAGCTGCGAGACCCGCCTCGCCAGCGAGCCGTCCGGCTGCCCGAAGAACGAGTCCCACTGGTTCGGGCTGGAGCTCGGGGCCCAGACCGTGTTGTCGTTCTTGGCGTTGTAGGCGCGGGAGAACTCGCCCGAGGCGAACCAGCTCCCCGCGTTGACGGGCAAGGTCGCGTACTTGTTGACCGTGCCGGTGATCGAGAAGGCGCTGGAGGCGGCCTTGGTGTTGAGCTGGTCGAAGCTGCCGCTGACGCCCCCCGAGAAGATGTCGTAGAAGCCGGTCGCGGACCCCTCGGCGGTGGTCTGCGTGAGGGTCGAGTTCATGGACTCGGTGTCGAAGTCGATCCCCAGGGGGCCGCCGCCGCCGTTGATCGCGGCCGTGGCGGCCGTGTTGGTGCAGGAATATCGGTAGAGCGAGTAGGAGGTGCCGTCGCTGGCCGAGAACTTCTGCTTGGCGGCCGGGTCGTTGTAGGCGTTGAGGGCGCCGTTGAGCGGGGTGTTGTCCTGCTCGTCGTATGCCGTCATGGCCGGCCCGACCTGGTTGGGGTCGAGGTTCTGGTTGGCCCACTGGGTGAAGAGCTGCTTCTGCGTCTTGTCGGAGTCGGGGTTCTTCGCGAAGTAGGACTTCCTGTAGTCGAGCCAGTTGGTGTACATGTCCCCGAGGGCCGTCTGGAGGTTCGCGCCGCCGGTCTCGGGCAGGAGCGCGAAGAGGAGGCCCCCGTACGCCGAGGAGCGCTTGGAGATGCCGCCGGAGTCGAAGTAGGCGACGCTGGCCGAAGGCGGCACGGCGTCGCCCATCAGGAATAGCCCGCTGGAGTCGGCGGTCTGGAGCCCGAGCGTCCCCTGGGCGAGCATGAAGGTCTTCGGGTCGAGGTTCATGGCCTGCGCGAGGTAGTTGTACCAGCCGGCGTTGTTCTTGACCACGATCTGCTCGACGTCGCTGCCGCTGGTGGTGGTGAGGGTGCTCATCGTCGTCGTCCTTCGTTCACAGGGTGCAAAGACGCCCGCCCGACGCCCGGGCGGGCCGAGATCGCTACAGGGATGCCGAGGTCGCCCCGCCCTCGGGGCCGGCGGTCAGCAGGGGTCGCCGACGCCGCAAGGGTGGGTCGACTGGGTGATCGCCCCGCCGGCCTGCGTGCACTGGGCGGCGTGGGTGGTGACGGCCTGGTTCTTCGCGGCGGTGCACCCGGCATGGGTGTTGGCCACGCAGACGGTATCGTCCGCCGTCCAGAGGACGTTGGCCCCCTTCCTGCAGACCGCCATCCCGGTCACCATGTATCTCCTCGATGGGCCGACGTGCCCGCCGGGGGAGGCACGGGCGGAGGGGGGGCGGGCCGAGGCCCGGTCGATCCCGGGGGCCTGGAGAGGGAGTCTCATGATCATGCTCCGGATGGGTTCGGGTGGGCGGGCCCGGGCGGGCCCCTAGGATCCGCAGCCGAAGACCGCGCTGCCGCAGTACGGGAAGCCGTCCGCCTCGCGGCAGCACATCTGGCTGCGGGCGTTGCAGGTGATCGAGGCGTTGCTGTGCTGGCCGCTGCCCCAGCAGGTCTCGAACTGGGGCCGCTGCCCGGGGGGGGCCGACGGGGCGAGCCGCCCGCCGGGCGGCCCCGGGGGGGCACCTTGCCGGGGGACGGGGGGGGATTGGGGTGGGACTCGCAACGGATCCTCCTCGTGGGTTGGGGTCGAAACGGGCCCGGTTCAGTACACTTCCCATCGGCGGACCTTGCCGATCGTCACGGGAAGCACGTCGCTGACGTCGACCGTCAGGCGGTACACCCGCCGCGCCACGTCCTGGCGGCGCGTCGGGTGGAAGAACGTCAGGTTGACGTCCCAGCAGTCCGACCCCGGGCGGGACGACGGGCTCCGCTCGACGTCGATGCGGTCGAGCCTCAGGTCGTCCTTCAGGGAGTCGGAGTAGACGAATCGCAGCTCGAAGGCGTTGGTCGCGGCGTAGTTGATGGCGCGGTCCCTCGGCTGGATGCCGAGGTTGCGGATCTCGTAATAGACGCGGTCCAGGAAGTTGGCGACCGCCCCGGCCTGGGCCTCGTCGGCCGTCCGTTTCCCCTCGCCCGCCCCGGGGTCGCCCAGGACCTCCCGGACGAGGGCGGGGGTCGACCAGCTGAACATCCCGCGCAGCTCGGGGGCGATGACCGGGACCTCCTGGCCGTTGAGCAGCCGGGCCGACCCGGAGAGCACGCCCGGGATCGACACGCGCTCGACGCCCTCCTCGAGCTGCCCCCGGAGGAACTCGACCATCCTCGCGTATCCGTCGGCGGCGAACGCCCCGGCCGGGCGGAGGGCGTAGGCGGTCGAGCCCTCCAGGCCCAGGGTCCAGGTGATCGCCTCCGCCGCGAAGCGGTCCCGGCCCAGGTAGTCGACCAGGGTCGTCGGGTCCAGCAGGTTCCGTCCGGACTGCTGGAGCAGGGAGTCGCGGCGGGCCTCCGAGCCGAAGTCGTAGCCGATCTGCCCGAGCGCGTAGACCGGACCCGGACCCGGTGCCGGTGCCGGCCCTGTCGAGCAGCCGCAGGCCGAGGGGGAGACGCCGACCGGGGCCGTCGGCCGCATCCCGACCGGCGGCCCCAGGCCACCGGCCCCCTCCCAGGCCGGGCCCCGGGGGGCCTCCCCGCCGCCCTCGACGGGAGGGATGATCGACGGCGGGGGATCGGCCGGACTCTCGTCGACCCGGCCCTCCGAAGCGGCGTGCTGCGCGGACTGGTTCATGTTGCTCTCCGTGTTCGCTGGGAGATCCGGGATGACTTCCGTCCCGAGGGGGACGATGCCGGGGAGCCCCGAGCCCCCCGGGGGCGTGGCCGACGGCGGCCCGCCCCGGGGCCCCGTCCCCCCGCCTCGGGCGACCGGGGGGCTCGCGATCGCCGGGGGGAGCCGGGCGGGCCGCCGCCGGGGTGCCAGCCTGGCCAGGGCCGCCCCCAGGTTGAGGTGCCCGCGGAGGGAGGCCCGGCAGCCTCCCGGGGCGGCCGACGGGTCGCACGGCGTCGACGTCTCCAGGATCACCTGGCGGACCCGCAGCGGGTCGGCCGGCTCCCCCCGGCGGATCAGCAGGCTCAGCAGCAGCGCCGCGACCCCCGAGACCACCGCGGCCGCGTCGCTGGTCCCCCCGGACCGGGAGACGAGCCCGCCGGGCTCGGCCACCGGCAGCCCCTCCCCGATGGCCAGGATCCCGTTGTGCAGGTAGCCGTCGCCCCAGTTGCTGAAGGCGAGCGGCCGGCCGTCGAGGGACGACGCCCCCACGGCCAGCACCGAGGGCTCGCCGGCCGGGGTGTGGATGCAGTCGCAGCCGTCGTTGCCGGCCGCCGCGACGATCAGCACCCCGGCGTCGGCACACCCCCGGACCGACCGGGCCAGCGCGGGGTCCGCCGCCCCGGCCTCCACCCGCTGGCCGCCGCTGACGTTGATGACCGTCGCCCCGGAGGCCACCGCGAGGTCGAGGGCCCGGGCGAGGTCGCCCTGCGAGCAGGACGCCGGGGCGGCGGGCCCGGGGCCGTAGATCGGGATGAGGACGCCCCGGCAGCCCGGGGCCAGGCCGCAGGCCGGCCCCCCGTGCCGGCCGAAGATCAGGCTGGCGATCCGGGTCCCATGCCCCCCGGCCGCATTCCCCACCGCCGGGCGCCCGGGGATCAGCTCGACTTCGCTTAAATACGCGCCGTGCAAACAGGGGTGCGATCGGTCGACCGGGCCGTCGAGGACGGCCACGCAGACGCCGGGGTCGCCGCGCGTCTCGCACCAGATTTCCCCCAGGGGGGCGAGCGCGGCGAGCAACGCGCCGCAATCGTCGGCGGGGAATCTCCTCATCAACGCGGCCCCGTCATGCGAGGTTCCGGACGCCGGACGCACCGGAATCCGCCGGCCCGAGTGCGGGGAAGGCCCGCAACCGGCGGCCGGGCCGGGGCCGGTCGCACACCGCCGGAGGCCGCCAGCGATCCGAGATGCTGGCGCCCTAAAATTGCAAAAAAGAAAATCTCTTTGGATTGGCGACATGAACATTTTTCAGGTTTGCGCCATATCCGATATCATCTATATCCGCCGCGTTGCGGGGAGGGCAAGCGGAAAAGTACGCCGGGGAAAATGTTTTTAATGGCGATGACGTTAAATTTTGCCACGGCGTCGTCATTTTATGATTTATTGGGGTTGCATGGGGGTGTCCGTGCCCCGGGGGAGGCGGGGCCCCGGCACCGAGGGCGCGCGACGGGGGGGAGAGAACGGGCCGGGCCTGCCCCAGGGGGGAGGCCCGGCCGCACGCCGCCGCGGGGGCCGCGAGTCACGTCCTCTCCGGGGCGACATGAGGGCCGAAGTCCGGGGTCTGCCCATGCCACGGGGCCGGCCGTCGGGGTTGGCCCGGCCCGCACGCGATCGCCGGGATGGGCCCGAGAACCGGCGGCCCTCGGGCCTCATCCGGCGGGGAGGGCGCTCGGGGTGGCGTCGAGGGGCGACGGCGGATCGGGCCCGCTCCCGGGATCCCCCGGGAGCGGCCCGACGTGGGCCGCCGGCCCGGGGGGCCGAGGTGCCGAGGCGTCGGGCGTCCCCGAGGCGATGGGGGCCGTCGGGGGCGGCCTCGCGGCCTCGGTGCGTCAGCCGCCGGGCCCGGCCCCGTCGGCGTCGCCCGTGGGGGCGAAGCCGGGGAGGGGGAGGGGGGTCGGGCCCCCCTCGCGGAGCAGGTAGCCGGCCCCGGCGGCGAGGGCCTCGAAGCGGTCGACCCGGCCGGAGGGCCAGCGGACCTCGACGGCGTCGGCCCCGGCCTCGTCGCCGAGGCCCACGTGGATCCGGGGGTCGCCGCTCGACTGGTAGCTGCCGCCGCCGAGGCGGCGTCGGACGAGGAGACGGCCGCCGGCCTCGACCGCCACACGGGCGCCGACGGCGTCCCGGCCGGAGGCGGCCGAGCCCTCCAGGCCGATCGTCAGCCATCGCCCGCCATCGGTGACGTTGCGGAGGAAGGCGAGCGGGCCGTCGAGCTGGGTGATCAGCAAATCCATGCGCCCGTCGTTGTCCATGTCCCCGGCGGCGAGCCCCCGGGCGAGCCGGGGGACCGCCCAGGCCGGGCCGGCGCCGGCCGAGGCGTCGGCCAGGCGGCCCCCGCCGAGGTTGGCCATCAGGAGGGCGGGCATGGCGTAGGGGGACTCGGGGCGGAAGTCCTCGACGTGGCCGTTGGCCTGGGCCAGGTCGAGCCGGCCGTCGTTGTCCACGTCGACCAGGGCGAGGCCGAAGCCCAGCAGCGGCCGGGTGGCGGCCAGTACGCCGGAGGGGCCGGACTGGTCGGCGAAGATGCCCCGGCCGAGGTTGCGGTAGACCGCGGTCCCCTCGGCGAAGAAGTTCGTGACCGCCAGGTCGGGCAGGCCGTCGCCGTCGAGGTCGCCGCAGGCCACGCCCATCCCGGCCTGGTAGCCGCCGTGGCCGCCGGCGGCCACCCCGGCCGGTGCGCCGACCTCCTCGAACCGCATCCCGCCGAGGTTGCGGAACAGGAAATTGGCCGTCTGGTCGTTGGCGACGTAGAGGTCGAGGAGGCCGTCCTCGTCGACGTCGGCGGCGACCACGCCCAGGCCCCGGCCGTCCTCGTCGACGATGCCCGCCCCCCGAGTCACGTCGACGAATCGGCCGCCGTCGTTGCGGAACAGGTGGTCGGGCCGGCTCTCGACGGCGAGGGGGCTGCACAGGACGTACCCGCCGGCCCCCTCGTCGGGGCATCGGACCGGGTCGGTCTCGTCCCAGGCGACGTAGTGGCAGACATACAGGTCGAGGTCGCCGTCGCCGTCGAGGTCGGCGAGGGCGGCCGAGGTCGGCCAGTCCCGATCCCCCCCCAGTCCCCACGCCTCGGTGGCGTCCTCGAAGGTGCCGTCCCCCCGGTTGAGGGCGAGGGCATAGGAGCCGTATCGGGTGACGAACAGGTCGGGGTCGCCGTCCTCGTCCACGTCGCCGACCGCGACGCCGTGGCCGTAACCCCGGGCGAAGTCGGCGACGCCGGCGGCGTCGGTGAGGTCCTCGAAGGTGCCGTCGCCGAGGTTTCGGAACAGGCGATCGCCCGCCCCGGGTCCCGGGTCGCCCGGCGTCGGGGGGAAGGGGCCGCCCTGGGTGAGGTAGACGTCGAGCCACCCGTCGCCGTCGGCGTCGATCAGGCCGACGCCGCTGCCCATCGACTCGGGGAGCTGGCGATCGGGCGTCGACCCGGCCCGGTACGCGAAGGAGAGGCCGGCCGGCCCGGCCTCGTCGACGAACCGGGGAGCCGGGCCCCTCGGGGGGACGTCGGCGGGCGTCCTCGTCGGGTCGGTCGCCGGCCCGAGGTCGGCCAGCAGGCGCGGCAGCGAGTCGGCCGAGGCCCGGTCGTTTTCGCGCCTCGCCAGCCGATCGGACGCCTCGGCGCGATCGGCGGCCAGGCCCGGGTCCCGGTCGACGGCCAGCTCCCACCAGGCCCGGGCCTCGAAGGTGCGGCCGAGCCGCTCGGCGATCGCGGCCAGCTCGGCGGCGTCCCCGGCCGGGTCGGGGGCGGACATGAGGCCGACATATCGTCCCATCATCCGGTCCAACTCCGCCTTCCGGGAGCGGAGCCGGGCGGCCTCCTCGTCGTCCCCGGCCTGGCGGGCGAGGCCGGCGAGGCGTTCGACCGCCGGGATCGAGCCGGGGGAAAGCTCGACCAGCCGGGACAGGGCCGCGCGCTCGGCCGCCGCGTCCCCCGCCCTGGCGGCGAACCAGGCCCGGAGCGAGAGCACTTCCTGGGGCGGCACGGTCCCTCCCGGCAGGTGCGCCAGGGCCCGTCGGGCCAGCGGGACGTCCTGCGACGGTAACGCCCAGTCGAGCCACCCCCGCCAGGCGGCCGGGTCGTCCGACCGTTCGAGGCGGGCGGTCAGCCATCGCCTCGCTTCCTCGACCCTCCCCCTCCTCATGGCCAGGTGGGCGAGGCCGAGCAGGACCCCCGGGTCGTCCGGGGCGGCCGCCGCGGCCTGCTCGACGGCCCGGGCGTGTTCCCCCAGGGCCATCGGGTCGCGGGAATCCAGGCGGAACAGCTCCCGGATCATGCCGACCCGGTCGGGGTCGGTGGCCCCGCCGTCGCGGACCAGGCGTCGGGCCTCCTCGTACCGCCCCTGGAGCTTGTAGAGCCGCAGCAGCATCCCCCGGGCCTGCCGTCCCTGGGCGCCCTTCGCCCCGATCGCCCGGGGGAGTACGCGCTCGGCCTCGGCCATCCGGTGGCCTCGCAGGGCGAGGCGGGCCAGCATCAGCGCCGCATTCGGGCCGAACCCCGAGTCGGCCGGGACCCGAGCCCAGGCGTCCCGGGCGGCGTCGAGACGGCCGAGCGACTGCTCGCAGGCGCCGAGCAGGAACTCGGCCTCCCCCCGGCCCGGCCAGCGGTCGGCCAAATCCTGCAACTTCAGGCGCGCCGAGGCCACCGAGCCGCCGAGCACGTCCTCCTTGGCGGCGGCGATCCCGGCCTGGTAGCGCGCCTCCGAGCGGGCCTCGGCCCAGCGCCACCCCGCCCAGGACGCGGCGACGATCGCCAGGACTCCCGCCGGGGCCAGCACGGCTCGGCGCATGATCCCGCCCCCGATCCGCTGCGATCCGGCCCGGGGCCCGCCGGCGGCGGCCCCTCCCCGACCCCATTCTGGCCGCCGGGGCGGGGGGTCGGCAACGGCCCGCCCCGTCCTCGGGCGATCCCCCGGCGTCGATGTCGCCATGCCTGGCGTCACGGCCGGGGCGGTCGTCCGTACGATATCGGGGACCGTCGCGGGATCGGCGACCCGCCGGCCGGCGAGGAGCCGGGGGCATCGGGCGGGTCGTCGCGTTGTCCCCCGCATCCATGCGGTCCTAGAATGTCGGGAGGGGGGATCGCCGTGCCCGATCGCGGCCCGAGCCCCGGCCCGGTCGCGTCGAGAGGAGCCCGCATGAGCAGCGTGCCGAGCAGGATGCGAGCCTGGGCGGCCGACCGGATGGCCGAGTTGCTCGACGCGAGGTCGAAGTACCTGGCGACCGCCTACGGGGTCAGCCTGGCGGTCCACCTGGCGATCCTGGGGGTGCTCACCGTCGCCGGGGTGCTGATGGGCCGGGAAGTGGCCCGGACGATCGAGGCGGGCGTGGTCGACACCGCCCTGCCCGAATTCGACCGGCTCGACGCCACCGAACTGCTCGAGACCGACCTGGAGGCGACGCTGGAGCCGGTCCTGGCGAAGTCGGCCCCGAGGTTCTCGCCCCGGATCGTCGAGGACATCGCCGAGCCGGACCCGGAACTGGAGATCGACCCGCTCTCGATGGCGCCGTCGCTGCTGCTGCCGGCCTCGACGACGCTCAGCACCCGGATCCAATTGCGAGGGGACGGGGCCGAGCACGTCGAGGGGGTGGAGGGGGCGGTCGACCGCCTGGCCCTGGAGATCCTCCGGTCGCTGGACAAGGGCCGGACCCTGGTCGTCTGGGTGTTCGACGCCTCGGCCAGCCTCCAGGCGGAGCGGGACCGGCTGGCCGAGCACATCGGCCGGGTCTACGAGAACGTGCTGGGGCGACCCGAGGGGGCCTCGGCCCGGGAGGGCGGGCTGCTGACGATGGTCGTCGCCTTCGGCTCGGGCCGCAAGGCCATGCTCGACGAGCCGACGGGCGACACCCCGGCGATCGCCTCGGCGATCCGGTCGGTGCCGCTGGACGAATCCGGCGAGGAGACCACGTTCCAGACCGTGGCCGAGGTCGCCCGCCGCTGGGGGGGCTACTCGAACGACGGGGATTCGTACCGGACGATGGCGATCGTCGTCACCGACGAGGTCGGCGACGACGAGTCGGCGCTGGAGGGGGCGATCGCCTCGTCGAGGAAGGCCGACATGCCGGTCTTCGTGCTCGGCTCGTCGGCCCTGTTCGGCCGGGTCGAGGGGTACATGGACTACACCGACCCGAAGACCGGCCGGTTCTACCGCCGGCTGCCGGTCCGGCAAGGGCCGGAGAGCGCGGCCCTGGAGCAGATCAAGCTGCCGTTCTGGTACGACGGGCCGCAGTACAACGAGCTGGACTCCGGCTTCGGCCCCTTCGGCCTCAGCCGGCTGGCCGGGGCGACCGGCGGCATCTACTTCGTCACCCGGATGGGCGACGACCGGCCGACCTTCGACCCGGGAGGCATGGGGGAATACCGGCCCGACTGGATCGGCGCCGGCCAGTACCGGGCGGCGGCGGCCCGGAGCCCCCTGCGGTCGGCCGTGCTCGCCGCGGCCCAGATCACCCAGCAGAACCTGCCGGGGCAACCCTCGCTGGTCTTCCCCGCGGCCGGAACCCCGGAGTTCAAGGAGGCGATGGAGCGCAACCAGACCATCGCCGCGAGGGTGATGTACACCGTCGACGAGGCCCTCGGGCCGATCCAGGCGGCCGAGGGGCACCGGGACCGGGAGATGTCCCGGCGCTGGCAGGCGCACTATGATCTGATCAGGGCCCGGCTGCTGGCGGTGAAGATCCGCTGCTACGAATTCGACTGGGCCTGCGCCCAGATGAAGGTCAATCCCCTGACGTTCAGCAACGAGAAGTCCAACGCCTGGCGGCTGGAGCCCGACGGCGAGATCCACTACAGCCCCGCCGCCCGGCGCGCCGGGGAGGAAGCCCGGGAGCTGCTGGAGCGGGTGATCACCGACCACCGGGGCACCCCCTGGGCCCTGCTCGCCCAGCGGGAGCTGCGAGACCCGTTCGGCTTCCGGTGGGTCGAGACCTTCGTGCCCCCCCCGGCCCCCCGGCGGGACGACGGCAACGCCGCCGCCCGCAGGAAGGCCGAGGCCCGCCGCGACGGCCCCGATCCCTCGCCGCCGAAGTTGTAACGGGTCGGCGTCGCCCGTACACTGGGACCCGATGCCCTCGGGCATCGGCACCGGATCGAATCGGTCGTCCTTCATCGCCCGATCGTGTTTGCCCCCCAGTCGTCCGGGACGGGCCCGGCCGCCCCGACGCACGTCGCGGCCGGGCCTCGCCGGCCCCCGTGTTGCCGACCCGCCCCGCCCCGACCGAGCCGGAGGCCCGGCCCCCCGGGGCCGACCCCGGCCGATTCGCCAGGCGCCCGCCCCGGGAGGATCGCATGAGCTCCAATGGCTCCCGCTCCGATGCCGACCTGTTCTCCCTGGCCGAACTGCCGACGGGCCCGGCCGGTCGGCTGGACGACCCCGCCGCCTCCGGCATCCGCCCCGAGGTCGCCGAGTCGGCGATGACCACCGAGACGGCCGCCGCCCGGCCGGCATCGGCATCGGCATCGGCATCGGCCCCGACCGAGGGACAGGCGACCGGCGAGCCCGCCCCGAAGGCCGAGGCCCCGAAGGCGAGGCCGAGGAGGAGGGGCCGCAGGAGCTTCGTCTGGCGATGGGACGCGCCGAGCTGGGGCGTCTCGCTGATGGTCCACGCCGCGGTGCTCGCCTGCCTGGCGTTGATGGCCGCCGGCGGCGTGCAGCAGGAGCTGCTCGGCTCGATCGACGCCAGCACCGTCGACACGAGCCTCTCGGAGCAGATGGCCGAGGAGCTGATGACGATCCTGGAGGAGCCGGGCGACGAGCGGAGCGAGCTGGCCGTCGGGGATCCGACCAGCACCCTCTCGCCCGTCGTCGCCCCCTCGGCCACGCCGAGGATCCGGGGCGCCACGGCCGAGGTCAGCGAGGCGAAGAGCCTGCGAGGGCTGGTCTCGGTGGCCGTCCCCTCCCCCAACGTGGCGACCCTGCCGGCGATGGAGTTCAACAACGTCGACTTCAGCGGCGGCAACCGGATCAGCGGCGACACCAGCCGGGAGACGACCGACTACGGCGAGGCGCTCGACCAGCTCGCCCGGGAGATCCTCGCCCACCTGAACACCAGCCGGGTCACCGTGCTCTGGATGTTCGACGAGTCGGGCAGCATGAAGGACGACCAGCGGACCATCAGCGACAAGTTCGACCGCGTCGTCGGCGAGCTGGACCTGCACACCCCCGAGGAGCAAGACCGGGCAGGCGACCTGGAGCACGCGATCATCGGCTTCGGCAAGGCCACCCACTTCGAGAACTCCCCGCCCCGGGCCGACCTGGAGGGGATCCGCAAGGCCATCGGCTCCCTGCCGGTCGACGAGTCGGGCGAGGAGCGGACGATGAAGGCCGTCGTCGACGCCGTCGGCCGCTACGGCAAGGCCGTCGAGAAGGACCGCAAGGTCCTCCTCGTGCTGGTCACCGACGAGTCCGGCGACGACGGCGACCTGGTCGAGCAGGCCCGGCTGGCGCTGGTCAACCGCGGGGCGACGGTGTACGTCCTCGGCCGGCAGTCGATGTTCGGCACCGACCGGGTCCACCTCCGGTACGTCGACCCCGTGACCCAGGACGTCTACTGGCCCCCCATCCGCCGCGGGCCCGAGGCCGCCGGCCTGGAGCTGCTCCAGTGGGACGGCCTCTGGAACCACCGGCACGACGAGCAGCCCTCCGGCTTCGCCCCCTACGAGCTGGCCCGCCTGGTGAAGGAGACCGGCGGCATCTACTTCCTGCTGCCCAACGAGGAAGAGCTGCGCGACCGCCCCCGGGGGGAGAAGGCGTATTCGATCGCCACCCTCAAGGAGTTCCTGCCCGACTACGGCCCCCGCCCCGACTACCTCGCCCGGGTCTCCCAGAGCGACCTGAGGCGGACGATGGGCGAGATCGTCCAGCTCACCCGGCAGGACTTCGGCTTCCGCCGCCACTTCCCGGTCAACCCGCCCGAGCTGGCCAAGGCGATCGTCGAGGAGCTGCCCAAGGTCGACGTCCAGCTCCGCGCCCTGGTCGAGTTCGAGAGGAGGCTGAAGGCCCTCGACCCGGCCCGGGACAAGGAGCCCAACCGTCGATGGCGGGCCAACTACGACCTGATGCTCGCCATGGTCGTCGCCTTCCAGGTGAAGGCCTACGAGTATCGCTCCTGCCTCCGGGAGATGGTGGTGCTGGCCAACCAGGGGCGGCTCGTCCCGAAGAACCCCCCCATCCCCGACCGCCGCCGGACCGACTGGGTGATCAACCACTCCCCCAAGAAGAAGGCCCCCCCGGCCGAGACCGAGAAGGGCTACGCCCGGGCCGAGGGGATGCTCACGCAGGTCATCGCCGACCACCCCGGCACCCCCTGGGCCGACCTCGCCCAGACGACCCTCGACCGGGGCCTCGGCTGCGACTGGGCCGAGTGGAACGTCCACCCCGACTACGACAAGCGGGCCGAGCTGGTGCCGAAGTTCTGAGCCGGGTGAGGATGGCCGATGGCGGATGGCCGGACGAGGTGATTCTTTCGGCCATCTGCCCTCCGCCGTCGAGGAGGATGGGACCGTCGTCGAGTCCTCGGATCAGGGGAGCGTCTTCCGGGGAAGGCGTGATCGGATCGGGGGATCAGGAGGGGGCAGGGAGGCTTCGCAGCAGGCCGACCACCGTCGCCGCCCCGAGGGCGAGGAGGGCGGAGGCGGCGGTGACGAACAGGACGGTCACGGCGACCTCGCCGAGCGCCCGCTCGGCCGTCGAGGGGAGCGTCCCCCCCCGCTCGACCCGGGCCAGTCGGGCGACCAGGTAGCCGACCGCCGGCCCGACCACCACCGACAGGCCGACCAGCATGCCCGACTTGCCGGACCCGACGGCGAGGAGCACCCCCAGCACGCCGATCACGATCATCGAGGTGGCGAGTCTCACCCTCGGCCTCGGCCAGGCCCGGCGTCCGGGCCGGGGCGTCCCGGGCTCGGCCTCGGCTTCGGGCACGGGAGCCGGGGCGCTCGGCGAGGTCTCGGGCGTCGTCGGCAGGTCGGCCCCGCAGAGCCAGCACGAGCCCGCCCCGGCCTGGATCGGCGCCCGACACTCGGGGCAGCCGGGGGGCTCGGGCCAGGCGTCGGGCCCGGGCCAGGCGTCGGGCCCGGGGAGGTCGTCGCTGCTGGGGGGGCGAGGGGGGACGGCCATCGGTCGCTCGATCGAGGGTCGCGGGATCAGGGCCGGAAGGCTCCCATTTCCCGGAGGAGGGCGGCCAGGGCGAGGAGCACCGCCAGCGCCGTCCCGACGACGAGGGCCGAGAACATCGCCGAGACGGCGAGCGTGATCACGAAATCGGCCAGGTTGGGCGTCCTGCGGTCCCCCCGCTCGATCTCCCGGAGCAGGCGACGCTGGAACCGGAACGTCGGCCCGGCCAGGATCGCGACGGCCACCGCCGCGATCGGGGCCGCGCGGAGCAGGCCGAGCCAGGCCGCGATCCCGGCGACCACGACCATCAGCGTCCGGATCCGGACCGTCCGGGGGCGTCGGCCCCGGCCTGGCGAGTCGATCGACGTCGGGGTGGCCTGGGCGGGGGAGTTCATCGGGGCGGCTTCCCGGGGGCGGGCGGGTCGATCGGGATTCAGCCGATCGGCCCCCAGATGAGGGTCATGACTGCGTAGGAGAGCAGCAACAGCAGGCCCGAGACGCACGTCGCCGAGGCGACGAGGAGGAGCATCCGGGTCGGGACGTCGGCCTTCTGGCCGCGCTCCCGCTCGACGATCCGAACGATCGTGCGATGCAAGATCAGGGAGGGCGTGCCGACCACGGCCAGCAGGACGGTCCCGGCGGGAGACGCCCGCCAGAGGCCCAGCCCGGCCGCGATCCAGGCGATGCCGATCATCAGGGTCCGCACCCGGATCGGCCGACGGCCGGGGGGCGATCGGTCGTCGTTGGGCGATCGGCCCGAGGTCGGGTCGGACATCCCCCCTGCTCCGCTCCGAGGTGGCCGGTTTCCCGGGCTGAGCCCGCCCGTCATTCCCCGGCCCCGTCGGGGAGGCCGGGGCGATTGACGGGGGTCGGCGGGGGCCGGTACGATCCATCCTTCCGGATCGTACCCGATCGGCCGGGGGGAGGGAGCCCTCCCGGATCGAGATCGGCCCCCCCTGCCCTCCCCTCCCGAGCCGAGTCCCCCGACCGTGCGCATCCTGCTGACCAACGACGACGGGGTCTACGCCGCCGGATTGCGGGCCCTGCACAAGGAACTGGCGAAGACCGGCGAGGTGACGGTCATCGCCCCGGCGCTGGAGCAGAGCGGCGTCGGCCATTCGATCACCCTGCTCGACCCGCTGATCGTCAAGACGGTCGACGACGTGGACGGCACCCAGCTCGGCCTGTCGGTCGAGGGCAGCCCGGCCGACTGCGTGAAGCTGGCCGTCTACGAGCTGCTCGACCGCCCGCCGGACCTGATCGTCTCGGGGATCAACCACGGGGCGAACGCCGGGATCAACGTGCTCTACTCCGGCACGGTGGCGGCGGCGATCGAGGGGGCCTTCTTCGAGATCACCAGCATCGCCGTCTCGCTGGAGTTCAGCGAGCACTTCGACTTCCCCTCCGCCGCCCGGCACGCCCGTCGGGTGATCGAGACGATCCTGGCGAACGCGCCGAAGCCCGGCTCGCTGTTCAACGTGAACATCCCCTCGGCCGCTCGGGGGGAGCCGAGGGGGATCAAGGTGGTGCCGATGGGCGTCGGCCGCCACGGCGAGGGGTTCGAGCGGCGGCGTGACCCCAGGGGCCGCACCTACTACTGGATGACCTACGCCCCCCCCTACCACCTGGAAGGGGAGCAGAGCGACGTCATCGCCCTGGCCGAAGGGAACATCACCGTCACCCCCTTGCAGTTCGACATGACCCGGCACGGCCAGCTCGACGAGGTCCGCGCCTGGGACTGGCCCGCCCCCGATCGCGGCTGACGGGCCCCTCGCCCGGCCCCCGAGGGTGGCCGATCCCCCTGCTCGGATCGCCTGGACGGGCGACCGAGCCCGGCCATGACGCGGTCGGTGCGCCGATCGTGCGGGCCGCGATTTGAGGGAAAATCCAGGCAGGGATGGCATTTGCGCCGATCGAAATGGGTTCGCTCCGTCGCGGCGCACCGGGCGGATCGGTTCTCCGGCGGCGGTCGCCCGGCGGGGGTGTTGGGCGGCCACGGGGGAGGTCCCGTGGTCGGCCGAGGGGCGGGGATCGGAATCGGGTCGGATCGGGCTCGGTGCGCCGCCAATGCACGGGCGGAATTCGGCGATCTTTGTTTGAGGGAAACGGTTTGCGTCGGATGAAATGGGTTCGCTCCGTCGCGGCGCTCCGGCAGGTCGGGGCCGCTCGGCCGGGCCTCGATCGGGACCGGGGGTGATCCCCCGCCGATCGGCCCCGGGGGGGAGGCAGGCTCGCCCCCCGGCCCGGACCTCGGCGCAGCGAAGAGACGCAGTCCGAGGGCGGGAGGCACCCTCGGCGGGATCGGGTCGGGGGGAGGCGGATCGAGTCTCGGACATCGCCGGCGGAGGCCCCCGGGTCGGGTTGGATCGGGACGAGTCGACGGACCGGGTGCCTTCCCGATGCGAGGCCGAGCCTTCCCCTAAATCATCGTGACTCGGGCCGATTTCAGTCACACGATCCCGGGGAAAATGGAGGGGCCGTCGGTCGAGTCCCGGGAGGGTCCGATGAGAGGGCTCGGTTGGCGTGCGAACGGGCGGGCGTCGCCCCTTGCCATCGGGGATCGTCGGGCGCCATACTCGACCCGAGGCGGGCCGCCTCCCCCTCGGGAGGGGACTTGCGGTGCGTTCCCTCGCCCTGTCCTGTCCTGTTCGCCTCCACCCTGATGACGCCGACCGAGGAGCCCTGAGAGATGCGCCTTGCCCTGCTCGGACTGTCCCGGATCGCCCTGGCGGCGGCGGTCGCGACGCTGGCCGGCTGCTCCGGGGCGCCCGGGGGCCCGCAAACGGCCTCGGGGCCGCCGGGGGACGTGCCGCCCCCGCCGCCGCCGATGGCCAATGCGGACGCCCCCCCTCCCCCCCCCCGGCCGCGGCGGCCAATCCGGCGGCGCCGAAGCTGCGGAAGGTCATCGGCCAGACGACGACGGACATCCGGGACTTCGACGAGCAGATGCAGGGGGGGGAGAACGTCCGGGTCTCCTCCGGGAAGATCTCGGAGAACAACACCCCGATCACCTACGCGGGCAACGCGTACGTCTCGATCGTCGGCCAGGCGGCCGTCCTGCAGATCCAGCACGCGCTGAACCTGTACAACGCCCTGAACGACCGGTACCCGGCCGACACCGAGGAGTTCATGACGGAGATCATCGACGCCAACCAGATCGCCCTGCCCCAGTTGCCGGGGTATCAGGAGTACGCCTACAAGGCCGACACGCACGAGCTGGTCGTGCTGGAATTCCCCGACCGCAAGGAGGCCCTCCGGGAGCAGGTGCGGGGCGGGTCCCCCTGATCGGGGGCCCGGGGCGGGGGGCGTCGCGTCGCGGGGCGGTGGGGGTCGAGTCCGGGGCCGGGCCCGGGCGGGGGGCGGGATGGGGGTCGGCTGGAACTGGTGCCGGTTCGGGGAGCTGGGCCCGGGGGAGCTCTACGAGCTGATGGGGCTCCGCCAGCGGGTGTTCGTGCTGGAGCAGCGCTGCGCGTACGTCGACGCCGACGGGCTGGACCCCCGGGCGTGGCACCTGTTGGGGGTCGAGGGCGGCCGCTTGCTGGCGTCGGCCCGGGTCTTCGAGCGTCGGCCCGGGGGCGAGGGGGAGGCGTCGATCGGCCGGGTGGTGGTGGACCGGGGGGCCCGGGGCGTCGGCCTGGGCCGGGCGCTGGTGGCGGAGGCGGTCCGGGGGTGCGACCGGCTGGCGCCCGGCCGGGCGATCCGGATCCAGGCCCAGGCCCACCTGGAGCGGTTCTACGAGGGATTCGCCTTCCGTCGCTGCACCCCGCCGTACCTGTTCGACGGGATCGTGCACGTCGACATGACGAGGCCGGCCGGCTGAGGGCCGGCCCGGGGCACGGACCCGCGTCGGGATTCATGCCGAGGACCCTTGCGGATCGGCGTGGGAACGCCTACGATTGTCGTCGATGAAGACCGGTCGACCGAGAAAATCTACGCCCATCTCCCTCGAGACGAAGTCGGACCCGGCCGGGCCGAGGCTCCGCGTTCCATAGCCGTCGTCCTCCCGAACGCTCGAACGGCAGGATGCCGACGGCAGATGATTTCATGATGGCTCGCGGCCGGTCGCCGCGTGGTCGTCGACTCGCACCGGGACGCCTCGAGACGATGAATACACCGCACGGGCAGTCCGGGGCCTTGGTCGCCCCGGGGGCGTCGGGATGGCCCGGCGCGCCGGACCACTTGCCGGGCCTCGGCTGGACGGCCGGGCCGGACGGCACCGTCCGCGCGGTGGCCGGCCGGTGGCTCGACTGGACCGGGATGGAGCCGGGCCGGGCCGCCGGGGACGGCTGGCTCGACGCCCTGCACCCGGGGGACGCCGGGAGGGTCCGGGAGCAGTGGCGGTCGTCGGTCGCCTCGGGCTCGACGTTCGCGGCCCGGTTCCGGGTCGGGCCGGGCCGGGACGGCGCGATCCGATGGCTGGTGGCCCGGGCCGAGCCGTCGCTCGACCCGGGGGGCCGGGCGGTCGGCTGGTCGGGCCTGGCGGTGGCCGAGCCGGACCGGGACGTGCGGGACGTCGTCGGTGATGGTGACGGTGACGACGGGCCGTCGCCCAGGGTCTCGGCCGTCGGCGAGGACTTCGCCATCTTCTGGATCGCCTCGAAGCGGGACTATCGGCTGACGTCGGTCAGCCCGTCGTGCGAGCGGCTGCTGGGCCGCCCGGTCGCCGAACTGGCCGGGGGGAGCCGGTCCTGGGCGGACCTGGCCCACCCGGACGACCGGCCGAGGGTGCTCGACGCCTACGCCCGCCGCGAGTCGGGCGAGGAGGCGGCGGTCGAGTTCCGCCTGATGAGGCCCGACGGCTCGGAGGCCCGGGTCCGGGACCGGGTGCTGCCGGGCATGACCGGATCGATGGGCGACCCGGCCCGGGTCTTCGGCGTGCTGGAGGACGTGGGGGGGACCGAGGCCGCCGACGCATCGCCCGCCGGGGCCGGGGCCGAGGGCGGGGCCGAGGCGAGGCTGGCCGAGCTGGTCGAGGGGCTCGGCGACCTGTTCCTGGTCGTCGACGGCGCATGGCGATGCACCGCCGCCAACGCGCAGGCCCTGGGGATGTGCGACCCGGGGGGCGTCGGCGTGATCGGCCGGCCGCTCTGGGAGGTCGTGCCGGAGCTGGTCGGCTCGGAGGGGCAAGAACGGCTCCGGTCGGCCCTGGCCGGGCACCGGGCGGTCGAGTTCGAGCAGTTCCTCGGGCGCCCCGGCCTCTGGTTCGAGTTCCGCGGCTACCCCGTGGCCGACGGCCTGGCGCTGATCGGCCGGGACGTGACCGAGGCGAAGGCCAACCGGCTGGCGCTGCTGGAGGTCGAGGAGCGCTACCGATTGGCCGCCGAGGCGGTGGTGGGGCTGATCTACGACTGGAGGGTCGACTCGGGGCTGGTCCACCGCTCCCCGGGGCTGCTGGCCATCCTGGGGATCCCGGTGGAGGAGGCCGAGCCGACCAACACCTGGTGGCGCGACCGCATCCACCCCGACGACCTGCCCCGGCTGGACGAGGAGCTGGCCCGCATGATGGCCGACCCCCTCCGCGCCCACTACAGCTTCGAGTACCGCGTGCGGCACCGGGACGGCCGATACGTCGACGTCTGGGACAAGGGCTTCTGCCTGAGGGACGGCCGGGGGAAGGTCGTCCGGGTGGTCGGCAACTCGATCGACATCTCGGAGCGTCGCCACGCCGAGGAGGCGCTGCGCGAGGCCGACCGGATGAAGGACGAGTTCCTCGGGATGCTCGCCCACGAGCTGCGCAACCCCCTCTCGCCGATCCTCAGCGCCGCCCAGGCGCTGCGGGCCGGGGCCGACGACCCCGGGGGGGAGCTGCGGGCGATCATCGAGCGTCAGGCCCGGCACATGGCCCGGCTCGTCGACGACCTGCTGGACGTCTCCCGGATCAGCCACGGGAAGATCCTCGTCGAGCCCGTGCCGCTGGACGCCGTCGAGCTGGTCCGCCAGACGCTGGGCAACTTCGGCGACCTGCTCCGGGACTCGGGGCTGAATCTGCGGGCCGAGCTGCCCGAGGGGCCCGTCGCCGTGCTGGCCGACCCGACCCGGCTGGCCCAGTGCGTGGGGAACCTGCTGCACAACGCGGCGAAGTTCACCGAGCCGGGCGGCACGGTCTCCGTCTCCGTCTCCCCGGGCGCCGAGGAGCGGGAGGCGAGGATCACGGTGAGGGACACCGGCATCGGCATCGCCCCGGAGGTGTTGCCGACGCTCTTCCGGGCGTATTCGCAGGCCGACCGCAGCCACAGCCGGAACCGGGGGGGCCTGGGCCTGGGGCTGGCCCTGGTGAAGAACCTGGTGGAGATGCAGGGGGGCCGGGTCGAGGTGCTCAGCGAGGGCGAGGGGCGGGGCAGCACCTTCACCCTCCGGCTGCCGCTCCGGGTGGACCTGGCCGGGCGGTTGGACTCGCTCGCCTCGGGGGAGCATGCGATCCTCGACCACGCCCCGGCGAGCCGGGCGCTGCGGCTGCTGGTGGTGGACGACCGCCCGGACATGGCCCACATCCTCAGCCGGATGCTCCGCTCCGAGGGGCACCAGGTGGCCGTCGCTGGGGACGCCGAGGAGGCGTTGGAGCAGGCCCGGCGGCTCCGGCCCGAGGTGGTCATCTCCGACATCGGCCTGCCCGGCGCGGTCGACGGCTACGGCCTGGCCGAGGCCCTGCGGGCCGACCCCGAGACCGCCTCGGCACTGCTGATCGCCGTCACCGGCTACGCCCGGGCCGACGACCGCGCGAAGGCCTTCCGATGCGGGTACGACGAGCACCTGACCAAGCCCCTCGATTTCGCCGCCCTCTGCGACCGGCTCGCCCAGGTCTCCCCCCGGCCCTCGCCTCCCGGCCGGCGGGGATGAGGCGGAGGCCGTCGTCGCTCCCGGGCCCTCCTCGTCCGTGCCCGGGAAACAGCCCCCGGGGCGGTGGGTCATCGGTCGAGGGCTGGAGAGACGGGAGACGTGTCCCAGACCAGCACCGTATGATCGATGCTCCCGGAGGCGAGGCGGCGGCCTTCGGGGTCGAACGCGACGCTGAGGACGCCCGCCTTGTGGCCGCGGAGGGTGAGCACGTCCTGCCAGGTGGCCAGGTCCCAGAGCTTGACCGTCCGGTCATCGCAGGCCGTCGCCAGCCGGGTGCCGTCGGGGTGGAAGGCAACGCCGCGGACCGTGGCGGGGTGGGGGAGCGTCTTGAGGACGCGGCCGGTCTCCGCGTCCAGGAGGGTGGCCGACCCCGGCTCGAAGTCGCTGGCCTTGTTGGCGGTCGCCAGCAGCACGCCGTCGGGGCTGTAGGCGAGGTCGATGACCCACTCGCCGAGGCCGGGGACGGCGAACACCTCCTCCCGCTCCTCGAGGTCCAGGACGTGGACCACCCCGTCCTCGGTCCCCGCGGCCAGATACCGGCCGAGGGGCGGGCGGAAGGCGAGGGCCTGGATCTGGACCCCGAGGCGGGCGACGAGGGTCGCCTCGGGCGGCGTGCGCCCGGAGGGGTCGATCGTCCAGAGATGGACCGTCCCGTCGCCGCTCGCCGCGGCGATTCGGGTCCTGTCCCGGGGATGGAAGGTGACGTCGAAGATAAAGTACTGCCCCCCGTGGTCGAGCACCGGGAGCTGCCGGCCCGTCTCCAGGTCCCAGATCCGGGCGACGTAATCGGCGCCCCCCGAGGCGAGCAACGCCCCGTCTCCGCTGCTCAGGGCCACGGACAGGGAGCCGCGCTCGTGGCCCGGGAAGGAATGAACCAGGCGGCCGGTGTCGAGGTCCCAGAGCTGCGGGGCGTGCTCCTGCGAGTATTGCGCCGCGGCGGTCACCAGGCGTTTCCCGTCCGGGTGGAAAGCCAGCCGTCGGGCCCAGCCGTCGGTCTCGAGCCGGAGCGGCTTGCCCGGCTCGACGTCCCAGAGCTTCACCGAGCCGCGCACGTCTCCCGAGACGAGCCGGTTGCCCCCGGGGTCGAAAGCCACGCCCAGGACGAAGCCCGGATGCCCGCGTAAGGTCTCGACCTCTCGGGCGGTCTCGACGTCCCAGAGCTTCACGAGGTGGTCCTCGGCGCACGAGGCGAGGAGGCGGCCGTCGGGGCTGAAGGCCACGTCCTGGACGAAGCTCTCGTGCCCCTTGAACACCTGGACCTGGGATCCGGTGGTCACGTCCCAGAGTCGGACGAGGTAGGTCCCCATCTCCGCCGAGGCGAGGAACCGGCCGCTCGGGTCGAAGGCCAGGCTGTGGACGAGCTTGCTCTCGCCGGAGAGGCAGTGCTCCAGCTCCGGCTTCTGCGCGCTCACGTCCCAGATCTCGATCTGGTTACGGCCCTCCTCCGAGAAGCCGGCCGCCAGGGCGAGGAGGCGGCCGTCGGGGCTGAAGGCGACCGCCGAGACGCCGCCGGGACGCCCCTCGAACGGCTCGCCGAGGGGCTCGCCGGTGGCGACGTCCCAGAGCCGGGCGTAGCCCCGGTGCGTGTCCGAGACGTCGAGGCCATAGGCGGCCGCGAGCACGGACCCGTCGGGGCTGTAGGCCAGGTCGAGCACGTTCTGCCCGTCGACGATGTCGAGCGTCCGACGCTCCGAGGTCTGGGTGTCCCATACGTCGATGCGGCCCTCGATGACCTGCAACTCCAGGCTCCCGTCCGGGGAGTGTTGGAGGCCTCCCCCGGTGGCGATGGATCGCCCCCCGGAGTTCGGGTCGAACGCGACGGCGTACAGGCCGTGACGAAGGCCGGGTTTCTCGAAGACGACGCTCCCCGTGTCGGCGTCTCGGATCAGCAGCCTTCCCCGGCCCGGGGCCGAGGTCGCGTAGATCCATCCCCCCGAGACCGACGCGATCCGGCGGCCGTCGGGGCTGTAGGCCACGTCCCAGACGTGCCACTCGTGATCGTCGAAGGTCTCCCGTTCCCGGTCGAGCAGCCGGTCGACCAGGCGCCATTCCAGGCCGCGGAGGTCCTCCGGGCAGTCGTCCAGGTGATCCCTCGCCACCTCGATGTTGGCGGCCTCGAACTCGCGGAGGGCGAGTTTGATGCGGGCCACCGCGTTCTGCCGACGCAGCTCCTCCCGTGACGCTCGGATCTGCCAGTCGGACCAGAGGCCCAGGACCAGCAGCGACGCGAGCAGCAGGTGGAGGGCGGCGACCATGGCCGCGACCGCCGGCCGACGTCGGCACCATTTGACGAGACGTTCCCAGCTCGGCACCGGCCGGGCCACGATCGGCTCGCCGGCCAGGAAATGGCCCAGATCCTCGGCCAGCGCCGAGGCGGCGGCGTAGCGCTTCTGCGGCTCCTTCTGCAGGCACTTCAGCGCGATCGTCTCGACATCGCGCGGCAGCCCCGGCACCAGCCGGGACGGGGGCACGGGATCGGTTGCCTTGACCTGCTCCAGGGTCTCCAGCACCGTCGCGCCCCGGAAGGGGGGGCGGCCGGTGAGCAGCTCGTAGAGGATCGCCCCCAGGGCGTAGACGTCGGCCGCGGGGCCGACCTCCCGGGAATGGCCGACGGCCTGCTCGGGGGCCATGTAGCTGGGAGAGCCGAGGATCGAGTCGGTCGCCGTCAGGCCGGTGTCCGAGCCGAGCGCCTTGGCCACGCCGAAGTCGGCGACCTTGGGGGACTCGTGGTCGTCGAGCAGGATGTTCGCCGGCTTCAAATCGCGGTGCACCACGCCGGCCTCATGGGCGGCCTGAATGGCCCCGGCGAGGGTGGCGATCAGCCCGGCCGCCCGTCGAGGAGGCCGCGGCGTGCCGTCGAGGCGGTCGGCCAGGCTGCCGCCGCCGAGGTACTCCAGTTCGATGAACGGCAGTTGTTCATGCTCGCCGATGTGATGGATGGCCACGATGTGGGGGTGCTGCAATCGGGCCACCGACTCGGCCTCGGCCAGGAAGCGGACCAGGGACTCCGGCGCCGCATGCGAGCCGGCCAGGATCATCTTCAGGGCGCAGGTGCGGTGGAGCCGGCGGTGGCGAGCCCGGTAGACCACCCCCATGCTGCCCCGGCCCAGCTCGCCGAGGATCTCGTAGCCGGGGATGACCGGCAGGGCGCGGCCCGGCCCGTCGGGGCGCCCCCCGCCGCCGAGGTGCGGCGCGGTCGCGCGGTGTTCGCCCGTCTCCGGGGCCCGGGAGACAGTCTCCGATCGGCCGATCGGGTCCGGGGCGGCCTCCTGTTCTCCCGGGACCGTGGGCGGCTCCGCCCGTTCGGGCGACGACGGAACCGCGTTCGTCCCGCCGGGGGTCGGGAGGCCGGTTGCCCGGGTGACCTCGGGCGTGCCGCCGGGGTGGGGTTCGGGATCGCTCATGGGAGGCCCTCGCCAACCGGGCCGTTGGCTCGCACGGACGCCGGCCGCGTCCGGGACGCGAGCCCCTCCACCTTAAAGGCCCCGAGGCCACCAGACCAATGAAAACCCGACGTCGGGAGCGATCCGGCCATCGGGGTGCGAGCCGGTCCGGCAGGCGGGGGCCAGGCCCGACCCGCCGTGTCCGGTCGTCAGCCACCATCTCCCGATCGCCAGGCCCGGCTCCGGACCATCTCCCCGCCGCTGACGGCCTTTACCTTCTCAAACCCGAGCTGGCGGAGCAGCCGCTGGGCGACGTGCGAGCGGACGCCCGTCCGGCAGGAGACGACCGTCTCGGCCGAGGGGTCGAGTTCGTTGATGCGATCGCGCAGCTCATCCAGGGGGATGTTGATCGGGCGATCGACGCCGGGGAAGGGCTCGTCGGCGACTTCCTTCGGGGTGCGGACGTCGACGAACTGGGGGACGTGGGAGAGGTCGGCGTCGGGCTCGACGAAGTCGACGAGGCCGTCGAGCTGGTTGCAGGCGGCGAAGGCGGCCATGTGGACCGGGTCCTTGGCGGCGCCGAAGGGGGGGGCGTAGGCGAGGTCGAGCCCGGCGAGGTCGGCCACGGTGCCGCCGAAGTGCAGGGAGGTGGCGATCACGTCGATCCGCTTGTCGACCCCCTCGCCGCCGAGGGCCTGGGCGCCGAGGACCTTGCCCGTCCCCGGCTCGTAGACGAGCTTCAGGGTGATCGGCTCGGCGCCGGGGTAGTATCCGGCGTGGTTGTTGGAGACGACGACGACGCTCCGGGCCGGGCGGTCGAGGCGCCGGGCGAGCGTCATCGTCAGGCCGGTCATCGCGGCGACCCGGTCGAAGCAGCGGACGATGGCCGTGCCGAAGACCTCGGCCATCGGCCGGGACCGTCCCGAGGCGGCGTGTTCCCCGGCGATCCGCCCGGCCCGGTTGGCCGGCCCGGCCAGGGCGACCCGCATCGGCGACCCGGTCGGGCCGTAGGGATACTCGGCGGCGTCGCCGACGGCGTAAATGTCGGGGTCGCTCGTCTGCATGAATTCATTCGTCGCGATCCCGCCGCCGGGCCCGTCGCCGACCTCCAGCCCGGCGTCCCGGGCCAGCCCCAGGTTCGGCCGGACGCCGAGGCCGAGGATGACGACCTCGGCGTCGACCTCGGCACCACTCTTGAGGAGGACGCCCCGGGCCCTGCCGTCGGGGCCGGTGAGGACGGCCTCGATGCCGTCCCCCAGGTGCAGGTCGACCCCTCGGCTCCGCAGGTCGTCCTCGATGGGGCGGACCATCTCGGGGTCGAACAGGGGGAGGATCTGGGGTTGCAGCTCGGCCAGGGCGACCCTGAAGCCGAGCCGGGAGAGCTGCTCGACCATCTCCAGGCCGATGTAGCCGGCGCCGATCACGGCGGCGATCCTCGCCCCGGAGGCGTCGACGGCGGCCTTGATGCGGTCGGTGTCCTCCAGGTTCCTCAGGGTGAAGACGCCGGGCGCGTCGGCCCCCTCCAGTGGGGGCACCAGCGGGGAGGCGCCGGGGGCGAGGATCAGCCGGTCATACGATTGCGCGTAGTCTCCTCCCGAGGCGTGGTCGCGGACGGTGACCGTCTTCGCCTGCCGGTCGATGGAGACGACCTCCTGGCGGGTCCTCACGTCGAGGCGGAAGCGTCGTTCGAGCAGCTCACTCGGGGCGACGAGGAGCTTCTCGCGATCGGCGATCTCGCCGCCGATGTAGTAGGGCAGGCCGCAGTTGGCGAAGGAGACGTGCCCGTCCTTCTCGAAGAGGATGATCCGGGCATGCTCGTCGATCCTCCTGGCCCGGGCCGCGGCCGAAGCCCCCCCGGCCACGCCGCCGACGATCACGATGGTCCGTCCCGAAGCGTTCATCGGACTGTCCCTCCCGACCCTGGCGCCCCGGCCCCTCGCCGGCCGCCCGGACCGCGCGGCTCGAAGCTCGGGCCCCCGAGCCCTCGGGGGCGGGGCACCCCGGCCGACTACTTAACTCCATGCCGATATTGTAGCAGAAGTCCGGCCGAGATCGAGCCGAGCAGGAGCAGGGCCCCGGCCGCCTGGATCGCCAGGCCGAGGGCCAGGCCGGTCGGCACGATCCGAAGCTCCAGGACCCCCCGGGCGTCGGCCCGGGCGACGAAGGGCCGGTCCCACTCCACGCATCGGAGGTCGGCGAAGGGCCGGTCGCCGTTGACGAGCCACCAGGAGCCGGGGTTCTGGTTGATCCGGAGGTCCTGATGCGGTTCGACCCGATAGACGACCCGGTTCGGGGTCCAGGACTCCGGCTCGACGGGGCCGCGCTCGGTCCAGGCCTCGCCGACGTAGTCGGGGTGGCCGAGCCAGAGGCGGGCGGTCGAGGCGCCGGTGTCGTAGCCGAGGATCGGCTGGATCGCCCGGATCGTGCCGTAGCCCCGGAGCGTGTTCGGGTAAGCCGGGGCGCGTTCGAGGTTGATCGGCCGGTCGACGGGGGGGGAGGGGAGCCGCTCCCCCGTCGGCGGGGGGCCGAGCGCGACGGGGAGGGCCCGGTGGCCGAAGGCGATCAGGTCGGCCCCCAGCGCCAGCACGAGGGCGGCGCCCAGCCCCCGGGCCCCTCGCGTCGGGTTCGAGCGGAGCCAGGACACCGCGTCGCCCACGGCGAGGCCGACGCCGAGCATCGCGGCGATCCGCCAACGCGTGACCACGTGCATCGTCTCGAAGACCGGCCAGTACGACAGCCAGAAGCTCGGCTGGGTCCAGTGCACCGCCCCTAGGGCCAGCGCGAAGGCCAGGACCGCCAGCGAGTGCCACCAGCGCCACCCCCGCACCAGGCTGGCCGCCAGCAGGGCCACGCCGATGAGGCCGATGGCGCAGTTGGACTCCCAGAAGATGGGCACGGAGACGGATCGGAGGTCGTCGATCGAGGGACGATGGAGCATCTGCTCCGGGTAGGCCATCAGGCGGAGGTCGATCATCATGTTGCCGTGCCGGGGGAAGTCGCGCATCAGGGCGGCCATCGGCCCGACCCGCCAGCCGGTCAGCACGAGCATCAGCCCGACGGCGAGGAGTCCGTGCCGGGCGTATCGCCGGCGTCGCGTGCCCTCCTCGACCCGGAGGCCACGCAAGACGACGGCCGAGGCGATGAGCAGGGCGTAGACGCTCGGATACGAGACGCCGTTGAGCACGTCGAACGCCGCCCAGAGGCCCAGCGCCACCCCCTGCCCCGGCCGGTCGGCCAGGCGGCAGGCGTGGTAGGCGAGCCAGGGCATGGCGCAGAAGCTCATGGTGACATAAAGGCCCGCCACCGTGTAGACGATCATCCCGCCGTGCAGGCCGAAGACCAAGCCGACGGCGCAGGAGGCCCAGGGGTCTCCCAGCCAGAGCCTCCCCAGGCGTCGGGCGCCCTCGACGGCGATCATCAGGCAGACGACGGCCGACAGCCTCAGCCCGGCCCCGGTGCCCAGCAGCAGGGCCAGGGGGGTCATCAGCGGGACGAGGCTGCACTGCGGGTCGGCCGCCAGCGGGAACCCGCCACGGTTCCAGGGGTTCCACCAGGGGAACTGGCGGTACTCGAGGACGGTCTTGCGGACGGCCTCGTACGCCTGCAAGTAGAAATCCCAGTCGCCGTAGCCGAGCCCCGGCCGGGACAGCAGCGGCCAGGCCAGGGACGCAGTCGCCGCCGCCAGCACCCACGGCAACGCCCGCCCGGCAGGCCCGGCCGCCGATCCTTGCCCCTCGACGGCCGGCCAACGGTCCCCCGGCCGGACCCACAGCAGCCGGGCGATCCCCAGGCCGATCAGCCCGAGGAAGGCGAGCATCCCCGCCCCCCTCCGCACCGGCCAGGGGATCGCCATGAACAGGTCGGGGGCGAGCAGGGCGACGAAGGCCAGGGGGACCGCCAGCAGGGCGGCCGCCCTCGGCCTCCGGCGGATCTGCCGCCACGCCCGGGCGAGGGCGCGGCCCGCGAGGCGGGGGAGGTTCGCGCTCACATCCGCCTCGGTGAAGGCATATTCATGGACGACGAGATGAGAGAGGCCGGGGCCCGGGCCCCGGCCGGGGTCCTTGGCCGGGTCAGGCGATGTCGGTCACGCCGGGGATGGGGATGGGGTAGTTGGGGGCGTCTCCCCAGTCGTAGGACTCGGGGCCGAGGCGCTCGGGGCTGTTGAGGGCCTCGTCCCAGGTGAAGGTCTTGCCGGTGTAGGCGACCATGCGGCCCATGATCGCCAGCAGGGTGGAGACGGCGCCCTGCTCGCCGTTGTTGATCGGCTTGCCGGCGCGGAGGGCGGCGTACATCTCGTCGTGCTCGGTCTGGTACATGTTGTTGCTCTCGCCCCGGTACCGCCAGCGGTTCTCCCCGCTGATCCGGTTGCCGAAGACGTCGCACACGCCCTTGGCGCCGATGACGTAGTCCTTCACCTGGTTGTCGGTGTTGGGCCAGTGTCGGCAGTGGTGGTAGCCGCGGACGTCGTCGGGGTACTCGTAGACGACGGAGAAGTGGTCGTAGATGTTGCCGTACCGCTCGGCGGTGCGGACCTGCCGGCCGCCGACGCCCCAGGCCCGCTCGGGCAGGGCGCCCTTCATGGCCCAGTTCATGGTGTCGATGCCGTGGACGGCCTGCTCGACGATGTGGTCGCCGGAGAGCCAGGTGTAGTAGTACCAGTTGCGGAGCTGGTACTCCATGTCGCTGGAGCACTCTTCGCGGGTCTTGCGGGGCTCCCAGACGCCCTGGCTGTTGTAGGTGGTCTCGATGGCCCGGATGTCGCCGATGGCGCCGTCGAAGACCTGCTGCATGGTGGCGCGTCGGGGCTCGTGGTAGCGCCAGCAGAAGCCGTTGACGATGGAGAGGCCCTTCTCGGCGGCGTCCCGGACGGACTGGAGGTACTGGCGGAGGCCGGCCGGGTCGACGGCCATCGGCTTCTCGACGAAGGCGTGCTTGTTCTGCTCGACGGCGTAGGCCAGGTGCAGGGGGCGGAAGTGGGGGGTGGTGGTGAGGACGACGACGTCGCAGGAGTCGATGACGTCCTTGTAGGCGTCGAAGCCGACGAACATCGAGTCCTCGGTCACGTCGACGCGGTCGCCGATCCGGGAGCGGATGAGGGTCTGGAGGCTGGACTCCATGCGGTCCTTGAACAGCTCGGCCATGGAGACGAGGCGGCAGCCCTCGTCGGCGGTGAGCGCCTGCTCGGCGGCGCCGGTGCCGCGCCCGCCGCAGCCGACCAGGCCGACCCGGATGGTGTCGGTGCCGGCGGCGTGGGCGACGTGGGCCAGGTTGACCGTCGCCGCGGCTCCGGCGGCGGCGGCCGAGTTCATCAGGAAGACGCGGCGGTTGGAGCTGCCGTTTCGCATCGGGTGGGCCTCCCTCGGTCCTGTCGGGGTGGGTGGGCGAGTCCGGTCCTCCGGGGGCAGCCCTGCGGGCCCGGCTCGGGGTCGAGCCGGGCCGGGCGGGTCACGCCCGGCGGAGAGGGTGGGGAAGGCACACCTTAACATGGGTTGCACACCGTCGATAGGGATGACCTCCGGCCCGATCGCCCGTACAATCTCCCCCAGGCGAGGTCGGCCGACGCCCGACGAGGAGCCCGAGCCCGATGCCCACCATCTTCCCCGGCATGGACCCGTACCTGGAGCACCCGAGCCTCTGGCCGGGCTTCCACAACTGGTTCATCATCTCGATGGCCGAGGCGATGCAGCAGCGGCTCCGGCCGCGCTACCTCGCCGCGGTCGAGGCGAGGGTCTACATCGAGGGGGGCGACCGGGACGTGATCCCCGACGTCCTGATCCGACGTCCCGGCCCCCGGCCCGATGGCCCCGGGCCCGGGGGACGCCAGGCCGTCGCCGTCGCGGAGGAGGACGGGCCGGTGATCGTCCGGGCCGCTCCGGGGGTCGAGGTCAACGAGTCGTACCTGACGATCCTCGACCGCTCCTCGGGCCTCCGGGTGGTGACGGTAATCGAGCTGCTCAGCCCCTCGAACAAGTGCCGGGGGCCGGGCCGATCGCTCTACAGGCAGAAGCAGCGCGACGTCCTGGGGAGCGACGCCCACCTCGTCGAGCTGGACCTGCTCCGCACCGGCCGGCACACCGTCGCCGTGCCCGGAGGGCTGGCCGAATCCCGAGGGCCGTATCACTACCTCATCTGCGTCACCCGGGCCCGACGTCCCCGGGACGAGTTCGAACTCTACCCCCGGTCCCTCCGGCGCCCCCTGCCGACCCTCTCCATCCCCCTGGCCGACCCCGACCCCGACCTCCGCCTCGACCTCAACCCCGTCCTCTCCCGGACCTACGACGCCGGCTCCTACCGGGACCGGATCGACTACGCCCGCCCCTGCCGCCCGGCGCTCTCGGACGAGGATCAAGCCTGGGCCGATGGGCTGATCCGGCGGCCCGAGCCCCCGGCCGATGTCTGAGGCCCGATCGGCCCGACGCCGGGGCGTCGGCCCGGCCCCTCCTCGGGCCTTCGATGGGAGGTTTGGCGTAATCCTGCAATGATGACGCGCATGCATGGCCTGGTTGGGTGGTGACGATGTGCCGTTCGGGACGCAATCGGGGGGCTGATCGATGGAGTATCGCTACCTCGGGACCCGGGGGGCGCTGAACGAGACCAGCGGCGAGGAGCCGTCGGCTTCTCCGCCACCCCCGCCACCCATGGGGAGGGCGTCGGCGGGGGGATGGGCGTCGGGCGATTCGGGGTCGAGTCTCGTCCGGGAGCGGGCCGTGCTGGCGGGCCTGATGCCGGTGGAGGTGGCCTTCGAGCAGGACGTGGTCCCCCTGGAGGTGGAGGGGGAGGCGCTGGTCGTCGGCGCCCTCGACGGGGACGACATCGCCAAGGCCGACAAGCTCTCGTTCAGCCTGGCCAGGCCGGTGAAGCTCCGGCAGGTGGGATGGCACGAGCTTCGGCTGAAGCGGGAGGCCCTCTATGGGAGCCCGAGGCGGTCCCGGGGACAGGCGGTGCTGGCGTCGAGGACGAGGTCCGCACCCTGGTCCGACGACTTCTTCGAGGCGGATGCGGTGACCGCGTCGGGGAGGGGCGGCGCGTCGACCCTCTCCTACTCCGCGGGCGAGGACCTGGATCGACCGCCCGGCCACGCCCCGGTCGCTCCCCACGAGGGCCGGTCGGGGTTCCTGGCGAGCATCGACACGACCAAACCTTTGGGAGGGCCGGCCGGCATGTTCCTCTACACGGTCGAGGAAGGGCAGCGCGTCCTGCTGAGGCGGTCGGACGGGACGATGGACGTCGTCGTCGGCCCGAAGCGGGTCTGGCGCGGTCGCAACGTGTTCCGGGCGATGACGCACCACGTCGCCCACCCGGGTGATTATCTGATCATCCGGTATCGGGACGGGCGGCAGGAGCACCTGGCCGGCCCTTCGGAGGTCTGGTTCGACCCGAGGGCGCACCAGGCGATCGAGCGGCAGGAGGCGCTGCAACTGGCCGCCAAGGAGGCGGTGGTCGTCTACAGCCAGAAGGAGGGGACCGGCGTGGTGCAGCGGAGGGTCGAGTACGGCCCGGCGCTGTTCATCCCCAGGCCGGGGGAGTGGCTGCACACGTTCTCCTGGCACGCCTCGAGGGGCGGGTCGAAGGGCGTGGTCAAGGTGCCCAACGGGCTGGTCTTCCAGAAGCTCTGGTTGATGCCGGACCAGATGTATCACGACGTGACCGACGTCCGCACAGCCGACGACGCCGTGCTGACGATCCGCCTGATGATCTTCTTCGAGCTGGTCGACATCGACCGGATGCTCGACGCCACCCACGACCCGATCGGCGACTTCGTCAACGCCGCCTCCAGCGACGTGGTCGACTTCACCGGCCGTCACGACTTCGAGTCGTTCAAGCGGAACACCGAACGCCTGAACGAGCTGGAGGCCTATCGCCAGCTCTCGGGCCGGGCAAGCCAGTGCGGCTACCGGATCAACAAGGTCGTCTATCGGGGCTACGGCGCGGCCGAGCGGCTCCAGCAGATGCACGACCAGGCGATCGAGGCCCGGACCCGATTGCAGCTGGATCGGGCCACCGAGCAGCAGGCGCAGGACCTGGAGAACTTCCGGCTCGACAGCCAGCTCGCCAGGGCCGGGAAGCGCCGGGGGGAACAGTCGTCGGAGGTCTCGCACGACCTGGAGATCGCCGCACAGAAGCACGAGGCCCAACTGAGGCGGTCGGAGGCCGTCGCCGTGGCGGGCCGGGAGCGGCGACGGCTCGACGCCGAGCAGGGCCGGTCGCTCCGGGCCCTGGAAGACGCCCGGAGGCGGGAGCACCTGGCCTCGCTCAGGGACCTGGGCGTGGACCTGACGGCCTATCTCACCCAGGGCCGGGCCGATCGGGTCATCGAGGTCCGGGGCCGGGGCGGCGACGGCGCGACCCACGTCCACCTGGAGCCGGGCCCGGGCCCGATCGCCCCCCCCAAAAGGGAAGGGCCCGAGGCGGGTTGATCGGGGACAGGCACGGCGATCGGCCAAAACACGAAGGCGGCGGGCAGGGGGTGAATTCCGCCCGATGCCCGCCGCCCGAGACCGGGATGCCGACCTGTCTCAACCTTGGCGATACCGAGACCAGTGCTGGGGCTGCCGGAGGCGGAGGTTGCCGCCCTCGGAGGCGACCTGGGTGATCCAGTGGATGTTGCGCCTCAACTCCTGGCGGGAGCGGTCGAAGGCCCGGCCGCTGCCGAGGACCGATCGGAGGCAGAGCCAGGAGACGAGCCCGGCGAGCACCGCCGCGCCGCCGGAGACGGCGAGGTAGGCGCCGAAGCGGGGGAGCCATCCGGCCCAGGTGACCAGCTCGGCGAGGCCGACCAGGGCGACCGGCACGGAGCAGAGCAGCACGACCAGGCCCGCGATCAGGCCGATGGCCGGGACCTTCGCCTCCTTGACCGTCTCGTTCAGGTCGGCCTGGGCGAGGCGGGCCTGGAGGTCGGCCAGGGTGAGGACGTCGTGCCCCAGCTCGGTGAGGCTGCCCTGGAGGCTGTCGGGCACCTCGACGCCAAAGAAGGTCAACGTCTTTTGATGAACCATCCCACCATCGCTCCCAGTGCAAGGGCCGCGGCTAGGGACCGGGCCGGGTGCCGGACGATCTGCGATCGGACCGAGGAGAGGGCCTGCTCCAGGCCCTCCCGGGCCTGGCCGTAGCCCTCCCGGGCCCGGGCCGAGAGCTCCGCGGCGGCCTCTCGGGCCTGCTCGGAGGTCGGGGCGTCAGTCGGGACGCCGAGGTGCTGACTGATCCGATTGAACACGGCTGCCCTCCTGCTGGTCCGGCATAAAGCTTCCCCACTGGGACTCGGCCAGCCGGCCTTCGATGAATTGGATCGCGTAGTTCTGGGCCGCCCGCATGGCGATCGGCGCCGCGAAGCCCAGGGCCATCGAGAGCAGGCCCTTGCGCTGGGCCTTCTCCTCGGCCCGCTCCTCGGCCCGCTCCTCGTACCGCGTCCTGGGGCGGGAGCGGTCGGCCTCCTCCCGCTCGACGACCCGGATGCGGCGCCGGGGGACGAGCAGCCAGGCGGCCGCGAAGCCGACGCCGAAGGCGGCGCCGACGGCCGGCCAGGGGGCGGCCCGGACGTACCCCCGCCAGTTCAGGGTAGCGTTGAAGTGCTCCCGGGCGACGTTGACGTCGGCGTGGATCTCCCGGCGGATCTTGGCCATCTCGCGCCGGAGGTCGTCGACCTCGGCCTGGTCGCCCCATTGCGGTCTGTGCGATGCCACGGCGGGCCTCCTGCGTCGTTCCTGGTGCTCGTGCCGCCCGCTCAGAAGCCGAGGAGGCCGGCGGCGTCCTTGGCGCGTCGGGAGGCCGAGTCGCCGAGGTCGTGGGCGTAGCCCGAGGCGCGGTCGCCCAGGTCGTGGGCGTAGCCCGAGGCCTGCCGGGTCGCCGACCTCCCCATCGCCTCGACGCGTTCGCCCAGGTGGCGGAGCGAGCCGGAGAGGTCGTCCAGCGACCAGCCCGACCGGCGGTCCCGGGGCATCAGGGCGACGACCGCCAGGCCGAGGCCGAGGCCGACGCCGAAGCTGGTCCAGATCGCCGTCATCGGCCGGCGGTCGACGGCGCCCCGGACGCGGCGGTCGGCCTGCATCGCCATGTGCTGGGCGCGGTCGGCCAGGTCCTCGGCGTGCCCGGCGAGCTGGTCGGCCCGCTCGGAGAGTTGCTCGGCCAGCCGATCCCGCTCGTCCTGGGCGCGCTGCTGCGTGCTCCGGCCGTTGTTCGAGGAGCCTTTCCTGCGGGTCGCCATCTCGTTCCCTCCTCCGGTTGCGTCTCGTGTCGTCGCGTCGCCGCCTCGCGAGTCGATCGAAGGCGGCCACCGCCGGTCGGGGCGATGGCAGGGCGACGAGGCGAGGGTCTCGATCGACCCGTTCGTCTCTCGGCGGGATCGAGGTTGCAACTGACATGCCGACCGCGCCGCCGGCACCCTGCCCGGGCTTCGGCATTGCACTTGCACCGGTTCCCCGACGCAATGCCCGGCGGCCGAGGCGGGCGGCCGGCTCGGCCCGATCCGGCCCGGCCGCCCGGGTCGACCCACCGGGGACCGAGCGAGCCCGGAGGATCCGGGTCGCCCCGGACCCCCGCCCCGACCGGGCGCACGCGAGCACCCCGATTCACGCAGCCATCGCACGACACGCCGAACCGCCACGAACGACGGAGGAGCAACCACCATGAATGCCCAGACGCTTCAAGGCCACTGGAACGAGATCAAGGGCCAGCTGAAGTCCAAGTACGGCCAGCTGACCGACCAGGACCTCGAATTCGCCGAGGGGAACGTCGACCAGCTGGTCGGCAACATCCAGCGCAAGACCGGCGAGTCCCGGGAGTCGATCGAGCGCCACCTGGACACGCTGATCAACAAGGGCTCGGCCGGCGTGGCCGCCGCGGGCGAGCGGCTCCAGGGCGCCGCCCACTACGCCGCCGACCACCTGCGCAGCGGCTACGACTCGGCCCAGCAGTCGTTCTACGACCAGTACGGCCAGGCCGAGGACATGGTCCGCAGCAACCCCATGCAGTCCGTCGGCACCGCCTTCGGCGTGGGCGTGCTGGTCGGCGTCACGCTCGGCCTGCTGCTCCGCCAGCGCTGAGCCGATCGATCGGCCGCCGGATCGGATCTGGTCTGATCGAGCTGACGGCGCGTCGCCCGCATCGCCGGGCGTCGCGCCGTTTCCGCGCGCCCGCCTCGCCTCCCCGATGCCCGAGGAAATGCCCGGCCCTCCCCTGGCCTTCGAGGGAGTCGGCGCCTATCTTACAAGTGTCGGTGCTGCCGACGACGGCCCCCCGACCCCGCTCGCCGATCCCATCGATGGCGGTCTCCGGCACCCTTCTCCCCCGCCGGCCCGACCCGTCCCGAGGCGCAGGACAAACGACAGGAGCGATCGCGATGACCTGGCTTTCCGAAGATCCCTGGACCCTGGTCGGCGCCTGCGGGGTGCTGGCCCTGGCCTCCCTGGTGTTGCTGCGGATCACTCAGCAGGGCAAGTACCTGGCCTGGGCCGGCGGGGCGGCGGCGGCGGCGGCCCTGGTGCTGCTGGTCGAGTTGCTGTGGGTGACCGACCGGGAGCGGATCGAGCGGGTCATCTACGACATGGCCGACGCGGTCGAGCACGGGGAATTCCCCCGGGTCGAGTCCCACCTGGCGCCGGAGTTCGAGCGGGAGAGCGGCGCGTTCTCGAAGTTCGCCATCCGGGGGGCGGTGATGGGCCTGGACTTCGAGTTCATCCGGGTCTCCCGGCTGGAGGTCCACGCTGGGGAGCGGACGGGCATGGGCAAGGCCGACTTCCTGGGCATGGCCCAGTGGGCCGTGCGCTCCCCCGAGGGCGGCGCCACCTTCGACGCCACGCCGCCGCCGGGGGTCGGCTTCTCGTTCGGGTTCCGGGAGGTGGAGCCGACGCAGTGGAAGGTGTCCCGGATCGAGGTGACCAGCGTCCCGATGGGGGGGACGCCGGAGGCGGTGTCCGGCTACCTGTCGCGGTTCGCCCCCCGGGCCTCCCGGTCTCGATGACGGGCCGGCCGGGCCCCCACGCGCCCGCGGCCTCCTGATCTCGGCGAGGGTGCCCGCCGGTCCCGGGCGGGTGCTCCGTCCGTTGCCCGGCCCCGACGCTCCCCGTAAGATGGCCGCGTTCTGCGAGGCACGCCGGATTCCCAAACGACCAACCGGGGGCTCCCGACCCGATGGCGACGACACGCTATTACCTCGCCCTGGACCTGGGCGCCGAGAGCGGCCGGGGCCTGCTGGGCCGGTTCGACGGCCGGCACCTGACCCTGGAGGAGATCCACCGCTTCCCCAACGGCCCGGTCCGGCTGTTCGACTCGCTGCACTGGGACCTCCCCCGGCTGTTCGACGAGATCAAGGTCGCCCTCCGCAAGGCCGCCTCCGGGGGGGCGAAGCCCGAGGGGATCGGCCTGGACACCTGGGGCGTCGACTTCGGCCTGATCGGCCGGGGCGACACGATCCTCGGCAACCCGGTCCACTACCGGGATCCCCGGACCGAGGGGATGATCGAGCTGGCCTGCTCGATGGTCCCCCGCGAGCGGATCTACGAGGTCACCGGCCTGCAGTTCATGCCCATCAACACCGTCTACCAGCTGCTGGCGATGAAGCAGGCGGGCTCCCCCCTGCTCGACTGCGCCGAGACGATGCTGATGATGCCCGACCTGCTCGGCTGGCTGCTCACCGGGCGTCGGGCGGGCGAGCTGACCGACGCCTCGACCACGCAACTGCTCGACGCCCGGGCCGGTGCCTGGTCGGACGAGCTGTGCGAGGGGCTCGGCCTGCCCCGGCACATCCTGCCCGAGCTGATCGCCCCGGGCAGCGTGCTCGGCACGCTCCGATCCCCGGTCGCCGAGGAGACGGGCCTGCCGGCCGACACGCCGGTGATCGTCCCCGCGACGCACGACACCGGCAGCGCCGTGGTCGCCGTGCCCGCCGCGGGCAAGGGGCCGGGGTCGGCGCCGGACTGGTGCTACCTCAGCTCGGGGACGTGGTCGCTGATGGGCGTGGAGGTGGCGAGGCCGATCATCACCGAAGCGACGTATCGGTACAATTTCACCAACGAGGGGGGCGTGGACGGCACCTCCCGGCTGCTGAAGAACATCATGGGCCTGTGGCTGGTGCAGGAGTGCCGGCGGACCTGGGCGCGATCGGGCCGGGAATACTCGTATGAAGACCTGATCCCCCAGGCCGAGGCGGCGCCGGCCTTCCGCTCCCTGGTCGACCCGGACCACCCCTCCTTCCTGCCCCCCGGGGACATGCCGTCGAGGATCGCCTCCTACTGCCGGGACACCGGCCAGCCGGTCCCCGACGGCGAGGGGGCGTTCGTCCGCTGCGCCCTGGAGAGCCTGGCCTTGAAGTACCGCTGGGTGGTCGAGCGGCTGGAGGAGGTCACCGGCACCCCGATCGCGACCATCCACATCGTCGGCGGGGGGGCCCGCAACGCCCTGCTCAACCAGTTCACCGCCGACGCCACCGGTCGCCCCGTGCTGGCCGGGCCGGTCGAGGCGACCGCGATCGGCAACCTGCTCATGCAGGCCCGGGCCCGCGGCCGGATCGGCTCGCTCGCCGAATTACGCGAGGTCGTCGCCCGATCGTTCCCGGTTACGACGTATGAACCGAGCGAGTCGGGCGCCTGGCAGGACGCGGTCGGCCGGTTCGGGGCGCTGGTCCCCGGCCGGGGCTGAGCGGGAAGTCACGGAGGTCGGATCGGAAATCGTTGGGAATCGCCCCGCCGCCGATTTATGCTCGATCCGGCGGCACCTGCGCGGCCTTCTCCGGCCGGCGGGCCCGCCCGGGAACACCGCGAGGAGGTGGGCTCATGGCGGCGTTGACGATCCCCGAAGAGGCGAGGGGCACCCCCCGGGCTTCGGCGCGTTGGGGCGAGGCCCTGGCCGGCACGGTCGTCTTCGGGCTCTGGTTCCTGCTCTATGCGGCCGGTGCCCTCGTGGGGACCGGCCCGGCCCGGGAGCGGGTCATGGCCGGGGCGCCCCCGCTGGAGGCGATCCGGCTGCTGACGCTGATCCTGCTCTGCTACACGGCGACGAACGTGGCGATCCTCTGCATCATCGGCTCGCAGCTCGGCGGCCTCTTCCGCCGGGTGCGGGAGGGGTTGCAGGGGAGGCCCACGCCGACCTCGATGCCGAGCCTGATGTTCGCGCTGGGGCTGCAAGGGTTCGTGATCTACCTGGTGATCGTCTCCGGGGTGATCTCCTTCAGCGGCGGATACGCCTTCCTCTCCAGCCCGAACCAGGACCAGTACATGAGGCTCGCCGCTACCGCGTCGCTCTTCAGCTTCGTGGTCGGCTACAGCCCGACGGCGATCGTCGCCCTGCTGGCCCGGCTGGAACGCCTGCTCGGCGCCGGGGCCCCGTCGACCGGAGGCGACCCCGGGGCGGTGGCCTGATGACCCGCCCGATCGGCCGACGTCTCCGGCCTCGGGCTCCCAACCCTCGCCTGCGGGGGTGGGGTGGCCGGAGGCCGGGCGAGGGGGCTCGGACGATGTGCAAGGCGTGGCGATCCATCGAAGGCGCCTCACCCCGGCCCTCTCCCCGCACGTGGGGAGAGGGGGACGGACGGCGGCCGGGCGATCGAGGCGGCCGGTCCTTCCCCCGGGGATCGGGATCGGTCATTCCCCCGCCTCGACCCGCTCGACGGGCCTCGGCGCGACCATCGCCTCGATCTGGGGCAGGTCGAACGACTCCAGCAGGCCGAAGCAGTACAGCTCGGGGGCGTCCTCGAAGGTCCGGCCCTCGTCGAGGATCTCTTTGAGGCTGGCCATCGGCCGGTGGAGGGTGACGCCGGAGACCGCCTCGGGGGCCAGGGCGGCGGCGACCAGCGCGACCACGCCGGACCGGGGGCCGATCGCCTCGATCGTGGGGGCGGGATCCGAGTCGGAGGGGCGGAAGGCCCGGGCGGCGGCGAGCAGGCCGCCGACCTGGACGCCGATCGGGCGTTCGCCCACCGAGGCGATCATCAGGGCCCAGAGGTAGTCCCGCTCGGCAGGCTTCGCCTCGCCGAAGTAGAAGGGGTCGACCGCGACCACCCGCTTGCCCTCGGCCAGGTGGGCGACGGCCGCGTCGACCGTCTCTCCCCGGCCGCCGTCGGCGAGCAGCAGGACCGTCTCGGTCGGGGCCTCGGCCCCGGTCGGCTCCAGCCGGACGGCCGGGACGGACCACGAGTCGGCCAGGAGGAGGCGGAAGGTCGTCGCCGAGAACCCGTCTCCCGGGACGCTGGAGACGGCGTCCATCGCCACGTCCCCCTCGATCGGCCGGACGATCGCCTTGAGGGCCGATCGGCGGTCGTCGGGCTCCTGGTCGTCGGCCTTCGGCAGCGATTCGGCGAGGCTCAGCGCGAGCCTCCTCAGGTCGAGGGTGTCGTCGGGCAGCGGGACATTCAAGTCTTCCGCGGCCTTCACCTCCGGGTCGCTCGGGATTTCGGCGGGGTCGTAGTCGGGGTCGTCGGCGAACCAGTGGTCGCCGATGAGGCGGTAGAGGGCCTGGCGGTTGTCCTGCTCGTAATTGTGGGTGCCGGGGTCGAGGTTGACGTGGACCCGGAGGTTGGCCTCGCGGTCGAACAGGGAGTAGATCGGCGCGGCGGCTTCCACC
Organism: Tautonia plasticadhaerens; assembly: GCF_007752535.1. GTDB lineage: Bacteria > Planctomycetota > Planctomycetia > Isosphaerales > Isosphaeraceae > Tautonia > Tautonia plasticadhaerens. The sequence goes on from NZ_CP036426.1 coordinate 8,581,247, forward strand.
AGCGGGGGCATCGCGTGGGGGGAGGCGAAGCAGCAGTTGTCCTTCTGGTTGAAGGTGAGCAGGGCGGGCCTGGGAGCGAGCAGGGCGGTCAGGTGGGTGTAGTCGGCCACGAGGGCGAGGTCGCAGGGGGTCTGCTCCGAGTCCCCGAGGTCGGAGAGGTATTCGATCCGGGTCAGGAAGCTGGAATAGCCGGCGACGGGGTCGGTGAGGGTGACGCGCTCGTCCAGCGCGCTGACGAAGATCGTCTGCCAGCCGCCCCCCGAGAGGCCGGTGACGCCGACCCGGGTCGGGTCGGCCTGGGGGTGGTCGAGCAGCAGGTCGAGGGCCCGGGTCATGGCGAGGTAGTGGGTGGCGATCCCGCCGGAACCGCAGAGGTCGATCGCGTTGATCAGGCCGTGCTGGTTGCCGTCGGATCGGAGCTGGCCCATGCCGATCCACTCGGCGTTCAGGGCGAGGATGCCCCGCTTGGCCAGGTTGATGCAGCGGACCTGCTTGTAGGGGGCCGCCTTCCCCTGGGCGTCGTGGCCGTTGACGTTGAGGACGACGGGCGCCTTGCCGTCGATGCGATCCGGCTCGTACAGCAGGGCCGGGATCCAGAAGCCGGGCAACGCCTCGTAGCGGAGTTTCTTGATGCGATAGCCGGGGCCGCCCTCGACCTCGTCGAGCCATTCGACCTTCGTCTCGGCGTCCCGCCAGCCCGACGCCTCGCCCCGGAAGACGACGCGGTCGAGCACCTCGGAGCGGATCCGGGCGGCGGCCTCGGTCCAGGAGGCTTCGGAGTCGACGTCGGGCATCCGTGCGATCCTGGGCGCGACGAAGGCGCGGACGTCGTCCATCGGCGTGCCGCGTTCGAGGACCATCCGGTCGATCGCCGAGGCGACTGCCTCCCGGTCCGGCGGGTCGGCCGCCGGGGCGATCGTCGGGGCGAGGGCGAGGCCGATCCACGCGAGGGCGAGGGTTCCGATCCGAGTCATCATCTGCCTCCGGGGGGACGCTTCGTCGTCGGGGAGGCCCCGTCGGGCCTCCTTCGACGGTGGCCGGGGCCGCGGCATGGCCATCAAACCCGAACGAGACGCCCTCCGCCAGCGGCCACCGCCGACTCCCCGGGCCGGATCGGCGGGCGGGACACTTTCCGATCCGGGTGTCGTACAATCGGCGACGCGGCCCTCCACCCGGCCCGAGGGCCGGCCGGGAGACGCCCGGCCACCTCCCCTGTTCCCGAGAGGCGACGATGAGCACCCTCGTCCTGACGCTGGCCCTGCTGGGCCTCTCCCCCCTGCCCCGGTCGCAAGAGCCTCAGGAGCCCGGGGCCGTCGGGCTCGCCGGGCAATTCGCCGACGCCTTCAATCGGGCCGACGCCACCGCCCTCGCGGCCCTGTTCGCCCCCGAAGCGGAGCTGGTCGACGAGGAGGGGAACCTCTACCGGGGCCGGGAGGAGATCTCCGAAATCCTCGGCCGATTTTTCGAGGCCTTCCCCGGCGCGTCCGTGAGCCGGGAGGTCGAGGAGGTCCGCCCGGTCGGCCCGTCGCTGGCCATCGAGGACGGGGTGATGACGATCACCTCCGAGGGGGGAGAGACGGCCCGCAACCGCTACCTCGCCGTGCTCGTGAAGGGCGAGGGCGGCTGGCGGATCGCCAGCATGAGGCAGGTGGCCGAGGAGGCGCCGCCGACCCCACGGGACTTCCTCGAGCCGCTGGCCTGGCTCGTCGGCGACTGGGTCAGCGAGGGGGCCGACGTGGAGGTCGCGCTCTCATTCCGATGGTCCGAGGACGGCAACTACCTGCTGGGCAGCTACACGATCGAGGCCGAGGGGGAGGCTTCGCTGGCCACCAACCAGCGGATCGGCTGGGACGCCGCCGACCAGGTCATCCGCTCCTGGAACTTCGACTCCGACGGCGGCTTCTCCGAGGGCCGATGGTCGACCGACGGCTCGGCCTGGGTGGTCAAGAGCGAGCTGGTGCTGCCGGAGGGCCTGACCGGCTCGGCGACCTTCTACCTCTCGCCGGTGGACGAGGGCCACTTCGTCTGGAGTGCCCTCGACCGCGTCGTCGCCGGCGAGGTCCGGCCGGATGTCGAGGTGACGATCGTCCGGACCCCGCCCGCCCCGCAGGAATGACCGGCCGCCGGCCTCGAACCCCAGGGAGAGACACACGATGAAGACCAAGCGACGCCGGTCCTCGGCCCTGGCCCTCGCGGGCCTCGCGGCCCTGCTGCTCTCCCTGCCCGACTCGTCCGCCTTCGCCCAGCGACGAGGAGGAGGGGGGGGCGGCCGGTCGATCGGCGGCGGCGGCGGCCGAGCGATGGGGGGCGCCCGCCCCTCGATGGGAGCCGGTCGGCCGATGGGAGGCGCCCGCCCCTCGATCGGCGGGGGAGGCTCCCGCCCCTCGATCGGCGGCGGGGGGGGCCGCCCCAGTCTCCCCTCGGCTCGGCCCAGCCTGCCGACGACCCGACCCGGCGGGGCATTGGGCGGCCGACCCTCGATGCCGAATGCCTCCCGGCCGAGCATCCCGGGCCGGCCCTCGATCCCGAGCACTCGGCCCCAGGTCCTCCCCGGCGGGGGTTTCTCCCCGAGCCGGCCGGGAGGAGGAGGCTCGACCCGTCCTTCTCCCCTGCCGGGGACTCCGGGTGGCGGCACCCGGCCCTCGCTGCCGAACCGGCCGGGCGGGGGCGAGACCCGTCCCTCGCTCCCCGGCGGTGGAAATCGCCCGCAGTTGCCGAACCTGCCCGGGGGCGGTGGGAATCGCCCCAACCTGCCGGGCGGCGGCGGAGACCGCCCCAACTTCCCCGGGGGCGTCGGCAACCGCCCCAACTTCCCGGACGGCGGAGGGAATCGGCCGAACTTCCCCGGTGGCGGAGACCGGCCGATCATCGGCGGCGGTGGCGACCGGCCGAACCTGCCGAATCGACCAGGAGGCGGTGGCGATCGCCCGATCATCGGGGGCGGCAACAACCGCCCGATCATCGGGGGTGGCAACGATCGGCCCGTCATCGGTTCGGGAAATAACCGGCCCGTCATCGGCTCGGGGAATACGACAAACAATCTGATCAACAACAATCAGAACAACATCGCGTGGAATAACGACCGGGTCAACGTCAACCGCCCCGGCTGGGGCTGGGGGGGCGGCTCCTGGGGAGGGGGCTGGGGCGGGGGCGCGAACCGATGGGCCGGGTCGTGGTACAACAACTACGTCCCGCCCCGTTACCACGGCTGGTATCACGGGAGCTGGAGCAACCCATGGGCCAGCGCCTGGTACGTCCCCCTGGCCTACGGCGCCACCTCCTGGGCCCTGAACGGCCTCTCGGGGTGGACCTCCGGGTACTACGACACGTCGTATGTGAACCCGTATTACGTCGCACCGGTCGAGGCCGCCCCGGTCTACGACTACGGGCAGCCGATCGTGGTCCAGACGTATGCCCCCCAGTACGTCTCGGCCAACGGCGGCGAGGCCGCCCCCGACCAGGCCCAGGGCCAGGACCAGCCGCCACCCCCTTCCCCGGGGCAGCAGCAGGCGTATGGCCTGTTCGACCAGGCCCGGGCCGCCTTCGCCTCCAACGACGACGGCCAGGCAATCGACCTGATCGAGCAGGCCCTCCGGCTCTCGCCCGGCGACCCGGTCATGCACGAGTTCCGCGCCCTCTGCCTGTTCGCCCTGGGGGATTACACCAACGCCGCCGCCGTGCTCAACGCGCTGCTCGCCGTCGCCCCCGGCTGGGACTGGACGACGATGAGCAGCCTCTACGGCAACGCGTCGACCTACACCGACCAGCTCCGCAACCTGGAGTCGTACTGCAAGCAGCACCCCGACGACCCGGCCTCGCACTTCGTGCTGGCCTACCACTACCTGATCCTCGGCCACGACGACCAGGCGGCCGCCGCCCTCCGGGTCGTGACCGCCCGGCAGCCCGAGGACGCCGTGTCCGCCCGGATGCTCCAGGCCCTGACCGACGCGTCCCAGCCCCCCGCCGCCGCGACGGGCTCGCCGGGCGCGGCGGCCCCCGCCTCCCCGCCCGCCGAGGCCCCGTCCCGGGCGACCGGGGAGGCGGGATCGGCCGCCCCCGCCGCCGACGAGCCCACCACCGACCTCGTCGGCCGCTGGAAGGCCGAGCCGAGCGACCGGGTGGGTTTCGCGCTGACGATCGGCGAGGACGGCACCTACTCCTGGGTCGTCTCCCCTACGGGGGCCCCACCGACCTCGATCTCCGGCGCCTATGGGGTCGACGGCGACACGCTGATCCTCAAGAACGAGGAGCAGGGCGACCTCGTCGGCCAGGCCGTCTCCGGGGGCCCCGACCGCTTCACCCTGCGACTGGTCGGCGCCCCTCCGGGCGACCCCGGCCTGACCTTCGACCGGGTCGCCGACGGGGCCCCCTGAGTCGCATCGAGTCGATCCCGTCCCGGCCGGTGGGCCGGGCCGGGACGGGACTGGCGTTCGGGATCCCGGCCGAGGCCCCCGAGACGATGACCGACCCGGCGATCGCCCCACTCCTGACCGATCGCCTCCGGCTGGACCGCCCCTCCTGGTCCGTCCTGCCCGATTACGTCCGGATGAACGCCGATCCCCGGGTCATGGCCTCGCTCCGGGGCGTCCGGACGGCCGAGGAGACGGCGGCGATCCTCGCCCGGCTGATCGAGCACTGGGACCGCTTCGGCTTCGGCTGGTACACCGCCCGGGACCGCCGATCGGCCCGGTTCGCCGGCCGAGGCGGGCTGCGTCGCGTGATGATCGCCGACCGCGAGGAGGTCGAGCTCGGCTACGGCCTCCTGCCCGAGTACTGGGGGAGAGGGCTGGCCACCGAGCTGGCCGGCCGGTGCGCCCGGCTCGGCTTCGAGGTGCTGGGGCTCCGGGAACTGGTGTGCATCACCCTGCCCTCGAACCTCGCCTCGCGACGGGTGATGGAGAAGGTCGGCTTCGCCTTCGATCGCGAGGCCGAGCAAGACGGCAGGACCCACGCCCTGTACCGGCTGAAGACTGACGACTGGCGGCGATCGTCGGGCCGGTCCTGATCTCGTCCTGCCTGGAAGCGAGGATGATGACTTGGTCGGTGGGGCCGGGGGGCGTATCCCCTGGGAGTCCCGAGACTGGTCGCCATACGTCGACTTGCCTCGACTGGTAGAATGTTTGATGGATGAATCAGCTTCCCCGAGCCGGATTCTCGGGCCTCCTCTCCTCTTGATTCCTCCCCGCCCCGACGTCTCGCCTTCGAAGCAACGACCCAGGCCTTGGCCTTCGTAAATCATCCGGCCCTCGGCCCGAGTGCCGACCCGATCGGTGATCTTCCCGCCGAGCCGGGGTCGACTGTCTCGCCCCACGCCCCAAGGACCATCGTCCCATGATCCGATCCGTTTCCAGGACGCGTCGCCTCGCGGCTCGTCGCGGCTTCACGCTGATCGAATTGCTGGTCGTCATCGCCATCATCGGCGTGCTCATCGCGCTGCTCCTGCCCGCCGTGCAGAGCGCCCGCGAGGCCGCCCGGCGTGCCCAGTGCACCAACAACCTAAAGCAGCTGGCACTGGCCGTCATGAACTACGAGAGCTCCAACGGCGTCTTCCCACCGCACTCGATGGCCGCGGCCTCTCGCACGCAGACCGACCTGCCGATGAGCTGGATCCCGCCCCTGCTCCAGTTCACCGAAGCCCTGCCCTTCTATTCCGCCATGAATTTCAGCGTCGACATCATGGGGACCGGCTTCGGCGGCTGGGCCAACTCCACGGTCACGACGGCGAACCTGAACATCTTGCAGTGCCCGTCCGAAGACTCGTTCCAGCCCCTCCGGGCGACCAACATGAACGGGACCTACTACGGGATGACCAACTACATGGGCAACTACGGCGGCCCGGGCGTCATCCAGGTCGCCAGCGGGACGATCGTGCCGACGAACAACCGCTACATGTGCCCCCCCTCGAACTGCTATTACCCCGGCGCGAAGTGGGCGCCCGTCACCATCGCCTCGATCCGGGACGGCACCTCGAATACCGCGTTGATCAGCGAGCGGCTGCTCGGCGTCCCCACGTCGGCCTTCACCCGGGCCAGCGTCAACGCCAAGCGGGGCACCTTCCGTTCGCCTCGGGGGGTTTCCTACCCGGCGAACGCCCAGGGGGCCCTGGACTACGTCCAAGCCTGTCAGAGCATCCCCGGCAGCCAGGGGACCCGGTTCGGTGGCGGGCCGGGCCAGATGTGGGCCGCCACCTTCCCGATCTGGCTGGTGATCACCTCGTACAACCACTTCGGCACGCCGAACCAGATGAACTGCACGAATCCCGGCGAGCCGGCGGGCATGGACTCCAACAGCCCCTATGCCGGTTACTACGTCGCCCCCCTCGGCAGCGCCCCCCCCAACAGTAACCATCCGGGTGGCGTGAACGTCGCCTTCTCCGACGGCTCGGTCCATTTCATCAAGGACTCGGTCGCCCCCCAGCCCTGGTGGGCCCTCGGCACCCGAGCCGGCGGCGAGGTCGTCAGCGCCGACCAGTATTGATCCCGACTGGGATGCTCCGGGCCCGGCCGCCCCGTGGCCGGGCCCGGGGCGGCCACTTCCACCCGCTCGACGACTCGACTGACGACGGCAACCACGATCGAGAGCTATCTATGAGACCACTCGCTCGACTACTCACGCTCGTTGCGGCGGCCATCGGCGTCGCCGGTTGCGGCCCGTCCATCCCCCCCCCTGGCGAGGCCACCCCCGTCGGCGACGACGAGGGGGTCTTCATCCAGGAGGAGTGGCCCGACGAGGTCAAGGAGGCCGAGGCGAAGTTCCAGGAATCCGCCCAGGGAAAGGCCGACTGATCCTCCCCCAGGACGCGTGCCTCCAATGGCGAGGGCACGCATTCCCTGTGGATGCCGATCGGGCCCGGACGAAGTGCGGTGCGAATCCTCGCCATCCCTGGCACCAAGCGGGTGCGGGCGGGGCCGAGTCCGCAAACCGGCGATCGATCGAAGGTGCAGGGGACGGGACGATCCGCGCCCTTCGCCTCCATCAAGCCCGATGGACTCACCTTCTCGCCCGCCCCCGTCGCTCAGCGTCGGGGGACCGAGGTGCCGCAGTTGCGGCAGGTGTCGCTGCCGAGGTGCACCGGGCGGGAGCAGTTCGGGCAGAGCCTCAGGCCGGCCTCGACGCGTTCGTCGGGGGACTGGGGGTGGGGCGACGGGGGGGCGTCGGGGCCGGGGGGGAAGTTGTTCGGCACCCGGCTGCCGAGTCGGCGGTGTTCTGCGGCCCACTGGTCCAGGTACTCGCCCTCCTCGGCGAGCAGTTCGTCGGTGCGCTGCTCGGGGGAGCCCCCGAGGGTGGGCACCGGGACGATCCGGCCGCAGTCGGGGCACTTGCCGTGCGTCGGCGTCGAATCCACCGGCACCTTGAGCCGCCTCCCGCAGGGGCAGGCGAAGCGGATGAAGCCGTCGCCGACCACCGGGCCGGAGCCGCCGGAGGGGCGGATCCGGACCCGGGAGCCGCACCTCGGGCACACCACCCGCCCCTCTCGGTCGTCGGGCACGGTCAGCGGCTGTCCGCACCGGCAGGTCGCCTTCGCCATCGGTCGGGGGCCCCTTCGGGGTGATGGGTCGGGGGCCGCCCCGAGGTCGGGCGGTCGATCGGCCGGCCCGGCAATATCAGCGGCCGACGGCGGGCACGACGAGCCCCTGCATCAGGTCCTCGGCCGGGATGAGCACGTTGTTGCTCCCGGACCGGAAGCCTTCGAGGTCGAGGGTGACGAACTTGAAGCCGATGTCCCGGAAGGCGCGGACCAGCTCGGCCCGGACCTCGGCCGAGGCGATCGCCGGCAGCTCGTCGAGCGGCACCTCCACGCGGGCCAGGTCACCCTTGTGATACCGGACCCGGACGACCCGGAGGCCCCGGGCGCGGAGCCAGCGCTCGGCCCGGTCGATCATCCGGGTGCGTTCGGGGGTGACCTCCTCGCCGTAGGCGATCCGGCTGGAGAGGCAGGGGGTGGCCGGCTTGTCCCAGGTGGGCAGGCCCCAGGCCTTCGCCAGCGCCCGGACGTCGCCCTTGGTCAGTTCGCTGTCGAGCAGCGGGTGGACCACGCCGTTCTCGGCGGCGGCTTTCATGCCGGGGCGGTGGTCTCCCCGGTCGTCGAGATTGGCCCCAGAGGCGACCGCGTCGACCCCCAGCTCGACCCGGAGCAGGGCGAGGCGGCCGTACAGCTCGCTCTTGCAGAAATAACAGCGGTCGGGGTTGTTGCGGAGGTAGTTCGGGTCGGCGAACTCGCCGGTCCGGATCACCCGGTGGCGGATGCCGATCTGCTTGGCCAGCTCCTCGGCCTCCTCCAACTCCCCCTCGGCCAGGCTGTCGGAGACGGCCGTGATGGCGATGGCATCCTCGCCGATGGCCAGCTGCGCGGCTTGGGCGACCACGGTGCTGTCGATCCCCCCCGAGAAGGCGACCGCGACCCTCCCGTAGCCGCGGAGGGCCGCGATCAGGCGGTCTCGCTTCGCGGTCAGTTCCGGGTCGTTCCAGTCGCTCACGGGGCACCTCCGCCGGATGCTGGCTCGCCGATCCTCGCCCGATCGGACTCCCCGACGGGCTCCACTCCCTCCCATTATTACGGCCCGGCCGGGGCCGGCTCAAGCGGGAGGGCGGGCGGAGGGCTTTGCACGCCGGGCATCGAAGGGCGATTGCGGGCCGATCAGCGGGCGCCGACGCCGACGAGCAGGCGGTCGCCGGAAGCCCCCTGGACCTTGTCGAGGAAGACGAGCTGGCCGGCGGGGGTGCGGACCTCGGTGATGAAGACGGGGCGGGGGCGGTCGTCGTCGAGGAGCTGGACGCAGAGGTGGACCTTGCCGCCTTCGAGGGGGGCCTTGAGCGTGACCACCAGGGAACGGCCGTGGCCGAGGTCGCAGGACAGGGCCTCGTTGGAGGTGAGGCGCCGGCTCTCGGCGCCCAGCAGCGTCAAGCCATGATCGGGCAAGAGTTTGCGGAGCGGGCCGGCGTAGGGGGAGAGCATCGGGTCGACCCGGGACTTGCCCGGCTCGGCGAGCAGGCCGAAGACGGTCACGTCGCGGTCGGGGCGGTCGTCGGGCCGGGGCTGGCCGAGGCTGCGGTCGACCAGGGTGGTCGGCACGATCGCCGCCACGCCCAGGGCGAGCACGATCGCGTGGACCCTCCCCCGGCCCGGCAGGAACCGGGAAGGGAAGGGCATCCGGGCCCGGTGCTGGTCGTCTCGGTTCATGCCGATCCCTCGCCGGTCCGTTCGGTATGGGTCACTGGGCCAGGGGGCCGAAGGGGTTGCCGGGCGCCCGGCCGTCGTCCTGGGCCGAGGCCATCAGCTCGGGCATCGCCTCGAACCAATTGAACAGGGCGAAGTAGTCGACCGCGTCCATCCCGGCCTCGGCCTTGTCGAAGAAGGTCAGATCCGCGTCGGTGGCCGGCTCGTGGACCTGGATCACCTCCCGCTCCCCCGAGTCGACGTGCAGCAGGACGGTGTGGCCGACGGGCACGTCGAAGTCGCGCCGGATCGCGTCGGCCCGGGCGGTGGCCGGGCCCGGCCCGGGCGGGTCCGGGGCGAGCAGCACGGCCGCCGCGGCGGCCGTCGCGGCCAGCCCGGCGGCCAGTCGGATCGGGATCGACACCCGGCGACGGGCGACGCCGAGGAGGGGGGCCGGGGCGGCGGGCCCGGGGGAGGCCGCCTCCCGGTCGATCCGGGCCCAGGTCGCCTCCCAGCGCGCCGCCGGGGGCGAGTCGGGGCGGGTCGCCTCCCAGAGCCGGTCGAGGCGGAGGGCGGCCTCGGACTGCCCGGCGCATCGGGGGCAGGAGGCCAGGTGGGCCTCGATCTCGGCCTCGGTGATCGCGCCATCGGGGGCGGCGATCGCTCGGGAAACGTCTCGACAACGCATCGGGGGCTCGATTCGCTCCGGTCCTGCGGTCCGGCCGATCCGATCCGAGACTCGGAAGGATCGGTCGCCCGGGGTTCGGGAGATCGGTCCCGAAACCCATTGAGTTCGTTCGACTTCCGGGATTCGATGGGTCGGATCCCGGCCCCCCAAACCCGGCCTCGATCTGCGGGCGGCGCGGGAGGCTCCGGATGTTCGACGCCCCCCGGGTCCGGATTATTCTAGGGAAGCCCCTCGACCCCCTCCAGGGCGGCCTGGAGCTTCTGCCGGGCATAGTGCAGGCGGCTCATGACGGTGCCGATGGGCACGCCCTGGGCCTCGGCGATCTCCTTGTAGCTCAGCTCGGCCTCGGCGAAGAGGACGAAGGTCTCCCGGATGGCGGGGCTGAGCCGGGCCAGCGCGGCGTCGATGGCCCGTCGGAGGTCGGCCAGGTGGAGCCCCCGGGCCGGGTCGTCCTCGACGCTCGGCTCGACGGCCGAGGTGCCCGAGCCCCCCGGGCCGGCGCCGTCGGCGTCGAGGTCGGTCAGGCGGAGGGCGGGGCGCCTCCCCTTGCGCCGGCCGAGGTCGTGGGAGGCGTTGGTGACGATCCTCAGCAGCCAGGTGCGGAAGGCGCTGCGGCCGTCGAAGGCGTCGAGGTTGCGGAAGGCCTTGATGAAGCCGTCCTGCACGGCGTCCATCGCGTCCTCGGAATTGCCGAGCAGGCGGTAGGCCACCCGATAGGCCACCTCGCGGCCGCGACGGAAGAGCTCCTCGCGGGCCTCGGGGTCGCCGGCTCGGGCCAGCTCGACCAGGGCTTCGTCGGGCGCCTCCACGACGCCCCCTCGGGGATCGGGCATGGTGCGGGTGGTCCTCGCCGGATTCGACGCCGATCGCCCCAGGTTATTCGATCGCCGGGCGGGGCAGAAGCCGGGACGCGGCGGACGCCGATCCGGGAGGCGGACGCCCGCCCTCGCCGGGCCCGGGGCCGTGCGTCCCGCCCCCCGGGCCCCCGCCCATTGCCCTTGACCGTCTCGGGGATCGGATCAATAGTACGCCCATCCGAGTGCGGACGACGATCCGCCCGGAGTCGCATCCGGCCGAACCCCGTCGACTCGCCGACCGCCGCGCCTCGAACCGCCCCGTCCGGCACCCCTCCCCTCGAATCCACCCCCCTTGAATCGACTCGCCGGCCGGGCCGAGCCCGGGCCTCGCCGACCCGAGGCCGGGACGGCCGGGAGCGGGCGACCGGGACGCGCCGGGGCGTCGATCGGCACCACGACCCACCCGGATTGGCCCGACCACCTCGCGTTTCCAGGAGGGATTGCGCCCATGTCTCGTCGCCCGCTCGGATCGTCGGCCGTCCTCGGCACCCTGATGTTGCTTTCGCCGGCCGTCTTGGGCCCGACCGCGTCGGCCTCGGCCACCAAGACGGTGGCCTTCCGGCTCTCGAACACCACGGCGAACCCGGTCTCGGAGATGTACTTCGAGCTCGTCCCGACCGGGACGATCCTGCCCCCGGTGATCGGCACCGCCCCGGACGGCTCGCCGGTCGAGGGCAGCCCGATGAAGGCCCTGCCCAGCTCCAGGGGCATCGACGTGTCGTCGGCCTACGTCCTGCTGACCGACGACCCGGCCCAGGCCGACATGGAGCGGATGTTCCTGCTCTTCGGCTACGAGCCCGACCCCGACGCCGCCCCCGGCGCCGTGCCCTTCGCCCCCCTGCTCGACGACGCGGGGGCCCGGGTCGGCCAGCTCGACCCGGGGGGCACCTTCGACTTCGAACTGACCCTGGCCCAGGGTTCGATCGGCTATTTGCTCAAGTCGGCCATCGACGGCCTGACCGTCTCGGTGCTCGACGCCTCCACCCCCGAGCCGCCCCCGTCCCCCGGCCACGGCGGCGGCTCCGGCGGCGAGAACCCCGGCACGCCGGTGCCCGAGCCCTCCGCCCTGCTGCTCTGGGCGGCGATCGGCCTCGCCGGCCTGGGCGGCCTCTCCCGGCGCCGCCGGGCGCGACCGGCCCCGGCCCTCCGGGGCTGATCCCCCGCCGGGGGAACCCGGGGCATGCCGGATGAGGGATGCCCGGTCGGTGCTGGCCGGCCGGGTCGGCCCCCCCGCATCGGGCGCCGATCCTCCGGCATCCGCCATCCCGGATCGGCCCCCCCCACCTCGCCCCCGGCCGATCCCGACGCCTCCCCCTTGGCATCGCCGCCGCTTCCGGTCACGATGGGGAGCCCCGGGAGGGTCGCGGACCCGGAGTTTGGACGCAGGGATCGAAGGGGGCCCGTCGGCGTGGAGATCCTGATCAGCGAGGAGGAGATCCTGGCCCGGGTCGCGGAACTCGGCCGCCGGATCGACGCCGACTACCAGGGCAAGCCGCTGACGATCGTGGCGGTCTTGACCGGCAGCCTGATCCTGCTGGCCGACCTGATCAGACGCATCCACCTGCCCCACCGGGTCGCCCTGCTCCAGGCCAGCAGCTACAAGGGCGCCACCACCGAGCGGGGCGACCTGGCCGTCAACGAGGCCTTCGCCCCGGTCGTCCACGGCCGGGACGTCCTGCTGCTGGACGACATCTTCGACACCGGCCACACCCTCTCGGCCCTGGTCCCCGGGCTAATGGCCCGGGGGGCGCGCAGCGTCCGGACGGCGGTGTTGCTCCGCAAGGAAGGGAGGCAGGAGGTGGCGATGGAGCCCGACTACGTCGGCTTCGAGATCCCCGACGCCTTCGTCGTCGGCTACGGGCTCGACTACGACGACGACTTCCGCCACCTGCCCCACATCGCCGTGCTCGACCCCGAGAAACACCTCCCCCCCCGCTGAGCGGCCCGGGGGCGCCCGGCCGGGCCCCCTCCCCGCCGAAGGTCACCCCCTCGTGCGCATCGCCCTAGTCTCCCGACGCTACCCCCCCCTGATCGGCGGCGCCGAGAAGGTCCTCAGCTACCTCGCCCCCGCCCTGGCCGACCTCGGCCACGAGGTGGCCGTGCTCACCGCCCGCCCGCCCGGCCCGGACGTGCCGGGGGTCGAGCCGGTGCCGACCCGGGCGGGCTCCTGCACGGTCCGACGCCTGGCGACCTCCCGGCTCCGGTTCGTCGGGACGTGGCGCTACATGAACAACCTCCGGGAGCGACTGGAGGCCGACCCGCCGGATCTGGCCTACGTGTCGATGCTCAAGCACGACGCCTACGTCGCCGTCGAGGTCGGCCGACGGCTGGGCTTCCCCGTCGTCCTCCGCCCCGAGGGGGCCGGGGCCACCGGCGACCTCTCCTGGCAGTCCTGGGGCAACTTCGGCCGGAAGATCGGCGAGCGGACGAAGCAGGCCGACGCGATCGTGGCCATCTCGAAGGCGGTCGAGGACGAACTCCGGGACGCCGGATACGACCGGTCGAAGATCCACCGGCTGCCCAACGGCGTCCCCGTGCCCGAGCCGTCCTGGAGGCGTCGGGACGGCTGGCGAGACGCCCCCCGGGCCGCCTTCGTCGGCCGGCTGGCGCCGGAGAAGGGGCTCGACACCCTGATCGAGGCCTGGCCGATCGTCCGACGCTCGTTCCCCGCCGCCCACCTCACCATTTACGGGGAGGGGCCCGAGGGGCCGACCCTGGGGGCGGGCGTCGGCAAGCTCGGCCTGGGGGACGCCATCACCTTCGCCGGCCCCACCGTCGACCCGACCGCCGCCCTCCGGGACGCCGACCTGTTCGTCCTCCCCTCCCGGGAGGAGGGGATGAGCGTCGCCCTGCTCGAAGCCATGGCGCTGGGCATCCCGGTCGTCGCCTCGTCGATCCCCGGCAACCGCCGGGTCGTCTCCGACTTCAAGGACGGCCGCCTCGCGCCGGTCGACGACCCCGAGGGCCTGGCCCGGGTGGTCGTCGAGCAGTGGACGGAGTTCGACCGCGCCTTCCACATGAGCCGGGCCGCCCGGAAGAAGGTGGAGGGCTCCTACTCCGTCTCGACCATGGCCCGCCAGCACGACGGCCTGTTCCGGTCGCTGGCTTCGGCCCGGGGCGGCTGACCGATCGGCCGTCGCCGGCCCCCCTCGCCCGCCTCCGGGACGGGCCGAAAGGCAGCCGGGCGCCTCGATCAGATGCCGAAGTAACCCCGATCGTACATGAAGCCGCCCCGGCAGGCGACGCTGGCGCCGGGGATCCCCAGCGTACCGCCCCCCAGGATCGCGACCCCGGACGGGGAGAACCGCTGGAAGGCGACTCGAAGTGCCGCCAGGTTCCCGTACCGGAGGAAGGAATCAATCTGCTTGAGCAGCAGCACGGGGACCGTGACCCCGAAGAGCAGCAGCGAGAACGAGCCGCCCCCCACCACGAACCAGAAGTTGGCCCCGCCCTCCAGGACGATGACCCAGTGCCGGAAGTCGTCGATCGTCAGCTGTCGCCGGAACGGCGACCTCAGGATCGTCCCGAGACTCGGGAACTGGACGGTCGAGAAGGAGCCGCCCACGGAGAAACCCTCGGAGGGCCAACCCACGGTCAGGCCCCCCGCCAGTGCGTGGAACCAGGTGGTGACGGCCACCGACTTCTTCGTGATCCCGATGGTCGCATACTGGCCGGTCAGGAACGTCAGGGATAGGTCGCCGCCCCCGGTTCCCGTCACTTCCCAGTCCGTCCTGATGAACGTCGACATGAGCCAATCGATCAGCTGCGACGCGAAGTCCGACCGCAAGGGGGGCGTGTCGTCCCCGGGAACCGGGCCGGGACCGATGACGGGAGCGGTGACGGGCTCCCCGGGCAGGGGGCCCGGGTGGTAGATCGTCTCCCCGGCGAAGATCCGATTTGGGTCGACGATATCCGCGTATGAATTTTTATATTTACGCTTGAACCGGTCCCAGTTCGCCAGCGGATCCCCGTAGATTGCCGAGGCGTACTTGCTGATCCAGTCGCCGGGCTTGACCTTGATCGACCGGTCGTCCTGCACCGTGACCGAGTAGCCGCCGTTGGAGTAGATCCTGCTCATGGCCGAAACTCCGAGTGGGGAGGCCGGTGTCGGGACTCGCCGGCCGAAGTGACTGACACCCGATCGTCATCACAAGCGCCGGCCCGACCGCGCCGGCCCCATTAGCAAGCGGACCGGACTCGGCCGGCGCGGACGCCGAGACGACGGCCCCGAGGGGCCACGACGGCAGGGCGTGAGGTTCAGGGGAGAGGTCCCGGGCAGGGCCGGCGTCGAACGACGGGCGCTCCCGGTCGGGGCACGTGGGATGCCTCGATGAGGCACTCACTGTTGATCGAAGTCCGGCCCCCCGGGGCGACATCCGGCCTCCGCCGACTCCCCGGATCGCACCCGACGAGGGGCCCGACACCGCCGGGGCGATCGGGAGGGGCCTTGAGTCGGTCGGGCGGATCGGCCACAATCGCTCGCCCTCGGGATCTCCACCTATCGGACCGCACCGAGCCCGCCGTGCTGAACGTCTTGCAGGTGATCCCCACGCTCGACCGCTCCGGCGCCGAGAAGCAGATGGTGCTGCTCGCCGCCGGTCTCCCCCGGGACCGCTTCCGGGTCGAGGTCGCCGCCCTCACCCGCCTCGGCCCCCTGGCGGCCGACCTCGACGCCGCCGGGATCCCGATCCACCCGATCGGCAAGCGGCTGAAGCTCGACCCGGGCGCCCTGGATCGCCTGACCCGGCTGATGAGGGAACGCCGATACGACGTGGTCCAGACCTGGATCTTCGCCGCCAACGCCTACGGCCGGGTCGCCGCGAGTCGGGCGAAGGTCCCGGTGGTGGTGACCGCCGAGATGGCCGTCGACCTCTGGAAGGGCCGCCTCCAGCTCGCCATCGACCGCCGCCTCGCCGCCCGGACCGACCGGGTCGTCGGGAACTCCCGGGCCGTGGTCGACTTCTACCGGGACGTCGCGGGCATCCCCGGCGAACGGCTCGAACTGATCCACTCCGGCATCGCCGACGAGGAGCCCCCGGCGGTCGACCCGGCGTCCGTCCGGGCCGGGCTGGGCCTGCCGCCCGACGCCCCCCTGCTCCTCTTCGCCGGCCGGCTCTACCCGCAGAAGCGGGTGCTCGACCTGCTCAAGGCCCTGGACATCCTCCAGCACGTCCGGCCCAATCTCCGGACCCTGATCGCCGGGGACGGCCCCCTGCGAACGGAGCTGGAGCGGTTCGCCGACGCCGTCGAACTCCTCGAGCACCGCCGGGTCCTGTTCCTCGGCCACCGGGACGACGTGCCCGGCCTGCTCGCCGCCGCCGACGCCCTGGTCCTGCCCAGCGAGTTCGAGGGCCTGCCGAACGTGGTGCTGGAAGCCATGCGATTCCGCAAGCCCGTGGTCGCCACCGCCGCCCCGGGCACGACCGAGCTGGTCGTCGACGACCAGACCGGCCTGCTCGTCCCCGTCGGCGACTCCACCGCGCTGGCCCGGGCCCTGCTCCGGGTCGTCGACGACCCCGACCTCCGCCGACGCCTCGGCGACGCCGGTCGTTCCCGGGTCGAGCGGGAGTTCCGGGCCGACGCCATGGTCGACCGCTTCGCCTCCCTCTACGAGCGCCTCGCCCGCGCCAGGGGCCTCCCGATCCCCTGATCCCCCGTCACGCCCTCGTCCGGGGAGGCGCGTAGGGGTTGTCGGGATCGGCCGGCGGGCCGGGGTCGACGCCGAACCCATCCGCGCCTGGGAACGCCGGCCGGGCCTCCTCCCGCCGCTGCTGGGCGTAGAACGCCTTGCCCAGCAGGGCGACGATCACGCAGGTCGCCACCACGATCACGACCTCCACCCCCGCGATCACCAGGTAGTCCGGCTCCCCCCGGCCGTCGAGCGCCGCCACCACGCCGATGACGATCCCCGCGGTCATCGCCACCGGGAACGGGGTCAGGCAGATCAGCCCCAGCAGCCGGGCCCGCCAGCCCGTCACCTTCCTGTCCTTGCCGACCGAGAACTTCCCCCGGACCAGCGCCGCGATGCCGAAGATCAGCAGCGCAATCTCCATCCCCAGGATCATGGCAACGGCCCCATTCCTGCCTGAGTGAGCACGGGAACACGAGATCGGGAGGCATGCCCGGCCGGGCCGGGGCAGATCGCCCCGAGCATCCTACCGCCGCCTCCGCCCGATCGCGAGCATCGGCTCGGGACGCCCCGCGTCCCGGGCGATCAGGGCCGCCACTGGTTCGCCCGTCGATTCTCCGAGGCCAGCCTCGCCGTCTCCTCGACCCGCCGGGCCCTCGTCTCCGGCCGCTTCGCCTGGACGATCCACTCCAGGATCCCCCGCCTCACCGACCGGGGGAAGGCGTCGAAGTGGCGGTGGGCGTCGGGGAACCTGGCCAGGGCCTCGGCGAGGTCCCCGGGCACCTCCATCGCCTCGACGCCATCCAATTTCTCCCAGGATCCGTCCGCCCTCGCCGCCTCGACCTTCGCCAGCCCGGCCGGCGTCATCCGCCCGTCGGCGATCGCCCGCTCGACCCGTTGCTTGTTCGGCCCCGACCAGCCCGACTTCGCCTTCCGGGGGGCGAAGTAGAGCATCGACCGTCGCTCGTCCAGCTTCGCGGGCTTGCTGTCGACCCAGCCGAAGCAGAGGGCCTCCTCGACCGCCTCGTCGTACTCGACCCTCGGCTCCCCGGTCGCCTTCTTCGAGGTGATCAGCCAGACCCCCTCGGCCCGCTCGTGGTTCGATTCCAGCCAGTCCCGCCACTCGCACCGGGACCGAGGGTGGACGGAGTTGCTCGGCGGCTCGGCCATGAGCGGTTCGTTTCCCGAGACTGATCGATCGATCAACCCGCCGGGCGGGTCCGCCGGTAGTCTGACCTCAGCTGCATCGGGAGGCAAGGGGCGCCTTGAAGTTCACTCCGGGAGTGACTTGACCTCGAAGGTGAACCGGACCGACCCTCCCGAGACCAGCTTGAAGGGCTGGCTCTCGGCCGGCTCGACGCGATACTCGGGGCGGTCAGTGTACATGTGAAATTGGAACGCGGGGTAATTGGGCCGTTGGATCCCGGCGAACCGGAGTCGGTATTCCTGGCCTGCTTCGGGTGCCAGCACGGCGCGGAGGCGACCGTCCGGACCCGTCGAGGGACGATCGCCGTAGAAGGTGGAGGGTCTGAGTTCCCGGAGATCGTCCGGGTTGTCTGTTGGCACGAGCCAGAAAAGGGCGTCCGGCAATGGCTCGCCGGTTGTGGCATCGGTCGCCTCGATTAACACCTCAAATCCCTCATTCAACCGCAACTCATAAGACGATTCATCGGGTCCTGAGGGAATGCTGAAGTCCCGCTGGTAGGTTCGGATGTAAGGCGAATCGAAGCTGGGAGGATCTGCGACGATCCCCGTGTGCTCCTCTGGCGGCACGGCGAGCAACAGGGTCCCCTCGGCGTCGGTCTGGCCCCCGGAGAACGTGCCCGTGGCCAGTCCCGGCAGCATGAGGCTCACCCGGGCCTCCGGGATCGGCTCGCCGGTATCGTCGCCGACGACGCGGACCAGCACCTTCCGGGGCGTATGCAGGGTCAGTTCGAGGTCGCCTGTGTAGACCTCATGTTCCCCTCGGCCGTTCGATCGCCTCGGTGTGGGATGGCGTTCGATGGGCTTGTCGGTCGTCGCCGCATAGAGTGCAATCCCGTAATGTTCGAACTGCGGATCTTTGACCCAGAGCCGGCAGCAGGCTTCCGAGGGGAGCCCTCCGATCTGGAATCGCCCGTCGGGCCCGGTCGTGGCCCGGCCGATCCCCTCAGGTAGTGCCTTCCACACGCCGTTCAGGTTGCGGCTCGTCTCCCTGCCGAGGACATCGAGCAGGTCGGCATCATGCACCGACACCTCGATCTCCTCCATGGGTGTACCGATCTCATCCACGACTCGGCCGCTCAGGGAGTCGGCTGGCCGGAACGTCAGGTCGATCGTCACCGGCTCTCCGAGCGGGAGTCGATCCTGGATGTCGAGCGGGTGGGGCGGATCGATCGCGTACATCGACTGCTGAGGGCTCCACGAGAGGCCGTAACCCGGGCAGGTTGCCACGATCTCGAACCTCGTCGAGGGCGAGACTTCCGGTTCCCTTGCCGGTTCGGGGAACTGCTCGACGGGAACAGGAACATCCTCGAATCGGTATGCACCTGTTTGATCGGTGATCGTCCGAGAGAGCACCTTGAACTCCTCGCCCCAGAACATCATGAGGACGGTCGCCCCGGCGACCGGCCGCCCGGCGGTGTCGATGGCTGTTCCAATGGCGGTCACCGGGATCGACTCGGGGACGGGGGGAGATTGCCAGTCTCTGGCCGCGTCCGGGTCCTTGACCGGGGAAAGCGTGGACCATTCGTCATCGGGTGCCAGGTAGTCATCAACCCGAGGCAGTTGCACCGATTTTACGTTCGGCGACCCAGTCGAGGGACGTCGAGGAACGCCGCCCACAGAAGCCCTGTCATCCTGGGGAACCATCGTCCCGACTCCGACCGCCGCCGCGCCGAGCAGCAGCAGGCCCGAGGTGACCGAGGCGATCCGATGCGTGCTCATCATCGTCAGTGCTCCTGCGACGAGGGACGGTCCCCAGGCCGGGGACGAGGCGGCGGCGGACTCCAGCGCCGACCGCACCGAACGCTCCAGCAGCGGCCTCGGGACGGCTGCCGGGGCGAACTTCGGCCCGAACAGCGGGGCGACCGAGCCGACTGTCCCCGGGGCGACTCCCCTCAGCAGCAGGCGGCGGCGGAGGCGGTCCCGGGCCCGGGATTGTCGGCTCTTGACGGTGCCGATCGGCCAGCCGAGCCGATGGGCGGCCTCCTCGTGAGTCAGGCCCTCCAGGTCGCAGAGGACCACGACGGATCGGTCCCGGTCGGGCAGGCGGCCGACCTCCTCCAGGAGCATCGGGCCGAGGTCGTCCGGCCCCCGATCGGGCGGGACGACCAGGGAGGCCCGTTCGGCATAGCGGCGCTCGAACACCCGACGACGGGAGGCTTCGGACCGGGTGCCCGACGCCACCCGGAGGGCGACCTGCAGCAGCCAGGGGCCCAGCGAGTCTCGGACCCAGAGGGACCGGGCCCGGGTGGCCAGCAGGCAGAAGACGCGCTGGAAGGCGTCCTCGGCGTCGTTCGGGTCGGGGAGCCGGGCCCGGCAGGCCCGCAGGACCATCGGCCCGTGCCGCCCCACCAGGCAGGAGAAGGCGGCCTCGGCCCCCGGCTCCCCCCTCCGAGCGGCCCGCTCCAGCAGTTCCCGGTCCGACAGCCCGGCGAGGCTCCCGGACTCGAACACGTCTCGGAGGGCCCTCAGGACCCGCCCGTCTCGGTCGATCGCCAACGGCCCGGCCTCCCCACCCCGATCCGGTCGCCTCCCCCCTCCCGAGGATTCGAGTGTAATGCGACGGGCCGGGGCATCGGTTCCGAAGTTCTCCCCGGTCTCCCGTCGAGAGCGGATCGCATCGGGGGCGGGCGGCGGCCCCGTCCCTCATGCGGCATCCCCCCTCGGCCCTCGGCCGGCCACCCGCGCCCGGCAACCTTGAGGATCGGGACGCCGCCCAGCCGGGGGACCATCTCCCCGGATCGACCGCCCGGGCACGGAACCGGGCACGATCCCGCGCCGTCGATTCCCTTAAGTTTGCGGGATAAATTGCCGAAGGAGTTGCCCCGTAGAAACTTGCGTTGACTCTCTCCCGGCTCCCGGGTAGAGTCCGCCCCTCGAAGCCCGCCGCGCCCGGGGTGCGGATCGGGCCGGGACGGGGCGACCCCGCAGGGGCTCCGATCCTCGCCCCGAAGCAGGGGCGGCGGCCGGATCATCCAGGGGATCGCCGGGCAAGGCGAGCGATCGCACGGAAGGAGCGAGCCATGCGACGATCGAAGTCGGTCCGGCCGCAGGTCGAAGGGCTGGAGTCCCTGGTCTTCCTCTCGGGCGTCGCCAACCCGGCGCTGGCCGAGCGGATCGCGGCGGCGAGGCAGGCGGCGGCGCTGGGGGCGGCCCGGCCGGGCGCCGACCTGACCAGTCCGGATCTCTCCGGATCGGCGCGGGGCACCTACCGGCTCGACCTGGCCGCCGACGGCTCCAGCGGCACGTTCCAGGTCCAGGGGATCGGCCAGATCCGGGGGCTCGGCCCGGCCCGGGTGTCGGCGACCTACACCGCCAGCCAGTCGAGTTCGCCGGACACCATGGCCGTGACCCTGACGTCCCGTCACGGCTCCTTGACGCTCCTGGTCGCCCGATCGGCCGGCACGCCCGACCCCGACGCCTCGACCGCCCGGTTCCGCTACCAGGTCACCTCCGGCACCGGTTCCCTCTCCCAGGCGGACGGCACCGGCATCCTCGACATGACGCTGCGGCCCCAGGCCCGCACCCTCGGGACCACCGGCCAGATGAGCCTCTCCATCAGCCCCGACCCCGCCTGAGCCTCGCCCCTCCTTCGACCCTGCCGGGATGCTGCCCCCAACGCTGGCCGATCGTCCTCCGTCGGCCAGCCTCGGGGCCCGGACCGAGGTGAGGAGGCCCCGGCGAGGGCCCCTCCTCATCCCCTCAATCTCATCCCCGATGCCCGTCGGCATCGGGGATGGGCCGAACCGCCCTCACTGCAATCCCCGATCGGGAGAGGTCGGCCCTCGTCGCGCGCCATCTCGGGCAGTCCCGAAGATCGGGCGATTGGCACGAGACTTGAACCCCATCGCTCCTGCGACCTTTGAGGCGTTCCCTCGGGGATGGCCCGGGAATTCAAGTGCGAGCGGCCGAGCCGCTTCTACAATACACCTGGATCGCGACGCCCGAACGCTGGGACGTGCCGGATTGGGCGGATCACCTCCCGATACGCGCGGCTCTGACCGGCTCGGGCCCTCTCCCTCGAATCCACACAGTTCACCGAGACAGAGAAAGTGAGGACCGCCATGAAATCGCCGCTCCGCACTGCGATTCACGGCGCCTTCGCCTCGATCGCCCTGGGACTGGCGTCCCTGCCCTCGACGGCGTTCGCCCAGCAGGGCTGGGCCGGATACGGCCCGGCGCAAGTTGCATCCCCACCCACGGTTTATTACACGAATCCCGCCCCGGGGTACTCCTGGCAGGGGTACACGCCGGGCTCGGCCTGGGGCGGACCGGCCTATGCGCCCTCGGGCCCGGTCGTGGCGACCGTGCCCGCCCGTCCGGTGACCGTCCCGGGGGCCGGCTGGAGCGGCTACAACCCCGCCGCCTCCTGGACCGGATACGCCCCGGCCTCGGCCTGGTCCGGCTACACGCCGGGTTACATCTCGGCCGTCCCCCGGTCGGAGTTGCCGCGCTATGATCGGCGGCTCGCCGGATGGGGATGGACGGGCAACGGGAATTACCGAGAACCCGGCACCGGCCGGCCGACCCCGATGCTCAGGCCCTGGCTCCCCGGGGCCGCGGGGAGCTGATCCCCGCCGAGGCCCCGAACGGACGATCCCATCGGATCCGGCCCCTTCCCCGGCCCGGGGAAGGGGCCATCGCTCGGGATCTCACTGGAAGGCCGTCGCGCCGGGGCTCGGCCCATCGAGGTCGATCGATCGTCGGACCGCACCCCGGTCGTCGAAGAGGCCCAGCGCGGGCGTCCCGTCCGGCCGGACGGCCAGGGCGGCCCGGAGCACCTGCTCGCCGCCGTAGAGGTTGATGCCGGCCGAGCCGTCGGGGCCCGAGTCGAGCGACAGGAGCAGGGTCCCCTCGGGATCGAACAGGCCGAAGCCCGGCGAGCCGTCGGGACGGACGGTCATCGCGGCCTGGAGCGTACCCTGCTCGTCGTGCAGGTTCACCCCGGGGGCGCCGTCGGTCCCCATGTCGAGCGACAGACGGACCTGGCCCCGCTCGTCGAACAGGCCGAATCCCGGGGTCCCGTCCGGCCGGATCGCCAGGGCCGCCCTCATCCGGCCCTCGCCGTCCCGGAGCACGAAGTGCTCGGCCTCGATGGTCGTCCCCAGCTCTTCGGCCACGTTCGCCCCGCAGGCGACCAGCACCAGGGCGCCGAGCACCGCCGACGCCCCGGCCCATCGCCAATGCCGGCACTCGCGGCCCATCACCCGGTTGGCCTGCTCCAGCGCCTCGACCCGTTGCAGCATCGCCTCGAACTCGGGACGTTCCTTCATCGGTCGTTCCTCGACAGGTGCATCGCCTCGCAGATCCGGTCAACTGACCCCGAGGCTCGCCCCGGAACGCGACTGGCGTGCCGTCGCGTTGATCGATCGATGTGTTTGTCTTAACCCATTTTTGATTAAGACTTTAGGGTTTTCATTCGGTGAGGGCGTGGCGTCGCATTGATTTGATCGAATGCATCGAATTGGGCACCGGTGCCCAAGAATCGGGCGGAGGCGTCATTCCGAAGGGACGCCGGGGATCGTCGGCCGGGGCCGACGGGCCTTCGGTAGCGAGACGATCAGGCCGAGCCCCCCGAGCCGGCCGCCGTCGACCCGGACGAGGACGCCCACCACCCGACCCCCCTGCCCCGAGACCAGTTCCGGCCGGCCCCCCTCGGCGCTGCCGAGCCAGTCGGAGTCGTAGAAGTCCCCCAGGTCGAGGTGGTCCCCCTCGTCCTGGGCGAAGACGACCTGGACGCCGTCGAACCACATCCCGGCCCGGGTCCGGATCGCGGCGACGGCGTCCCCCGGCCCGGCGACGACGCGGTCGGTCAGCGGCACGTCCGCCGGGCCGAACGCCCGGCCGTCGACCAGTTCGTTGCCGACCCGGTAGATCGGGCGGAGGCGGGCGATCCCCTCCCGGGCCTCCCGGTCGAGGTAACCGACCCGGAAGCCGACCAGCACGCCCCCCTCGGGGGCGAGGTCCCGGGAGACGTCGTACCCACGGAGCCGGTCGGGCAGCTCGAGCAGGCCTTCGGGCAAGGCGACCGGGTCCTCGAAGCCGGTCTTCCCCTCCCCCGGTTCCCCGTCGGCGAGGATCCCCAGCGCCGAGACCCATCGGTCGCCGGCGCGGCCGACCAGGCCGACGACCGGACGGCCCCGGGCCGAGACCCAGCCCGGGCCCCCCCCGGTCTCGTCCCCCACCCAGCCGGAGGACCGGGCGGTGGCCACGTCGAGCGTCCGGGCCTCCCCCTCGCCCCGGACCTCCATGAATAGGAACTCGAAGCCGTTGAGCAGCAAGCCCGTCCGGGTCTTGACCGCGCCGACCGCCTCCCCCGGCCCGGCCATCACCAGCTCGGTCAGCGGCACGTCGGCGCCGATCCCCGGGCCGTATTCCAGGCGGTCCTCGACCCGGTAGATCGGCCGGATCCGGCCGATGAGCTTCCCGCCCAGGAAGTCGACGTGGCCGACCAGCGCGCCGACGAGCAGGCCCCCTGCCGGGGCGAGGTCCCGGAACCGGTCCCGCTGGTCCCGGCCGATCCCATCGGGCAACTCGACGAGGCCCTCGGCCGATTCGACGCCGCCCGGCCCCGCCCCCCGGGCGGGAAGTCCGCCCGAGACCGACACCGACACCAGCACCACCCCGATCGAACGGGCGATCCACTCGATCCGCATCGCCAGGGCCTCCGGGAGATCCGGGGTCGTCGACCGGCCTCGGACGGAAGCCGGATCAGGACCATTGGATCATGGAGGGACCCATCAGGCAATGTCCGCTCGGGCCGATCGGGGGTGGCGCCGGATTGACCGTCCCCCCGTCACGAGAACAGCCCCCGGACCGGCCGGCCGGTGGCGATCGGGTGGGGGCGGCCGGTGGGGTCGATCAGCTCCAGGCCCGGGGCGACGCCGAACCGCCAGTAGATGGTGGCGGCCAGGTCGGCGGGGGTGACGGGGTCGGAGGCGGGGTAGGCGCCCAGGCGGTCGCTGGCCCCGAGGACGAAGCCCCCCTTCACGCCGCCGCCGGCCAGGGCGATCGAGTAGCAGTCGGGCCAGTGGTCGCGGCCGGCGTCGCCGTTGATCCTCGGCGTCCGGCCGAACTCGCCGAGGGCGACGACCAGGGTCGAGTCGAGCAGCCCCCGGGCGTCGAGGTCCTCGATCAGGGCGGCGAGCGAACGGTCGGCGACCGGCAGGAGGTGGTCCCGGTGCTGGTCGAAGACCTTGAAGTGGGCGTCCCAGTTCTGCCCCTGCTGCCGGAAGTCATAGACGTTGACGAACGGCACGCCCGCCTCGACCAGTCGTCGGGCCATCAAGAGGTTCTGGCCCCGCATCTGGCGGGAGGCGCCCAGCTCCGCCCCGTTGCCGCCACCCCCCCCGGAGCCGACGGCGGCCGGCTCGTGGTCATAGCCGTAGCGGTCGCGGACCCTCGGGTCCTCCCGGTCGATCCGGAGCGCCTCCCGGACCTCCTTCGAGGCGAGCAGCTGATACGCCCGGTCGTACGAGGCGACCATCGCCCGGGGCTCCCCTCGCAGGCCCGCCGCCGAGTCGACCGCGTCGAGCAGGGCCCGGCGCCTTCCCCGACGGGCCGGGGGGAGGTCGTCCGGGGTGGCGAGCAGCTCGGCCTTGTAGGACCGGGCATTCGGGTCGACGCCGACCCGGAACGGGTCGAACGCCGGGCCGAGGAAGCCTCCCCCCTGGCAGGGCACGTCGACCACGTTATGGAAGGCGAACGGCAGGGCCGCATGGGGCACGGCCAGCCGCTCCCCGCGTCGGACGAAGCTCAAGGCCCCGCCGAAGCTGGGGTAGAATTGCGGCTCGGGGGAGAACAGCTCCCGGTCCCCCTGCGGGGCTGGCCTCCCGGTGAGCGTCTCCATGGAGGCCGAGTCGTGCAGGCGGTTGCCGTGCGTCATGCTCCGGATCAGGGCGACCTTGTGCATGACGGTCGCCATCCTCGGCAGGTGCTCGGAGACGAACACCCCGGGGGCGCTGGTGGCGATCGGCTTGAACTCGCCCCGGACTTCGAGCGGGGCCTCGGGCTTCGGGTCGTAGGTCTCGAAGTGGCTCGGGCCGCCGTAATAGAAGACGACGATGCAGGCCCGGATCGGCGGCGGATCTCCGGGAATCGAGGCGTCCCCTCCCGAGGCCCTCGACGCCCGGAGCAGTTCCAGGAGCCCGAGCCCCCCGAGTTGCAGCATGCTCCTCCGCGAGACGAGAGGCCCCGGGCATCGTCGTCGGGCGTCCCGTCGGGCCATGTCCGCCTCCTCATCATCGATCTCGCCCCCCGTCGCCGGCCCGGCGACGGGCGATCACGGATCGATGCGGCCAGCGTAATGGCCCCGAACTGTCCCTGCAACGCAATTATTCAACAATCTCCGGCCGATCTGGAGGCCGGATCGACCCGTCAGTGCCGGGCGGCGAACCGTTCGAGGTCCTCGTCCTTGGGGATGACGGTGATGCCCAGTTCGGTGACGGTGAGCCCCCGGGAGCGGTCGAGGTCCGGGTCGTGGCCGAGCGAGAGGCCGGACGGGATGCGGACGTGCTTGTCGACGATCGCGCGGCGGACCCGGGCGTGCCGGCCGACCTCGACGCCTTCCAGGAGGATCGAGTCCTCCACCTGGGCGAAGCTGTTGATGCGGACCCCCGGCGAGAGCAGGCTGCGGTGCACCTGGCCGCCGGAGACGATCGAGCCGTTGCAGACGATGGAGTTGAAGGCCGCCCCGACGCGGTCGCCGTCGGCGTGGACGAACTTCGGCGGCGGCAGCGAGGGCTGATAGGTGTGGATCGGCCAGGAGGGGTCGTAGAGGTTCAGGAGCGGGTCGATCTGGATCAGGTCCATGTTGGCCTGGTAATAGGCGTCCAGCGTGCCCACGTCCCGCCAGTATGCGGCGGCCTTGCGGGCCTCGTCCCGGAAGGGGTAGGCGAAGACGCGGTGCGTGTCCAGCATCGGCGGGATGATGTCCTTGCCGAAGTCGTGCCGGCTGCCGGAGCGCTGGGCGTCGGAGAGCAGCAGGTCGAACATCAACTGGGTCTTGAAGACGTAGACGCCCATCGAGGCCAGGGCCAGCCCCGGGTATCCGGGCATCGGGTCGGGGTCGTCCGGCTTCTCCCGGAAGCCGACGACGCGCTGCTGGGCGTCGACGTGCATGACGCCGAAGTGCCGGGCCTCCGGCCGGGGGACGGGCAGGCAGGCGATCGTCAGGTCGGCCTCGCGCCGGCGATGCTCGGCGATCATCGCCGCGTAGTTCATCGTGTAGATGTGGTCGCCGGCCAGGATCACCGTGTCCCGGCTCTGCTCGCGCTCGATCCGGAAGATGTTCTGGTAGATGGCGTCGGCCGTGCCGGCGTACCAACTCTCGGCGATCCGCTGCTCGGGGGGGAGCACCTCGACGAACTCGCCGAGGTTGGGCGTGAGGAACTTCCAGGCCTGGTCGATGTGCCGGTTGAGGCTGAACCCCTTGTACTGCGGCAGGACGAGCATCTTGCGCAGGTCGGAATTGATGCAGTTGGACAGCGTGAAGTCGATGATCCGATAGACGCCGCCGAACGGCACCGCCGGCTTGGCCCGGTCCCGGGTCAGGGGCTCCAGCCGGGTGCCCTTGCCGCCGGCCAGCACGATGGCGATGACGTCCTTCATCATCCCGGGCCGTCCCCCCCTGCCTCGGACTCGGGCGTCGCCGGAAAGGGCCCGGGAGCCTCGCACGGGGTCCATTCTGCACCACGAGCCGGGCCGAACCAAGGGGTCGCCCCATCCCCCTCCCCCGGGTATGCTGGGCGGTCGAACTCCCCCCGCCCGGCCGCCCCCGACCGCCCGATGAGCGACCGCACCTCCATCGAATGGGCCGACGCCAGCTGGAACCCCGTCCGCGGCTGCACCAAGATCAGCCCCGGTTGCAAGCGCTGCTACGCCGAGACCTTCGCCGAGCGCTTCCGGGGCGTCCCCGGTCACCCCTACGAGCAGGGCTTCGACCTGACGCTCGTCCCCGGCAAGCTGGCCGAACCCCTCCGATGGGCGTCCCCCCGGATGGTCTTCGTCAACTCGATGAGCGACCTGTTCCACGAGGATGTGCCGACCGGATACATCCGGTCGGTCGTCGACGTGATGCTGCTGGCCGGCTGGCACACCTATCAGGTCCTGACCAAGCGTCATGACCGGCTGCTCGAACTGCTCCGCGGCCCGCTCCGGGACGCCGCCGCCGCCGACCACATCTGGTGGGGCGTCAGCGTCGAGGACCGCCGCCACGGCCTGCCCCGGGTCGAGCGCCTGCGATCGGCCCCGGCCGCCGTCCGGATGCTCTCCGTCGAGCCGCTGCTCGAAGACCTCGGCCCGATCGACCTGGGCGGCATCTCCTGGGTCATCGCCGGGGGGGAGAGCGGCCCCGGCGCCCGCCCCATGCACCCCGACTGGGTCCGCTCCCTCCGAGACCGCTGCGCCTCCGCCGGCGCCGCCTTCTTCTTCAAGCAATGGGGGGGCGTCCGCAAGGCCAGGGCCGGCCGCCTGCTCGACGGCCGGACCCACGACGAAGTCCCCCCCCGCCCCGATCGCCCGGCCCCGGGCCTCGCCCGGCGTCGGGAGCTGATCGCCGGGGTCGAATCAGCGCGAACGGCCTGAGCCGGCGGGATACGGCGTCGGGAGCAGGCCGGGGAGGCGGCCGGATCGGCCCCGGCCGGGGGCAAGGAGGCGTTGGCAGGATCGGCGGTCCCGGCTAGACTGCCGCCCCGAGCGTCACGGCCGACCACGTCCTGCCAGGCACCCGACGGGAGCGAGCCACGGATGACCGCCCCGCCGCCGATCCGAGACCGGGCCCGATCGCTGGGCCTGATCGCCCTGGCCCTGCTCGCGCTGGCCGCGAGGAGGGCCGAGGGGCCGGTGGTGTCCGCGAGGGCCTCCACGGCGTCGGTCCGGTCGGTGGCGAGGATCGGCCGGTCCTCCTCGACGATCGAGGCGGGCGGGCGGCGGTGGTCCTACGTCGTCCACGCGCCGAGGCAGGCCGGGGGCGATCGGCCGTTGCCGATGGTGCTGGCCCTGCACGGCTCGTCGGGCTCGGGCGAGGGGTTCCTCGACGACGCCGGGTGGGCCGAGCTGGCGGGGCGTGAGGGCGTCATCGTCGTCGCCCCCGACGGCCTGCCGATGCGGCCCGACGCGGCGCCGAACCGCGCGGTCAACCCCCGGATCTGGAACAGCGGGCAGCACCCGGCCGACCGGCCCCGCAGCCGGGTCGACGACCTGGCCTTCTTCGACGCCCTGCTGGTCGAGGTCGCCGGGGCCTGGCCGGTCGACCCGAATCGGATCTACGTCGTCGGCCACTCCAACGGCGGGGCGATGGCCCTCCGGCTGGCGGCGGAGCGGTCGGGGAGCTTCGCGGCGGTGGCCTCGGTGGCGGCCCTGCGGTACGTCGACCCGCCGGTGGGCGCCCGGGCGGTGCCGATCCTCGCCCTCTTCGGGGGCGCCGACCCGTTGCTGCCGACCGAGGGAGGGCTGTCAATCCTCCCCTGGGAAGTCCGCCGCACGCCCGAGGTCCTGCCCGAGCTGAAGCGCTGGGCGGAGGGGCTCGGCTGCCCGACCCACGGGTTCACCTTCGAGCACTTCGACACGGTCCACTCCTACACCTTCCCCCCCGGCCGAGGGGGTGCGTCGCTGTCGATGGTGCTGCTCGACGGCCACGGCCACGCCTGGCCCGGCGGGAGGGCCCGGCCGGGCGAGGCGATGCTCATCGGCCCCCGCACCGACGCCGTCGACGCCACCGCCCTGATCTGGGACTTCTTCGACCGGCACCGCCTCGACGCCCCCGCCCCCGGCCTCGTCGACCGCCCCCCGGAGGTTCCGTCGTCCGGGCCGATTTGATAGGCTCTCGGGGACCTCGGTCCCCGGCCCGATCGACCCCGACGAGACCCGCCCTCATGACCCCCGCCCCGCTGAACCGACCCGCCCTCGCCCTCGCCCTCGCCCTGGCGACGCTGCTCGCCCTCCCCCTCGGCACCCGGGCCGACGACGTCCTGAAGGCCATGCAGGCCGAGGCCGTCGCCTCCAGGGACAGCGAGGCCGACCGCCCCTACCACTTCGGCACCCAGGGGCCCGGCGGCGTCTTCTCCAACCACACCAGCCACACCAACCGACTGGTGCCGGTCATCACCCTCGGCCGGCCGGTCGAGCTGGGGAGCATCACCGGGGAGAACAGCCCCTACCGATCCGCCGATCGGCTGGAGCAGCTCTATGGCGCCCTGCCCGAGCACACCCTCGACCCCGAGGCCGAGTACGGCGACCAGTCCGACCTGTATCGCCTCCAGAAACTCGCGGTCGAGAACGGGGCCAGGCACCTGTTCGTGGTCCTCTTCGACGGCATGGACTGGGAGGCGCTGAAGGCCGCCGCGATCGTCCGCAGCGGCAAGGTCGACGACCAGGGCATCCTCGCCGCCCCCCTGCTCGCGGCCGGCACCGACGCCGACGGCACGATCGCCGTCGGCTCGGTCGTCACCAGCCCGACGCACGACGAGGCGGACGTGGACCTCGACGAGCAGACCATCGGCATCCCCGAGGACTCCCTCCGGGGCGGCTACGACCCCCGGTTCGCCGGCACCGGCCCGTTCCGGGCCCCCGAGCTCGACGCCCCCGGCTACCTGCGGGGCCAGTCGGCCACCGACGAGGAACTCCGGCGGCTGCACGACCTCGGCGGCGTTCCCCACGCCTACACCGACAGCTCGTGCAGCGCCGCCGAGATCGCCTCGGGGGTCAAGAGCTACAACAACTCGGTCAACGTCGGCCCCGACGGCTCGTTCGTCGCCCCCGTCTTCCACGACCTCCAGCGCGACGGCTGGAAGGTCGGCACCGTCACCAGCGTCCCGTTCAACCACGCCTCCCCCGCCGCCATGTACGCCCGGAACGTCCACCGCGACGACTACCAGGACCTCGCCCGGGACATGCTCGGCCTGCCGAGCATCGCCGTCGAGAAGGGCGCCCCGGCGGTGCCCGGCCTCGACGTGGTGATCGGCACCGGCTTCGGCCAGACCGGCAACCTCCAGGCGCTCCAGCGCCGCCAGGGGACCAACGCCGTCGCCGGCAACACCTACATCACCGACGAGGATCTCGAAACCATCGACTCCCGCAACGGCGGCAAGTATTCCGTCGCCCTCCGGACCGCCGGAGAGGCCGGGGACGAGGTCCTCGACGCCGCCGCCCGCCGGGCCGCCGCCGAGGGGCTCCGCCTCTTCGGCTTCTTCGGCTCCCCCTTCGGCCACCTGCCCTACCGGACCGCCGACGGCGCCTACGACCCCGCCCCCGGCCTCTCCGGCGAGGCCGAGGAGTACGTCGCCGCCGACATCGCCGAGAATCCCACCCTCGTCGAGATGACCCGGGCCGCCCTGGCCGTCCTCGGCTCCGAACCCGAGACGCCCTTCGCCCTGTTCGTCGAGGCCGGCGACGTGGACTGGGCCCTGCACGACAACAACCTGGACGACGCCGTCGGCGCCATCTTCTCCGGGGAGGCCGCCATCCGGGCCATCGTCGAGTGGGTCGAGGCCAACAGCTCCTGGGACGAATCGGCCGTGATCATCACCGCCGACCACGGCCACTACCTCGTCCTCGACGACCCTCACGCCCTGGCCGGTTCCGATCGCTGAGGCGTCCCCCGGGGGGGGAAGGCCGCCCGGCCTCCTCCCCGCCCGATCAGGGCTCCGGCCAGAGGGCGTTGATCGCCTCGACGGTGCGGTCCACGAGCACCTGGCCGCCCTCGGGCCCCACCACGCTGCTCTCGACGATGGCGCTGTACCCGCCCCCCTGCACCGCGCGGGGCGTCGGCAGGTAGGTGCCGGGGCCGGCGAGCTGGATGACGAACGTCTGCAGCGCCCGGCTCCGGGCCTTCATCTGGAGGCCGTACGAGGTGAACAGCTCGAAGTCGTTGGTGGCGATCGCCACGTCGCCGATCCGGATCGCGTGCAGCTCCATCGCGTAGGGGGCGACCTCGCCCGATCGCTGGCGGTCGTAGCGGTCGACGACTTCCTGATGCCAGAGCATCCGGCGACGGCTGGCGGGGTCCGCCGAGAGAGCCTCGACCTGCTCCGTCGCGTCCTCATATTCCTCTTCGGTCACCCGGCGCACCGGCAGCTCGATCGTCCGGACCGTGTGGGCCATCGGCACGTCGTCGCGGATCTCCTGCCGGGCGCCCTCGAAGGCCTCCTCCCAGGCCCGGACGACCCGGCGGGCCAGCTCGTCCAGGCGGTCGAGGCCCCTGAGCGTCCGCATCCGCTCCTCGGCCCGTTCCCGGAACATCAGGTGGGGCGACTGGTCGCCGGCGGCGCCCGTCCAGCCGAGCACGTGGAGTTGCTCGCCGTGGCGGGCCCTGAGCGACTCCCGGACCTGGTGCCAGAAGTCGGCGTTGACCGCCGACCTCCCCTCGACCTCCTGGGACGGGCAGGCGACGTTGATCGCCGTCGCCAGCAGCGCGCCGTCCTCCCCCCAGAAGAACAGGACCTCGACGCCGTGGTCCTCGAACCCTTCGAGATCCCGGAAGTCGGGCCGGTCGGTGGGGCCGTACATGACCGCCCGGCCGTCGTCGTAGACGGCCCGGCGGTTCTGGGCCACCACGGCGTGCCCCAGGCCCCAGCCGACGGTCGAGGGCGCCCGGCCTTCCCAGGCCGTCGCCGCCGCCTCGGCGACCCGGTCGACGAGGAACTCCACGTACTCGGCGGGCCGGATGATGCCGTCCTCGGGCAAGTCGTACTGCCCTTCGACGAGCACCGGGGCCGTGTGCGTGTGGGTGGCGCTGAGGATGAGCTTGCGGGGGTCGAAGTCGGGGAGCCGGTCTCCCAGCCGTCGCCTCACCCGGTCGACCAGCCCCTCCCGGATCGCCACCAGGTCGCAGGAGACGAGGATCGCCTGGTCGACCACCTCATCCCCCTGGCGGGCCTCGATGGCCAGGGCGGTGGCCGTGACGGGGCTCTCCACCTGCTCGGCGATCCGGGTCGTCATCTGGCCCGAGAGGGCGACCGGGCGGTCGGGGGTGATGCTGGTCGTCGCCGCCCCGACCCGCAGCTCGGCCGAGCGGCCCGGTGCCGGGGAGAGGGCCGGCAGCAGCAGCGCCAGCAGCACCGGGATCGGCGTCCGGCGCGAAGCCCTCGTCGTCTTCGTCATGGAGGCACTCCTCGGGCCTTCGGGGGGCCCGGATCGGGGGGGCCGGGGGCGAGGGATCGTCTCCGGAGGGCGCTCGACGCCGCCGACTCCGAACGCCGCCACCATCGCCCGGCGGGGGGCTCGAAACGAGGCGCGAGCTTAAGGCCCCCCGGGATCGGTCACAAGGCCCCGAGCCCCCGGCATCGGGAGGATCCTCGGGATGCCCGGGAGTTCCGGGAGTCGGGGAGCGGGATCGGGGCGGTCGTCAGCGTCTCCGCAGCGGTCGGCGGCCCCGGCGACCGGACGAGCCGGGCATCGGGGGGCGTCCGGGGGCGGGCCGGTCGGGGCTCGGGGAGGGCCCGGTGCGCTCCGAGGCGCCGGCCGGGTCGTCCGGTAATCCGTTTCGTAACGCATGAAATTCTAGGGGATTATGCGTCGATTTGCGTGCCAGTTCGACCCTCGAAATGGGTTCGCTCCGTCGCGGCGCACCGGGGAAGGCGGCCGGTCGATCGTCGTCGGCCGGGTCGGCTTCGGGGAGGGCCTCCGGGGGCTCGACGGCCGGGCTCGGCCCGGCCGGAAGGATGCCCTCCGGCCCCGGCTCGGGCTCGATGGGAGGAGACTCGGGAGGGGTCGAGGTCGACTCGCCGGGCGGCGATGTCGGGTCGATCGCGGCGTCGGGATCCTCGGCGTGGTGGCCGTCGGAGCCGGGGTCGGCCGGGGCGAGGTCGACCCGCTCGAAGCCGGGGGGGGCGGCGTCGCTGTCCAGCTCTCGCCACCAGCCGCCGCCGACCGGGACCCGGGGGATGGAGCAGTGGCGGGCCTCCTTGGCGATGGCGAGGTGCTCCCGGAGCCGGCGGTCCCGGAGGTTCAGGAACTGCCGGACGGCGGCGTTGCAGGAGCGGTCGGCGTCGCGGGCGTACCGGTGGCGCAGCTCCCCGTCCCTGGAGGCGTCGGCGGCGAGGGCCCGGATGACGACCGCCTCGCGCTCGGGTCCCTCGGCCCGCTCCCAGGATTCCTCCCGGAGCCCGGCCAGCCGGTCGACCTGGTCGGCGATGAAGGCGCGGAGCGCGGCCCGGGCCCCGGCCGGGTCGGCCGGCACGGGAACCTCCCCCGGGGCGTCGGGGATGCGGGTCACGGTGGTCGGGGAGCAGGAGGCGGCCAGCCTCCAGAGCAGGCGGACCCCCGGCTCGGCGTCGGGGCCGGGGAGCCCGTCGGGCAGGCCGAGCAGGAGCTGGGCCCGGAGGACGGTCCGCTGGTCCCAGCCGTTGCCGAGCCGGAGCGGGGCGTCGAACGCCTCCCATCGGCGGATCAGCCAGTCGCAGCCGAAGGCGGTGGCTTCGAGGTCGAGCACCGTGTTCGACGGGTCCCTGTCCAGGTCCTGCGCCTTGCGGCGGGCGCGGTGCTGCTGGGTCGACTCCCAGCGCCGAACCGCCTCCCGGGCGGAGTCGGCCCGGGTCCGCTCCCAGGCCCGGTCGAGCCGGTCGAGCGTGACCGAGCCCACGGCCGCGCGGCGGACCAGGTGCTCCTCGACCACGTTGTCCGGCCCCGACTCCTTCCGCCACCGGGCCATCGCCGCCCGGTACGCCTGCCGGTCCTCCTCGGGCACGACCACCGCGCAGGCCATCCCGTGCCGCAGCCCGTTGCGACGGCTCCGCTGCTTCCCCTCGGCCGTCCTCGGCCCGGTGGACTTCTGCGCGTTGGCCCGGTTGGCCTCGACCTGCTTCGGCGACGGCGTGCCCATGGTGTAATTCCCCGGTGTTCATCCGGCCGCCGCCCGGCGTCGGGACCGCGTCGTCCCGCCCGTCCGGCCTCGGCCGTACACCCTTAAGATCAGGAAATCGGGCCCCCGCAGTCACTTTTTCCGCCGACCAGGCCGAGAATTCCCCCCGGCCCCGGCACGATCTCGGCGGCGGGTGGCCGAGCACGTTTGTCGCCTCCTGTTCGTCCGCCTCTCCCCGGGATTTCAGTTGCACCGTCGCAGGAATCAACGGATGATCGAATCCTTGAGGCGGGTTTGCACGGGTGATCAGTGGTGTTCTTCCACAGAGCCTCGTCCGCCGAAACACGGTGAGGCGACAACCCAGGCATCACGAGCGACGGGGTCGCGTGCTTCGCGTTGCAACTCCGCAATCGCAGTTCTCCAACCGAGAGTATGCCGATGAAATCCTATGCGCCGCGACCGACCCTACCATTCATTGGCGCGTCTTGGGCGGCGTTGCTCGTCGGGGTGGTGGCGTACCTCGTCGGCCTCTGGAACGCGGGGATGCAGCTCAACGAGAAGGGCTATTACTTCACGATCCTGATGTACGGCCTCTTCTCGGCCGTTTCCCTCCAGAAGTCAGTTCGCGATCGGATGCATGGCCTCCCGGTCACGGACATCTACTTCGGCTTGTGCTGGGCTTCGCTCGGGCTGTCCATCTTGCTGCTGGCAGTTGGACTGTGGAATGCCGAACTCCTCTTGAGCGAAAAGGGATTCTACGCGATGTCCTTCGTGCTCAGCTTGTTTGCGGCGGTTGCGGTCCAGAAGAACGTCCGGGATGTCGAGCCGATTCCCGATGATCAGCAGGCCTGAGCCGGGCGGGTGGCCGGGAGAGCCCCGTCTCCTGGCCACCTCCTCAATCGCACTCGACCGGGCTGGGGTCGTCCCGATCCCAGCCACCCCGGCGGGTGTCACTGGTGGGAGGCCGTTCCTGGCTAGCACTGGCGGCTTGCCCGCCAATGTTCCGGCCTGATCGAAGACACTGGCGGGCAAGCCGCCAGTGCCACCCGCCCGCTGACGGTGCAGGCCTCGAAGACGACGAGGTCGGGTCGGGCGCGGTCGAGCATCCCCCTCAGGGCGTCGGGGTTGGTGGGGATGGTGGCGTAGGCGGCCTCCTGGGTCTCGGTGTCGTAGGTACAGGCGACGCCCTTGAACTTGCCGAGGTCGATGCCGATGATGATGGCCATGGCCGTGGGGATCCTTGGCGCGGTGGCATTGGGATCGGTCAACCACCTCAAGGTTACCCTCCGAGGCGGCCCCACGGCTTACATGGATTCTTCAGGCGGCGGGAGGTCTCATGAGCTACCGTCGATCTATCCCGGTGGTGAGCGCCCTGAGCCTGGAAGAGTCCCTCCGATATTGGACGTCG
Organism: Tautonia plasticadhaerens; assembly: GCF_007752535.1. Lineage (GTDB taxonomy): Bacteria > Planctomycetota > Planctomycetia > Isosphaerales > Isosphaeraceae > Tautonia > Tautonia plasticadhaerens. The sequence goes on from NZ_CP036426.1 coordinate 8,616,987, forward strand.
GTGATGGGCTTTCATCAGTGCTTCTCGTACGGCGATCCCCCGGTGTACGCAGGAGTGGAGCGGGACGGGGTCGAGATCTATCTCACGCACGACCCGAACCTGGTAACGTCCATGAAAGAAGCCGGATCGCATCCCGAGGTGTTCCTCTGGGTGTCGGACGTACGGCACTCGTATGAGGAGCACCGCGCCCGTGGTGCGACGGTTGTCGAGGCCCTCACCGATCGCCCGTGGGGGGCGAGGCAATATGTGCTCGAGGATCCCAACGGCTACTTCATCAAGGTCGCCGAACCCATTGTTCCGGAGGACTGAGCGCCGCCGACGAAACCGGGGCGAGAGCCCATGGCCCTCGTCTCCCGGCCAGCGTGCGAGTGTCCCAGGGGAAGCCTTCGTGCTCCGCGCGGGTGTCACTGGTGGGAGGCTATGCCTGGGTGGCACTGGCGGCTTGCCCGCCCGTGTTCCGGCCTGGTAGAAGACACGGGCGGGCAAGCCGCCAGTGCCACCCGCCGCAGACCACACCCTTGAATTGAGCCACAACTAGATCACCGGGGATTCCGATGAGTTGCGATTCCGTCGTCAAGCTCGACGCAACCGGCCCCCAGGGGCAAGAACTCTTCCTCGTGGTCGACTTCTCGACGAAAAAGGCGTCGGTGCTCATCGTCGATCCGAGGAACGGCAATCTCCAGGTGACCGACGTACAGCCGATCGACCAGCGAGCCGGTTGATCGGTCCGTCTGGCCGGCGTTTCCGGCCCAACCGGTCGCTGACGTGGACCCCGGCCGCCGCGGTCGAGCTGCACGACGACTCCCACTTCGGCGTCGGCTCCGAGGCCTTCTTCGGGGCGATCGAGGGGAGGGGGTTCGAGATCTCCCACTTCGGCGAGACGACGTATTGCCGGCGGCCGGGTTGACCCCCGCACCCGTCGCCCCCCGGTCGTCCCGGGGGGGACCCGGGCCGGGGTCAGGGGCCGTGCTTGCGGAAGACGCCGGAGACGGTGAACTTGGTGGCGTTGGCGGTGGAGACCCGGGCGGCCTCGATGGCGTTGGTGGCGGTCAGGGTGTAGAGGCTGGCGGTCGCCCCCGTGGTGCCGGGCGGGGGGATGACGGTGTCGCTGAGCAGGGTGGACAGCAGGCTCTGGCTCATGGGCCGGGGGCTGTTGATCCGCCGGTTCAGGAAGGACTGCAAGGGGGTGTTGGCCTGGCCGGTGGCGCGCTGCAGCGAGCCGGGGACCCGGGAGAGCTCCTGGATGAGTTCCTGGCTCAGGAGGTTGACCCGCTGGACCGTGAGGGACTCGAAGGCGTTCCTCGCGGCCGTCAGGGCGTTCATGGGGGTGCCGGGCGGGGTGGAGGCGAGGTAGGCGGACTGGGCCTGGAGGTAGTCGGCGGTGAAGGAGTCGAAGGCGCGGTCGATGCCGTCGGAGACCCGGGAGGTGACGGAATCCCTGCCCTGGACGCCCCGGGTATAGGAGCCGATGACCCCCTGGGGCACGGGGCGGTCGAGCAGCAGTTGGGCGGCCCGGGGGCCGAGGCCGACTCCCTGGAACCAGCCCGAGCCGTTGAGGAAGGTGCGGGACTCCAGCCCGTTGGCGTCGACCCCGGCGGGGCGGAAGCGATGTCGATGGCGTCGGCGGTCACTCATCTCGCAATCTCCTCCTCACGGGCCGGGTCACGCCGGGGCCTCGGCACTCCCCGGGCTCGCCGGCCGCCAAATTTCGCGGGACCGCCCCGATCGGATCGGCCGGCCCGGACGCCCCGGCCGACGGGCCGCCCCGGCGCCGATCCTGGTGGTACGCTCTACCGGGCCCCCGAATGGGCGCGATCGCGTCGGCATCGCGGGGCCCGGGGGCGGGATCGCCGGGGCGTCGCAATCGGCACCAGTGGGATGATCGGCCAGGCGGGCCTCCGACTGTGCCGTCATTGCGGAAAATTCCCGAGGGTCCTCGCGGTCGGGGGCGATCCCGGGCCGCGGGGCCGAACGACAGGGATGGCTTATGTGGTGGGAACGGAAGCTTCGGCGCCCCGGTGAGGGGCGGTCGAGGTCGAATCGACGCCGGCCGCGATCCCCCGGCTCAGGGGCGATCGATGCCCTGGAGGCCCGGGCGCTGCTGGCCGTCGACGTGACGGCGATCGCGGTCCCCGAGGGCTCGGTCTTCGACGGGACGGTCGCCACCTTCGACCTGGCCAACCTGGAGGGCCCGGCGTCGGGGCTGGAGGCGGAGGTCTCCTGGGGGGACGGCTCGGCGGCGACCCCCGGGACGATCGAGTCCGTGCCCGACTCGGACCCGATGACCTTCACCGTGACCGCCCGTCACGTCTACGAGGAGAACGGCGCGTACCCGGTCACGGTGGTCGTCCGGGGTGCCGAAGAATCGGAGGACTCGGGCTTCGGGACGGCCGAGGTGGCCGTCACGCCGGTCGAGGCGACCGGGGCCCGGATCCTTGCCGTGCTAGGGAGGCCGTTCGACGCCGTCGTCGCCTCGTTCGAGGACGAGAACCGGTTCGAGGAGCCGGGGAACTTCTCGGCCGCGGTCGACTTCGGCGACGGCCGGGTCGCCCAGGGCCGGATCGAGCGGAACGACCGGGGCGGCTTCGACGTGAGGGCGTCGTACGCCTACACCTCCCCGCCCACCGATGCGGACGGCATGGAGCTGGACTCCTACCCGGTCGAGGTCTCGATCGCCGAGGTCGGCGCCCCGCCGCCCCCGGCGGTGGCGACGGGCTCGGCCCGGGTCATCAAGCCGACCTTCGACCTGACGGCGGTCCCGGCGGCGGTGGGGGTGGGCACGCCGATCGCCGAGCAGATCGGCACGCTGAGGCTGCTGGAGCCGGTGGGCCCCGAGGCGTTCCGCGTGCTGGTCACGGTCGGGCAGGAGGCCGGCTCGGCGGTCGACCCGGCGGTGGGGACGGTCGAGGGGGCGCTCGAGCCGGACGGCCCGGACCGGCCGGGGCAGTACCGGGTCATCCTGCCGGCGACCTTCCCGGTGCTCGGGTCGTTCCCGTACTCGGTGAGCGTCACCCGGGTCGACACCGGGGAGGTGCAGTCCGGGGCGGGGACGATCACCGTGACCCCCGTCCCCCCGGTCCGGATCTCAGGGAGGCTCTCCCCGCTGGCCGACACGGGGGCCTCGGTCGACGACGCCCTGACGAGCACCCCGTTCCCGACCTTCGTGGGCTCGGCCCGGCCGTTCTCGGTGGTGCTGGTGCACGCCCGGAGGCTCGACCAGAAGCAGGAGACGCTGCTCGGCCGGGCCCTGGCCGATACTCAGGGGAACTGGCAGGTGTCCGGCGGGCCGCTGCCGGACGGGCCGTACGTCGTCTCCGCCCTGCTCTCGCAGGGGGACGAGGTGCCGGAGCGGACGTTCCTCTATCCGCCGGTCTCGCCCCTGGTGATCGACTCGACGCCGCCGGCGGTCCTCCGGGCGGTGCCCGACCCGTGGTCGGGGGTCGTCCGGGTGTCGTTCCTCCAGGACCCGGCCGGGCTGGACGTGCCCTCGCTGGTGAATCCGTCGAACTACGCGCTGAGGCTGGGATTCTCCCGCAGGGCCCTGCCGATCCGCCCGGTGGCGGCCGGGCTGGAGTTCGCCAACGCGGAGGAGGCGGTCGTCGCCCTCCGGTTCGACCGGAGGATCCCCCGGCACTTCCTGATGGAGGTGTCCGGGGTGGGCGACCTCGCCGGCAACGTGCTGTCGGCCGTCGTCCCGGCCAGCCGGGTGGCCCCCGCTCGGCCTCCCCGGTGGCAGGGCCTCCGACGGTCCGGCTGACCGGGTCCGCCGGCCGACCTCGGCCGACCCCGGCCGACCCCGGCCGACACGGGCTCCTTGAACGACGGCCCCGCCCGCCCCGTCGCGATCCCCGGGATCGCGACGGTCGTCGGGCCCGACCCCGAGGCCAGACCATGACGCGAAGACTCGCCCCGAAGATCCTCGCCGCCACGCTCTGCCTGCTGCTCGGCCGGGCCGACACCCGGGCCACGGCCCAGGCCCCGCCCCGCCCGGCGGCGAACCCGTTCCGGCAGTCGCTCCAGCCGGACCTCGTGCCCCCCTTCCCCCGGCGGTCGTTCGACTTCGGCCGGGGGGCCGAGTACCACCGCCGGATCGCCCGGAACCAGTGCGGGCTGCCCTCGGGCTTCGACTTCGATCGGGAGATCCCGATCGTCGCCGCCCGGACCGTCTCGTTCTTCCCACCGCTGGAGGACACGCTCCGGGTGCCCGGGGCCGTCGACCCGTTCGCCCTGGCCAAGGCGGCCGACGGCCTGGCCCCGGCGACGGGGGCGCGGACGATCCGCCGCAAGCGGTTCACGCCCCAGGCCCCGAACCTGGCGATCGGGCCGTTCCTGCTGCGGACCAACGGGGTGGCGATCTACGAGGACGGCGGGATCGCCTCGGGGGGGCTGCTGTCCCACTCGGGGGGGATCGAGGCGTCGGAGCGGGGGGGCGAGGCCGTGCTCCGGCTCCGGGCGTACTCGGCCGCGCCGCTGGACATCCTCTCGACCGACGCGGTGCCCCTCTGGTCGACCGAGGTCCCGGCCTGGGTCCCGCGCGGCGGGCCGACCGAGGTCTCCCTGGCCGACCCGCTGGCCGACCCCGGCCTCCGCGCGAAGGTCGCCCGGTCCTTCGACGAGGTGACGCACATCGAGGTCACGATCGAGCCCCGGACCATCCGATAAATCCGGCAAAGGCCGCCCGCCGGGCCCGCCCGGGCGTCGGCCCGGCCCGGCTCGCCTCGTCGCGACCCGCATCGGCCCTCACGGAGGAACCCGGCCATGCCGAGGATGCCCCGACGACTCCCGGCCCTGATCCGCTCGGCCTGCCTGGCCTCGCTCGTGGCGCTGCCCTCGCCCTCGACGGCCACCGACCCGAGGGCCACCGACGGCGGCCTGAACGACCTGGTCATCTACCTGTCGACCGACCACCCGCAGGGCGTCCCCGAGGTCGAGTTCCGCCAGATCCGCGACGAGCTGGGGAGGATGGGGATCGCCGTCACCCCGGCGGTGCACGTCCACCGCTACTACTACAACGGCAACAAGCAGTACCAGGGCCCCTTCGTCGTGGGCGGGCCGACGGTGATCGTCGCCAACCATCCGAGGACCAACGAGCGGATCTACGTCGAGGCGCAGCTGCCCTCCGGCTACCCGGAGATCGCCTACGACGACTGCTCGATCACCTACATTTATCCCGAGCGCCGGGTCGAGCTGAAGTTCCCGGTCGGCCGCCCGGGTCAGACCGCCGTCTCCTACCTCCCCGGCCGGGGCCTGGGGCTCCGGCTCCATGAGATCGGCCGGGCCCGGGCCGAGCTGCGCGAGGAGGCCCGGCAGACGGACCCCCTCCGCAGCTCGCTGGCCGGCGTCCGCCAGAACCTCCGGGACACCACCCGAGGGCTGGCCGTCGCCACCGGCTCGGTCGTCGGCCAGGGGACCCAGGCCATCGGCCAGGTGATCTCCTCGGCCCCCGGCATCCGCTACCTCCAGTCCCGGGGCCAGCAGGCCCTCGTCCAGCGCGACCAGGCCCGCTTCCGGACGGCCGTCGAGCGCGTCCGGACCGAGGAGATCGAGTACGCCCCGACCATCCGCTGACCCCTCCCCCTCGACCACGACCCGCCTCCCATCGCCGCCGGGCCCGCCCGGGGATCTCCCGATCCCCGGGCGGGCCTTTCGCTTGCGCCTCCTGCCTGCCGTTATCCGCAAACTCCCCTCAATCGGAACGACCGGCAAGGCCGATAACTCCGATTATTGTGAGTCCTCGGGCTCCCCCGATGGCGGGGAGTCCCGGCTGGGAAGGATGGCCAGGGAGGGCCGAAGATGCGAAGACGACGCGCCCCGTCGCTCGGGACCATCGTGGTGGTGGTAGCCCTGACCTCGCTCGTCGTCTCCCGGCCGGGGGAGGTGTTGCGCGTCCTTTCCGTGCTGATCGAAGGGGCCCGAGAGGCCGTCGAGACGCCTTCCGAGCAGCCCGGCCCCCAGGCCGTCGCCGAGGCCCCGACCTTCCTCCCCGATCCGGCCTCCCCCCCGGTCGACGGGCAGATCCGACGGGCGTCGGCCCAGGATGAGGAGGAGGACGATCGTCCCCAGGACGACCCGGCGCCGGAGGTCAATGCACCGGAAGGCGATCTCCTGGAGCCGACGGATGAACCCGAGCCAGATGGCCCGCCGGCCCCGCCAGATGGCCCGCCGGCCCCGCCCGGCGGGCCGCCACTCGCTCACGGTAGGGCGCCGGGCACTCCCGGCGGGCCGACGGCCGCAGCAGGGGGCCCGGCGGCCGCGACCCCCTCCCCCCTCCAGTCGCTTCCGGCGCCCACCATCACATTCGTGCCGGACGACGGCGTACTAGTCGACCTGGATACCGGCGGCGAAGCCACCGACTCGACGATCCGGGCCACGACCCGGGCCGCGTCGGTGCGGGTCGTGGTGAGGACCGAGGTCGATACGCGGCCGATCCAGGTCGTCCTCGTTGGCAGCACCGGCCTGCCACTGGACGGGGTCGCGCCCGCCGACATCAGCAAGGACGGTCCCGCGACGTTGACGGTCTCGCTCCCGACCGATCGGCCGAGTGCCACGCTGGAGATCGCCGCCGAGATCAGGCCCAAGCCCGACCCGGCAGCCCCGGCGGGGCCCGTCCCATTGCCATCGCCGCGCAGCCGGACCCTGACGGTGAAGGTGGACCGGGTCGGCCCCCGGATCGCCACCATCACCTACGACGACGTGAACCGACGCCCAGCGGCGATGGTCGTCGTCCGGTTCCAGGACGACGACCTGAGGGGCATTGGGACGAGCGGGGCCTTGACCGGCGACCGAATCCGACTGCGGCGGAGGGCCACCGGGGTCGAGGTCGGGGGCGTCGTCACCGGGATCACCATCGAAACCGACCCGCTCCAGCGTGATCGCATCTTCCTCGTCTTCGACAAGCCGCTGGCTGCGGGGATCTACGACCTGTCGATCACCGAGGGGGTCGACCGGGACTCAAACCGGATGGTCGACCTCGCCGGCAACAAGGCCGGCGAGGTAACGACCGCCGCCGGGGCCCTCGTGTCGTTCGAGGCCCAGGGGGGCGACTTCGAGGTCTTCCCGCCGAGCCAGACGGGCCAGCACGTGGCCTTCCCGCTCTACGCGCCGCCGAAGGTCGGCGACCGGGAGCAGCCGTTCAACCCGAACGACTTCGTCGAGACCCGGGTCGCCCGGCTGTACTACCAGCGGGACGCCCACCGCGTCGCCCAGATCATCAACCGCAACGTCCGCTCCTACAACCGGGCCGCCGTCGACCAGGCCGAGCGCGCCGCCGAGGACGCCCGGGAGCTGGCCAATGAGCTGGTCGACGAGCGTCGCTTCGCCGAGGAGCGCGCCATCCGGGCGGCCGAGGAACTCCGGCGCTCCGAGGCCGAACTCCAGGAGGCCCAGGCCGAACTCTCGAACAAGGAGCTGACCGACGCCCAGATCGACGAGCGTGAGGCCGAGATCGCCCGGATCAATGACGCGATCAAGGCCGAGGAGGAGCGGAAGAAGGCCCCCGACCTCTCCGAGGAGCAGGTGAAGCTAATCGAGGACAACATCGCCGAACTCAACGGGCAACTCGCCCGGGCCCAGGCCGCGAAACAGACGTTGGACGACCAGCTCGCCCGCGCCAAGGTCGACGCGCCGACGAAGCCCGTCCGGGAGCGGATCGACGACGCCCAGCAGGCGATCCAGACCAAGCGACAGGCCATGATCGAGCTCCAGGCCGCCGCCTCGGTCGCGCAGGCGAAGGAGGACCGGCAGGCCGAGGTGGCCTTCCGCAAGGAGGTGGCCGCCGCGAACGAGGATCCGGACACCTACGTGCCCGGCGACGTGGACTCGATCGACCCGGTCACCCAGGTCTCCATCAGCGTGATCGGCGAGGGCCTGATCCAGCTCCGCGGCCCGATCCAGGGCGTGAACAAGATCCGGACGATGATCAACCAGATCGACGCCCCGCTCGGCCAGGTGAAGGTGGGCATCTTCACCGTCCAGGTCAACGGCGAGCGCGGCGACCGCATGGATCGCGTCGCCCGGCGGATCGAGGGCTACGTCGACGTCTCCCGGTTCCTCACGTCGCACTCGTTGATGCTCATCCGCAAGTCGGTCCAGGAGGTCGCCTCCGAGGTCGCCGTCGAGGCCTGCGGGGAGGTGGACGGCCACACGCAGATCGACCGCGACCGCCGCTACCTCTACGCCTTCTTCGGCCGGGACTTCGTCGACTCGCTCTTCTCCATGAACAGCGAGTTCCTCTTCACGGGCAACCGGCTGCTGTCGCTCAACTCGATGGACAACATCAGCCTGAACCGCGCCCTGTTCGTCCTCGCCCTGGCCCGCAACGACGTCCGCCGCCGCATCCTCGACCGCTTCATGATGCACGTCACCGGCGACCTCCCCCAGGCCGAGTACGAGTACCTCATCGCCACCCGGATCGGCACCCCCGGCAAGCACCTGATGAAGAAGGTGCACGAGGGCGTGCTCAACCACTACATCTTCCGCAACTTCCGCAGCGTCTTCGAGACCGAGGTCGTCGGCGCCGACACCCTGAACCCCATGCAGCTGGAGTTCCTCCGCCTGGCCCAGATCTTCAAGTCCCAGATGGTGGCCGAGATCGAGCTGAAGCAGCGCACCGTCGAGCGCGGCCTAATCCAGGACCGGGCCAACGACGAGATCCAGCAGGCCGAGATGCTGGCGGAGATCCAGCGCCAGTTGCGCGAGAAGCTCCAGGGCCAGCTCAGCAGCTTCGTGGCCAAGGACGAGGCGTTCCGCAAGGGCCTGAACGAGGCGGAGGTCGCTCTGGCCCAGGCAAATCGGGCAATCTCCAGTCTGCAACAGGTCGAGCTGGAATGGAAGAGATATGTCAGCAGGTTGTTGGAAACCACTCCTGGCATCGAGAGCCTGATCAACGAGTTCTTCGCGAACCCGAACGAGAATGAGGATGATCGAGTGGCACGGGAGAAGACCCGACAGCAGATCGACGCGGCATTCAGACAGGTACCTGCCCCGCTTGCGGCGAAGGATGCGTTTGCAGAGCTGAGGAAATCGCTCACCGCCCTCCTCGCGACCCCTGGCCTCCTTTCTCAGGAGGAACAAGCAGAGGTGAACGACCTGATCGAAAATGTCGATCAGCAGATCGCCTTCATCCAAATCCCCCAGGCGCCGGCCTCCAGCGTATACATCGGCGCCGACACCGTATTCAACGACTTGAGCTTAACTGTCACCCCGATCCGAGATCGACTCCTTGACTTGCAGCAGCAGATGTACACGCTGCGGGGGCTGCTGGTGGGTGCTACGACGGGTTTTAGCGCGGCCATCGGGGAGGCCCTGAAGGGGGACGGGCGTCGTCAGGCCGACCCCACGAAACGCCAGGAACTCCTTGACGCGTACACAAACGTGATCGCTGAGATCGGCGAGGCCTTCCCGGATGGGGGAACTGGGGCGACGATCAGGGATTCGGTGACGGAGGCGTATACCGCCGTTCAGAGCAGCTTCGACGCGGTCGACAGCCTGAGGCGGAGCACGTCGCTCAAGTACGCGACACGGCAACAGCTCGACAATCGCAAGCTGCTCGACTACCTCATCACCGAGAAGGAGGACAAGTATATCGAGCTTGTTGAGGGCACCCGGGCGTACACGGCGAACATCGACGCCTACCTGAAGCGGCTGGTCGTGGCATTGGAAGACGACTGCCGAATCCAGTTCTACGACCCGGCATTCGAGCGGGTCCGGGGCGCGGCCCGAGCCTACGATGTGGAGCTAGGGCAGATCGAGCGGACGACGGTGCTGACGAACAACCGGCAGCTCGCCAAGGTCGAGCCGACCGCGACGATGGAATTCGATCTTCCTAAACGTGATATTGTGATCACAGAAGCAATGAAGGGGGCCAAGGCCTTGGTGCAGGACTATGGGGCCCTGCTCCAAGACCCAACGTTCCTGGCGGCAACGAGTCTGCTGAGCGGGTCGCCGCCGACGGCTGGGTTCAGCATGCCGCTGCCCGCCGTCCCGGGGCTTCCCAACGGCGGCTTCGCCACGCCGCTGGTCAAGGACGTGCTGCCGACCTTGCCGTCGAGCACGCCCCAGGAATCGTTCAACCTGTACGGCAAACCCCAGCCGGAGCTGGGGGCCAACCTCGCCGCCTTGATCCCCGACCCGGCGATCTACAAGTTCGAGACGGGCACCGGATTCGAGATCCGTCCTGTAATCCAGCCCGACGGCGACTCGGTCATCTACGATTTCAATTATATGTACACGACTAACGTCCGAGAGCCCGTCCGCCCCGACGAGAAGCACCTCGGACGCGTCAAGCGGCACTTCCTCAACACGCAGGTGCAGACCTCGACCTACGAACTCCGCGAGCTGAGCCGGTACACCGTCGCCCTGAAGGCCGCGCGGACGGGCCGGGGCGTGCCGCTTTTCGAGGACATCCCGGGGCTCGGCATCCTCTTCCGGCCTCTGCCCAGCGCCGAATCATCGCTCCAGCAGAACATCATCTTCGGGCAATCGACCGTGTATCCAACATTATATGATCTTATGGGTCTTCGATGGGCTCCGTATATCGTGGACCTCGACGATGTTCACCTCCAGGAGGAGGAGTTTGTCGTCCGGGGCCGACGGAAGACCATCGAGGATTGGACGTTCGACGAGAGCTCCGGCAGGGTCGACACCTTCCTCCGGGTGCCGGAGCGGCCGCAACTCTACCGCCCGGACCTCTACCGCACCCCGGATCGTCCCTCGCCCTACCACCCGAACGGATTCACCGCTGACCCGCTCATCGAGCTCCCGAACGGAGACAAGGCGCACCTTATCGACCCGACCGGCAACAACTTCCAGGTCCCCGATCCCAGGCCACGCGAATACCAGTTGCCGCCCTTCGATGAGCGCTCTGGGAGGCTCCAACGAGCCCCTGCCGATCCGCCGCCCCACCTGGGGCCGGTCGATCCTTCCGTCGAGCAGCCCTACCTGGGCCCGGTCGATCCCGCCCTCCGGCCGCCCGCCCTCGGGCCGATGGGTCCCGTCACCGAAGAGCTGTATCTCCACCACATCCCGAACAGGGAGATGGGGATGGAGCCCCTGCCTGCAGACTCGAGCAACTTCCACCCGCCGGCAGCCGGTCCCCTCGCCCCCTGGCCTGAGGTGATCGATTCCGCCGTGCCTCCCCCGACGTTCGATGGGGGAGGAGGCGCCTCGATTGATCCTGCAATGCTCCCCGCCCCGCTCGACACCCACCCGGTCGTGCGCCCGCCCTTGCCCGTCGATCCGGCCACCCAGCCCGTCTTCCCGGATTCCTCGATCCCATCCCCTGGGCTTCGCATGCAGCCCGGCCCGCTGGACGGGGATTTGCCCCGTCCGCTGGACCAATTCCCCAGGCCAGCTCCTTCGGCCGCACCGAATGAGCTCTCGGCGACGGTCGGCAGCCGATCGTCCCCACGGGACTCGGCTCTCGTCCCCGCCGGGGGTTGGCGCCGTCTCTTGGTGCCGGGGGGTGACCGGCAGCCTGGTCGGGCGGAGTCATCAGGTGAGCCGCGATCCAAGCTGAGGCGATTCTTCTCGGCTCCTTCTCGGGGCGAGGGCCCTTAAGCCTGAATCGGCCCCCGGGCGGAGAATCTTCCCCCCGCGTGTCGTTGCGAGCAACTCGACCACCTCCTGAGGCCCAGGGATGCGAGGACGTCAGCCCTGCTGTATCGAATGACATGGGTAGCCATTTGGCCCCGGCTCGAAGACCGAGTAGACTTCGGTCGGGGCGCCTCTGTAGGCCCCGACCCGGTCGATTCGTCTCACCTCGTAGCTGGTCGCGACTCTCATGGCATTTCAATTCGGTGACCGCCCGTGTTCCGAGGTTAGGACGAGGGTTGTTGGTGTGTTGACGCAATCGTTTGGAGGGTCGACGACGATCAGGGATGTGTCTCAGGCTGTCTATGATCAGCACTACAGGAGCGATGGGGCCTACGACCCAAACGCCTCCCAGGAGCGTGTGCGTGGTTGCGCCGATCCGGGATCCTACGAAGTCCACCCGATCAACCCGGGGAGGCGTTCGAGCCGTGACCGCATCGCGGCGGTCTCGGGTCGCGGTGCCATACTGACCCGGTCGGCGCCCTCGGCCCCCGCGATGGATCGAGGCCTGGAGTTCCCCGCCACTGTCGATGGCGGGGCCCCCCTGCCCCTGACTCCAGGAGAGCCGATCGATCTTCTCGCCGAGGGCGGCCAGGTCGCCCCGGATGAGCCGGCACCGAGCCCTCCGACATCGCCGAATACGACGCGCAAGATCGACCTGAATACCGCCTCGAAGGAGGAACTGATGAGCCTCCCCGGGATCGGCCCGGAGCTATCGGATCGGATTGTCGAGGCGAGGGATTTCGCGTCGGTCGACGACGTTTCCCGGGTCAAGGGGATCGGGCCGAAGACGATCGAGGACCTGCGACCGCTCGTGGAGGCTCGGGGGGGGTAGCCCGGCGTGTTTCTGAGCCGCATGCCCGGGCGGACCTGGTCTCTCGGCCGGGTCGGGGGAAGCTTTTCCCGGGGATCGGCACGACGGCCTGGCCGTCGGGCCGATCCGGGGGGCGGGGCCTCAGGATTTCGTCGAGGACCGGGTGCCAGGGCGGCGGGTGCGGCGGGGGGGGGCGGGGGCGGGGGCCGCGAGGGAGGAGGCGGGGGCGGGCTGGCCGTTGCGGTCGGCGGGGGTGGAGAAGGCGAGGGAGAGGCCGAAGGAGGTGAGGGTGCCGGTGTCCCGGGCGGCGGCGTCGCGGATCTCCAGCTGCCAGGTGCCCTGGGCGGGCTTGCCCCGGAAGGCGGAGAGGGCGGGGGTGTTCACGGCGTCGTAGGTCATGCGGAGGTTGCGGGAGGAGCCGCCGAGGCGGTCGTGCAGCACGATCCGGCGGGATCCGGCCGAAGGGGGCGGGATCAGGGTGAGCACCAGGTCGCCGACGTAGGTGTGGGCGATGTCGACGGAGACGGAGAGGGACTCGACCGGGGAGGGCTCGCCGACCTCCAGCGAGACGCCGACGGTGCCGAGGTCGGGGATGGGGCGGTTGTAGACCCGGGTCAGGTGCAGGGTGTCCCCGGGGCGGGGGCGGGCCAGCTCGACGGCGGAGGCGGCGTTGAGGCGGCCGAAGCCGAAGAACCGGCTGCGGCCCTCGGCGTCGTAGGAGCCGCCCTGGGGGTCGATGGGGTCGCAGCAGCGTCGGAGGATGTCGCGGACATCCTCGCGGCGGAGGTCGGGGTTGGCGGAGAGGACCAGGGCGGCCACCCCGGCGGCACCGGGGCAGGAGCTGGAGGTGCCGCCGAAGGAGTCGGTGTAGTGGCCCTCGGGGTCGCCGCCGCCGTCCCGGGGGTTGTAGCCGTTGGCCGTGCCGGAGCGGTCGGTGGTCCAGATGCCGGGGGTCAGCGGCTCGGGGTGGTTGAAGGGGGGGTGGCCGAAGTCGCTGCTGGGGAAGGCGCACCAGAGGGGGGCGCCGAAGTCGCTGTAGACGCTCCGCTTGCCCCGGTCGTTGCACGCGGCGACGGCGATCACCCGCTCGTAGCTGGCGTAGCCGTCGTTCTCGACCGGCTCGTTGCCGTTGCCGGCGGCGAAGAGGACGACGCAGCCCTTGCCGCCCCGACCGCTGGAGGTGGCGTAGTCGATGGCCAGCCGGGTGCTGGCCGGGAGCTGGACGACCCGGGCGTGCCGGGGGTCGTCGGCGTCCCACCAGCGGCCGTCGGGGGGGCCCCAGCTGCACGAGATGACGTCGGCGCCGTTGTCGGCCGCGAAGCGGAAGGCGGCGGCCTCCCGCTGGGAGCCGAGGCCGGAGGCGAGCCGGATGGGCATGAGCCGGGCCTTCGGGGCCACGCCCGAGGCCCCCCCCCGGCCGTCGGCGCAGGCGACCCCGGCGCAGGCGGTCCCGTGGTCGTCCGGGGAGCCGAGGTCCTTGGGCCGGGGGTCGGCGGAGTCCTCGGTGGCGTCCCGGGGGGAGACGACCTTGCCGGATCGGTTGAACTCGGGGTGGTCGACGTCGAAGCCGTCGTCGATGACGGCGATGGTGATCCCCTCCCCCTGCGAGTCCCGGTGGGCGGCCTCGACGTTGGCCCCGGCGTTGATGGCGATGCCGCCCAGGGTGGTGGCCCGGAGGTGCCACTGCTGCGGGGCGATGGCCTTGGCGGCGCGCTCCCGGACCAGCTCGGGGTGGCAGAACTCGACGTCGTCTCGCCTCAGGAGCTGCTGGGCGATGTCGAAGACCTTCTGGCCGGTGTCCTCCGGGGCGGCGGCGAAGAAGGCGTTGGTGGCGTAGGTCGGCTCGTTCTTGATGGTGAGGCCGGCCTGGCGGAGGACCTCCCGGCAGCGGTCGGGCTCGGCGACGTCGACGAACTTGATGAAGAGGTTCTCGGTGTAGAGGACGGGCTCCCCGCTCTGGGGGTCCTCCAGGACCCCGCCGGCGAACTGGACGTCGGGGACGAGCCTGAGGGCGGCCTTGCGGTCGCCGAGGGAGCGGCCGCCCCGGGCCCTGGGGACGCGGTAGACCTCGACGCCGGCCTCGGGGAAGGCGACGACGAGCTGGGCGTCGGCGATGCCGGCCTCGGCGGCGGAGGGGACCGGGCCGCCCCGGAGGGACCGTCGGCTGTGGGTCCGCACGGCGATCATGTCGTCGCTCGCCTTCAGCTCGAACCCGGGCTCGTCGGCCCGGCCGAAATTCACGATCGGCATGGCGGCACCGGCCTTTCTTGTCCGATGGAGGGGGGCCCCGGCCCGCCAGAGGGCCGGGGGCGTCACCGCCCGGGTCGGCCCCCGCCCCCCCCGGCGGGTCGACGCGGGGGCGTCCCGGCCGGCCCCGGGCGGGTCGGGATCAAATCGAGCGCTCCATGATGCTCGATTTGTGGAACCGACCGTCATCTGACCAGGTCCAACGGCCCGACGCCAGGGAAAACGGGATGGGATGGGATGGCCCGGGGTCCGGCCTGGGGAGGAGGGGGCTCCGGGTGGGGGGGCGGGGCCGACCCCGGGGACCCGGACGGGGCGGGTCGGGGGGATTCCGTTCCGGGAATCGACATCCATCCGCCGGAAGAACTAGGCTTCTCGCTGACCGAAGGCCGCGCAGCCGTGGCCGCCGGCCCGACGTGGGGCCGATCGCATGCAGTCGCCTGGAGGACGGGATGGAACGCCCCGAGGTGATCCTGATCGCCGATGACGAGGACGCCGGCCGCAAGGCCATCGAGTCGGCGATCACCGGGCAGGGCTACGAGATCCTCCGGGCCCGGGACGGGCTGGAGGCGCTGGAACTCTCCGCGGAGAGGGAACCCGACCTCGCCCTGGTGGACGTGATGATGCCCCAGATGGACGGCATCGAGGTCTGCCGTCGGTTCCGGTCCGACCGGAGGCTCCGGGAGCTGCCGCTGCTGCTGGTGACGGCCCTGGACGACCGCTCGATCAGGCTCGCCGGCCTGGAGGCCGGGGCCGACGACTTCCTCGGCAAGCCGATCGACCGGGCCGAGGTCCGCACCCGGGTCCGGGGCATCCTCCGGCTCAACCGGTTCCGCAAGATCCGGGACTCGCACGCCCGGCTGGCCGCCGCCTACGACGAGACGCTGGAGGGGTGGGCGAGCCTGCTGGACCTGCGGGACCGCGAGACCGAGGGGCACAGCCGGAGGGTCACCGGCCTGACGGTCGCCCTGGCCTCGGGGGCGGGGATCTCGGGGGAGGAACTGGACCACGTCCGGCGCGGGGCCCTGCTGCACGACATCGGCAAGATGGGCATCCCCGACGCCATCCTCCAGAAGCCCGGCCGGCTGGACCCCGAGGAATGGGAGTTGATGAAGCAGCACCCGAGGCTGGCCTTCGAGATGCTCTCAGGGATCGACTTCCTGCTGCCGGCGCTGGAGATCCCGCGCTGGCACCACGAGCGGTTCGACGGCGGCGGCTACCCCGACGGCCTGGCCGGGCCGCGGATCCCGCTGGCCGCCCGGCTCTTCGCGGTGGTCGACGTCTGGGACGCGCTGTCGAACGACCGGGTGTACCGCCGGGCCTGGCCGAGGGACCGGGTGCTGGCCCATCTCCGGGCCGAGTCGGGCCGGCACTTCGACCCGGGGGCGGTGGATCGGTTCCTGAGAATGGAGGCCGACGGGCTGGTCGACCGGGTGGCCCGGGAGGCCCAGGACTCGCCGCTGAGGGCCGGTCGGGCCGGGGGCGATCTCCGATCGCCGACCTCGGCCTTCCCGGGCGTCCTGCCGCAGCCCGGCCCGGCCGTGGCGACCGGGGGTGGTCCGACGGATGCCCCCGGGCGCCCGGGGCGATGCGAGCTGCCGGTGATCCCGGCGGCGATCGCAGTGGGATGATCCCGCCGGCGTCGTCGCGACCGCTCCGGAAGGCCGATTCCGTCGGCCGTCGGCCGGGGTCGGGCGGGGCCTCCTCCGCCCGACCCCGGCCGACGACCCGCGACCGGGACGGCCCCACGCGGTCCGGCCTCGTGCGGATCCCGGTTCTCCCGGATTCCCGGCGTACGGAGGCCGGTCGGTCTGGCCGGGGACCTCGGCGCCCCAAGGCCACATGGCCGCCCGGCCACCGCGCGGGGTTCGTGCCCGAGCGACTCGCGATGGGTCACGCCGATGATCGATCACCGGGAGCCTGGATCGCCCCCGGCCCTCGCGGCACGGACCCGGCCGGGGGCGGGTTTGCCGGCGGGGCCGAGGCGGCCGGGGTCTCGTGGGCCGGGCGGGCCGACATCATGCGGGATTGCCGGGATCAAGGGCCCTCGGGTGGCCGGGCTCCCCCCCGCGAGGCCACCGGACGGGGGCCTCGCGGGGGGGAGCCCGGCCACCCCCGGTCACCGACGGCGAGTCTCCCGGGCGATGCGGGGTCACTCGCCGTCGCCGGCCGTCCCGAGGCCCTCGACCGTCGGGTGGGGGGCCCGGCCGTCGGGGGGGGCGTCCCCGGGCCCGAGGGGTGGGGCGTCGGGGGGCCCGTCGGGGTCGCCCTCGTCGGGGAGGATCCAGGGGAGCCGGACGGTGAACCGGCTGCCCTGGCCGGGCTCGCTCCGGGCCGAGACGTCGCCGCCGTGCATCTCGGCCATGCGGCGCACCAGCGCCAGGCCGAGCCCGGTGCCGGAATAGGAGCGGGCGAGCCGGCTGTCGAGCTGCCGGAAGGGCTGGAAGATCGCCTCCAGGTCGTGCTGGGCGATGCCGATGCCGGTGTCCCGGACGGTGAAGCGCAGCTCCCCCCGGGCACGGTCCCCCTCCACCTCCAGGCCGATCTCCCCCCCCTCGGGGGTGAACTTCACGGCGTTGCCCAGCAGGTTGACGAGGATTTGCTTGACCCGACGCTCGTCGAGCATGGCGGGGGCGTCGACCCCCCGGATCGCCATCGAGAGCACCTGACGCTTGCGGAGGGCCAGCTCCCGGACCATCCGGAGGCCGGCCTCGCAGAGGTCCCCGACCGGGGAGGGGGCCGGATCCAGCTCCATGCGACCGGCCTCGATCCTGGAGAGGTCGAGGATGTCGTTGATGAGGCTCAGCAGGTGCCTGCCGCTGCGGAGGACGTCCCCCAGGGCGTCGACCTGCTCGGGGGAGACCGGCCCGTAGATCCCCTCCTGCATCGCCTCGGAGAGGCCGAGCACCCCGTTGAGCGGGGTGCGCAGCTCGTGGCTCATGCTGGCGAGGAACTCGTCCTTGAGGCGTGAGGCCCGTGCGAGTTGGGCGTTGGCGATGGCGAGCTGGTCGGAGCGCTCGGCCAGGATCCGCTCCAGGAGGGTGCGCTCGGTGATGTCCCGCATGATGGTCGAGCGGTACTCGACCCGGCCGTCGGGGCCCCGGTGGGAGAGGATCAGCTGGGAGACGGGGATCGCCCGGCCGTCGGCCGAGTACAGCTCGGTCTCGCCGACCCAGTGGCCGTGGCGGTCGGCCGCCGGCAGCGCCTCGTCGAGGATCCGGCGGGCCGACCGGGGGGGGTGCATCTCCCCGATCGAGACGGAGACGCGGCGGCCCTCGGGCCCGACGCCGGTGGCCTGGCGGTAGGCCCGGTTCTCCCAGAGGTGCGAGCCGTCGGGGGCGTCGATGGCGATGAAGTCGGTCGAGGAGTCGATGATCGCGGCGAGCTTGCGGACGTCCTCGGTGCGCTCGGCGACCCGGCGCTCGAGGTCGGCGTTGAGGGCGAGGATCTCGGCCTCGATCCGCTTCCGCTCGGTCACGTCGATCGCGAACCCGGTGAGGCGGAGGAGCCTTCCGTTCGCGTCCCGCTCCGGGTGCCCCCACTCTTCCAGCCAGCCGACGGAGCCGTCGGGGCGGGAGACGCGGTAGAGGTTCCGGTACTCGGACCCCCCGTCGAGGCAGGCGGCGATCCCGGCGTCGAAGGCCCCGCGGTCCTCGGGGAGGACGCGGGCACGGACCTCGGCCAGGGGCGCGGGGCGGCCGACGTTCTCGGGTAGGGCGGGCTCGGTGCTGTAGTAGCGGGTCGCCCGGTCGGCCACGGCGTCCCAGACGAAGGCGACGGCCCCGGCGGCCTCCAGGGCGACCCGGAGGCGGGCCTCGCTCTCCCGGAGCGCCTCCTCGGCCCGCTTGCGGGCGGTGACGTCCTGGTGGACGCCGCACATCCGGACCGCGCGGCCCTGGGCGTCGCGCTCGATCACCCGGCCGGTCGCCTGCACCCAGACCCACCGGCCGTCCCGGTGTCGGAGGCGGAACTCGATCGAGTAGGGGGCCGAGGAGCCGCCCAGGTGCGGCCCGAGGGCGGACGTCACGGCCGGCTCGTCGTCCGGGTGGATCAGCCGCTCCCAGGCCGAGACGTGCGGCTCGAGTTCCTCCCGGGCGTAGCCGAGCATGCCGGCCCAGCGCTCGCAGAAGACCGCCCGGCCGGAGGGGACGTGCCAGTCCCAGGTGCCCAGGCCGGCGCCGTCGAGGGCCAGGCGGTGCCGCTCCTCGCTGACCCGCAGGGCCTCCTCGGCCTGCTTCCGCTCGGTGATGTCCCGGGAGATCGACAGGGTGAAGGGCTGGCCGTCGACGGCGAACGGGCGGCACCGGACCTCGACCGGGAAGGTCGAGCCGTCCCTGCGGCGGTGGACGGTGTCGAAGATGGCCGACTCGCCGTCCCGCAGCCGCTCCCCCAGGGCCGAGAGCCCCTCCGGGGTGATGGCCGGGTCGAAGTCCGTCGGGCTCATCCCGATCAGCTCCCCCCGGGAGTAACCGAGCGCCTCGGAGGCGCCCTGGTTCGCGTCGAGGATCGTGGCCTCCGGCTCCCCCCGGTGGAGCATGATGGCGTCGGTGGCGTGGTCGGCCAGGATCCGGAAGCGTTCCTCGCTGGCCCGGAGCGCCTGCTCGGTCTGCTTGCGGGCGGTGATATCCTGGTGGACGCCGCACATCCGGACCGCGCGGCCCTGGGCGTCGCGCTCGATCACCCGGCCGGCGTCGAGGATCCAGACCCACCCGCCGTCCTTGTGCCGGAGGCGGTACTCGGCGGAGTAGGTGGGGTCGGGTCCGTCGAGGCTCTCCCGGATGGCGACCACCGCGGCCGGCTCGTCGTCGGGGTGGACCAGCCGTTCCCAGGCCGAGAGGTGCGGCTCGAGCTCCTCCCGGGCGTAGCCGAGCATGCCGGCCCAGCGGTCGTCGAGGGCGATGGCGCCGGAGGGGACGTGCCAGTCCCAGGTGCCCAGGCCGGCGCCGTCGAGGGCCAGGCGGTGCCGCTCCTCGCTCTTGCGGAGCGCCGCCTCGGCCCGCTTGCGGTTGGAGACGTCCCGGGTGAAGGCGACCAGCCGGCCCGATCCCGGGTCGGCCGAGATGGTGACCTCGACCGGCCAGGGCTCCCCCGCCCTGGTGCGGTGGACCGTCTCGAAGCGGTCGGAGCCCTCCCGGAGGATGGCGGCGAGGTGTTCGAGGACCCGCTCGGGGGACTCGGCCGCCTCGAGGTCGGCGACGGAGAGGGCCAGCAGCTCGCCCCGGCCGTAGCCCGACCGCCGGGCGTAGGCCCGGTTGACCTCGACGAGCCGGCCGGAGGGCTCGATCACCAGGATGCCGTCCGGGCAGGTCTCGACCACCGCCCGATACCTCGCTTCGCCCTGCCGGAGCGCCGCGGCGTCCCTCAGGCGGGCCATCGCCGCCGCGATGGCCCGGGAGGCCCCTCGGATGAGGTCGAGGTCGGCCTCGTCGAGCCGGTCCCGGGCCCGGGAGGCGACGGCGAAGGTGCCGATCAGCTCCTCCCCCGAGAACAGCGGGTGGCAGGCATAGCAGCGCACCCCCAGGCCCCGGTCGGTGGCGGCCAGGGGGTCGTCCGACCGCTGGAGGTCTTGCAGGTAGATCGGCCGGCCGAGCCGGGCGACCTCGCCGCAGAGCTCCTGGCCGAATTCCAGGCGGGAGAACCGCCGCATCGCCTCCTCGTCGACCCCCGAGCCGGAGACCAGCCGGAGCGCCCCGTCGCGGACCTCGTAGTGGAAGAACAGGTCGCAGTTGAGGTCCCGGGAGAGGTGATCGAAGGCGATCGGGGACAGGTCCCCCGGGTGCAGGTCGGCCAGGGGCCCGAGGGTGGCCTCGCCCGTCCTGGTGAGCAGGGCGTTCTGCAGGGCCATCAGGCGCTCGGCCCGGTCCCGGGTCCGGGCGGCGTCGGCGAGCCGGCCGGCCATCGCCCCCAGGCCCCGGGCGAGCCGGCCGATCTCGTCCCCGCCGCCGACCCCGGGGCGGGCGTCCAGCTCCCCGGCCGCGATCCGGTCGACGGCCCGGGCGAGGGCGTCGACCCGGCGGGAGACCAGGCGGTTGAGCGCCAGGGCGAGCAGGCCGGCCCCGGCCAGGGCGACGAGCGCCATCAGCCGGAACTCGCGCCACTCGGCGGCCCGTTCGAGGGCGATCGGCCGGCCGGCATCCAGCGCGGGGACGAGGAGCCTGTCCGACCCCCCGGCGTCGGGCCGGACGGGGAAGGACCCGACGACCAGGCTCGAGCCGTCCGGCACCCGGACCCGGGCCCGATCCCGGTCGTCCCCGCCCCCGGGGAGCCATGCCGAGGGGAGGGCCTCGGCGGCCGGCCTCCCCACCCATCCGGCCCTCGTGGCGGCCCGCACCCGGCCGGCGGGCCCGATCAGCGCCGAGCCGGCCGACAGGGGATGGACCCCCGACCACGCCAGGACCTCGGCCACCCCCTCCGTCTCCCCCCTGCGGAGCAGCCGGGAGACGTCCTGGCGCAGCTGGACCCCCGAGGCCAGGACCTCCTGCGAGACCGCCGCCAGCGTCTCGAGGCGGACGGCCCGCAGCTCCAGCCACCGGAAGCCGGTGAGCATCAGCAGGGCGAAGGCCGCCACCAGGGAGGGCAGCAGCAGGCGCAGGCGGATCGCGGCCGGCCTCACCATCGCAGCACCTCGGCCTCGTCGGGGGAGGGCAGCAGGCGGGCCGGTTCGGTCGGCCCCCGGAGCAGGCCGATCGCGCCGAGCTCCTCGGCGACCCGGCGGGCGTCCCCCGCCAGGTCGGGGGACGCCCCCGGGTTGAGGGCCCGGGCCCCGGATCGGTCCGGGATCCGCAGCGATCGGCGGCCCGAGTCGTACTCGGCCGGCGTCATGCCCATCGCCCGGGCCGCCCGGGCCCGGGCCCGGGGGTCGGCCTCCAGCCGATCGGCGGCGTCGAGCCAGCCGGCCCGCAGGACGCGGGCCGCCCCGGGGTTGGACCGGATCGCGTCGGCCCGGACGACCAGTACGTCGATCACCAGGCCCGGCATCGAGGCGCTGTCGCAGAGCACCACCCCTCCGGCCTCGACCAGCCGCTCCGTCTCGGGGGAGAAGGTGACGACCGCGTCGACCTGCCCCTGGGCGATCAGGCGGGGGTGCTCGGGTACGTCGGCGTTGACCACGACCAGGTCTCCAATGCCCAGGCCGGACCCCCGGAGGGCGCGGGCCAGCAGGAGCATGCCGACGCCGTGGGACTCGACCGCGACCCGACGGCCCCGGAGGTCGGCCACCGACCCCAGGTCGCCCCGGACCGCCACGATCGCGTCGCCGCCCATCGACTCGTCGGCCACGGCGAGCACCCGGGTCTCGACACCGGCCTGCTGGACCCGGAGCGCCTCGTCGAGCGTCAGGCAGGCCGCCTCCAGGACCTCGCCCTCCATCGCCCGGACGATCGCCGCGTCGGTCGGCAGCTCGACCGCCCGGATCAGCCCCGAGGGCCAATCCCCGTCCTCCCGGGCCAGGTAGGCCGGGGCGAATCCCGGCCAGCCGTGGATGCCCACCCGGAAGACCGGGGGCGGCTCCTCGGCCCTCATCGCGAGGACGGCCCCCGAGAGGGCCAGGGCCAGGGCCACGGCCGTCAGGGCCGGACCCATCCCCGGCGTCCCCCTCCCCCGGCCGCCTATCCCCCCCCCGGGGCCGCCTCCCGGGCGGGCGTCGTCGGCGCCGCGACGGCCCGGGCGGTCGCATGGGCTGTCGAATGTTTTCCGATTTAGGGTGGTGTCCATGCGTTTGATCGCCGATGTCCCCGGCCGGTCGTCCCCCCAAGCACCTGAGCACACCAATCCGGGGGAGTCGGGGACGGGTCTCCCCTGCGGGCGATTTCGATCCGTCGCCGGCCCGGCTACACTGGCCCGGGCCCCGTCATCCGACCGCATCCGATCCGATCGCATCCGACCCGATCGGGCCCGGCCCCGGGGATCATCCGGGGCCGACCCGGGGCGACCCCAGCCGAGGGAGCACCGAGCGATGGAGCGAATCACGACCGACCGCCGGACGGTCCTCCGCCTGGCCCTGCTCGCCGCCGGGGGCGGACCGATGGCCCTGGCCCGGGCGGTGGACGCCGGGCAGGAGTCGGCCCAGGACGCCGCGAACGCCTTTCTCTCCCGGTACGTCGAGGGCTGGCTGCCGCTGGACACCGCCTCCTCCGAGGCCGCCTGGGTGGCCATGACCGACGTGAGCCCCGCGCACACCGAGGAGCAGGTCGAGGCCACCCTGACCGTCAGCCGGTTCGTCGGCGACCCGGAGGTCATTCGCACGGCGAGGGCGCTGCTGGAGCAGGCCGACGCGCTGGACGACCCGACCGTCCGGCAGCTCCGCAAGGTGCTCCTCCGCGCCGCCGAGGCCCCGGGGACGATCCCGGACGTCGTCCGGGAGCGGGCCGAGGCCGAGGCGAACCAGTCGGCGATCCAGGACGGCTTCGTCTACCAGCTCGACGACCCGCAGCGCCCCGAGGAGCCGATCACCCCCAACGGCATCGACCGCATCCTCGTCGAGTCGGACGACCTGGACGAGCGTCGGATCGCCTGGGAGACCTCGAAGACGGTCGGCGTCCCGCTCCGGGACGGCCTGCTCCGGCTCCGGGACCTGCGCAACCAGGTGGCCCGGGAGCTGGGCTATGACGACTTCTTCGCGCTCCAGGTGGCCGACTACGGGATCTCCGTCGACGAGATGATCGCCCTGTGCGACGGCTTCGTCTCCACCGTGACGCCGCTCTACGAGCAGCTCCACACCTGGGCCAAGCACCGCCTGGCGGGACGGTACGGCGCCGAGGCCCCCGAGGGGCTTATTCCCGCCCACTGGCTGCCGAACCGCTGGGGGCAGCTCTGGCCGGGGCTGGTGGAGGGGATCGACCTGGACGCGCCGTTCGCGTCGAAGTCTCCCGAGTTCATCACCGAGCAGGCCGAGCGGTTCTACGTCTCGATCGGCTTCCCGGGGCTGCCCCGGTCCTTCTACGAGAAGTCGGACCTGTACCCGGTCCCCCCCGGTTCGTCCCGGAAGAAGAACAGCCACGCCAGCGCCTGGCACATCGACCTCGAAGAGGACGTCCGGAGCCTGATGTCGATCGAGCCGGACGCCAGGTGGTTCAACACGGCCCACCATGAACTCGGTCATATCTATTACTACATCGCCTATTCCCGTCCCGAGGTGCCGCACCTGCTCCGGGGTGGGGCCAACCGGGCCTTCCACGAGGGGATCGGCGATTTGATCGGCCTGGCGGCCGGGCAGCGGCCGTACCTGAAGGAGGTGGGGCTCCTCACGCCCGAGGCCGAGGCGGCCGACCCGGTGACCTTCCTGCTCGACACGGCGCTCGACGGCGCCTCGATCGTCTTCCTGCCCTTCTCGGCCGGGCTGATGACCCACTGGGAGCGGGACTTCTACGCCGGGACGATCCCCGACGACGGGCTGAACGCCTCGTGGTGGGGGATGAAGGCGAAGTACCAGGGGATCGCCCCCCCCTCCCCCCGCCCCGAGTCCTTCTGCGACCCGAGCACCAAGACCCACATCAACGACGACCCGGCCCAGTACTACGACTACGCCATCGGCACCGTCATCAAGTTCCAGCTCCACGACCACATCGCCCGGGACATCCTCGGGCAGGACCCCCGGGACTGCAACTACTACGGCAACAAACAGGTGGGAGACTTCCTCCGATCGATCCTCGAAGTCGGCGCCACCCGGGACTGGGATACCGTGCTCCGCGAGGCGACCGGCTCGGGCCTCTCGGCCGGGGCGATGATGAGCTACTTCGAGCCGCTCAACGGCTGGCTCGCCGAGCAGAACGCCGGCCGGAAGGTCGGCTGGTCCTGATCGACCTCGGGAGGGGGCACGGGACGATCGAGGGGGAGGACGATGGCCGAGAAACCCTCCGGATCCTGCGAACTGCACGGCCCCCGGGGTGCCCTCTCCTGCCGGAGATGCCGGGCGAAGATCCTGGCGAGCCTGCTCGGGGGGATCCTCGGGCTGGTCGCCTGGGTGGTGGCGGTGTCGGCGACCTGGTTAGTCGCGGTCATGGGGCCCCACTGGCCGGAGTTCGACCGGGAATGGGGCTCGATCGCCGAACTGAGGCGGGACGTGATGCAGACCCTCTCCTGGCTGCCGGCTGCCATCCTTGAGGGGGAATATGGCTATCAGTTCGCGATGCTCTCGGCCTACCTGTGGATTGGGGTCGGGGCGATCGCGGCGTACCTGGCGGCGACGGGGAAATGGAAGGCCTTCCGCCTGAGGTCGCAACTCGCGGCGGTGCTGGTGGTCGGGCTGATGATCGGCTCGGTCCGGTGGCTGGTGTCCGAGGTGGCCCGGGTCGATCGGCTGGCCGGGGCCTGGTCCGGCGG
Source organism: Tautonia plasticadhaerens (assembly GCF_007752535.1). Classification (GTDB taxonomy): domain Bacteria; phylum Planctomycetota; class Planctomycetia; order Isosphaerales; family Isosphaeraceae; genus Tautonia; species Tautonia plasticadhaerens. The sequence continues at coordinate 8,641,954 of NZ_CP036426.1, forward strand.
GCACTTCTTCGAGCACGGGGTGGCGCAGGGGCCGCTGATCGCGCTGGCCGTGGTCGTGCTGGTGCTGATCCTGAGGGCCAACAGGAGGGTGCGGCCGGGGGAGACGGGCCGATCGGGCCCCTGAATCGTTGCGGAGGGGGGCGGGCCGCGATACCGTATCGGGCGTCCCCTGACCGATCCGAGCGCCCTGATCCCATCCAGACGACCTGGAGGTCCCATGTCGACGCCGACCGAACCGACCCAGCCCAGCCCCGACCCGATCTCCCCGGCCCCGCCGGCCCCGGACGCCCCGCCGGCCTCGGCCGCCCCGAAGGAGAAGGCCAAGGTCTCGCCGACCCGGAATGCCGTCTCCCTCGTGCTGCTGGCCGTGCTGCTGGTCGTCGGCGGCCTGGAACTGGCCGCACTGTTCCGGTTCAACGGCGCCGTCAACAAGCTCGACCAGGCGCTGGAGGCCAACGAGGTGGACCTGCTCCCCCTCGAGCAGGTCGAGGAGATCCTCGGCAAGCAGCCCGACGGGCCGCTCCGGGAGGGGGATCCCGGCACCCGGCAGACGACCTACACCTGGCAGGGCGCCATCCGGTCTCACGTGCTGACCGCCTACTACTCCTACGGCGACAAGCCCGGCCTCGTCCGCTACGAGATCGGCGACGTCAAGGCCGCCGACCCGGGCGAATGAACCCCGGGCCCCGGAGTGGGTGATCAGGGCCCGGCTGCCGGGCCGGCGGTCCGTCCCCTCGATCGGCCCGCTCCCCCTTCCTGTCCCCGGGGAGGCAGGCGGGACCGCCCTACTGCGTCAGCTCGACCGGGGCCCGGTCCTCGGCCTCCCGCCCCCGAGATCGGGGGGGGCTCGAGTCCTCGGGGGGGGAGACCGCGGCGTGGGCCTGGCGATAGGGGGACGAGGGCCGGGGGCGGGGTCGGCTGCGCTCGAACTGCTCGGGGTCGGACGGCTTGAGCAGCCGGGGGCGCGCCTCGGTGGTCATCAGCAGCGGGGCGATCGGCCGAGGGACGTAGTCGTGCACCAGGCGCTCGATCCTCGGGTCGTTGCGGGCGCCCAGGCCGACGAGCGAGGCGGCCAGCAGCAGGCCGGCGGCCAGGCCGCCGAGCGACCAGGCCCAGGCCCGGCGCTCCCACCTCGGCTCGAAGCCCCAGGCGGTCCGGAGTCGGGGACGCCGGGACTGCCGGAGCCTCCGGGAGAGGTCGGGCCAGAGGCTCGGGGAGTCGGGGGGGACCGGGTCCTCCTGCGAGGCGGCCGAGAGCACCCGCTGCGAGGCGGCCAGCGCCTCCAGGCGAGCCCGGCAGTCGCCGCAGCGGACGAGGTGCCCCTCGACGATCCAGCGGTCCAGGCCGAGGCTCTCGCCCCCGGCCCGGAGCGGGAGGCGGGCCCGGACCCATGCGCACGTCTTAATCGGCATGGCGGGCCTCCGGGGAGGGGGACGACGGGGACGGGGAATCGATCGGCAACGGCAACGGCAACATCGGCTCGGTCCCTCCCTGGTCCTGCTGCTGCATCCGGCGCTCCCAGAGCCTCCGGAACTGCTCCCGGGCCTTGGCCAGCCGCCATCGGACGGTCGCCTCCCGGCGTCGGACGATCGCGGCCACCTCGGCCGAGGAGAACCCTTCCAGGTCCCGGAGCACCAGGATCGTCCGGTAGTTGACGGGGATCTGCTCCAGGACGTGCCGGACCTCCTGGGCCAGCTCCTCCCGGGGTCGGGGGTCGGGGTCGGCGACCTCCCCGGGGGAGCTCCCCCGCGGGTCGTCGTCGCGCCGGGACTCGATCGGCAGGGCGGTCGTCGGCGGGGCGTCTCGCCTGCGGAGCTGGTCGACCCCCAGGTTCACCGCGACCCGGAACAGCCAGGGGCCGAAGCGACGGCCCGTGTCGAAACGGTCCAGGCGATTATAGACACGCCAGAAGGTCTCCTGGGACAGATCCCGGGCCAGTTCATGGTCGTGCACCAGCCGGGAGAGCACGCGGAGCAGCTTCCGCTCGTACCGGGACACCAGCGCGGCGAAGGCGTCCTCGTCCCCCTCCCGGGCCCGCTCGACGAGCCGGGCGTCGCTGGCCTCCTCGGCCAGGGGGGACCGGGGCCGGTCGGTCGGGGGGGCGGCGTCGGCGTCGTCCATGGCGAGGTCGTCCCCGATCGCCCCGGATTGCAGGACCATTCCCGTCGTACGGTCTCGTGCGGGTCGCATATGATAGGATACGGAGGAACCATCCGACGATGTTGGAGGATTCGGTCGCCCCACCCGAGGATCCGGGGCCGGAGTCGGGGCCGACGCCGGCCGATCTCACCCCCGTGACCGCCCGGGGAGTGGCCATCGCCCCGTGCCCGGAACCGGACCAGGCCGAGGCGCTCGAGGTGCTCTACCGGCGGCTCCCCTCGGCGATGCGGCCGGGCACGATCGCCGCGCTGCTGAGGCAGGTCGAGGCCGGCCAGCTCGACCTCTCCGGCCTCTGGGTCGCCCGGCGTCGGGGCCGGATCGCCGGGGCGATGCTCACCCAGGTCCTCGCCGGCCGGGCCGCGGCGATCTGGCCGCCGGAAGTCGAGCGCGGCTGGGGGAGCGGCACCCTGGCGTCGGACCTGGTCCGGTCGGCCCTGGACTCCTACCGGGCCCGGGGGATCCGGCTGGCCCAGGCCCTCGTCGATCGCCAGGCCCTGGGCCGCCCCGGCGTCGACCTCGCCCGAGGCGGCTTGCCTTATGTGACCGACCTCATCTACCTCGGCCGCCCAACCGCCGGCCCCCAACCCGTCCCCCCGGGAGTCCCCGAGCTGCGCTGGGAGGACTTCGGGCCGGAGAACCGGGAGGAGTTCGCCCGGACCCTGGAGCGGACCTACGGGGGGAGCCTCGACATGCCCGAGCTGGGGGGGCTCCGCACGCTGGACGACGTGCTCGAAGGGCACCGCGCCCGGGGCCACTTCGACCCGGCTCGCTGGCGGCTCGGCCGCCTGGAGCGGGGGGCGGGCCCGGGCGCGGATCCGGGCCCCGTGGCGGTGCTGATGCTCTCGGCGGGGGAGCCGAGGACGTGGGAGGTGTCCTACCTCGGCCTCGTCCCCGAGGCGAGGGGTCGGGGGCTCGGGGTGGCGACGCTGGCCCACGCCCTGGACCGGGCCCGGCCCGACGCCGACCGGATCGAGCTGGCCGTCGACGTCCGCAACGCCCCGGCCGAGGCCCTCTACCGCCGTTGCGGATTCACCCCGTTCGAGCGCCGGGGGGTGCACCTCGCCATCCTCGACGACTCGGACGGCGCCCCGGGGTGATCGCCCTCGGGCCGCGGGCGGGAAGGCGGGCCGCTCGGGCCCGACTTCGGCCGCCGGCCTCCTTGCCCTGCCCTGCCGAGGCCCTCAGGCCGACTCGGCGACGCCCTTGGTGTCGGGCCGTCGGACGATGACGCCTTCCTTGAGGTAGACGACCGTCTCGGCGATGTTGGTGGCGTGGTCGGCGACCCGCTCGAGGTTGCGGGCGGTGTTGATCAGGTGCAGCCAGGTGGTGACCCGCGCCGGGTCGCTCCGGATGGAGGCCTTGAGCTGCTTGAGGATCAGCCCCCGGCGCTGGTCGACCTGATGGTCGCTCTGGATGACGCTCCGGGCCAGCTCGGCGTCGGCCCGGGTGAGGGCGTCCAGCGCGTCGCGGACCTGGCCGAGCGCCTCGACGGCGAGGTATTCCATCTGGGGGGGCAGCGATACCGGCTCGGGCCGTCGGGCGAGCTTCCTCGCGCGCTTGGCGATGTGGGCGGCCAGGTCCCCCATGCGTTCCAGGTCGTTGCTGACCTTCAGGGCCGAGGTCACCCGGCGGAGGTCCGAGGCCACCGGCTGGTGCAGGGCGAGCACCCGGAGGCACTCGCGCTCGATGCTCACCTGCCAGTGGTTGATCGTCGGCTCCTCGGCCTTGACCTCGTCGGCCAGCTCGAGCTTGCCCGCGCAGAGGGCCTGGACGCTGGACCGGAGCGAGCCCTCGACGACGGCTGAAAGTTTCAAGACCTCGCCCCAGAGCACCTCCAGGTCGCGCACCAGGTGGCGATTCAGGCAGGATCGTTCCCCATTTCGTCCAGGCTCGCTTCCCGGTTCGGTCGTCATCGGAGGCTACTCTTCAGCATGCGATCGGGCCCGACCGGCCTCGGGACGGAGGCCGGGGGCTCGATAGGGGTCGCCGAACTTCTTCATGCTTCCACTGTACGGCATCCGGGGGGAAACCGGCAATGTAAGTCGCGAGAAGATCCGGAGAAACTCTGGATGCGAACGGGACGTCTGCAGCAGGGGGGGCCGCGGGGCGGGGGCCGCCCCGAGGCGCCGGGCGGGCCGAAGAGCCGTCGCGTTGTGGGGCCCGGGATCGATGCCGGGATTCCGAGGATGAATCCTCTGCAAGGCGCGCGCCGAACGGCGGCCGTTTCCGGCCGCCGTCGCGGGAGCGACGGGATTCGACCGCCCCCGGGCGGCCTCCCCATGTCGGGGGAGCCCGGCCCGGGGAGGCGTCTCGTCGACCCGGGGCCGACTCGATCCCAGACCGATCTCAGTAGTGTCGGCCCCGGCCGGGCGGGCCGATGCCGTGGACGGGCACGTAGATCAGGTCCGGCGGCACGAGGTCGCCCGGCCGGTAGTAGCCCAGGTCATATTCCGCCTCGCCGGGCGGGTCGACAATCGCCTTGTAAGGCCAGGTGGCGATCTGGGCGGCGAAGAGGGCGGCCGAGAAGAAGGGCTGGGCAATCTGGTTCCGCTGCCGGCTCTGGGTGCGATCGTCCAGCGGGTAGGAGAGGAACCGGCCGACCGGCCCGAGCTTCTGCTCGACGCTCTGGCCGTAGCGCTCCAGGACGGGGTCCTGGAAGTACAGCGGGGCGTGGCAGGTGGCCGCCGCGGTCCAGTACTTCCGACTCGGGTTGAAGCGGCGGGGGGGGAGGGGGACGAAATCCTCGGGGACCGGGATCGATTGGATCGGCCGGATTTCGGTCGGGCTCGGGGGCCTCGGGAGCTGGATCGACGAGCTGCTCAGGTCGTCCTGGTCGTAGCCGAGGCCGCCGAAGTCGTCCAGGGGGGCCGGCATCAGGCCCTCCTGCTCGGCTTCCTCCTGGCGTCGGACCATCATCATGACCTCCTCACGCTGCTCGGGCGAGAGCAGGTCGCGGTAGGCCGGGGCCCCCTCGCCCCCCCTCGCGTCGACGACCGCCCGAGGCGGGGCGGAGCCGGGGGAAACCGACGGGGCCGGGGCCGGGGCGGACATCGGGGCGGGGGACTCGGCCCCCGGGCCGGCCACCCGGCTGCCCAGCTCCATCAGCTCCTCGGCCGAGGGCGGCAGGGCGGGCAGCTCGTCGGGGGGGGCGGGCGCGGCCTCGGGGCTGCGGAGCCGTCCCGGGGGCAGCGCGCCGACCGCCTCGGACGGCCACCCGGCCGCGGGGGCCTCCCCAGGCAGCGGGGGCAGGGTGCCGGCCGGCCCCGACGGCTCGGGGGCGGCGGGGGGCTCAGCCGGGGTCGGCGAAGACTCCGGCCCGGCGACCGGGGCGGGGGGCTCGGCCGGCATCGTCGGCTCGGGCGATGCGGGGGCCGGGGCGACCGGCCCGGGGGCGGCCGCCGCCTGGATCGGGGGCAGCTCGATCGGTTCGGGGGGGGCCGGGCTCGGGCTCGGGGCCGACGAGGGGAGGACCGAGTCATCGACGGCGATCGGCTCGGGGGCGACCGGGACCGGCGGCTCGGGCCGCTCGCCGCCGGTCAGCATGACTCCGTCGGGCGACCCCGACGGGCCGGGGGCCGGCAGCGGGGGGGTGGCCAGGGCGATCGCGCCGGGCATCCGGCCGTCCCGAGACCGGGCCGAGGGGCGCCGGTTGGCGACGGCCGGGTCGGCGGACTCCGGGGTCCGGAGCCCCTGCCGGGCGGCCTCGATCGCCCCGAGCAGTTCCTCCCGCTCGGCCGGGGCGAGCTCGCCGATCCGGGCCTCGGCCTCCCGGAAGAGGGCGAGGGCCCGGGCGTACTCGCCGTAGCGCAGGTAGTCCTGGCCGTTGCGGAGCAGGTGCCGCGGGGCCCGGGCGGAGGCCATCGGGTCGCTCGACGCGATCGCCTCCGGGGCCTCGGGGGCCTCGGGCGCCCGACGAGGCGCGTCCGGGGGGCCGACCACCTGGGCCGCGAGGCCCACGATCGGGCTGGCCGCCGCGGCGGCCGTCAGCAGGGCCGTGGTCAGGGTCACGGCCGGATTGAGACGACGCACACCTAGCCTCCTTGCTTGCCCTGTGCGGTTGCGATGCCGCGCCTCGGCCCGGCTCGATCGCTCGATCCAATTCAGACGTCCAACCGGCCGACCTTCCCGATCCCGGGCTCGTCCCCCGGGTCCTCCCGGCACGCCCGGCCGGCGGATCGGGGCCCTCCCGGCGCCCGACCCGACGGGCCGGATCGCCCCGCCCCGGGCCTCGGTCGTCCCGGATCGGTCGATCCCGCCCGCCCCTCCCTCACGCCGAGTTCCGGCCCAGCTCGTTCTCGAAGGCCGGGCTGGTGTAGTTCGGCGCCTCCTGCGTGATCACCACGTCGTGGGGATGCCCCTCGGAGACCGAGGCCCCGGTGACCTGGATGAACCGGGTCCTGGTCCGCAGCTCCTCGATCGTCCGGGTGCCGCAGTACCCCATCCCGGCCCGCAGGCCGCCGACGAGCTGGTAGACGAACTCGGCCAGGGGGCCCTTGTACGGGACCCGGCCCTCGACCCCCTCGGGGACGTATTTCTGCGAGGCGGACGGCTTGCCGTCGGGGGTCTTGACGACCTCCTGGCGGTAGCGGTCGGCCGAGCCCTTGGACATGGCGCCGATGGAGCCCATGCCGCGGTACCGCTTGAAGCTCCGGCCCCGGTAGATGATCGTCTCGCCGGGGCTCTCGGCCAGGCCGGCGAAGAGGCCGCCGATCATGACGCAGTGGGCCCCGGCGGCGAGGGCCTTGGCGATGTCCCCCGAATAGCGGATGCCGCCGTCGGCGATGATCGGCACCCGGCCCTCGGCGGCCCGCGAGGCGTTGTGCACGGCGGTGATTTGGGGCACGCCGACGCCGCTGACGACCCGGGTCGTGCAGATCGAGCCGGGCCCGATCCCCACCTTCACCGCGTCGGCCCCGGCGTCGATCAGCGCCCGGGTCCCCTCGGCGGTGGCGACGTTGCCGGCGACGACCTCGATCTCGAAGTCCCGCTTGATCCGCTGCACCGTCTCGACCACGTTGCGGCTGTGCCCGTGGGCCGAGTCGACCACGATCAGGTCCACGTCGGCCTCGATCAGCGAGGCCACCCGCTCGAAGTCGTGCACGCCGACCGCGGCGCCGACCCGGAGCCGCCCCCGGCCGTCCTTGCAGGCGGCCGGGTACTTGTACAGCTTGTCGATGTCCTTGATCGTGATCAGGCCCTTGAGGGTATAGTCCTCGTCGACCAGCAGCAGCTTCTCGACCTTGTTCTTCGTCAGGATCCGGTCGGCCTCGTCGAGGCTGGTGTTCTCTGGGGCGGTGATGAGGTTGGTCTTGGTCATGACCTCCTCGACCGCCAGGTCGTCCCGCTCCAGGAACCGGAGGTCCCGGCGGGTGAGGATGCCCCGGAGCTTCCCCTCGACGGTGATCGGCACGCCGGAGATGTTGTGGTCGGTCATCACCTCCCGGGCCTGGGCCACGGTGGCCGAGGGGGGCAGGGTGACCGGGTCGACGATGATGCCGTTCTCCGACCGCTTGACCTTGTCGACCTCGATGGTCTGGTCCTCGATCGACAGGTTCTTGTGGATGATCCCCAGGCCCCCCTCCTGGGCCAGCGCGATGGCCAGCTCGGCCTCGGTGACCGTGTCCATCGGGGCGGAGAGGATGGGGATGTTCAGCGAGATCGAGCCCGTCAGGTGGGTCCTCGTCTCGACCTCCCGGGGGAGCAGCTCGGAATAGGCCGGTTCGAGCAGGACGTCGTCGAACGTGATCCCGGGATAGGCGATGCGGTCTTGCATGGGGGGAAAAGCCTCCGAACGCACTCCCCGAGCGGGCCGGTCGAGTGGTGGGTGTCGCGGTGCCTTTCCCATCATATTAGAGCGTCCCGACGCCGGGCCGACAACGCCAACTCCCGGTGCCCGACGGGGTCCGGCCCGGGGCGGCACGATCCGCCGTCCCTCGTATCGGCCGGGGCCCGGTCCGGCTCCACCCTTTCCCCGGGATTTGCCGCCTGGGGCGGCCGGCGACGGTCGTGCGGGGAGGGGCGGCTCCTGGTCCTTCTCCGCCCGACGGGCCGCCTCGGCCACGCGTCACTCCCGCGGCCGCCCCCTCGCCCGGCGGACCAGCCCCAGCAGGGCGACCCCGCCCGAGGTCAGCACCAGCGTCGAAGGCTCGGGGATGAACCCGACGACCGTCACCGTCCCCGACGAGAGGCCGGCCAGGGGGATCGGCTCGAACGTCGGGTCGAGGAAGAACGTGCTCGCCGAGCCCGGGACGATCGAGACGGTGAACGCCGAACCCGGGCCCGGGGGGGCGTCCCGCGACGCCTCCAGCACCAGCCGGGCCAGCAGGGTCGGCGTGCCGGGCACCTCGACGCCGAGTCCCGAGTCGGTGCCGTCGCCGCCGAGGTAGGTGTCGCCCGGGGCCAGGGTCGACACCACGACCCCCGCGGGGGGGGACAGCGCCGCCGTCGAGTCGCCGAAGAACAGGTAGCCCGGGTCGGCCAGCTGCCCGTCGGCGGGCGGGGAGGCGAACTCCAGCCGCTGCCCGCCGACCGCCTCGACCCGGACCTCCAGGCCGAAGACGTCGAGCACCGCGCCGTCGGGGCTGGAGATGAGCACGTCGACGGTCGCCGTCCCGCCGGGGGCGAGGGCGGCGTCGGTGATCGTCAAATCGATGGTCGCCCCCCGGGCCATCGGCCCGATCAGCAGGGAGACGAGGAGCGCGATCGCGGGGGGAGTCCGTTGCATGGCGATGTCCTCAACAACCAGATCCGAGGCCGTCCCGTCGGGAGCCCGATTCTAGGGGACCGGGGCCGTCGCCACACGAGGCACCGGCCCCGGGTGTGGCCCCCGGGCAACATGCCGGCCGCCCGGGGCCTCGCCCCGGGCGGCCGGCGATCGGCTCAGGGGATCCGATGGCCCCGGCTCCGGATCGCCAGGGTCCGGTCCAGCGCGTTGACCGCGCCGTCCCCGTTGACGTCCGCCTCGGGGTCGCCGGTCCCGTAGGAGGCCAGGATCCGGGAGAAGTCCCGGTTGTCGACGACCCGGTCGCCGTTGACGTCGCCGAGGAGGCGGTGGAACCCCTGGTCCTGCAGGACGGTCTCGAAGACGTCATCGCCGTCCAGGTCCAGCTCGATCCAGTACGAGCCGTCGCCGACGCCCGAGTTGCGATCCCCCCCGATGCCCTGCGGGCCGAAGTCGAACCGGAGGACATCGCCCGAGACGCCCAGGACGCCGTCGAGCGGCACGGGCTCCTGGGGGCCGACGACCGGATTGCCCGAGGCGTCCCAGCTCACCGGGACCCAGCTCATCCGGGCGGCCCCCCGGTCGAACAACTCGTACAGGGCCCACGGCTCCCCGACCGTGAAGTGGGCCTCCACGGTGCGGATGAAGGACCGCTGGGCCTGGCCGTGCTGGACCTCCAGCGCGTCGAACCGCAGGTCGGGGCCGCCCGCCACGGGCACCTCGAAGGCGCCGACGTCGTGGGCGGGCCCCTGGGGCCTGGAGATGCCGCGGAGGTCGGCGGTGACGTCACCCAGCGTCAGGCCCGCGTCGATCGCCGGGCTGCCGGGCAGGGGGACGGACGACTCGTCCAGCATCGGGTCGATCCCGACGCGATTGCCGTTCTCCCCGTCCGTCAGGTTCACAACGGAGTACGGCCCGAAGATGTTGTGGGCGCTCTCCGGTTCGAAGCTCACCCCGGTGCTCCACCCGACGATCGTGTTGGTGAGGGTCCAGGTCCCGCCGTATCCGTAGAGATCACTGTCGAGGGCGGGCGACGCCTGGGCGATGGTGCTGTTGGTGATCGTGATCGCCCCTCCCTCCTCGATGATCCAGCGACCGGCCTCATCATCCCACCCGGTCTCCGCGCCACCATTGGCGATTCCCAAGCCATAGGACTGCCGGCCGGAATTCCCGGCGATGAGCGTATTGGTGATCGTCAGGGGGCCGCTGTTGTAGATCCCACCTCCAAGCCCCGGGGGGGACGTGTAGGAAGCGCTAGGCGTGTTCCCGATGATGGTCCCGCCGGTGATGTCGAGCGTGCCTGAGTTGTAGATCCCGGGGCCGTGCCTCGGGGCCCGGCTGTCGTGGACCGTGGTGTCGATGAGGGCCATCGTCCCCCGGTTCTCGATGCCGCCGCCGTCGCCCCAGGCTTCCGGGTCGAAGATCACCCCCGAGAGGGACGTCCTCGAGATCGATGCGGTCCCCTCGCTGTAGATGCCCCCCGCATGGGCGGGAGCCTCGCTGACCGGGGTGATCGGGCTGTGAGGTCGTTCCCCCTCGGCCCTCCCCGAGACGATGGATCGGTCGAGCTCCAGCGTGCCGAGGCTGTAGACGGCCCCCCCGACGTGCGCCGTCCCCTCCACGCCGCTCCCGAGGATCGAGACCGCCCCCGTGCTGTAGATGGCGCCACCGGTGCCGGCGCCGGCCAGGTCGCCGAAGTCATAGGCCGCCCACGTCCCCCCGGCCCGCCCGGAGACCGAGCTGTCGACGATCGAGACCGAGCCGCCGCCGTTGTAGATCCCCCCACCCTGGCCGTCGATGAACACGTAGCGCTCGGGAAAGAAGTCATCTTCCGTGTCCGCCGAGGCCGGGCCGGCCTGCCCGGAGACCGAGCCGCCGACGATCGAGACCGAGCCGCCGTCGTTGTAGATCCCCCCGCCGTAGCCGATCCGCGGCGAATTGGTCGGCGCGTGGGGCGAGACCGCCCCTCCCGAGACCGAGCTGTCGACGAGCGACAGCGTGCCCCCGGCGTTGTAGATGCCGCCGCCGTAGCCGACCTGGAGGTCGGGCGAGGGCTCGAGCGTCGAGTTCGCCTGGCCCGAGGCCGAGCTGCCGACGAGCGACAGCGATCCGCCGTCGAGGTAGATGGCGCCGCCCCGCTCCTCGGCCTCCCCCCCGGTGATCGCCAGGCCGGAGAGCTCGACGACGCTCCGGGCCGAGATCGAGAGCACCCGGCTGTTGCCCAGGGCGTCGATGGTCGCGGGGCCGCCCTCGGATCGGATGGTCAGCGCGTCGGCGTCGTCGACGGCCAGCTGGCCGAGGGCCAGGGCGTAGGAGCTCTGGGCCCCGTCGATGATGGCCGGGAGGACGACGGCGTCGTCGCCCGGGGTGGACGCGGCCAGTGCGATCGCCTCGCGGAGGCTGGTGGTGGCGTCGGGCTGCACCTCGTCGGCGAAGGTGTCGACGAGGATCGTCGACAGCAAGGCCCGGCGTTCCATCGCCTCGACCGTCGGTCGCCGCCGGCGCGACGCCCGGGGAGACGGGGGTCGCCCCGGGCCGTCACGGCCCTTGCGAGGGCGACGCCCGCGAACAGATGAGGAGTCCATATCCACCCTCCTCGATTCCGGGGCCCGCCGAGGATCTCGGAGGGCCACTATATTTCTAATCGGGAATTTATTCCATCGGCGATTTTAGCATTCGCTTGGGCCGCCGGGCAAGGGGTTTTCGACCGGAATCCGAGGGGGCGGCGGGGCGTCCGCCCCGCCGGCCGTCGGGGCGCGCGGCGAGGCGGCGGCCGGCCGGCACGGGGGAGTCGGGGTCAGTCGTCGTCCCCCTCCAGCAGGGCCGAGAGGGCCACGCCGGCCAGCAAGCCGACGCCGACGCCGGTCAGCAGCCGGGCCATCGGGTGGGGGACGTCGGGCGGGACGGAGATGACGCCCCGGTGGTCGGCCAGGGCGGAGCGGCCGACGTATCGGCCGTGTTCGGGGATCGCCTCCTCGGCGAAGCGTCGGGCGAGGCGATGCAGGCCGGCTCGGAGGGCCTCGCCGGACATGGGCTCGCCGTGGCCGGTGGCGGCCAGCTCCGGATCCAGTGCCGCCAGCTCCCGGACGGAATGCCAGGCCGAGGGCCAGTCGGGGGTGAAGTACCTCGGCGGGCCGTGGAGCCCCGGCTCCTGGGTCAGCACGGCGAGGGCGGACTCCTGCCGGGTGGTCACGAAGGCGTCCCCGGCGATGAGCGTCCGGTCGGAGTCCCGGAACAGCGAGACGTGGCCCGGGCTGTGGCCCGGGGTGTGGAGCCAGCGCCAGCCGTCCATGCCGGGGACGCTGCCGTCGGCCGGCAGGGGGCGGGCACGCGCCCCCACGTCGACCGGCCCGGCGGGGTAGAGCCAGGAGAGCCCCGCCATCAGGCCGCCGCCGACGGTCGGGTCCGGCGGCGGGTAGCTGGACCGGCCGGTGATGTAGGGCAGCTCCATCGTGTGGGCATAGACCGGCGCGTCCCAGCGTCGGGCCAACTCCTCCAGGGCGCCGACGTGGTCGAAGTGGCCGTGCGTCAGGACGATGGCCGAGGGCCGGGCGCCCTCGCCGAACCGCCCGGCCGCCGCCCGCTCGATGGCGCCGGCCGAGCCGATCATCCCGGCGTCGACGAGGACCCAGCCGCGGTCCCCGGCGCCCTCCCGGCCCACGAAGTAGAGGTTGACGATTCCGGTCCTGGTGTAGGCCAGGTCGTCGAGCAGGGGGGCCGGCCATCGATCGGGGCCCAGGCCCAGGCCGTGGCTCGCGTGTTGCATCACCGTCGACATCGGGGGTGCCTCCTCCCTCGGGCGGTCTCGAGAACGATCGGCGGGGCCGACACCCCGCCCCGCCCTTCCCACGGCAAAGCCCGCGCCGACCCGGACCACGACCAATCCTTCCCCGGCATCCCAGGACTCATCCCGAACCGGCCGGATCGCTGACCTTCGCTGACCTTTGGGGTGGCCGGGGGCTTGGTCCGCTCGACCCCGGCCGCCTCGGCCCGGGAGGGTTGCGGTTCGACGCGACCCCCCATGGCGGGGCGTCGAACGCGTTGTTGCCGATTCGTCGACCCGTCGATCTCGGGGAGTGCGGCCCGGGGCCGGGCCCGTCGCCCCGGCCCCCGACCGGCAGGACCATCGTGGAGACCCTCGCGATCGTCGACGATGGGGCGGGCCCCCGCCTCGCCACCCGGGACCCGAACCCGATGCCCCCAGTCGGCGATTCGCCCCGAGCGGGGCTGGAGCGGTCCCGTCGTCGGTGACCCTCCGGCCGGTCGTCGGGCATGTCCTGGAGGTCGCCCGGCCGGTCCGGGAGGCCCGAGCGGCGCGACGGCCGTCCCCCGGCCCGATCGGAGGCGCCGGGAACCCTTGCCCACACTTCGACTTAAGGGGCCCGGCCCCCCGCCCTTCGGCGTTGTCGACCCGCCCGATTTCGGGTAGAATGGGTGTCGACCAATGTCCACTATGCCCGGGGCCGATGCGCGGCACCCGGGGCATCGACCCGGGCCGAGGGATCGAACCAATCGTGAGCACCGCATCGCCGACCGAGGGCCACCTGCCGACCCCGCCGCTGAACATCGAGGACGAGCTCAAGGAGAGCTACCTCAACTACGCGATGTCGGTCATCGTCAGCCGGGCCTTGCCCGACGTCCGGGACGGGCTGAAGCCGTCGCAGCGGCGCATCCTGGTGGCGATGCGGGACCTGGGGCTCTCCCCCGGCGGCGGCACCAGCAAGTGCGCCGGCATCGTCGGCGAGACGATGAAGCGGTATCACCCGCACGGCGACAACTCGATCTACCCGACGCTCGCCCGCATGGCCCAGTGGTGGAACATGCGGCACCTGCTGATCACCGGCCAGGGGAACTTCGGCTCGATCCACGGCCTGCCCCCGGCGGCGATGCGGTACACCGAGGCGAAGCTCAGCCCGGTGGCCGGCGAGATGCTGGAGGACCTGCAACTCGACACGGTCGACTTCCAGCCCAATTACGACGAGAAGTACTCCGAGCCCCGGGTCCTGCCCGGCAAGTTCCCGAACCTGCTGGTCAACGGCTCCGGCGGCATCGCCGTCGGCATGGCGACGAGCATCCCGCCCCACAACCTGGGGGAAGTCTGCGACGCCTTGGTCGCCCTGATCGACGACCCCGAGATCGACCTGCACGGCCTGATGGGGTACATCCGGGGCCCGGACTTCCCCACCGGCGGCACCATCTGCGGCAAGTTCGGGATCATGGAGGCGTACCGCTCCGGCCGGGGGCGGATCACCCTGCGGGCGAAGTACGAGATCGACGAGCTGAAGGACGGCCGCTCGCACATCGTCTTCACGGAGATCCCCTACCAGCTCACCAAGGAGTCGCTGCTCAAGAAGCTGGCGGATCTGGTCAACAGCGGCCGGATCAGCGGCATCTCGGCCGTCGACGACCACTCCGACCGCAAGCAGCCGGTCCGCGTGGTCGTCACCGTGAAGCGGGGGGAGGATCCGAACGTGATCCTCAACCAGCTCTTCCAGTACTCCCCGCTGCAGGACACCTTCAGCGTCATCATGCTGGCGCTGGTCGACGGCCGGCCCCGGACGCTCGCCCTCAAGGAGATCCTCCGGCTGTACCTGGACCACCGCGTGGTGGTCATCCGCCGGCGGACGCAGTTCCAGCTCCGCCAGGCGAGGCAGCGGGCCCACGTCGTCGAGGGGCTGCTGATCGCCCTGCACTACATCGACGAGGTGATCCGGGTCATCCGGTCGTCGGCCAACCCCACCGAGGCCCGGGCCCGCCTGATGGGGCTGGAGGTCTCCGACCAGATCCTCCGGCGCGCCCTGGACTCCCCCGACGCCAAGGCCACCGGCCCGCTCACCCGCAACCAGGCCGACGCGATCCTGGCCATGCGGCTGCAGCAGCTCACCGGGCTGGAGGCCGACAAGCTCGCCGAGGAGTACAAGAAGCTCCGGGAGGACATCGCCCGGTACGAGGCGATCCTGGCCGACGAGCACCTGATCTACGACCTGATCCGGGCCGACCTCCGGGAGCTGAAGCAGAAGTACGCCAACCCGCGCCGCTCCGAGGTCTCCGGCGAGGAGCTGGGGGACTTCGACAAGGAAGCCCTGATCCGCGAAGAGTACATGGTGGTCACGATCACCAACGCGGGCTACATCAAGCGGCTGCCCCCCAGCACCTACCGGGCCCAGGGCCGGGGCGGCCGGGGGATCGCGGCGACCAGCACCCGGGAGGGCGACTTCCTCGAACACATGTTCGTCGCCCTGACGCACGACTACATCCTCTTCTTCTCCGACCGCGGCAAGGTCTACTGGTTGAAGGTCTACGACGTCCCCGAGGCCGGCCGGACCGCCGCCGGCCGGGCGATCGTCAACCTCCTGCAGCTCGACAACGACGAGGGGGAGCGGATCACCGGCTTCCTGCCCGTCCGCCGGTTCGTCGAGGACGAGTACCTGATGATGTGCACCCGGCGGGGCACGGTGAAGAAGACCGAGCTGACCGCCTTCAAGCGCCCGCTGGGCCGGGGGATCATCGCCCTGGGCCTGGACGAGGGGGACGAGCTGATCGCCGTCGGCCGCGTGAAGGCGGGCGACCACGTGCTCATCTCCACGAAGCAGGGCATGGCGATCCGCTTCGACGAGTCCGACGCCCGCGCCATGGGCCGCACCGCCCACGGCGTCCGGGGCATCTCCCTGGGGGACGGCGACGAGGTGGTCGGCATGATCGTCGCCAACGGCCAGGAGGACGAGGCGAGCCTGCTGACCGTCTGCGAGCGCGGCTACGGCAAGCGGACGGCCCTGACCGAGTACCGCTCCCAGAACCGGGGCGGCAAGGGCCTCATCGACATCAAGACGACCGACCGCAACGGCCCGGTCGTCACCATCGCCAAGGTCACCGACGACGACGAGGTGATGCTCACCACCGCCGGCGGCAACATCATCCGCACCCGGGTCGGCGACGTGAACCTGATCGGCCGCAACACCCAGGGGGTCCGCCTGATCCGGATCGACGAGGGGGACTCCGTCGGCTCGCTCGCCAAGCTGCCCGAGGAGGAGCTCTCCGCCGCCGACGGCGTCGACGACGCCGTCGCGGAGGCCCTCGCCGAGGCCGAGGCCCCGGACTCCCCCGAGGCCGTCGGCGACGCCGATGAGGCCCACCCCCCGGCCGGTGCCCCCCGCCCCGACCACATCCTCAACGACGGCGTCGGCCCCGCCGAGGCCAGCGACCACCTCGACGACCAGGATGCCGACGGCGAGCCGGACGCCGAGTAGGCGGCCGGGCCGGCCGGCGTCGGCCGGCGGGAGTCGAACGGGAACGAGGCAGGGGCCGGGTCGGCTGCGATCGACCCGGCCCCTGCCTCGTCGTCCGCCCCAGGACCCCGGGCCCCGGGACCCTCCCCGTCCGCCTTCGGGCCGGCCGGCACGGGCGGCCGTGCGGTGCCCCCCGCTCAGTACCGCCGCCCCCCCCCGGCATAGCCCCGGGGCCGGGTGGGGGGCGGGGGGTTGGTGGCCTCGGCGAGGGTCTTCGAGCCGTCGACGAGCCAGTCTCCCTCGTGCTTGCTCCAGATCAGGGAGAGGGTCAGGGTGTTCTTCGGCGCGTCCGGGGCGGGCGTGGTGGAGGGGGGAGGGGGCGGCGCGAAGGTGACGATCATGCTGAGGAAGCTCCGGGCCGAGGTGTCGTCGGCCTTGATGAGCGCGGCGCTGATCCGCACGTCCTTGGGGCGGCGCCGGGGCCCCTCGTAGTTGAGCTTCGGCCGCATGGCCTCGTGCCAGGCGGCCAGGTCGTCGGCGGTGCCGGGCGCGGCGAACTCGCGCAGGAGGTCGAGTTCGTTGTCGACGAACAGCCTGCCGACGTGGGCCGACCGCCCTTCGACGTCCGCCGGCACGGTGAAGGAGGCCATCAGGGCCGAGGCACCGTAGCCCAGCATCGCCAGCATCGCCACGCCGAGGACGCCGAGCTTCACGGGCTTCGGGATGTCCTTGATCATCCGGGCGACGTCGAAGTCGAAATCGAGGGCCGGCCGGGCGTTGGCCTTGCGGCCCTTCTTGCGGCCCTTCAGGGCGCCGGGGTCGCCGAGCATGATCGAGCCGGTCTCGTCCATGTAGAACATGGTCCCGCACTTGCGGCACTTCAGCCGGCTGTTGAGCCGGTCGAGCGGGATCTCGCCGTGGCTCCCACAGTTCGGGCAATTCATCGGGATCATGGGACGGTGCCTCGGTCCAGGGCGATCGGTGCCCGTCGTCATCACGGCCAACTTCGGCCGAGGCGGGCGGCGTGGGGTTCCCGGGGTCGAGCCCGTCGGGACCGGTCTCCTCCCGCAGTCCCGAGCAAACACGACTCCTTGATTCTATTCTATCGTATCGGCCCCCCCCGCCCCCGGTGTCTCGGGCCTCGTCGCGTGAGGCGGCCCCGCAACATCGCCCACGGGCCGTCCCCCCGGCCGACCCCCCCCTGCTCGCCTTGCCCGGCCCCGGCCGGCCGATTACCCTGGGCACTCCGCCCCGGCGGGGGATCGGCGCGGATCGCGTCGGGGCGGGATCGGCGGATCGATCGGGGGCGGGAGGGGGGAATCGGCCATGAGGGCGCTGGTCACCGGCATCTCGGGGTTCGTCGGCGGACACCTGGCCGAGCACCTGATCGACTCCGGCGACCAGGTCGTCGGCCTCTCCGCCTCCGGGAGGTGGTCCGTCGCCTCGGCCCACCTGGCCGAGTCGGTCCGGCTGGAGGCGTTCGACCTGGTCACCGACTCGGTCGAGTCGCTCTCCCGGCTGATCGCCCGCAAGCAGCCGGAGGCGATCTACCACCTCGCCGCCCAGGCCAACCCCAGCGCCAGCCTCGACGACCCGAGAGGGACCTGGGGCCTGAACCTCGGCGGCACGATGACCCTGCTCGACGCAGTCCGGGCCGCCGGACTCGACCCCCTGCCCCGGGTCGTCCTGGTCGGCTCGGGCGTCTCCTACGGCAACCCCGCCCCCGAGGACTTGCCCGTCTCCGAGCGCTGCCCCCTGCGGCCGAACAACCCGTATGCCGCCAGCAAGGCCGCCGCCGACCTGCTGGGCATCCAGCACGCGCTCTCCTACGGCACCCCGGTGGTCGTCGCCCGCCCGTTCAACCACGCCGGGCCGAGGCAGGAGGACCGCTACGTCCTCGGCAGCTTCGCCCGGCAGGTGGCCGAGGTCGAGCGCGGCACCCGCCCCCGGATCGAGGTCGGCAACCTGGAGGTGGTCCGCGACTTCACCGACGTCCGGGACATCGTCCGGGCCTACCGCCTGCTCGCCGAGCACGGCCAGGCGGGCGAGGTCTACAACATCGGCACCGGCCGGGACGAGTCGCTGGCCTCGATGCTGGAGACGCTCCGCCGCCTGGCCCGGGCCCCGGTCGAGGTCGTCGTCGACCCCGCCCGGGTCCGACCCGTCGACCAGCCGCTGCTGCTGGCCGACGCCTCCAAGCTCCGCTCCCGGACCGGCTGGGAGCCCCGCCTGAGCACCGAGCAGACGCTCGCCGACATGCTCGACCACTGGCGATCGGCCCTCGGCGACCCATCCTGACCCGGCCCCTCGCCCCTCCCCCCGCCGGCCCGGCCGATCGCCGGCCGGGCCCGGCGGCGCACGCCCCCCGACTCGCCCCGTGACGCACCCGAGCCGCCGCGACCCGTTCGCGGCGGCTCGTCGTCGTTTCCGGGGGTGCGATGATGCATGCGGGAGACATTCGGGCCGGTGGGGTGATGCCGGAAGGCGGCGCACATGTTGACGCGAGGAACGGTGGTCACGGCGGGGGGGCGGGCTCGAACTGGGACTCGTGGGAAACGCTCGCGACGCCGACATCGCCGCGAGCCCGCCGTCGTCCCGGCCCCATGAATCGACGTCCCCGCATATCCATCGATGAGCTTGCTGCCATGAACCGATTCCACTCACTCCTGACCAGGACCGCGCTGCTCCTGGCCCCCCTCTGCCCGATCCTCTCCTCCCCCGCGTCCGCCACCACGGTGAGCCTGTCCGTCGAGGCGCCGGGCGTCCAGCAGTCCTCCTTCTCGAACATCGTCACCGAGGACTTCGACTCGCTGTCGACCGGCTCGACGACCCTCATCAACTCCGCCGTGGGGACCTACAGCGCCGCGGCCCCCGGCGGCATGATCGTCTCCGCCGACGCCTACGGCGGCGCCTACCAGACCCAGTACCTGGCCGTGGGCAACCAGAGCCTGCCGACGACCTCGATCACGCTCGACCTGGCCGGCCCCGCGACGTACTTCGGCTTCTACTTCGGCGCGATCGACGCGTTGAACACCGTCGACATCTTCGACGGGGCCGAGCTGGTGGCCTCGATCACCAGGGCCACGATCCTGCCGCTGCTCGGCGGGGACCCGGACTACTTCGGCAACCCGAACACCGGGGAGAACACGGGCGAGCCCTACGTCTACGTGAACGTCGTCGCCACCAGCGGGACCTTCGACCGCGTCCTCTTCTCCAACCCCTCGGGCACCGGCCTGGAGTCGGACAACCACAGCGTCCAGGTCGTCCCCGAGCCGAGCAGCCTGGCGATCGCCGGCATCGGCCTGCTGGGCGTCGGCGGCGCCACCCTCCGCCGCCGTCGCCGCCGCAAGGCGGGCTGACCGCCCCCCAATCGCCGATCGGGCCGGCCCGGCCCGCCTCCCAGCATCGGGGGCGGGCCGGTTGTGCGCGCGGGCCCCGGGATCCGGCCCCCGGTGGGCGATCCCCGCCTTGATGGAACGGAGGGGGCGGGTCAACATGGTCGGGTCGCCTCGACCCGAGAGCGCGGGCGGGGGGGGCCCGGGCCCCCCCCGCCGGCCTCGCAGCCCCTCCCCGACCGAGCCCCGATGATCAACCCGCTCCGCCGCCAGCCCTTCCGGTCCCGGCGCTCCGTCGGCCTGGTCGGCCTGTTCTACAGCGGCAAGACGGTGCTGCTGACCTCGCTGATCGCCCACCTCCGCAACCACGACCCCGACCGCCTGCCCCTCTCCCCCTCCGGGGACCCCGTCGAGCTGACCCTGCTCGGCGACCTGCCCCCCGCCGTCTGCGCCGAGCGGTTCGACTTCGACGACCACTACAACCGCCTGATCGAGTCCGACTGGCCCGCCAAGACCGATCGCCTGAACGAGTACCGGGCCGAGTACGTGATCGGCCGGGACAGTTGGTGGACCACCGACCTCTCCCTCGTCGACCTGCCCGGCGAGCGGCTGGCCGACATGGTGATCGCCCTGCACCCCGACTTCGAGGCCTGGAGCGACGCCGTGCTCGGCGTCTTCCGCAACCAGGCCGAGTTCGCCTCGATCGCCCGGCCGTACCTGGCGGCGGTCGAGGGGGCCTCGGACGAGTCGACGATCCTCACCGCCTACCGGACGGTCCTGGCCACCCTCCACACGCGGTTCATGCCGTTCATCTGCCCGTCGAGCTTCGTGCTCGGGCCCGATGGCGTCCCCCTCGACGCCCGGCTCGGCGACGACGTGCCCCCCTCGGCCGAGGACCGGATCCGCCTGAAGGCCGACCGCGGGATCTGCGGCCTCGCTCGGGCCGAGCAGTTCGCCCCCCTGCCCCCCGCCGCCCGGGGGCGGTCGCCGGGGACGGCCTCGGCGTTCGCCGAGCGCTATCGACGCTACCGGGAGACGCTGGTGCTCCCGTTCGCCCGGGCGCTGGGACGCTGCGACGACCTGGTCGTGCTCGTGGACGTGACGGTCCTGCTCGAAGGGGGCCACGGCATGGTCAACGCCTACCGGGCCTTCCTGGAACAGGTGCTCATGTACGTCGACCCCGGCCTGAGCCCGGGGCGGCAGCTGTTCGCCTCGGCGGTGTCGCTGCTGTCGCTGGGGCTCTCCCGGCTGGAGCACGTGCGCCGGGTGGCCTTCGTGGCCACGAAGGCCGATCGCGTGGTCCGGGAGGACCGGGACCGGCTGCTCGACCTGCTCACGCAGCTCACCCGGCCGATCATCCGGCCGCATCAGGTCCGCAAGGACCTGGGGGTCGAGCACCTGATCGTGGCCGCGGTGCGCTCCACCTGGGCGGAGCCGGGCGACCCGGCCGACGTCCTCCGCTACAACACCCCCCGGGGCGAGGTCCGGGCCCCCGTCTCCCGGCTGCCCGACGACTGGCCCGACCAGTACGACCCCGGCCGCTTCCGCTTCCCCCGCCCCGAGCCCTCGCTGCCCCGGGCCCGGGTCAAGGTGCCCCCCCACATCAACCTCGACCGCCTCGCCCGCTTCGTCCTCGGCCTGAAGTGAAGGCCGGCCCCTGAGCAGCGATCGGGTCAAGGCGATCGCCCCGGGCTGATATGATGTCCGTCGGCCGACGGCCATCCCGCTCCCCCCCGCTCCCCCCCGAGGGACCCCCGATGAGCAATCCCCCCGGCTACGGCCCCTCATCCGGCATCCCCGGCGGCGACGACGACGGGCCCGTCCCCCCCGCCCCCGGACCGGGGCGCCCCGAGGGGCCCGCGACGGAGCCCGGGCCCGCCCGCCGCTCCCGGCCCGTCGACTCCGGCATCCCGGCCCCGGCGATCGACGAGGCGATCCTCGGCCCCCCCCGCGCGTTCGTCGAGGATCCGATCCCCGACCTCGACCTGACGGAGCAGGACGAGCCCGGCCGATCGACGCTCATCGACCGGGGCACCGCGGGATTCCTGCTGCTGCTGATGACGGCCGTCGTCCTGCTGTTCGTCGCCGCGCAGGCCTCGCTATTCCTGACCACGCTGGCGGCCTGGCCGCCGGTGGTCCGGGCGATCGGGTATGCGACGGCGGCGGTCCTGGCCGCGATGTTCGCCGTCTCGATCGTCGGCCTGGCCTGGCGGTACGCGACCCTGCCCGTCTCCCCCGGCCTCCGGCTGGATCGGGCGGACGACCTCGGCCGACGCCGGGCGGTCCAGGCCCAGGCCCGCCGCAACACCGCGCTGGCCAAGCGGCGGCTCGTCGAGTTCCTCGACCTCTACCCGACCGACCCCCGGCACCTCCGCTTCCTCGCCTCGATCTCCGGCGAGGAGGCCGCCCGGCAGCTCCTCGAACGCCGCGACCGCCTCCGGTCCCTCGACCACGCCACCGACGCCGACTGGGTCCTCGACTTCGAGGACCAGTTCCTCACGCCCCTCGACGCCTCGGCCGACGCCCTGGTCACCCGGCACGCCGTCTCCGTCGGCTGGAAGACGGCGATCGTGCCGACCGGCTTCCTCGACGCCCTGATCGTCGTCGCCAACGCCTACCACCTCGTCGGCGCCCTCTGCCGCCTCTACCACCTGCGGGCCGATTCCTGGTCGACCCTGAAGATCACGGCCCACATCTTCGCCAACACCTTCGTCGCCGGCCGCCTGGAGGAGCTGACCGACGCCGCCGCTGACCAAGCATTCGACCAGATGCACGACCTCATCGGCGGCCAGGTCGCCCGCACCGTCCTCTCCCGGTTCTCCTCCGGCATCACCCAGGGCACCGTCAACGCCCTGCTGGTCCGCCGCTTCGGCCGGTCCGCCGTCCGGGCGCTGCGGCCGATCCGCCGCTGAGCCCGACCCCTCCTCTCATTTTGTGTGACTGCCGTTCGCCCCGGCCACGATGATTATGTCGGAGGGACCATCCGACGCGGAGCCGATCCGCCCCCGGCCTAGACCATCGTCCTGCGCCCCTGAGCATCCTCCGTGGCGAGTTCTCGCAATCATCCATCCTTCCCGATCCCCCGGACCTCCTGCCGTCGCCGCCCCCGGCCGGGTCGTCTCGGTGAGCCCGGAGGAGCCGGGGCCGGGCCTCTCGTCCCCCGGCCCCTCCCTTCCCACGATCGGCGATCGGGGCCCGCGAGCGGATCGGGTGATGCCTGTCACCTCGGCCGCCCCGATCGACGGAGCGAAGCCATTTCGATTTCGGGAACCGTTGTGGTGGCAATTCTTTGCGTCGAATCGATCCCTGCGCACCGGGGGCGCACCGGAGGCGCACTGGGGGCGCACCGGGCGCGCCCCGGCCGGTGCCGGAGCCGTCGGACGACACGGGCCCCTCGCCTCGAATCGCCCGACGGGGGTCGGCCCGACACCCGTCCCGGCTTGGACGTCCGTCTCGGGAGCCGGCGGGCCGCCTCGCGGTGTCCTCGGAAAACGGAACGAAGCCATTTCGGATTTCGAATTCCTTGTTATTCCATCGAGTTGCGTCGATTGCTTGGGGCGCACCGGGGCGCACCGGGCCGGTCCCGATCGACGTCCCGGGCATCCGGGGCGGGTCGACCGACGCCCGATGACCTTCCGAGGGGGTCCGGCACCGGATCGGATTCCGGGGGATTCGATTGGATCGGTCGGGGAAGATCGTCCGATCATTCCAGGTGGATCGGCCCCGGCCGGGGAGGGCGTGCCCTCCCCGGGGGATGGCAAGACCGGGGCGGTCGGCGGGGTGTCGAGGCTCGACTCGGGAGCGGGGTGCTCGGATGGGATCGTCCTTCTGGCGGAATCGGATCGGTTCGGGCCCCCGGCGCTCGACGGCACCGGCGGGGCACCGCAGGCGTCGGGCGTGGGCGGTCGCCGGGAAGGTCGAGGGGCTGGAGCCCCGGGTCGTCCTGGCGAGTTTCACCGTCACCAGCGCCGCCGACGGCGGGCCCGGCTCGCTCCGGGACGCCATCGAGCAGGCCAACCGGCTCCCCCAGGAGGAGCACACGATCGAGTTCGCCGCCTCCGTCGGCGACGCGATCGTGCTGACCGGGCCGCTGCCCACGGTGTCCGTCGACATCGAGATCGAGGGGCCGGAGGAGGGCGAAGACCGCCTGACCATCGGCCGATCCCCCTCCCCCGACACCCCCGAGTTCCGGCTCTTCACCGTCGCCGAGGACGCCGACCTCCGCCTCCGCCGCCTGATCCTCACCAACGGCGACGCCGAGTTCGGCGGCGCGATCTTCAACGAGGGGATCGTCGGCCTGGACTTCTCCACCGTCGTCGGCAACCGGGCGCGGTTCAAGGGCGGGGGCGTCTACAACCGGGGGACGCTCTACACCTACCACGCCCGGATCGAGGGGAACACGGTCGAGGGGGCGACGACCATCGGCTACGGCCCGGCCGGGATCGGCCGGGGGGGCGGCATCTACAACGACGGCTGGGCCGCGATGTCGGTCACCAGCGTCACCGGCAACCGGGCGAACCGCGAGGGGGGCGGACTGTTCAACGAGGGGACGTTCAACATCCAGGCCAGCACCTTCAGCGGCAACGTCGCCGAGGGGTTCGTCCTGGCCGGCGGCCTGGTCCCCTACGGCCGGGGGGGCGCCATCTACAACGCCCATACCGTGAAGATCGACGCCTCCACCATCGCCGAGAACCGGGCCAACCGGGTCGGCGGCGGCATCTTCAGCAACGTCATCCGGGGGGGATCGGACCGGGTCAACCCGTACCGGATCGAGGACTCGGTGCTCGAGTCCAGCATCGTGGCCGACAACGAGAACGGGGACCTGGTGGTCAAGACCGGCACGTTCCTCTCCCAGGGGAACAACCTGCTCGCCGGGGGGGCCGAGGTGGCCCCCCAGCCCACCGACCTCGTCGGGGTCGACCCGATGCTCGGGCCGCTGGGGTTCTACGGCGGCTACTCGCTGACCCACCCGCTGCTCCCCGGCAGCCCGGCGCTGGATCGGGGGCTCCGGGATCCGGACTTCGCCTTCGACCAGCGGGGCACCTTCCGCCCGGAAGGGGAGGCCGACATCGGCGCCTTCGAGTCGAACGGCTTCAACCTGTCGGTCGTCTCCGGGGGGGGGCAGTCGGCCCCCCCGGGCTCGGCCTTCGGGGAGCCGCTGACCGTCTCGGTCGAGCCGGTCGACGACCAGCCGGTGGCCGGCGGGGTCGTCGTCTTCTCGGCCCCCACCTCCGGGGCCTCGGCCGTGCTCGCCTCGGCGACGGCGGTGATCGGCCCCTCTGGGCTGGCCGGCGTCGGGGCCTCCGCCGGGGAGGTCCCCGGCTCCTACGCCGTCGAGGCCACGGCCGGCGTCGGGTCGGGGGTCTCCTTCGGGCTGACCAACGAGGGGACCCCGCCGGCCGTCGAGCCCTCCTCGATCGGCGAGCCGGCCCCGGCCGCCTCGCCGATCCCGGTTTCCGCCCAGCGTCCCTCGCCTTACCGGTCGGCCTCGGGCCTGCCCGGGGCCTTCCCCGCCGGCCGATGGGCGGCGTTCGCCGCCCGTCGGGGAGTCCCGGCCGACCGCCAGTCGATCCTCGAACTGCTGCGATCCCGGGGTCGACCCGCCTGACCCGGACCCGACGGCCGCACCGCCATGACGCACCCCCCGAGTCTGCCGGCCCGCACCCCCGGCGGTCGGGACCTCAAGGTCCCCACCGCCGACGTCCCCTCACGCCCGGGGCCGGAAGGGCTCCAGCAGCAGGCCGGGCACGCCGATGTCGACCACCCGGACCTCCCCGGTATAGCCCGAGGCCCCCGGGGCGTCGAAGCCGAGCTTCGAGGAGACGAAGGTGGCGGTCATTCGGGCCCGGATCGCCTCGCCGAGCGGCCGCCCGGTGTCGCAGTCGAGGCCCGAGGGCAGGTCCAGCGCCAGCACCGGCGTGCCCGAGGCGTTGACGGCCTCGATGATCGCCCGGATCGGCCCCTCGACCTCCCGGGCCAGGCCGGTCCCGAGCAGGGCGTCGACCACCCAGTCGGCCCATCGCAGGTCCTCGTCGATCGCCGACGGGTCGGCGATCGTCCCCTGGTCGAACCCGGCCCGGCCCAGGACCGACCGCTGGAGGGCCGGATCCCCCCGGAGGCGGTCGTCGGGGACGGTCCATCGCACCCGGACGGGCCACCCCCACGCGTCGAGGTGGCGGGCGACCACGGCGCCGTCGCCGCCGTTGTTGCC
The DNA here is from genome assembly GCF_007752535.1 of Tautonia plasticadhaerens. Lineage (GTDB taxonomy): Bacteria > Planctomycetota > Planctomycetia > Isosphaerales > Isosphaeraceae > Tautonia > Tautonia plasticadhaerens. Next base: position 8,667,607 of record NZ_CP036426.1, read on the forward strand.
GGGGCCGCAGAGCACGAGCACCCGGGCGGGCCCGGACTCCCGGGCGCCGACCAGCAGCCCCGCCGCCCCCCGGCCGGCGTTCTCCATCAGGACGATCGTCGGCAGGCCCAGCTCCTCGGCCGCCCGGCCGTCGATGCGTCGGACCTCGTCCCGGGACAGGGGGCGGAGCGTGGTCACGGGGTCGTCTCCCGGGGCGAGGTGTCGCCGCCTCCCCATGCCCGGCCCGCCGCCGTTGACGGGGAGTCGCCGGCGTCTCCTATAATACCCCCGTCACCGCCGGCCCGACGACCCCGACCCTCGATCGGGCCGGGCCCGGCCCCGGGGGCCGACGACGGCCGCCCCCCGGGCGATGGGCCCGGCGGACATCCCCCAGACTGGAGGCCGAGCGACCATGCCCCTGTACGAGTACCGTTGCGACGACTGCGGCCGGGACTTCGAGGCCCTGGTCCGGGGGCCCTCCGACGGGCCGAGTTGCCCCTCCTGCGGCGCCTCGTCGCTGACCAAGCGGTTCAGCGTCCCCGCCGCCGCCCGGGGCGGCTCGGTCGGCCCGGCCCTGCCGGTCTGCGACGCCCCCTCCCCCGCCGCCGGGGGCTGCGGCGCGATGGGCTGCGGCGGCGGCTTCTGCGCGATGGACAACTAGGCCGGGCGTCCCCCCGGCCGGCCCGATCGGCCGAGGCCGAGTCGCCCGGGGGCGGTCGGCGCACTAGGGTTCCCGCAGGAACCAGGCGAGGCGAGGCGGGCATGACCCCTCCCGAGGGGGACGCCCGGCCCCGACGGCGACGGAGCCGGCCGGGGCGTCCGGGGGTCCCTCCCGGGCCTCGAGCCGGGGCCGGTCCCGGAGGGAGGCCATGTCCCACTGCGTCAACTGGCTGCTCGATCCCCGGCTCCATCTCGTGCTGGTCGCCTCGGTGCTCGCCTCGGTCGTCGTCGGCGACCACCGATGGCTCTCGGCCGACTCGGTCGTGCCCCCCGAAGTGGAGTCGTATTTCAACCGGGCGACGCTCGTCCTCTACCAGGACGGGACGACGTCCCGGCACGTGCCGGATCCGGATGGGCTGGAGTCCGCCGGCGACACGACCGAGTGACCCCCGTCGCGCCCCGATCGCGCCAGCCGGACCGCCCCGGGGCGGTCGACGCAAGCCGGCGCGGGGCCGGGACTTCCCATCCGCGCCAGGTGGCGCCAGCGCCTCCCCGGTTCGATTGACTTCCCCCCGGCCGGGGCGCATATCCCCCTGGCCGGCCGATCTCTGTCCGGGGCCGACCGCCCGAATCGGGCGGTCCGGGCCGGCCCGGGCCGGGTCGAGTCGTCGGCGGAGGGGGGAGACGGTGGTC